>NZ_JBVHFK010000012.1:0-367316 GCF_055562375.1 Actinoplanes sp. NPDC019969 | reverse complement strand
GCCCCCCGCCGCGGCCCCCCCCCCCCCCCTCCCCCGGCGGTTGTTTTTGTGGGGGGGGGGGGGGGGGGCGCGGGCCCGCCCCCCCCCCCCCCCCCCCCCCCCCCCCCGGGGGGTGACCGTGACGTGCATGCATGACCCGCAGTAAGGGGTGGTCCGGAGGGAACGCCTGCCGTTGCCGCCGGAGGGTCACGGGACCGTGCGTGGCCCGTACCGGAAAGGGTTGGGGAGAACCGCCTGCCGCAAGCCGCCCCTCACACCTTTTCGGACTGGTCCCAAGAGCGTGTCGAAGCGGTAAAATGGACAGCTATGGGAGCGCTCCCAAACGCGCTCCCACGCCGGCCGGCGCCCCACCGGCCGGGACCGACGGCGACGGGGGAGGACCTGTTGCGCTACGGGCATTTCGACGATGAGCAGCGCGAGTACGTCATCGATCGGCCGGACACACCATTGCCGTGGATCAATTACCTCGGCACCGACTCCTATTACGGGATCGTGTCCAACACGGCAGGTGGCTACTCGTTCTACCGTGACGCCCGGCTGCGGCGGCTGACCCGTTACCGCTACAACAACGCGCCGCTCGACCTGGGCGGCCGCTACGTCTACGTGCGGGACGACGAGAGCGGCGACTACTGGTCGCCGTCCTGGCAGCCGACCCCGGAGCGGGAACTCGACGACTACGAGTGCCGGCACGGCCTGTCCTACACCAGGATCAGCTCGGCGCGCGGCGGCGTCCGCGCGGAGACGCTCTACTACGCGCCGCTCGGCGAGACCCTCGAGGTCTGGCGGGTCCGGGTCACCAACGAGCGGGACACCGCGGCCGAGCTGTCGCTGTTCTCGTCGATCGAGTTCTGTCTGTGGGACGCGCAGGACGACGCCACCAACTACCAGCGCAACTTCTCGACCGGCCAGGTCGAGGTGGTCGACGGCGTGATCTACCACAAGACCGAGTACCGCGAGCGCCGCAACCACTTCGCCTATTTCGCCTGCTCGGAGCCGCTCAGCGGGTTCGACACGCAGCGCGAGGCGTTCCTCGGGCCGTACCGCGGCTGGGATCGCCCCACCGCCGTGGAGAAGGGCGCGGCGACGAACTCGATCGCGCACGGCTGGCAGCCGATCGGCAGCCACCAGGTGAAACTCTCCCTCGCGCCGGGCGCCACCCGCGAGGTGATCTTCGTGCTCGGCTACGCGGAGAACCCCAAGGACGACAAGTTCGACCCGCCGGGCTCGCAGACCCTCAACAAGACCCGCGTCCGGCCTCTGATCGAGCGGTGGTTGCGGTCCGAGCAGGTGCAGATGGGGTACGAGGACCTGCGCGCCTACTGGGACGAACTGCTCGGCGGGATCCACGTGCGGACCCCCGACGGCGACACCGACCGGATGGTGAACGTCTGGAACGCGTACCAGAACATGGTCACCTTCAACATGAGCCGATCCACCTCGTTCTACGAGTCGGGCATCGGCCGTGGCATGGGTTTCCGTGACTCCAACCAGGACCTGCTCGGTTTCGTGCACATGGTGCCGGAGCGGGCCCGGGAGCGGATCCTGGACATCGCCGCCACCCAGAAGGCCGACGGCGGGGCGTACCACCAGTACCAGCCCCTCACCAAGCGCGGCAACAACGACATCGGCGACGGCTTCAACGACGATCCGCTGTGGCTGATCCTCGGCGTCGCGGCGTACCTGAAGGAGACCGGCGACCACACGTTCCTCGACGAGCAGGTCACGTTCGACAACGTCCCGGGCAGCGAGGCCCCGCTCTACGAGCACCTGCGGCGGTCGCTGAAGTACACCCTGGACCGGCTCGGCCCGCACGGGCTGCCGCTGATCGGCCGGGCCGACTGGAACGACTGCCTCAACCTGAACTGCTTCTCCGACACCCCGGGCGAGCCGTTCCAGACCACCGAGAACGCCAGCGGCGGGGTCGCCGAGTCGGTGTTCATCGCCGGCCTGTTCGTGCTGGCCGCCAAGGAACTGGCGGTGATCGCCGGGCTGCGCGGGCAGGACGGCGAGGAGGCGGTCTACCGGGCGGCGGCGGAGAAGATGGCCGGGACGATCAGCGAGCACGGGTGGGACGGGGCCTGGTTCCGGCGGGCGTACGACTTCCACGGCAACGTGATCGGCTCCGGCGAGAACGACGAGGGGCAGATCTTCATCGAGCCGCAGGGCATGTGCGTGCTCGGCGGGGTCGGCCTGGAGGACGGGCTGGCCGCGCGGGCGCTGGACAGCGTGGCGGACCGGCTGGCCACCCCGCACGGGATCGTGCTGCAGCAGCCGGCGTACTCCGGCTACCGGATCGAGCTGGGCGAGATCTCCTCGTACCCGCCCGGTTACAAGGAGAACGCCGGCATCTTCTGCCACACCAACCCGTGGATCATGATCGCCGAGACCATGGTCGGCAACGGGGACCGGGCGTTCGACTACTACAAGCGGCTCAACCCGTCGGCGCGGGAGCAGATCAGCGAGACACACCGCTGCGAGCCGTACGTCTACGCCCAGATGATCGCCGGCAAGGACGCGCCGACCCACGGCGAGGCCAAGAACTCGTGGCTGTCCGGCACCGCCGCCTGGAACTTCGTCGCGATCACCCAGTGGATCCTGGGCATCCGGCCGGACTTCGCGGGCCTGCGGATCGATCCGGTGCTGCCGTCCGGCTGGCCCGGGTTCGAGGCGGTCCGGCGGTTCCGGGGCGCCACGTACGAGATCAGCGTGCGCGGCACCGGCCGCGTCGATCACCTGCTGGTCGACGGGGAGCGTCTCGACGGGAACCTGATCCCGCCGGCCGCTCCGGGCAGTGTCGTACGGGTGGAGGCGATCCTGGCCTGACGGTCAGACCAGCGTGTTGATTTCGGGCGTCCTGGACGGCCGAAATCAACACGCTGAACCGGGGACGACCAGCCCGGACTCGTACGCGATCACCACCGCCTGCGCCCGGCTGGACAGCCCCAGCTTGGTCATCACCCGGTTCAGGTGCGTCTTCACGGTCGCCTCGCCGAGGGTGAGGTCGGTGGCGATCTCCGCGTTCGACCGGCCGGTGGCGACCAGGCGCAGCACCTCCACCTCCCGGCCGGTCAGCGCGGACAGCGTCTCCGGCGTGCAGCCCCGCGTGCCCTCCCGGGTGTACGCCTCGATCAGCCGCCGGGTCACGCTCGGCGCGAAGATCCGGTCCCCGGCGGCGGTGGTGTGGATGGCCGCGAGCAGCCGCTCCGGTTTGATGTCCTTGAGCAGAAAGCCGCTGGCACCGTTGCGGAGTGCCGTGTACACGTACTCGTCGAGGTCGAACGTGGTCAGGATGAGGATGCCGGGCGGCTCCTTCGGCGCGGCGGCGAGGATCCGCTCGGTGGCGGCGACCCCGTCCAGGCCGGGCATCCGGATGTCCATCAGCACCACGTCGGGCCGCAGCTCGGCGGCGAGGGTCACGGCCGCGACGCCGTCGGTGGCCTCGCCGGCGACCTCGAGGCCGGGCGCCGCCCGGATCAGGGCGACGAGCCCGGCGCGGATCAGGTCCTGGTCGTCGACGACGAGCACGCGCGTCATTCACGGCCCTTCCGGATCATCCTCCGCGGCCGGGTGGCTCACTGCGGAGCTCGGGTACGGAAGCGTAGCCGAGACCTCGAAACCGTGGGGGACACGCGGGCCGGCGGTGAGCGTCCCGCCGTAGAGGGCGGCGCGTTCCCGAAGCCCGAGCAGGCCGTGCCCGGTGCCGGGACCCGGGCTGCCGGCGGTCCCGTCGTCGGTGACGGTCAGGTGCACCGCCTCCGGGGTCACCCGCACGGTCACCGCGGCCCGCGCCGGGCCGGCGTGCTTGAGCGCGTTGGTCAGCGACTCCTGGACGATCCGGTAGGCGGTGAGGGCGACGCCGTGCGGCAGCGCCCGCAGCGGGCCCTCGACGGTGAGGGTCACCGGCAGTCCCGCGCTCTCCACCCGGCTGATCAGGTCGGGCAGCCCCTCCAGGCCGGGCAGCGGGCGCCGGGTGTCGGACTCGTCGGCGTCGTCCGGCTCCCGGCCCAGCCGCAGCAGCCCCAGCGTGCGGCGCATCTCGTCGAGCGCCTCGGTGCTGGTGTCCAGCACGGCGTCGAGGGCGGTGTCGGCGGTCTCCGGATCGGAGCGCAGAACATACCGTGCGAGGCCGGCCTGCACCGAGATCACCGACATGTGGTGCGCGACCACGTCGTGCAGCTCCCGGGCGATCCGGACCCGCTCGTCGACCAGGACCCGGCGGGCCAGCTCGGCCCGGTCCCGGCGCAGCTCCTCGGCGGTGCGGGCGAGTCGCGCGTTGCTCTCCGCCAGCTGCCGGGCGCCGTGCCCGACCCGCCAGACGACCAGCGGGATCGCGACGGCCTGAGCCAGCACGCTCGCCATCGACGAGCCGGGGCTGACCAGCCCGGCGTAGATCCAGACGAGAGCGCCGATCGCGATCCCGGTGGGCGCGGCCCAGAGCGGCCCGACGGCGGCCGCGGTGTAGAAGGCGAGCAGCATCGGGTACGCCGCGACGACCGGCCAGTAGCCGAGGGAGATGTAGAGGATCCAGACCGCGCAGCCGGTCAACATCACCGTGGTGGGCATCCGGCGGCGGAACGCGAGCGGCAGGCAGATCCCGGCGATCAGCAGGACCGCCCACACGTCGAACGGCTTCCACTGGGCGGTCGGGGTCTCCCGCCCGAGCAGCAGGCTGATGAATATCAGCGCGGCGGCGGCCGCGGCGTCGGCGGCGATCCGGTAGCGGCCGGTGAGGATCCGCCACAGTACCTGCATCGACGCACGATAACGCGATGATCGGCGAACATCGTCCCGCTGTGGGGGGATGCCGTCTACCACAGAGGTTTACCCCGGGATCCCGCCCTGGGTGGACGGCGCGGCGCGGAGCGGAGATTAACGTCGATGCATGACGGATCTCTGGTCAGAGCGTGACCCCGGCGCCGGGTGGTGGGTGGCCGCCCTCGGTGCCGTCGCCGGCGTGATCGTGGCCCTGTGCGCGACCGGCCGGGCCGGTGTCGTCGCGATCGTCGTCGCCGTGCTCTGCGGGTGCTATGTGATCTTCCGGTCGCTCGGCGCCGGAGACGCGCCCGCCGGCCTGATCGGCGTGATCGCCTTCCTCGGGGTGGTGGTCGCCCTCACCGCGGTGATCGGGGCCGGGGTGCGGCTGTTCTCGACGGGGATGACCCACCGGTTCACCGGCGCCGAGGTGGTCGCGCACGTGCCGGGGGACTGCGGCCTCGAGGGCGGCGGCCGTCGCCGCGGCGGCAACGACATCGACATCCGATGCGCGGGCGCGACCTGGACGGCGGACGGCGCCGCCGTGACCGGCGCCGTGGAGGTCGACGCGGCCGACACGCCGGAGCGGGTGGGCGCCCCGTTCGACGTGACCGCCTGGGCGGTGGGCGACCGGGCGACCTCGGAGACCCTGATGGATGACTACGCGATCTGGCTGGCCGGGCCGGTGCGGACGCCGTGGTGGGTGATCCCGGCCGGGCTGGTGGTGACGATCGCCGCGCTGGCCGGGCAGGGCGCCCTGGTGTCGTCACGGCGCCGGCGGCTGGCCCGCGCCCACGGCTGGGACTACCGGGCCTCGGTCGCCGAGCTGCCGGCGGAGCTGCCACTGAAGGCACCCGCCACCGAGGTGCTCACCGGCGTGCGCGACGGCGTGCCCGCGATGATCTTCACCGCCGCGACCGGCAAGGACACCGAGATCGTGTACGCGGTCGAGGCGCTGCCGTTCGAGCTGCCACCGGCGACCTTCGGGCCGTACCGGGTGGGTGGCCGCTGGGTGCTGCGGTCCGGGCCGACGAGCATCGGGACGGCGGATCTGACGGCCGGGGTCGACGAGGTGCGCCGGTTCGCCGACGACCTCGTCGCGGCCGCCCAGGAGGACCGGGTCGACGAGCTCATGCAGCGGCTGAACGCCGCGAGTTCAGCGGGGAAGCCGTAGGCCCGACATGCCGCCGTCGACGGCCAGGGACATCCCGGTGGTCGCGCCCGCCGCCGGGCTCACCAGGTATTGGATGGCCGCGGCCACCTCGTCGGCGCTGACCAGGCGCCCGGTCGGCTGCCGCGCGGCGAGTCGCGCCTTCTCGCCTTCCGGGTCGTCGGTGCGGGCCAGCAGCCGCCCCACCCACGGGGTGTCCACCGTGCCCGGCGCCACGCAGCACACCCGGATCCCGTCGCTGACCAGGTCCGCGGCCATCGCCAGGGTCAGCGCGTGCACCGCGCCCTTCGACGCCGAGTACAGCGCCCGCTGCACCAGCCCGGCGGTGGCCGCGATCGACGACAGGTTCACGATCACCGGGCTCCGGCTGCGCCGCAGGTACGGCAGGGCGGCCCGGCTGGCCCGCGCGATCCCGGTGACGTTCACGTCCAGGACCCGTGCCCACTCCGCGTCGTCGTTGTCCTCGACGGTCCCGACCGCGCTGATCCCGGCACTGTTGATCAGGAAATCGATGCCGCCGTACGCGTCCGCCAGCTCCGCCATCGCCGCGTCCAGCGATGCCCCGTCCGATACGTCGCACGTGATGGCGTGACCGGTCCCCGGCTGCAGGTCGAGGACACCGACCTTCGCCCCGGCCAGCGACAGCCGCCGGGCGCAGGCCGCCCCGATGCCCGAGCCGCCGCCGGTGATCGCCGCGACGAAACCGTTCAGCTCCATGCCGCCCCCTCCGGGTACGCGTACCGGACCAGCGACTCGGGCCGCATCCGGGTGGAGAAACCGGGCGCCGACGGGGCCCGGTAGGCGCCGTTCTCGATCACGACCGGGTCGGTGAAGTGTTCGTGCAGGTGGTCCACGTACTCGATGACCCGGTCGTCGAGACTGCCGGAGACCGCCACGTAGTCGAAGAAGGACAGATGCTGCACCGCCTCGCACAGGCCCACCCCGCCCGCGTGCGGGCAGACCGGTTTCCCGTACGCGGCGGCCAGCAGCAGGATCGCGATGTTCTCGTTGACCCCGGCCACCCGGCAGGCGTCCAGCTGCACGAAGTCGATCGCGTCGGCCTGCAGCAACTGCTTGAAGACGACCCGGTTGGCGACGTGCTCGCCGGTCGCGACCCGGATCGGGCCGCCGTCCGGAGCCGACGTCGCCAGGGCGCGGCGGATCGCGGCGTGACCGAGGATGTCGTCCGGGCTGGTCGGTTCCTCGATCCACCACGGGTCGTACGGCGCCAGTGCGGTCATCCAGTCGATCGCGTCGGCGACGTCCCAGCGCTGGTTGGCGTCCACGGCGATGCGGACGCCGGGACCCACGGCGGCACGGGCGAGCGCGAACCGGCGTACGTCGTCGGTCCGGTCCGCGCCGACCTTGAGTTTGATCTGCCGGAAGCCGTCGGCGACCGCCTGGTGGGCCAGGCGTTCGATCTTGTGATCGGGGTAACCGAGCCAGCCCGCCGATGTCGTATAAGCGGGATACCCGATGTTCCGGATGTGCTCCGCCCGGGAAGAACGGCCCGGCGCGGCGTCGGTGAGAAGATCGCGGGCGGCGCTGGGGGTGAGGGCGTCGGTAAGGTAGCGCCAGTCCACCAGACCGACCAATTGGTCGGGCGACATGTCGGATAAAAACTCCCAAAGCGGCTGCCGCGCGGCAGTGGCGACCAGGTCCCACGCCGCGTTGATCAAGGCTGCTGCCGCCAGGTGCATGACCCCCTTCTCCGGCCCGAGCCACCGCGTCTGCGAGTCGTGGGTGAGCTTCCGCGAGAAGTCGCCCATGTCGGAGACGTCACTGCCGATGATCAACGGGGCGAGAGCGTCGATGGCCGCACGGCACACCTCGTTGCCACGCCCGATGGTGAACGTGAACCCGTGCCCCTCGGAACCGTCGTCCGCCCGGACGATCACGTAGGCCGCGGAATAGTCCGGATCCGGGTTCATCGCATCGGAGCCGTCGAGTTCGCGGGAGGTCGGAAACCTGATGTCGTACGACGACACCGAGGCGATCCTCATCCTTTGACCACGCCGTTGCGCTGCCGACCCAGCCCGTCGATCTCCATCTCCACCACGTCACCCGGCTTGAGGAACGGGAACCGGCCGGACAGCGCCACCCCCTCCGGCGTCCCGGTGTTGATCAGGTCGCCCGGCTCCAGCACGGTGAACTGGGAGAGGTGCCAGATCAGGAAGCCCACGTCGAAGATCATGTCGGCGGTGCTGGAGTCCTGGCGGGCCTCGCCGTTCACCCACGAGCGCAGCCGCAGCGGGAAGGTCAGCTCGTCCGGCGTGACCAGCCACGGACCGAGCGGGTTGAACGTCTCGCACGACTTGCCCTTGGACCACTGCCCGCCCGAGCGGTCGAGCTGGAACTCCCGCTCCGACACGTCGTCCACCAGCACGTACCCGGCCACGTGGTCGAGCGCCTCGGCCGGTGAGGACAGGTAGCGGGCGGTCTTGCCGATCACCACGCCCAGCTCCACCTCCCAGTCGGTCCGCCCGGACCCGCGCGGCAGCAGGATGTCGTCCTCCGGGCCGACGATCGTGTTCGGCGCCTTGTAGAAGACGATCGGCTCGGCCGGGGGAGTGGCCCCGGACTCGGCCGCATGCGCCGCGTAGTTCTGCCCGATGCAGAGGATCACGCTTGGCCGGGCGATCGGCGGCCCGACCCGGCCGCCGTCCACGTCCGCCGGCGGCAGCGCGGCCGGATCACCCTGGTAGCCGCCCGCGGCCAGGAACGCCCCGTCGATGTCGGCGGTCACCGGGGACAGGTCGTAGAGGGCGCCCTCGGCGTACAGCACGGGACGTTCCGCGCCGGGGGCGCCCACCCGCAGGTATCTCAACTAGAGCTCCAATCCATAGACACGGGCGGCGTTGCGCCCGAAGATCCCGGCGGGGCGGCCGCCCAGGACGGTTGTCAGCGCGTCGATGACCTGCTGGTACGTGGCGACCGCGGTGCACACCGGCCAGTCCGACCCGAAGATCAGGCGGTCCGGGCCGAAGAGATCCACGGCGATTTCGGCGTACGGGCGCAGGCTGTCGGCGGTCCAGCCCGGCCCGGCCTCGGTGACCAGGCCGGACAGCTTCGCGGTGACGTTCGGGAGGGCGGCGGCCGGGGCGATCAGATCCCGCCAGCGTTTCACCTCGCCGGCGGCGATCGGCGGCTTGCCCAGGTGGTCGATCACGAACGTGGACCCGGGCAGCGCGGCCGCGGCCCGGGCCACCGACGGCAGCTGCGGGGCGCGTACCACCAGCTCGTTGACCAGGCCGGCGGCGGCGACGGTGGACAGCCCGGCCCGTACCCCCGGCTGGTCCAACAGGTCGTCGGGACCGGCCTGCACCTGATCGCGAACCCCGGCCAGAAGCTCTCCGCCGGGTCGCCGGCGAAGTCCGGACAGGGTGGTCGCGAGATCCGGATCGGACAGTGCCGCCCAGCCGACGACCGCCGCGATCTCCGGGGTGGCGGCGGCCAGCGCCAGGAACGCGACGGTCTCGGCGAGGTCGCACCGGCCCGCCTCGACCAGGACCGTCCGGTGCACCCCCGCCGCGGCCAGGTGCGGGCGCAGGTCGGCGGCGGTGAAGTCGCGGCGCAGCGGTTCCTGGCCGGGTTCGGCCAGCCAGGGGTAGTCGGCGGTCCAGAAGTGCTGGTGGGCGTCGATGATCACGGAACGGGCACCTCGGGATCGAGCAGCCAGGCGGCGGTCAGGTCCCGCCACAGGCTGCCGGGGATCTTCACCGAGGCCATCGCGACGGCGTCCGCCGCCTCCTCCGGCGAGCGCATGCCGACCAGGACCGACGCGACGGCGGGATGACCGAGGGGGAACTGGAGGGCGGCGGCCCGCAGCGGTACGTCGTAGCGGTCGCAGATGCGTTCCATGGCCTGGGCGCGGGCCAGGATGTTGGGCGGGGCGGGCTGGTAGTCGTAGGTGGCGCCGGGGACCGGGGCGGCCAGGACGCCGGAGTTGTAGACCCCGCCGACGATGACGGAGATTCCCCTCTTCTCGCATTCCGGAAGCAGCTCGGCGAGCCCGGACTGGTCGAGCAGGGAGTAGCGGCCGGCCAGCAGGAAGCAGTCGAAACGTCCGGTCCGGGCGAATTCCACCAGCATCTCGGACTGGTTCATGCCGGCGGACACGGCTCCGATCGCGCCTTGCCTTTTCAGCTCGGCCAGCGCCGGGAGTGCCTCGTCGCGGGCCTGCGGGAAGTGGTCGTCGGGGTCGTGGAGGTGCAGGATGTCGACCCGGTCCAGGCCGAGTCGTCCGAGGCTCTCGCGGTGCGAGGCGTACACGCCGTCGGCGGAGAAATCCCAGACCGGGGCGGCCGCGGCGTCTTCCGCCCAGATGCCCGGCGGGCCGGATGATCCGGGCCGGATGCGGCGGCCGACCTTGGTGGCCAGGGTGAAGCCGGACCGCTCGCGCAGGGCGGTGCCGGCGCGCCGCTCGGACAGGCCGGAACCGTACAGCGGCGCGGTGTCGAAGAACCGCACCCCGCGACGCCACGCCTCGTCGACGGCGCCCGCCGCGGTGCGGTCACCGACCGCCGCATAGAGTCCTCCGATCGGCGCCAGCCCCATGCCGAGCCGGGTCACGGTGACATCGGTGCCGCCCAGCGGCACCCGTGCGAATGGATCCACGACCGGGTCCTTTCGTAGATCCTATAGGATCTACGAAACTGTTTAATGGCTGTCGATGCCTGAGTCAACCCGTCGAGGAGAGATGATCCGCCGCTCAGTCCTCAGCGACGACGTCCACGAGTCGCTGAAGTCGCTCATCCTGGACCACCGGCTCGCCCCCGAGGACCGGCTCAACATCGACGCCCTCGCCCGTGAGCTGGACGTCTCGCCGACCCCGGTCCGCGAGGCCCTCGCCCGGCTGGAGTCCGAGGGCCTGGTCCGCAAGCGCCCGCTCGCCGGTTACACGGTCAGCCCGCTGCTCACCCGCGACGAGTTCAACCACATGTTCGACATGCGGGTGATCCTGGAGGGCCCGGCCGCCCGCTGGGCCGCGCTCCGCGCCTCCGGCGACGACCGCGCGGCGCTGCTCGACGAGGCGGGCGCCCCCTTCCCGGCGGCCGAGGCGGAGCCGGACGGGCGCCGATCGCACGCGCTGTTCACCGCGCTGGACGCCCGGTTCCACGATCTCGTCGCGGCCGGCGCCGCAAACCCGCTGCTGCGCGACGCCATCACCCGGTTGCACGCCCACCTGCACATCCACCGGCTGTACTTCCCCTACGCCGAGACCCACACCACCCTCGCCGAGCACCGGCTGGTCGCCGACGCGATCATGGCCGCCGACCCGGACCGCGCCGAGGCCGCGATGCTGGCCCACCTCAACGCCGCCCGCGACCGTCACCTGCGCGCCTTCGGTTGAAGATCAGGTCCGGCGCCGCTGTCGACGCCGCGGACACCTGGAGACCACCCTGATCGGGTTCATCGACACCGCCCTCGCCGCGCAGAACGCCGTGGTCGCGGCCCGGTCTTCGTCGGCGGCATCAGCAACCACCCCGACCTGCAACAGCCGGTACGGCCTGCCGGGCGCCTGGACCGACCGGGTGCTGGCCCGCTTGCGCTTCTGGTGTGTTGAGTTCGGCCGTCATATGCGCCGTAACTCCACACGCCGGGAAGTTCTCAGGAGCGGCCGGGGCGGGTCGATGTCGTGCGGTATGCGCCGCCGCGGAGATTCGTCCTGGCCGGTCTCCCTCGGTTTCGCCGTGGTGGCCGCCGCCTTCGCCTACGGCTATCTGACCGGCGGCGTGCAGGTGCGTACCGGCCTGATGCTGCTCTCCTGCCTGCTCGCCGCGGGCGCGATCACGGTCGGCATGCGCCGGCACCGGGTCACCGATCAGCGCCCCTGGCTGCTGGTGGTGATCGCGCTGGGGCTGCTCACGGTCGGCAACGTGGGCTGGTTCCTGGCCGCGCTGAGGTACGGCGACAACACCCCGCCACCGAGTCTGCTGGTCGTCCCGCCGCAGCTCGCCGGGTACGTGTTCATGCTGGCCGCCAGCCTGATGATCGTGCTCCGGCACGCCCCCCGGGACGCCAGCGGCACGATCGACGCCGCGGTCTGGGGCATCGCGCTGGCCGCGCCGGTCTGGGAGTTCGGGTTCCGGCCGCACATGCTGGCCGCCGGAGCGGACCCGTTCACCCTGTTCCTGGTGCTCACCCAGCTGCTGGTGCTGCTCGGCATCTGCGGCTCGCAGCTGCGGGTGGCGCGCGGCAGCCGGGCCGCCCGGGCCTGCCTGATCTACCTGTTCGGCGCGCTGGGCTGCACGATCGCCGGGATCGCGCTGGTGCACATCGGGCCGGCCGGCGGGCAGTACGTGTCGCTGCCGTCGCTGTGTTTCGCCGTCGGCTATCTCGCGCTCGGTGCGGCCGGCCTGCACCCGAGCGTCAAGCAGCTCAGCGAGCCGGCCCAGGGGTTCGGGCTGTCCGCGCCGAAGCTGCGGCTCGGCCGGCTCGGCGCGGCGCTGCTGCTGATCCCGTTCTGCGGTGGCATCGGCCAGCTGCTCGGCCAGCCCGCGGACGGTCTGCTGCTCACCCTCGCGCCGGTGCTCAGCATCCCCCTCGTCCTGATCCGGATCAGCCGGCTCAAGCACGCGCTGGTCTACCAGGCCACCCACGACGAGCTGACCGGGCTGGTCAACCGGCGGCACCTGTTCGGCGAGATGCAGAAGGCCATCGCCGCGCACGCGGACGGGGCGCCGGGCGACCTGGCGCTGATCTACTGCGACCTGAACGGGTTCAAGCCGGTCAACGACGAGCACGGGCACGAGGCGGGCGACGCGATCCTGCGGGCGGCGAGCCGGCGCATCACCGAGGCGGTGCGGCCCGGGGACGTGGTGGCCCGGATCGGCGGCGACGAGTTCCTGATCTTCTGTACGCGGGCCGACGCGACCGCCGTACAGCTGCTCAGTGACCGCGTCGCCGCCGGAATCGCCCAGCCGGTCGCCTGGGGTGACCAGAGCCTGCGCGTCACCGCCGCCATCGGCGCGGTGACCTGGACCGAACGCCGCCTGGTCGCCCCCGACGAACTGCTCGCCGCCGCCGACGCCCGGATGTACGCCGACAAACGCCGCCGCGCCGGCTCAGCGCAGCGCGGGCAGCACCTTCGCGCCGAACGTCTCGATGAACGGCAGCAGGTCCTGCCCGACATGATGCAGATAGATCCGCTCGAAGCCGAGCGCGGCATAGCCTCGTAGCCACGCGACGTGCTGTTCGGTGTCAGCGGAGA
The DNA here is from genome assembly GCF_055562375.1 of Actinoplanes sp. NPDC019969. Classification (NCBI taxonomy): domain Bacteria; kingdom Bacillati; phylum Actinomycetota; class Actinomycetes; order Micromonosporales; family Micromonosporaceae; genus Actinoplanes; species Actinoplanes sp. NPDC019969. The sequence goes on along the minus strand of NZ_JBVHFK010000012.1, from coordinate 354,180 downwards.
TGTTGACCGCCTTCGCCACCTGGTCGACGGTCACGTTCTCGGAGACGACGTCGAACTCCTCGGCGGTCGCCAGGTCCCAGCAGACCGGGGGCTGGAAGATGTTGCTGCGCCACTGGTCGTGTGCGATCGACTCGGCCTCGTGCTGACTGTTCGCCCAGCTCAGGTGCACCTGCAGGCAGATCGGGCCGCGGCCGCCGGCCTCCCGGTAAGCGGAGATCATCTCCTTCAGGTGTTCCTCCGGGGCGTTGACGGTGACCAGGCCGTCGGCCCATTCCGCGCACCAGCGGGCGGTCTTGACGCTGATCGCCGCGCCGATCAGCGGCGGGGTGACGGCCGGCCGGGTCCACAGGCGGGCCCGGTCGACGGTGACCAGCCCGTCGCGGGACACCTCCTCCCCGTTCAGCAGGTCCCGGATGACGTCCACCGACTCGCGCAGGCGGGCGTTGCGGACCTCCTTGCGCGGCCACTTCTGTCCGGTGATGTGCTCGTTGCTGAACTCGCCGCTGCCCAGCGCCGCCCAGAACCGGCCCGGGTACATGCTGCCCAGGGTGCCGATCGCCTGCGCGATGATCGCCGGGTGGTAGCGCTGGCCGGGCGCGTTGACCACCCCGAACGACAGGTTCGTCGCCTGCAGCGCGGCGCCGAGCCAGGCCCAGGCGAAACCGGACTGGCCCTGGCGGCTGCTCCACGGCGAGAAGTGGTCGGAACACATGGCGGCGTCGAAACCGGCGCGCTCGGCCGCGATGACCGCGTCCAGGAGCGCGCCGGGCTGGATCTGCTCGTGCGAGGCGTGGATGCCGTACTCCGTCATGGAGCGGTTACGTACCCACTATTCGGGCGCAACGACCAGGATTCCCAGGCACATCTCGTCGCTGGTTCCCTCGCCCCACACGACGTACCGCGAAGGCAGTGACTGCAACTGCGGCAACTGCTTGCGCAGCGTCGCGTCGTGGGTGCAGGTGACCCGTACCGTGTCGCCCTCGGTGATCGTGATCGGTTTCGCCAGCGGCAGCAGCGCCTGGTCGTCGAAGTCGTACCGCGGCACGTCCAGGACGGTCTGCGCCTTCGGCGTGCCCGGATTCAGCTCGACCTTGATCGAACGGCCCAGCAGGTGCATGTGCCCGGCCGCCATGTAGACCGTGCCGCCCTGCCGGATCGGCTGGTCACAGCTCTGCGTGTTGCCCGGTTTCGGCGCCCCGCCCTGATTGCACCACTGGTTGAGCTGCTGCACCTGCTCCACGGAGTCGGCGCCGAACCGCTTGCCGACGTCAGCGATCGCGGCCGCCCGGTCACAGAGCGGCCCGGTGCCGACCGGCTCGCAGGGCAGCTCGATCGGGGCCATCGCCAGGCTGGTCTCCAGCGGCTTGAGCGCGGACGCGCTGGACAGCCGCATCTTCATCCCGGAGGCGTCCGAGCCGGGGCCGCCGTCGCCCGCGCCGAGCAGATTGTAGTGGATCTGCATGACGAGCTTGGCGCCCGGCGGCATGGTGAACCCGAACCCGTCCGGCATCAGGGTCTCGCCGGCGCCCGGCGCCCAGTGCGCCACCCAGGCGGTCTCGCCCTGCACGCCACTGTCACCGAAACACGTCCAGCCCTCGCCGGGGGCGTCCGCGTCCACCTTCTCGGCGGCTTGCGCCTGCTCCGGGCTCAGCCGGTAGAAGATCGCGTGGTGGACGATGGCCGCGTTCTGCGGGAGGAACTGGCTGCCGGTCAGGAAAGCCGGCTCGGTGAGCTGCGGGTCGACGACGAAGCACCGGTACTCGTCGGTGCCGCCGTTCGGCGCGGCGGGCGTGTAAGGCGTGCTCAGGCCCACGTCGACGAACCGCTCACCGGCCCGCAGCGCACTCGGCGGCGGGGCCGAGCCGGCCGTGTGCCCGGCATGCGAGCCGGCCGTCGACGGGGGCGCCGCGGTGGGCGTCTCGGGACGGGAGCCACACGCGGCGAGAGTGAGGACGACGGCCGACAGGGCGACGGTGGTGAGACGAGCGAACCTCATGGCGGCCTCCCTGGCCAGGCGACGAGACCCGCCCATCCTCCCAACTGTCACCGCCGCGGCAAATCGGTGGTAACCCGGATGATCGTCATCTTGGGATCATCAGGGTTTGTTCAGGGTGATGTCGTCGTGGGCTGTGGTGCCTGCTCGGTCGGAACCGGCGCCATCGGCCCGGTATCGGCGGGCGCCGGGCCGTCGTCGCCGCGGACGAGGAAAAGCGCGGAGCCGAGGCAGAGGGCGAGCAGCGAGAGCACCGCGAACCCGGCGAGCGACAGCCACAGCACCCGTGTGCCGGACCGGGCGGGCGCGGTGCGCGGGGGCGCGGTCCACGGGGGCGGCGGCGGAGCCGGGGTGACCGGGGGCAGGTCCGTCTGGGTGTCGGCGGCCGCGACGATGCTCTCCGGGTCGCCGAGACGGTCCAGGATCGTGCGGACCTCGGCCTCGGTCCCGGTCTCCGACTCGGCCCGCGCGATCTCGATGTGCTCGCGCAGATCCCCGAGCAGCTCCTCGCGGCGCGCGGCCGGCAGGCGGCTCGCGGCCCGCTCCACCCGGGCCAGGTAGGCGGCCACCAGCTCATCGGTCTGGGTCATCATCAGATCTCCGTTCCCAGGATGCGGTCGACGCCGCTGCGAAAAGCGACCCACTCGGTGCGGAAGTGGGTGAGTGCCGCCTCGCCGTCCGGAGTCAGGGTGTAGTAGCGCCGCGGCGGCCCGGCCGGGGCCTCCCGCCAGGTGGTCGCGATCCGGCCGTTGCGCCGCAGGCGGGAGAGCAGCGGGTACATCGTGCCCTCGCTGGTGGTCATGCCGAGACCGGTGCTCAGTTGCTGCACCAGCTCGACGCCGTAGAGCTCGCGCTTGCCGAGAAGCGCGAGCACGCAGTATTCGATCGTGCCCCGGCGCAGGGCCGTGGTCAGTGCCGCGTCATCGCTCACCGCCACAAGGTACCTTGCAGTGCAAGGATAAGACAAACAGAGAAGGGGGCCGAAGCCCCCTTCTCGTCCTACTGCACGCGGAACGTGGCGTCCGCCTTCTCCGTCGCGGTGCTGATCGGGTCGACCCGCAGCAGGTAGTTGTAGTGCCGCAGATAGCGGGTCGGGTAGTTGTACGACTGGAACGACGACCAGGAGCCGTCAGCCAGCCCGGCGACCTGCTTGAACGTCGCGTCCGCCGCGAACGTCGCGGTGCCGTCGTTCGCCGCGAGCACCCCGTCGTACCCGTAGTGCCGCAGGTAGTGGCCCGGGTAGTTGACCGACTCGAACGACACGTACCCGGAGCCGTTGGCCAGGCCCGGGACGATACGGAACTGGCTGTCCTGGACCGGGCTCACGTTCGCGTCGATCCGGACGTCGAAGTTGGAGTGCCGCACGTACCGGGTCTGGTTGTTGTACGACTGGATCCGCTTCAGGGTCGTCGTCGAGGCGCCCCACTTGGCCAGCACCCGGCTCTCCTCGGCGGCGGTCAGGTTCAGGATCGATCCGTGCCGCTTCTTGTTCGTGCCGAGGCTGTAATCGGTACGGGTGGCGAAGTTCGCGGTGCTGCCCAGGTTGGTGGACCGTACCGGCATGTAACCGCGGCCGGTCGCGTACTGGTCCACCCACAGGTGCCACTCGTTCGTGCCGTTGGTCTGCGCCCACATCGGGCCCTCGACCACGTTGCCGCCGGTGGCGCCGTTGGAGATGCCGAGGCGCTGCAGGTCGCCGATCCTCGTCCACGCGCCCAGGATCGTGTTGCTGCCCTCGATGGTGATCTGCCCGTCGGCCGACGCCCGGTAGTACCGGTAGCCGCCGAGACTGTTCGCCACCTCGATGATCTGGGTGTCGATGATGCCCTGGCCGGTGCCCCGGTCGATGTAGAGCTGCGGGGCGGAGACGGTCCGGAAGTCACTGGTCCGGACGTACCAGATGCGGTGCTTGGTGACGCCGTTCAGCGCCGAGTTGGTGGCCCAGTAGATGACGTAGTCGTTGGTGGCCGGGTTCCAGATCGCCTCGGGGGCCCACGCGTCACCGGCGCCGGAGATGCCGCCGGCCACGTTGACCAGCCGCGGGACCGACCAGTTGACCAGGTCGGACGACTCCCAGACGACCAGGTTCTTGCTGCCCTTGGTCGAGGCGTCACCCCAGGAGGTGCCGCTGGCGATCCGCAGGTCGGTGGCGATGATCCAGTACTTGTCGCCGTTCGGGGAGCGGACGATCGCGGGGTCGCGGACGCCCTGGGTGCCCACGGTGGAGAGCAGCACCGGGCCGCCGGCGTTCAGGTCGGTCCAGTTGCGGCCGTCCTTGCTGTGGGCCAGATAGATCTGCTCGCCCCGGGCGGACTCGCCGGTGAAGTGGACCATCAGGTAGCCGGTGAACGGGTCGAGGGCCTGGGCCGGGGCGGCCAGGCCGGTCAGGGTGAGGACGAGGAGGGTGAGGAACGCGCTGACGCGAGTGAGGACGCGGGTCATCGAGACTCCGATTGTTAGCGCTAACGCACGGGGGAATGTTTCGAAGTGTTGACGCCCGTAACTTCCCTGTCAAGAACCAGCCGCCTCGCCCGCTCGTGAGGCGGCCCGGAGAGCCCACCGGGAGTGAGCCTCGGGTCCGGCCGGCCGAAATGTCGCCCGGCCAGCCGGAATGGCGACCGGAGAATCGTTCCCGCGCCATTGTCAATAACGCGATCAGTCGCGCGTGGAGGCAGGTGGGCGGCTGTTTGATCAGCAGGCCGGAACCGGTAAGGTCTGTCGATGCGGTCGTTTATGAAGGCCGTTAAGCCGCCCATAAGAAAAACTTAAAACAATCGAGGAAAAGGACATGCGAGCCCTGCTTGCGGCATCGGTTGCCGCTCTTGCCGTCGTCGCCATGGGAGCGTGCTCCACGCCGGCCGCGGACCCCGCCGCCCCGGCGCCCGGCCAGCAGGTCGCGGCGGGCTCCTCCGCCGCGCCGTCCCCCTCCGTCGTGAGTGCCGCGCCCGGGAAGAGCGCCGCGCCCGGGGGAAGCGCCGCGCCGAGCGCCACCCCCACAAAACCCGCGACAGCCGCCACGGGGTGCGCGCGGCCCGCCGCCGCCAAGCCGGTCGCCAAGGTCACCACGGTCAGCCTGCCGGCCAAGGTCGCCGGGTACGGGTCCGAAGGCGACACCGACGACCTCCCGATGGCCCTCGCGGCCCGTCCCGACGGCGGTTCCTGGCTCGCCTGGCTCGGCACCGACGGCAAGGTCCACCTCGGCAGGCTCGGCTGCGACGACAAGCTCACCGGCACATCGACCAGCTTCACCGGGATCGATCTGCAGGACGTCCAGGCCGACGCGAACGGCGGCGTCATCCTGCTCACCCGCAAGGGCAACTGCGGCGGCGGGTCGCTCTGCGGCGGCACGTCCAGTCCGTGCAACACCATGCACATGATCCGGTTCGACAACAACGGCAAGCTGGTCTGGGAACGGCAGGTCACGAACCTGACCGGCGGCCGCACCGGCTACGACGACGGCGCCCGGTTCATCTGGTGGTACCAGCACCACGGGCGGCTCGCGACCAACGGCTCGGACTGGGCGGCGTACTTCGGCGTCGCCATCACCGTCAAGAACGGCGCCTGCGTCGACATCCACCAGGGAGACCGAATCCAGGTTGTGAGCGCTAACGGCAAGCTCCTGACCAGCCATAAGGACGCCGCCGAGGTCGGTTGCAGCCACGCCTGGAACTCCCGGATCGTCTGGGATCCGCGTACCAGACGATTCGCCGCGGTCTGCGCCACCGACAACGAATGCCGGATCGCGCAGCCGAACCCGTACCGCACCGTCGCCGCCGGAACCTGCGACGGCACCCTCTTCGGCGGCGACCTGATCCTCGCCGAGGGCAAGGGTTACTGGACGGCGTGGAGCCAGGGCGGCCAGGTCCGCCTCGAACGCTTCACCACCGGGAAATCCACCGCCACCGTCCGGACCGGCGTCGCCTCCGCCCACCCGCACCTGGTCTCCTACGGCCCCGGCCGGATGCTGCTCTCCTGGCAGTCCGGTTCGAGCATGGCCGCGCAGGTCTACGACGCCGGCACCGGCAAGACCGTGGGCGGCCGCCTGACCCTCGCCGTCAAGGACCACTCCTACCAGGCGTTCAAGTCGTACGCCGACGGCAGCGCCGCCTACCCCGCCACCGGCGGAACGAACACCACGATCAAGATCGCGCGGGTGCTGCCCCAGGCCTGACGGTTCCCGCAGGGCCGCCCTCGCTTCCGGGTGAGGGCGGTTTCTCGTACGCTCGTCCCAGCCCCCAAAAGCACACAAACCGTTCCGCGACCCCCGGTGCGAGGTCCGCCCCACCGCACGGGCCAGCCGAAGATCTTGTCCGGCTGGCTCTCATGGCCGTCTCCCGCCCGTCGAGACAGCCATGAGAGCCAGCCGGACACTCGCGGCCCGTTTCGCGAGCCGTCGTTGAGGCCGGTCATCGGGTTCGGGTGGGGTGGCTGGGCGACGGCTGAGGCGGTGGGAGGTTCGTGGGCCGTCGTTGAGGCCGGTCATCCGGAGCCCGTGGCCGGTCTCGGCGACGGCTGAGGCGGTGGGAGGTTCGCGGGCCGTCGCTGAGGCAGGTTACCCGCAACCAGTAGCCGGTCTCAGCGACGGCTCACGATCGCGGGGTAGCGGTGACCATCGCAGTCGGCCCGGTGGGGACGCGGTAAGGGTCAGGCCGGGACGGGGGTCCAGGTGGCGAACTTGGGGGAGCGGTCGTCGCCCGAGGAGCGGCCCCGGATCCGGCGGTTGATCCAGGGGAGGACGTGTTCGCTGTAGTAGCGGGCCTCGGAGAGCAGCCGGAACGACGGCGCCGGGGCCGGGTCGAGCACGTGGGCGGCGACCGGATGCCCGAGGGCGGCCAGGACCAGGCTGGCGACGCGGCGGTGACCGTTGGTGTTCAGGTGCAGGCGGTCGGCGGACCAGTAGGCACGGCGGCGCAGCTCGACGTCGCGGAAGCAGTCGACGAACGTGACGTCGTAGCGGGGGAGCAGCTTCTCGACGGCCTGGGTGAGGATCTCGCCGCGGCGGCGGAACGTGCTGCCGAACGGGATGTGGTCGGAGGGGTCGGCGCCGCTCAGCACCACCATCCGCACGCCGGCGGAGGTGCAACGGCGGATCGCGTGCTCGGTCAGCTCGATCAGCCGGTCCAGGGAGGCGGTGCTGCGGAGCATGTCGTTGCCGCCGCCGTTGAAGGACAGCAGGGTCGGCGCGGGGTCGAGGGCGAGCGCCGCTTCCAGCTGGACGTTGACGATCGGATCGAGGAGCCGGCCGCGGATGGCGAGGTTCGCGTACTCCACCTGCTCGCCGTCGGCGGCGAGACCGGTCGCGACCAGGTCGGCCCAGCCGCGTTCGCCGCCGTCCGGCAGGGTGTCGCCGAGACCTTCGGTGAAGCTGTCGCCGATCGCTACGTAGCGTGTCATGTAGTTCTCTCCCGCTGCGGCATGCGTGCCGGGCCGAACCCCGCCCACATGTGGAGACCTGCTGGTGATCAGCGTCGAAACTATCCGATCGAGCGGTCGGATACTTGTCTCCGCGTTGTATATCACGGTCCTAACATCGACGTATGCGCATCGACCTGAACCGCGGCCGGCGGGGTGGCGCGCTCGTCACCGTGCTGGTGGCGGCCTTCTTCGTCGTCGCTGCGTACTACGCCTTCCGCGACGAGGCGAACTCGCGCGCGGTGGCCTGGGGTTGCGTGCTGCTCAGCGTGCCGGCGTTCCTGGTGGCCATGGTGCTGCTGGTGCGGGCGCTGCGGCCCGGGCGGCTCACCATCGACCGGTCCGGGATCGGCCCGATCGGATGGCACGAGCTGACGGGCGTACGTGTCACCTACCGCACGAGCCACCCGGGGAGGTACGCGCTGGAGCTGTTCCCGGCGCCGCGAGCCACCCTCGACGGCCGGATCCCGGGATTGCGCCGCGGTGTGCTGCACGCGCCGTACTACCAGGTCACCCTGCCGAGATATCCGGACATCGAGGTGCGGGTCGAGCAGGCGGTACGGGTGTCGGCGCCGCACCTCTGGCGGGGCATCCAGGAGGAGACCGTGCCGGACATCGAGGACATCCGGAAATGGCGTGAGGAACGGGGCCTCTAGGCGGCGCCCGAGCAACCGTCGAAAGGTTTCGATATGGTGTGGCGGTGATCGACCGGATGCTGCCGCTGCTGGCGCTCGCCGCGGCGGCGTTCTGCTACGTGGCGACCGAGGCGATGCCGATCGGCATCCTCACGCTCATCGCGGGCGACCTGGGCGTCTCCGAGCCGGCGGTCGGCCTTCTGGTGACCGGGTACGCGGTGGTGGTCGCGGTGGTCACCATCCCGCTGACGTACGCGACCCGCCATGTCCCCCGGCGCCGGCTCATGATCATCCTGCTGGGCGTGCTGGTGGTGGGGAACCTGATCTCCGCGTTCGCCCAGGGCTACCCGATGCTGCTCGCCGCCCGGCTGCTGGCCGCGCCGTCCCAGGCGATCTTCTGGGGCGTGGTCGCGCCGGTGGTCGCCGCCATGTTCGACGTGTCGGTGCGCGGCCGGGTCAACGCGGTGGTCTTCGCCGGCGCCTCGCTCGGGCCGATGCTGGGCGTGCCCGCCGGGACCTGGCTGGGCCAGCAGTTCAGCTGGCGGGCCGCGTTCGTGGCCCTGGCGGTACTGGCACTGGCGGCGTTCGCCGCCCTGGCCGCCGGGATGCCGGACGTCCGGGTCGACGCGACGCACGCCGCCACCGGCACCCACCCGGACCGCCGCCGGTACGCGGTCGTCGTCGCCGTCACCACCCTGGCCGTGGCCGGGCTGTACACGTCGTTCACGTACACCGAGGTGTTCCTGATGGCGGCCACCGGGTTCGCGGCCGCCGCCGTCGCCCCGCTGCTGCTGGCCCGCGGCGTCGCCGACTTCGCCGGGGTCGCCGCCGGCGGCTGGGCCACTGACCGGTGGCAGCGCGCCGCCGTCACCGGGCCGGCCGCGATCCTGGCGTTGTCCCTGCTCGGGATGTACGTGGCCGCCAGTTCCGGCCCGGTCGTCGCGGTCCTGATGTCGGCGACCGCGTTCGCGATCGGCGCGCTCACCCCCGCCCTGCAGAACCGGGTCCTGGAGGTCGCCCCGGGCAGCACCGAGATGGCGTCGGCCGGCAACTCGGTGGCGTTCAACGTGGGCATCGCGGCCGGGTCGCTGATCGGCGCGGTGGTGTTCGACGGGCCGGGCGTACGGGCCACCGCCCTGGCCGGCGGGCTGCTGGCGCTGGCCGCGCTGGCCCTGTTCCTGGCCGAGCCGCTGCTGGTACGGCGTACCCCCGAGGTGGTCCGCAGGTGATCGCTTTGGGAAACTTCCGCACGTGGAAGCACTGCGGCTGATTCTTCTCTTCATTCACCTGGTCGGTTTCGCCCTGCTGCTCGGCGGCGCCGTCACCCAATTCGTCTCCGGGAAGTTCCGGATCAACCCGGCCGTCCTCTGGGGCTCGATCATCCAGCTGATCAGCGGCATCGCCCTGGCCGCGCCGTTGCGTGGCGGCGGCGACAACGAGCCGGACCCGATCAAGCTGGCCGTCAAGGGCCTCTTCGCGGTCCTGATCTTCATCATGGTGTTCATCCCGCGCAAGCGTGAGGCGGTCAACAAGGGCCACTTCATCGGCATCATCACGCTGACCCTGGTGAACGCGGCGGTCGCCGTCTTCTGGCACTGACCGGAAACCCACGCACGCTCCGGGCACCGGAGCGTGCGTGCCCCCGCAGGTCCCGGTAGTCTCGATCGGATCTGTCGGGTAGTGAGGCCCGATCGATCACGCCCACGGCAAGGGCACAGGGTCGTTGCGTAAAATTTCTCGCCGCACGACCCAACCAAGGGAACCGAGGAGCACGATGCCGCTCACTCCAGCTGACATTCACAACGTGGCCTTCAAGAAGCCGCCGATTGGGAAGCGTGGATACGACGAGGAAGAGGTCGACGCCTTCCTGGACGAGGTGGAGGGCGAGCTCACCCGCCTCCTGGAGGAGAACGGCGCGCTGAAGGAGACCCTCCAGCGCGGCGGCGGCGGGGGCGGCGGCAACCCGGCCGCGACCATGGTTCTGAACAACGAGTTCGCCGACCTGGCGGCCCAGCTCGAGCGGCTGCAGGAGGCCCGCGCCCGGGCCGAGCAGAACGCCCGCAACGTGCAGGCCCAGCTGGAGCGGGCCCGCGCCCAGGCCCCGTCCGGCGCGATGCCGGCGCTCACCGCCGGTGACGACGACCGCAACTCGCGGGTGCTGATGATGGCCCAGCGGACCGCCGACGAGCACATGCGCGACGCGCAGCGCGAGTCCGAGACGGTGATCGCCGGCGCCCGGGACAAGGCCGACCAGCTCACCAGCGAGGCCTCGATCAAGGCCGCGACCATCGAGGCGGACGCCCGCCGCAACCACACCGAGGCGATGGACAGCCTGGTGGAGAAGCGGGCAGCGGCCCTCGACGAGATCGACCGGCTCGGTCAGCTCGCCACCAGCTACCAGGAGGCGCTGACCAACCACGTCACGCAGCAGCTGATGGACCTGACCGCGGCGCCGGAGCCGGGCAGCCGCGAGATCTGATCTTCTCCAGCAGCACGAAGGCCGGCCCCCGCTCGGGGACCGGCCTTCGATGTCTACCGCTCAGGACTCCGCGTGGTGCTCGTGCTCGTCGCCACCGTCACCGGTGTTGAACGTGCCCTGCGGGCCGGCCGGAGCCGGCAGCTTGATCGGCTTGCCGGGGACCGGCTTGCCCTTCACACCGTTCACCGACTCGGTCGAGAAGGCGTAGGTGAGCTGGGCGAACGCGATCAGGTCGCTGTTGATCTCCAGCGCCTTCAGGTCCAGGTTGCCGATGTTGTCGCACGCCTGGTGGTAGCACGGGTCGAACGACTCGCCCGCCGTGCCACCCCAGATCGCCGCCTGCTGCTCGGTCTTCACGACCTCGGCGCCGGTGAACAGACCGCCGGACGCGATGCCCGCCTCGATGAACGCCTGGTAGTCGCTGCGGCCGGAGAACTCGGCGTCGTCGTACGGCTGCTTCTTCCAGGTGTAGTACGACTCGAAGAGGTCCTCGATCGCGGTCGAGCCCTCCGGCACCACGACCGGGGCCGGGAACGACGACTGGTCCGCGTCGTACACCTGGAAGATGTAGTTCGGCGAGCCGACCATGTCGTAGTTCAGGTACAGCGCGATCTTGTCCTTCTCGGCCTGGGTCAGCTCGTTCACGTACGCCGTGGAGCCGACCAGGCCCTCTTCCTCCGCGCCCCACCAGGCGAAGCGCAGCGTGTTCTGCGGCTTGCTCTTCGCCAGGGTCAGCGCGGTCTCCAGGATCGCGGCCGAACCGGAGCCGTTGTCGTTGATGCCCGGGCCCTCGGTGACGCTGTCCAGGTGCGAGCCGGCCATCACGACGTTGTTCTTGTTCTTGCCGGGCAGCTCGGCGATCACGTTGTAGTCGGTCCGCGTCTCCGACGGAACGACCTTCACCTGCGCCGTCGAGCCGGCCGCGGCCAGCGCCGCGCCGTCGGCGAAGCTGGCGCCGACCACCGGGATCGTCACGCCGTGGTCCTCACCGAGCGTGCCGAGCAGCAGACCCTCGCGGGTCGGGTCGTTGCCCTGGTTGAAGAGCACCGCCGCCTCGGCGCCGGCGGCCTGCGCGAGCTGCGCCTTGACGGCGAAGTTGCAGGTGCCCCGCTGGAGGAGCGCGATGTCGCTGGGGCCGGAGAAGTCGAGGCTCGCGAAGTCCTCGGCCTCACAGCCGCTGGTGCTGGCCCGGTCGCCGGTCAGGTTGATGTCGACCGGGATGACCTTGCCGGTGACGTCACCGGCCGGGCTGCCGGTGAAGGCGGCGGTCGCGTAATTGGCGCTGGCCGGCGTGAGCTGCTTCAGCACCGCCGGGAACGTGAAGGTGAACTCGAACGGGTCCAGGGTCACCTTGTAACCGGCCTTGCGGAGCAGCCCGGAGACGTATTTGACGCTGTCCGAGTAGCCCTTCGTGCCGGCCGCGCGGGTGCCCGGGTAGTAGGGGTCCTTGTTCTTGTCAGCGATCTTCTGGAAAGCCTTGAGGTGATCCAGCACGCCGTCGAGCGTCACGCACTTCAGGACCTCGGCGTACGTGTCGTTGGCCTGCTTCTCGCACGCGTTGCCGTGGCCGTGGCCGTGGCCCTTGCCACCGGCCGAAGCGGCGGTGGCCGGAGCGACGGTCAGCGCGGTGGCGATCGCCACCGCTCCGAGCGCCCGGAGTGACCGGCGCCGGGTTGGCGCCTCGTCCTCGTGACTCATCTGCGAATTCCCCCTGTCCAATGCGGAACTCGCATCAACTTAGAAGACGGTGGGCATCGATGGCCAGAGCTGACCGGTGATCGTTACCGGCGGTAGCCGCCCGCCGCGCGCGGATCGCCGCCACCGGCACGGCCACCAGCACGGCGATCATGGTGAGGTAGGCGAGGGGCTCGACCCGTACCTTGCTGACGCCGTAGCCGCCGGCCCGCAGCATCTCCGGCAGCATCAGCCGGTAGTGCTCGTCGGCGAGCAGGCTGGCGATCACCACCCACACCGGCGCGGCCGCCGCGAGGACGGTGGCCACGCCCCGGATCCACCGCGGCAGGAACGGGATCGCCGCGACCAGGACCGCCAGCAGGGCCATCGTGATCGGCCAGAGCAGCGCCGGCCCGCCGACCTCGAACGACGAGAAGTCCACCCGCTCCACCGCCCCGTCCCGGACCGCCCAGAACGAGCTGAGGTCCGGCGGCGCGGACACGGTGGCCAGGCAGGCGGCGACAGCGAGCGCCCCGGCGACCAGGAGCTCGCGCCGTCCGGCCGCGGTCAGTCCGGCGACCAGCGTCAGCAGGACCGCGCCGGTGAGCCCCACGCTCCAGCCGATCGCGGGCTCCCAGGCGAAGTCGCCGACACTGAGCTCACCGGTGGGCGGGACGGCGGGCAGCAACCGGCGGGTCGTCTCGTCGTCGAGCTGGGCGATCCGGGCGTGGACGGTGAGCAGCAGCCCGAGCAGCAGCGTCCCGGCGAGCAGCGCGGGCACACCGAGCACCAGCCGCAGCGTGTCGCGGTACTTGAGGAGGGCCAGGGTGAGGACGGTCAGCAGGCCGGCGCCGAGCGAGTACGCCAGCCAGTACACCGGGAGGCCGGTGCCGTGCACCTCGAGGAGGGTGGCCTGCCGGCCCGAGGACGACCGGACGAAGTCCAGCCGCCCGCCGAGGGCGAGCAGCCCGAGACCGAGCACGGTGAGGAACCACCGGCCGCCCGCCCGGCTCCGGGCCGCGGCCACGGTGGCCGGGCCGCGTCCGCGGTGCAGCAGGACGAGCCCGGCCAGCAGGCCGAGCGTCGCGACGAGGTCCGCGACGATCCAGATCATCACGGCGGTCGTCTGGCCGGCGGTCGGCGCGAGTTCCTCCGGCATGGGTGCCCTCCCGGCGATCGATCCACGATGAAGATCGATGCACGATCGTAGAGGGCACCCGGGGTTCGGTCAGCCCCGCCGGATCAGGGTGACCCGGTAGGCGGTCTCCCGCGCGCCGTCCTCGCTGGTCACGGTGATGACACGGCCGTGCTGGGAGGTGGCGACGGCGGCGTACGGGTCGGTGGCGGTCGCGGTGACGCGGGCGTGGTACGGGTCGCGCACCGCCACCCGGTAGGAGGTGACCGCCGGGTCGAACCCGCGTACCGGCACCCCGTTCACCGCGAGCGCCGTGAGGGTCGCGTCGCTGCCACGGCCGGGCGCCGCGGCGTACACCTGAAGCTCGGCGACGGTCAGGTAGCCGTCCGGCGCCGGGGTGAGCCGCAGACAGGTCGTCCCGGCGGAGCCGGGCGGCAGCGGAACGTCGGCGGACAGCGCCGTGACAGCGATCGGCGAGCCGCTGAGCTCACACCCGGACGCGGTCGCGACCCCGGCCTGCACGGTCGCGGCGATCCCGCCACCGGACGCGTTGTCGCGGTAGAAGTGCACCGTCGCCCGGCTTGCCGTGACCGATTCCGGCACGGTGACGGTCAGCGTCTCGTACGGGTTGCGCCCGGAGCCCTTCCAGTTCGACCACGCCTTGTCGCCTGTGTCACCGTTGGTGAGGCCGGCCGTCGAGTAGCCGCCCTCGGTGTACGAGGCACTTACCGCGACACCGTCGACCAGGCCCTCCGAGGGCGCGGTGACCTGCACCCGGGCGGTCGCCGGCAGGGTCCGGCCGGGCAGCACGGCAGCCGTCCCCCGTACCGTCACCACACCCACCGCCGGGAACGCGGCGTCCGCCCAGGTCACCGGAACGGTCGCCCGCCCGCCATGACGTCCGACAGCGATCACCGTCGCCGGAAACCCGGCCGGGCCGCCCGTGTAGGCCTTGGCCCGCCCCGGCTCGGTGGCGGTCCACACGTCCACGGCGACCGACGCGGTGGCCGGCACGGTCTGCCCGAGGACCCCGGTGGCAGTGCCCCGCACCAGCACGGTGCCCGGCTTCCGCCATTTCGACGCCGCCGGAACGGTCCAGGTCACGGGCAGGGCGCGGCGTTCGCCGCTGGGCAGGACGGTGGTCACCGCCGCCGGGAGCGCGGGCGCGCGGCCGGGCTCGGTGTGGGCGAGCGCCACCTCCGTACGCCCGACCGTCTCGTCCTTGAGCGTCCACCGCTGGTTCGCCGCTGACGTCGGCAGGTACGTCCCCACCGGCGAGCCGTTCGCGGTCGCCTCCCCGCCGACGTCGAGCAGCCGCCGCGCCCCGAGGTTGACCAGGGTGTATGTGCCGTCCCCGGTGGTCGAGAAGACCCACAGCGCGGCGTCCTCGACCGCCCCCGCCGCCTCCACGACCGTCTTGCCGTCCCGGACCGCGAGCCGCTGCCCGGTGCCCGCGTTGATCACCTGGTAGCGCTCGTCACCGGACGCCCGTACCGTCCACAGCTGGTCCGCCGCGGCCGTGTCGTTCGTCCGGATCACCACGCCGTCGCCGGACGGGGTCAGCGACCGCCCGCTGGCGACGCCCTCGAGCCGGTAGACGTGATCGGCCTTCAGATGGTCCGCGCCCGGGTCGGTGACCCCGCTGACCAGGAACGTCGTGACCGACTGCGCGGGCACGGCCAGGGTGGCGCGCTTCCCGGCGACCCGCACCGGCGTGCCCCGGACCAGTTTCCCGGCCGCGCTGGTGACGACCGGGGTGACCGTCGCCCGCCGCCCCACCGTGAAGCCGGACAGGTCCAGCGTGACGGTCTCGCCGGTGGCGGCCGGGTTGGTGTGCACGACGGTCGCCCCGGTGCCCGAGACGGCGGCGATGCTGCGGGTGCCGCTGACCTTCACCAGGTGGTCGCCGGGCTGCACGTAGTGGGTGAAGTTCCGGATCGTGTCGAACTTGGTGTTCGTCCGGATCGGGCAGGTCTGCAGGGTGTCCGTACTGCCGCAGTCGAACGGCACGTGGATCGAGCCCCACTGCAGGTTGCCCTCGGCGACCATGTTCTTCGCGTCCTCGACCGGCTGCCACAGCACCCACGCCGACGGCTCCAGCTCCCGCAGGTCGTCGATGATCCGCTGGGCCATCCCGAGGCCCGAGTCCATGCTGGTGAAGTCCTTGCCCCAGCTACCCTCGACCTCGCTCATCCACAGCGGCCGCTGTTCGGCCTTGGCGATGTCGCGCACGCTGGTCCGGCGGCCGGTCCCGTACGTGTGCACGTTGATCCGGTCCACCGCGTCCCGGGCCGCCGGGGTCAGGCCGTACCAGTCGGTGACCAGCGTCCCCGGGTTCGTCTCGTCCGGCGCCGCGATCCGGCGGTCCGGCGCGGCCCGGCGCAGCGCCTCGATCACCGCGGCCTGCAGCGCGGGCCCGGCGTGGGCGCCCTCCTGACGGCCTCCGGTCGGCTGGCCGTCGGCCCCCAGCGTGGTACGCCAGTAGTTCGTGTTCGGCTCGTTCAGCGGCTCGATGGTGTCGACAGTGATGCCGTGCCGCTGCTCCAGCTGTTCGGTGACCCGGACCAGGTACGTCGCGAAGTCGTCCAGGGAGTCCGCCCGGATCTGATCGGTGTTCGGGTCGAAGCCGCCGCTGACGTACCCGCTGACCGTCTGGAACCACGGCGGCGAGTTGCTGAACGTCTCCCAGGTGTCCACCTCGCCCTTGATCCGGTCCACCCACCAGCGCTGGTTCGCGTCGGCGTCCCAGTTCCAGTGGGCGGGGTCGTCCGGGTTCCACCAGTCCCTGTCGGCCGGGGTGTACGTGGCCGGCGCCTTCCACCAGCCCGGCACGTCACCGCCGGGCCGCAGGTAGTCGCGGACGGTCGGGGCGTTGCCGCCGCCGATGTTGTAGCGGGCGATGTTCAGGTTCAGCCCGTCGTCGCTGAACAGCAGGTCGGCGAGCCGGGTGCGGATCTCGTCGGGGTAGTCGCCGGTGGCGTGGGCGAGCCAGGCGAGGCTGGTGCCCCAGCCCTCCCACTCCGGGCCGCGGTAGCTCGGGTCGATCGTGATCGTGGTGGCTGCGGCATCGACGGCGGTGGCTGCCGTCGGTGCCGCGAGAGTCGAGACGGCCAGTGTCGCGGCCGTGAGGAGCGCTCGAATCTTCATCGCAGTCCTTGGGGGCGGTTCGGCAGCCGTCGCTCAGGCACGTCTCGGCGACGCCGAGGCCGGCCTGAGCGACGGCCGGGACGGTCAGCCGTTGCTCAGACACGTCTCGGGTGCGCTGAGACCTGCTTGGGCGACGGCCGGGACGGTCAGCCGTCGCTCAGGCGGGTTTCGGGTGGGTTGAGAGGTGCGTGGGCGACGGCTGGGGTGGTCGGCCGTCGACCAGGCAGCTCTCGGGGACGCCGAGACCTGTCTAAGCGACGGCCGGGGTGGTCAGCCGTCGCTCAGACGGGTCACGAGGACGGTGAGACCTGGCTGAGCGACGGCAGGCGATCGGATGTTTACGTAAACATTTGGCGATGTGGATGTCAACGAGAAGCGGGCCGGGACTCTGGTCCCGGCCCGCCACGACACGTCAGGCGACGATGCCGCCGCCGTCGATGTGAACGTCACGCACCTCGGCGACCAGCTTGCCGGTCCGCTCGTGCCAGACCCGGATCAGCAGCCCGTCCTTCCGGGCGTCCAGCGCGCTGATCTGGAAGCGGTACCCGGCCGCCCCGTCGATCGTGCCGGTCCCGAAGAACGTCGCCGCCGGGCCGATGACCAGCGCCGGGGTGACGCTCTTCGACTGCAGGACCCGGCCGCCGGCGAGCCGCACCCAGGCGCTGCCCGACGACCTGCCGGCCCGGGCGACGAACGCGAAGTCGGTGTCGCCGCTCCAGCCGCTGCCGGCCACGTACCCGGCCCGGGGCTGGTGGACCGTCACGAACGGCAACAACGTCACCGCCGACCCGCCGTCGTCGTCGCGCACCGTGACCGACGGCCGGTACACGCCCGGTGTGGTGTACCGGTGGCGCAGCACGCACTCGCCACCGGCGGCGGTGACCCGTGCGGTGGTGCCGTCGCGCCAGTCGACCGTACAACTCACGGGGTCGGTGTCCCGGACCGCGAGCGTGCGGACCACCTCGGTCTTCACCGCGACCGGCGGCTCCGGCGCGGGCCGGCCGCCCGGCACGGTGACCACCGGCGCCGCGTTGACCACCGTGACCGTCGCCGCGTCGGCGGTGCCCCCGGCGGTCAGCGTGACCGTGTGTGTGCCGTCGTCCGCGCAGGTCACGGTGGTGGCGGCGGCGTGCGGGTCGGCGAACACGCACCCGGCGCCGCTGGCCGTCCAGACCGGTCGGTTGGCGTCGTTGGAGACCGTCCCGGACAGCCGGATCGGGCTGCCTTCGGGTCCGGTGGCGTCCGGCCCGGCGGTCACGATCGTCACCGGGTCGATGCTCTCCAGGGTCGGCACGACCGGCGTGATCGCCCCGTCCGACGCGAACTCCAGGCGGTCGATCGTGGTCTCCCGGTGGGTGCCGTCGCCGCCGGGGATCGCGAACCGGTGGTACGCGGTGTACCACTGATCGGTCCCCGGAACCCGGACCACCGAGTGATGGCCGGTGCCGAGGATGCCCAGCGCGGCGTCCTTCTGGAGGATCACCCCGGCCCGCTCGCTCCACGGCCCGAGCGGCGAGCTGCCGGTCGCGTACGCCACCCGGTAGTCCGCACTGCGGGTGTCGTTCTCCGACCACATGAAGTAGTAGACGCCGTTGCGCTTGATGACGAAGCTGCCCTCGTTGTAGTTCGCGGGCTTGTAGGCCTTCACCAGCGCGGAGTCGAAACTGATCATGTCGTCGTTCAGCGGGACCTGGTACGAGCTGCCGTTGCCCCAGTACAGGTACGACTTCCCGTCGTCGTCGGTGAACACCGCCGGGTCGATCATCTGGCCGCTGTAGGTCCCGCCCGCGACCAGCGGCTTGCCGAGCGCGTCGGTGAACGGCCCGGCGGGCGAGCCGGCGACCGCCACACCCAGGTGCTTGGCCGTGTTGCCGCCGGCCATGCCCCCGGAGAAGTAGAAGTAGTACTTCCCGTTCCGCTGGGCGACGGCCGGCGCCCACGCGCTGTTGTCGGCCCAGCTCACGTCCGGCCCGAGATCGAGGATCACCCCGTGGTCGGTCCAGTTGACCAGGTCCTTCGAGCTGAACGCGTGGAACTGCGTGCCGGACCATCCGGCGAACCCGTCGGTGGTGGCGTGGATCCAGAACGTGTCACCGAAGACGGAGATGTTCGGGTCCGCGTACAGACCGGGAACGATCGGGCTCTTCATGACCAGAGCCGCCACCTTCCAGATCCGTTTCGTCCCATCCGGCGCTGACACGGTGTAGTCGACGGGCTTGCTGAAGTCACGGACCGTGCCCGACGGTGGGTCGATGGCGCTGCCCTGCGCGAGGGTGAACGCCGGCGCCAGCGTTGTCACGTCGGTCCCGGGCTTGACCGGCAGTTTCACCGTGCCCGCGGCGTCGTCGACGAGAGCGGGGGCCTTCAGCGAGGCGAGATCAACGGCGCCGATCGACGTCGTACGCCCGGCGAGTTCCAGAATCTCCGCGGGTGTGAGCGCCTTGTCGTAGATCCGGAAGTCGTCCACCTCGCCGGCGTAGTACGGGTCCGCCGCGTACAGCGACCTCCCGACATACCCGCTGAAGGACTTCGTCGCGTCGTACAGGTCGGCCGGCTTCACCGTCACGCCGGTCGCCGTCGCCACCCGCGTCCCGTTCAGGTACATCGCCGCGGTCGACCCGTCGACCGTCACCGCGAGATGCTGCCAGCTCCCGCCCGGCAGCGCCGCGGTGTGCGCCAGCTTGGACTCCGCCGACCAGGATCCGGTCGTGATCGCCGAGTACAGCACGTTCCCACCGTTGCGGGGACTGCTGAACAGGTACTTGTCGCTGTCCGCCCCGAGACCCCAGATCCACTGGTTGACAGTGGTGGAGGAGGTCCACTTCGCCCAGACCGAGACGGTCGCGGCCTGCGCGCCCTTCAGCACCCCGTTCGGGATCGTCACGTACGGCGAGTTCGTGCCGCCGGACATCCTGAACGAGCCGTCCTGGACACCGGTTCCCCAGGCGGGGGTGCGCTCGTAGACGCCGTTGAAGTCGTTGCCGGAGGTGTCCCGTACGACGGTGCCGCTCTTCTCGTCGAACTGGTAGCGCAGCCGCAACCCGACGGCAGGCGTGGGCGGCTCCTCGTACTTCGCGGAGATTCTGGCGTACTCCGCCTTGGTCACCGGCAGGACCGTGCCGTGCCGGGGACGCGACGGCAGGCTGTACGTGGGCTCCGGCGCCCACACACCCGAGTCCAGGTCGGTCGTCGAGAACGGGACGTAGCCGCGGCCGCCGTACTCGTCGATGAACAGGTACCACTTGTCCTGCGTGTTCGACTTGAACACCAGCGGGCCCTCGCCGCGGGCCAGGGCGCCCGAGCCGATGCACTCGCCCTCGAGGTTCCAGTTCGTGCTCAGCAGGTCGGTGGACCTCTCCTGGATCAGGAACTTGCTGCACGGCGAGTTCGACGAGTTGTTCCGCTCGTCCTTGGTGATCCGGTGGTACACGCCCTGGTGCTCGACGATCGTCGAGTCGATCACCGAGTAGCCGGGGTCCTTCCAGATCTTCGGCGCGCTGAAGGTGTGGAAGTCACGCGTGGTCGCGTACATCATCCGGTTGTAGGTGCTCCCGGTGTGGTCCGGATCGTCGGCGGCGTAGAGCTTGGAGGCCCAGAAGACGACGTACGCCTGCTCGGCGTCGCTCCAGAAGGCTTCCGGCGCCCACGTGTTGCCGGCGGTGTCCGGGGACACCCGCACGAGGCGCTGGTCGGTCCAGTTGACCAGGTCGGTCGACTCCCACACCATGATCGACTTGCTGCCGGTGCGCTGCGAGGCGTCCCAGTCGCCGTTCCCGTAGATCTTGAGGTCGGTGGCGATCTGGTAGAACTTGTCACCCTCCGGGGATCGGATGATGAACGGGTCGCGCAGGCCCTGCGTGCCGAGCGTCGACGTCAGCACCGGGTTCCCGTTGTTGATCTCGCGCCAGCTCAGCGGGTTGTTGCCGTTGCTCAGCGCGTTGTAGACCTGCTCGCCGTTCGAGTACCCCTCGCCGGTGAAGTAGCTGAACAGGTACCCCTCGTACGGCTCCTGCTTCGGCAGCGGCGGGACGTGCGCCTCGAACGTGCGGGTGGCGGTCGCCGTGCCGTACGTGACGGTCGCGGTCAGCGTCACCGTCCGCGCCGCCGCGCCTGTGGGGGGACGGTGCACCACCCCGGTGGGGGCGATGGTCGCCGGGTCGCTGGAGGACCAGGTCGCCGTGCCGGGGAGGGTCAGGTTTCCCCGTACGTCGGCAAGGTTGTGGATCTTGATCGCTTGTGCCGCGGCCTCCGCGTTCGCCTGATCGTCGAAGGCCGCGCGGACCGTCACCGCGAACGTCTTCGTGCCGGTCCGGTTGCCGCGGGCCAGCGTCGCGGTCAGCGTGGCGCGCGCGTCCGGCTCACCCTTCGCCGGGCGGACGACCTTCCCGGCGTCGCTGATCACGTCACCGTCGCTGCTGCTCCAGGTGATTACTGAGCCGTACGCTCCCCGCCCCGGAAGATCCACATCAGCCGTGAGACCGCTGGTGTCCCCGAGATCCAGAGCCGCGGCATCGGCCGCCACCGACTCGGTGTTCGCCCTCTCGGCCAGAGTCTCCACCTCGGTGCCGGACAGCGCCCGATCGTAGACGCGGACGTCCCGCAGCCGGCCCTTCAACAGGCGGTCCCCGGCGTACACCGACTTGCCGAAGTAGTTCGCGGTCGTCGACCCGTCGCCGATCGCGCCCGGCAGGACACTGATCGCGGTGTTGGTGGCCACCGCGATGCCGTCCTCGTAGAGGGTGCCCGTCGTACCCTGCTGGGTGTACGTGACCGTCTTCCACGCGCCCCGGCCCAGGTTGCGGCCGTCGGCGGGGCGGGTGTTCTGCTCGCCGGACCAGTTGCCGGTCGAGATCGCGTTCCGGAAACCGTTGCCGGTCGCGAACAGATAGCCGTTGCCGTAACCGGTCGCCGTGTCGGTGTTGCCGAAACCGTAGAGGAAGTACGGCGTCGACTGCGCCGGATCGATCCGCACGTCGAAGGAGACGCTCACCGCGTCGAGGTCCTTCAACAGATCATTCGGTGCCTGGACGTACGTGTCCGAGCCGTTCAAACCCAGACCCTGCCCGGCCGCCCAGTCCGGCGTGCCGGCGATCGTGCCGTCCCTGCCGTTCCCGGACGCGTCCGTGGCTTTCGTGCCAAAGGTCTCGTCGAGCTTGTACCAGAGGACCAGGCCGTCGGCGGCCACTGCCGGCGACGGGGCGATCAGGGAACCGGCTGCCAGGGCCAGTGTGGTGGTTAACACGAGTGCGGTGCGGCGCCCTCGGCGCCTGCTCATCTGCATGCTTCTCCCAGCCGAGGAGGACAGCGCCCACCGTCCCCCGGACCGGTGGACACGTAACGGGGGTGTTGCCAGAGTGTTAGCGCTCACAGCGGCCCCGTCAAGAACTTCGACAGTCCTTTGTTTCTTCAATGTGTCCTAGGGCCGGGTGGTCCGCCGTTTCGCCTCACCCGCCGTGGCTTCTGCTGTCCCACGCCGGTCACGGCCGTGCCTCGGCTGCGCACGCTCGTCATGGCCGGGCGGTTCCTTCCTCTGTCTGCGCCCCGGGCCGTCCGCCTTCCCCTAGTCCGCGCCCGCCAGGCCGTCCCCTTCCCCGCCCACGTCCGCCGGGTCGTTCGCTTCCCCGCCCACGTCCGCCGGGTCGTTCGCTTCCCCGTCCATGCCTACCGGGTTGTCCGCCGTCCGCCGTTCCTGCTGGCCATGGCCGTGCGGGTGGACGTCTACGTCGGCCGTGGCTGGGCCCGCATGGTCGTATCTGCCGTTGGCCGTGTCATCCGTGTCCATAAGCACGCTTGATGGAGGTGAGCGCCGCGCGGCGATCTTGAGCAGTTGGCGACTGTGGTCCCGGTCGTTCGGCTGTGATCTTGTGTGATCCGAACCGGCGTCGCTCGCCCAAGATCGGTAACCCTGGCGATCTTGGGCTGGAGTGGCCGGTTCTCCGGAGTCGCGCGCACAGGTACGCACAGGATTTTGATCTTGTGCGGCCGGCTCCGATGCCCGGGGCCCAAGATCGGCCCTGGGCCGGCTCCGGGGCGTCACGCGGTGAGCATCGCGGTCTTACTCGCGTCGCCTGGACGAGGTTCGACCGGCCGGCGTTCGGCGAGGTCGGCCGGCCCGTGACGGCCAGGAGGACTCGATCGGGGCGATTAGTCCGGCCGGGAACTGCGCCGTGAGCCCGTACAAGATCAGTCCCGCGCTGTCGGCCACTGATGACGTTTCGGTCGTGGAGGGTCAGCTGTCGATCACGGCGCGGAGGGCGGCGACATGCTGGGCGTACGCCTGTTTGCCGGAAGGGGTGAGGCTCACCCAGGTCTTCACGCGACCCCGGCCCGTGGGCTTGGTGATCGTGAGATGGCCGGCGTCCTGCAGGACCTTCAGGTGCTTGCTGAGCACCGAGTCGGCGACCCCGAGCATGTCACGCAGGACGCTGAACTCGGTGCTGTCGGTGGCGTCGAGGAAAGCGCAGATCCGCAGCCGGTGCGGGGCGTGGATCGTCTCGTCGAACGCCGCCGTCATGCGGCGGACCGCAGTTCGGCCCGGACGGCGGCGTCGAAGCCGCGGCCCAGCAGGATCGTTCCGCCGAACGCGAGGACGGCGAGCACCGCGACCGGCCAGCGGGAGTCGGTGTAGGCGGCGATGGCCCAGGCGCCCAGCAGCACCGCGCCGACCAGCCCGCCCATCGCGAACGACCACCGGCCCGCGCGACCGCCGCGGAAACCGGAAACCCACATGCCGGTGCGCTCCCGGTACGCCTTGACCAGCAGGAGCATCGCGGTGATGAACAGCATGCCCGTGATCAGCCCGACCGTGGTGCTGCCCAGACCCAGGGCGACCACGTAGCCGGCGAGTGCGGCGCCGAGCGCAGGGTGGTACCACCAGGGGGTGACCAGGCGGCCGGCGACGGAGGCGCGGGCGTCAGCGATGGCGGCGAGCTGCTCGGCAGCATTGTTTTCCATGACGGAAACTCAATCACATTCCGAGTCGGAAAGTCAATGTGGAGATTCGCCGCGCTGGGCTCAGGGTGTCCACTGGCGCCACTGGGTGAGGAGGGGGTGCAGTTCGTGCTCCCGGGCGTCGGCCATGATCCGTACCCACTCGGCCAGGTATGCGGTATCGAGAGTGCCCAGCCCGACCTCGAAGAGCGTGCGGGTGGCCGCCACCGCCTGCGCTGCCGTCCCCATGGCCAGGGCGCCCCGCTGCCGCCGTGGGTCGCCCGGCCCCTCGAACGGGAACGTGGCGATCAGCGCGGTCAGCTCGTAGTAGTCGCCGAACAGCAGCATCCCGGTGCCGATGGCCAGATAACGCACATGGCCGGACTCGGGGGAACCCGGCGGCTCGGCGCACAGCACCCCGATGGCCCGGCGGCGCATCCGTTCGGCGAACTGCAGCTGGCGGTCCCGGAGATTCCGACCGGCGGGGGTGCTGGCGAGCCGGGTGGCGTCCGGGCGGTCCACCGATCTCCGTTGCAGCAGGTACGGTTCGGCGATCTCGTCCAGCAGTGCCGCGGCGATCCGGCTGGGCTCTGCGGTGTCGATCCGGATCTCCCGCCCGGCGAGCACGGCCCGCAGCTCGGCGAGGGCCTCGGCGCGCCCGTCCGGCCCGGCCGCCTCCAGTAGATCCCGCAGGCTGCGGGTGGCCCAGGGCGCCATTTACCTACGGTACGTCCCCATTCCCCAACCGTCGATGCCGTCCTCCCCACCGTGCACCCTTCGAACATCATCGATGCATTGAAGGGCGTGCCCGCATCAGCCGTCGCCGAGTCAGGCCATCAGCCCGCTGTGGCCGGCCTGCGCGACGGCCGGCGCCGTCGGGTGTCGCGAGCCGTCGCCGGACCCGGTCTTCAGGTTGGTGTGACGGGGCTGCGCGACGGCCGGCGTTGTTGGGTTTCGCGAGCCGTCGCTGAAGCGGGTTATCGGGTTCGTGTAGCAGGCCCGAGCGACGGCTGGCGTTGTTGGGGTTTCGTGGGCCGTCGCTGAAGCGGGTTATCGGGTTGGTGTGGCAGGGCTGGGCGACGGCTGGCGAACCGGAGGTGGCGGTGCGCCAGGGTGGGCGGGCTGGGGAGGGAGGTTCGCCGCCGCTATCCTCACTGCTCCTCGCCGGTGCTGGGTGGGCGTCACGATGACATGTGCGGGGAGACGGCCTGAGGCGCGCGATCGGCGGCGTGCGGTGCGATGTGTGAGGGGAACCGTGCGACGGCATGCGAGCGGGACTGTTGCGGAGGGTGGGGGTGGCGGTGGTGGGTGAAGGGAAGCGGCGGCGGGACGCGGCGGAGAACCGGGACCGGATCCTGTGGGCGGCGCGGGCGCTCCTGGCGCGGCAGCCTGGGGCGAGCATGGACGACGTGGCGCAGGCGGCGGGGGTGGTGCGGCGGACGGTGTACGCGCACTTCGCGAACCGGGACGAACTCCTCGCCGGGCTGGCGGACCAGTGTGCGGCGGATCTGCTCGCGGCGCTGGGGCGGACCGACCGGGGTGAGCTCGAGCCCGAGGTGGCGCTCGCCGACTATGTGCTGACCGTGTGGGCGGCCGGTGAGGAGTACCGGCTGCTGATCTCGCTGGCCGAGAGCAATCTGGGTACGGCGGGGCTGCGGGAGCTGCTGCATCCGATCGCGGCGCAGAGTCACGCGCTGCTGGAGCGGGCCCGGGACGGTGGCCGGTTCGCCATGCACCTGCCGTTGCCGGTCCTGAGCGCGACCTTGCAGGCGGCGACGCTCGCCATGATGCAGGCGGTCAACGACGGGCTGTGGGCCGAGGACGGCACCAGGGCGGCGGTGGCGGTGCTGGTCGCGGCGGGGCTGCCGGTGGCGGAGGCGGAAGCGGCGACCCGGCGGGCGTCGGTCGTGTCACACACGATTGCACACCGCTGAGCAGGAAAACTAACCTGCACGTGTCTGTGCATGTTGTCGCCCGAACCGGAGATGACCGTGAACATCGTGCTCGCCGGCATCGTCGCCGTCTTCTTCGGCGTTCAGGGGATCGCCCGCCTCACCGCCGGTGATCGGGAGCAGCATGCGGCGGCGTACCACTTCGGGGTCTCCGTCGCGGAATACCGCAACTTCTCCGCCCTGATGATCCTCGGCGGTCTGGGCATGGCGGCCGGCCTCGTCGTCCCGCCGCTCGGCATCGCCGCCGGAATCGCCATGATCATTCTGATGGTGATCGTCGCCGGGCTGCGGTACGTGTGCCAGGACGGTACGGCCCGGGTCGCCCTGCCACTGGTGATCGCCGCGCTCACGGCTGGGTGCCTCGTCACCGCAAGCTGAGAACACTCGGTGATCGATGGGTGAACGCCATTGCGCCCACCCCGGATCCCCGGTACCCACTGTGGAAATGAGACGTCTTCTCTTCACGGCAGTTCTCGGCGCGGCGCTGATCGGCAGCGGCACTCCCGCGCTCGCCGGCGGCGGCCATCGCGACGGCGAAGTGCGGTTCGCGACGTACAACCTGTCCCTCAACCGCCCGGCCGAGGGTCTGCTCCGCGAGCACCTGGCCAGCCCGGACGTGGACGACGTCTACCGCCGGCAGGCGAAGAACGTGGCCGAGGTCATCCAGCGGGCCGCACCCGACGTGGTGCTGATCAACGAGTTCGACCACGACCCCGAGGCGGCGCGGCTGTTCGCGGAGAACTTCCTGGCCGTGCCGCAGAACGGGGCGCGCGCCCAGCGGTACCCCTACCGCTACACCGCGCCGGTCAACACCGGCGTCGCCAGCGGGTTCGACCTCAACAACAACGGGGTCACCGACACCACGCCGGGGGACGCCGCGTACGCCGACGACGCGTACGGCTACGGTCTCTTCCCCGGGCAGTACGGCATGGTCATCTACTCGAAGTACCCCATCGACCACCGGGCGGTCCGCACGTTCCAGCTGTTCAAGTGGAAGGACATGCCGGGGAACCTGATCCCGGGCGACTTCTACTCGGCCCCGGAGCAGGCGGTGCTGCGGCTGTCGTCGAAGAGCCACTGGGACGTGCCGATCACCATCGGGCGGCGTACGGTCCACTTCCTCACCTCACACCCGACCCCGCCCACCTTCGACGGGCCGGAGGACCGTAACGGGCGCCGCAACCACGACGAGATCCGGTTCTGGGCCGACTACGTGACGCCCGGGCGTACCTCGTCGTACATCTACGACGACCGGGGCCGCCGGGGTGGCCTGCGCGCCGGCGCGAACTTCGTGATCGCCGGTGACCAGAACGCCGACCCGTACGACGGCGACTCGTACGACGGCGCGATCAACCAGCTGCTCACCCACCCGCTGATCAACACCCGGGTCAGCCCGGACAGCGCGGGCGGGCCGGAGGCGGCGGTCCTGCAGGGCGGGGCGAACCTCACCCACACCGGGAACCCGGCGTACGACACGGCAGACTTCTCCGACACCGCGCCGGGCAACCTGCGCGCGGACTACGTGCTCCCGCGCAAGGGTCTCAAGATCCGTGACGCGGGCGTGTTCTGGCCGGTGCAGGCAGACCCGCTGTCCCGGCTGTCCGGGGTGTACAGCCCGGCCTGGTCCGCGGTCGGCGGCTTCCCGACCTCCGACCACCGCCTCGTCTGGACCGACCTGAGCATCCGCTGACCTCCCGCGTGTGGAGTTCGGGCGCTATACGCGGCCGAACTCCACACGCGAGGTGGGGGCCAAGCGGGCGTGTGGAGTTGGGGCGTCATGGGCGGCCGAACTCCGCACGCGAGGTGGGGGCCAAGCGGGCGTGTGGAGTTGGGGCGTCATGGGCGGCCGAACTCCACACGCGGTCGGGCGGCGGCGAGCTGGGCCGGGGACAGGCCGGGGGTCTGCAGGGCGTGGTTCAGCAGGTACTCGCGGTACCCGGCGTGCTCGACCGCCGGCGCCAGCGTCAGCAGCCGGTCGAACTCCTCGGGAGAACCCGTCGCGCGGGCCCGGTACGCGGCGTCGGCAGCGCTCAACGCCGGCTCGCCCGGCTCGTGCTCCAGACCGCGGGCCGTCAGCGCGGCCGCCGCCGGGAAGTCACCGTCCTCCGCGGCCTGGTCGGCGAGATCCAGGTGGAGCGACCAGTTCCCGGGGTCCAGTTCGAGGGCCCGCTCGAAACAGGCCTTCGTGGCGGCCCGGTCGCCGAGGACCCGGTGCGTGCCGCCACGGATCACGGCGGTCAGCATCAGCGGCTCGATCGCGTCGGCGCGGTCGCACAGCGCCAGCGACTCGGCGGTCCGGCCGGCGAAACGCAGCAGGATCGCCATCCGGGCCATCATCGCCGGATCCGGGTCGCGGGCGGTCACCACGTCGATGGCGTGGAACCAGGGGGCGAGGTTACGGCGTACGTCGATACGGCTCGGGGCTGCGCGGATCCTGGGCGACCGCACCGGCCGCGAAGTGCAGCGCTTCGTCCGGCGAGCCGCCGCAATGGGACATGACAGTGGCCAGCGCCAGGTTCCCGGAGATCGACATGGCGTGCACCGTACCCGCACTGTCTGGTTTTCGGCATTGGCCACCGATACCGGTCGATGAGGGGGAGCCTGGTTGGTCATGGACGTACTTGTGGTCGGCGGTGGCATCGCGGGACTCGCTCTGGCGCGGGCGCTGCGGCGGCGAGACGTGCCGGTGACCATGGTCGAGCGAAGTCTCTCCGACGGCGGCGGCCTGGCGATCAACCTGCCGGGGAACGCGGTGGCGGCGTTCGCGGCGCTCGGGCTCGCCGACGGGCTGCAGAAGCTGGGCCGGCCGACCACCCGCCGGGAGTACCGGACCCGCAAGGACCGGCTGCTGTTCACGATCGACGAGGACGCGTTCTGGGGGCCGGAGGCACGGCCGAAGTGCGTACGCCGCTCGGATCTCCTCGCCCTTCTCGCCGACGGCCTCGACGTGGCGGTGCGGCGGCCGGTCGAGGTCACCGGGGTGCGCCCGGTGGCCGGCGGTGCGGAGGTCAGCTTCGGCGACGACACCCGGCAGGACTTCGGGTTCGTGGCCGGCGCCGACGGGGTCCGGTCGATCGTCCGGACCAGCGCGATCGGCGGCGAGGGGGCCCGGGAGTCGCTGCTCAGCGCGGCGAGCTGGCGGTTCATGGCGCCGAACCCGGGAGTCGACTGCTGGACCGTGTGGAGCGGGCCGGGCGGCGCGATCCTGCTGATTCCGGTCGACGACGAGCAGGTGTACGGGTACGCGTCCGCGACCGGCGGCCGTGCGGTCGGTGCGGACGTGTCCTGGCTGCTCGACACGTTCGCGTCCTACCCGCGGCCGGTCCGCGCGGTCCTGGACGGGATGACCGATCTCTATCACTCGCCGATCGAGGAGGTCCGCACCGGCAGATGGTCGTCGGGGCGCTGCGTGCTGGTCGGGGACGCCGCCCACGCGACCGCCCCGGTGTGGGCGCAGGGCGCGGCGCTCGCCGTCGAGGACGGCCTGGTCCTGGCGGATCTGCTGGCGTTCGAGGACTGGGACACGGCAGGCGCTTCGTACGAGCGGCTGCGCCGGGAGCGGGTGGCCCATGTGCAGGCGGCGACGGATCGGTTCGCGCGGGCGGCGGCGCTGCCGGTGTGGCTGCGGGACCTGGTGCTGCCGTTGATCGGCCCGAAGACCTACCGGGAGACGTACGCGACCCTGCGTCACCCGTTCCCGACGCCGTAGGCGGGTCCGGCTGGCTCTGGGGGCTGTCTCAGCGCCGCTGAGACAGCCCCCAGAGCCAGCCGAGAGGGGCACGGGGCATGGTTCTCAGTTCGGGGTGAGCAGGCCCTGCAGGCCGACGACGATCGCGATGATGCCGAAGATCGCGATGATCAGGGGGGTGCCGGACAGCTCGGCGGGGGCGGGCTGCGGCGCGCCGGGGGCGCCCGCCGGGACCAGGGGGCGCTTGTTCGTCAGCCGCTCCCAGGCCAGGATCACGCCGACCGCGATGCCGACCACCTCGAAGTGGAACAGGTGCGGCCCGGACACCAGATGCACGATCAGGTAGTAGCCGCCGGCGACCAGCGCCACGATGCCGACCAGCCAGCGCCACCGGGTGATGTGCGCCATCGCGCGGCCGATCGCGGGGAAGCGTCCCAGCAGGGGGATCGCGAGCAGCAGGCCGCCGATGATGTTCGCGGCGTCGAGGAGCAGGGCCATCCGCGCAGCTTACTTTGGAGCGCTCCCACGCGCATTTCTGGTCATCCACGCCGCCGCCAGCGCCACCACGCAGAGCAGTGCCAGGCTGACGAACCCGGCCCGGAACGAGCCGGTCGTGTCCTTCACGGCGCCCAGCGCGTACACGAACGCGAAGCCGCCGAGATTGGCCCAGAAGTTGCCGAGACCGCTGATCAGGCCCGCGTTCCGGTCGCCGAGCACCTGCAGCGGCAGGGCGAACAGCGGCCCGAAGTAGACCTGGATCGACACCGAGATCAGCGCCACCACACCCAGCACCCCGAGCATGCCCGGCACATAGGTGAGCAGGGTCAAGCCGGCGGTCAGGATGCCCAGCGACCCGGCGATGATCAGCAGCGGCCGGCCGATCCGGTCGGAGAGGTATCCGCCCAGGTAGTTGACCGGCGCGCTGATCGCCGACGCCAGCGCCGCGACCAGGCCGGCGGTGGCCAGCGACTGGCCGCGGTCGACGACCAGGTAGGTCGGCAGCCAGAAGGTGAAACCCTGCGCGACGGCCAACCGGGTGAACTGGATGACCGCGGTGAGCTGGATGATCCGCTGCCGGAGCAAGCCGGGCAATTCGGTGAACCGGACGTCCTTGCGGGGTTCGGCGGCCGGGGAAGGGCCCGCCAGGAAGCGGTAGAGGAACACGGTGAGCAGGCCGAACGCTGCGAACAGGGCGAACAGCAGCCGCCAGCCGAGCGGGCCGACCAGCAGCGGGCCGACCAGGCTGAGCAGGATGTTCGACGAGAAGCCGCCGACCACGTACAGGCCCATCGCGGTGGCCCGCCGGCCCGGCGGGAACAGGCCGGTCATCAGCAGCATGCCCGGCATGAACACCAGCGCCCGGAACACCCCGGCCAGGGCCTGATCGATCAACAGCAGGGGGTACGAGTCGAGCACCGCGAACAGGGCGGCGAGCACGTTCATGCCCAGCATGCCGATCAGGAACAGCCGCCGCGGCGTGAACCGGTCGGCCAGATATCCCGACGGGATCTGCATCAGCGCGTACGTCAGGTTGCTCGCCGCCGCGAGGGTCCCCGCCTCGGTGAAACCGATCCCCAGGTCGGTGCGGATCAGCGGGAGGAACAGCCCGATCCCGCCGAAGATCAGCCCGATGCTGCTCTGGCAGACGACCAGCAGGGTGATGACCGGCCGGCGCCGGGCGGTGCCGGTGACCGTCACTCGCGGACGGTGAGCGGCACCCCGTCGCGCCGCAGGTCGGAGAGGTTGGTGTCGTGCTCGGTGAAGATCTTCACGAGCGCCTCCCCGCCGTGCTCCTTCGCGAAGGCGATCTCCTCGGCGGTGAGCGGGGCCAGCCAGACGATCACCGCCGCCGTGTCGTCCTCGATGCCCTCGCAGACCGCGAACTCACTCGGCAGGAACATCGGGTTGAGCGCCAGGAGCCCGGTCACCGTGGCGCCGGGGACGATCGGGCCGGTGGTGATCACCTGCCCGTGCGGCAGCGCCCAGCTCCGTTCGGCCATCCGGCCCGCGATACCCCACAACACCCCGGGGGTGTACGCCTCGTCGTCGCCGGTCACGTGCATGAGCAGCTCCTGGTGCACGTGGCCGCCGTCCGGCAGGCTCAGGTGGTGCCGGGAGAGGCCCAGGGTCGTCAGGGTGAGAACGCCGGGCAACGGCACGTCCGGGCCGAACGAGACGACCCCGATGCCCTCCGGCGTTCGCGCGTCGCCGGAATAGCCGCCCTGGATGGTTCCGAGGTACGACTCCAGGTGTTCGATCAGTTTCGCCACCCTGTGATCATGTCGTACCCGTTGGCTAGCGTGTCGGCATGCCCGACAGCATCGACGTCCCCGGTTATCTCGCCCGGCTCGGCCTGCCCGAGTCGGCCGGTCACGTGCCCAGCGCCGAGGCCCTGGACGCGCTGCACCGGGCCCACGCCGAGCGCGTGCCGTACGAGTGCCTCGAGATCCAGCTCGGCCGCCCCACCACGGTGTGCCCGGCCGAGTCCGTGCGCCGGGTCGTCGCCGGCCGCGGCGGCTACTGCTTCCACCTGAACGGGGCGTTCTCCGCGCTGCTGCGGGCCCTGGGCTACACCGTCACCCGGCACGTCGGCGGGGTGCAGGGGCGGCCGGAGCTTCCGGCCGGGGCGAGCGGCAACCATCTCGTCCTCACCGTCACCGGCCTGCCGTCGGCGGCCGCGCCCGCCGGGGAGTGGCTGGTCGACCTGGGCATGGGCGATGGGCTGCACGGGCCGTTGCCGCTGGTCGCGGGGGAGTACGAACAGGGCCCGTTCCGGTACACGCTCCGTCCGTCGGCGGCGGTGCCGGGCGGGTGGCGGTTCGACCACGACCCGGCCGGCACCTTCCACGGCATGGACTTCCGGTCCGAGCCGGCCCGGATGTCCGAGTTCGCCGGCAAGCACGAGGAGCTGTCCACCTCGCCGGAGTCCGGGTTCGTGCGGGTCGCGGCGGTCCTGCGGCGGGACGCGACGGGCGTCGACATCCTGCGCGGGCGCACCCTGAAACGGGTCGGCTCCGATGCGTACCGCACCGAACTGGGCACCTCCGCCGATTATTTCGCGGCGCTGTCCGGCATCTTCGGGCTGACCTTCTCCGCCGGCGACCGGGCGACCCTGTGGCGGCGGGTCAGCGACGATGCGCGCCGGGACCGGGACGAGGCTGCACCTCGCGTTTCTCCGTGATGCCGTGCCCGTCCGCGCAGACGATCTCCAGGTGCAGGTCGGCGCCGCAGTCCCGGTGGGCGTACCGGATCGGGGGTCCCTCCGGGTCGGCCAGATAGCGGTTGCCCCACTCGGCGAGGGCGATCAGGACCGGGTACAGCTCGAAGCCCTTCGGGGTGAGGCGGTACTCGTGGCGGACCCGGGCGCCCGGCTCCTGGTACGGCTCGCGGCGCAGCACACCGTTCTCGACCAGGCTGGACAGGCGGTTGGTGAGGACCTGGCGGGGGATGCCGGTGCGGACCCGCATGTCCTCGAAACGGCGGACCCCGGTGAAGATCTCGCGCAGGACGACGAGGGTCCACTTCTCACCGAGGACGCCCATGGCCCGTTCGATCGTGCAGTTGTCGAAGGACCAGTTCTGAGGGTCGGGCATCTCGTCCGGGAGCATGTGAGACAGGCTAAGTCTCGTTGACAGACGCAGCAAGCCTCTGCCAGCCTGCATCCATGACGCAGACTCAGGATGACACCCGTACCCGCACCTTCGGCTGGACCGACCCGGCCGAGCACGCGCACCTGCTGGGCCGGCGCAGCGGCATGGAGATCCTGCGGGCCATGGCGTCCGGCGAACTCCCGCCCCCGCCGATCATGAACCTCATCGGCGGCGAGGGCATCCACGCCGAGGAAGGCACCGTCACCCTGTCGCTTACGCCGCAGGAGTTCCACTACAACCCGCTCGGCAGCGTGCACGGCGGCATCCTCTCCACCCTGCTCGACACCGCAGCCGCCTGCTCCGTGCACAGCACCCTGCCGGCCGGCGTCGGCTACACCAGCATGGACCTCAACGTGAAGTTCCTGCGCCCCGCCACCATCGCCTCCGGCCGCCTCACCTGCACCGGCACCGTCCTGCAGCGGGGCCGCCGGACCGCGCTCGCCGAGGCCCGCATCACCGACGGCGCCGGCCGCCTGATCGCCCACGCCACGTCCAGCTGCATGATCTTCGAGCTGCCTGTCGCCTGAACCCGGCGGCTATGCTCCCGGGGGTGGCGAGTCCTACGGCGCGGGCGCTGATGGCGTACGAGGCCGTGCAAGGCAACCCCGGCATCACCGCCGACCGGCTCGCCGAGAAACTGGGCGGCGTCACCGAGCGCGCCGCCCGCCGCTACATCGCGATCCTGCGCGAGGCCGGCATCCCGATCGAGTCCGTGCGCGGGCCGTACGGCGGCTATCGCGTCGGCCGCGGCGCCCGCCCCGCGCCGCTGATCTTCACCCAGGCCGAGGCGCTCGGCCTGGTCATGGCGGTGCTGGACGGTCACCATCAGGCCGGCGACGCCACCGATCCGGTGGGCAGCGCCCTCGGCAAGATCGTCCGCGTCCTCCCGGAACGGCTCGCCGTCCAGGTCGAGGCGATGCGGCACACGGCGGCGCCCGCACCCGACCGGTCCGCTGTGCGGCCCGACCCCGAGATCACGTCCGGGTTGGTCCGGGCTTGCGCACAGACCCTGCGGGTCCGGGTGGACTACCGCACCGAAACCGGCCGCCGATGGACCGCCGAAGTGGACCCGTGGGCCATCGTCGTCCGGCACGGCAGGTGGTACCTCCTCTGCCACTCCCACACCGCCGACGCCCGCCGCGCCTACCGCATCGACCGGGTCACCGGGGTCGAGGTCCTGACCGCCACGTTCCCGCCACCGGCCGGCCTCGACCCGATCGCCCTCCTCGACGAGCACCTCGCCGCCGGCTGGGCCCACCCCACCGAGGTCCTGATCGAATCCCCGCCGGCCTCGCTGCGGGAGTGGCTCGACCCGGCCCTCGGCACGCTCCGCCCCGGCCCCGGCGGGAGCCTCCTGACGGGCAGCACCAACAATCCCTTCTGGTACGCCCACCAGCTCACCGTCATCCCCACCCCCTACCGCATCCTCGGCGGATCCGAGCTTCTGGCCGCCGCCCGCTCGATCGCCACCCGCCTCCTCACCGCCACCGACGGATAGCCCCCGCCGCCCCGCCTGTCGCCGCCGGCGAAACCAGCCGCACAAGATCCACCGCCGGCCGTCGTTCCGGCCGGTTCTGGGAGTTCGATGAGGTCGCTGAGTGACGGCCGGGTTCGCCGGCCGTCGCGGTAGCCGGTTATGGGGGCGTGTTGGGGTGGCTGGGCGACGGCTGGGGTTGCCGGCTGTCGTTCCGGCCGGTTGTCGCGGCCTGGCGACGGCCGGCGCCGGGTTGTCCGGCTGGAGTCGGCGGTGGATCTTGTGTGGCTGGTTGTCGGGGCTGTCTCGGCGGGCGGGAGACAGCCGTGAGGACCAGCCGGGGGTCGTTCATCCTCGCCGGATGAGGTGGGGGAGGGGGGTGGCGGCGAGGCTCTGTTCCGGCAGTTCGTGTCGCTGGAGGAGGACCTCATGTCCGGTATGTATCCGCCGGGGGACCCGCGCCCGAGTCCCACGATCAACGCCGGGAAGCTGTGGGCCGGGGGCGCGGCCACGGCCGCCGTGGCGGCGCTGATCGCGATCGCCGGCGTGCTGCTCGGGCGAGGGCTGTTCAACGTGGACGTGCTCGCCCCGAAGGGGGAGGGCGCCTGGGGTGACGCCTCCACCGGCTGGTACGCGCTGGGCGCCGCCCTGGCGGCGCTGGCGGCCACCGGGCTGATCCACGTGCTGATCCTGACGACGCCGCGGCCGATGCGGTTCTTCGGGTGGGTGGTCGCGCTGGCGACGGTGGTGGCGATGCTCGCGCCGTTCGTGACCGACGAGAGCCTGGGGTCGCGGATGTTCACGGCCGGCCTGAACTTCGTGCTCGGGGTGGCGATCGGTTCGCTGGTGGCGGGGGTGGCGAAGACGGCGATCATCCCGGTCGTCGTACGCCCGGCGCCGCGTCCCCATCCCCGGCAGTACGGCTGACGGCTTCACCCCGTACCCGAAAGATGAGCGCCCCATGAAGGGGGAAGGAGCATTCGATGGCCACGATGACCTCGCCGCCGGACGCCGAGGAGGCGCTGGCGTTCCATGTGCTCTCCGTTCCGGAGGCGCTCGAGGCGGAGAAGGTGGACCGGCAACGTGGGCTCAGCGCCGACGAGGCGGTGAAGCGGCGGGAGAAGTACGGCCCGAACCGGTTCGCGGAGGCGAAGAAGGAGCCGTGGTGGCGGTCGTTTCTTCGGCAGTACGCGGATCCGATGCAGATCGTGCTGCTGGCCGCCGGTATCGGCAGCCTGTACCCGTTGAAGCAGTGGGGGACCGGCATCCTGCTGATCGCGCTGACGCTGCTGAACGCGGCGCTCGGCCTGCATCAGGAGGGCAAGGCCGCCGCGGCGATCGACGCCCTCCAGAAGATGATGATCATCAAGGCGAAGGTACGGCGGGACGGGGCGCTCGCCGAGATCCCGGCCGAGGAGCTGGTGCCGGGCGACGTCGTGGTGATGGAGGCCGGTGATGTGGTGCCGGCCGACGGGCGGCTGCTGCGCGCGGCCACCCTGGAGATCGACGAGTCGGCGCTGACCGGCGAGAGCCTGCCGGTGGCGAAGGACGTCACGCCGGTGGGTTCGGCGGACACGCCGCTCGGTGACCGGTCCGACATGGCGTACATGAACACCAACGTCACCCGGGGCGCCGGGGAGCTGCTGGTCACCGCGACCGGCATGGCGACCGAGGTGGGCCGGATCTCCGGCATGCTGCAGACCGAGAAGGACGCCGATACGCCGCTCACCCGGCAGCTGAGCAAGCTGACCAACCAGATCCTGGTGATCGCCGGGATCGCGCTGCTCGCGTCGGTGGCCATCAACCTGGCGCGGGGCAACGAGTTCGGGGTGGTGTTCACGGCGGCGGTGGCGTTCGCGGTGTCGGCGATCCCGACCGGTCTGCCGGCGGTGGTCACCACGATCCTGTCGCTCGGCACGCAGATGCTGGCGAAGGCGAACGCGATCGTGAAGCGGCTGCGGTCCACCGAGACGCTCGGGTCGACGTCGGCGATCAACTCCGACAAGACCGGCACGCTGACGCTGAACCAGATGACCGCTGTGGAGATGACGATCCCGGGGCGGCAGTACACGATCTCCGGGGGCGGCTACCGCACCGACGGGGTGATCAAGCGGGTCGCCGGGCAGCCGGACGTGCCGCTCGAGAACTTCCTGCTGCCGATGGTCCTGGCCTCGGACGCGGTGATCAACGACGGGAGCCTGATCGGCGACCCGACCGAGGGCGCGCTGGTGGTGCTCGCCGAGAAGGGCGGGCTGGACACCGAGGCGACCCGGAAACGGTATCCGCGGGTGGCGGAGCTGCCGTTCGACGCGGCGTACAAGATGATGGCGACCTTCCACCGGATGACCGCCGCGGACGGCAAGGACGTGATCCGCTGCTTCGTGAAGGGCGCGCCGGACCAGGTGCTGGCCCGCGCGGGGTTCCGCCCGCGGCCGGAGGACCTGGCCGAGGTGGCTGTCGACGACGACTTCCGGGAACGCTATCTGGAGGAGAACACCCGGCTCGGCAAGCAGGGGCTGCGGGTGATGGCGACCGGGCGCAAGGACTTCGACCCGGCGACCTTCGACCCGGGTGCCGACCTGCTGGAACTGCTGAACGGACTGACCGTCCTGACCCTGGTCGGGATCGTCGACCCGCCGCGCCCGCAGGCCCTCGCCGCGATCACCGAGGCGCACGCCGCCGGCATCGAGGTCCGGATGATCACCGGTGACCACGCGGTCACCGCCGCGGCGATCGCCGGCAAGCTCGGCATCCGCGGGCGGGCGATCACCGGCGCGGAGTTCGGCGCGATGAGCGACGAGGAGGCGGACCGGGAGATCGGCGGGATCGGCGTGATCGCCCGGGTCACCCCGGAACACAAGGTACGGCTCGTCGAGGTGCTCAAACGCAAGGGCCACATCGTCGCGATGACCGGCGACGGGGTGAACGACGCGCCCGCGCTGAAGAAGGCCGACATCGGCATCGCGATGGGGATCACCGGCACCGAGGTCAGCAAAGAGGCCGCCGCGATGATCCTCACCGACGACGACTTCGCCACCATCGTGAAGGCCGTCGAGCTGGGCCGGGGCCTGTACGCGAACCTGAAGAAGTACATCTTCTTCCAGATCGGCGTGCTGATCGGCATGATCATCACGTTCCTGGGGGCCAGCATCGGCAACATCGCGGCCGGTGTGCCGTTCCTGCCGCTGCAGAGCCTGTGGCTGAACTTCACCACCCAGGTCTTCCAGTCGGTCGGGCTCGGGTACGCCAAGGCCGAGGCCGACATCATGAAACAGAAGCCGCGCCGGTCGGACGAGCCGCTGCTGAGCCGGAGCGCGATGGGCTGGCTGGGCTTCCTCGGGCTGGTGATGGGCGCGCTCACGCTGCTGGTGATCTGGTGGGCGGACAACGACTGGGACCTGGACACCGGCCGGACCATGGGCGTGACCGCGTTCTCCATCGCCAACCTGGCGTTCTCCCTGACCGTGCGCAGCGACATCCGCTCGGTGTTCAGCCTGGACACCTTCGGCGACAAGCGGTTCCTGATCACCACCGGGATGTCGGCGGCGGCGATCGTGCTGGCCACCGAGTTCGGGCTGTTCCAGAGCATCCTGCAGACCACCCCGCTGGACCTCGGCCAATGGCTGATCTGCCTGGTCGCCGGCGCGTTCGTGGTGGTGCCCACCGAGATCCGGAAGGTATTCCTGAGGAGGCGGCGATGAGACTGTCGCAGTGGGGTGACGCGGCGATCGGGGTGCTGAGCCGGGCCGGCGAACGGCTGCGCGGCATGGACCTGAAAAGTGTCCGGCTCGACGAGCAACTGGCCGTGCTGGCCCGGCGCGGCGCTGCCGAACGGACCCGGCTCGTGGACGCCGCGATCACCGCCCTGGCCACTTCCCCGCTCGTCGAACGGGTGGTGGAGATCCAGCTTGACCGGGTGCTGGAGCTGCTGGAACGCGAACCGGACCGGATCCGGGCGCTGGTCCGGGGACAGCGCGACAGCATGGTCGGTGACGTGGTCGGGCGGTTCCGGGCCGGGGCCGCCGCCGGGGACGACGCGGTGGATCGGCTGACCCTGCGCTGGACCCGGAACGGGAACGCCGAGACGCCGACATGAACCCGTACGCCGGGCTGGTCAGCCGGTCGGCGGCGTACCTTCTGGACGTCCTGGTCGTGGCCGTGACGAGCGGGGCGGCAGCGATCACCTTCGCGCTGACCGCCTCGGTCCTCGGCGCGGAGGGGCGGGCGCTGGCCCGGGTGGTGCTGACGTCCTACGTGGTGTTCCTGCCGGCGATCATGGCGGTGTACTGCGCGCTGTTCTGGATGCTGGCCGGGCGTACGCCGGGAATGGCGGTGTTCGGCCTGCGCGTGGTGGACCGGGCCGGCCGGCCGCCACGGTGGTACGCCGCCCTCATCCGGGGCCTGCTGATGGCGTACCTCCCGATCCTGGCACTGTGGCTGCTGGTGGACCGGCGGCATCAGGGCCTGCACGACAAGCTGGCCCGTACGTCGGTCGTCCGGTCACCCCGCGGGGATGAGGTGACCGTGACGGCCCGGATCGCATCCTCCATTCGTGCTGACCATGGGAGTCGAGGAAGAGTTCCTGCTGTTGGATCCGGACGGGGCGGTGTCGCCACAGGCGCCGGCGGTGATGCGGAACATCGGCGGGGACGACCGGATCAAACCTGAGTACATGGCCTACCAAGTCGAGACCACCACGTCCGTCTGCACCGGCCTCGGAGAACTGCGCAGCGAACTGTCCCGGCTGCGGCTGACCGCCGCCGAAGCCGCCGGGGCCTATCTGGTGGCCAGCGGGTCGCCGCCGTTCCCGGCCGGGCCGCCACCCTGATCGAGGACGTGTGGTCCGGCGCCAAGCTGGTGCCCCCGTCCGGGAGCCTGGTCAGCGAGCAACTGCTGGCGGTGGCGCGGGGCGGGGGCCGGACCGGCACGGAGGCGGACCGGCTGCTCGCGAAGATCACCCCGCAGCTGGACGCGTCAGGCGATACCGGCGAGATCTACGCCGAGGTGGAGCGGTTGCGGCGCGAGGGCACCGGCGCGCAGCGCCAGCGGAGGGTTTTCGAGGGGTACGGGCCGACGAGCGGTTTCGTCGCCGCCCTCGCCACCGAGACAACCCCACTGCGTGTGGAGTTGCGGCGCGCATGACGGCCGAACTTCACACGCGGGAGGTGCGGTTCGGCGTGTGGAGTTGGGGCGCGTATGACGGCCGAACTTCACACGCCGGAAGGCTCAGGAGGCCAGGATCCGCTGTTTCTGCTGTTCGAACTCGGCGTCGGTGAGGACGCCCTGGGCCTTCAGCTCGCCGAGCTGGCGCAACTGGTCCAGCTTGGCCGAGGTGGGGTCGGGCGCCGGCTCATCGGCGTACTCGGGCTGCTGCTGGGCGTACTGCTGCTCATCGGCCTGCCGGGACCACCGGCCCACCTGGCGCCGGGAGACGCGGTTGGAGACCGCTGTCGCCGTGCCCGCCACCACCGCGGTGCGGGCGATACCACGCAGAAGTCCGGGCATCGTGATCACCATCCTCCGTCGGAGCTGCCACTGTGTTCTTTCTCGGTCTCGTCCAGCGCGGCGATCAGCGACTGCACCGGGATCCGGCCGCCGGCGACCAGGTGCGCGCCGTTCTCCCGCAGCCGGACGGCCAGCGGAGCCGCCCACGTGTTCTCGTAGACCAGGATCACGGCGGCGGAGCCGGGTTCCAGCACCTCGCCGAGGTCCCGCAGGTCGTCGCCGCCGAGCATGCCGGAGGCCGCGCCGTGGAAGGCGCCCAGCCCGGCCAGCTCGACCTCGCGCCCTTCGACGGCGGTCACGTCACCGTTGGGCTCCCGGCGGACGAAGAGGATGTCCAGCACCCGGATGATCTTGCGGTCGACCAGGTCGACCAGCAGTGGGAACGCGGTCCCGTTCAGGCTTCCGTCGGGGAACTCGACGCACAGGTAGTCGACCGGCCCCATGTCCTGAAGTTCCATCTCATCGCTCTCCCGTCTCGTTGCGGTGGGCTCAGCCTGCTCGGGCCGGAGCGGAAGGGCCTCATCCGGTACGGGTGAATCGTCGAATCGGACTATCCGCTCAATTCGGCTGCCTGGCCGGTTCACCCGTGCCGGATGAGGCGACCGCGGCGGGACCGGCGGGACCGTCGGCGGGTGGCCGGGGCACGCCCGGCCCGCCCCGTCTCGGCGAGGAGTGAGGAGCGAGGAGGAGAGATGACCAGCTCGTCATCGACGACGGCCGGGCCCGGAGCGCCTGACGAACCGGCGTCCGGCCCCGCCGGCGAACCCACGCGGCCGGAAGGCGTGGCCGCTGTACCGGAGGAAGTGAGCACGACACCCGTACCGGAGAAGGAAGAGGAGCTGGAGCGGCTGCGCGCGGAGGTCGCCGCCTTGCGTGGCCGGCTGGAGACCCGGCGCCGGAGGCGGCCGAAAGGGGGCGCGATCCGGCGCACCCTCGCCGCGATCCTGGCCGCGGTGGCGGCGTTCGCCCTGGTCACCAGCGTCGTCGGGCTGTGGGCGGCGACCACCACGCTGAACACCGACCGGTGGGTGACCACCGTCGCGCCGCTGACGCAGGATCCGCGGGTGAACACGGCGGTCGCCGAGTACGCCACCACCGAGGTGTTCCGGGTCCTGAACGTCGAGCAGCGGCTGCGGGACGTGCTGCCGCCGCAGGCCGGGTTCGTCGTCGGGCCGATCACCGGCCAGCTGCGCGAACAGGTCGACAAGACGGTGGAGCGGGTGCTCGGCAGCGACCGTTTCCAGGGCATCTGGGCGGAGCTGAATCGGCGGGTGCACCAGCGGGTGATGGCGGTGCTGGAGGGGACCAGCACGGTGATCACGGCACGGGAGGACCGGATCGAGATCGACCTGCTGCCACTGATCAACCAGGTGCTGCGGGAGCTGAGCGAGCAGTTGCCGACGATGTTCGGCAAGACGATCACACTGCCCGACCTGAGCAGCGGCGCGATCCCGGAGAACCTGCGGCTGCGGGTCTCCGAGCAACTCGGGGTGAGCCTGCCGGCGAACTTCGCGCAGTTCACCGTGTACGACGCGGGGCAGCTGTGGGAGGCGCAGCAGGCGGTGGCGGCCGCGAAACGGTACCTGGCGCTGTTCGTGGCCGGGACGATCCTGCTGCTGCTGGCCGCGTTCGTGATCTCGCCGGGGCGGCGCCGGACGGCGGTGCAGTTCGGGCTGTGGCTGGTGGTGGCGGCGGTGGCGATCACCGCGCTGCTGCGGGCGGTCAAGCGGCAGATCCTGGGGGAGGTGCCGTCCGGGGTCTACCGGGACGGTGTGGACGCGGCCATGACCACGGTGTTCAGCCTGCTCCGGGAGCGGGGCGTCCAGCTCATCGTGATCGGCGTGGTGATCGCGCTGCTGGCCTACCTGGCCGGGCCGGGACGGATCCCGGTGTGGCTGCGGGGCGGCGTCCGGCGCGGGACCGTCGCCGGCTGGCGGTGGACGCGGCGGGGCGGGACGTACGCGGTGCGGCGCGGGCCCGGCTTCATCGCCGGGCACCTCGACGCGGTACGGGTGGGCGGGCTCGTCGTCGCGGCGGT
Organism: Actinoplanes sp. NPDC019969; assembly: GCF_055562375.1. Taxonomy (NCBI): domain Bacteria; kingdom Bacillati; phylum Actinomycetota; class Actinomycetes; order Micromonosporales; family Micromonosporaceae; genus Actinoplanes; species Actinoplanes sp. NPDC019969. Next base: position 312,468 of record NZ_JBVHFK010000012.1, on the reverse strand, counting down.
GCTGGCACTGATCCTGTCGTCGTGGCAGTCGCTGCTGATCATCGTGGTGCTGCTGGCGGCGTACGAGATCGGGGTGACCCTGATCGCCCGCAACCACGACGACGTGCCCGCCGAACCGGTCATCCCGTGACGACGGCGGCGAACGCCGCGTGGTCGGCCTCGGTCAGGTCGGCGTAGGCCTCCGCGAACGGGACCATGGCCTGCTCGAACTTGGCGCTCTTGCCCAGATAGGCGGCGATCGCGAGGCGGTCGCCGCCGCGGGCGTGGGCACGGGCCAGGGTCCAGCCGCACAGCCTGGCGTACGCGGCCATGCCCGCCGGATCCATCTGCTCGACGACGGCCGAGCCCTTCCAGTCGCGCAGCTGGCGCACGTAGAAGTCCCGGGTCTTCCCGTCGAACCCCTCCACGGTGTGCCAGCCCAGGAAGATGTCGCTGGTCGCCTGCATGATCCGCTGGCCGGAGACGACCCGGCGGCCGTTGCTGTCCCAGTCCTGGCCCGTGCCGTCCCCCAGCACCGACCGGCCGGCCTCCTTGACCTGCAAGAGCAGCGGGTCCTGGTCGTCACGGCCGGTCAGCAGCACGATCCAGCAGCGGGTGCCGACGCTGCCGACGCCGACCACCTTGCGGGCCAGGTCGACGAACGTGAACTTGTCGAACAGGTGCCGCCGGTCGTCGGCGAGACTCTCCCGGTACCCGGCGAGCAGGTCGCGGATCTGGTCCTCGAGGACCTTGCGGGCCACCCCGGGCAGCAGGTCACCGATCGGCACCACCAGCGGCGGGTCCGCGACGATCCGCCGGCCGGCGACGGTCATCGCGGTGAGCCGGTGGTAGGCCTGCAGGCTGTCGCGGGTGCGGGCCTTCGCTTCGGCCTTGGCGATCCGTTTGCTCAGGGCGGCGCCGAGCCGCCCGCGGATCTCGTCGACGTCGGCACGGGCGTACCAGACGTCCACCTCCCGCATCGCGGCGAACTCGATCATGGCGGCCCGGTACCGTGCGGCGGCCGCCAGGATCACCTCGGCCCGCTGCCGGCGCTTGAAGCCGTTGTCCCGGCCGGCCAGGGCGAGGCTCGCGACCAGCCGCTTGACGTCCCACTCGAACGGGCCGGGGTAGGTCTCGTCGAAATCGTTGAGGTCGAAGACCAGGCGGCGTTCCGGGGACGCGTACACACCGAAGTTGAACAGGTGGGCGTCCCCGCAGAGCCGGGTGGTCAGCCCGGTGGACGGGCCCGCGGCCAGGTCGCCGGCCATCAGCACGGCGGCGCCGCGGTAGAAGGCCAGCGGGGAGGCCGCCATCCGCTGGTGCCGGATCGGCAGCAGCTCCGGCACCCGGTCCGCCTCCTGAGCGGTGAGCAGCGCGACCGGGTCGGGCCGGCCGGCGGCCGGGGCGAAGCCGGCGTGCCCGGTCAGCGGAAGCCGCTCCCGGGCCGCCCGCCCGGCCGCCACACGTGCGGCGGGGTCAGGATGCGCTGTGGTCACCGAAGGTCTCCATCAGCATGCCCTTCTCCTCATCGGTGAGGTTCGTGGCGATCAGCTTCTGGTGCATCCCGTGGAACCGCTCGCCCAGCCGGTCCAGGTTGCCGTGGTCGGTGACCAGGAACAGCGCCGAGGTGCCCTCGGTGACCTCCAGGCGGATGGTCTCCAGCTGCTCGCGGCCGATGCCGGTGCCCTCGGTGGCCTTGACCAGCGCGCCGATGCCCGCGCCGACCGCGCCGCCGATCACCGGGACCAGGAACAGGCCACCGATCACGATGCCCCAGAACGCGCCCCAGCCGGTGTGCCGCCAGGTGCTGGAGTGCTCATGGTGGGTCTCCGGCGCGGAGGCGCCTTTCGGCCAGGTGACCACCGCGTAGTCGACGATGTGCACCAGGCCCTCGGCGGAGGCGTCTTTCAGGATGTGGGCGAAGCGTTCCGCCCGCTCGGGTTCGTCGAACTTCCATACCGTGAAGGTCGTCATGGCCGTCATCGTCCGGCGGCGGGGTCCTCCGACACCTCATCCGCGGGGAGCGATCCTCCGCCGAGCAGGCCGTTCAGCCAGCGCGTCGACGGGTCGACATCGATCAGCAGGCCCTTGGCCAGCAACGTCAGCGGGATCGCCAGCAGCGCCCCGAGCGCCCCGAGCACCCAGCCCCAGAAGATCAGCGACAGGAACGAGACGGTCGCGGACAGCCCCACCGCGTCGCCCACGATCTTGGGCTGGATCACCGACTGGATGATGAAGTTGACCACGCAGTAGACGGCGATCACCCACAGCATCAGCTCGGGGCCGCCCTGCAGCAGGCCGAGCAGCGCGGGCGGGATCAGCCCGATCACGAAGCCGATGTTCGGGATGTAGTTGGTGATGAACGACAACAGCCCCCACAGCAGCGGCAGCGGGATGCCCATCGCCCACAGCAGCACCGTGTCGAACGTCGCCACGATCAGGCCGAACACCGTCGTCACCAGCAGATAGCGCCGGGTTCCGGTGGCGAACGAGTGGAGCGCCCCGACCACCAGCGGGCGCTCGGCGGCGGCCGCCCGCAGCTTCGCCGGGAAGCTCACCGTGTCCAGGCACATGAACAGCAGCACGGCGAGCAGGAACACCGAGTTCGACAGGGCACCGGCGAGACCGTCGAAGAGGACTTCCACCAGGCGTACGAAGGACCCGGAGTCCACCCCGGCCACCGCGGTGCGCAGCTGTTCGGCGTCGATGCCGAACCCGCTGAGCGTGGCGACCAGGTCGTCGCGCAGGCCGGCGAACTGGGCCTGGTACTGCGGCAGCAGGTCGATCAGGCGGGACACCGAGACGGCCAGCGCCGCCCCGAGAGCGAACAGTCCCGCGTAGACGGTGCCGATGGTGACCGTGGCGGCCACCCAGACCGGCGCCCCGCGCTCACGCAGCCGTCCGGTGATCGGGCTGGCCGTGACGGCCAGCATCAGGGCCAGGAAGACCGGGCCGACGAGGTCCGCGACGCCGCGCATCCCGGCCACCACCACGACCGCGCACGCCGAGCCGAGCAGGATCAGGACTCCACGCGGAAACCCGGCCGGACCGATCTCGCGATCGGTGCCGGCCGGGCGGAGATCAGTACTTGACCTCACGGCCGTGGGCGCAGAGCGCGTAGATCACGATGACGTCCAGGGCGATCACGATGGTGGACCAGATCGGGTAGGCCGGCAGGAACGCCATGTTCACCAGGGCGCTCAGCACGGCGATGATGATGCCGACGACGCGGGCCCAGGTCTGCCCGGCCAGGATGCCGAGACCGGTGCCGACCGCGATCAGCCCGAGGATCAGGTGGGTCCAGCCGTAGGCGCTGAAGTCCACCGGCACCACCAGGCCGGCCTCGGTGGTCAGATAGAACTCGTCACGGAACAGGGCGATGATCCCCTCGATCGCCTGGAATCCGCCGAGCATCAGGAGCATGACGCCGGCGAAGACCACCATCCCCACCCAGCCGGTCGGCTCCCGGCGTCCGGTGGGACGGTACGGCTCGTCGTACGACTGCCGCGACGCCTCTGTGTCGGTCATGGTTGTCTCTCCCTCGTACGGGGTCCGTGGTTACGGGCCGATCATGTCGCCGGACCGGTCACGGTCACGCCATCCGTGACGGATGAAACGCAGACCAGCTCCACACCCGACGGCGCCCTCTCCTTCCGTCGCCTCCCAGAGTCGCCGCGTCCCGGGCGCCGGACTTCCTCCCACAGGGATGAGGCCGCCGGCACCGGCCCATGGCTGACTGATCGGGACGTGATGAGGCACGGAAGGAGTTCGACATGGCAACACTGGTCGCCATCGGTTACCCGGACGAGACCACAGCGACAGCGGCGTCGCTGGAGGCCGGCCGGCTGGCCAAGGACCTGATCATCCAGCCGGACGCGATCGCGGTGATCATCCGCGACCGTGAGGGCAAGTTCCACGTCACCACCAACCACCACGCGGTCGGTGGCGGCACGACGTGGGGCATGTTCTGGGGTCTGCTCTTCGGGATGCTGTTCTTCGTCCCGATCCTCGGCATGGCGGTCGGCGCGGGCCTCGGCGCCCTCACCGGCAAGCTCGCCAAGGGCGCCATCAACAAGGAGTTCCAGCAGCGGATCCGGGACGAGCTGCAGCCCGGCACGTCGGCCCTGTTCCTGGTCGTCGAGGCGGTCACGCCGGACAAGGCCGTCGAGGCGCTGAGCAAGTACGGCGGCACGGTGCTCAAGTCCTCGCTGCCGAAGGAGACCGAGGCCGAGCTGCAGGAGGCCCTGCACGGCGGTGAGCAGCGGTAACGATCACCCTTCACCCAGACGCCGCCCGGCATGCCCCGGGCGGCGTCTTGGCGTTCACGGCCATTCATCCGCGCCGGGGGACGTAGCGGCGGGAACCCGGGACGAGCCTGAGGGCATGGCCACCAACAGTGAACAGCGGCGCCTCCACGACGCGGACACCTCCGCGGTTCCATGGCGCAAGTGGGGACCGTACCTCAGCGAGCGGCAGTGGGGCACGGTCCGCGAGGACTACAGCCCGGGCGGCGACGCCTGGGCCTATCTCAGTCACGACGCCGCGCGGTCCCGGCCGTACCGGTGGGGTGAGGACGGCATCGCCGGGTTCAGCGACGACGAGCAGGCGCTCTGCCTGGCCGTGGCGCTGTGGAACGGCAACGACCCGATCCTGAAGGAGCGGTTCTTCGGGCTGACCAACGCCGAGGGCAACCACGGTGAGGACGTCAAGGAGTACTGGTTCTACGTCGACGCCACGCCGACCCACTCCTACCAGCGGATGGTCTACAAGTACCCGCACGCGGCATACCCGTACGAGGACCTGATCGTCACCAACCGCAACCGCGACCGCCGGGACTTCGAGTACGAGCTGCTCGACACCGGCGTCTTCGCCGAGGACCGGTACTTCGACGTGGTCGTCGAGTACGCCAAGGCCGGCCCGGAGGACATCCTGGGCCGGATCACCGTGCACAACCGCGGCCCGGAGGCGGCGAGCCTGCGGGTCCTGCCGACGCTGTGGTTCCGCAACACCTGGTCGTGGGACCGGCCGGAGCCGAAGCCGGCGCTGCGGGCCGCGGACGAGCACGTCGAGGCGGTCCACCACAGGCTCGGCACCCGCTGGTTCACCGTGCTCGGCGGGTTCCCGCTGCTGTTCACCGAGAACGAGGACCCCGGCAAGGACGCCTTCCACCGGTACGTGGTGCACGGCGACACCGGAGCGGTGAACCCGGACCGCACCGGCACCAAGGTGGCCGCCGACGTCACCCTCGAGGTGCCGGCCGGCGGGTCGGCCACGGTCCGGTTCCGGCTGTCCGAGCAGCCCGCCCCCTCCTCGGAGGCCGAGTTCGACGAGGTGGTCGATCTGCGGCGGGCCGAGGCCGACGAGTTCTACGCCGGCATGCTCGACCCGAGCCTCGGCGACGACGAGCGGCAGGTGGTCCGGCAGGCGCTGGCCGGCATGCTGTGGAGCAAGCAGTACTTCGGCTACGACGTGGAACGCTGGCTCACCGGGCACGGCCTGGATCCGCTGGCCGCCAAGGGGATCCGTAACGGCGACTGGTTCCACATGATCTGCAACGACGTGATCTCCATGCCGGACAAGTGGGAGTACCCCTGGTTCGCTGCCTGGGATCTGGCCTTCCAGACCATCCCGCTCGCCGTGGTCGACCAGCAGTTCGCCAAGCACCAGCTGGACCTGCTGCTCAGCCGCCGCTACCTGCACCCGAGCGGGCAGATCCCGGCGTACGAGTGGAACTTCAGCGACGTCAACCCGCCGGTGCACGCCTGGGCCACCTACCTGGTCTACGAGCTGGACAAGGCACGCCGCGGCGGCACGGGCGACCACGCCTGGCTGGAGGCGATCTTCCACAAGCTGTCGAAGAACTTCACCTGGTGGGTCAACCGCAAGGACCACGACGGCAACAACGTCTTCCAGGGCGGATTCCTCGGGCTGGACAACATCGGCGTCTTCGACCGCAGCGCGCCGCTGCCCACCGGCGGCTACCTGGACCAGGCCGACGGCACCGCGTGGATGGCGCTGTACTGCCAGAGCATGCTGCAGATCGCCCTGGAGCTGTCCCAGCGCGACGAGGTGTACCTGGAACAGGCGCAGGCGTACTTCGAGCACTTCGCCTGGATCGCGGTGGCGGTCGGCCACGAGACCGGCAGCGCGGCGATGTGGGACGAGGAGGACGGGTTCTTCTACGACCTGCTGCGGCTGCCGGACGGCAGCGCGGAACGGCTGCGGGTGCGGTCGCTGGTCGGCCTGCTGCCGCTGGCGGCGACGACGGTGTACGAATCCCTCGTCACGTCCCGGTACCCGCAGCTCATCGAGGGCGTGCAGGACTTCGTGAACCGGCATCCCAGCGTCAGCTCGGTGCTGTCCCGGGGCCGCCCGCTCGGCCGGCACGGCCAGCACCTGCTGGCGCTGTTCGACGAGAGCCGGTTGCGGCGCATCCTCACCCGGCTGCTCGACGAGGACGAGTTCCTGAGCCCGTACGGCATCCGGTCCCTCTCCCGGCATCACCGGGACCACCCGTTCGAGTTCCGTGTCGCCGACCGGACATACTCCGTCACCTATCAGCCGGCCGAGTCGGACAGCGGCATGTTCGGCGGCAACTCCAACTGGCGCGGCCCGATCTGGTTCCCCGCCAACGTCCTGGTGATCCGGGCCCTGATGAATCTGTACGTCGGGTACGGCGACGACTTCACCGTGGAGTGCCCGACCGGCTCCGGGGTCAAGATGACGCTGTTCGAGGTGGCCCGGGAGATCTCCGGGCGGCTCACCGGCATCTTCCTGCCCGGTCCGGACGGCAGGCGCCCGGTGCACGGCGGCATGGACATCTATGCCAGTGCGCACTGGCGTGACCTGATCACCTTCAACGAGTACTTCCACGGCGACAACGGAGCCGGCCTGGGCGCCGCCCACCAGACCGGCTGGACCGGCCTGGTCGCCGTCTTTCCGAACGTCTTCGCCGGGCTGGCCGGCGTCGACCTGCTGGACAAGGGCATGGCCGGTGTCCTGCAGACGGCAGTGGTGCCGGAGGAGGAGCGATGAGCAGCGGCTGGCCGGCGGCGCCGGCGGTGTACGAGATCTTCACCTGGCCCTGGCTGACCCGCCTGAGCCGCCGGTACGGCCGGGACGTGACCCTCGGCGACGTGCCCGGCGAGGTGTGGGACGAGGTGGCCGTGCCCGGGGTGGACGCGGTCTGGCTGATGGGCGTCTGGGAGCGCAGCCCGGCCGGCCTGGCCGTGGCGCACGCGAACGACGGGCTGCAACGATCGTTCCGGGAGGCGCTGCCCGACCTGACCGAGGCCGACGTGGTCGGTTCGCCGTACTGCGTGCGCCGGTACCGGGTGGACGCCAGGCTCGGCGGCCCGGAGGGGCTGGCCCGGGCACGGGCCGAGCTGCGGGCGCGCGGGGTCCGGCTGGTGCTCGACTACGTGCCCAACCACGTGGCCCCGGACCATCCGGCGACGGTCGAGCATCCCGAGTGGTTCGTCCAGGGCAGCGCGGCGGATCAGGCGGCCGACCCGGCGGGCTGGTTCACCGCGGCCGGGCGGGTGCTGGCCAACGGCAGGGACCCGTACTTCCCGCCGTGGCCGGACGTGGCCCAGCTCAACGCGTTCGACCCCGGGCTGCGGGAGGCGACCGCGACGGTGCTCGGCGACATCGGCGACCAGTGCGACGGGATCCGCTGCGACATGGCGATGCTGCTCATCAACGAGGTGTTCGCCCGGACCTGGGGCGGGCACGTCGGCGCGGCCCCGGAGCAGGAGTTCTGGCCGGCGGTGATCGAGCGGGTGCACCGGCGGCACCCGGACCTGGTGCTGATCGCCGAGGCGTACTGGGACATGGAGTGGACGCTGCAACGGCAGGGCTTCGACTTCTGCTACGACAAGCGGCTGTACGACCGGCTGGCGCACGAGGACGCCGAGTCGGTGCGCAAGCACCTGGCCGCCGATCGGGACTACCAGGACGGCCTGATCCGGTTCCTGGAGAACCACGACGAACCGCGGGCGGCGGCGACCCTGCCGGGCGGGCGGGGCCGGGCCGCGGCAGTGGCGATCGCCACGCTGCCGGGAGCCGTGCTCTGGCACGACGGGCAGTTCGAGGGGCGGCGTACCCGGTTGCCGGTCTTCCTGGCACGGTTCCCGGACGAGCCCGCCGACCCGGACCTGGCCGCCTTCCACCGCCGGCTGCTCGCCGTGGCCGCGCCGGTCCGCGAGGGGCGGTGGCGGCAGCTCGACACCCGGGGCTGGCCGGACAACCAGACCCACCGGGAGGTGCTGGCCTGGGCCTGGCACGACGAGACACCGCACCACATCGTCGTGATCAATTTCAGTGCCCGGCCGGCCCAGGCGATGATCGAACTGCCGTGGCCCGGGCTGGCCGGCCGGACCTGGCAACTGGCCGATCAGTTGAGCGGGCAGGACTTCGAGCGGGACGGTGACGAGCTGGCCGGCAGCGGCCTGTTCATCGATCTACCTGCATGGGGACAGCATCTCATCACCGTGCGTTAGGAGAAGAAGTACTCGCTGTCACGGGATTATCCGATCCGGACGATGCGCGGCTCAGGCGGCCCGGCGACTCTGAACGAGGAGATCGAAAACGGGGCGACATCCTGGGGGTAACCGACGTGTCCACGGAGACGATCATTGATACGGACGGTTCGCTGCTCACCTCCAAGTTCGCGATTCCGGCGGCCCCACCGTTCATGGTGGCCCGACCGGCTCTGCTGGACCGGGTGACCGCGGGTGTGCAAGCCCCGGTCACCCTGGTCACCGGTGTGGCCGGCAGCGGCAAGACGCAGCTGCTGGCCTCCTGGGCACGGAGCCGGGCGGTGGACTGGCCGGTCGCCTGGATCACCCTCGAACATGGTGACGAGCAGGTTCCGACCTTCTGGAGTTATGTGGCCGAAGGGCTGCGCCGGGCCGGGGTGGACGTTCCCCCGATCACCGGCGGTGTGGTCAGCCGGGCCGTCCTCAGCCGTCTCGCGGCGGCGGTCGAGGAGCACCCCACCCCGGTCGTCCTGATCCTCGACGGCGCCTCCCAGCTGCCCGGCCGGGACTGGGCGTCCGGTCTGGAGTTCCTGATCAGCCACGTGGACCGGCTACGGGTGGTGCTCACCGGCCGGTGGGACCCGCCGCTGCCGCTCTACCGGTACCGGCTCGCCGGCGACCTCAACGAGCTGCGCACCGCGGACCTGGCGTTCACCCCGGCCGAGGTGGCCCGGCTGATGCGCCTGCACGGGGTCGAGCTGGCCGACCCCGAGGTGGCCATGCTGGTCGAGCACACCGAGGGCTGGGCGGCCGGGATCCGGCTCTGCGCCTGCGTGCTGCAGGGCGATGTGGACGCCAAACGGCTGGTCGGCACGATCTCCGGGGACGAGTCCACGATCGCCGAGTACTTCGTCGGCGAGGTGCTGCGCCAGCAGCCGCCGGAGACCCGGCGGTTCCTGCTGGAGACCAGCGTGCTGGACACCTTCACCCCGGAGCTGGCCGCCGCGGTCACCGCCCGGCCCGGCGCGCCGCGCATGCTGGCCGAACTGACCCGCGAGAACGCGTTCATCCAGCCGGTCGGCGCGGGCAGCACCATGTACCGCTACCACCGGCTCTTCGCCGAGCTGCTGCGCGCCCAGCTGGCCTGGAGCGAACCGGACGAGGTGGCCCTGCTGCACCAGCGGGCCGCGATGTGGCTGGCCGCCCGCGGGCACCTGGTCGAGGCGGTCGGGCACGCGGTCGAGGCCGGCGACTGGGCCGGCGCGGCCGGCATGGTGATCGAGGACTACGCCGTCGGCAACCTCATCCTCGAAGGGGGATCGGGGCGGCTCGGCGCGCTGTTCCACCGGATGCCCGAGCACCTGGAGGCGCCCGAGGCGGTGATGATCCGGGCCGCCGTGGCGTACGGCGACGGCGACCACCGGCGGGCCGCCGAGCAGTTCACCTACGCCGGCAAACTGCTCAGCATCCGCGGCAGCAATTGCGGCGACGGGCTGACCGTGGCCTGCTTCCTGATGCGGCTGCTGCTGCTCGCCCACGGCGCCGAGCCCGAGCAGGTGGCCCATCTGGCGCCGGTCGCGCACACCTTCCTGTCCGTGGCGCCGGAGAGGCGGCTGGCCCGCCATCCCGAGCTGCGGATGCTGCTGCTGGCCGCCGAGGGCACGGCCCGCAGCACCGGCGGCGCGGTCGACGAGGCGGTCGCGGTGCTCACCGAGGCGGCGGCGATCGCGCCGCCCGGCACCGAGAAGGTGCGGATCACCTGCCTGGAGCATCTGGCGCTGCTGGAGGCGTACCGCGGCAGGCTCGGCCGGGCCGAGGCAGCCGCCCGGCAGGCCGGCGACCTGGCCGGCCAGTGCGGGCTGGACAAGGAACGCTGGCCGGTGGGCGCCGAGGTGGCGCTGGCCTGGGTGGCGTTGGAGCGTTACGACATCGAGGCCGCCGACCGGCACCTGCGGACCGCCCAGCCGCGGTGCGGGCCTGCCGCCACCGGCCTGGCGCCGGCGGCGTTCGCCCTGGTCCGGTCCCGGCGGCTGCAGACCCGCGGCGAGTTGCGGCAGGCCGGCACGGTGCTGGCCGCGGCCGCCGAGCACGGCGACGCGGCGCCGCGCTGGCTGAGCCGGGAGATCCGGTTGAGCCGGGCCCGCCTGCTGATCGCGGCGGGGCGCCCGGCTGACGCCGCGGAGCTTCTGGTGGGGTACGCCGAAACGGCCGGCCCGGACGTGTCGGTGACCCGGGCGGCGCTGCTGCTGGCCCGGGGCGACGCCGCGGCGGCGTACGAGACGGCCCGCACCGTGGCCGACGCCGCCGGGGTGACCGTGCCGGTGGCCCTGGACGCGTGGCTGCTCCTGGCGATGCTGGCGGCCGGCAAGAACGACGCGGCCGGCGCTCGGGAGGCGTTGCGGCGGGCGCTGCGGGTGGCCGCCCCGGAGTCCTACCGGCGGCCGGTGCACCAGGTGTGGAGCGAGCTGCGGCGGCTGTTGCGCGACGACAGCGCGCTCACCGAGCAGTACCGCAACCTGGGCGCCCCGGCGGCCGGCGCCGCGGTCACCGAGCCGGTGGTGGTCGAGGCGCTCAGCAGACGCGAACTGGACGTGCTGCGGGGGATGGCCGAGATGCTGCCGACCGAGGAGATCGCCGCTTCGATGTACGTCTCGGTCAACACGGTGAAGACCCATGTCCGCAGCATCCTGCGCAAACTGTCCGCGTCCCGGCGCAACGAAGCGGTGCGCCGGGCGCGGGCGATGCGCCTGATCTGAGAATCAGGCGTGACGACGGTGGCGGCGAAGCTCGCCGCCGTGGGCGCACAGCCCATAGATGACCAGGACCTGGCCGCAGAGCAGGATGCCGAACCAGAACGGCGCGTTGGCCAGGAGCAGGAAGCTGACCAGCGCGGCGCCCGCGGTGAACACGACCGCGATGATCCGGGCCCACAGCCTGCCGGCCAGCACGCCGGCGCCGGCCGCCAGGCTGATCACCCCGAGGATCAGGTGGGTCCAGCCCCACGTGGTCGCGTTCAGCTCGAAGAGCGTGCCGTCCCCGGTGACCATGTACGCCTGGTCCCGGGCCAGCGCGGTGATGCCCTCCACGAGCTGGGCGGTGCCCAGGCACAGCAGCATGATCCCGCCGAACACCGCCAGGCCGGCGCCGCCGGGCATGTCGGCCGTGCCGGGCGGGTCCCGGTGGACGGGCACGGCGGGGTGATCGATCGTCATCGAGGTCCTCCTTCGTCGTGTTGTCCGGCTGGTTCTCAGGGCTGTCTCAGAGCGGCCGAGACAGCCCTGAGAACCAGCCGGGTGAAAGCCAGCGTGCCGCTCGAGGGGTGGGAAGCGCCTCGCGCGGGGCGGATGAGAGTTGATGTGAAACATGCAAGTTGCACGCTGGGAGAACACCCTTCTTCCCCGAAGCGTGCGAATACCGGACGTTGCCGCCTGCGCACCGGCTGTGTTTCCGTGGCCGGGACGGCTGGGGGCGGTCGTTTCATTTCGAGTTCAGCGCACGAGCGGGCATCGGGTCGTGGTCACCGCACGCGAAGCGGTGCGATCCGGCGTGCCCGCCGGGGGTTCTTGGGGGACGGAATGGATATGCGAGAACGCGTCACCGGCCGGGCGGCCATACCGATACGAGCCGAGCACATCGGACCGCCCCGGCTGCCGGCCGGGCTGATCTGGCGGGCACGGCTGGCCGACACCCTGGACACGGGAGTGCAGCGGGCCGCCACCCTGGTCTGTGCCGGGCCGGGCTGGGGCAAGACCGTGCTGGCCGCCTCATGGGCCACCGCGCGGGCGATGGCGGGGCCGGTCGCCTGGCTCACCGCCGGTAGACAGCACAACGAGCCGATCGTCTTCTGGGCCGATCTGATCCTGGCGCTGCGCGCCGCCGGGGCCGTCCCGTCCGGCCGGTCGTTCCCGGACGCCGGGCTTCGCCACGGTGACGAGCCGTCCTTTCACCACGAGTTCGGCGCGGCCGTCGCCGCCTTGACCACTCCGGTCGTGGTGGTACTCGACGATCTGCACGAGATCACCGATCCGCGAGTCCTCAACGGCCTCGGCGGCATGCTCGGCGGCCTCGCCGACCGGATGCGGTTCGTGCTGATCACCCGGCAGGAACTCGCGCTGCCTCTGCACCGGCTGCGAGCCGGCGGCGACCTCACCACGATCGGGGCCGGCGACCTAGCGTTCCGGGTCGAGGAGGCCGGCGCGCTGCTCGCCGGGCGCGGCCGGGGCCGGTCCCCGGAGTCGCTCGCCACGCTGGTGCGCCGGACCGAGGGCTGGGCCGCCGGCCTGCGGATGGCCGCCGACGCCGGCGACCCGGCCGCCGCCGACGAGGCCGTCGAGGAGTACCTGATCCGGGAGGTGTTCCCCGGCCAGGACGACGAGGTGCGGCGTTTCCTGCTGCGCACCAGCATTCCGGACCGGATCTGCGCCGACCTCGCCGACGCCATCACCGGAGGGCGTGACAGCGCCCGGATGCTGGAGAACCTGATCCGGGCGAACCTGTTCGTGCAACGGTCCGGGAACACCCGCTGGTACCGCTACCACCCCCTTTTCCGGTCCGCGCTGCGCCGCCGGGCCGCGCTGCGCTGGCCGGAGGCGCCGCGCCGGTTACACCTGGCCGCCGCGCACTGGCACGAGCACGACGGCAACGCCCTGGCCGCGATCACCCACGCCGCCGCCGCCGAGGATTGGGAGCTGATGGCCCGGTTCGTGGTCCGGCGCGGGCTGTCACTGGTCGCCACCGCCGACCGGGTGCAGTTCATCGAGCAGCTCCGGCGGATCCCGCCCGAAATGCTGCCGGGGACCGCCGAGCTGGCGGTGTGCGGGGTGATGCTGACGTACGCCCGGGGCGATGTCGCCGCCGTCCCACGCCGGGTCGCCGCCGCCCGTGCCATGGCCACCGACCGCGGGGACGCCGCCCGGTCGGAGATCGGCGCGGCGCTGAGCATTCTGGAGAGTGCCGCCGTGATCCGCTGGCAGGGCGACATGCCGCACCTGCACCAGGCCGCCACCGACCTGCTCACCGAGCTGGCCGGGATGACCTGGGACCAGTCGCCGGCGCTGCTGCAGTACCGGGCGATGACGCTGAACCAGAAGGGCACGTCGATGCTCTGGAGCGGCCGGTTCGACCACGCCGACCGCTACCTGTGGGCCGCCGCCACCGCCGCCCGGACCGCGGAGATCCCGTACTTCGAGATCAACTCGTACGCACAGCTCAGCCAGCTCGCCTATCTCCAGGGCTCGCTGCGGGAGGCCGCCGAGCACGTGGCGACCGCCCGCGGCATCGCCCGCCGCATCGACGCCGAGGACCGGGTCGCGATCGGACCGGCCTACCTGACCGAGGCCCTGATCGAGTCGGAGCGGGGCCGGGAGCCGGAGGCCGAGGAGGCGCTGCGGCGGGCGCTGCACACCTTCGGGGAGGCGCCCGAGGCGACCCAGTCGGTGATGTCCGGGCTGGTCCGGGTCCGGCTGACACTGGACCGGGGCGAGGTGTCCAGTGCCCGGACCCTGCTCAGCCAGCTGCGCGCCGAAGCCGGGCCGCCGATGATCGCCGCGCAGCTGGAACGGCTGATGGACCTGGCCGCCGCCGAGATCCGGCTGGCCATGGGCGACCCGCACGCGGTCCTGACCCGGTACGCCGGGCGCTCCCCGCTGTCGGCCGCCGAACAGGTCTGCCTGGCCCGCGCCCACCTGGCCACCGGTGACCTGGGCACCGCCGAGGTGCTGCTGGCCCGGATCCGCGACGGCGCCGACCGCCTCTCCGCCGTCGGCGCGTGGATCCTCACCGCGCTCACCGCCGACGCCCAGGGCCGCAGTTCGGTGGCGAGCGACGCGCTGGCCCGGGCCCTGGCCGCGGCCGAGCCGGAGCGGATCCGCCGGCCGTTCCACCGGTTCGACCCCCAGCGGGTGCTGGTCCTCGCCGAACGCCAGCAGTGGCTCACCGAACTGCGCGGGCACGCCGGCGAGGGGGTGCTCGCCGAGATCACCGGCGAGATCCCGGTGGTGTCGGCGGTGCCGCCGTCCGGGCCGCTCAGCGAACGCGAGGTCGACGTCCTGCAGTACCTGCCGACCGTCCTGACCGCCGCCGAGATCGCCGAGAACCTCGGCATCTCGGTGAACACCGTCAAGGCGCACATGCGCTCCATCTACCGCAAGCTCGGCGCGGCCCGCCGCCGCGAGGCCGTCGTCCTGGCCCGTCAGTCCGGCCTGATCTGACCCCTTCCGAGCGTGTGGAGTCGCGGCGCTACGCGCCCCGCAACTCCACACGCTTGCTGGTGTGTTGTTTTGGGGTGCGCCTGGCGGCGCAGCTTCACACGCCTGCTGGTGTGTTGGTTTGGGGTGCGCCTGGCGGCGCAGCTTCACACGCTTGCCGGTGTGTTGATTTGCGGCGCGTATAGCGGCGCAAATCAACACGCCTGCTTCACTCGCGTGGGGTGATGCCCGGCGTGAGGGTGTTCGCGCAGCCTGGGGCCATGACCGACGTCGCACAGCCGTGGCCCGATGTGGCCACCGAATTCCGCAGGCAGCCGTTCCCGTGGTGGACGCTGCTGGTCACCGGCCTGTTCGCGGTGGCGCTCGGACTCGCCGTCCTGATCTGGCCGGACATCTCGCTGCGGATCATGGCCGCGCTCACCGGCATCTGGCTGCTGTTCGGTGGCCTGGCCCGGATCGTCGCGGCGTTCCTGCCCACCGGCGCGAGTGTCGGGCGCAGCGTGCTCTCCGGCATCGTCGGCATCGTCGTCCTGATCGCCGGCCTGCTCTGCCTGCGCAACCTGGTCACCGGCCTGGCGGTGCTGGCGCTGGTCTTCGCGACCAGCTGGATCCTCAGCGGGCTGGCCCTGGTGCTGGCCGCGGTGGCGGCACGCGGTCGGTCACGGGCCGCGCTGATGATCGTGGGCGCGGTCTCGATCCTGGCCGGGGTGGTCTTCGTCGTCACGCCGGCCCTGTCGCTCGGCACCCTGATTGTCATGACCGGCGCCGGCAGCATCGTCGTCGGCCTGGCCGAGCTGATCCTGGCCTTCGTGATCCGCCGCGACCAGGGCTGAGCCCTCCGGCGTCCCCGTGGTCAGGACGCCGCCCAGGATCGCGGTCAGGAGCAGGCAGAACGACAGCACGTAGAGCCAGCCGATGTAGGTGAACGCCAGCCCGATCGTCCCGTACCGGTCGGCGCTGGACTGCAGAGCCCGCGGTAGATAGATCGCGCCGGCCGCCCGTACCCCGATCATCGCCACCGCGAACAGCCCGCCGGTCATCAGCAGCGTCGGCCACGGCACCACCGGCCCGAGCAGGATCCGGGGCAGCGCGACGGCCAGCGCCAGGTCGGCCAGGACGGTGAGGACCACGGTCCCGGCCCGGGGTGCCGGGAGCATGCCGACCAGGCCGCTGAGCAGCCGGATCACGATCAGGAACGCGGCCAGCATCAGCACCGAGCCGATCTGCCAGCCGGTCGCGGCGGCGCCGGCGCGGCGGCCGGGAACCGTCCACACCGTCCGGTACGCCCGGACCAGCGCCCGGGCCAGCCCGGTCGCCGAGATGATCACGATCAGGCTGCCGGCCACCCCGAACGCGTTGCTCTGCCGGTCGCTGAGCGCGTCGTCGAGCAGCCGGGCGCTGACGTCCGGCATCCGTACCAGACCGTGCAGGTCGTCCCGGAGACCGCTGCCGGCCAGCGCGCCCAGCATGATCAGCAGCGGGAAGACCGAGGTGAACGCCTGCGCGGCGAGCGTCATCGCCCGGTCGAAGATCTGCACCCGGACCAGCTCACCGGTGGTCCGCAGCAGCACCGCCCCGGTCCGGTGCCCGAGCACCAGCGCGGCCCGCGGGCGCAGCCACCGCGGCACCGCGTTCAGCACCCTGGGGATCAGGTCATCGGGCTCGTTCACCCCGTCATGGTCGGGTCCGGGCCGGGAGTGCGGCATCATCCGGCACGGATGGGGACCGGCCCGGATGTCCGGCCGGACACTGGCTGCCATGGTGCGCACCCTGGTGACCGTGGTCCTCGGCGCCGTCGTGACGGGTGCCGTCATCGGCGTCCTGCCCGGCATCTCCGCCGACGACGCCCGGGCGGTCCTGGCCGCCGCGATCCTGATCGGCCTGCTCGGCGCGCTGCTGCGCCCGCTGCTGGTGCGGCTGCTGTCCACCGCCGGGTGGGCCGCGGTGCTGGCCGGCTGGCTGGTCACCCAGGCGCTGCTGGTGTGGGCCGCGCTGTACCTGACGCCGGGCGTGCGCGTCGACGGGTTCTGGCCGGCGTTCTGGGCGGCCTGGCTCGGCGCGGCGCTGATGAGCATCGGCCTGTGGGTGATCACCGCGGGCCAGCCGGGCGCGGCCACCCGGCATCTGCTGCGGGTCAACCGGCATTTCCGGCGCAGCGTGCCGCCGATCAGCACGCCGGGCCTCATCATGATCCAGGTCGACGGGCTGTCCGCGCCGCTGGCCCGCTGGGCGATCGAGGCCGGCAACCTGCCCACGCTAAGCCGGTGGCTGCGGTCCGGCGGGCACACGTTCACCGAATGGCACGTGGAGCTGCCGGCGACGACGCCGGCCAGCCAGGCGGGGCTGCTGCACGGCGCGAGCGGCAAGGTTCCGGCTTTCCGCTGGTACGAGAAATCCGCCGGCCGCCTCGTCGTGACGAACCATCCGGAGGACAGCGCCCTGGTCGAGTCCCGCTGCTCCGACGGCCGCGGCCTGCTGGCCCAGGGTGGGGTGAGCGTGAGCAACGTGTTCTCCGGTGACGCCCCGACCTCGCTGCTGACGATGAGCACGGTTCCGCAGCGCCGGACCGGACCGGCCCGGTACCTGAGCGCGTACCTGCTCGACCCGTTCGGGTTGACCCGCTCGCTGGTGCTGACCGTCGGGGAGATCGTCAAGGAGCTGCACCAGGCCCGGCGGCAGCGGCTGCGGCAGGTCGAGCCGCGGATGCGCCGGGACTGGCGGTACGTGCTGCTGCGCGGCGCCACGAACGTGCTGCTGCGCCACCTCAACGTGGCGATCCTGGCGGAGCAGATGATGCGCGGCGCGCCGTCGGTGTTCTGCGACTTCGTCGACTACGACGAGATCGCGCACCATGCCGGGCCGGCCCGGCCGGAGGCGCTGGCATCGCTGGAGGGCATCGACGCGGTGCTGGCGACCCTGGAGGAGGTGGCGGCGGCCGCGCCCCGGCCGTACCACTTCGTGGTCCTCTCCGATCACGGGCAGAGCCAGGGCGCGACGTTCCTGCAGCGGTACGGCCTGACCCTGGAGGAGCTGATCCGCCGGCTGACCGCGGCCCCGGCGGAGACCGCGGGCGGTTCCGGCGACGACGAGCAGCGGGGCCGGTCGCGGGTGCTGCGCGCCGGGATCGGGAAGGCGGCGCCGGAGCCGGCCACCCCGAAGAGGCAGCCGGAGATCGTGGTGACGGCGGGCGGGAACCTGGCGCTGGTCTACTTCACGAAGCTGCCGGGCCGGGTCACGCTGGAGGAGATCGAGGAGCGGCATCCGGCGCTGCTGCCCGGGCTCACCGGCCATCCCGGCATCGGCTGGGTGCTGGTCCGGTCCCGGGTGGACGGCCCGGTGGTTTTCGGGCGGGCCGGCCGCCGGCGGCTCTCCGACGGTCACGTGGAGGGCCTCGACCCGCTGCTGGGGTACGGTCCGCACGCCGCCTCCGACCTGCTGCGCCACGACGGCCTGGAGCACACCGGCGACCTGGTGATCAACAGCCTGTGGGATCCGGTGACGCAGGAGGTCGCCGCGTTCGAGGAGCTGATCGGCTGTCACGGCGGCCTGGGCGGCTGGCAGAACCGGGCGGTGCTGATCCACCCGCGGGCGCTGCCCGTCCCGAGCGGGCTGGCCGGCGCCGACCGGGTGCACCGGGTGCTGTGCGGCTGGATGGAACGGATCGGCTGCCGGGACGCCGCCTCATCCGCCGAGGGTGAGCCCCGATGGGCGGTCCGGTGACCACGATGACGCCATGTGTCGCTGGCTTGCGTATTCCGGGTCGCCGATCCGGCTCGAAGAACTGCTCTACCGGCCGCGTTTCTCGCTGATCGACCAGAGTCTGCACTCGCGGATGGGGGTGGAGACGACCAACGGCGACGGCGTCGGCGTCGGCTGGTACACCACCGACGGCCAGTCCGAACCGGCTCTGTTCCGGGGTGTCGGGCCGGCCTGGAGCGACCTCAACCTGCGGGAGATCGCCCGGTCCACCTCGTCCCCGCTGTTCCTGGCCCACATCCGGGCCAGCACCGGCACGCCGGTGCAGCAGACCAACTGCCACCCCTTCCGGTACGCCAACTGGCTGTGGGTGCACAACGGCTCGATCCGGGAGTTCCCCCGTCTCAAACGGGACCTGGTGATGGCGGTGGACCCGAAGCTGTACTCGTCGATGGCCGGCTCCACCGACTCCGAGGTGATGTTCTTCCTGGCCCTGACGTACGGCCTGCGTGATCGGCCGGTCGCCGCGGTGGAACGGATGGCGGGACTGGTCGAGGCGGTCGGGCGGGAGCACGGCGTACCCGACCCGCTCCAGATGACGGTGGCCACCACCGACGGTGACCGGACCTGGTGCTTCCGGTACTCCAGCGAGAGGCGCAGCCGAACGCTGTACTACAGCACCGCGATCTCCGCCCTCCGCGCGCTCTATCCCGAGCAGAAGGCGCTGCACGGTCTCTCCGACGAGACCCGGCTGATCGTCTCCGAGCCGCTCGGCGAGCTGGAGGGCGCCTGGCAGCCGGTGCCGGAGTCCAGTTACGGCGTGATCCAGAAGGGCGACGACGAACTGGGCTCGTTCGAGCCCGCGATGCCCTGACCCGACCCGTTCATCCGGCGGGAGTGATGTCCGCCGGGCGGTCCCTCGAAAGGCTGACGGCCATGACGCAGCGGGAGAAGGCGGAGGACACCCACACCCTCGGCCTGCCGCAGGCCACCGCGCTGATCCTCGGCACCATCATCGGCGTCGGGATCTTCAACCTGCCGTACTCGCTCGCCGCGATCGGCCCGATCAGCATCGTCGCGATGGTGCTGACCACGGTCGGCGCGCTGGCCCTGGCGGTGATGTTCGCGTCGCTGTCGAAACGGATGCCGGCCGACGGCGGCCCGTACGCGTACGCCCGGGCCGCGTTCGGCAACGGTGTCGGCTTCTTCAACGCCTGGTCCTACTGGATCACCGCGTGGGCCGGGAACGCGGCGATCGTCACCGGCTGGGTCTTCTATGTGGAGAACTTCGTCAACTCCGACGGCGTCACCATCTGGTCGATCGTGATCGCCCTGGTCGGCATCTGGATCCCGGCGATGATCAATTTGACCGGGGTGAAGAACATGGGCGTGGTTCAGCTCTGGACCACGATCATCAAGTTCATCCCGCTGGTCATCATGTCGACGGTCGGGCTGTTCTTCATCAGCACCGCCAACTACAGCCCGGCCAACGTCAGCGGCGAGACGGATCTCAAGGCGATCGGCAGCGCCATGGCGATCTGCCTGTTCAGCTACCTCGGCGTGGAGTGCGCCGCGGTGGCCGCCGCCAAGGTCCGCGACCCGGGCCGCAACGTGCCCCGGGCCACCGTGATCGGCACCCTCGGCGCGGCCGTCGTCTACCTGCTGTCGATGGTCGCGATCTTCGGGATCGTGCCGACGTCGGTGCTCGCCGAGGACGCCAACAAGGCCTCGTACTCGGTGGCCGCGACCACGATGGCCGGTGGCGACTGGGCCGGTGACCTGGTGGCGCTCGCGGTGATCGTGTCCGGGATCGGCGCGCTCAACGGCTGGACCATGATCTGCGCCGAGATGCCGCTCGCGGCCGCCAAGGACGGGCTGTTCCCGGCGATGTTCGGGCGGATCTCCCCGCGCGGGGTGCCGGCCGCCGGGATCATCTGTTCCAGCATCTTCGCGACGATCGCGATGGTGGTGAGCTACGCCGGGGCGAGCGGCGCGACGGTGTTCAACACGCTGGTGCTGATGAGCGGGATCACGGCGGCGATCCCGTACGCCTTCTCCGCACTCGCCAAGATCAAATGGCGCCGTGAGGGCGGCGCCGGCGACCTGGTCGTCGCGATCCTGGCGCTGGTCTTCTCGATCCTCTTCATCTGGTACTCGCGCAACTCCGGTGACGACTGGTTCGTCGTGTGGGGCCCGTTCCTGATGGCCGGTGGCGCGTTCCTGCTCGGCATACCCGTCTACCTGTCCATCCGAAAGAAGATGCCCGAAAGAGGATGACATGAGCTTCCACGTCGACTCGGAGACCGGCCGGCTCCGCCAGGTGATCCTGCACCGGCCCGGTGTCGAACTCAGCCGACTCACCCCCGACAACGTCCGCGACCTGCTCTTCGACGACATCCTCTGGGCCCGCCGGGCGCGCGAGGAGCACGACGCCTTCGCCGAGGTGCTGCGCGAGCGCGGGATCAAGGTGCACTACTTCGCCAAGCTCCTCGCCGACGTGCTGGACATCCCGCAGGCCCGCAACTGGGTGCTGGACCGGATCATCACCGACGACACCGTCGGGCCGACCCTGGCCACGCCGCTGCGCCGGCTCGCCGAGCAGGCCGAGAGCGCCAAGCTCGCCGACTACCTGATCGGCGGCGTGCTGAAGAACGAGCTGGCCGGGTTCACCGTGAACAGCCTGCGCTGGGAGCTGATGAACGCCGACGACTTCGTGCTCACCCCGCTGCCCAACCACCTGTTCCAGCGGGACAACTCGGCGTGGATCTACGGCGGGGTCAGCATCAACCCGATGGCGATGCCGGCCCGGCTGCGCGAGTCGGTGCACAGCGCCGCGATCTACCGGTTCCACCCGATGTTCACCCTCGCCGACTTCACCATCTGGTACGGCGGCGACGACCAGCCGCACCAGCCGGCCACCCTGGAGGGCGGCGACATCCACGTGCTCGGGAACGGCGCGGTGATGATCGGGCTGGGCGAGCGGTCCACCGCGATGGGCGTGGAGAACCTGGCCCGCAGCCTGTTCAGCAACGGCGTGGCGACCAAGGTGATCGCGATCGAGCTGCCGCACTCGCACGCCATGATGCACCTGGACACGGTCATGACGATGATCGACCGGGACACCTTCGTGATGTACCCGTACCTGCAGGAGTCGCTGCGGTCGTGGACCGTGCTGCCGGCCGGCGACCCGGACGGGCTCGAGGTGATCCGCAACCAGGACCTGTTCGCCACCATCGCGGAGACCCTCGGCATCGACAAGATCCAGGTGCTGGAGACCAACGAGGACATCCGCGCCGCCCAGCGCGAGCAGTGGGACGACGGGAACAACTTCCTGGCCGTGGAGCCCGGCGTGATCGTCGGCTACGAGCGCAACGTCACCACCAACACGTACCTGCGCCGCCAGGGCATCGAAGTGATCACCATCGCCGGCGGCGAGCTCGGCCGGGGCCGCGGCGGCCCCCGGTGCATGACCTGCCCGATCGAACGCGACGCCGTCTGAGGAGAACTCCGTCATGTCGTTCAACCTGCGCAACCGCAGCTTCCTCAAGGAACTCGACTTCACGCCCGCCGAGTGGAAATTCCTGCTCAAGCTCGCGGCCGAGCTGAAGACCGCCAAGTACACCGGCACCGAGGTGCCGCGGATCGCCGGCAAGAACATCGCGGTGATCTTCGAGAAGACGTCGACCCGGACCCGCTGCGCCTTCGAGGTGGCCGCCCACGACCAGGGCGCGCACGTCACCTTCCTCGACCCGGGCAGCACCCAGCTCGGCCACAAGGAGTCGGTGAAGGACACCGCGCGGGTGCTCGGCCGCTTCTACGACGCCCTCGAATACCGGGGGTTCGGCCAGGAGAACGTGGACATCCTGGCCCGGTACGCCGGCGTGCCGGTGTGGAACGGGCTCAGCGACGAGTGGCACCCCACCCAGACGCTCTGCGACATCCTCACCATGCGGGAGCACACGGTCAAGCACGACAACGACATCACGTTCGCGTACCTCGGCGACGCGCACAACAACGTGGCCAACTCGCTGCTGATCGGCGGCGCGATGATGGGCATGGACGTGCGGATGGTGGCCCCGCAGGCCCGGTGGAACCCGGACGAGGTGGTCAAGGCGGCGCAGGGCATCGCCGAGTCCACCGGCGCCCGGATCACCCACACCGAGGACGTGAACGAGGGCGTCCGCGGCGCCGACTTCCTCTACACCGACGTGTGGCTGTCCATGGGCGAGCCCAAGGAGGCCTGGGACGAGCGGATCCGGCTGCTCAAGCCGTACCAGGTGAACATGGCGGCGGTCCGCGCCACCGGGAACCCGGCAGTGAAGGTCATGCACTGCCTGCCGGCCTTCCACGACCGGAACACCAAGGTCGGCCGGGACATCTACGAGCACACCGGCATGGAATCCCTGGAGATCACCGAGGAGGTGTTCGAGTCGCCGTACTCGATCGTCTTCGACCAGGCCGAGAACCGGATGCACACGATCAAGGCGATCATGGTCGCCACCCTCGGGTCCTGACATGCGCATCGTCATCGCGATCGGCGGGAACGCGCTGCTGGAACGCGGCCAGAAACCGGACGCCGCGGTGCAGCGGGACAACGCGCTGCGGGCGGTGGCCGCGCTGGCCCCGCTCGCGGCCGAACACGAGGTGGTCATCACCCACGGCAACGGCCCGCAGGTCGGCATGCTGGCGCTGCAGAGCGCCGCCGACCCGGCGCTGGCCGTGCCGTACCCGTTCGACGTCCTCGGCGCGCAGACCCAGGGCATGATCGGGTACTGGCTGCTGCAGGCCCTGCAGAATGCGCTGCCCGGCCGGCAGATCGCCGCGATCCTGGACCAGACCCTGGTCTCCGCCGCCGACCCGGCCTTCCAGAAGCCCACCAAGTTCGTCGGCCAGGTCTATGACGAGCAGACCGCCCGGCGGTACGCCGACGAGCGCGGCTGGGCGATCGCGCCGGACGGGGCGAAGTGGCGCCGGGTGGTCCCGTCACCGCAACCGCAGCGCGTCGTCGAGACCCGGATCATCCGCAAGCTGCTGGAATCCGGGACCATCGTGGTCTGCGCCGGTGGCGGCGGGATCCCGGTGATCCGCGACGAGAACGGCAACCTGGCCGGTGTCGAAGCCGTCGTCGACAAGGACCTCGCCACCGCGGTCCTCGCCGAATCCCTGGAGGCCGACGCGCTGCTGCTGCTCACCGACGTGCCCGCGGTGGTCCGCGGATTCGGTGGGCCGCAACCGCAGCCGATCGGCCGCGCCACCCCCGCCGAGCTGCGCCGCGAGGACTTCGCGGCCGGGTCGATGGGGCCGAAGGTCGAGGCGGTCTGCCGGTTCGTGGAACTGACCGGCGATCTGGCGGCGATCGGCGCCCTCGAGGACGCCGCCGCCATCCTCGCCGGGAAAGCGGGCACGGTCGTCACCCCGGGTGGGGACTACGGGGGACCGCACGACCTGCGCCCGCCCCGGTGAGAAGGATCGCCACACCGGTGGGCGCGGCCACAGCGCCCACCACGCCGGCCCGGACCCGATGCCGCCGGGCCGGGCCGGCGCCCCGGCCATGAACGGGCGGCCCGCCGTCATCGCGCACCTCTCCGACCTGCATCTCGGGGCACACGCCCCGTCCGCCGTCGCGAGCCTCGCCGCGGACGTGACAGCGGCGCGGCCGGACCTCACCGTGGTCACCGGGGACGTCACGATGCGGGCCCGGACCGACGAGTTCCGGCAGGTGCGGGACCTCCTGGCAACGTTGCCGGGGCCGCTCCTGCCGGTCGTCGGCAACCACGACCTGCCCCTGCTGAGCTGGCGGCGGGTGCTTTCCCCGTACCACCGCTGGGAGACCTGGATCGACGCGGACCCGGACCCGGTCCGCCGGACCGCGGGGATCACCGCCCTGGGCCTGATGTCGATGCCGCGCTGGCGCTGGAAGAACGGGCAGGTCACCGCCCGGCAGGCCGCCATGGTGGCCCGGACCCTCGGCGCCGCGCCGAACGGCGACCTGCGCGTGCTCGCCCTGCACCATCCGCCGCTGGCCACCGGCGCCGCCCGGCTGATCGGCCGGCGCCGCCTGCTGGACGCCGTCCGGGTGGCCCGCGCCGACCTGGTGCTCGCCGGGCACACCCACGTCCCGGACGTACGCGTGCACGGCCGCCAGGTGTACGTGGTCGCCGGCACCGCCACCAGCGTGCGGACCCGCGGCGCGCCCTGCTCGTGGAGCCTGATCAGCGCCGGCGGCGGGGAGATCGTGGTGCGCGAGCGGTATCTCGGCAGGGACGGCTGGCACACCGGCCGGGTGGTCAGTGCAACTGTGTCTTCAGGACGATGAGGGCCGCGCCGAAACTGCCCGCGACCAGCATGGACACCACCCGCTCCAGGGTGCGCAGCCGCCCGCCCGAGCCGATCCGCCAGCCGGACAGGCAGAGCAGCGCGGTGGTGCAGGCCAGCGACGCGATCACCGCCGTCTCCAGCTTGGCCCCGGCCAGCCGCGCGCCGATCAGCACCAGCAGCGGCAGCCCGCTCGTGGTCACCATCTCCCAGCCGGTGGTCAGCTGGTGCCGCACCGTGTGCCAGGTCGGGCGGTGGCCCTCGTGGATGCGTTCGGCGACGATCCGGGCGTACCGTTCCGCCAGCCAGTAGATGGTCAGCGTGACCAGCACCGCGACCGACATCCGGATCGCGGTCAGCGCGTGCGAGGCGACCAGCACCGCCGCGCCGACGATCAGTCCGTAGATCCCGGAGGCGGTCGCCTCCATCGTCTCGTGCCGCATCCGTACCCAGATCGAGCCGCTCGCCGGCATGCCGGTCCCCTCCCGTGGTGTGCCCTGCCCGAGTCAGCGTCTCCGGGCGGCGGCGGGCCATCCTCACCCGGCACGGATGAAACGCGGGGCGGGAAAATTGGCGATGCTTCCGGCATGTTCGCCCGGAAACGCAATCCGCTGCGCCGCGGCTCGGACAAGTTCGAGGCCGGCATGCTCCTGTCCCTCTTCGTGTTCACCCTGCTCGCCGCGCCGATCCTGGCCTGGTGGGCGGCCGGGGTCAGCTACCGGGCCGACCAGCAGGCGCTGGACTGGGAGAAGCGCAACGTGTTCCGGGTGGAAGCCGAGCTGATGGCCGGCACCGATCCCGGCGCCGAACCCACGCCCGGCTGGTCCCGGGCCGTATGGACCGCGCCGAACGGGACCAAGCGCTCCGGCATCGTCACCGTCGTCGCCGGCCAGAAGCCCGGCGACCGGGTGATGATCTGGGTCGACCGGGACGGCGACCAGCGGGGCGCGCCCGGCGACCGCAGCCCGGTCGCGCGGGCCGCGCTGATCGCGGTCGTGGTGGTGGCCGCCGTCGCCGCCGCGATGAACGCGCTGCGCCGCATCGGCACGGCCGTGCTGGAACGCTATCGGGCCCGCGGCTGGCAGCGCGAATGGAGCGAGGTCGGCCCGCGCTGGAGCCGCGACCTGCTTCCCTGACAACCCCTAGCAGAGGTGGTTACCCCATGGCCGAACGAACCAGCACCGGGCGTTTCCCGGTCGGGCTGAGACGGGCGCTCATCGCGTTCGCGCTGGCCCAGTTCATCTGCAGCTTCGCCGGTTCCAACATGAACGTGATGATCACCGACATCAGCAAGGACCTGAACACCACAGTGCAGGGCGTACAGCTCGCGATCACGATGTTCCTGCTGGTGATGGCGGCGCTGATGATCCCCGGCGGCAAACTGACCGACGTGTTCGGCCGCAAGTGGTGTTTGCAGCTCGGCCTGCTGCTGTTCGGCGCCGGCGCGCTGCTCAGCGCGGTCGCGCCCGGCCTGCCGGTGCTGATCATCGGGTACTCGATCTTCGAGGGGGTCGGGACGGCGCTGCTGATCCCACCCGTCTACATCCTCACCACCCTGCTGTTCCAGGATCTCGGCTCGCGGGCCCGCGCCTTCGGCGCGATCAGCGCGATGGGCGGCATCGGCGCGGTCGCCGGCCCGCTGATCGGTGGCTTCATCGCGTACGCCGTGAGCTGGCGCGCCGCCTTCGTCCTGCAGGCCGTGATCGTGCTGGCGATCGTCCTGCTGGCCCGCACCACCGTGCGCGACCCGCTGCCGGCCGACCGGTCCCTGCCGTTCGACGTGGTGGGGGCGATCCTCTCGGCCGGCGGCCTGGTCCTGATCGTGATGGGCATCCTGGGCGCCGACGAGAAGCCGGCCGCCACCGCCGGCCTGGTGCTCGCCGGCGTGCTGGTGCTGACCTGGTTCTTCTGGCACGTACGGTCCCGGGAACGGGCCGGCAAGGAGCCGCTGCTGTCGCTGTCGCTGTTCCGGAAACGGGCCTCCAACCTGGGCCTGATCACCCAGAACATGCAGTGGCTGATGGTGATGGGCACCTCGTTCGTGGTGTCGACGTACCTGCAGGTCGTCAAGGGCTACAACGCGATCGAGACCGGCGCCGTCTTCACCGCCACCACCGTCGGCGTGCTGATCTCCTCGCTGCTCGCGGAACGGATGGCGCACCGCCGCGAACAGCGCACCCTGATCATGGCCGGGTTCGCGGTCACCGTCGCCGGAATCGGCCTGCTGCTGGGGCTGGGCGGCTCCGCGGACAGCATCTGGGGCATGATCCCCGGCCTGTTCATCATCGGCCTCGGGCTCGGCGGCATGCTCACGCCGTCGGTCAACGTCGTGCAGTCCAGCTTCGGCGAGGACCTGCAGGGCGAGATCTCCGGGCTGTCCCGCAGCGTCTCCAACCTGGGGTCGTCGCTCGGCGCGGCGCTGGCCGGCACCATCCTGGTCGCCGGCGTCGACAGCGCGAACCCCGGCCGCTCGTACCTGTGGGCGATGCTCGCGGTCGCCGGCGCCGGCGTGATCGGCCTGGTAGCGGCGTCCTTCCTGCCACGCACCCGCCCGTCAGCCGCCTGACGGCCGCCGCTGCTGCTCCCTGATGAGCAGGGACATCGCGTGCCGGTCGGCCGGGGTGGGACGGGACGGATCCAAGGCGCGCGGCCACAGCCGGGCGTGCCGGACCGCCGCCACCTCGGCCGCCAGCACCAGGACGTTGCTCAGCACGTACAGCATCGTGAACACCCCGGCGACCGTCGCGAACCCGCCGTAGATCCAGCCGGCGTTCCGCGCCAGCGAAGGCAGCACCACCGCGCCCAGGTTCAGCAACCCGGTCACCCCGGCCGCACCGATTACCGCGGCGGGCCACAGCGCGGCGAACGGGGCGCGCCGGCACAGCAGCAGCCGCGCCAGGACCAGCAGCACCCCGTACGCCACCGCCCACTGCGCCACGAGCGCGATCACCGTCGCCGCCACGACGGTGACCGCGCCCGCCGCCACCGACCCGGCCAGCAGCACGCCCAGCGCGGCCACCGCCCGCAGATAGGTGGCGACGATCCCGGCCCGGTCCCGGACCGGCACCGCGGCCAGGTGATTGAGGGTCTCGTACGCGCTCAGCGCCACCCCGATCCCCGCGTACACCAGCCACACCACGCCGAGCACGAGAGCGGTGGCGGACCCCGACAGGGCCGCCACCGACGTCTCGATGTCCGCCTGCAACGCCGGCGGCACGATCGCGGCGACCAGCTCCTGCCGCAACTCCGGCCGCCGGGTCAGCACCAGCGACACCGCGACCACCCCGAGCAGCAGCACCGGGAACAGGCTGAGGAACCCGTAGTAGGTGATCAGGGCGGCCTCGCGCGGCCCGCCGTCGTCGAAGAACTTGCGGGCCACCGCCCACGGGAACCCCAGCGCGGGCCGGCGTCGTTGCAGGTCGTCCAGCCGCCGGAGGGTCACTTCCCGTACGCGTCGGCGACCTCGCCGCCGTGCGCCGCCACCGAATAGATCACCACCGCGGACAGCGCGATCGCGATGACCGACCAGATCGGGTGGGTGGCCGCGAACGCGAAGTTCAGGAAGCCCGAGGCGGCGGCGAAGACGATCGCCACCACCCGCGCCCAGCGCAGCCCCCGGATCAGCGCCACCCCGTCCACGATCAGGGCCGCCCCGGCGGCCAGGTGCGCCCAGGCCAGCGCGGTCAGGGACACCGGGAGGAGCACGTCGGCGCGGGTGCCGTCGAGCACCGCCGGGCGGGCCAGCGCGACCAGCCCGGTGTAGGCGTGCACCGTGCCGAGCAGCACCAGCACCACACCGCCGAAGAGCACCCAGGCGACCCATCCGGTGGCCCGGCTCTGTTCCACACGCATCGCCGTCTCCTCGTCCCGTTCTCAGCAGGTCTGCTGGATGGCGTCCTGCAACGTCCGGGCGCTGGACCGGACGCCCTCGACCGCGGTGCGTACCTGCGAGAGCTTGTCCCGGCTCGGATCCGCGCGCGCCGCGTCGACGCTGGCCTGCAACGTGGTCACCGACGCGCGCAAGCCGTCCGCCTGATTGCCGAACTGCGCCTTCGCGTTGACGACCAGCGCGTTGAGCTGCTCGAGCAGGTCGCTCACGTACGGCTTGAGCGCCGACAGCCCGTTCTCGGACACGTTCGTCTGCCTGATGTGTTCCACGGTTCGCTTCACCGCGTCGGCGCTCTCGCACACCGCGGGGACCGCGGGTTCGTCCCCGGCGCATCCGGCGGTGGATCCGGCGAGCAGGAGGCCCACGGCGATCGGGAGTAGTCGCTTCATGAGGTGAGGGTCGCCCGCTCCGGCGACCGGCACGTCACCCCCGCCGGATGAGGCGAGCATCCACCGGCGGGCCCGAGGATCGAACCGGTAACACGCTGAGCCCTCGGTTTGAGGAGTCGAAATGAGCATCGGTCCCGTCCAGCTGATCGTGCTGGGATTCCCGCACCCGAACTTCCACGGCGAGGTGATCGCCGAACTGGAGCGACTGCGCAAGAGCGACACGGTACGGGTGATCGACGCCCTCGCCGTCTACAAGGACGAGGACGGTGAACTGGAGGTCGAGCACCTGAGCAACCTGACCAAGGAGGAGGCCGTCGAACTGGGCAGCAAGGTCGGCGCCCTGATCGGCCTCGGCATCGAGGGCGAGGCGGGCGCGGAGGCCGGCGCGGCCCTGGGCGCCGCCGTCGCCGAGGACGGTGTGGACGTACTCGACACCCCCGAAGCGTGGGACGTGCTCGCCGACATCCCGCCCGGCACCGCCGCGGCCCTGCTGCTCATCGAACACCACTGGGCGGTGCCGCTGCGCGACGCGATCGCCCGGGCCGGCGGATTCCGGCTGTCCGACGGGTTCGTCAGCCCGCTCGACCTGGTCGCGATCGGCCTGCTGGCGGCCGAGGAGGCCAAGGAACTGCACGACCTCGAGACGGCCGCGGCCGTACAGAACTAGGGGAGGGGTTCACCATGTTCGGATCACGGAGGGTCGCCCGGCGCACCGGTCGCCGGACCGCACGCCGCGTCACCCGGCGGGTCGCACGCCGGCGCTGACAAGCAAAAGAAGTGTGTGGAGTTCGGGCGCTATGCACGCCCGAACTCCACACACTTCTCAGTGCGCCACGGCCAGCCGCCGCAGTCGTGCCCAGTCCATCTCCGGCAGCGCCGCCCGAACCCCGGGACGCTGCCGCGGAACCCGCACCCGCAGCGCGGCCGGCCGGATCGAGCAGCGCACCGGCGTCGGCAGCAGCACCGACTCCCCGTCGATGCCGACCGGCACCACCGCCGCGTCCGCGTCGACCACGGCCTCGGCGGTGGCCCGTACCGTCAGTGACCGGGCCCGGCCCCGCCCGCCGATCAGCCGCGCGGCGTCCGCGGCCCCGCGCACCGTCACCGCCAGCACCCCGAGCCGGCCCGAGTCCAGGCGCTGACGTTCGCCCAGCCCGGCCACGTCGCCGGTGGTGTACGGGTTGTTGCTGATCAGCACCGCCTGCGGCCCGTCGATCGCCAGGTCGCCGGCGCGGACCCGCAGGCGCGGCCCGGACGCCCCGGTCAGCGCGTCCGGCAGCAGCTCCAGGGTGGTGCCGACCTTGTCGTCGCGGTAGGCGGGGCTCTGCACGATCGACGCGTACGCCCCGAACGACGCGTTGTTGACGAACGTCCGGTCCGCGATCAGCCCCAGGTCGATGTGCACCTCCACCCCGTCGGTGAGCGCGTCCAGACAGGCCGACGGGTCCTCCCGGTCCAGCCCGAGATCCAGCGCGAAGTGGTTGCGGGTGCCCGCCGAGATCACCAGGAACGGCACCCCGTGCTCGGCCGCGACCCCGGCGACCAGCGCCTGCGTGCCGTCCCCGCCGGCCACCCCGAGCAGATCGGCGCCGTCCTTGAGCGCCTGCCGCGCGACCTCCGCCACGTCCACCGCGGGCCCGTCCAGCAGGAACACCTGCGCGCCCAGGTCGCGGGCCCGGTCGGCGAGGCGGAAACGTTCCACCTTGCCGCCTCCCGAGCGCGGATTCATGATCAGGTACGGGTTCCGCGGCGCCGGCGTCTCGTGCTCCACCGGACCGCTCGGGGACTCCGCGAGGGCCCGCCGCCCGGCCGCCACCGCGACCACCCACAGCAGCGCGGCCACCACCGCGACCCAGAGCAACCGGTGCCGCATGAACACGACCGCCACCGTGATCGGGGCCAGCGCCACCACCGCGCCGGCCAGCCAGCGCATCACCCCCCGATGGGTGAGGAACCACCAGGCCGCGGCCAGCCCCGCCGCGGCGCCGAGCGCCCCGGTCAGCAGCAGGGCCACGCTGCCCCGCAGTCCGGCGACGGCGAGTACGAGGACGACGGCGGCGGCGACGGCGGCGAACGCGAGCCGGGCCTGCCAGACGGCTGCTGTGGACATGGGCTCCTCCTCGGGCATGTCTGAAGCAGCCTCCCGCCGCGGCCGGTGCCGGGCCTCATTCCGGTGGGATGAGGCGCGCGAGCCCCACGCGGCGGATGGTCACCGGGAAACCGGCAGAACAGGAGATCAGTCGTGCCCACGTCCTCCCGGCTTCGGCATCCCGCCGAACTGCCCTTCTACATCTTCATGGTGGTCCTCAACGTGATCATCATCGCGTTGATCATCCAGGCCGCGATCACGTTGCCGCTGCTGCCGGAGCGCTTCCAGGGCACCGGCTGGGCCGCCGCCGTCCGGTCCGCCTTCATCGGGTTGCTGCTGCTGATCCCGGCCCTGGTGGTGATCCGTGAGACGCAGCGGGCATCGATCCGCGGCACCGCCGTCGAACTGTCCCCGCGCCAGTACGGCGACCTCTACCGCACCATGGACGAGTTCTCCCACGAGCTGGGCCTCAAGCGCCGGCCCAACCTGTACCTGGCCAACGGCAACGGCACCCTGAACGCGTTCGCGGCCCAGGCCACCGGCCACGACTACGTGGTCCTGGCCAACGAGCTGTTCGTCAACCTGCAGCAGAACAACAAGGAAGGGCTGCAGTTCATCCTCGGCCACGAGCTGGGCCACATCCGGCTGCACCACGTCTCGCTCTGGTACCAGCTGTCGGTCGCCTACTCGGAGCGGATCCCGCTGCTCGGCCCGGCCCTGTCCCGGCTCCGGGAGTACTCCTGCGACCGGCACGGCGCCCGGCTCGCCCCGGGCGGCGCGTCCGGACTGGTCCTGCTCGCCTCCGGCCGGCACACCGAACACACCACCGACGTGGAGCAGCTGGTCCGGCAGGGACAGCAGCTGCGCGGTTTCTGGGTGGGTCTCGCCCAGCTGCCGATGTCGCACCCGTTCACGGTGCGGCGCCTGGAACGGCTCTTCCGGGCCGGGCTCTTCCACGCCCGGGTCCGCGGCAAGGAGTCCGTCATCCCTCCGGGATGACGTGGCGAATCAGCAGTGAGGCGAAGTCTGGCAGGAACGATGGGAGGGGCGAGTCATGCCAGAGGCGACATATCAGGTACGGGTGTCCGGGGTGATCCCGGAAGAGGTCCTCGCTGAGCTACGGGATCTGACGGTGACCGTGGAACCGCCCGAGACCGTGCTGCACGGATCGCTGCCGGACCAGTCGGCCGTGGTGGGGCTGATCTCCCGGATCCACGGCCTCGGCCTGCGCCTCATCGAGGTGCGGCGGCTGCCGTCGCAGGACGTGCCCGGCCCGGATTTCTGAGCCGGGCCGGCGATCGTGGTGATCGGGCGGCCGGCACGCGGCGGATACGGGCTCGTGCTGGTGATGATCATCGGCACGTACCTGATCGCCCTGCTGGTCACCAACCGGTGGATGGTCGCGCTGCTGCTGTTCGTGCAGACGCTGACCGTGTGGCAGGCGCTGCGGGTGTCCGGAGCCCGGACCGGCATGCGCCTGACCGCCGCCGCGGTGTTCGCGCTCGCGCTCGCCGCCGCAGTGCTCAACGTGGTGGCCCGGAACTGGTCGCTGGTCGGCTACGCGTTCCTGGCCGCCAGCGTCCTCTACCTGCTGGCCCCGTTCTCGATCGTCCGGGACCTCGGCCGGCGCGGCGGCGTCGACCTGCAGACCATGCAGGGCGCACTCGCCGCGTACCTGCTCCTCGGCATGGCGTTCGCGTTCGCCTACGAATGCCTCGCCGTGATCCAGCCGGGACCGCTGTTCGGCGAGGGCGGCGACCCCGGCCTCCCGCAGGTCCTCTTCTTCAGCTTCATCACCCTCACCACCACCGGGTACGGCGACATGGTCCCGGCCGGCAACCCGGCACAGACCATCGCCGTGGTGCAGGCCCTCACCGGCCAGCTCTTCCTGGTCACGGCCGTCGCCAAGGTGGTGGAGAACTGGCGCCCGCGGGCCTGGAAGCCCGCACCCCCTTCAGGAGACGGCAATGACTGAGACGACCCGCATCACACCCTCCCGCACCCGGGTATGGCTGCGCCTCATCGCCGGCGTGGCCACCATCATCCTCGGCATCGTCGCGTTCGCCTGGCCCGAGGCCACCCTGCGCGTCGTCGCCTTCGTCTTCGGCATCAACCTGCTGATCCTCGGCGTCGTCCGGATCCTGCAGATGCTGCTCACCAGCGGTGTGCCCGGCCTGCACCGGGTCCTCGGCATCGTGCTCGGAGTGGTCGCCGTCGTCGCCGGCATCCTCTGCCTCGCGAACGTCGCGACCTCCCTGTCCCTGCTCCTGCTGATCGTCGCGCTCGGCTGGATCGTCGACGGCCTCGGCGAGATCTTCCTCGCCGTCGGCCGCGGCGAGCCCGGCGGCGGCTGGCGCATCGCCGTCGGCATCCTCGTCGTCCTCGCCTCCATCGCCGTCCTCGTCTGGCCCGGCCTGGGCCT
Organism: Actinoplanes sp. NPDC019969; assembly: GCF_055562375.1. Taxonomy (NCBI): domain Bacteria; kingdom Bacillati; phylum Actinomycetota; class Actinomycetes; order Micromonosporales; family Micromonosporaceae; genus Actinoplanes; species Actinoplanes sp. NPDC019969. Next base: position 279,003 of record NZ_JBVHFK010000012.1, on the reverse strand, counting down.
GGCCACGTTCGTGCTGATCGGCGCCACCACCCTGGTGTTCGCCGGCATCTGCCTGGTCATCGCCGCCATCGCGGGCCTCCGCACCGCCCATCCCTGACCCCTTCCGCTCCGCGGCACTGCAGGGGTTTCAAGATCAGTGGAGGGGTTCGGCGACGGGGGCGCGGGGGTCGGCGAACCGGCCGGTGAACCAGGCGCTGAAGGCGGCTATGGCGAGGCCGCACAGTTCGAGCAGGAGGAGGCCGGGTTCGGCGGCGCGGTCGGGGCTGCGGACGCGCATCAGGGCGAGTACGGCGAAGACGATCAGGACGCCGACGTCGAGGAGCAGGGCGAGGAAGCCGATGCGGGTGGCGGCCGGGCCGACGGCGGAGAAGGCGTCGACGCCGGCGGCGATGGCGGCGGGGAGGCCGCCGACGAGGCCGGCGACGAGGTTCCAGTAGGCGACGGTGCCGATCATCGCGGGTGCGCCGAGCAGGGTGGCCAGGTCGAAGACGAACGCCATCCAGAACAGGCCGAGCGGGAACATCAGCAGCAGGGGCTGGACCCCGTGACCTCCGAGACGGAGACGGCTCTGCATGCGGCGGTTCCCCCCTGCCGTGGCGGAACGGACCTTCTCAGCGTGGGTCGGCGCGGGCCCGCAGGCGTCACCCCAAGCGGGTGAACGGGTGTACGGAGGGGTGAAAGCCCGGTAAACCTCAGGCCGGGCCGGGCCGCGCCGATGAAGGCGGGGTCCAGGCCAGCCGGGGGAGGTGCCGCGTCGTGCGCGATTCCCTGGGGGCGGTTCAGCGGTCGCGGCGTCAGTCGTTGCGGGCGTCGGCGGTTTACGGGGCGTTGCCGGGGGTGTTGGCCGGGGCGTACGCGGCCGGCACCTGGGACCAGCCGGGCCGGACCGCGATGTTGCTGGTCGCGGCCGTGATGGCGGGGTTCGCGGCGGCCGGCTGGGCGGTCGCGGGACGGGTTGCGCGGAGCCGCTGGTGGATCTGGATCCAGCTGGCGGCCGCCGCGGCGAACATGGCGGGCGCTGCCGTGCTGGGGCTGCTCGACGGCGGGGTCGCCGGGCCGCTGGGCACGCTCGTACCCCTGGCGGTGGTGCTGATGGCGGTCGCGGTGCCGCCGCGGGCGTTCCTGGTGGGTGCGGGGGCGGGGCTTCTCGCGTACGCGCAGGTGCTGTTCTTCGGTGACCCGCCGCCCGCAGGATATCCGCTGGTCCACGCCCTGGGTTTCGCCTGCGTCGCGATTCTGTGCCTGCGGCATTCGGCGGTGCTGGCGTCGCTGCGGCGGCGGCTGGCCGACATCTCCCGCACCGACCCGCTGACCGGCTGCCTGAACCGGCGCGGGTTCGACGAGCGGGTGGCGGCCGAGTTCGCCGACGCGGCGGAGGGCGGTACCCCGGTCAGTCTGCTCCTGCTGGATCTGGACCACTTCAAGGAGGTGAACGACACGCTCGGGCACCGGGCCGGCGACGAGCTGCTCGCCTGGACCGGCCAGGAGTTGCGGGCCGTGCTGCGCGCGCACGACGCGGTCGGGCGGCAGGGCGGTGACGAGTTCGCGCTGCTGCTGGCCGGGACGGACGCGGCGGGTGCGGCGACGGTGGCGGAGCGGCTGCGGGAGCGGCTCGGCACGTGTGCGCCGGCCAGCCTGGGGCACGCCACGTTCCCGGACGACGCGGACGATTGCACCGGCCTGCTGCTCGCCGCCGACCAGCGGCTCTATCAGGACAAAGCGGCTAGGGTACGCCGTGCGCCCACCGCCGAGGCAGTGGCCGGCGCGCGTACCCGGATCCGCCCGTCCGGTCCGGTCCGCAACGTGTCCGCCCGCGAGCGCCGCAAGCACTCGATCGCCGACCCGGGCTGGATGTCGATCACCCAGACCGTGGTGGCGCTGGTCTACGTGCTGGTGGTGGCCCGCGATCACGAGCACCGGGCCGGCATGGTGGCGCTGTCGCTGTGGGGTTTCGCCACCGGCCTCGCGGTGGTGGCCGGCGCCGGCTGGCTGAGCCGGTCGCGCCTGGCCCGGCCGTTGATGCTGGCGTTCGCGGTCAGCTCGTTCCTGAGCTGTGCGGCGATCGCCACCCTGGACGGTGGCGTGGACCAGCCGCTGGGTGTCGGCATGCTGTTGCCGATCCCGCTGCTGATGCTGGGCATGCGCCCGGAGGTGGCCGGTCCGGTCGCGGCCGCCGCCGGCGGGCTGTACCTGCTGGTGGGGACGCGGATCGGTGACACCGGCGGCTGGTACCTGGCGCTGCAGCTGCTCGGCACGGCAGCCGTGGCGGTCGCCTGCGCGCTGCAGGGCCGCTCGGCCGCCGCCCAGCGTCGCCGGCTCACCCGGTTGTCCCGGGTGGACGTGCTCACCGACGTGCTGAACCGGCGCGGTTTCGCGGAGCGGTTCGCCGCCGAGACCGCGCACGCCCGCCGGACCGGGCGGGGCGCCGCGCTGCTGGTGCTGGACCTGGACGGGTTCAAGAAGCTGAACGACGAGCACGGTCACGCGGCCGGTGACGAGCTGCTGAAGTGGGTGGCGGCGACGTTGCGCGAGCAGGTCCACGCGCACGACATCGTGGGCCGGCTGGGTGGCGACGAGTTCGTGGCGCTGCTCGGGGACTCGGCGAGCGCGGACCGGGTGCGGTCCGCTCTGGCCGCGCGGACCCGGGCGAGCATCGGCCTCGCGGTCCTCGACGTCGACGGCGACGACTTCGACAGCCTGTACGCCGTCGCCGACGCCCGCCTCTACCAGCAGAAGAAGCTCGCAACCGGACGGCAACCGGGCACCAACCAGGAGGGCACTCCAGCGCTCACATCATGGTGATTCCACGACAGAACGGAATCGCCTGCAGATGAAGCGTGCCCTGCTCCTCCTCGCCACGGTCACGGCGCTGGTGAGCGCCCTGCCCGGAGTGGCGCAGGCCGCCGCGGCCGGCAGCGCCCGGTCCTTCGCGTTCATGAGCCAGACCAAGGGCGCCGGCCTGATCGCCCGCTGGAACCCGTGCGCCGGCCCGATCGACTACCGGGTCAACCTGGACCGGGCCCCGAAGAACTCGCTGCCGGAGGTGCGGACCGCGTTCGCGCGGATCGCGGCGGCCACCGGCCTGAGCTTCCGGTACGCCGGGACGACCACCGTGATCCCGCAGGCGAACAGGGGCTTCGCCGGTAAGTACCCGGCCGGCACCGAGATCGTCATCGCCTGGGTGAACCCGGGCACGCACAGCAAGTGGCTGCCGTCCGGCGCGAAGGCGCTGGGCATGGGCGGCGGCGCCTGGCAGACCGCGTACACCGCGACCGGCGCCGACGCGCTGCGGATGGTCGAGGGTTCGGTCGTGCTCAACGCGCCCGCGGTGAAGTCGATGGCCCGCGGGTTCGGGGCGGTCAGCGGCGGGACCACCGGCGCGGTGCTGATGCACGAGATCGGGCACGCGATCGGCCTGGCCCACCCGGGCCAGAACGACAAGAGCCAGATCATGTACCACACGATCACCTCGAAGAAGGCGGAGTGGGGCGCCGGTGACCTGACCGGTCTGCGCCGGGTCGGCAAGGTGTCCGGCTGTCTCAAGGACCGCCGCTAGAAGGGTTTCCGAAGTGTGACGAAGTGATTACCGTCAATGCATGCGGGCCTTCTTCGTCACACTCCTGCTGCTCGTGGTGGGTGTGGCGGTTCCGGCGCAACCCGTCGAAGCCGCCCCCACGGACCCTGCCGGCCGCGAGATCGTGCTGCGCGGCTTCAACGTCTCCGGAAGCACCAAGCTGTACGAGAACGGACTGCTGCCGTTCCGTACCACCGCCGACGCGGCCGCCGCCGCGACCCGGATGCGCGACCTGACCGGCGCCAACGCGATCCGCTTCCTGATCAGCTGGGAGGGCGTGCAGCCGGCCCGGGACCGGATCGACACCGCCTATCTGGACCGGGCCGCCGATCAGATCCGGCAGTTCACCAGCCGCGGCATCCGGGTGCTGCTCGACTACCACCAGGACCTCTACTCGTCGCACCTGTTCGACCCGGACAGCTGGTACACCGGCGACGGCGCCCCGAAGTGGGTGATCGACGCCGGGACCTATCCGGACGAGTCCTGCGGCATCTGCCTGCTGTGGGGACAGAACATGCTCACCAACGGCGCCGTCCGGTCGGCGATACATGACTTCTGGCGCAATCGGTACGGGGTGCAGGACGCCTACCTGGCCCAGGCCGGGGCCGCCCTCACCCGCCTGCGGCAACGTGTCGACAGGTCGATGATGCTCGGCGTCGACCCGTTCAACGAGCCGTTCGACGGCGGGCTCGACGGCGCCTCCGGCACCACCTGGGAGGCGACCTGGCTGATGCCGTTCTACCAGCGGTTCCGGGCCGTGATGGACGCCTCCGGCTGGACGTCGCTGCCGCTGTACGCCGAACCGCTGGTCTTCTGGAACACCACGTTCGGCGAGGCCGGCGGCCTGGGCACGGTTCCGCCGCTCGGCACCCGGTACGTCTTCAACAGCCACTACTACGACGGCGCCCGGATGACGCTCGACCCGACGGCGGCGGGCGACGGCACGTACAGCGCCGCGATGAACCGGATCCGGGACCGTGCCGCCGCGCTCGGCGCCAGCGCGTTCGTCTCCGAGTTCGGCAGCTCGATGGACGCCGCCCGCACCCCGTGGATGATCCGCGCCATGTACCAGGGACTCGACTCCCGGGTGCCCGGCCGCGACTTCTGGAACAATCCGGCCGCGTCGGGCCCGGTGCTGTCGGCCACCCAGTGGCAGTGGGACGTCTACAGCGGGCAGCACCGCGAGGCGATGAACGGCAACCCCGCCAAGATCCAGACCGATGGGGACGCGTGGAACGGCGAGGACCACTCGGTCATCGCGAACGGGACACTGCGGCTCGACCGCCGGGTCCTCGATCGGCTGTTCCCCAGCGCGGTCGCGGGAAACACCATCGCGTTCGCGTACGAGGACCTGGCCCGGGACGGTTTCGCCGGGGCCGGGCGCCAGCAGGCGTGGCTCACCGTTCCCGCCCGGCTGCCGGCGATCGCCGGGCTCGTCGCCGGGCGGCAGTACGGGGTACTGCTGTGGCGCGAGCCCGCGACGCCGATCGGCGCCCCCACCGAACTGCACCTGCCCGGATCGTTCCCCACCGGCCGGACCACCGTCGTCTCCGACCTCGGGTCTGTCGGAAGTGGGCGGATCACCATCGCCACCGAGGTCGGCGCCACCACCGCCCGGCGGCTGGTGCTCGACGCGACCGGGTCCGCGCCGGGAACCGTGCACGTCGCGCTCGTGGTCAACACCGGCGATGTGGCGATCGTGCCCGAGCCCACTCTCGCCGCCGCCCGGACCGAGCTGCTGGCGTGGGCGGCTGCCGTGCCACGATGAGCGGATGTCGATCGCGGCCACACCGGAACCGCCGTACGTAGCGGTGATCTTCACGTCCCTGCGTACGGAGGGTGATCACGGATATGCGGCGATGGCCGCCGCCATGGAACGCCTCGCCGAACGCCAGCCCGGCTATCTGGGCATCGAATCGGCCCGGGAGGAGACCGGAATCACGGTCTCCTACTGGGCTGATCAGGCAGCCGCCCGGGCATGGAAGGACGTCACCGCCCATCTGGTCGCTCAGCAGCGCGGACGTGAGATCTGGTACCGCGACTACCGGGTCCGGGTCGCCACCGTGGAACGTGACTACGGTCCGTCCTGACCTGTAAGCCTGGTCACGTGTCACGCCCTGTTAGGGCCGCTGTAATTTTCGGCGGGTACGACCGTGTACATGACCGACCCGCACTATGCGATCCAGCGAGCCCGAAGCCGGACGGGCTCCACCGTCCACCTGCACCTGAGCGGCGCCTTCGACCGCGACGCCGACCGGGTGCTGCGCGCCGGGATGCGGGACACGTTCGCGTCCGGCCGCCGGGGCCTGCGCGTGTTCGTCGACGTGTCGAAGGTCGAGTCCATCGGCAGCGAATGCATCGACCTGCTGCTCGTCGGATACACCAGGGCGCTGCGCGCCGGCCACGGGTACGAGATCGTCAACGCGCACGGCCACATCCGGCAGGCGCTCGCCCTGACCGGACTCTGCGAGCCCGAGACCCTCTACGCCCCCGACTGGACCGACGACCTCATCGGTACGCCCACGTCACGTAGCGTTTGATCAGGAGCAGAGCACCGGCGAGGAAGACGACGCCGCCGGCCGCACAGAGGGCTACCATCGCCAGCACGTGGGCCGTCGACTCCCGCAACTCCGGCCGGGAGATGCCGTAGCCGATCCGGATCCGGTCGCCCGGCTTCTCACCCTTGAAGAAACCGGCCTCATCGACCAGGATCCGCTCGGCGGGGTACTGCTCCCATCCCCGGCGATCCCACTCCACCCACAGATAGCAGGCGTCGTAGGAACCGATGCCCTGCACCACGGTCAGAGGCCCGCGCCGTTCGCACCGCTCCACGGTCGCGGTGCCCGCGAACGACGCGTCACCGAAGTCGCCGCCGGTGTGCCGCCCGATCGTCGTCCCGGCGTTGAACAACAGCCACCCGGCCAGGGTGGCCAGCAGCAGCGCCCAGGACGGCATCCGGCGGCCGATTCGCGGCGTCCACCGTGCCTTGTTCCGGTTGTCGGCCTCGGCGAACGCCCGCACCGCCGCCCGCCGCTGCTCCGCCTTCCCGTGTTCCCCCGTCACATCTATCCATGCTGCCCTATGCCGTCACGCGGGGGCGTCGATGACGCCGGTGAGAGCGCGCAGACCCGCGACGACGTCGGCGGCACCGGGAGCCCGGCCGGGATCGGTGAGCCACTGCGTCATCAGCCCGGTGAACAGCGCCATCTGCGCGGCCCCCAGGGTGCGGGCTGCCGTGTCGCCGATCTCGTCCTCTTCAGTGCCGAGCAGCAACGCGGCCAGTCCCCGGCGGCCCTGCTCCTGGCTGCCGGCCAGGTAGCGGCGCAGGTCGGCGGAGTGCTCGGCCTGGATCAGGGCCTCCAGCGTGGACAGCCACAGCGTGCGGTCCTCCTGGAAGGACCTGATGACCGCGGCCCACATGGCCTCGTACCGCGCGGCGGGGCTGCTGCCGGCTTCGCCGAAGGACGCGAGGGTACGGCCGATCCGTGTGCCCCACTCGTCGATCGCCTCGATGAGAGCGGCGTTCAGCAGCGCCTCCCGTGAGCCGAAGTGGTAGCCGATGGCGGCCATGCTGACCCCGCCGGACGTGGCGATGTCCCGCACCGTGGTCCGGGCCCAGCCCTTCTCCTCCAGGCAGCGCCGGGCGCCCGCCAGCAGATCCTCGCGATTTCCCACGCCGGTCACGGTAGCCGATGTCTTGTGCGAGCGCCTTATACAAATGTATTGCGCGTACGCCCAAATCTTCGTTACGGTCCTGGCGTTCATCGATCGAAGGAGATGCCATGAGCCGCACCCATCCGATTCGCCGCCGTCGGCTGCTCGGTCTGGCCGCTGCCGCGGTCCTCGTCCCGGGCCTTCCCCGAGCGGTCACCGCCCCGGCCGGCGCTGTGGTCGACGCTATGGATCGTGGCGCGCGGTCGCTGAGCGATCTGGACGCGCTCGGGCGCATGATCGGCGGCGCCGAGGTCGTGGGCCTGGGCGAGGCCAGTCACAGCGCGCACGAGTTCTTCACGCTCAAGCAGCGGATCTTCCGTCATCTCGTCGCCGGCGGATTCACCACCTTCGCCCTGGAGGCGAGCTGGAGCACCGGCCTGCGCCTGGACGCCTACGTCACACACGGCATCGGCGACCCGGCGCGGATCATGCGGGACGAGTTCCAGGGGCAGTACCTCTTCTGGAACACCCGGGAATACCTCGACCTGATCCACGGGATGCGCCACCACAACCGCACCCGTCCGGACCGGCCGCGGTTACGGTTCGTGGGCAACGACCTCGGCTACGCCGGGCCCGAGGCCTTCCGGAACGTCACCGGCCACCTCGCCGCGCACCACCCCGGTCTGGCCGCGCGGATCGGTGGCCTCTACGCCGGCCTGGAACCGGCCGCCGGAACACCCGCCGGACCGTGGATGACCGCCCAGCTCGCCAAGGACCCATCGGCCCGCCGCACCGAGGCCGACCGGGCCGGCCTCGCCCTCGCCCTGCTCCGCGACCACCGTTGTACCGGGCGGGCACACGCCTGGGCGGTGCAGAACGCCACCGCCATCGCCCAGAGCTTCACCGCCTACGCGTTCCCCGACGAGCAGTTCCCGGAGCGCATGCGGTACCGCGACCGGGCCATGGCCGACAACACCGCCTGGTGGCTGCGGCACGAGGGCGGCCGGATCCTGCTCGCGTCCAACAACGGCCACGTCGCGTACACCAGCGACAACCCGGACGAATTCCCCCAGCCCGCCGGCGCCTTCCTGCGGGAGCGGCTCGGCGAGCGTTATGTCAACATCGGCCTGACCTTCCACCACGGGACCGTGAACGCGCTGCCGGACTTCACCGCCCAGCAGCCGCAGACGTACGTTGTCCAGCCCGCCCCGGAAGGCCACAACGAACACACCCTCGACCGGGTCCGCCACCGCGACTTCAGCCTCGACCTGCGGACCGTGTCCCCACCGGCCCGCGCCTGGCTCGCGGCGTCCCGGCCCACCCGTTCCTACGGCCTGTACTGGTCGGCGGAAGACCCGGCGACCGCCCTCAGCCACTCCTACGACATCCTGATCCACCTCCACCAGGTCGAAGCCGCCCACCTGTTCCACTGACCGGCAGGCGGGCCCGTTCGGTCCGGCCGGCCGTCAGTGCTGTCTCACCCGCCCTGAGACAGCACTGACAGCCGGCCGAAACCCTCAGCTTGTTCTCATGGCCGTCTCGCCCGCCCGGAGACAGCCGTGAGAACCAGCCGCAGAAGATCCACCGTCGACGGGGCGTGCCTGCTGATCCCGGTGAAGAGTGACCACGCGGGCGGGCTCGGGGCGCGGAGAGGCGGGCCGCGGGTCACGGTTGAGGGCGACCACTCACGGGCGGGCCGCGACTCACAAGGCGGGCCGCGGGTCAGAGGAAGGGCCGGCCGCGGGTCAGGGGAGCAGGGTGACAGCGCCGGTGTGCAGGTCGTAGTGGGCGCCGCTCAGCACCGTCTCGTGCCGGTCCACGGCTGACCGGATGATCTCGCTGTGGGTGAGCAGCGCCCGGGTCTGGGCCCGGACGTTGGCCCGGATCGCCTTCTCCAGGCCGTCCGGGTCGTCGGCGTAGGGCGCGACGATCGGCCGCAGCGCCGTGACGATCGCGGCGATCCGCCCGGGTGGGGTGGCGCCGGTGCGGATCGCGGCCAGGGCCGCGGCGACGGCGCCGCAGCGTTCGTGGCCGAGCACCAGGAGCACCGGCGGGGCGAACTCCGCCACGGCGAACTCGATCGAACCCAGCAGCAGATCGTCGACGACGTTGCCGGCGACCCGGTTGTCGAAGAGGTCGCCGACGCCCTGGTCGAAGAGCATCTCGGGCGGCACGCGGGAGTCGGCGCAGCCGAGCACCACCGCGAACGGGCGCTGGTCGGGGGCGACCTCCCGCACCCGGTCCGGGCCCTGCCGGGGATGCCGCGCCCGGCCCGCGGCGAACCGCCGATTGCCCGCGAGCAACTCCTCCAGCGCCCCGGACCGGGCGGTGACGACCGGCCCGGCCGTGAGCGGATCCGCCCGAGGCGCCACGGCGAGCGGATCGGAGTGAGCGGCGAAGCCGAGCGGATCACCCGCGAGGGCATCGCCCCAGAATCCTCCGCCCGGTTTCCGGCCGGTGGCTCCGCCCGCCCGGCCGGTGGCTCCGCCCGCGCCGGATCGGCCGACGACCGTGCCTGGGCCGGAGGCGACGGGCAGATTGCCTGCGCTTGGTCGGCCGGCGGCCGCGCCTGGGCCGGAGGGGCCCGGGAGGTTGCCGGCGCCGGATCGGCCGGGGAAGGCACCCGGCATCCCGCCGCGAGCTGCTCCGCCCGTGGTGAGCGGGGCGCGGTGCGGCGGTGTGGGCATCCAGTCCTCCAGACGGAAGGCGCGGCGGCCGGGGAGGGAATGCCGGAGATGGTCCTCCGGAACAGGCCGGCGGCCCACCGGTCTATCGCCATCAGGACAATGATAAGCCGCATACCGCGCATAACCCCTCCCTTCGGAACGCGGATCCAGGATGGACCCGGGGTACGACAATTTTTCGTCGCGTCCAGGCCGGGGCATGTGTGATCGTGATCGGATGCCGCAACCGACCCTGCGTACCGACCGGATGCTGCTGGTCCCGCTCGATGACCGGCACCTCGCGCTGGAGGCGGAGCTCGACGCCGACCCCGAGGTGCTGCGCTACATCGACGGGCGGGCCCGGACCCGTGCCGAGGTCGCCGAGTACCACGAGAAGCGGATGGAGCTGGGCCGCCGGGTGGACGGGCTGGGCTATTGGGCGGCGTTCGGGGACGGCGACGACTTCATCGGGGTGATGATGCTGCCACCGGCGGCCGAGCCGGGGGAGGCGGAACTCGGTTACCGGCTGATGCGCCGCCACTGGTGCCGGGGCCTGGCGAGTGAGGCGGCGCGGGAGCTGCTGCGGCACGGTTTCGAGACGGCCGGGCAGCATCGGATCATCGCGCAGACCATGACGGTCAACGCGGGTTCGCGGGCGGTGCTGGAGAAGGCGGGACTGCGGCTGGTGCGGACGTTCTTCCCCGACTGTCCGCCGATCCCGGGTTCGGAGAAGGGCGAGGTGGAGTACGCGATCAGCCGCGCCGAATGGCTCGCACGGCACCGTCTCGTGATCCTCGTCGACGACCTGCGCTCGTTCGCCGACGGGCGGCCCGCCGAGGTGGCGCGGACCAGCGCGGCGGGTGTGGAGCTGCTGACCACGCACCGGGACCGCCGGATCGACGAGCTGTGGCTCGACCACGATCTGGGCGGCGACGACACCATCTGGCCGGTCGTCGAGGTCCTCGAACGGGCCGCTTTCGAGCAGCGGCCGTACGACATCGGCCTGATCCGCGTCCACTCGTCGAACCCGTCCGGCGCCGCCCGGATGCGGCAGACCCTGGACCGCTGGGGCTACCCGGTCCGGGTCGTCACCGGAACCGCCGACGTGGGCCTGTCATGAGCCACCGCCCCGTACGGGCGGGAACTGGATCTTCTGGAAGACTGCGGCCGCGTGAGCGGGCCCAGGAAAGTGCGGGATGACGATGTCATGACCTCGGTCCAGGTGCATTTCGATCTTCCGGCGGAGCACGGCGGCTGGCCGCCGGTCGCGGTGGAGAGCCTGCGGGCCGAGCCGGTCGGGGACGGTGTGGTGCGTCTCAGCGGTCCGCCCCGGTTCGCCTTCGGGGTCTCGTCCGGCGATCTGATCCGGGTCGAGCGGGACGCGGACGGCAGGCACTGGGCGACCGAGCTGGTGGAGTGGTCGGGCCGCTGCACGATCCGGGTGGTGCCGTACGGCACCGGCCCGCTCCGTGGCTCGTTGCAGCGGGTGCTGGACGCGTTCGAGCTGTTCGGGGTCTCCGGCGAGGGCATCCAGCAGTACGGCATCGTCACCCTCGACGTGCCGGCCGACGCCGACCTGACCGGTGTGCAGCGGGTGCTGCGGACCGGCGCCCGCGACGGCTGGTGGGACTACGAGGAGGGCCGGGTCGGCGACGCCTGGCTGGCTGCGGGCAGCCGATGAATGAGCGGTTTAGGGTGGATCCGTGAGCGACGCCCCAGCGATCTGGAACCGCCCGGAGCGCGGCGCCCGCGGCCCGCAGGCGAGCCACAGCCGGGCCGAGATCGTGGCGGCGGCGGTGGCGATCGCCGACGCCGACGGGCTGGCCGCGGTGTCGATGCGGGCGGTCGCGGCGGCACTCGGCACCGGCGCGGGCTCGCTCTACCGTTACCTGTCGTCGCGCGACGACCTGCTCGACCTGATGACCGACGCGGTGGTCGCCGAGCTGCGGCCCTACCCGGAGCCCGGCCCGGACTGGCTGGAGTCGCTGCTCGACCTGGCCCGGGCCCAGCTCGGGCTGTTCCGGCGGCACCCGTGGCTGGTCGGGCTGCTGCCCCGGCCGAGTGGTATCGGGCCGGAGGGGCTCGGCTGGTTCGACCACTGCCTGGGGGTGCTGGCGCCGGTGTCGTGCGGGAGCGGCGCCAAGTTCGAGACCCTGGCGATGATGACCGGGGTGGTGACCCTGTTCGCCCGGCAGGAGCAGTCGGCGCCGCCGCCGGCGTTCAGCGGGACGGCGCTCACGGCGTACCCCAACCTGGTCCTGGCCCTGGGGAAACCGGAACCACCGCAAGCCGATCTCTTCGAACGCACCTTGCGTGGTCTCCTCCCGGCCCTTCTCGGCGAGGGGCCGAGGGCGCTTCCCTAGGATGATCGGCATGGGCGATCCAGCGGAGGGCCCGGTCACCGCGGTGCGCGTGGAGTGGACCGGCGCGCGGTACCGGCTGCACATGATTCGGGGCAGTGGCGGGATGAGCGTCACCGACGGCGGGGACCGTCCGGCGGAGGCGGTCGCCGCCCTGGTGGCGCAGGGTGTGCCGAGCGAGGAGGCGGAGCACTGCGTCCAGGAGGCGGAGCCGGGCCGCCGGAGGTGACGGCCGGCCCCGCCGGAGCGGCTCAGGAGTCGAACGAGAAACCGAACGCGTTCGCCGCCTTCAGGATGAATCCGTCGCGGCCGCCGTTGCGGTCGGACTGGGCGATCGCGTTGCGGATCACCTGAACGGCCGGGTACAGCATCGGCTCGGGCGGGATCGGCAGCGGCTTCCTCTTGGCCATCTTCATCCGGGTACGCACGGTGTCGCGGCCGTCGAGGAGATCCAGCATGACGGTCGCGCCGTACCGGGTGGCGGCCACGCCGAGGCCGGTGAAGCCGCTGCTGTACGCCACCATGCCGCCCATCGCCCGGCCCTGGAACGCGGCCAGCTGGGTGCACATGTCGATCATGCCGCCCCAGGCGTGGGTGAAGCGCACGTCCTCGAGCTGCGGGAACGTTCGCATGAAGTGGTCGGCGAGCCGGGTGAACGTCTCCGGGTTCTGGTCGTGCTCGGGAAGGATCTCGCCGCCCTTGTGGTAGACCGCGTCGTAACCGCCCCACAGGATCCGGTTGTCCGAGGTCATCCGGTAGTAGTGGAACTGCCGCGAGGTGTCCGAGATCCCGAACCGTTTCGTCCAGCCGATCGCCGCGACCTGCGCATCGGTCAGCGGCTCGGTCATCAGCACGTAGTCGTAGATCGGCACGGTCAGCAGCCGGTTGCGTTTGAGCAGGGACGGGAAACCGTTGGTGGCCAGCGCGACCTTGCGGGCCTTGATGCTGCCGGCCCAGGTGGTGGCCCGGACCGACTTCTCCTTCTCCTTGATCCCGGTGACCGGGGTGTTCTCGTAGATCCGGACGCCGAGCCGCAGGCACGCCGCCTTCAGGCCCCAGGCCAGTTTCGCCGGGTGCACCAGGGCGCCGCCCTCGTGCTGCATCAGCCCGGCCCGGTACAGCGGGGAGCGCACCAGCTCGGCGAGTTCCTTGCGCTGGTAGAACGTGGTGCCCGGCACCTGGGCGGCCCGCAGCTCGTCGACCTGGTGCGGCTCGGTCGCGACGGCGAGCACGCCCTCCTTGACGAACTCGGCGTCGATGCCGTGCCGGACGATCGCGGCCTCGAACTCGGCGAAGTTCTCCGCGGCCAGCGCGTTCAGGATCGGCAGCTCGTCGGCGAAGTGCCGGCGCCCGTTCTCGGTGCCGTGGGTGAGGCTGGCCTCGACGAACCCGCCGTTACGGCCGCTGGCCGCCCAGGCGATCTCGTTGCCCTCGACCAGCACGACGTTCCGGGAGGGGTCGGACTCCTTGGCGATCAGGGCCGTCCACAGCCCGCAGTAACCCCCACCGATGACGAGCAGGTCGGCGTCGGTCGCACCGTTCAGGGCGGGCTCGGGCGCCGGCCGACCCGGGTCCTCCAGCCAGAACGGGGTCCGGGACGCGCCGTCCAGGGCCTTGCGGATGCGTTTCTCATCAGTGCGGAGGGCGAGGTCATAAGCGGGGGGTGTCGCCGCCATGGTGAGTCCTTTCAACTCTTCTCGAGATCCCCAGGTGTCGGCCGGTGGAGATCTCGTGAACAGATGAAACCGCCCCCGTCACTCTTATGTCAATGCGTTGACATAACGGGACCCTAGAGTGGTGGGGTGCCTGGAGTGGAACGTGTGCGCAGCGTGGGGGCCCGGCGGCGGAAGACGCGGGCCGGTGTCGTGCTGACATCCGACATGATCGTCGACACAGCGCTGCGCCTGATCGACGCGCCCGGCGGCGACAAACTCAGCGTCCGCCGGCTCGGCGCCGAGCTCGGCGCCGACCCCACCGCCGTCTACCGCTACTTCCGCGACATGGACGCGCTGCTGCTCGCCGTCGCCGACCGGCTGATCGGTGACGCGCTCAACGACTTCGTCCCGCAGGACCACTGGGCGGACTCGCTGCGCTACCTCGCCGACTCGCTGCGCCGCTCGATGCGGCTGCACCCCCGGCTCGCCCACCTGCGGGCGGTCCGGGTCACCGCCGGCCCGCACGAGATGCGCACCGTCGACACCGGCATCGGCATCATGCTCAGCGCCGGGTTCGCGCCCGCCGACGCCGTCCGGCACTACCGCGACTTCGTCGACACCGTCCTCGCGGTCGCCGCCGTCGACGCCGCGCCGCTCACCGAGGAGCAGGAGGAGGCCGAGCAGCAGGCCTGGTCCCGGGTCTACGCGTCGCTGCCGGCCGGTGAATACCCGAACGTGCACCTGGTCCGCGAGCACCTGCCGTCGATGTACAACTCGGCCTTCCCCGGCACGGTCGAGAAGCTCATCGCCGCCCTGGTCGCCGCGGCTCCCGCAAGCTCGCGGTGATCGCCGCGGTCAGTCGCTCGGCCGCCAGCTCCAAATCATTCGCGGACAGGTGCGAGAAACTCAGCCGGATGTGACCGTCCCCGGCGGAGCCGTCGGCCCAGAACCGGGTACCCGGCACGAACGAGACGCCCCGTTCCTCCGCGCGAGGCAGCAGGGCGCTCGCGGTGAGTCCCGCGGGCAACGGCAACCAGACGAACCAACCCCCGGCGGGAAGCGGCACCACCAGGTCCGCGGCCCCCTTACGGAGAGCGTTGACCAGGACATCTCTTTGGGTACGGTACTCGCGCCGGATTCTTTTCGTATGGCTTGCGTAACCGCCCCCACTCCGGAACGCCGCCATCGTCACCGCTGTCGTGTGATTGACGCCGCCGCCACTGTGCACGTAACCCAGCCCGGTCAGCCGCCCGATGATCTCCGGCTCGGCATTGATCCAGCCCAGTCGCAGACCCGGCGCGACCGTCTTGGCGAACGATCCCAATCGGACAACCGGATCGCCGCCCGCCATCTCCCAGAGTGCCGGCGGCGCCGGTCCGTCGTAGGCCAGCTCCCGGTAGGTGTCGTCCTCGACGATCGTCAGGTCCTCCTGCCGGGCGACGTCGATCAGCTCGCGCCGCTGCTCATCGGGCAAGCTGGCGCCGGTCGGGTTGCCGAAGGTGGGAACGAGGTAGAGGAGCCGGACCCGCTTCCCGACTTTCCGGAAATTTCGGATCTGGGTGGCGAGGGGGACGCGGTTCAGGGTGGCATGGGCGAGTTCCAGGCCGCGGTCGGCGAGGATCGGAAAGGCCAGGTGGTACGTGGGGGAGTCGAGCAGCACGACGTCCCCCGGCTCGGCCAGGACCTGGGTGAGCAGCGCCAGCCCGTGCGACGCCCCGCCCGTGACGAACGTCCGCCCCGGACCCCCGAGCGACTCCAGCAGCGGCTCCGGACCGGCCGCCGACCCGTATGTCAGCGCCCGCCAGTCCAGATCCGCGCCCGCCGCCGCCCACTCCCGCACCGGCAGCAGATCCGGCCGCGGATGCCCCCACGAGAGGTCGAGGACGCCGGGCCGGTGTTCGAACTGGATCACGACCACCCTCGTTCCCGCGTGTGGAGTTCGGCCGCTATGCGCGCCCGAACTCCACACGCTTGCTGGTTGCCGATGGTGTGTGTGGTTCGGCCGTCATGCGCGCCGAAACTCCACACGCTTGCTGGTTGCCGATGGTGTGTGTGGTTCGGCCGCTATGCGCGCCCGAAATCAACACGCTTTATTGGTAGCCGAACATCTTGGCGGCCAGGTCGGTCATGATCTCGGTGGTGCCGGCGCCGATTCCGAGGATCCGGGTGTCCCGGTAGTGGCGTTCCACCTCCGACTCCCGCATGTATCCCATGCCGCCGTGCAGCTGGACCGCCTCGTCGACGACGAACTTGCAGGCCTCCACCGCCGCGTTCTTGGCCAGGCACACCTCGCCGATCATCGGCTCCCCGGCGGCGTGCCGCTCGGCCACCCACCGGGTGTACTGCCGGGCCAGGTCGATCCGCTGCTTCATCAGCACCAGCTTGTGCCGCACCACCTGCCGGCTGATCAGCGGCCGCCCGAACGTCTCCCGGGCCCGCGTGTATGCGAGAGTGAGGTCCAGGCAGCGCTGCGCGACCGAGTACGCGTGCACCGCCGCGATCACCCGCTCCGACACGAACGCCTGCCCGATCAGCGCGAACCCGAACCCCTCCGGCCCGACCAGGTTCGCGGCCGGGACCCGGCAGTCGGTGAACGACAGCTCGGCCGTGTCGGAGCAGAGCCAGCCCATCTTGTCGAGCTTGCGGGAGATGGTGAACCCGGGCGTGCCCTTCTCGATGACGAGCAGGCTGATCCCGGCCGCGCCGGCGCCGCCGGTGCGGACCGCGGTGGTGACGAAGTCGGCCCGGACGCCGGAGGTGATGAACATCTTCGCGCCGTTCACCACGTACACGTCGCCGTCGCGGACCGCCGTGGTGCGCAGCGACCCGACGTCCGATCCGGCGTCCGGCTCGGTGATGCCGAGCGCCCCGATCTTCTCCCCGGCCAGGGTCGGCCGGACGAACCGGTCGATCAGTTGGGTGTCCCCGGCGGCGATGATGTGCGGCAGCGCGATCCCGTGGGTGAACAGCGAGGCGTGCGCGCCGGACGACCCGCCCGCCTCCAGGAACGCCTCGGTGGCCACGACCGTGTCGACGGTGTCCCCGCCGTCGCCGCCGGCCTCCTCCGGGAAGCCGATGCCGTACAGCCCGGCCTTGGCCAGGCTCGTGTGCACGTCGCGGGGGATCTCGCCGGCCTTCTCCCAGTCGGCCAGGTGCGGGTGGATCTCACGGGTGACGAACTGTTTCATGGAGGCGCGCAGGTCGAGACGTTCCGGGGTGTCGAACATCAACTCTCCTTCGAGCGGGCACGTTCAACGAGGGTGTTCGGGTCGCGGTGGCCGAGGAGGATCGCGGCCGCCCGTTTCCAGCGGCGGATGAGCAGTTCGCGGCGGCCCAGGTCGCCGCTGACGATGCCGGTCATGGCCAGTCCGGTGAGGACCTCGTAGCTGAACTCGACCACGGTCGGCACCCGGGGATCGCCGGGCGAGCTCGCGGCGAGCAGATCGCGGGCCCGGTCGTGCAGGACGGTGAAGATCTCCTTCTCCACTCCGAGCAGCGCGGCGCGCAGCTCGGTGTCGGTGCGGGCCGCGTTCCACAGCTCGAGCGCGGCCCAGAACAGCGGCGAGGTGAAGTGCCGCCAGATGATGTCGATGAGCGCGTCGAGACGGTCCACCCCGGACGGGATGGCGGCCAGCTCGGCGCTCAGGGCCTCGGTGCGACGGCCCGCCACATAGTGCACCGCGGCGACGAGAAGGTCCACCTTGGTGGGGAAGTGGTGCAGCAGGGTGCCGCGCGGGACGTCGGCGCGGGCCAGCACCTCGGCGGTGGTGGTCTCCGCGTAACCCCGCTCGACCAGGCACTGCATCGTGGCCTCCAGGATCCTGCCGCGGGTGGCCTCGCTGCGCTGTGCCTGGGTCCGTTTCACCGTTTTACCGTACGACTTGACGGTTACTGCCGTCCATACAGCTTCTTCTCAGTGATCGACATGCCCTTGCCGTGACCCACATCACCCCCTTACCGTCACGGCAGACTGTTAGGGGGGCGTCGATGCCTGGTTCCTATCCCGCCAAACTCCGCGCCGGACTGGCCGTCGCCCGCGCGGCTGCCGCCACGGTGCTGAGCCGCGGCAACCCGGAGCCGCCCGCCCCGGCAGCCGCCGTCGAACCGCCCCGTACGCTCGCCCACCCGTGCTCGGTCACCGTGCGCGTGAAGGCCACCGCCGAGCAGGTGTTCGCGGTGCTGGTGGACCCGGAGCGGATGCCGGACTGGGTGCTCCAGCACGCCGGATGGATCGACCAGCCGCCCGGCGAGTTCGCCGGCGGGGTGCGGTTCCGGCAGCGGATCAAGATGATGGGGGTGCCGAGCGAGGTCCGCTGGACGGTCACCGGCGTGGTGTCGGACCGGGCCGTCTGGTTCGAGGGCACCGCTCCGATGGGGATCACCGTCGGTTTCTACCTGTCCGTGACGCCGGGTGACGGCGGTTCGGTGGTGCGGTTCGACGGCGGGGTCGAGGGCGGCTCCGCGGACGGTCCGCTCGGGCCGATGGTCGCGCGGAACCTCGCCGACGCCATGCGCAAGTCCCTGCACGCGCTCGGCGGGGCGGCGCTGTCGGCGGAACGCTCACCCCGTACCCCCAAGAAGACCGTGAGTGTGCCGCCCAAGCCGGACCCCGTCCTGTTCGCGGCGACCGGCGAGATGATCGACGCGTGGACGCCGGTGATCGTCGGCGCCGGGCAGTTCACCGAGAAATCCACCGACCCCAAGGGCCGGCACCCGGCGGCGCTCGCCGAACTCGCGCTGTGGCGGGCCGCCGACGACTGCGGCCAGAAGATGATCCTGGCGAAGGCGGACCTGGTGGGGTACGTGGCCAGCGTCTCGTGGCAGTACGCCGACGGCGCCGCCTGGATCGCCGAGGCAGTCGGCGCCACACCGTCGCAGACCGTGCAGACCACCATCTTCGGCGGTGACGGATCGTTGCGGCTGCTCAACGACGTGGCCGCGACCATCGCCGCGGGCCGGGCCTCGATCGCCCTCGTCGGCGGGGCCGAGGCGGCCTTCACCGCGGCCGCCGCCGAGAAGGAGGACCGGGCGCTCGGCTGGCCGCCGCAGAAGGACGGCGTCGAACCGTCACGGGTGGTCGGCAGCGACGCCCCGGCCAACAACGACGCCGAGACGGCGGCCGGGCTGGTCGCCCCGATCTACCTGTACGCGCTGATCGAGAACGCCCTCCGCGGACGGCTCGGCCGCACCCCCGCCGAGCACCGGGAACGGATCAGCGAGTTGTGGTCCGGGTTCTCGGAGATCGCCGCGGAGAACCCGCACGCGTGGCGCGGCGAGCCGCACTCCCCCGGGGAACTGGCGGTCCCGTCGGCGGACAACCGGCCGATCGCTGACCCGTACCCCAAGCTGCTCACCGCGAACCTGCAGGTCAACCAGGGCACCGGTCTCATCGTGTGCAGCGCGGCGGCGGCGCAGGAGGCCGGGATCGACCAGGGCCGGTGGGTGTTCCCGCACGCCGGGGCGCACGGCACCGACGAATGGTTCGTCACCGAGCGTGCGGACCTCGCGAGTTCACCGGCGATCAAGGCGATCGGGGACGCGGTCCTCGGGCACAGCGGGCTCACCATCGACCAGGTCGAGCACATCGATCTGTACGCCTGCTTCCCGTCGGCGGTGCAGATCGCGGCGCTCGAACTCGGGCTGCCGATCGACGACCCGGACCGGCCGCTCACGGTCACCGGCGGGCTGACCTTCGCGGGCGGGCCGGGCAACAACTACTCCAGTCACGCGATCGCCAACCTGGTGCCGCTGCTGCGCGCCGACCCGTCGAGCTCCGGGTTGGCGACCGCGCTCGGCTGGTACCTCACGAAGCACGCGGCGACCGTGCTGTCCGCCCGGCCGCCGCGCGCGCTCTACCGGGACATCGACGTCGACCCACGGCTGCCGCGGCCGCCGGCGCGCAAGGCGCTCAGCTCGTATCAGGGGCCGGCGATGCTGGAGGCGTACACGATTCCGTACGCCCGCGACGGCCGCGCCGAGGCCGTGGTCATCACCGCCCTGACGCCCGCCGGTGACCGCGTGGTCCTCCGTCTTCCGCACATTCCGGAAATGTCTGGTTTGGTAACGGGGGCGGGCGCGGGCGTGGCGGATGCGGCGGCCGGGGTGGACCCGATCGGGTGGCGGCTGGAGATCGACGGGACCGCGGTGACCGTCCTGGACACCGGGCGGGCCGCGCTGCCGCCACCCCCGGAACCCGGCCTGATCGTCGAGTGGCACGGGCCGGTGACCGTGTGGAGACTGAACCGTCCCGCCGTACGCAATGCCATCGATCTTGCTCTTGCCCGGGCCCTGGAGAAGGCGGTCGACGACTTCGAGGCCGACCCCACCGCCCGGGTGGCGGTGCTGACCGGCTCGGACACCGTGTTCAGCGCCGGGATGGATCTGAAGGCCGCCGCCCGCGGCGAGTACCCGGTCACCGAGGGCCGCGGCCTGCTCGGCATCACCGCCAAGCCGCCCGCGAAACCGCTGATCGCCGCCGTCGAGGGCGCGGCCCTGGCCGGTGGATGCGAACTCGCGCTGGCCGCCGACCTGATCGTCGCCGCGGAGGACGCCGCGTTCGGCATCCCCGAGGTGAAACGCGGCCTGGTCGCCGCAGCCGGTGGGGTGCTCCGCCTCGCGCGGAGCCTGCCCCGCAGCACCGCCCTGGAACTGGCCCTGACCGGCGAGCCGATGCCCGCCCGCCGGCTGCACGAACTGGGCCTGATCAACCGCGTCACGTCCCCGGGCCAGGCCTTCGGCGCCGCCATGGACCTCGCCCGGAACATCGCCGCGAACGCGCCCCTCGCAGTCCTGCTCTCGAAACGCATCGTCGACGAACACCGCGACTGGGGCGCCGCGGAGGCCTTCGACCGTCTCTCCGACATCGCCGGCGAGGTGATCGGCTCCGCGGACGCCGTCGAGGGCATCCGCGCGTTCGCCGAGCACCGAGCCCCCCAATGGAAGGGCTAGAGCGTGAGCACGCTGCAAGCGGTTCTGCGGATGCACCAGATCGGCATCGTCAACCTTCTCCGCCCGGACCGGCTGATCAAAGCCGCCGGCAACAACGCCAAACTCGGGCCGCAGGCCGCCCTCACCGAGAAGGCCGCCGCTGAACACCCCGACCTGCCGGCCCTGACCGACGAGCGGGGCACGTGGACGTACCAGCAGTTCTTCCAGCGGTCCAACGCCCTGGCGCACGCGCTGCGCAAGGTGGACCTGCCCTCGAAGTCGATCATCGGGGTGCTGGCCCGGGACCACCGCGGTCTTGCCCTGGCGATCGCCGGGACCGCGCGGGCCGGATTGCGGCTGGCCATGCTCAACACCGGCCTGGCCGCGTCGCAGCTGGCCGAGGTGATCAAGCGGGAGAACGTTCGTTTCCTGATGTACGACAGCGAGTTCGCCGACCTCGTCGACGGCCTCCCCGCCGACCTGCCGCGGTACCTGAGCTGGGAGGACGACGGCTACGTCCGGCCCGCCGGGCTGCTGTCGGTGGACGAGTTCACCGCCGCAGAGCCGACCACGATCCCACTGCCGCTGCCCGCCAAACCGGGCGGCTTCATCATCCTCACCAGCGGCACCACCGGCCTGCCCAAGGGTGCGCCCCGGACCAAGGTGTCGCCGCTGGCCAGCGCCGTGATCGCGGACCGGATCGACTTCCCCCGGCAGGGCACCGCGGTGATCGCGTCGCCGCTGTTCCACGCCACCGGGTTCGGCGCGTGGACGGTCGGGCTGTCGCTGGCCAACCACGCGGTCCTGCTGCGCCGCATCGACGCCGAGCAGATCCTCGCCGCGATCGCCGAGCACCGGGCACACATGCTGGTCGCCGTGCCGACCATGCTCAACCGGATCCTCGCGCTCGGCCCGGACGTCATCGCCAAGTACGACACGTCGTCGCTCAAGACGGTGTTCCTGGCCGGGTCCGCGCTGCCGCCCGACCTGTGCGTCCGGTTCCAGGACGCGTTCGGTGACGTGCTGTACAACGTCTACGGCTCCACCGAGGTCGCCGTCGCCTCCGTCGCGCAACCCCACGAGCTGCGAAAATCTCCGGGTACGGTCGGCAGGCCCCCGGTCACCGTGAAGGTCGCCCTCTACGACGCCGCGGATCGGCCGGTCACCGAGCCCGGCGTCAAGGCCCGGGTCTTCGTGCGGACCGGGATCCCGTTCGAGGGCTACACCGACGGCCAGCACAAGCAGATCATCGACGGCTACATGGCCACCGGCGACCAGGGCCACTTCGACGCCGACGGGCTGCTCTACATCGACGGCCGGGACGACGACATGATCATCTCGGGTGGCGAGAACGTCTACCCCCTTGAAGTGGAGAACCTGCTCGCCGCCCGCGACGACGTCCTCGACGCCGCCGTCATCGGTGTCGACGACGCGGACTTCGGCACCCGGCTGCGGGCCTTCATCGTCCCCACCGGCGCCTCGGCCCGCGACGCCCAGGAGATCCGCGAGTTCGTCCGCGCCAACCTGGCCCGCTACAAGGTGCCCCGCGACGTGGTGTTCGTCGACGACCTGCCCCGCAACCCCACCGGCAAACTGCTGCGCCGGGAACTGCCCACCGGTCCGCTCTGACCTGCGTGTGGAGTTGGGGCGCGGATAGCGGCCGTACTCCACACGCCGGTGCCTGGATAGCATCTGGCGCATGGTCAGGTGGATGCTTCCCGTGCTGATCGTGGCGGGACAGCTGCTCTCCTGGCCGTTGCTCCCGCTGCTCCGCGGTGACCCCGTACCGGCCCTGGCCGCGGCCGGGGTCACCGTCGCCTGCCTGCTCACCGGCGTGGCGCTGGGCTTCCGCCGGGATCGGCCCGCGCCCGCGTTCGCCGCCGTGCTGGCCGGGAACGTGCTCGCCACCGCCTTCTCCGCCGACCTGTTGGTCATCTGGATCGCCGGCGTCGTCGCGCTGTTCAGCGTCGCCGTGCACACCACACCCCGGATCGCCCTGGCCGCGGCGCTCACCCTGATCGTCGGGGAGTGCGGCCTGACGGCGGCGCAGGACGGGACCGACGCCGACTACCCGCTCCTCGTCCTTCTGGCGATCGGGATGTACGGGGTGGTCGCGGCCCTCGGCCGTCGGCGCGCCCGATGGAACGCCGAACGCGCCGACGCCGCCCGCCGGCTCACCGCGGCCCGCCACGCCGAACGCGACGCCGCCGACGCCGAACGCCGCCGGCTCGCCCGCGAACTCCACGACGTCACCGCGCACCACCTCACCTCCATCGTGGTCAACTCGTCGGCGGCGGAGATGCTCGGCGATCAGCGGCCCGAGCTGCGGGCCGAGGCCCTGGACTTCGCGGCGCGTACCGGCCGGGACACCCTCGACGCCCTGCGCCGCCTCGTCGCGATCATGCCGGCCGCGTCCCCCGGCGATCCCGGGCTGGCCGACCTGGCGGAAGGGTTCCGGGCGCTCGGTCAGCGGATCACCCTCGACCTGCCGGCGGGGCCGGTGCCCGAGGTCGTCCACGGCATCGTGCGGGAGGCGCTCACCAACACCTTGCGGTACGCGCCCGGCAGCCGGGTGACGGTTCGCTACACGACGTCCGAGCTGCTCATCGAGGACGACGGTGGCGGTCCCCTCGTGGCCGGCCCCGGTGTTCCTGCGGCCGCTCGCGGCGTTCCGGCGGCGGGTTCCGGCGGTGTTCTGCCTGCGGCCGATCTTGGCGGTGGGCGTGGGATCGGCGGGATGCGGGAGCGGGCGCAGTCGGCCGGCGGCGTGTTCGAGGCCGGGCCGCGGGAGGGTGGCGGCTGGCGGGTGCGGGTCGTCTTCCCGGCGGCGGCCGGTGCGCGGCGAACGTACCCCGGACTGCGCAGCCGCGCCGTGATCGACGCCGCCATCGCCGCCGCCCTCCTGGCGGTGCAGCTCCTCGGCATCGGCCTGGCCATCGAGGAAGGACTCACGCCGGCCGCGACCGTGCTCGTCGTGCTCGCCCAGGCCGCGCACACCGCCCCGGTCCTGCTGCGCCGCCGGGCCGCGTGGTGGGCGCTGCTGGCGACCGTGCTGACCGGATTCCTCGGCCCGCTGCTGGTGTTCACCGGGGCGGTACCGGCGGGGCAGGCCTACGTGTTCATCC
This sequence comes from Actinoplanes sp. NPDC019969, assembly GCF_055562375.1. Lineage (NCBI taxonomy): Bacteria > Bacillati > Actinomycetota > Actinomycetes > Micromonosporales > Micromonosporaceae > Actinoplanes > Actinoplanes sp. NPDC019969. The sequence goes on along the minus strand of NZ_JBVHFK010000012.1, from coordinate 255,045 downwards.
TCGGCTGCGCCGTCGAACTGGCGATCGTCCACGCGGTCGCCTCCCGGGGCGCCCAGCCCGCCGTGACGTGGCTCTCCGTACCGGCCGCCGCCGGATCCTGGGCGCTCGCCATGGCCACCATGATCGCCGCCGACATCGCCGACGACCCCCAGCCCGTCCCCAGCGACGGCACCCTGATGGTGCCGGCCACCGTCCTGCTGCTGACCCCGATCCTGGCGGTCCTGCTGGCGGTGCCCGCACTGGCCTGCTGGGGAACCGGTCTCGCCGCCCGCCGGCGCCGGGAACGGCGGCGGCAGCGTGAGGAGGGCGGGGTGGCGTACGCGCTGCACCAGGCGGCCCTGCACGCCCGCACGGAACGGCTGCGTATCGCCGCCGGCCTGCACGAAGAGGTACTGCGCCACGCGGCCGACGTCCCCGGCGCCGCTGACCGAGGCGACCTGACCGGGGTGCTCGGCGCTGCCCGCCGGTCCCTGACCGCGATGCGCTCCCTGCTGGACGGCCTCGACCCCACCCAGCCACCCCCGCCGCCCGTGGACGTCGATGCGGTTCGTGAACCGGAGGTGCCGTCATCAGTATCCGAGTGATGGTCGTCGACGATCAGGTGATGGTGCGGGCCGGGCTCGCCGTCATCGTCGGCTCGCAACCCGGCATCGAGGTCGTCGGCGAGGCCGGTGACGGCGCCGCCGCCATCACCCTCGCCGGGGAGCTGCGGCCCGACGTGATCCTGATGGACGTACGCATGCCCGGCGTCGACGGCCTCACCGCGACCGCCCGCCTCACCGCCGGGCCGAACCCGCCACGGGTGCTCGTGCTGACGACGTTCCACCAGGACGCGTACGTCTTCCAGGCGCTCCGGGCCGGCGCCTCCGGTTTCCTGCTCAAGGACGCCCAGCCGGCCGAGCTGGTGGCCGCCGTCCGTACCGTCGCCGCCGGAGACGCCATGCTCAGCCCCGCCGTGACCCGCGGCCTGATCGACGCCTTCGCCGCCGGAACGGTCACCGCCACACCCGACGCCGACCCACGCCTGGACACCCTGACTCCGCGCGAGCGGGACGTCCTCACCGCGATCGCCCGGGGCCTGTCGAACGCGGAGATCGCCACCACCCTGGGCATCGGCGTCGGAACGGTGAAAGCCCACGTCAACGCCCTGCTCGGCAAGATCGGCGCCCGCGACCGCGTCCAGGCGACGATCATCGCGTACGACACCGGCCTCGTCACCCCGACCCGCTGACCGCCTCCACCAGCATCGGGAGCACCCGTCAGCCGGCCCACCACCGCCCCACGCCGGCGGGTGCGAATCCCGCCTGCCCCGGCCGCTTACTAGTAGTGGGCCACGTTGTCTTCGCGCGGCGGTCACTAGTGGCGGGCCGTGCGGTCTGCGCGTAGCGGGTTATTGGTAGCGCGCCACATCGTTTGCGTCCGGCCGGTTACTGGTAGCGGGCCATGCCGCTGCTCCCGGCTGGTTGCCAGCAGCGGGCCACGCCGTCAGCTGGTTCGCCACCGGCTCGGGTCGGCGGCTGCCAACCGTGGGACCAGTTCAGGGGCGGCTCGATCTTGGGCACTTTCCTTCGGAGCCGAATGCACAAGATCGACATCGGGCTCGACGGTGTGCACGCGGCTCCGGAAACCCGGCATCTTTCGCCCAAGATTGCCAGCTCTATCGATCTTGAGCGGGGAGCGCCGGTGCGAATCGCACAAGATTTACTCGGCTTTTCCCGGTCGGAGATCTTGGATGATCTGCCGCTGATGCGGGGGCTTTGGTGGAGCCCGCGTCAAGCGCTCGGAGGATCGGCTCCGCAGGGGCTCAGCCCGATTGTTCATCGGTCACGTTCCCGGAGGTGTGAGGGCTTGACGCTTGGTCATCGGGCGAGGCGGGGAGGTTGGGAGGGCTTGACGCTTGGTCATCGGGCGCGGCGGGGAGGTTGGGAGGGCTTGACGTTCAGTGCCTTAGGGCGGGAGCGGGGTAACCGGAAGGGGCATGCATGAGCGGCAGACGGGGACGGTCCGTGAGGGAAAGCCTGCCGCAGCGGCGGGGGTCACGGGACCGAGGTGGCCCGTACCGGAGAAGGGGGTTTGATCCATCGGTAGAGCAGCCCGGCGGCCAGCAAGCCCGCGCCGCCGACCGTGAGGGCCGCGGCGGTCAGGGAGGCGGCGGCCGTGACCGCGCCGATCAGCAGTGGGCCGCCGCCCTGGCCCAGGTCGGAGCAGAGGCGCCAGGCGCCGAGGAACTCCGCGCGGCCGACGGGCGGGGACGCGTCGGCGCCGAGGGTCATCACCAGGCCGGCCGGCAGGGAGCCGCTGATCTGCCCGAGTCCGAGGAGGCCGGCCACGACCGCCGCGGCTGCCGGGGAGGCGCCGAGGCCGGTCGCGGTCAGCACGATCACCGGCGCGACGGCGCCCTGACCGATCGAGTACACCGCCGAGGGGAGGTACACGGTGGGGCCGAGTTGGCGGAGTGTCTACCCCTGCGATATCACACCGCCACGATATAGATCAGTCGAGCTGGCCCTCGTAGTCGGGCAGCTTGAAGGTCCGCTCGGCGTGCCCGCCGCCCAGGTCGGTGGCGCTGTTGCCGACGTTCGCGACGATCGTGTAGCCGCGGCGCTCGATGGCGATGCGGGCCTTCGTCTTCAGGGTCTGGTTGTCGTCGAAGTTGAAGGTGGGCCGGGTGTAGATGTCGGTCCACCGGTACCCGACGATGCTCAGGTTCGCCTCGGTGGCCGCCTCGATGATCTCCGGGCGGGCGGTCACGAAGAAGACCGCGGCCCCGTCGGCACGGGCCTGACGGGCAAGGGCGAGGACCGAAGGCGTTGCGGCGTACGGCTTGTACTTGCTCTGCAACGCCGTGTTGTCGATGTCGAGCACGATCGCGGCCTTGGCGCCATCGGCCGGCAGCCGGTCGTCGAGGTAGTCGGACGCCTGGTCGGTGACCGCGGTGACGTCGGCGATCCAGGTCGCGTAGGAGGGCAGGGCCGCGGCCTGCGCCGGGGTGGCGGCGACACCGGTGACCACGGTGGCGGCGAGGGTGACTACCAGAGCACGGAGGGTTCGCATGCCGCACATTATCGATCTGCGTAAATGAACGGAAGCTGAAATCCGTTTTGTCTTGCTGCGAAGATGGCGTTCATGCAGAAGATCCCCACACTGTTCCAGCGCGACCCGGACGACCGCAAGCGTGTCCTGCCCGAGGCCAACCCCGTGTGCCAGTGGGTGCTCGACGGCGAGGGGATCGCCACCCGCAAATACGACGGCACCTGCGTGCTCCTCGACGACGACGGCATCTGGTGGGCGCGGCGTGAGGTGCGCCCCGGCCGGGCCGTGCCGCCCGGCTACCGTGCGATCGTCACCGACGAGAACACCGGCAAGACCATGGGGTGGGAGCCGATCGCGCAGTCGGCGTACGCCCGCTACCACGCCGAGGCCCTCGCCGCGTCGCCGCAGGACCGCGAGCCCGGCACCTACGAGCTGGTCGGCGAGAAGATCAACGGCAATCCCGAGGGGGTACGGGGACACGCCCTCATCGCCCACGCCGCCGCTGAACGGCTCGACGTGCCCCGCGATCTGGACGGCCTCCGCACCTGGCTCCTCGCCCACCCGAAGATCGAAGGAATCGTATGGCACCACGGGGACGGCAGACGGGCCAAAATCAAGTACCGTGACTTCGCGTGACCTCTCCCTCGCCAGCCGTCCCGGCCGGCCGGTACGGTGATCGCGGCCGGATCATCGGCGTGTTCGTGGCGTTGACCTGTCTGTTCGTGCTCAACGGGCTGACCGCGCTGTCCGCCGCCGGCTTCGCGCTGACCAGCGACCTGTGTTCCAGTGCGGACACCGGGTTGATCTGTACGCGTACCGGCCAGAACCTCGCCTTCCTGCTGCCGTGCGGGGCGGCGGTGCTGGGGGCCGCGCTCGGTGTCACCGGTGCGGCGATGGGGCGGCCGATGCGTACGCCGTTGCTGGTCGCGGGGTATGTGACCACGCTGTTCGGGTTCGTCGCCGGGCTGCTGATCGCGGTCACCGGCCCGCTCAGCGGATAGCGCCGCTCGCCGCTCGTTGCTCGCCGCTCGTTGCTCGCCGCTCGCCGCTCGCCGCTCGCCGCTCGCCGCTCGCCGCTCGCCGCTCGCCGCTCGCCGCTCGTTGCTCGTTGCTCGCCGCTCGCCGCTCGTTGCTCGCCGCGAGCGGGCCGGGCTTGTCTCCTGCTGCCCGGCCCCTGCTCGGCGATGTGTGCCGGCTTTCGGCTCAGGCCGTGGCGTAGGAACCGGTGGCCAGGTCCTCCACGGCGGTCGGGCCGGCCGGCTTCCAGCCGAGCGTCAGCGCGCGCTCGGCGCTGACCACCTGGTCCAGGGCGAGCGCCTCGGCGAACGGCTCACCGAGTTCCGCGGCGGCGTCCGCCTCGGGCCAGGCGTGCGCGACCGGGTCGAGACCCACCCCGCGGGCCGCCGCGAGAGCGAGCTCCTCGGCGCGCACCCCGGCCTCGGCGACCCCGTGCAGAATCGTCCCCGTCCCCGCGCCTGTCACCGCCAGGACGTAGAGGGCGGCCAGGTCGTCGACGTGCACCAGCGGCCAGCGCGGGCTCGCCCCCGGACCGCCGACCCAGCGGCCCTGACCGAGCTCCCGCGCCCAGCCGGCGAGCATCGCCGGAATGCCGGCGCCCCGGCCGTGGACGACGCCGGGCCGCAGGACGACGGCACGGACGCCCTGCTCGGCGGCGGCCAGCACCCGGGACTCCACCCCCGGCCGTGCGGCGACGATCGCGATCGGGGCGGCCGGTGAGGTCTCGTCGGCCGGCGTGTCACCGGTCCGGCCCAGCACCCAGACGCCGCTGGTCCACACCAGCGGGCGGCCGCTGCCCGCGAGCGCCCGGACGAGCGCGTCGACGACCGGGAGATCGTCCGAACCCTGCGGCGCGGCGGTGTGCACGACCGCGTCGATGTCGCCGGTGACGAGCGCGGCGACTGCGGCCGGATCGAGCAGGTCGCCACGGACCGCGGTGACGTCCGGCAGCTCGGGGGCCGGGGCGGACCGGGACACCGCGGTGACCCGGTGACCGGCGGTGGCCAGCTTGGTGACGACGGCGGAGCCGATGTAGCCGGTGGCGCCGAGAACGAGCACGTGCATGACTGACTCCTGGTGACGAGGGGTGGCCAGGTAGCGGCCGACGACCAAACGGACTAAAGTCCGCTTGTGGAGAACAGTAACGGACTTGAGTCCGCTTCTGCAAGGGGCTCGTTGCCGGTTCTGGGTCAGCCCGCGCCCGAACGCGCCGACGCCGCCCGCAACCGGCTGCGCATCCTCGACGCGGCCGCCCGGCTGCACGCCGAACACGGCATCGCCGGCCTCAACATGGACGACGTCGCCATGGCCGCAGGCGTCGGCAAGGGCACTCTCTACCGGCGCTTCACCGACAAGGCAGGGCTGGCGGCGGCATTGCTCGACGAGCGCGGACGTCAACTGCACGAGCGTTTGATGTACGGGCCCGCGCCCCTCGGCCCCGGCGCCCCCGGCCTGGAACGGCTGACCGCGTTCGTGGCCGCCTATGTCGAACACACCGTTCGTTCCCTCGACCTGGTTCTGCTGTCGGAGACCGGCACGCCGGGCGGCCGTCTCGCCAAACCGGTCTACCCGTTCTGGCGGCGGCACGTGGAGGTGCTGATGGCGGACGCCGGGACCCCGGATCCCCGGGTACGTGCGGAGGCCCTGCTCGCCATGCTCTCCGCCGAACAGTTGCAGCACTGGACGGTCACCGACGGCCGCCCCGTCCCCGACCTGGTGGAGATCCTCGGCCGCGCCGCCCACGCCCTCGCCACCTGACTCCGCGCCGATTCCCACACCGGGAACGGCTCGGTCCGGCCGCCGCAGATCTTGTCCGGCTGGCTCTCAGGGCTGTCTCCGGGCGCTCGAGACAGCCGTGAGAGCCAGCCGGATGTTCTCAACTGGTCGTCAGTGCTGTCTCGGGGCGGCGGAGACAGCCCTGAGCGCCAGATGGAGGGCACTGCCGGTGGACTCTTGCGGGACCCTCATTGGACGCTCCCGCGTGAGGAAAGCACCGGGTGGGGGAGCGCTCGGCCCCGTACGCCGGGAAAGGGGTCAGCGGGTTCGGCGGCGGATGGCGAGGTAGGAGAGCCAGCCCAGGCCGATGATGAAACCGAGGGTGATCAGGCGGTACAGGACGACGACGGCGATGGCGACGTCGGTGGTGATGCCGCCGGCGATCAGGCCCAGGATCAGCGCGCCGTCGATGATGCCCAGGCCGCCCGGCACGATGGTGATGGATCCGGCGGCCATGCCCGCGCAGAAGGCGAGCAGCAGCTGGCCGGCGCTGATCGAGCCACCGCCGACCGCCATGCAGCAGAGCCAGAGGCAGGCGGCGTCGAGCAGCCAGTTCAGCAGGGCGAAGACGACGGCTGCGGCCCCGTCGCCGGGGGTGAGGCGGGCGGCCCGGAGTTGTTCGAGGAAGTGCTGGATGCGGTCCTGGCCGTGGTCGGCGGGGCGGCGCCGCAGCCGGTTGATCATCTGGAGGGCCGGGCGGGTGATGGCGGTGAGGTCGCCCAGGCGGCGGATGCCGAGGACGGCGACCAGGGTGGCGACGGCCAGGGCCAGGAACGTGTGCCAGTCGGGGGTGCCGTGGGCGGTGATCGTGCTGAACGCGGTGATCAGGGCAAGGGCGGCGGCGGAGAGGATGCCGGAGAGGGCGATGCACCAGGACGCGACCGCGGGGGAGGCGCCGAAGCGGCGCATCTGGCGGAAGTTCAGCGCGGTGGAGAAGGCGGGGCCGCCGGGCAGGGTGACGCTGAGCGAATGGGCGGCGTAGGTGAGGGCGACGTGCCGCAGCAGCGACACCCGTACGCCGGCGGAGCGCAGCAGGCGGCGTTGCATCCGCGCGTAGGACTGCATGGCGGCGGTTCCGGCGAGCAGGGCGGCGGCCAGCCAGCCGAGGTGGGGCGCGCGCAGCTGGGCCAGCGCGTCGGCGAGCGAGCGCCAGCCGAGGGCCAGCTCGGCGCCGAGGACGGCGGTGACGACGGCTGCGGCGATCCAGCCGACCCGCCGCCGGCCGGTAGGTGGAGCGAGAGTCGTCATGCACGTGCCCGAACGGTAGTAAACAATCGTTGACTTCAAAACCGTACCGGCGTACGGCATGTCGGTCAACAGCCGTTTACGTCACATCAATACGCTGGATAAGCTGGCACAACCGAGGGAGAGGACGGCTGTGACAACTGGTGAGACGCAGACGCCGCCGCGGCGCCGGGATGCCTCGAGGACCCGGCAGCTTCTGCTGGACGCGGCGATCCAGCGCTTCACCAGGGACGGCTACGCGGCCACCACGGTCCGCGACATCGCCGACGACGCGGGGGTCAACGTCGCCCTGATCAGCCGGTACTTCAAGAGCAAGGAAGGCCTGTTCGAGGCCTGCCTGACCAGCAGCGTCGACGAGCTGCGCCGGACCACCGGCGACGACACCCCGCTCAGCCGGACGCCGGAGGCGATCGCCCGGCAGATCGCCGGCCCGTGCAGCCGGGGCGTGCCGTACCACCTGGTGCTCCTGCTGCGCTCCTCCGGCGACGAGGGCGCCGACCGGATCCGGCTCGGGTTGCTGCACTCCTACAGTGAGCGGCTGGCCGCGGCGGCCGGCGCGGCGCCCGGCGATCAGGACATGCTGCTGCGGGCGCAGGTGGTGCTGGCGGCGGCGGCCGGGATCGCGTTGCTGCGCACCAAGGCGGGCATGGAGCCGCTCGCCTCCGCGACCGAGGTCGACTTCCTCCCCCCGCTGCGCGACCTGGTCGAGGCCCTGCTCAAACCGTGAACCCGCGTGTTGATTTGCGGCGGGACCGTCCCGCCACAAATCAACACGGCCTCAGCGTGTTGATTCGCGGTAGGCCGTCCCGCCACAAATCAACACGGTCTCAGCGTGTTGATTTGCGGTGGACCGTCCGGCCGCAACTCAACACGCTTGAGCTCGTCAGCGGCGGCGAGTGCCCGGGACCAGCAGCGCGGCGACCACCGCGAGGACCGCGACGACCGCGCACACCGCGAACCCCTTGGTGAACGCGTCATCGGCCGGAATGCCCTGCGGGCCGGTGTCCGAGGCGATCACCGCCGCGATCACCGCCGTGCCGATGCTGCTGCCGATCGAGCGGGCGATCGAGTTGACGCCGGTCGCCTCGCCGGTGTTGGCGGGCGGGACGGCGGCGATGATCGCGTTCGACATGGAGGCGAAGGACAGGCCGATGCCCGCGCCGGTGAGGCAGCCGGACGCCAGGATCTGCCAGATCTCGCCGTGCCCCAGGGCCGGCAGCGCGAACGCCCCGACGACCGCGAGCGCGCCGAGGACCATGGGCGGGCGGGGGCCGAACCTTTTGTCGAGGTACCCGGCGAGCGGCCCGAACACCAGCATCATCAGGGTGGTCGGGAGCAGGTAGCAGCCGGCTTCGGAGACCGACTTGCCGAACCCGTACCCGAGCGCGGTCGGCAGTTGCAGCAGGATCGGGATGAGCAGGAACGAGCCGAACATCGCGAAGCCGAGGATCAGCGCCACCAGGTCCGAGGTCCACACCCCGCGCCGGGTCAGCAGCCGCATGTTGACCAGCGGTTCCTTGATCCGCAGCTCGACCAGCACGAAGACCACCATGGTGACCACGCCGACGGCGGCCAGGCCGAGCGTCTTCGCCGAGGTCCAGCCCCAGTCCTCGCCGTCGCTGATGGCGAGCAGCAGGGTGATCAGCGACACCGACAGGATCGAGGCGCCGGCCAGGTCGAGGCGGCCGGGCTGGCGGGTGCCCGAGTCCGGCACCCCGATGATCGCCCCGACCAGCGCGATCAGCACGATGACCAGCGGGAACCAAAACAGCCAGTGCCAGGACAGGTGGTCCACGATCGGCCCGGCGGCGACGATGCCGACACCGGCCCCGATGCCGAAGATCGCGGAGAGGCCGCCGACGGTCACGCTGACCTTCTCCGGCGGCAGCACGTCCCGGACGATGCCGATGGACAGCGGCATGATCGCGCCGGCCGCGCCCTGCAGCGCCCGCGCCACGATCAGCACGGTGAGGTTGGGGGCGAGGGCGGCGAGCAGCGTCCCGGCGGCGAGCAGGACCAGGACCGCGATCAGCACCTTGCGCTTGCCGATCATGTCGCCGAGGCGCCCGAGGATCGGGGTGAGGACCGAGGCGGACAGCAGGTAGGCGGTCAGGATCCAGCTGATCTGCCCGGTGTCCACCCGGAACTCGCGGGCGATCGTCGGGAGCGCCGGCGCGACGAGCGATTGCAGCACGGCGAAGGCCAGGCCGCCCAGCGACAGGAACAGCACGACGAGCGTGGTGTTCGCGTGCCTCCCGCCGCTCTTGACCGGCTCGGCGAGGGTTTGCGTCATCAGATCCCCGGAGAAGAAGTAAACGTTCGCTGACTTAGGCAACCTAGGTGCCCCGGCGCAGGCGGTCAACGGACGTTTACATCACACCCTTTCCGGTACGCCGTGCGACGCCCGTACCGAATCAGGGTCTTCTGATCCAGATGTCGTCGACCGCTCCGTGGAACTGATCGTTGTCGGCGAACGCGCTCTTGCCGCCGATGTTCAGCGACTCGGTGTTGTCGATGCGCAACCCCGGCGGGACCGGTGTCCGGGTACGCGCCGTGCCGTCCACCAGAACGGTGAGCGCGCGCTGCTCCCGGCGGCATTCGAGGCGGTGCCAGCGGCCGTCGGCGACACCGATGTCGGCGATCGCCAGGTGGATCGTGCGGGCCGCCTCGCCGACCAGGACACAGCTGGGGTGGCCGGCCCGGCCGTCGATCTGCAGCTTGTACTGGCTGCCCTCGGCCGCGAACCCCTTCTGCAGAACGTTCTGTCCGTCGGTGGTGTCCCGCGCCGCCAGGCGCACCGTCGCGCCGTAGCTGAACGGGTTCGCCCCCGGGTTCAGCCCCGGCCGGCTGAGCACCCGCAGGATCAGGCGGCGGCACGGCTCGCGGGTGCACGGCGCGGGGAACTGGACGGCCTGCCCGGCGCCGTGCGGGACGCGCCGGGGACGGGCCCGGTTCCCGCCGAACGGGGTCAGGTGATGACCGTTACCGGACAGGTCGGACCACGGATGCTCGCCGTCGAAACCGTAGCGCGCCATCTCCGCCGGCGCCGGAACGGCAGCCGGCAGGCCCAGGAGGAGAGCGATCAGCGCCGCGTGCACAACTGATCAACGCGTGAGGCGGTGCCACGGTGGCGGGCCCCGGGCATCCTGGAGTGGTGCGACTGATCCTCAACATCCTGTGGTTCATCTTCGGCAGCGGCTTCCTCCTCGCCATCGGCTACGGGGTCGCCGCCCTGATCTGCTTCCTGCTGGTCGTCACCATCCCGTTCGGGGTGGCGTCGCTGCGGCTGGCCGTCTATTCGCTGTGGCCGTTCGGCCGGACCGTGGTGACCAGCCCCGGCGCCGGCGCGCCGTCCGCGATCGCCAACGTGCTGTGGGTCGTGCTGGCGGGCTGGTGGATCGCGCTGACCCACCTGGTCACCGGGATCGCCCAGTGCGTGACGATCATCGGCATCCCGTTCGGCATCGCCAACTTCAAGCTGGTGCCGGTGGCGTTCTGGCCGCTGGGCCGCGAGATCGTCGAGATCGACTGACCGCCCGCCCCCGCCGCTGTCCCGCACGGTGGTTACGGCAGAGTGGCCCGCGTGCCGGAGGAAATCGGGGAATCGCAGAGCAGGCCGTGGCCGCAGTTCCTGGCCGCGCCGGTGGTGGCGCCGCCGGAGCCGTGGCGGCCGTCCGGGCGGCCGGTCGCGGTCGGCGGGCTGATCGGGGCAGGCTTCGGGGTGGATCCGGCGAGCGGCCGTGATCTGCTGCTGGCGGCGTCACACAGCGGGCTCGGGCTGTTCGACACGGTCACCGGGGAACGGCTGGCCCGGGACTCCGACGGTGACCTGGCCTGGCCGGACGACGACGATCTGACCTGTCCGGGGATCGGCGCGCTCGCCGGCGCGCGGGTGCCGATGGCCGGACTGCTCGGCGGCGGCCTGCACCGGGGCGCCCGCGGCGGCTGGCAGGTCGAGGTGGTCAGCCCGGACTGGCCGAAGGACCGGGTTCTGCTGGCGACCGGTCACGGCCCCTGGCAGGGCGAGCACGGCGAGACGTGGTGGCACGTGTTCCATGCCGACGTGACCGAGCTGCGGGCCGCCGGATTCTCCCCGTCCGGGAACACCCTGATCGCGGCGACCAGCAGCGACGTGACGATGTGGACGCGGGCTACGCCTCGGTGATCAGCAGGCCGTCGGCGAGCAGCCCGACGTCCGGGACCCGGTCGCCGGGCGTGTAGGGGACGGTCACCAGCATGCGCTCGCCGTCGACCCGCAGCTTCTGGCCGGGGCCGAGGACGCCGCCGTCGGCGAGCAGGGCCGCGAGCTGGTTGAGGATCGTGGCCGCCTCGCCGATGCGGTCCTCGGTGACGCCCATGATCAGGTCGGGGCGGCCGAACTTCGTCATCCCCCGGGTGTGCACCGGGTGGCCGAAACCGGGCACGCTGTCACTCTCGGCCACCACGCTGATCTCGCGGAGCACGGTGAACGGCCGGTGCGGGTCGAGCCCGGCGATGGCGTCGGCGGCGTACCAGTCGTGGGCGTACGCGTCGAGCACCGCGACCGCCCCCGCCCGGCACACCGCTGCCGCGACCGCCCAGGCCAGCTGCAGGTGGGTCAGGTCGGCCGGGTCGGCGACCGTCACGTGGATCGAGTAGCAGGCCGTCGCCGCGTCGAGGGCCGCCGGATCGGGCAGTTCCCGTTCGGCCAGGTCCCGCAGCGGGCCGGTCCGCCAGCCGTCGATCCACTCGGCGCTGTCGCCCTGCTGGTGCAGCCGGACGGCGAGGCCGTCGACCGGAGCGGACGCGGGGACGGCGCCGGTCAGATCGAGCCCGCTCAGCACCTCGCCGTGGGTGAAGACGACCAGGATGACCGACGCCTCACCGCCGGTGGGCTGGTGGGCCGGGCGCTGCCAGGGTTCGACGTGAAGATCCACCCGGCCATCCTGCCACCGGCGCGGGGAACGGGCACACCCGGCGCGCCCCGCACAGCTCCCGCAAAGCGAACTTCCGGATTTCGGGTGACAACGGTGATCCGATCCGGCCGGACCTGCGTATTCCCAGGAGTCCGCACGTGTCGACGGCGCTCGATGAGCGTTCCGGCGGCGTGTTACTTGACTCATGGAGGTTCGCGTGGCATCTGCCGGTTCCCCGTCCGCGTGGCGCCGTCTGTGCAGCACGGCGCTGCTCGCCGCCGTGATTGTTCTGCTCGTCCCGGAGAAGGGCCTCGCCGCTCCGGACGTGCCGGTGCCGCCCGAGAACCTGCTGATCGACCGGGGCGCGGGCGCGCTCTCGGCCGCTGACAAGGACTTCGTCGTCAAGGTACGGCTCGCCGGGCTGTGGGAGATCCCGGCCGGCGAGATGGCGCAGGAGAAGACGGACACGGTCCGGGTCAAGCAGATCGGCAGCAGCATCGCCGACCAGCACCGGGCGCTCGACGAGCTGACCCGCAACGTCGCGAAGAAGCTGAAGATCAGCCTGCCGAACGAGCCCAACGAGGACCAGCAGGGCTGGCTCGACGAGATGGAGGCGGCGCAGGGCAAGGAGTTCGACGCCATCTACATCGACCGGCTCCGGGCCGCGCACGGCAAGATCTTCCCGGCGATCGCGTCGATCCGGGCCGGCACCCGCAACGACACCGTCCGCAAGCTGGCGCAACAGGCCAACCAGTTCGTGATGACGCACATGACCCTGCTGGAGAGCAGCGGCATCGTCGACTTCGCCGCCCTGCCGACCGTGCCGCCCCCGGCGGCGGCCGGGAAGGCGGCGGGTGTGACCGCTCCGGCCCAGGTGCTGTCCGCGAACGATCAGTCGCAGGCCCCCGGCGGGAACCTGCCGCTGATCCTCGCCGCGGTGATCGGCGGCGTGCTCGCCGGTGGGCTGATCACGTGGAAGATCGCCGGCAACCGCCGGCCGGGGTACCGCGGACGCCGCCCCCGCTACTACGGCGGCTGACCACCCTCCAGCGTGTTGAGTTCGGGCGCGCATGACGGCCGAACTCAACACGCGGAATGCGGGCGTTCGGCGTGTTGAGTTACGGCGCAGATAGCGGCCGAACTCAACACGCAGAGTCAGCGGGGCAACCAGGAGACGTCGGGGCCACGGCCGATCCTGATCTCGTTGACGACGCGGATCAGATCCTCCCGCCGCTTCGACGCCCACGGCATGAGCTGGACGTGCAGGCGCTGGTCACCCAGGTCCACCACGGCGTTCGGGATCCGGAACCCGCACGAGGCCGTGCCGTCGAGGGTGTTCTCGGTGGGGCAGGGCGCCTCTTCGTAGGGCCACAACAGGCCGGGACGACCGCGCAGGGTGACCCGCTCAGCGTTCCGGGCCGGCCAGGTCAGCGAGGTGAGCAGCGCCTCGGCGGCCTCCCGTCCCGCACCGCCGGTCTCCTGGCGGCGCAGGGACTGCTCGAAGTCGCCGGCGGTGCCGTCGACGCCCACCCGCATCGCGCCGCCGCATGTCTCCGGCAGCCACCCGAAGGACAGCGACACCGCGACGGCCGACGTGTCGTCCGGCCGGATCGAGGCGGCGATGTACCGGGCGATCTCCGTCCGGTCCTTCTCCTGATGCACCGCCACGTTGAGGATCAGGCCGTCGCCGACGTCCACGCTCACCTGGGAGGGGTTGGCCCGGTCCGGGTTGAGCCAGGCCCGCCGGCCACCCAGCGTGCCGGGCTTCCATCCCTGGCGGCCCTCCCCGATGTCGGCGCTGAGGAACAGGTGGATCGGGTGGTCCTCGTCGGTGCCCCGCGACCACGAGCGGGTCTGGTCGACCGGCCCGGTGCCCGGCACGGTGGCGGAGCGGCTGGTCTCGGCGTACCCGGTCGGCATCCAGGTGGGCCGGTAGAGCATCGCAGCCCGGGAAGCGACCGTGACCGACGGCGAGGGCGCCGGGGTGCGGCTCGGCGCCAGGCTGGGCGTGGCCGTCGCGGTCGGCGCCGGGGGAGGGGTACGCCGTGGCCAGGCGGCGACCGTACCGGCGGCCACGGTTCCCGCCGCCGCGGCCGCGACCAGCAGGCCCCGGCGCTGCCTGCGGTTCCGGGCCCCGGTCAGGATCCGGGTGGCGAGCGGGGCCGGGTCGTGCGCCCGGTCGGCGATGGTCAGCAGGGCGTCGTGGAGCTCGTTCATCGGGCTTCTCCCAGCGTGGCGGCTTCCAGACGGAGGCGGGCGAGGGCGGTGGAGACGTGCGCGCGGACCGTCCCGGGCCGGCAGCCCAGCAGGTCGGCGATCTCCTCGTGGGTGTGACCCTCGAAGTAGCGCAGGACGATGACGGCGCGCTGCCGGGGCGGCAGGGCGGCGATCCGGCGGATCAGATCCTCGCGGTCGGTCCGCGCCTCGTGCGGGTCCTCCGCGCCGGCCCGGTGGTCGAGTTGCTCGTGCGTCATCGGCACGACCCGGCCCCAGCGGCGGCGGACCGAGAGGAATTCATTCAGGACCATGCGTTTGACGTACGCCTCCGGCTGATCCGTGGCAGCGATCCGCCCCCACCGGGCGGACGCCCGCACCATCACTTCCCCGACGATGTCGTCGGCCTGATGCGGATCGCAGGTCAGTACGGTCGCGTACCGAAGCAAGGCTTTGAGCCGTGCCCCCACGAATTCCTCGAATGTCATGCCCCGGGAACGCTCCGAGAAGGTGAAGTGTTTAGCGGTTGCCGGACTTTTACCGGAGAATCCTGGGAATGCTGCGTGTGGATCATGGTGTCGTCGCGGGCACCTTCAGCCTGGACGGCCAGACCTTCGATGTCGACAACAACATCTGGGTGGTGGGTGACGACGAGGAGTGCGTGGTGATCGACGCCCCGCACGACGTGGACGCCATCCTCGCGGTGGTCGGGGATCGGCGGCTGATGGCGATCGTCTGCACCCACGCCCACGACGATCACGTACGGGTGGCGCCCGAACTGCGGGAACGCACCGGCGCGCCGATCCTGCTGCACCCCGCCGAGTGGCCGCTGTGGGAACTCACCCACGGCCCGGACGTGTGGTGGAACATCGACCTGGCCGACGGCGCCCGGATCGAGGTGGCCGGCTCGGCCCTGGAGGTGCTGCACACGCCCGGTCACGCCCCCGGCGCGGTCTGCCTGAACGCCCCCGATCTGGGCTGTGTCTTCACCGGCGACACGCTGTTCAACGGGGGGCCGGGCGCGACCGGCCGCTCGTACTCGGACGCGGATCTGATCGTCGCGTCGATCCGGGAGAAGCTGTTCGCGCTGCCCGGCTCGACGGTGGTGCACACCGGGCACGGCGACGACACGACCATCGACGCGGAGCGTTCCCGCCTGGGCTGATCCGCGGGACGGTGGGCGCCTGTTAGGCTGCCCTAACCTCTTGGGGGCGGGTGGAGATGGCGCAACCGGAATCGCTGGCGGAGTTGCTGAACGGGCGGCGGGCGGCGGTGGACGCGTCCCTGCCCGCGGTCGGGTTCGTGGCCGGCTGGCTGGCGTTCGGCGAGTCGATCTGGGGCGGCTCGGCCGTCGCGGTGCTCGTCGCGATCGGCCTGTCGGTGTGGCGGCTGCGCAAGGGCGACAAGCCGCGCGCCGTGCTGATCGGCCTGTTCGTGGTGTGCGTGGCCGCGCTGATCGCGCTGTACACCGGCAAGGCGGAGAACTTCTTCCTGCTCCAGTTGCTCAGCAACGGCGCCAGCGTGCTCGCCTGGATCATCAGCATCGTGATCCGGTGGCCGCTGCTCGGCATCGTGGTCGGCACCGTGCTCGGTCAGCGGACCCGGTGGCGGCGCGACCCGGCCCTGCTCAGGGCGTATTCGCGAGGCAGTTGGGTGTGGGTCGCGCAGTACGTGATCCGGGTGGCCGTGTTCCTGCCGCTCTACCAGGCGGGGCAGATGGCGGCGCTGGGCACCGCACGGGTCGTGCTGTCCGGGCCGCTGGTGGCGGCGTGCCTGGCGGTGAGCTGGTGGGTGATCCGCCGGAACCTGCCGGCGGACCACCCGGGCCTGCGTAACCCGGTCGTCGGGGACACGGTTCAGAAGGCCGCCTCGTAGAGTTCGCGCAGCCCGATCGCGTCGGCCTCGCCGCTGTATCCGCAGATCAGGACCTGACCCTTCTCGGACGCGACCAGGTATTTCTTCCCCTGCTCGAACGCGCCGCTGCCGAGCATCTGCTCCGAGCTGGAGCCGGCCTGCGCGACCCGCACCGAGTCGGCCTGTGCGCCTCGGAAAACCTGGGTGACGTCGAGGTGCACGGTGCCGGCATCGATGCCGCTCACCGACCCCTCGAAGGCGAAGTCCGCAATCTCGGACAAGCGACTCGCCTCTGGTTCGCGGCATTTGGCGCTGACGCCGGTCGCGGTGAGGCTGACTTCCAACGCCGGCAGGGAGCCGAGTTCGCCGGTCGGGGGGCCGGACGGCCGGGTCACCGCCCAGGCAGTGCCCGCGGCGACCAGGACCAGGGCCGCCGCGACGGGCAGCGCCCACCGGCGGGTGTGTGTGCGGGACATGGTTTCCTCCACGAGGCGTGATACCTGCTCCGGAGCGGCCGGTTCCAGCGCCGCCGCCGGGTCGGCCCGGCGCAGGCGCGCCCGCAGATCGTCGTCGTCGGTCACGGCCGGCTCCTCTCTGTCGCACCCTCATGTCCGGAAGCGGTCAGATGCTTTCGCAGTTTCTCCTTGGCCCGGTGCAGCCGGATCGACGCCGCGTTCGGGGTGATGCCGAGGACCACGGCGATGCCGGCCGGGGTCAGGTCCTCCCACGCCCACAGCCGCAGCAGCTCGGCGTCCTCCGGCCGCAGATCCTTCAGCAGGTCCTCGCCGGGCGGGGCCGGGCCGTCCACCACGGCGCGCGGTGGGTCGAGCCGGGAGATCCGGTGGAGTAGGCGGAACTGGCGGCGGTGACCGCGTTCGGCGTTGGCGAGGCAGTTGCGGGCCACGCCGTACGCCCACGGCAGGTGCTCCTCCGGCATCTCGTCCAGGCGCCGCCAGCAGACCAGCAGCGTCTCGGACAGCACGTCGTCGGCGGTCGCCGGATCGGTGCGCCGGGCCAGATAGCGGCGTACGGCGTCGATCACCGCCGGCGCCAGGGTCTCGAATCGCGCCCGGCGCGAGCCGATGTTCACGGGGTCCACCTTCGTACATGTCCGGCAACCGGACGGGTCTTTCACGGGTCCGATCTTGGCCGGGCCGTGGCAGGATACCGGTCAGTAACCCAGCGTCGGGAGGCTGACCGTGCGGACCGCGTATCGAACCTGCCCGCTCTGCGAGGCCGCGTGCGGCCTGGAGCTCACCGTGGACGGCGACCGGGTGACGGCGGCCCGCGGCGACCGCGAGCACGTCTTCAGCCACGGTTTCGTCTGCCCGAAAGGCGCGACGTTCGGGCAGCTCACCGACGATCCGGACCGGCTGCGCCGCCCGTTGGTCGACGGCGTGGAGGCGAGCTGGGAGGACGCCTTCGCCGCGGTTCGCGCCGGGTTGCGGCCCATTCTCGAGGCGTACGGGCCCAACGCGCTCGCCCTCTACCTCGGCAACCCGAACGCCCACACCATGTCCGGCGGCCTCTACGTCCCGCCGCTGATCCGGGCGCTCGGCAGCCGCAACGTCTACTCCGCCAGCACCGTCGACCAGATGCCCAAGCACGTCTCGTGCGGCTACATGTTCGGCAACCCGAACCTG
Source organism: Actinoplanes sp. NPDC019969 (assembly GCF_055562375.1). NCBI lineage: Bacteria > Bacillati > Actinomycetota > Actinomycetes > Micromonosporales > Micromonosporaceae > Actinoplanes > Actinoplanes sp. NPDC019969. Next base: position 237,368 of record NZ_JBVHFK010000012.1, on the reverse strand, counting down.
ATCCCGGTCCCCGACCTGGACCGCACCGACTTCCTGCTGATCCTCGGCGCCAACCCGTGGGAATCCAACGGCAGCCTGGCGACGGCGGCCGACTTCCCGGGCCGGTTGAAAGCCATCCAGGCGCGCGGTGGCCGGTTCGTCGTGGTCGACCCGCGCCGGACCCGAACCGCTGAGCACGCCGACGAGCACCTGCACATCCGGCCGGGCGCGGACGCGTTCCTGCTGTTCGCGATCGTGCACACGCTGTTCGAGGGCGATCTGGCCGAAATTTCGGGGCATGTGGTCGGCGTGGAGCAGGTCCGCGACCTCGCCGTGCCCTTCACCCCCGAAGCGGTCGCTGAGACCTGCGGCATCCCCGCCGAGCGGATCCGGCGGCTCGCCCGGGAACTGGCCGAAGCGCCCACCGCCGCCGTCTACGGCAGGATCGGCACGTGCACCGTCGAGTTCGGCACCCTGACCAGCTGGCTCATCGACGTGATCAACACGCTGACCGGCAACCTGGACCGGCCCGGCGGCGTGATGTTCCCGCTCGCCGCGCACGCCTCCGGACGGCCCGGCAAGAAGACCGGCTGGACCACCGGCCGCTGGCACAGCCGGGTCCGCGGCCTGCCCGAGATCAAGGGCGAGCTGCCGGTCGCGACCCTGGCCGACGAGATCGAGACCCCCGGCGACGGGCAGGTCCGGGCGCTGATCACGGTCGCCGGGAACCCGGTGCTGTCCACCCCCAACAGCGGGCGGCTGGACCGGGCGCTCGGCGGGCTCGACTTCATGGTGAGCGTCGACCCGTACCTCAACGAGACCACCCGGCACGCGAACGTGGTCCTGCCGCCGACCGACTCGGTCCGCAAGGGCCACTACGACTTCGCGTTCCTGACCCTGTCGGTACGTAACTTCGCCGCGTACTCCCCGCCGGTCCTGCCGCCCGACCCGACCGTCCCGGACGAGTGCGACATCCTGGCCCGGCTGTCCCTGATCCTCGCCGGACAGCCCGACAGCGACCCGGGACTGTTCCACGACCACCTGCTCCGGCAGGCGCTGCAGCGCCTCCCCGAAGAACAGCACGACCAGGTCACCGGCGACCATCCGGCCGAGCGGCTGCTCGACGTGGCGTTGCGGACCGGGGCGTACGGGCTCACGCTGCGTCAACTGCTCGACAACCCGCACGGCATCGACCTCGGGCCGCTGCAGCCGAGGCTCCCCGACATGCTGCGCACCGCCTCCGGCAAGGTCGAACTGTGCCCGCCGCAGATGGCCGCCGAGACCGCCCGGCTGCTCGCCGCCCTCGGCCGGGGCCGCGACGACCTGGTCCTGATCGGGCGGCGGCACCTGCGGTCCAACAACAGCTGGATGCACAACGTGCCGGCCCTGATCAAGGGCCGGGACCGCTGCACCCTGCAGATCCATCCCGACGACGCCGGCCGGCTCACCCTCGCCGACGGCGACGCCGCCCAGGTCACCTCACGGGCCGGCAGCCTGATCGCGCAGGTCGAGGTGACCGACCGGGTCATGCCCGGAGTGGTCAGCCTCCCGCACGGCTGGGGCCACGACCTGCCCGGCACCCGCCTCTCGGTCGCCGCCACCCGGCCCGGCGTCAACTCCAACATCCTCACCGACGAGCTGGTCGTCGACCCGCTCTCCGGCAACAGCGTCCTCAACGGCATCCCCGTCGAGATCAAACCCGCCTGAAAGCCTGCCGTGTGGAGTTTCGCCGCTATGCGCGCCCCAACTCAACACGCTCATGGTGACGTCCTGGCGTGTTGAGTCCGGCCGTTTTACGCGCCGAAACTCAACACGCTCATGGTGACGTCCTGGCGTGTTGAGTCCGGCCGTTATACGCGCCCCAACTCAACACGCTGGGTGGGACGGCCTGGCGTGTTGAGTTGGGCCGTCATGCGCGCCCCAACTCAACACGCTGGGTGGGACGGCCTGGCGTGTTGAGTTGGGCCGTCATGCGCGCCGAAACTCAACACGCGGGTTAGATCCAGCCCATCTTCTGGGCGTGGTGGATGGCGGAGAGGCGGTTCGGGGCGCCCAGCTTGGTGATCGCGTTCGACAGGTAGTTGCGGACCGTGCCCTCGCTCAGATGCAGCCGGACGGCGATCACGGAGACCGGCGCGCCGGAGGCGGCGAGGGCCAGGGTGTCCCGTTCCCGGTCGGTGAGCGGGCTGTCGCCGGCCATCATCGCCGCGGCCGCCAGCTCCGGGTCGAGGTACCGGCCGCCGGCGTGCACCTTGCGGACGGCGGCGGCCAGTTCGGCGCTGGACGAGTCCTTCGGGATGAACCCGCGCACCCCGGCGGCGATCGCCCGGCGCAGATAGCCCGGCCGGACGAAGGTGCTGAGGATCAGCATGGCGCGGCCGGGAAGACTCTCGGCCACCGACAGGCCGTCCAGGCCGGGCATCTCGATGTCCAGGACGATCACGTCCGGGTCGGTGGCGGCGACCGCGGCGGCCACCTCGTCGCCGCGGCCGCACTGGGCGACCACGGTCAGGTCCTCCTCGAAGTCCAGCATCATCGCCAGGGCCTCGCGGATCAGGTGCTGGTCGTCGGCCAGCAGGATCCGGATCACGCGGCGGTCCCGGCGGGCGCGACCGCGCGTACCAGAAACCTGCCGTCCCCGGTGGGCTGGGCCGTGAGCGAACCGCCGATCGTGGCCAGCCGCTCGGCCAGGCCGGCCAGGCCGGTGCCGCCCGGGCCGTGGTCGGCCGCGCCGTCGTTGACCACCTCGAGCACCGCCGACCCGCCGGACGCCCGCAGCGTGATCGTGCACCAGCGGGCCCGGCTGTGCCGCAGGATGTTGGTGGCGCTCTCCCGGACCACCCAGGCGAACGGGCCGGCCGCCTCCGGATCGACGGCGCCCGGCGGCACGTCCACCTCGCAGCGCACCCCGTCCGCCTCCAGGATCGCCCGCACGCTGGCGATCTCGGACGGCAGGTCGAGCACCCGGTACCCGCGGACCGCCTCGCGGATCTGCCGCAGGCTGTCCTGGGCGAGCCCGCGGACCGCTGTCATCTCGGCGGCGGCCCGGTCCGCGTCGATGGTGGTCAGCTTCCCGGCCAGCTCACTCTTCACCGCGATCACCGACAGGCTGTGGCCGACCAGGTCGTGCAGGTCCCGGGCGAACCGCAGCCGTTCCTCGGTCACCGCCAGCCGCGCCTCGGCGTCCTTGCTGGCGTGCGCCTGCTCGGTCAGGTCGAGGATCCACACCCACAGCCGGTTGGCCCACGGCAGGGCGAAGCAGAGAGCCGAGTAGATGACCGCCACCGCGCCCAGCGGGATGGGATCCAGGCCCGGGTTGAACCGGTAGAGCAGCACACAGACCCCGACCGTGCCGGCCGACAGCAGCAGCGTCACCGGCCGGCTGGTGCGGACCGGGACCACGCTGATCCAGGCAGCCGCCAGCAGGCCGGCGCCGGCCGGGCTGGCGTCCAGAGCGAGCAGCACCACCAGGACGGCCAGCCCGGAGGCGACGGTGTGCCACCGGCTGCGGCGGTCCTGGCGGGGCCAGCCGATCGACAGGTCGCGTGCCAGAGCGAAACCGAACCAGGTGAACGCCGCCAGGCCGAGCAGGGCGGCGGCGAGCCGAACCGGCTGCACCAGGCCCTCGGCGGTGTAGTAGCCGATCCCGGCGATGACACCGAACCAGCCGAGGAACAGGCTGGAGCGCAGGCTCCACATGGTGATCCGCTGAGCTCGATGCACCGCGCCGGTCATGACGGCCACTGTAACTTTCAGCCGCGCCGCGGATCCCAGCGGAAGTACCGCCGGGCCAGCGTCACGCCGACACCCACCCACACCGCCAGCAGCGCCAGCGACCGCAGCGTCTCCGGCCACACGACGGCACCCTGATAGCCGGCCCGGATCACCTCGGCGACCGGGGTCATCGGCAGGAACTCGGAGATCCGCCGCAACTGCTCCGGGAGCGCGTCGACCGGCACGATCACCGGGGAGAGGAACAGGCAGAGCAGCATGACCGGTACGGTCGCCAGCTGCGCCAGCTCCCCACTGGAACTGAACCCGGAGATCGCCATCGACAACAGGCTGAACAGGGCCAGCCCGCCGAGCATCGCGACCAGCACCAGCAGTGGGTTGCCCGGCAGGCCGACCCCGAGCACGACCGCCGCCACGCCGAGGACCAGCGCCTGCGTCAGGTAGACGGCGGCGGCGCCGAGCGCGCTGCCGCCCAGGATCGCCGGCGCCGACGCGGGACCGCCGAGCAACCGCTTCAGCACCAGCTCCTCGCGGCGGGAGGTGTAGAAGCCGGCCAGGTTGACCAGCGGGGCGTAGACGAGCAGGGCCGCGAACTGGCCGGTCACCATGTAGTCCAGCTCCTCCTTGCCGCCCTGCTCCCGCACCGAGAAGATCAGGAACGCGGTGACCAGCAGCGGCATCAGCACCGCGTTGGTCAGGGCGGAACGGTTGCGCAGGATCAGGGCGACATCGACCCGGGCCAGCCGTACGGTGTGCTTCAGTTCGGTTCTCATCGGGTCTCCTCGACGATGCTCAGGAACACGTCCTCCAGCGAGGCGGGCCGGATCGCGAGCCGCTCCAGCGGCACCCGGGTCTCCGCGGCCCACGACATCAGCGCGGCCATGCCGTGGTGGGCGCGAGCGTCCGGATCCCCGCCGGACAGCGTGTACCGGGCGGTCGGGAAGCCGTCGGCGACGGCGATCTCCGGGGACAGCCCGCCGAGCCGGGGCAGCGTGTCGAACGGCGTGTGGGACGGCACCCGGAAGGTGATCCGGTCACCGTGCCCGGCCACCACCTCCGGAACGCTGCCCAGGATCCGGATCTCGCCCCGGTGCATGATCGCGATCCGGTCGGCGAGCCGCTCCGCCTCCTCCAGGTAGTGGGTGGTGAGCAGCACCGTCGTCCCGGCCGCCACCAGATCCTGGATCAGCCGCCAGGTGTCCAGCCGGGCCTCCGGATCCATGCCGGTGGTCGGCTCGTCCAGGAACAGCACCTCCGGCCGGCCCACCACGGCCAGCGCCAGGTCGAGACGGCGTTTCTGGCCGCCGGAGAGTTGGCGGACCCGTACCCCCGCCTTGTCCGTCAGATCCACCCGCTTCAGCGCCTCGCCCGCGTCCATCGGGTGCTCGTGCAGGTCACGCCACAGGCCGACGGTCTCCGCCACGGTCAGGTCACCGATCAGGCCGCTCTCCTGCAGCATGATCCCGACCCGGGGCCGCAGCGCCTTCCGCTGCCGCCACGGATCCGACCCCAGCAGCCGGACCGTGCCGCCCGCCGCCGGACGGAACCCCTCCAGGACCTCCAGCGTGGTTGTCTTGCCGGCCCCGTTCGTGCCGAGCAGGGCGAACAACTCGCCGCCCGGAACCGCGAAGTCGATGCCCCGGACGGCCTCGAAGTCGCCGTACCGCTGGCGAAGCCCGTCCACCTCGATGGTCTGTGCGCTCATGTCTCGATGGTTCGCGACCGCGCGATCCGGCGGCAGTCGCCGAATTCAACGATCAGTCATGACGAATGTCATGTCGCCCCCGGCCGCTAGGGTCGTGATCATGACGCTGATCGACGTGCTGACCAGGGCCGCGAGCGAGAACCCGGGCCAGGGCGTGGTGCACGCCGGCGACACCGTCCGCTTCACCGGGCACGCCGAACTCCTCGCCGACGCGCTGCGCATCGGCGGGGGCCTGCACGCGGCAGGCATCGGCCCGGGCGACCCGATCCTGGTGGTGGCCGACGACAGCGCCGACTTCCTCGGCCTCTTCTGGGGCGCGATCGTGGCCGGCGCGGTACCGGTCCCGCTCCCGCCCGAACCCCACCGCCTCGCCGCCGTCCACCGCCACCTCGGCCGGCCGCCGATCGCCGGCGACACCGCGACGCCCGGCGCCACCCCGCTGTCCCCCCGCGCGTTGCGGTCCGCGCTTCCCCTGCAGACCCCGGTTGCGGTACGGCCGGACGACCTCGCCTTCCTCCAGTTCTCCTCCGGCAGCACCGGCACGCCGAAAGGCGTCGAGCTGACCCACGGCAACGTGGTCGCCAACCTGGCCCAGGCCGCCCGCGCCGGACAGCTCAGCAGCGCGGACGTGTTCGTGACCTGGATGCCGTACTTCCACGACATGGGTCTGATCGGCACCCACCTGGCGCCGCTGTACGTCCGGTGCCGCCAGGTCCGCATCCCGCCGCTCACCTTCGCGAAGCGTCCCGAGACGTGGCTGCGCGTCGCTGCGGAACACCGGGCGACCGTCCTGTCGGCGGCGAATTTCGCGTTGTCCCTGGTCAACCGCCGGGTCAGCGATGCGGTTCTGGACGGCCTCGACCTGAGCAGCGTCCGGTTGCTGATGGTCGGCGCCGAACCGATCTCCCCGTCCACGTGGCGTGTCTTCGCCGATCGGCTGACGTCCCGAGCGGGGCTGCCGCCGGGGGCGATGCAGCCGGTGTACGGCCTCGCCGAGGCGACCGTGGCGGTCGCCTGCCCACCGCTGGGGGAGCGGGCGGTCCCGTTGCGGTTGTCCCGCGCCGCCCTGTCCCGTGGCGTCGCCGTGCCGGCCTCTTCCTTCACCACGCCCCACCCCACTCCGCCCCTTCTCACGTCGCCTTCCTCCCTCCGGCCTGTTACCGCCCTCGCACCCCCTGTCACCGCTCCCGCACCCCCTGTCACCGCTCCCGCACCTCCCGGCACCGCCCTCGCACCTCCCGGCACCGCCCTCGCACCTCCCGGCACCGCCCTCGCACCTCCCGGCACCGCCCTCGCACCCCCTGCCACCGCCCTCGCACCCTCCGGACCGAACGTTCTTTCTTTTGTGGAGTTCATGGACGTCGGCTATCCGGTTCCGGGCTGTGAGCTGCGCATAGTGGACGAGTTCGGCGTGGTGCTCGAGGACGGCCTCGTCGGCCACCTCCACGTGCGCGGCCCGAACGTCACCCGCGGCTACCACCGCGACCCGGAGACCACCGCGGAGGCGCGGGACGGGGAGTGGCTGCGCACCGGGGACCTGGGGTTTCTGCGGGCGGGCCGGTTGTGCGTGACCGGGCGGCACAAGGACGTGCTGTTCGTGAACGGCCGCAACTTCCACGCCGCCGACCTGGAGGAGGTGGCCGCGGCGACACCCGGGCTGGCTCCCGGGCCGCTCGCGGTGGTCGGCGCGACCGATCCGGGAACCGGCAGGGAACGGATCGCCGTGTACCTGTCGGCCACCGCCGTCCGGGCGAACCCCGCCGGGCTCACCGAGCTGGTCCGCTCCCGGGTCGCCGAGACGCTGGCGTACGACGATGTGGCGGCCGAGGTGGTTCCGAGCGGCGCGTTCACCCGTACCACCAGTGGCAAGATCCGCCGCCAACCCCTCCGCGACCGCCTGACAGCAAGCCCGCCCCCGCCGCGGGTTGTTCCTGCCGCCGTTCCTGCTGCCGCCGTTCCTGCTGCCGCCGTTCCTGCTGCCGCCGTTCCCGCTACCGCCGTTCCTGCTGCCGCTGGCCTTACCAGCGCGGCTACCATTCCTCCCGCTCCCACTAGCGCTGCTCCCGCTGACGACCTTCCCGCCGTCGGCACTCCCACTACCGCCGACACCGTTCGTGCTACCGGCAGGTTGGTTGAGCCGCCTTCGAGGGGCGTGCGGGGAAACGGTGCGGCCGCTGAGGGTGGGATTCCGGCCGGGCGCACGGAGGTGGAGCGGGTCGTTCGGGGACTGTGGGGGCGGGTGCTGCGGGTTCCCGCCGAGACGATCGGGCCGGACGACCGGTTCCTGGCGATCGGTGGATCGTCGCTGGCGGCGATGGAGGTGCTGGCGGGGTTGGAGGACGCGTTCGGGCGTACCCTCGATCCGTCCTTGTTGCGGGACTGCGCCACCGTTCCGGCCATCGCCGACCGGCTGCTCTCCCTCGGTGTCACCTCGTGTTCCACTTCAACCTTTGGTTCCGGCGTGCCCGGGAACCCGTCGCCGGAGTCCGCTGTGGCAGGTCGCTGGGGCGGGGCGGCTCAGCACGCCGTCGCGGCGGACTCGGTGGGTGGCGGGCAGGTGGCGGTCGTCGGGATGGCGTGCCGGTTTCCGGACGCGGACACGCCGGAGCGGTTCTGGGCGAACCTGGTGGCGGGGCGGGACAGCGTCACGGCGGTCACGCGCTGGCCGGGTGGGGGATTCGGGGCGTTCCTCGACGATCCGGGCCGGTTCGATGCCGGATATTTCGGGATCGCGGAGGACGAGGCCCGGCTGATGGACCCGCACGCACGGATCTTCCTGGAGCTGGCGCACGAGGCTCTGGAGCGGGCCGGGTACGCCGGTCCGCGCCGCCGGGGCCGCCGGATCGGAGTGTTCGCGGCCGTCGGGGAGAGCGGCTACCCGGAACTCGCCGCCGGAACCCCGGCCACGGGCGCACACGCGCTCACCGGGACGCTGCGGAACCTCATCGCCGCACGCGTGGCCCACCTGCTCGACCTCGGCGGCCCGGCGCTGGCCGTCGACACCGCCTGCTCGTCGGCGCTGGTCGCGTTGCACCTGGCCCGCCGCAGCCTGGCCGCCGGGGACTGCGATGTCGCCCTCGTCGGCGGCGTCAACCTGAACCTGACCGCGACCGGCGAGACGCTGCTCCGGGACGCTCAGGCGCTGTCACCGACCGGACGCTGCCGGGCGTTCGACGCGGCCGCCGACGGGTTCGTGCCGGGGGAGGGGGGAGCCGTTCTGGTCCTGACCCGGCTCGCGGAAGCCGGTGACGATCGGGTGCTGGCGGTGGTACGGGGAACGGCAGTCAACAACGACGGGCGGTCGCTGAGCCTGATGGCCCCCAATCCGCTGCGGCAGCGCGAGGTGATCGCGGCCGCCTATCGGGACAGCGGGGTCGATCCCGCGGACGTCACGTACGTGGAAGCCCACGGCACCGGGACCGCCGTCGGGGACCCGATCGAGGTGCGGTCCCTGGCCCACGCGTTCCCGCCCCGGGCCGGAGGCGGGCCGCGTCTGCTCGGATCGGTCAAGACCAACATCGGCCATCTGCTGAACGTGGCCGGGATGCCCGCCCTGGTCAAGGTGATCCTGGCGATGCAGCACAAGGAGTTGCCGCCGTCCCTGCACTACGACCGGCCGTCGTCACGCTTCGATTTGGCCGCTGCCGGGTTCGAGGTGGTCACCGAACGGCGGGGCTGGGCTGGACCGTACGTGGCAGGCGTCAACGGCTTCGGGTTCGGCGGCACGAACGCCCACGTGATCATCTCCGCCCCACCGAACAGTTCGACGGCCAACAGTTCGCCGCCGAACAGTTTGGCGGCGAACAGTTCGACTCTGCATGATTCGGCGGCGAATAGTTCGGCCTCGCATAGTTCGACGCCTGATGGGGCCGCTCCACTGCCGGGTGCTGCCGGGGCGCACCTGTTGACGCTCTCGGCGCGGTCGGCAGGCGCGCTTCGGGTGGCTGCCGGTGAACTCGCGGCCCACCTTCGGGCACAACCCGGCCTCCTGGTAGCGGATGTCTGTGCCGGGGTGGCGGCGGCTCGGGACGAAGGCCCGTACCGGACCGCGCTCCTGACCGGAAACGATCTCCCGGAGCGATTGGCCGCGGTTCGGCCCGGCCCTCCGGCCGACCGGACCGCCCGGGTGGTGTTCCTCTTCGGCGGGCAGGGCACGCAGCGTCCCGGTCAGGGTGCGGAGCTGTACGCCACCGCACCCGTGTTCCGGGCCGTCCTCGACGAGATGTCCGATGCTGCCGGTCCGATCTCCGGCCGTACCCTCGTCCAGTGGTGCACCGACCCCACCGCCCCCGCCGCCGCGTTGGCGCGGACCGAGGTGACCCAGCCGCTGGTCGTCGCGTTCGGGGTGGCGCAGGCCGCGCAGCTGACGGCCTACGGGATCCGCCCGGACGCGGTCGCCGGCCACAGCATCGGTGAGTTCGCCGCGGCGGTCTCCGCCAGCCGGCTGACCCCGATCGAAGCGGTCCTCCTGGCCGCCGAACGCGGCCGCCTCACCGCCGAACTGGCCGCCCCCGGCGCGATGCTGGCCGTCGCCGCCTCCCCCGACGACATCGCCGGTCTGCTTCCCGCGGCCGGGATCGCCGTCGGCGCCACTGGCAGGCGGCACTTCGATGTGGTGGTCGCGGCCGAGAACGCGCCGGACCGCATCGTGCTGGCCGGTTCCGTCGAGGCGATCGACCATGCTGAACGCGTTCTCGCGGACCGTGGCGTGCCCAACCGGCGGCTCGCGGTCTCGCACGCCTTCCACAGCCCCGCCATGCTGCCGATCACCGAACGGCTCGCCACTCCCGCGCCCCCGCACCGGCCGCAGACGGTTCCGCTGCTCAGCACGGTCACCGGCGACTGGAACCCGGCTTTGGACGCGTCCTACCTGGCAGCGCACGCCGTGCGCCCGGTCCGGTTCGCGGCTGCCGTGGCCCGGCTCCGTGCCGACGGGTTCGACGCGATGGTCGAGGTGGGCGGTTCGGTCACGCTTGCTTCTCTGGTACGCCGATCGCCCGCCCCCACCACCGTCGTGACCGCCGGCGCGAACGCCTCCGCGCTCCTGGCGACCGCGGGCACGCTGTGGTCACGGGGAGCGCCGCTGGACCGTACCGGCCTCGACCGCGGCACCCGTCGCGTCGACCTGCCCACCTACCCGTTCCAGCGCCGCCGCTTCTGGATCACCGACCCACCCCCGCCGGTCCTCTCCGTCCCTTCCTGGCACGACGCGCCCTTGACGGCGGCCGGGGAGGGAGTCGGCGCGGCGGCAGCCATCGAGGTGGCGGTGGCCGGGGCGCCGGTTGGTGGGCTGACCATGAGCCGGGCGGGCACCGAGGAGATGGTGGCCGGCGGGATGACGGTGACGCAGGCGGGAGCCGGGGCGGTGACCGTGATTCGGGCGGATGCCGGGGACGTGGCGGGCGCGCTCGCGGCGATCGCGGCGGCGCCTGCCGAGGGTGCCCTGCTGGTCGTCACGCGGGATCTCTGGGCCACCGGCGCGGAACGGCCGGACCCTGCGCACGCGGTCTGGGCCGGGCTCGCGATGGCGTTCGCCGATGAGAATCCGGGTGCGGGGGTACGGGTCGTCGACCTCTGTTCGGACGACGCCGAGGAGGACCGGCGGGCGGCTGTCGAACGGGAGACCGCCCGTCCACCGGGTGCCGGGCCGGCCGAGATCGTCGCTTGGCGGTCCGGGCGGCGGCTGACCAGGGTGTTCGAGCCGGTGGCACCACCGGCCGGCGGTGAGGATCTGCCGGACGGCAGCTACCTGATCGTCGGAGGGGCCGGGGCGGCGGGCGCGGAGATCGCGCGGCACCTGGCTCGCCGGGGACGGCCGCGGCTGCTGCTGGCCGGCCGTTCCGCGGAACCGGTCGCGCTCCTCGACGAGCTGCGGGGATCGGGTGCGGTCGCCGAGTACCGGGTGGCGGACGTGACCGTCCCCGAGGACGTCGCGGGACTCGTCGACGGCTGGACCTTCGACGTGGTGGTGCAAGCGGCCGGGATCGTGCGGCCGGGCAGCCTGCGGGCGAAGACACCGGAGGAGGCCGAGGCGGTGCTGGCCGCCAAGGTACGCGGGACGATCCTGCTCACCCGGGCGCTCGGCGACCGGTGTCCGCTGTTCGTCGCGCTGTCGTCGGTCTCGTCGGTGCTGCCGGGCCTGGCCGGTGCGGTCGGTGACTACGTCGCCGGGAACGTCTTCCTCGACGCGTTCGCGGCCGCTGAGCAGCCAGCCGGGCGGCGGTTCGTGGCCGTCGGGCTTCCGGCCCTCGTCGGCGGCGGTTTGGCCTCCGCGCACGCGGCGGTACGCGACGGCCTGCCGATCGAGCAGATGCCGGACGCCCTGTGGGCGGCGGTCGCCACCGGAGCCCCACACGTGCTGGTCACCCCGGTGCCACAGCCCTCAACGGCCGCCGCGGCTACCATGTCCAGCCTCGTCGCAACACGTAGCAAAGCGGCCGAGCGACAGAACGGGCCCAGGGCCGACGGAGCGGCGGCTGAGCTGGTGACGGTGGTTCGGGAGCTGCTGGCCGGGCCGCTGCGGCGGGAACCGGAGAGCATCGGCGTCGAGGAGCCGTTCCTGACGCTGGGCCTGGACTCGCTCACTGCCGTCGACCTGGTCAAGGAACTGGAGAAACGGCTCGGGCGGACGCTGTCGACGACGTTGTTCTTCGAGCACCGCACGATCGCTGAGCTGACCGCGCATCTGGCGGGACCCGAGCGGACGGTGTTCCCGTTGAGCCCGGTGCAGCGGGCGTTCGTCACGAACGGGCGGCTCTATCCGGAGGCGCCGGCCTATGCGTACGTTCGGCAGACCCTGGCCGGTCCGGTCGACGCGCAGCGGCTGGCACTGGCGTTCGCCGAGGTGGCGCGGCGGCATCCGATGCTGCGGGCGCGGATCGGCCTGGCCGGTCAGTGGTTCGAGGCGCCGGAGGACGGCCGGCCGAGCTGGTTCACGGTCGCCGAACTCACCGAGCGTGACTCGCTGGTGGAGCTGGACGCGGAGCTGCGGAACCGGCCGTTCGACCTCGAGCGGGAAGCGCCGATCAGAGCGGTCCTGGCGGGAGCGGACCTCCTGGTGGTCGTGCATCACGCGGCGGCCGACGGCTTCAGCCTCGCCGTTCTCGGGGACGAGGTCTGGGCGCACTATCGCGGGGAGACCCTGGAGGCCGCCCCGCAGCAGACGTTCGCGGACCACGAGGCGGCACGGCGGAGCCCGGTGACGACCGATCTGGATCACTGGCGGGCGGCGCTGGCCGAGTGGCCACGACTGGCACTGCCGATCGGCGGGGTGGAGGCGAGCGGGGCTTACGGCGTACAGCAAAGGGTCTTGACCGCCGCGGCAAGCCGTGCGCTGACGGCGAAGGCCCGGCAGGCGGGAGTCTCGGTCTTTCATCTGCTGCTGGCCGGGTACGTCCGGTGTCTGGCGCGCTGGAGCGGGCAGGACGTCGTGCCGGTCGCGGTGGCGCGGGCCGGGCGGGAGGCGCGGCTGCCCGGGATCGAGCGGATGGTCGGGCCGTTCGCGGACACGCTGCCGGTGCTGGCCGACGTCCGGGCCGGCGAGAGCGCGACCGGCCTGGCCGCCCGGCTGCGGGACCTCTGGCTCGTGGCGGAGCAGCACGGCAGCGTCTCGACAGTCGATCTGGCGCGGATGCTCGCGGCGGACGGGGACGGGCCGCGGACGGTCAGCCCGGCGAGTTTCAGCTTCGCGCGGTTCCCGGGAGCGGGCCGGACCGGAACGAACGTTCTGGCCACCACGGCGGGTACGGCGTCGGCGGCGACCCGGCTGGGGCTGGTCTGCTTCGAGGCGCACGGCGCGCTGCACTTCTCCTGGAACCATCCGTCAGGCGCGACCGCGGTGGCCCGGTTCGCCGACGAGCACCTCGCGGAGATGACCGAGCTGGCCGGCGGTGACATCGGGGTGGTGGCGCGGATCCGGGCGCAGGTCGCGCGTACGCCGCACGCCGTTGCCGTGCTCAGTGACGGCGACCCGCTCACCTATCGTGCGATGGACGTCGCCTCGGATCGGCTCGCCGGGCGGCTGGCGGAGACCGGGGCGCGGCGGATCGGGCTGCTCACCTCGCCAGGGGCGGCGACCGTGATCGGGCTGGTCGGGATTCTCAAGGCGGGCGCGGCGTGGGTTCCGGCCGACGCGGCGCATCCACCGGCCCGGCTGGCGAGTCAGCTGAACCGGGCGGGCGCGGGCGTGGTCGTCTGCGATCCGGGGACGCGGGACGCTGCGGAGGCGCTCGGGTCCGGGTTCACCGTGGTCGGGTTCGACGAGGAGGGTACGGGGGAGCCCGCGCCGCCGGACGACACGGCGTACGTCATCTTCACCTCCGGCTCCACCGGCCGCCCCAAGGGTGTCGCCGTCAGTCACCAGTCGATGATCAACTACTTGGACTGGGCGATCGGCACGTTCGGATACCACGCGGGCGACCGGCTGGCGCAGACCGCGTCGATCTGCTTCGACGCCTCGGTACGCCAGCTCCTCGCACCCCTACTCACCGGGGCGACAGTGGTGGCGTGGGAGCGGGACACCGTACGCGATCCCGAACTCCTCCTCGAACGCCTGCAACGGGACCGGGTCACCGTGTGGAGTTCGGTTCCGGCACTGTGGGAGCGGGTGCTGACCGCCGCCGAGAACAGCCGGCCCACCCTGAATTTGCGGTGGGTCCACGTCGGCGGCGAGGAACTGTCCCCGGCGCATGTGCGGCGCTGGTTCGACCTGTTCGGGCCGGGCCAGCGGATCACCAACCTGTACGGGCCCACCGAGACCACCATCAACGCCACCTGGCACCTGATCACCGCCCGGCCCGGCGACGACGTGGACCGGCTGCCGATCGGGCGGCCCGTCGGCGGCGCGGTCGTCGAGGTGATCGGGGCGGACGGGCTGCCGTCCGCCGAGGGCGAGATCTACATCGGTGGCGCCGGGCTGGCCGGCGGCTACCTCGACGATCCGGAACAGACGGCGGCGGCGTTCGTGGAACTCGGCGGTCGCCGCTGGTACCGCAGCGGCGACCTCGGGTTCCGGGACGCCGACGGGGTGCTGTGGTTCCGCGGGCGGGCCGACGACCAGGTGAAAATCCGCGGGTACCGGGTCGAACCCGGCGAAGCCGAAGCAGTCCTGCGCGGGCACCCGGCGGTCGAACGGGCCGTGGTCCTGGCCGACGGCGGGCGGCTCGTGGCCTGGGCGCAGTCCTCGGTGGACGGTTCCGCGCTGCGTGCCCACCTGGCGGCGCTGCTGCCGGACTATCTGGTGCCGTCGCGGATCACCGTCGTGGCGGAACTCCCGCTCACCGCCACCGGCAAGATCGACCGCGCGTCTCTCCGCGCCGCGCCGGTCACCGGTTCACCGTCCGCGCCGGTCACCGCCACCGAGCGCCTCCTCGCCGAACTCTGGCAACAGCAACTCGGCGTCGCCTCGGTCGGGCGGGACGACGACTTCTTCGCCCTGGGCGGCGATTCCATCGCGGTGCTGGAACTCTTCTCCCGGCTGAGCGAGCACCTCACGGCCTTGCCGCGGCCCACTGTCCTTTTCCGGTTGCGTACGGTCGCCGCGCTCGCCGAAGCCCTCGACTCCTCAGCATCGTCCCCCGCAGCGGGCCTGCCGTCCCCACCGCCCACCGACAGCCCCGGCGCCCCGCCGCCAGCCCCCGGCCGGTCCTCACGGCTGTCTCAACCGTCCGGAGACAGCCATGAGAGCCAGCCGGATTTCGGGGTCAGCCTCACGCAGCGCGGGTTCCTGCTGGCGGACGCGGTCGGTGTCGCGTCGACCTGGCTGGCGGCGCCACGGTTGCACGGGCCGCTCGATCGGGAACGCTTCCAGCGGGCGGTGGACCTGCTCGTCGAGCGGCATCCGATGCTGCGGACCGTGTTCCCGCGAGGCGCCCGGCCGCCCGTGCAGCGGGAGATGCCGTCGGCGCGGCTGATCGTCGGCTATCAGGCCGAACCGCGGCCGCTGGACCGGGAACTCGCGGACGAACGGGAGCACCGCTTCGACCCGGCGGAGTGGCCGCTGGTCAGGTTGCGGCTGCTCCGGTACGGCCCGGACGAACATGTCCTGCTCACCCACGCGCACCATCTGGTCGGCGACGGGTACAGCGTCGCGCTGCTGATGCGGGAACTCCTCGCCGCCTACGACGGGACGGCGCTGCCGGTGCTGCGGTCGACGTTCCGGGAGTACGTGGCCCTGCTCGACACGATCACCCCGGAACCCGCGCCGGACGACGGTGGGTCGCTGACCGCCGGAGGAGAGATCGTCACGGCCGGGTTCACGATCGGGCCGGCGGACGTGACGGCGCTCCGGGAACGGGCCGCGGCGGCGGGGACCACGGCGTTCGTGCCGGTGCTCGCCGCGTACCACCGGGCGCTCGCCGCGTACCGCCCCGACCCGGTGATCGGTGTCGCCGTGACCGGACGTGATCACGCGCTGCCGGACGTCGGCCGGCTTTTCGGGCCGTGCGCGACAGCGGTCGCGGTACGGGTTCCGGCCGGCGCCGCCCTCACCGAGGTGGCGGCGGCCGTCACCGAGGCGCGAGGGCGGACGTTCACGGCGCCGCACGGCTGGCGGTACTTCTTCACCTACCTGGACTTCGCCGCCCTCGGCGCGATGCGCGGCGAGAATCTGCGGCTGACCTGGGACGACGCCGATGCCGAGCTGGCCGTCCCGCCCGGCACCGACGTCCTGCTGGCGGCCCGCCCGGTCGACGGCGGCCTGCGCCTGACGCTGCGCGCCCGGATCCCGGCCGCCGACCTCGTCACGATCGCCGCGGACCTCGAACACTTCACCACCGTTCCCGGCGGCGAATCGCCCAAGATCCCCAAGGGGGAGGGGGCCGACAGCGGCGACGGCGGGGTGCGTGGCGGGAGTGATGTCGGCGGGGTGCTGCGTGGTGAGACCCATGACGGCGGCGAGATGCGTGGTGAAACCCACGACGGCGCCCGGGTCCGTGGCGGGAGTGATGGCGGCGGCGGGATGCGTGGTGAGATCCACGACGGCGCCCGGGTCCGTGACGGCAGTGGTGGCGGCCGGGTGCGGGGTGGGCGTGGTGCCGACAGCCGTGGTGGGAGCGGCGGGGAGGCGCTCGCCGGAGCGGAAGCCCGGCTCGATGCCGCGCTGGTCGGATATCTGCCGGGGCCTGAGCAGTGGAAAGGGCTCGCGGCGGGACTGCCCGAGCCGGTCCGGCGGATGCTTCCGGGACTCGGCCGGGAGGCGATGCGCGCGCTGCTGTTCCCGGACGGGCGGGCGCGGCTCCTGGAGAGCGTGGGAACGTCGCTGGGGCGGTCGGGGTTCGTGGCGTTGCCGCGGTTCGCGGATGAGCTCGGGCGGGCCGGGCTGGCGGAGGAGACGGCGGCGGCGGTCGATCTCGCGGCGGGGCTGGGGGCGCGGACGGTGTCGCTGGCCGGGATGATTCCGGCGCGGACGGGGTTCGGGGCGGCCGTTACGCCGTACCTCCGCAACGGGGTTGATCTGACCACCGGCCATGCCGTGACCGCGGCAGCCGTGGTGCGGACCGCGCACGCCGCGCTGGCCGCGAGAGGGCGGCGGCTGCGGGACTGTGTGGTGGCGTTCCTGGGGGTCGGTTCGATCGGGACGTCGGCGATGCGGCTGCTGCTGGCCGGGGCGGGGGAGAGGCCGGCCGGGCTGATCCTGTGCGATCTGCCGTCGGCGGCGGCCCGCCTGGAGACGCTCGCGGCGGAGGCCGGCGGAACGGTCGGGGACGACGTCTACCGCGCGGATCTGATCATCGCGGCGACCAGTGGCGGGCCCTCCACGCTGGACGTGGCGCGGCTACGCCCGGGAGCGATCGTGGTCGACGACTCGTTCCCGCACTGCTTCGACACCGGGCGGGCGCTGGCCCGGATGCGGGACCGCGGTGACGTGCTGATCGTCGGGGGCGGCCTGCTCGACTGCGGACCTCTCGAGCACACCGTCGCCGCCGGGCTGCCGCCGGTCGTGGCGGGGCTGCCGGGGGCGATCGCGTCGTGCCGGCTGGAGTCGCTGCTGCACGCGGCGGTGCCGGGGCTGCCGCTGGTCACCGGGCCGGTGGAGGCGGGGCAGGCGGTCGCGTACGGGGTCGCCCTCGACGCGGCGGGGGTGCGGGCCGCGCCGTTGCACCTACTGAACCAGCGGCTCGACACCGAAGGCGACGTCGAGGCGGTAACGGTTGCCCGCGTACCGTGACTCGCTGAGTTCGAGCGGCCGTTCGTGCTGGTCGAGGATGAGCCGTTCCTCGACCAGCAGGGCCGAGCCGAGGAGGACGCCCAGTTCCCGGGCGTCCTCCTCGGTCGCCGGCTGGGCGCCGATCGTGGCGGTGCCGCGGACCGGGGTGTGCCCGATCGTGACGAGCGCCTCGTGGACCGATTTCGACAGGTCGAAGTCGAGCAGGCCGGGGATGGTGCCGGGGTACATCGCCTTCTCGAACGCGATCGGCTCCTCGTCGGCGAAACGGACGCGGTGGATCGCGTACACGTCGCCCTTGCGCAGCCGCAGCCGGGTCGCCTCCGACGCCGTCGGCTGCCGCAGCTCCGCCACCACCACCTTGGCCCACGGCCGTCTGCCCTGCTTGCGGATCTCCTCGCTGAGCCGGATCAGATGGTCGGCGCGGCGCGGGCCGCTGGGGACGGCGACGAACGTGCCGCGGCCCGGCGCCCGGTAGACGAGGCCGTCGTTGACCAGCTGCGTCACGGCGGCGCGCGCGGTCATCCGGCTGACGCCGTGCTCGCGGGCGAGTTCCGGCTCGGACGGCAGCGGGTCGTGCGGGCGGGACTTGGCGATGAGCGCGCGCAGCGACTGTTCGATGCGGAAGTAGCGCGGCGCGAAATCGGGGTCCCCGGACATGCCGCTCACCTTACCGATCCGAACAACCTGTCTAGACAGCTACCTGTCTAGACAGCTATCCTTCGGTGCCATGAACTTCACCGTGCCGCAGATCGCGAAGATGATCGACCACTCCATCCTCCGGCCCGAGTTCACCCTCGAGGACGTGCGCGAAGGCTGCGCGATCGCCAAGAAGTACGACGTCGCCTCGGTCTGTGTCCGCCCCTGCGACGTCAGCGTCGCCGTCGACCTGCTCCGCGGCACCAACGTCGCCGTCGGCACGGTGGTCGGCTTCCCGCACGGCGACACCGCCACCGAGATCAAGATCGCCGAGACCGAGCTCGCGGTGCACCAGGGCGCCAAGGAGATCGACATGGTGCTCAACATCGGCTGGCTGCGCTCCGGCGACATCGCCGCCGTCGAGCACGAGATCGGCATGATCGTGAAGGCCGCCGGCACCGCGCACGTGAAGGTCATCCTCGAGACCGCGTACCTCACCGACGAGCAGAAACTCGCCGCCTGCTGGGCCGCCGAGCGGGCCGGCGCGGCGTTCGTGAAGACCTCCACCGGTTTCGCGCCCAAGGGCGCCACCATCGACGACCTCGCCCTGATGCGCTCCGCCGTCTCGGCGAAGGTGCAGGTCAAGGCCTCCGGCGGGGTCCGCACCCTGGACGCGATCATGGCGATGACCGCGGTCGGCGTGACGCGTTTCGGCACGTCGTCGACCGGTGAGATCCTGCAGGACCTGGCGCGGCGTCAGGTTGCGGTCTCCGGTGGTCGCGCCTGATCGTCCGGCGTACGCCGTCCCCTCCGGCACCCGGGCGGTCGAGCGCTGTCGCCGCTCGCTGAAGGCCCGGCGGTTGTCGCGGTGAGAGCCGTTCGTGAGCCGTCGCTGATCGCTGTCATGGCGTCGGCGATGCCTGTCTGAACGACGGCTGACGGACGGTCCGGCGGCGCCGCGACCGCGAGCCGTCGCTGAGACATGTTTCGCGGGTGCGGTGACCGGTGTGGGCGACGGCTCGCGAACCGGGGGTAGCGGTGAGGGCCGCATCCGCCGGGAAACCGTGGGATCGGTGGACCGCCGGCGCGCCTATGCTGGGGCGATGCTGCAGCGGTATGACGAGCGCAACGCTGATGTCCGCTACTGGGTCAACGGGGAGCTGGTGCACCGCAGCCGCCCGGGCCTGTCCCCGTTCGACTCCGTGGTCCAGGGCGGGGACGCCGTGTGGGAGGGGCTGCGGCTCTACCGGGGCGCGATCTTCGGGCTGACGGAGCACCTGGCGCGGCTGCGGCGGTCCGCGCTGGCGCTCGGTTTCGCCGAGATCCCGGCCGACGAGGCGATCGTCGAGGCGATCACGGCGACGTTGCGGGCCAACGAGATGACCGACGGGGTGCACGTACGCCTCACGCTGACCCGCGGCGTCAAGGTGACCAGCGGCATGGACCCGCGCCTCAACCGGTCGGGACCGACGCTGATCGTGCTGGCGGAGCACAAGCCGCCGGTGTACGACACCGGCGGGCTGACCCTGATCACGTCGAGTGTGCGGCGCCCGGCGCCGGACGTGCTCGATCCGAAGATCCACCACAACAATCTGCTGAACTCGATCCTCGCCAAGATCGAGGCGAACGCGGCGGGAGCGGACGACGCGCTGATGCTCGATCAGCGGGGGTTCGTCGCCGAGACCAACGCGACCCACCTGTTCGCTGTCGTGTCCGGTGGGCTGGTCACCCCGACGACGGCGGCCTGCCCGGAAGGGATCACCCGGCAGACGGTGCTGGACCTGGCGGCGGAGCACGGCGTGCCGGCGGAGGCGCGGGACGTGTCGCTGGCCGAGTTCTCCGCGGCGGACGAGGTGTTCTGCACCGGCACGATGGGCGAGATCGCCGCGGTCACCACGATCGACGGCAGGCGGATCGGCGACGGCGAGCCCGGCGAGCTGACCCGGCGGATCGCGAAGATCTATCAGGAGCATGCCGCGGCGTACGGCGTGCCGGTCCTCACCGGCTGAGACGATGGGCGGCCAGCTCCTCGTAGTAGGGGCGGGCGGCCTCGGCGAGCTGACGCAGGTGGGCGGGGACCTCGGCGGGCGACGGGTCGTACCGGGCGAAGCCGGTGGAGGTCCGCACCGCCGCGTACCAGTGCGGGGCCCAGACGCCGTCGGCCGGTCGCGGGCCGGGCGCCCAGCGCAGCATCGCCGGGTCGAACGGGATGCCGAGCGCGGCGCAGAGCAGCCGGAGCGTGTCCTCGGGGGCGCGCAGGACGTCGGCGGCGTCGACGACCGGGCCGCCGAACGTGCGGAAGATCTCCAGCTGCTGCGGGTACCCGAGGTCGTCGAGGGTGGGTTCGCCGCGGACCTTCGCGTACGAGGCGACGACGTGCCCGGGATCCCGGATCAGGAACGCGTGGGTGAGGCCGCCCAGCCACTCCCGGCCGATCCCGGGGAGCAGGTGGTGGGTCATGTGCTTCTGGTAGAAGACGGCGGGACCGCCGGGGACCGGTCCGGTCAGCGTGGCGGCCACGTCCTGCCAGCGGGTGGGCTGGGCGGCCAGGATCTCGTCCCGGCCGGGATGATCGAGCCCGGTCACGGCGAGATAGTGCGCGTACAGCGGCTCGTCGACGACGACGGTGTCGGCGCGCGAGCCGAAACTGCGCATCATCGCGGTGGAGATGTTGCGCGGACCGGACCACATCGCCACCCGGGTCGTCATCGGCCCACTGTCGCATCCCGCGCCGCTCGCCGCTGACTCAGCCCGTGGCGTCGTGCCACAGGTAGGTGGCCAGGGCCAGGGCGGCGACGGCGATGACGATGCGCAGCGGGCGTTCGGGGGTACGGCGTACCAGCGCGGGCCCGATCCAGCTGCCGATCAGGCAACCGGCGCCGAGCAGCAGGGCGGCCGCCCAGTTGACCGGGGCGATCACGGCGTACAGGACGGCGGCGGCGAAGTTCGAGGCGCAGAGGACGACGCTCTTGACCGCGTTCGTCACGGCCAGCGGCTCGACCACCGACATCGACATCACCGCCAGCATGAGCACGCCGGCGGCCGCGCCGAAGTAGCCGCCGTAGATGCCGATCAGGAACACCGCGAGACCCAGCGGCGGCTGCCCGAAGCGGGCTCCCGGCCGGGTGTACCAGGTGCGCAGCCGATCACGCAGCAGCAGCACGACGGCGGCCAGCGCGATCAGCAGCGGCACCACCCGCTCGAACACGGCGGTGGTGGTGTTCATCAGCAGGACGGCGCCGGCGGTGCCGCCGAGCAGCGCGTACAGGCTCTGGCGCAGGATCCGGCGACCCTGGCCGCGCAACTCCAGGCGGGAGCCGGCGGCCGACCCGGCGCCGCTGGCGAGCAGGCCCACCGAGTTGGTCACGTTGGCGGCGATCGGCGGGAGCCCGACCGCCAGCAGCGTCGGGTAGCTGACGAGGGACGCCAGCCCGGCCATCGAGCCGGTCAGCCCGGACCCGACACCACCGGCGACGAGCAGCGCCGCATGATCGAGATCCACCCTCCGAGTCTGAAGCGTTTCAGCCCGTTGCCGGCCGGCGGAACGCTGTCGCCTTCGTCACGTGCCGCTCCCGGCGCACGGTTTCTTCGACCCTTTTCCGGTACGGGCCACGAAGGTCCCGTGACTCGCGGCGGCCCCGGCAGGCGTGCCCGGACTGTGGTCCCCGGCCACCGGCTCATGCATGCCCCTCGCGGTCACCTCGCGGCTGGTTCCGAGGGCTGTCTCAGCCCGGCTGAGACAGCCCTCGGAACCAGCCGGAGAACCGCAACCCCGCCGGCCCGGGCCACAAGCAGGGCCGGGGCGCTGCCGCGGCGAGGGGGTGGTGTCAGGGCAGGAAGAGGGGCATGGCGCGGGTGAGCATGGGACGCCAGTCGGGCAGCGGGGCGACGCCGGTGCCGGCCCAGCGGGCGTGACTCAGGACGCTGTAGGCGGGGCGGCGGGCCGGGCGGGGGAAACGGTCGCTGGTGGTGGGGCGGATCCGGTCGGGGTCGAGGCCGGCCTCGACGAAGACGGCGCGGGCCAGCCCGAACCAGGTGGTGGAGCCGGACGCGGTGCCGTGGTAGGCGCCGGGGGCGGCCCGGCCGGCCACGGCGGCGTGGGCCAGGTCGACCAGCAGTTCGGCCAGCGCGTACGACCAGGTGGGCTGGCCGGTCTGGTCGTCGACGACGTCGAGGGTGTCGCGGTCGGCGGCCAGGCGCAGCATGGTCCGGACGAAGTTGGGGCCGTGCTCGCCGTAGAGCCAGGCGGTGCGGACCAGGTAGCCCCCGCTGTCGAGCACCGCCCGCTCACCGATCGCCTTGCCCCTGCCGTAGGCGCTGATCGGGGCGTGCGGCGCGTCCTCGGGGTACGGCGAGGTCGCGAAGCCGTCGAAGACGTAGTCGGAGGAGACGTGGACGAGGCGCTTCCCGGCCTCGGCGGCGAGCAGGGCGACGCCGTGGCCGTTGACCGCGGCGGCGGCCTCCTCCTCGGTCTCGGCACGGTCGACGTCGGTCCAGGCGGCCGCGTTGAGCACGATGTCGGCGCCGGCGACGGCCGCGCGGACCTGCTCGGGCGAGGTGATGTCCAGGTCGGCGCGGGTGGCGGCGACCACGCCGGTCTCACCGTGTTCGGCGAGGACCCGTTGCAGGTCGCGGCCGAGCATGCCGCCGGCGCCGGTGATGAGCCACCGCAGGCGGGCGGAGGCCGGGGGGACCGCGGTGGCCATCAGAGGCCGGCCCGGGACTTCAGCGGCTCCCACCAGGCGCGGTTGTCGCGGTACCAGGCGACGGTGGCGGCCAGGCCCTCGTCCAGGGTGACCTGGGGGGCGTACCCCAGCTCGTTCTGGATCTTGGTGATGTCGAGGGAGTAGCGGCGGTCGTGGCCCTTGCGGTCGGTGACCGGGCGCACCATGTCCCAGCCGGCGCCGCAGGCCTCGAGGAGCCGTTCGGTGAGTTGCCGGTTGCTCAGCTCGGTGCCGCCGCCGATGTTGTAGACCTCGCCGGACCGGCCCTTCTCGAGGACCAGCTGGATGCCCCGGCAGTGGTCCTCGACGTGCAGCCAGTCGCGGATGTTGCCGCCGTCGCCGTAGAGCGGGACCGGCCGGCCGTCGAGCAGGTTGGTGACGAACAGCGGGATGACCTTCTCCGGGAACTGGTGGTGCCCGTAGTTGTTGGAGCAGCGGGTCACCACCACGTCCATGCCGTGGGTGCGGTGGGCGGCGAGGGCGAGCAGGTCCGATCCGGCTTTGGAGGCGGCGTACGGCGAGTTCGGCGCCAGTGGCCACGTCTCGGTCCAGGAGCCCTCGTCGATCGACCCGTACACCTCGTCGGTGGAGACGTGCACGAACCGGCCGACACCGGCCTCGCGGGCGGCGTCGAGCAGGATCTGCGTCCCGAGGACGTTCGTGGTGACGAACGGCAATGCGCCCGAAATAGACCGGTCCACGTGTGATTCTGCCGCGAAATGCACGATCGCGTCGTGTCCCGGAAGCAGCTCGCGGAGTAGCCCGGAATCGGAGATGTCGCCCTGGACGAATCGCAGTCGGGAATCCGACAGGGGCAGGTTGGCGCGATTGCCCGAATAGGACAACAGATCCAGAACGGTCACCGACGAGCCGGTCGCGCCAGCGTACTCGTCCTGCAAGAGGGCCCTGACGTAGGCCGATCCGATGAAACCGGCACCACCGGTCACGAAAATCTGCACGAGTGGCGAGTGTAGACGTTCATCGGCCCCGATTAGGGTCGCCCGGTGCGCGGAATTCTTCTCGCCGGAGGTACCGGTTCCAGGCTCTGGCCGATCACCATGGCCATGTCCAAACAGTTGATGCCCATCTTCGACAAGCCGATGGTCTACTACCCACTGAGCACTCTGGTGTCGGCCGGGATCCAGGAGATCCTGGTGATCACCACGCCGGAGGACCAGCCGCACTTCCAGCGCCTGCTGGGGGACGGCAGCCGGTTCGGTCTCGACCTGACCTACGCGGCGCAGCCGAAGCCGGACGGGATCGCCCAGGCGTTCCGGATCGGCGCGGACTTCATCGGTGACGATCCGGTGGCCCTGATCCTCGGCGACAACATCTTCCACGGTGTGAACAGTTTCACCGAGCCGTCCGGCGGGCGGGTCTTCGCCTACCCGGTGGCCGACCCGGAGCGGTACGGCGTGGTCGAGTTCGACGACACCGGCCGCGTGCTGTCCATCGAGGAGAAACCCGACCGCCCGAAGTCGACGTACGTGGTGCCGGGACTCTATTTCTACGACGCGGACGTGGTGAAGATCGCCGATCAGCTGGAGCCCAGCGCGCGTGGCGAATTGGAGATCACCGCGGTGAACGAGGAGTATCTGCGCCAGGGCCGGCTCGATGTGACGGTGCTGGACCGGGGCACGGTCTGGCTGGACACCGGCACGTTCCAGTCGATGGTGCAGGCCTCGGAATACGTTCGGGTGATCGAGGAGCGGCAGGGTTTGAAGATCGGCTGTGTGGAGGAGGCGGCCTGGCGGGCCGGCTTCATCACCGACGAGCAGCTGCGCGAGCTGGCGCAGCCGTTGCTGAAGAGCGGGTACGGCCAGTACCTCCTCCGGCTGCTGGACGGTGGTCTGCGATGAAGATCCGTCCGTTGACGATCGAGGGCGCCTTCGAGATCACTCCGGTGCAGCACGGCGACGCCCGCGGCCGGTTCATGGAGTGGTACCGGTTCGATCACCTCGCCGAGGCGGTCGGGCATCCGCTCGACCTGGCCCAGGCGAACCTGTCGACCTCGGCCCGCGGTGTGGTCCGCGGCATCCACTTCGCCGACGTGCCGCCCGGCCAGGCGAAGTACGTGACGTGTGTGGCCGGCGCGATCATCGACGTGATCGTGGATCTGCGGACCGGTTCGCCCACGTTCGGGGCGTGGGAGGCGGTGCGCCTGGACGACGAGGACCGGCGGGCCGTCTATCTCGCCGAGGGTCTGGGTCACGGGTTCTGCGCGCTGAGTGAGGGCGCCACGGTGGCGTACCTCTGCTCGTCGAGCTATCAGCCGGGACGTGAGCACGGGGTGCATCCGCTGGATCCGCGGCTGGGCATTGCCTGGCCGGTGGAGGACCCCGTACTGTCCGCCAAGGACGCCGAGGCGCCGACGCTGGCAGAGGCCGTGGAGAACGGTCTGCTGCCTCGTTTTGACGTTTGTAACGAGTTCGTCGAATCATTGCGTCGGATTGACGACAGTCGATAGTCGAGAATGTCCGAAAATCCTCTTTGGACAGCTTGCGCCGTATCGGTTCCCGGCATCCTCCGAATCGTCATCGCTGTCGAACGGAAAGCTGTAGCGCGGGCCGTGCCGCATTGAGAGTCTGTCTCATGTGTCCCATGGGTTTCCCTCGTGGGACGTTTCCGGTGCCGTCCAGTGCCGGAACGAGTGGTCATGAATCGGTTGCAACGCTGATGGGGGCAGAGGCGTGCAGACAATTGAATCCGTGGAGACCGTGGACCTGGCGGCCACGGCCTCCCAGCTCAAGGCCCGGTCCCGGGCCAGCCGCGCTCGATCCGGATGGCAGAGCCGGTACGCCCTGACCCTCTATCTCATAGACTTCGTGGTCGGTCTGAGCGCGGCCTCGTGGGCGCTGCTGCTGCGGTTCGGCGCGGACAGCGTCTCGAGTCATCAGCGCGACTATCTTCTGCTCACGCTGGTCTTCCCGGTCGCCTGGATCGCCTGCCTGATCTTCAACCGGGCGTACGAGTCCCGCCACCTCTTCGTCGGCACCGAGGAGTACGCCCGGGTATTCCGTGCCGGATTGGCGCTCACCGCCGCTCTCGCCATCGTCTCGTTCGCTTTCGATCTCCGGCTGGCCCGCGGTTACGTGCTGATCGCGATGCCGCTGGCGATCCTGGTGGACCTCGGCGCCCGGTATGTGTTCCGGCAGCGTCTGCACCGCGCCTGGGGCCGCGGCCAGCGGCTGAACCGGGTGGTCCTGGTCGGCCACGAGCGTGCTGTCGTCGACACCACCCGCCGGCTCAGCCGGGAGCGCTACCACGGTCTCGGCGTGATCGGCGCCTGCCTGCCGCCCGGCCCCCGGACCAGCGCGGTCGCCGGGCTGCCGCCGGTGTACGGCTCGTTCGACGACGTGGCCACCGCTGTCGCCCGCTCCGACGCCGACACCGTGGTCGTGCTCTCCTGCCCGGAGATCGACGGCCCGGCCCTGCGCCGTCTCGCCTGGCAGCTGGAACGCGACGACATCGACCTGATCGTGGCCAGCACCCTGGTCGACGTGGCCGGCGACCGGACCACCATCCGGCCGGTCGACGGCCTGCCGATGCTGCACGTCGAGCATCCGCGGCTCAAGGGCAGCGCCCGCGCGGTCAAGGAGGTCTTCGACCGGGTCGGCGCGCTGATGCTGCTGATGCTCGCCTCGCCGGCCCTCGCGGTGGTCTCGGCCCTGGTCCGGTTCGGCAAGGGCGGGCGCGGCCCGGTGATCTTCCAGCAGGAGCGGGTCGGCAAGGACGGCAAGCCGTTCACGCTCTACAAGTTCCGGACCATGCAGGTCGACGCCGAGGCGAAGCTGTTCGAGCTCGGCGACCTCAACGACCACGACGGGGCGCTGTTCAAGATGCGGGAGGATCCGCGGATCACCCCGGTCGGCAAGTGGCTGCGCCGGTTCTCCGTCGACGAGCTGCCCCAGCTGATGAACGTGGTGAAGGGTGACATGTCGCTGGTCGGGCCGCGCCCGCCGCTGGCCCGCGAGGTCGCCGACTATCCGGCCGACATGCGCCGCCGGCTCGTGGTCAAGCCCGGGCTGACCGGCCTGTGGCAGGTGTCCGGCCGCTCCGACCTGTCCTGGGAGGAGTCGATCCGGCTCGACCTGAGCTACGTGGAGAACTGGTCGCTCGCCATGGACCTGGCCATTCTGTTCCGTACCGTCAGCGCGGTGGTGCGCAGTTCGGGGGCTTACTGATGCGCGTCACCGTGATCGGCACCGGCTACCTCGGCGCCACCCACGCGATCTGCATGGCCGTGATGGGCTACGACGTTCTCGGCGTCGACGTCGACGCGTCGAAGGTCGACAAGCTGAACGCCGGGCAGGTGCCGTTCTTCGAGCCCGGCCTGCCGGAGCTGCTGACCAAGGCCCTGGAGTCCGGGCGGCTGCGGTTCACCACCTCGTTCGCCGAGGCCGGCGAGTTCGGCGACGTGCACTTCGTGTGCGTGGGCACGCCGCAGCAGAAGGGCTCCGGAGCCGCCGACCTGACGTACGTGGACGCGGCCGTCACCGCGCTCGCGCCGTACCTGACCCGCCGGGTCCTGGTGGTCGGCAAGTCGACCGTCCCGGTCGGCACCGCGGCCCGCCTCGCCGGCCTGCTGCGCGACCTCGCGCCCGCCGGGGAGCAGGTGGAGCTGGCATGGAACCCGGAGTTCCTGCGCGAGGGCTTCGCCGTCGACGACACCATGAAACCCGACCGGATGGTCTTCGGGGTCACCTCGGCGTGGGCCGAGCAGCGGCTGCGCGAGGCGTTCGAGCCGGTGCTGGCCCAGGGCGTGCCGGTGAAGGTCACCGACCTGCAGACCGCCGAGCTGGTCAAGGTCGCCGCCAACTCGTTCCTGGCCACCAAGATCTCCTACATCAACGCGATGGCCGAGATCTGCGAGGCGACCGGCGCCGACGTGCACGACCTGGCCGAGGCGCTGGCCTACGACGAGCGGATCGGCGGGAAGTTCCTGCGCCCCGGCCTCGGGTTCGGCGGCGGGTGCCTGCCCAAGGACATCCGCGCCTTCGCGTACCGGGCCGAGGAACTCGGGGTCGGGCAGGCCGTCGGGTTCCTGCGCGAGATCGACGGGATCAACCGGCGCCGCCGGGCCCGTACGGTCGACATGGTCGTGGAGATCTGCGGCGGCGACGTGGCCGGCAAGCGGATCGCCGCGCTCGGCGCGGCGTTCAAGCCCAACTCCGACGACATCCGGGACGCGCCCGCGCTCGACGTGGCCGCCACGTTGCGGGCCGCCGGGGCGGACGTCGTCGTCTACGACCCGGCCGCGATGGACAACGCCCGGCGGGCCCACCCCGAGCTGGCGTACGCGACCAGCGCCCTGGACGCCGCCCGCGACGCCGACGTCGTGGTGCTGCTGACCGAGTGGAACGAGTTCCGGGAGATCCAGCCGTCCGCGATGGCCGCGGTGGTGGGACGCCTCAAGATCGTCGACGGCCGGCACGCCCTCGACCCGTCCAGCTGGCGCGCCGCCGGCTGGGAATACCGGGCCCTCGGCCGGCCCGCCGTGCAAGGAGCGTAAGAGACAGTGAAGATATCCGTGGTCCGCCCGGACGAGCTGGGCCCCGGTGAGCTGGCCGCCTGGCGTCAGTTCCAGAAGGACCAGCCGGTTCTGCAGAACCCGTTCCTGGCGCCCGAGTTCACCGTGGCCGTCGCCCGGCAACGCCCGGCCGCCCGGGTCGCCGTGCTGGAGGACGACGGCGGCCTCGCCGGGTTCTTCCCCTTCGAGGTGCGCAACCGGGTGGTCGGGGTGCCGGTCGGCGCCGGGATCAGCGACTGCCAGGGACTCGTCCACCGGGCCGGCCTGGAATGGGACGCGATCGGGCTGCTGCGGGCCTGCCGCCTGCCGGTGTGGGAGTTCGACCATCTGATGGCCGGGCAGCTGCCGTTCCAGCGGTTCCACACCGAGCGCACCGGGTCGCCGCTGATGAACCTGCGGGACGGCTATGCCGCGTACGTCGAGAATCGCAACTCCGCCGGTGACGTCGTCAAGCAGACGCTGCGCAAGCAGCGCAAGATGGCCCGGGAGGTCGGCGACGAGCGGTTCGTCTGGGACGACCGGGACCCGGCCGCGCTGGCCGCGTTGCGGGCCTGGAAGGGCGCGCAGTACCGGCGCACCCAGCAGTACGACAGGTTCACCACGCCATGGATCGAGGGCGTGCTGGAGGAGTTGCTGGCCTCGGAGTCCGGCGACTGCCGGGCGGTGGTGTCGACGGTCTACGCCGGGGACCGGCCGGTCGCCGCGCACCTGGGACTGCGCAGCCAGTCGGTGCTCGCCTACTGGTTCCCGTCGTACGACGCCGACCTGTCCCGCTACTCCGCCGGCATCCTGCTGTGCCTGCGGATGGCCGAGGCCGGCGCGGCCGACGGCATCGAGTCGATCGACCTCGGCAAGTCCGAGGCGCTGTACAAGACCCGGCTGATGAACGACGAGACGCCGGTGGCGGCCGGGCGGGTCGGCCGCTCGTGGACGGTGACGGCGGTACGCCGTACCCAATCCGCGGTGTCCCGATCGGTCAAGCAGGGCGCACTGGGAGAGAAGCTCAAGAGCGGGCGCACCGGACGGGTGCTCCGCGGACTGAAGGCGAGGCTGGCCGCCCGATGACGGTTCTGGTGGCGGTCGTCACCTACAACAGCGAACGGCTGATCGCCGACCTCGTGGACGGGCTGCGGGTGGGCCTGGCCGGGGTGAAGTGGCACATGACGGTCGCCGACAACGACTCCAAGGACGGCAGCGTGGCGGCGGTGCGCCGGCACGCGCCGGAGGCGACGGTGGTCGAGATGGGACGCAACGCGGGGTACGCGGCCGGCATCAACGCCGCGGTCGCCGCCTCGCCGGCCCACGACGCGATCCTCGTGCTCAACCCGGACGTGCGGCTCGGTCCGGGGTGCATCGCCCGGCTGCTGGAGGCGCTGAAGGAGCCCGGCACCGGGGTCGCGGTGCCGAACATCGTCGACGGCGACGGCGCGCTGATCTACACCCAGCGCCGGGAGCCGAGCGTGCTGCGGGCCCTCGGCGACGCGGTCCTCGGCGCCCGCCGGGCCGGCCGGTTCCCGCTGCTCGGCGAGGTGGTCGCGGACGAGCGGCTGTACGCGGCGGAGCGGTTCACCGACTGGGCCGAGGGCTCCACCATGCTGATCAGCGCCGCCTGCTGGGAGCGGTGCGGGCCGTGGGACGAGTCGTACTTCCTCTACTCCGAGGAGACCGACTTCTCGTTGCGGGCCCGCGACGCCGGCCTGGGCACGCGGTACGTGCCGGACGCGCACGCCGTGCACCTGGAGGGCGACTCGCGGGTGTCGCCGGGGCTGTGGGCGCTGCTGACCCTCAACAAGGTGCGGCTGTTCCGGCGGCGGCACGGGCGGGTCCGGGCCGGCGCGTTCTGGGCCGCGCTGCTGCTGCGCGAGTCCAGCCGGGCGGCCCTCGGCAAACGGCCCAGCCGGGCGGCCGCCCGCGATCTGCTGAGCCCGTCGCGGTTGCGCGAGAGGCCGGGCCCGGCCAGCGTCGTACGGTCGTGACCCGCCCGCCGCCGGGCAGGTCACGCCGGTGTTCCTACCCGGTGACCGGGATGTCCGCCCAGCTGATGCCGTAGTGCTCGGCGAGCCCGGCGGCGAAGTCGCGCTCGGTGACGGCGTACTCCTGGCCGCCGGGCGCGGCGAGGGCCCGGCTCGCCAGCAGACAGCCCGCTGCTCCGGCGTCCCGCAGCGACATGAACCGCGTGACGGCGGCGCAGAACCCGGCCCGGAACGCGTCGCCGCTGCCGGTCGGATCGGCGGCCCGGGCCAGCGGCACGGCCGGCACGTCCACGTCGCCACTGCCGGTGCCGATGGTGACGCCGGACGCCCCGCGGGTGGTGACGACGACGTCCACGGCGGCGGTCAGCCGATCGGCCGGGATGCCGAGCCGCCGGCACAGCAGGGCGTGCTCGTACTCGTTGGTGAACAGGTACCGGGCTCCGGTGATGAACTCGCGGATCTGTTCGACCGTCATCAGGGCCAGTTGCTGCGACGGGTCGGCCGCGTACGGCCAGCCGCGGGCCCGGCAGGCCGCCGCGTGCCGGAGCATCGCCTCGGGGGTGTCCGGGGCGATGATCACCAGGTCGGGCGGTTCCCGGTCGCCGACGACGGCGGCCAGGTCGATGCGGCGGGATTCGCGCATCGCGCCCGGGTAGAACGACGCGAGCTGACAGAACTGGGTGTCGGTGGTGCAGACGAAGCGTGCGGTGTGGTCGTCCGGGATCGTCAGCACGCCGGAGCAGTCCACGCCGGT
Organism: Actinoplanes sp. NPDC019969; assembly: GCF_055562375.1. Lineage (NCBI taxonomy): Bacteria > Bacillati > Actinomycetota > Actinomycetes > Micromonosporales > Micromonosporaceae > Actinoplanes > Actinoplanes sp. NPDC019969. The sequence continues at coordinate 206,169 of NZ_JBVHFK010000012.1, read as the reverse complement.
CCGTTCCAGCGCGTCCCGGTGCGGGGCGAAGTCCGCGCCCGCCGCCCCGACGAGGATCGCGTGCGGGCCGAGCTGCGCCAGGCCGTAGGCGATGTTGGCGGCGGTGCCGCCGCGCCGGATGACGAGGTCGTCGACGAGGAAGGAGAGGGACACCGAGGCGAGGCTGTCGGCCAGCAGCGAGTCGGCGAACCGGCCGGGGAAGGTCATCAGGTGATCGCTGGCGATGGATCCGGTGACCACGATCGTCGGTGAGCGCTGATCCATGCCGGCCTCAGCCGAAGCTCTGCAGGTCGCGGACCCGGTCGGTGCGTTCCCACGTGAGGTCCGGCAGTTCCCGGCCGAAGTGGCCGTACGCCGCGGTCTGCTGGTAGATCGGGCGCAGCAGGTCCAGGTCCCGGATGATCGCGGCGGGCCGCAGGTCGAACACCTCCCGGATGGCTTTCGTGATCCGCTCGACCGGCACGTTCTCGGTGCCGAAGGTCTCGACGAACAGGCTGACCGGGTGCGCCTTGCCGATCGCGTAGGCGACCTGGATCTCGCAGCGTTCGGCCAGGCCGGCGGCGACGACGTTCTTGGCGACCCAGCGGGTGGCGTACGCCGCGGAGCGGTCCACCTTCGACGGGTCCTTGCCGGAGAACGCCCCGCCACCGTGCCGGGCGTAACCGCCGTACGTGTCGACGATGATCTTGCGGCCGGTCAGGCCGGCGTCACCCATCGGGCCGCCGATCTCGAACCGGCCCGTCGGGTTCACCAGCAGCCGGTAACCCTCGGTGTCGATGTCGAGGCGTTCCAGCTCGGGCGCGATGACGTGCTCGCGGATGTCCGGGGTGAGCAGCGACTCCAGGGAGATGTCGGCGGCGTGCTGCGACGACACGACGACCGTGTCGAGGCGGACCGGGCGCAGGCCGTCGTACTCGACGGTGACCTGGGTCTTCCCGTCCGGGCGCAGGTAGGGGATGGTCAGGTCCTTGCGGGTGGCAGCGAGCCGGCGGGCCAGCCGGTGCGCGAGCGCGATCGGCAGCGGCATCAGCTCGGGCGTCTCCGAGCAGGCGAAACCGAACATCAGGCCCTGGTCGCCGGCGCCCTGACCGTCCAGGGAGCCGATCGCTTCGCCCTCGCGCTCCTCGATGGCGGTGTCCACGCCCTGCGCGATGTCGGGCGACTGCGAGCCGATGGAGACGCTCACGCCGCACGAAGTGCCGTCGAAGCCTTTCTGCGACGAGTCGTAGCCGATGCGCAGGATGGTGTCGCGGACGATGCTGGGGATGTCGGCGTACGCCTGCGTGGTGACCTCGCCGGCGACGTGCACCTGTCCGGTGGTGATCAGGGTCTCCACCGCGACGCGGCTGCTCGGGTCCTGCGCGAGCAGGGCGTCGAGGATCCCGTCGCTGATCTGGTCAGCGATCTTGTCCGGGTGGCCTTCCGTGACCGACTCGGAGGTGAACAGATGAGAGCTGGGCATGGCGTCTCCTCTTCGGTGAAGGTGGCGGCGGGTCAGCGCCGGCCGGACTGTTCGCTCTCGGGCACATCGGTGGCCGCGGTCTCGTCCTCCCGCACGTCGCGCAGCATGACGGCGACCCCGATCGCGGCCAGCGTCAGCAGCACCGCGCTGATACCGCTGATCACCGCGAGCCCGCTGCTGAAGGCGTCCCGGGCCACGTCGGCGATCCGGGCCCCCACGGCGCCGGGGATCTGCTGGGTCACGGCCAGGGCCTCGGACAGCGTCTCGGTGATCCGGCCGGCGGTCTCCGGGGGGACGCCGGGCGGCAGCTCGCCACGGACCTGGGCGCTGTAGACGGCGGTCCCGACGCTGCCCAGCAGGGCGAGACCGAGGGCCCCGCCGAACTCGTTGCTGGTCTCCGACACGGCGGAGGCCGCGCCGGCCCGTTCCGCCGGCACCGAGCTGACGACCAGGGCCGTCCCGAGGTTGAGGGCGGCCGCGATGCCGCTCGACATGATGGTGAGGCCGGTGACGAGCAGCGTGAAGTCGGCGCTGCCGACGGTGGCGACCAGGGCCAGGCCGGCGGCGGCCAGGGTCAGCGCGCCCGCCATCACGTACGCCTTGCGCATCACCCGCAGGAGGCTGGTGGCGGCGATCGTGCCGACGACGCCGCCCACGCTGCCCGGCAGCGTCCACAACCCGGCCTGCAGGGGCGACAGCCCGTGCACGAGCTGCAGGGACTGCACGATGAACAGGTTGATCCCGAACATCACGAAGGACAGGACGGCGAGGGCGCTGAGCGAGACGGAGAAGCGGGGCTCACGGAACAGGGCGGTGTCGATGAACGGATCGCTGAGGCGCCACTGGCGGCGGAGGAAGAGCCAGCCGGCGAGCAGGCCGGCGGCGATCGCGCCGAGGGCGAGCGGGCTCACGCCGTCCCGGGCGATCTCCTTGATGCCGTACACGGCGGAGAGGACGGCCGCCAGCGACAGCGCGGAGCTGGGCAGGTCGAGCGGCCCGGCGTGGTCGGCGCGGTACTCCGGCAGCAGGATCGGGCCGGCGATCAGCAGCAGCACCATGACCGGCACCGCCAGCAGGAAGACCGACCCCCACCAGAAGTGCTCCAGCATCACGCCGCCGACGAGCGGGCCGATCGAGGCGCCCAGCGTGAAGCTCAGGGTCCAGACCGAGATGGCGAGGGTTCGCTGGCGCTCGTCGTGGAACATCTCGCGCAGCAGCGACAGGGTCGACGGCATCAGGGTGGAGCCGGCGAGCCCCAGCAGCGCCCGCGCCGCTATCAACATCTCCGGGCTGCTGGCGTACGCCGCGACGATCGACGCCGCGGCGAAGGCGCCGGCCCCGATCAGGAGGAGCCGCCGGCGGCCCGTACGGTCGCCGAGCGTGCCCATCGTGATGAGGAAGCCGGCCACGAAGAAGCCGTAGATGTCGGTGATCCAGAGCAGCTGCGAACTCGTGGGATTGAGGTCGGCGCTGATCGCGGGCACGGCGAGGTGCAGCACCGTCATGTCCATCACGATCAACATGGCGGGCAGTGCCAGGACCGCGAGACCGATCCATTCCCGCAGGCCGGCCCGGGTAGCCGAGGTCGAGCTCATTCTTGTCCTTTCGCCGGAACCGGTAAATAACGCCCGATGTCGCCGAGGGCGGAACCAAGAAAAGGCATTCTCGGCATTTCGCCCGGTCCAGCGGCATCGGCAGTGCACACACGTTTGGCTGGTGAGGTGATCGCTGCGCCCGATGTCGCAGGTGGTGGGCGACCCGGGGTCCGGGCCGTCCGGCCCGCGACAGCGTCGTGAGAATTAACAAATCATTCGTATGATGCCGAGATCTGCCGACAAGGCGGATGGATTGCGTATCTCATCGTGGTACAAGCATCGCGCTACGCATATTGTTGGTCGCGAAGCGGGTTCGGTCCAAACGATCAAGAGGTCCATTGACATGGGGGTACTGAATGTCGTTTGAGCTGGAACGACGGATGCCATCGCTCGCGACGGCTCCGGGCGGGTCCATCCTCGTCGCGTCGAGCTGCCCGGCCGCTGAGGATCTCCGCGACGACGTGGCGCGGCACAACTTCTCCGTCGACATCGAGACGACGGGGCGTGCGGTCCTGGAGGTCTTCGCCTCCTACGACCTGATCCTGCTCGACACCGACCTGCCCGACCTCGACAGCGTCTCCGTCTCCCGCGCCATCCGGCAGATCAGCATGGTCCCCATCATCGCGTTCGCCTCGGCCGACGAGGTCGACCAGGTCCTGCTGCTCGAGACCGGCTGTGACGACTGCATCGAGCGGCCGTACCGGTCCCGCGACGTGGTCGCCCGGATCAAGGCCGTGCTGCGCCGCGCGGCGCCGGTCGCCTCCTCGCCGGTCCCCGTCCCGCCGGTGGCGGATCTCGGCGGTGTCGTCCGCGCCCGGCCGCGGGAGGCGCCGCTCCGGACCGCCGGGTGGGACGACCCGATCCCGGGGGAGGAGCAGGGCCAGCTCCTGCGGGTGGGCAACCGGCTGGTCATCGACCCGGCTCTCCGCGAGACCTGCCTGGACGGCAGGCCACTGACGCTCACCCGCAAGGAATACGAACTGCTGCACCTGCTGGCGTCGGCGCCCGGCCGGATCTTCAACCGGACCGAGCTGATGATCAAGATCTGGGACTACCCGGCCGGCAAACCGGTCAACGCCCAGGCCAGCCGCACCATCGACACGCACGTCAGCAGCCTGCGCCGCAAGCTCGGGCACCGCGACTGGATCGCCAACATGCGCGGCGTCGGCTTCCGGCTCGACGTGCCGGGCCCGCGGCGCGCCGATCGGCGGATGCCGGCCCGGCTGGTGGCCGCGGACCCGGGCGAGGCGCCACGGCACGGCTGGATCAGGGCCGCAGGCGCCATCGAGTCTGCTTGACGACGTCCTTCCGGAAGGCGAACACCGTCCGGGGCTCGATCCGCATGCCCCAGGCCCGGCCGATGGCGCCCTCGTACAGGTCGCCGTCGACCTTGTAGTCCCACGCCGCGCCGTACTTCGCCCGGAAGGTCTCGGCGGCCGCCTCCAGATCCGCGGCGCCGGTGACCCGGGCCGCCGCGCCGGTGACGGTGATGTCCACGCCCTCGCCGAGGACGTTCGTGCCGGTCAGCATCGTGCAGTACGGGTTGGCCAGGATGTTGCGCATCTTCTGCTCGGTCGGCAGGGCGCAGAACCACAGGGCGCCGTCGTGCCAGGCGCCGGCGACCGGTGTCACGTGGGGCACGGCAGCCGGCCGGACCGTGGTGAGCCAGTACAGCTGGGCCCCGGCGAGCAGGGCGCGGGTCGTCTCCCAGTCGTCCGGCTCCGCGTCCGGGTGGCTGTAACGGGGGTCCACGGTGACCTCGTACCGGGTGTCGGACATCAGAGTTCTCCCTTCGCGGGCGTGGCGGTCAGGGCCAGCGCCGGTTCACGCGGATCATGGTCGTCCAGTCCCCGGCGGACCTCGGCGTACGAGCCGATGATCGTGTCCGCCTCGGTGTCCGGGTCGTACAGCTCGCAGAGGGTGTCCAGGGCCAGCTTGTCGATCCGGCTGCGGCGGATCACCTCGTCGTACGGGGTCCGGGTGAACGCCACCAGCTGGTACAGCGGGACGAACTCGTCCGGGCGGTACTCGTGCAGCAGGCGTTCCAGGCGCCGGCGCCGATGGAACTTCTCGTCGTCGATGGCCTGGCTGAGCTCGTGCAGATTGTCCATGGAGAGCTGGGAGATCGCCTGGCCTGCGGCCACCCGCTGCTCGCTGAACTCGGCGCCCGCCGCCCGGATGGCCTCGTGCCGGTCCACGCCCGACCGCCGGTACTTGTCCAGCAGCCGGCACAGGACGTCGGCGTCCTCGAAGCTGCAGTTGATGCCCTGGCCGAAGAACGGGACGATGGTGTGCGCGGAGTCGCCGACCAGCACCGCCCGCCCGTAGTTGTAGGGCGCGCAGTCGACCACCTTGAGCAGCGCCGGGCGGGCGCGGATCACCTGGTCCGGCGCCAGCGGCAGGCAGGCCGCGATGTCGGGATACTCCCGCTCGAAGTGCTCGCGCACCCGCCTGCCGTCGGTCAGCGAGCGGAAGCGCAGCTCGCCCTGCTCGGTGTCGACCGGCATGAACAGCGTGGTGGTGGCGCTGCCGTCCCGGTTGGGCTGGGCCTGGAGGAAGTGGTCGCCGCGTGGCCACAGGTGCATGCCGTCCGGGGCCAGCGCGGCGGACCCCTCCGGGGTGAGGGTCAGCTCGATGTGGCCGTGCGCGATGTAGCGCTGGTGCACCCGCATCCGTGCGCCGCCCTTGGACAGCTCGTAGCGCAGGGCGCTGTTCGCGCCGTCGCACCCGAGCAGGATGTCGCCGGCGGCGTGCCGGACGGAGCCGCCGGCGTCCACGAACATCGCCTCGCCGCGGTGGGCGTCGGCGCCGACACAGGAGTGGCCGAAGTACACCCGGGCGCCCGCGGCGCGGGCCTCGGCGAGGAGGATGCGCTGGAGTTCACGGCGCGGCACGGACAGCAGGTGGTGACCGTCGTCGACGCCGTACAGCTGGCGGGTCTGCGTGCCGTCCCGGTGGTGCACGACGCGTTGCCGCAGGACCCGGCCGGTCTCGTAGACGCGGTCCCGCAACCGCGGGTGCATCACGCTGAGCCCGCGGAGGGTGAGGGTGAGGTTGAACGAGCGGCCGGCGTCCGGCCGGAGAATGGTGCCCGCGTCGCATTTCTCGTAGATCTCGACGTCGAAGTCGCGGCGCCGCAGCTCCACCGCGAGGAGGCAGCCGACGGGGCCGGCGCCGACGATGACCGCTTTCGGTCGCGTTGCTGACATGGCGGGAGCCCTTCCTGAGGTCATGACGCCGAGGTGCGGGCGAGCTGACCGGTCGAGGTGAAGTACTCGATCATCGAAGTGATCCATCCCGGCTCTGCCGCGGGAATCCCGATCCCCAGCGCGGCCAGGTCACGGACGGTGCGGTCGTTGACGAACCGGTGTTCGCCCAGGTTCATGACGCCCTCGCGGAACAGCGGGACCAGGCTCGCCAGCGAGCCGCCGTCGGCGCCGGCGGGGGCGGACTCCAGGGCCGCGAGCCACTCGGCGGTGGTCACCTGCCGTGGACGATGCCCGGCCGCGGCCAGGGCGGCCAGGATGGTCCGCCAGTCGATGCCGGTGGGGTGGAAGAGGTGCACGGTACGGTTCCGGGCCTGCGCGGAGCCGGCGAGCCGGACCACCGCGTCGGCGACCAGGTCCACCGGCAGCAGGTCGACCGGCCGCCCCAGATCGGTGGGGACCACACCCAGCTGCACGAAGCTCTTGATCTGCAGCCAGAAGAAGTCGTCGGTGCGGCAGGCGCCGGTGACCGAGTCCGGCCCGATCCGGCCGATGCGGTACACGGTGACCGGTACGCCGTGGTCCCGCGCCGCCAGCGCCAGCCGCTCGGCGACCCATTTGCTCTGCGCGTAACTGATGCCGAGCCCGTCGGCGGTGGTGGGGACGCTGTCCTCGTCCACCGTCCGGGGCGGCTCGGCCGGGGAGAAGACCGCCAGCGTCGACATGTGGTGCAGCGGCTTGAGGACGGTGTCGGCGCAGAACTCGGCGATCCGCACGAAGCCGTCGACGTTGGAGGAGCGGACCGAGGCGTACGGCGCGGAGAAGTTGATGTGCGCCGCGGCGTGGTACACCGCCCCGATCCGGCCGGCCAGATCCGCGTAGTCGGCCGGGTGCAGACCGAACCGTTCCTGGGCGAGATCGCCGGCGACCACCCGCACGTGCGTGAGGTCCACGTCGACCCGGTAGCGCCGGCAGGCCTCCGCGATCCGGGCCCGGCCCTGCTCCTCGTCGGCGGCCCGGACCAGGCAGTGCACCTCGTGGCCGGTCCGCAGCAGGGTCCGCAGCAGGTAGCCGCCCAGGAAACCGGTGACGCCGGTGAGCAGGACGGCCCGCTCGGCACGGGGATCGGCGGCGCGGGTGGCTCCGGGCCGCAACCCGTCCAGCAGGCGGGTGTCGGCCCACAGATCCGGTCCGGCGACCTCGTCGTGGCCGGCCCGGACGGCGTCGACGCGGGCCGCCATACCGGCCACCGTCGGCGTCGCGAGCAGGGCGCTGAGCGGCAGTTCCAGCCCGAACTCGTCCTCCACCGCCTGACGCAGCCGCACGGCCAGCAGCGAGTGCCCGCCGGCGCTGTAGAAGTCGGTGTCCGGGCCGATGCCGGCCCCGGGCAGCAACCCGGCCCACAGCGTGGCGACACGCTGCTCGGTCTCCCCGAGCGGGCGGTCGTCGCTGACGTCGGCGGGCCGTGCCGACAACCGGCTCGCTTCGGCGGCCAGCGCCGCGCGGTCGGTCTTGCCGCTCGGCGCGATCGGCAACCGGTCCAGGGTCACGATCCGCGACGGGATCATGTAGGCGGGCAGGGCGTCGCGCAGCCGGTCCCGTACCCGCGCCGGATCGGCCGGCGCGCCGCCGGCGCACACGAAGGCGACCAGGTGCCGGCCGCCCGTCTCGTGCTCGGCGGCCACCACCGCGGACGCGGTGATGCCCGGCAGGTCGTTGAGGGCGCCCTCGACCTCCCCGGGCTCGATCCGGTAGCCGCGGATCTTGATCTGCTCGTCGGCGCGGCCCAGGTGCACGAGCCCGTCCGGGACGGTGAGCGTCACCAGGTCACCGGTGCGGTACATGCGCCCGCCGGAGGAGCCCGCGTACGGGTCGGGCAGGAACCGTTCCCGCGTCTGGCCGGGCAGGTTCAGGTAGCCGCGGCCCACCACCGGGCCGCCGACGTACAGTTCGCCGCGCACGCCGAACGGCACCGGCCGCCGCTGCTCGTCCAGCACGTACGCCCGGACGTTGCCGGCGACCTCCCCGATGGCCGGGCGGTCCGGCCAGGACGACGGATCGGGCGGCAATTGCCGCGCGCTGACCAGGTGCGCTTCCGACGGCCCGTACGCGTTGATCAGCACCGCCGGGGTGCGGCGGCGGAACATGTCACGGATCTGTGCCGTGACGACGAGCGCCTCCCCGGTGGTGTAGACCTCGGCGAGGTCCGGCAGGTCGATGTCCTCGCGGGTGAGCACGGTGGCCAGTTCCTGCAACGCGACGTACGGCAGGAAGACCCGGTTCACGCGCTGGTCCCGCAGGAATCCGGCCAGCCGGCGCAGATCGGTGCGCATCTGCTCGCCGGGCACCACCACCGTGCCGCCCGCGGCCAGCGTGCAGAAGATCTCCATGAAGGACACGTCGAAGGAGATCGACATGTACTGCAGGGTGCGGGCGTCCGCGCCGAGCCGGGACAGGTCGTCCTGGCGGTGGACGAGGTTGGTGATGGTGACGTCCTCGATGATCACGCCCTTGGGACGGCCGGTGGAGCCGGAGGTGTAGACGACGTACATCTCGTCGCCGGCGGCCCGCGGTTCGCCCGGGTCCGTGTCGTCGGCGGGCAGTTGGGCGCCGGCGAGGTCCACCACCGTGGTGCCGCCGGGAACCCCGTCCGGCGCGCCGCCGTGCACGAGCAGGACCTCCGGGTTCGCGTCGTGCAGCATCAGCGCGAGCCGCTGCGGCGGGTACGCCGGGTCCAGCGGGACGAACGACGCCCCGGTCTTGAGCACGGCCAGCAGCCCGATGATCGCGTCCGGTCCCCGCTCCAGCCGGAGCGCGACCCGGGTACCGCGCCGGGCGCCGTGCTGCCGCAGCGCCCGTGCCAACCGGTTCGCGGCGCTGTTGAGCTGCCGGTACGTCAGTGCGCCGGCCGTCGACTCCACCGCCGTCCGGTCCGGATGCCTCCCTGCCCGGGCCTCGAACAGCCGCGGGAGCGACTGCTGCGCGGGCCGCTCGTCCACCGGCCCGGCCCATGCCGCCCGCAGCTCGCGCAGCTCGTCGTCCGGGATCCAGGGAAGGTCGTGCACCGGCCGGTCCGGGTCGTCCGTCAGGGCGTCCAGAACGGTCCGGAACCGTGCCGCCATCCGGGCCACGGTGTCGTGGTCCAGCACGGCCGGGTCGTACTCGAAGGTCAGGCCGAGATGATCCCCGGCCTCCTCCACGACGAGCGCCAGATCGAACTTCGGGGTGCTGCCGAGGTGCTGCCACGCGTCCGCGCCGAGACCGAGATGCCGCAGGTCCCGACGTTCGGCCGGCATGATCGTCACCATCGTCCGGAACAGCGGGGGCCGGCTGTCGGCGCGGTTCGGCGCGAGCTTCTCGACGATCTGCTCGAACGGCACGTTCTTGTGGGCGAGCGCGGCCCGCACCTCGTCCCGGGTCGCGGCGAGCAGGTCCGTGCCGGTGCTGCCGGAGGTGACCCGGTGCCGCAGGACGACGGTGTTGACCAGGTGGCCGATCACCTGCTGGTCCGCCGAGCGGTCCCGCAGCGAGACCGGCAGGCCCACGGTGAGGTCGGTCTGGCCGGTGTGCCGGTGCATCAGCAGGGCGTACGCGGCCAGCAGCGCGACGGCCGGGGTGACCCCGTGCGCGGCCGACCGCTCCCGCAGCCGGGCCGCCTCCGGTTCGGTCAGCCGGGTGTGCACCGACGCGGCGGCGACCCGGCCGCGCACCCCGGCCGGGTGATCGAGCGGCAGGTCCAGCACGGGCACGCCGGACAGGTGTTCGGTCCAGTACGCCAGGCCCGCCTCGTCGGCCGGGCGGAGGGCCGCCACCGCCTGCCGGAACTGGACCGGCGGCGGCTCGTGCGACGGCTGCTCGCCGGCGGCCAGGCGCCGGTAGGCGGTGAGCCACTCGGTGAGCAGCACCGACCAGGAGAAGCCGTCGAACACCGCGTGGTGCACGTTGACCAGCAGGATGGTGTCGTCCCCGGCGACGTCCACGCACACGGCGCGCAGCAGGGGGCCGTCGGTGAGGTCGAGATGTTCGGCGGCGAGTTCGGCGGCGAGCTTGCCGGCCTCGTCGGCGGAACCGACAGCGGCGGTGCGGAACCCGAACCGCGGTTCGGCCGCCACCCGCTGCGCGAGGGCGCCGTCGTCCATCGCGAAGGTGGTGCGCAGGCTCTCGTGCCGCCGGACCACGTGCTCCAGGGCGGCCCGCAGCGTCTCGTGGTCGAGCGCGCCCGGCACCCGCAGCAGGATCGGGGAGTTGTACGCGGTCCGCGCCTCGCCGAACTCGCTGAGGTACCAGATGCCGGTCTGCCCCGGCGTGGCCGGCCACGCCAGGGACTCCGGGCCGGGCGGTTCCGCCGTGATCGGCGCCGCGCCGGTGGTGAGCCGGGCGACCAGATCCTCCGGGCTGCTGGCCGCCGCGACGTCGGCCGGGTCCACGGCCCGCCCGAGGATGTCGGCCAGCTCCGCGGCCAGGACATCGGGTCGCCCGGACGAGACGTGCCAGCGGTCGCGGACCACGGTGCGCAGCATGTCGCTCATGCGGGCACCTCACGGTGGCCCTGGCGCAGGGCACGGATGTGCCCGGCCAGGCTCTCGGCGTTGTCGAGCCGGAAGATGTCCTCCGGGCGGACGTCCACCCCCATGACGTCGTGCAGGCTCGCCGCGAGCTGGATGACCTGCAGCGAGTTCGCGCCGGACGCCAGGAAGGAGTCGGCGACGCCGATCGGGTCGCGGCCGGTGACGACCGCCAGCAGCCGTGTCACCGTCGTGGCGATGATGTCCTGCGCCGCGGGCGGCGGCACCGCCTCGTCCGGCTCGACCAGGACCGCACGAGGCTCCCGCAGGGCCATCCGGTCGAGCTTGCCGTTGACGTTGACCGGCAGTTCGGCGAGGTGGTGCACCCGGGCCGGGAGCATGTAGTCGGGCAGCCGGCCCTTGAGGTCGGCCAGCAGCGCCTCGGTGCTGGGCGCCTCGCCGGTGGCGGTGGTGCAGAACAGGACGAGCTCCTTCTGGCCGTCGGTGGCGTCGACGGCCCGTACCACCGCCTTCTTGATCAGTCCGCCCTCCTCGGCGGCCAGCTCCACCTCGCGCAGCTCCACCCGGAAGCCTCTGATCTTGACCATCTGGTCGGTCCGCCCGACGAGGACCACCTCGCCGGCGGGGGTGGTGCGGGCCCAGTCCCCGGTGCGCAGCATCCGTACGCCGGCGACGGTGGGGAACTTCGCCGCGGTCTCCTCCGGCAGCGCCAGATAGCCCTGGGCCAGGCCGGCGCCGCTGATGTACATCTCGCCGACCTCGCCGGGCGCGCACGGGGCCAGGTCCTCGCGCAGGACGTGCAGGCCCACCCCGGGCAACGGCCGGCCGATCGGGACGACACCGAACCGGAGATCCTCCGGAGCCATCGGGTGCACCGCCGTCAGCGCCGAGTTCTCGGTGCAGCCGAAGGCGTTGTAGACGGTGCCCGGCACCGCCTTCATCAGCCGCTCGAGGTGCGAGGCGGACGGGAAGTCCCCGCTGACGATCACGGTACGGACCCGGGCGAACGCCTCCGGGTGGGCGTCGACCAGCAGGTTCATCAGACCGCCCGGCAGGTTCAGGAAGGTGACGCCGTGCCGCTGGATGGTGTCGGCGAGCTTCGGCAGGGACGGCAGCTGCGAGGGCAGCGCCACGACACGGGCGCCGTGCAGCAGGCTCAGCCAGATGTCCGTCGTCGACGCGGCGAACGAGTACGGCGCCAGCTGCAGGAAACAGTCGTCCGGCCGGACCTCCACCTCGCCGTGGTACGAGGCGACCCGGGCGATGCCGCGGTGGGCGACCCGCACGCCGCGGGGCCGGCCGGTGGAGCCGGAGGTGAACAGGATGAAGGCGGTGCTCTCCGGGTCGGTGCACAGGCCGGGGCTGGTGTCGTCCAGGTCCGCCGCGGCGGCGAGCAGCTCGTGCACGTCCCGTTCGACGGTCACCGAGCTGAGGCCGGCCGGCACGTCGCGCAGCGTCAACGGCAGCTCCGCCTCGCGGACGACCGAGCGGCGCACGGTCACCGGGTGGGCGGGGTTCAGCGGAACCACGACGGCGCCGGCCTTGAGCAGCCCGATCATCGCGATGTAGAGCTCCAGGCACCGGGTCATGTGCAGGCCGACCCGGCTGCCCGGGGTGACGCCCTCGCGCTGCAGCTGGCGGGCGAAGCGGTTCGCGGCGGCGTCCAGCTCGCGATAGGTGATCGACGACGAGCCGTACTCCAGGGCGATCCGGTCGCCGGCGGCACGGGCGGCCGTCTCGAAGGCCACCGGAAGGGTGGGGACTCGGAGAGTGGGAAGGGCGGACACGAATTCCTCCTGCGCAGCATCGGATGGCCGCGGCAGCGGGAGCTGCGGCAGCCTGGAGTCGGTGATGAGGCGGTGGTCTAGCGGGGCAGCGCTGCCCGCAGGTACTCGGCCGTGCGGGTGCGGCCCTTCTCGGCCATCTCGGCGGGGGTGCCGGTGAAGACGACCTGGCCGCCGTGTTCGCCCGCGCCGGGACCGATGTCGATCACCCAGTCGCTGTGCTTGACGACGTCCAGGTCGTGCTCGATAGCGATGACCGTGTTGCCGGCGTCGACCAGGCGGTCCAGCAGGGCGAGCAGGTTCTGCACGTCGGCCATGTGCAGCCCGGTGGTGGGCTCGTCGAACAGGTACACGCTGCCGCTCTCGTGCAGGCGGTCGGCGAGTTTGAGCCGCTGGCGCTCGCCGCCGGACAGCATGGACAGCGGGCGGCCCAGCGTGAGATAGCCGAGCCCGACCTCACGCAGCGGTTCCAGGCGCTTGACGATGGCGCGCTCGTCGAACCAGTCGTGGCCCTCCTCGATCGTGAGATCCAGGACCTCGGCGATGTTGCGGCCGTCGATGCGGTGCTCCAGCACGTCCTGGCGGTAGCGGGTGCCGCCGCAGACCTCGCAGACGACGGTGACGGGATCCATGAACGCCAGGTCCGTGGTGATCGTGCCGCGGCCCTTGCACTCCGGGCAGGCGCCCTTGGCGTTGAAGCTGAACAGGCTGACATCCATGCCGTGGGCCGCCGCGAACTGCTTGCGGACGAGATCCCACACCCCGGTGTACGTGGCCGGCGTGGACCGCGGGTTGATCCCGACCGCGGACTGGTCCAGCACGATGGCGTACGGGTACTCGGCGGCGAAGACCTTGGAGGCCAGCGTCGACTTGCCGGAGCCCGCCACGCCGGTGACCACGGTCAGCACCCCGGTCGGGAAGTCCACGTCGACGCCGCGCAGGTTGTGCAGGGTGGCCTTGCGGATCGGCAGGTTGCCGGTCGGCGTCCGCGGCTCGGGCTTGAGCCCCGGCAGGGCCTTGAACGACCGGCCGGTCAGCGTGCCGCTGGCGGCGAGCTGCTTGACGGTGCCGGTGAAGACGATCTCGCCACCGGCGGCGCCCGGGCCGGGGCCGACGTCGATGACGTGGTCGGCGATCTCGATGACGTCCCGGTTGTGCTCGACGATCAGCACCGTGTTGCCCTTGTCGCGCAACGCGGTCAGCAGCTGGGTGAGCCGGTCCACGTCGTGGGCGTGCAGGCCGACGCTGGGCTCGTCGAAGATGTACGTCATCCCGGCCAGCGAGGAGCCGAGATGCCGGACCGTCTTCAGGCGCTGGCCCTCACCACCGGAGAGGGTCCGGGTGGGCCGGCTCAGGGTCAGGTACCCCAGGCCGACCGACGCGATGCGGCGCAGGGATGCGAGCGCGGCCGGCACCACCGGGCCGGGCCAGCGCTTCTCCAGGCGCTCCAGCTCCTTCACCAGGTCGCCGATCTCCATGGCGCAGAAGTCGGCGATGTTGTGCCCGTCGATCCGCGACGCCACGGCGGCCGGAGCCAGCCGGGCCCCTTCACAGGCGGGGCAGACCTGCTCGGTGACGACCTTCTCGGTGGCCTTGCGCTCCTTGTCCTTCAGCGCGTCGAGACCCGGCTTGACGAACCGGCGGGTGAACCGCGGGACCAGGCCCTCGTAGTCGTTGACGGCCACGTTGTTGAACTCGTCCGGCCGGGTCGTCTGGAAGCCCTCGCCGTGCAGCAGCAGGTCCATCTCGGCCTTGGTGTAGCGGGCCAGCGGCTTGTTCGCGTCGAACAGCGGCTCCAGGTCGGCGCCCCGGGCCTTGCCCTCCTCGTACCGGGCGACCTGGGCGTAGCGCTTCCAGTAGTTGGTGCCGACGGCGAAGTTGGGATGCTGGATCGCGCCCTCGTTGAGGGACAGGTTCTTGTCGAGCAGCCGTTCCACGTCCAGTTGCAGGGTCGTGCCGAGGCCCTCGCACTCGGGGCACATGCCCTGCGGGTCGTTGAACGAGTAGAGGTTCGACGGGCCGGCGCTGGGCTCGCCGTAGCGGGAGAACATCACCCGCAGGATCGGGTTGACCTCGGTCATCGTGCCCACGGTCGAGCGGTTCCCGCCGCCCACCGCCTTCTGGTCGACCACGATGGCCGGGCTCAGGTTCTCGATCAGCTCGAACTCGGGCCGTTCGTAGCGGGGCAGCCGGTTCCGGATGAACGCCGGGAACACCTCGTTGAGCTGCCGCTGGGACTCGACGGCGATGGTGCCGAACACCAGGGACGACTTGCCCGAGCCGGACACACCGGTGACCACCGTCAGCTTCCCCAGCGGTATCCGCAGGTCGATGCCTTTGAGGTTGTTGGTGCGTGCACCGGTCACCACGATGTGCTGCCTGTCCGCTGCCATAGCGTCCGGGTCCTCCCAATCATGTCGCTGTTCGATCGGCTCACCGGGCGGCGGGTACCGCTCCGCTGCCCTCGGTGGCCAGGTCCTTCCAGGAGATCTGGCCACCACGGGTGGCCAGTTGGTCCAGCAGCCTCTCCATCGGCACATCCGGCAGCCGGGTGAACCACTCGGCGCTCAGCCTGCCGATACGTTGTGTGTGTTCCACAATGGGGCGTCGTACCGCCTCGTACCCCGCCAGGGCGTCGGCGAGTCGCGAATGGGTGCACAGGGCGTCCGCCAGCGCCCGCGCGTCGTCCAGCGCGAGCCGGGTTCCCGAGCCGATCGAGTAGTGCGCGGTGTGCGCCGCGTCCCCGATCAGGACCACGCCGCCGGCCGACCAGGTGCGGTTGTGGACCTCCGGGAACCGGCTCCACCGGGATCGGTTCTCCAGCAGGCGGGCCCCGCCCAGCGGGCCGGCGAACCACTCGGCCAGGGCGGCGGGCGAGGGATCGCCGTCCGCCTCGACCAGGAACGTGCTGCGTTCGGGGGAGTACGGGTAGGCGTGCGCGACAGCCGGGCCGGGCGGTGTCTCGGCCACCAGGAACCGCAGATGCTCGAGCGACCTGTCGGCGCCGAGCCAGATGTACGCCGGGCCGATCTCGCGGGTGGTGGTGCCGAAGGCCGCCGCCCGGTGCCGGCGGGTCACCGACCGGGCCCCGTCCGCGGCCACGACCAGGTCGTGGCCGCCGGCGGCGGGATCCACGGCGGCGTGCTCGAACCGGACGCCCAGCTCGGTGCATCGACGCCGCAGCACCCCCAGCAGGGTACGCCGGTCCATCGCTCCCAGCCGGGGCGCCGGGATGGCGGCCGTCCGCCCGTGCCGGTGCACGCTGAGCCGGTCCCAGGCCATGACGTGGCCGTTCAGCTCGTCGGCGAGGTCCGGGTCGGTGTCGCGGAACACCTCGATCGCCGCCGGCGGCAGGATCACCCCGAAGCCGTAGGTGTCCTCGGGGCCGGTCCAGTCCCGGACGGTGATCTCGTCGCCCCGGCCGGACCGGGCGGCGAACATGGCGAACGCCGTCCCGGCCGGTCCGCCACCGTTGACCAGGATCCTCATCGGCTGTCCCGGATCAGCCCGCTGATCCGGTCGATCACCGATGCGGCGGCCGGCATGCCGGCCATCTCGGCGGCCACCTCCTCCGCCGCCCGGCGCGGCCCCGGATCGCGCAGGACCGCCTCCAGCGCCGAGGTGATCGTGTCCGGGCTGACCTCGGCGAGGTCCACCGTCGGGCCGGTGCCGCGGGCGGTCAGCGTTTGCGCGTTGGTCATGTTCACGGTGCCCGGCATCGGCAGGGTCACCTGCGGGACCCCGGCGGCGAGCGTGCTGAGGAAGGTGCCCGATCCGCCATGGTGGACGACCGCGTCGGTGGTGTTCAGCAGCGCCCGCAGCGGCAGCCAGCGCTCCGCGCGGACGTGCGGCGGCAGCTCGGCCGGCAGCTCGGGCAGGTCCGCGTCCGCGGTGAGCAGGATCAGCTCGGCGCCCAGCCGCTCGGTGGCGGTGACGATGTCGCGGTAGAGGCGCCCGTCGAGGGTCATCGCGGGGGCGGATCCGCAGGTGGCGACCACCCGCGGGACGTCGCCGCGGCGCAGCGCCCAGTGCGGGAGCGTACCGCCGTTGTTGAAGCAGCCGTACCGCATGGCCAGCGTGTGCTCCGGTTTGCCGAAGGCGGGCGGCACGTCGGTGAAGTCGGTCAGCGACGGGGGCAGCACGTCGATCTCGATCTCCGCCTCGGTGATCGTGTCGACACCGAACCGGGCGGCGTGCGGGGCGAGGTGTTCCAGGGACGGCCCGAAGGTGGGCAGCGGCGTGCCGTAGCCGTGCAGCACGGCCGGGATGCCGGCGGCCCGGGCGGCCACCAGGGCGGCGGCGTGGATCCCGAGGTACACGACGGCGTCGGCCCGCCACTCCCGGGCGATGGTGACGATGTCGTCGAGCTGGCGGGCGCCGACCTCGCCGAACTGCCTGCCGTGCACGGCCAGCGACGTCGGGCCGTCGGGGGCCGTGCCGGCCTCCCCGCGGGCGAGCATGTCCAGCAGGTCGTCGTAGGGCTGCCGGGCCTGCCGGCTGCCACCGGCGTCGGCGGTGACCAGGCCGGCGGCGACCGCGGTACGGGTGGCCGGCCCCGACGTCGCCACGAGCACCTCGTGGCCGCTGGCCAGGGCGGCGTGGGCCAGCGGCACCAGCGGCATGAAGTGCGACGCGACGGGCATGGCGGTGAACAGATAGCGCATGGTCAGCTCCTTCCGGCGGGGGCGGGAACCAGCGGGGCGGGCAGCCCGGCGGGGTCGGCCAGCGGCGAGGCCGGCGTGCCGTCCGGCAGGCGCCAGGTGGCCGGCGGCCGGTCCGCGATCTCGGTCAGGTAGGCGCCGTAGTCGGTGTCGGCGTGCTCCCGGCCGAGCCGCTGGAGCGCGGCGCGGTCGATGAACCCCATCCGGAAGGCGATCTCCTCGAGGCAGGCGATGCGTACGCTCTGCCGTTGCTCCAGGATGTGCACGTACTGCCCGGCCTCCAGCAGCGCCTCGTGGGTTCCGGTGTCCAGCCAGACGAAGCCGCGGCCGAGCTGGACCAGGCGTGCCTTGCCGCGCTCCAGGTAGGCGCGGTTGATGTCGGTCACCTCGAGTTCGCCGCGGCCGGACGGGCGCAGGCCGCGGGCGATGGCGACGACGTCGTTGTCGTACATGTACAGGCCGGTGACGGCGAGCTCGGAACGCGGCCGGGCCGGTTTCTCCTCGATGTCGGTCAGGTGGCCGCCGGCGTCGACGACGGCGACGCCGTACCGGTGCGGATCCCGTACCGGATACCCGAACAGCGTGCACCCGTCGACCCGGCGGGCCTGGTCGCGCAGCAGCGCGGAGAAGCCGGGGCCGTGGAAGATGTTGTCGCCGAGCACGAGCGAGACGCTGTCGTCACCGATGTGATCGGCCCCGATCAGGAACGCCTCGGCGATGCCGGCGGGCCGGTGCTGTTCGGCGTACGTGAGCCGCATGCCGAGCCGGGCCCCGTCACCCAGCATCGCGCGGAACAGCGGCAGATGCTCCGGCGACGAGATGATCAGCACCTCGGTGACGCCGGCCAGCATCAGCACCGAGAGCGGGTAGTAGATCATCGGCTTGTTGTAGACGGGCAGCAGCTGCTTGGAGAGCGCGCCGGTCAGCGGTTTGAGCCGGGACCCGGAGCCACCGGCCATGATGATGCCCTTCACGTCACGTCCTCCTTCGTGGACCCGGTCCGGTAGGGCGGCAGCAGCCCGCTGTCGAGCGCCTCGGCCAGCGTGGGGGCGTCGCGGTCGGCCGGGGACATGACCAGTTCCGCCGCCGCCGGCAGCGGCAGGCCGAGGGCCGGGTCGAACAGCGACACCGGCCGCTCGTCGCCGGCCTGGTAGGCGGTGGTCATCAGATAGCTGATCACCGTGCCGCCGGTCAGCGCGACGAAGCCGTGGCCCAGGCCGGCGGGCAGGTACACGGCCCGCGGCAACTCGGCGTCGAGCAGGATGCTGTCCCAGTGACCGAAGGTCGGCGACCCCACCCGTACGTCCACGACGAAGTCGATCGCGCTGCCGGCGACACAGTGCACGATCTTGGTGGGGCCGTGATCGCCCGGTCCGTAGTGGATGCCCCGCGCGGCCCCGGCCCGGTTGACGCTCAGCGCGCTGCGCCGGATCGGGAACGGCTCGCTCAGCGCGCCGTCCTGGTAGATCGGGCAGAACCTCCCCCGCTCGTCCGGGAACACCTGGAGGGTCAGCTCCAGCGCGCCCTCCACGGTGAGTTCGCGTGTCTTCATCTCTCCTCCTCCGGCTGTGCGGCACGAGCCACGGCGGCGCCCAGCACGGTCGCCGGGTCACCGAGGTCGAACGGCAGATCGAAGTGGTCCCGGCCGGCGACCACGAGCTCGGTCACCGGTGTCGCGCCACGGCGCAGGGCGGCGGCGTACCGGCGCTGCTGGCCGTGGTACTCGCCCGTCTCGTGTTCGCCGACCGCCAGCACGACCGGCACGGCGGGCGGCGGGCGCAGCAGCGGGCTCAGCCGCGCCACCTCGCCCGGGGTGAGCCCGAGCGCCTCGTTGACGTAGCTGCCGATCACCGGGGTGAGGTCGTACAGGCCGCTGAGCAGGAACAGGCCGGCCAGCGGCAGATCGGCCGCCATCGCCGCCAGATGTGCCCCCGCGGAGCTGCCCGCCGCGAAGACCGCGTCCTCCCGGCCGCCGAGCCGCCGGGCGTGGTCCCGGACCCAGGTGAGGCCCCGCCGGACCGACCCGGTCATCTCCGGCAGGTTCCGTTCGGGCGCCAGGCCGTAGCCCAGCGCCACGTACCCGAACCCGGCGGCGATCAGGCCGGGCGCGGGGAAGCAGGCATCCTCCTTGCTGGACTCCTGCCAGTGGCCGCCGTGGACGAAGACCAGCAGCGGGGAGCCGGGCCGGCGCGGCGGGAAGTGGTGCAGCACCTCGGCGGGGTGGGGCCCGTACCGCAGATCGGCGTGGTGCTCGAGGTCGCGGCGCGCCTCCCGGCTGCGCAGGCGGTACCGCGTCAGCGTGCCCGGCGCGTCGCGGGCCACGGAACTCGGCGACAGTTGCCGGTCCCGCTCGGTACGGACGGCGGTCATCGCGGCCGGCTCCCGGACACCACGCCGTGCGGGGTCCAGCCGGGCGACACGGTCCGCCCGACCTCGGTGAACCCGGCCTCGCGCAGCCAGGACTCGCAGTCCGCCCACCGGTGGATCGTGGAGTGCCGGAACGGCAGCGTGGTGAAGTACACGTTGTCGAGGGCGGCGTAGAGCGGGCCGGTCCGGTCGTCGTCGGTGAAGGCGTTGAACACCAGGACGCGGCCGCCCGGCTCGACCGCGTCGTACGCCTTGCGCAGCAGTGTCAGGTTCTGCTCCGGCGACCAGATCACCAGTTGGTGGGCGAACAGGACGCAGTCGTGCCCGGCCGGGTACGGGTCGGCGAAGATGTCCGCCGCGTGGGTCGTCACCCGCTCCTGGAGCCCCGCGTCGGCGATGGTCTTGCGCGCCACCTCCAGTGCGCCCGGCCGGTCCAGCACGGTGACCCGCAACGACGGGTGGGCGCGGGCGAGGGCGACGGCGTTGACCGCGTCACCGCCGCCGACGTCGAGCACCCGGCGCACCCGGGTGAAGTCGGGCTGCCCGAGCAGCACCGGGTTGGACAGCTGCGACCAGGCGTGCATCCCCCGGTAGAACAGCTCCTCGAGGCCCGGCACCGCGGCCAGCCGGGAGTACAGGTCACGGGTGGCGCCGGGGAAGTGGCGGATGCCGGCGTTCTGCCCGGTGCGCAGCGACTCGGCGTAGTCCGCCGCCGGCTGGTAGGCGATCTGGTCCTGGTACTGGACGATGTCGCGCAGCACCGGCCACAGGCGGTCCCGGAAGACGGCAGCGATCGGCGCCCCGTTGCGGTACCGGCCATCGGCCAGGGTGCTCAGGCCGAGCGCGGTGGTGCCCAGCAGCAGGATGTCGGCGGAGCGCCGGGGCAGCTCGAGCGCGTCGGCCACCTCGTCGGCGGACAGCGGCCCGCGGTCGTTCAGCAGCTCGAACAGGCCCAGCCGGCAGCCCGCGTTGAGCTGCTGGAAGGCGGCGTGCCCGAACAGGACGGGAACGAGGGCGGACAGTTCCGAGCTCACTGCTGGACCTTCTGCCGGGCGTACACCGCCGGTTCCGGCACCGGGATGATGAAGGCGCCGCCGGCGTCCAGGTAGTCGGCTTCCCGGTGCAGGATCTCCGCCGCGTAGTTCCAGGCCAGGAGCAGGTACAGGTCGGGTTGTTCGGGCACGTCGCCGGGCGCCACGATCGGGATCCGCGTCCCCGGCACGTACCGGCCCTGCTTCTGCGGTGTGGTGTCGGTGCAGAACCGGACCTCGTCGCTGGTCAGGTCGCAGATGTTCAACAGCGTGGTGCCTTTCGCGGAGGCGCCGTACCCGGCGACCCGCTTGCCGTTGGCGGCTTCCTTGCGGACCAGCTCGGTGAGGTCCCGGCGCAGGGTGTGGACGCGGTCGGCGAACTGCTCGTAGCGGGCGTCGGTGTGCAGGCCCTCGCTCTTCTCGTACGCGATCAGCTCGCCGACCTGCGCGCCGGTCTCCCACCGGCTGTCCGCCCGGGCGGCGGTGACCAGCACGGAGCCGCCGTGCACGGGCAGCCGGCGTACGTCGACGGTGCGCAGGCCGTGCCGGGTGAACAGCCGGTCCAGAGTGCTGATCAGGAAGTAGGAGAGGTGCTCGTGGTAGATGGTGTCGAAGGCGACCCGGTCGAGCAGGTCGCAGGCGTACGGCACCTCGATGGCGAACAGGCCGTCGTCGGTGAGCAGCGCCTTCACACCCCGGACGACGTCGGCCAGGTCGTCGATGTGGGCGAAGACGTGCCGGCCGAGGATGAGCGACGCCCTGCCGTGCTCGCCGCTGATCGCGGTGGCGACCTGCTCGTTGAAGTAGTCGGCCACGGTCGGGACGCCGCGCTGCTCGGCGATGGCGGCGAGGTTCTCGGCCGGGTCGACGCCCACGACCGGGTGCCCGGCCTCCTGGAACAGCTGGAGCTGGTTGCCGGTGTTGCTGCCGAGCTCGACCACGAGGCCGCCCGGGTCGATCCGCTGGGCGCACAGGCGGACGACCTCGCGCATGTGCTGCGTCATCGTCTCGGACTCCGAGGTGACGTACGCGTAGTCGCGGTACAGGGCCTGCGGGTCCACCACGGCGGTCAGGCTGAGCAGGCGGCAGTCCCGGCAGGAGATCAGCTCCAGCGGGTACGCCTCCTCCGGCCCGGGCGTGTCGAGGTACGCGTTGGCCAGCGGCACCGAGCCGAACGAGATGACGTCCTGCCAGTCGTCGGCGCCGCACACGCGGCAGGTGGTGACGGGCTTGGCGATTTCCGTGGTCACGGCTGGCTCCCTCGGGACTCGGAGGTACGGAACGAGACGACGGCGTCCACGACCTGCTCCACCTGCACGGGGGTGAGACCGGTGTGCAGCGGCAGCCGGACCAGCCGGTCGGCGACGTGTTCGGTGATCGGGCAGCCGCCGGGCACGGTACGGCCGTACCGCTGCCCCGCGGGCGAGCTGTGCAGCGGGACGAAGTGGATCGTGGCGGTCACGCCGCGGGCCTTCAGGTGCTGCAGGAACGCGGCCCGGTCGGCGGGCTCGGGCAGGACGAGGTGGTAGAGGTGCGCGGAGTGGGTGCGGTCGGCGGGCACCGCGGGCAGCTGGACCCGCTGGTCGCCGGCCCATCCGGCGAGTCCCTCGTGATAGCGGTACCAGACGTTCAGGCGCTGTCGCTGCACGGCGTCGTGTTCCTCGAGTTGAGCCGCGAGCAGGGCGGCCAGCAGCTCCGGCAGGATGTACGAGGAGCCCAGGTCGACCCAGCGGTACTTGTCCACCTGGCCGAGGAAGTACTGGTGCCGGTTGGTGCCGCGGTCGCGGATGATGGTCGCCCGGTCGGCCAGGCTGTCGTCGTTGACCAGCAGCGCGCCGCCCTTGGCGCTGTGCACGTTCTTGGTGGCGTGGAAGCTCTGCGCCGCCAGCCGGCCCAGGCTGCCGAGCGGCCGGTCCCGGTACGAGGCGCCGAGGCCGTGCGCGTTGTCCTCGATCACGGGGATGCCGTGGCGATCCGCGATCCGCAGGATCTCGTCCATCTCGCAGGCCACGCCGGCGTAGTGGACGGCGATGATGGCCCGGGTACGTGGGGTGATCGCCTCCTCGAGGGCCTTCTCGTCCAGGTTGAGGGTGTCGGGGTGGCAGTCCACGAACACCGGGACGGCTCCCCGCAGCGCGAAGGCGCTGGCCGTCGGCGCGAAGGTGAACGACGGCATCACCACCTCGTCGCCGGGCGCGAGGTCCAGCAGCAGCGCGGCGATCTCGAGGGCGGCGGTGCACGACGGGGTGAGCAGCACCTGCCCGGCGCCGGTGATCCGCCGGATCACCTCGGAGGCGCGGGCGCTGTAGTCGCCGTTGCCGTCCAGGTCACCGGAGACCAGCGCCGAGCTCATGTACTCGGCCTGGCGCCGGGCGGTGTGCGGGACGTGGAACGGGACGGTGGGCGCGGCGGTCACCGGGTCAGCTCCAGCAGCGTGAAGTCGATGTGCACCCGGGCGTCGGCGCCGGCGTGCTCGCGGTACACCGGTGAGGAGCCGAGCTCCTCGGGCGCCGCCGCGAACGACTCCTGGACGTGGACGCCGACGCTGAGCCCGGCGGCGGCCGCGACCTCGCGGAGCCGGTCGCCGCTGCCCATCGCGAAGCTGAACCCGAGGAACAGCCGGCCGGACGGGGTCAGCCGGTGGCGGGCCTCGCGGAGGAACCGCTCGTGCATCGCGTACCCGGGGTCGAAGAAGTGGTAGGCGAGGTCGGAGTCGAGCGTGTCGGCGGCCGGGACCTGGATGAACGGCGAGTTCCAGAAGATCAGGTCGTACGTGGCGCCCACGGGCGCCGCCGCGAACAGGTCACTGGTCAGGGCGGTTACCCGGTCCGCGACGCCGTGCCGTTCGGCGTTGAGCCGGGCGGTCTCCACAGCGGCCGGGTTGATGTCGAGGGCGGTCACGTGGGGCACGCCGGCGAGCGCGCCGGTGACGGCGGCGACCCCGCACCCGCAGCCCATCTCGAGCATCGAACGGACGCCGTCGTACGGCAGGGACGAGGCGAACAGTCCGGTGGCGTAGTTGTACTCGCCGCCGACGACCCCGCTCAGCTGGGTCCAGGTCCGGTCCAGCAGCTCGAATTCCCGGGTGTCGTCACTGCGCAGGGCGTGCTCGTAGGCTTCCTCGCCCATGGTGAGGCCGAGTCGGTTCATGCTGATCCCCTCTCGAAGGAACGGGATGTGCTGTCACAGGGCGGAACGCGCTGTCCACAGCTCGATGAAGAATCGATGCTCGTTGATCTTTCGCAGCCAGGCGGCGCCGTCCGTGCCGCCGAGGCCGCGTTTCGCGCCGATCATGCGCTCGACCACCAGCAGATGGGTGGCCCGCCAGCGCGAGAACTGATACGCCACCTCGAGCAGCTGTTCGGCCAGGTCGTAGGCGGGTCGGTACTTGTCGGGGCCGCGGTACACCGTCATCCACACGTCCTCGACGCCCTCGTCGGCCACGTACGGGCCGGCGACGTCGCGGGTGAGCACGTGCTCCGGCACGGGCAGCCCGGTGCGGGCCAGGTGGCGCAGCACCTCGTCGTACAGGCTGGGCCGTCGCAGCTCGGCGTCCAGCTGCGGGAAACGCGTGAAATCGGTACGCCGGACCATCGCGGTCACCCGGTTGCCGAGGGTGAACTCGAGCAGCCGGTACATGTAGGACTGGGTTCCGGACGCCTCGCCCAGCGTGTCGCGGAACGGCAGGAACTCGTCCACCGGCATCGCGTTCATGCTCTCCCAGCAGCCGATCAGGGTGCGCTGGTGGCGGACGGCGCGCGACAGGGCGCGACAGGCGGCCTCCGGGTGGTCCTCACGGATCCGGGCCCGGGCCTGATCGAGTTCCAGGTGGACCATCCGGAACAGCAGTTCCTTGACCTGGCTCAGCAGGATGAACTGCATCTCGAACGGCGAGTCGGTGACCGGCAGTTGCAGGGCGTGCAGCGCGTCCATGCGGGCGTAGTCGACGTACGGGTTCGCGTCGTTCACCGCAGAACCTCCCGCAGGTGCGTCACCGTGTCGTACACATCGGTCCAGGAGACGTAGAGCCCGTTCAGGCAGATCCGCAGCAGGTCCGGGGGCCGCTCGTCGACGACCACGCCGCGCCGCGCCAGGCCCTCGGCCACGGCGACCGCGTCCGGCAGGCGCAGGGTGACGTGGTTCCCGCGCCGGCCGGGATCACGGGGGGTGACGACCTCGACGCTGTCGAGGTCGTCGACGAGCGCGAACAGGTAGTCCGCGAGCCGGAGGCTCTTGGCCCGGACGGCGGCCAGGCCGGCGGCCTCCAGCGGTTCCAGGGCCGCCTCCAGCGCCAGCAGGGACAGGATCTGCGGGGTGCCGGTCCGGGCCCGGGTGATGCCGTCGGCCGGCACGAACGAGGCGCTCATCGCGAACGGCTCGATGTGCCCGTGCCAGCCGGTGACCGCGAAATCCAGGGCGGGATGGTGGCGGCGGGCCGCGTAGAGGAAGGCCGGAGCGCCCGGCCCGCCGGACAGGTACTTGTAGCCGCAGCCGACGGCCAGGTCCACGGCGGCGGCGTCGGCCTCCACCCGGACCGCCCCGGCCGCGTGGCTGAGGTCCCACACCACGACGCCGCCGGCCCGGTGGACGTCAGCGGTGAGCCCGGCGATGTCCCACAGCTCGCCGGTGCGGAAGTCGACGGCGCCGCACAGCACCGCGCCGACCTCGCCGGCGTGCCGATCGAGAGCGGCGGGCAGGCCGGCGATCGGGGTCTCGACCAGCCGCAGTCCCAGCAGCCGGGCGACCGAGGCGGCGAGATAGCGGTCGGTCGGGAAGTTGGCGGCGTCGGCGATCAGGACACCGCGTCCCGGCGTCAGCCGGGCCGCGGCGATCAGGGCGTTGAACAGTTGCACCGAGGTGGACTCGCCCACCACCACCTGGCCCGGGCCGGCGCCGATCAGGCGGCCGATGCGGTCGCCGACCCGTTCCGGCGCGTCCCACCAGCCGTCGTCCCACCATCCGCGGATCAGATGCTCGCTCCACCGGCGGACCGTGTCCGCCAGCGCGATCGGCACCGCGGCGGCCGGTGGGCCGAGCGAGTTGCCGTTCAGCGCGAGCGTTCCCTCCGGGACGAGGAAGTCCTTCGCGAATACCGCGAGCGGATCCGCCGCGGTTTCCTTCTCGGCCCATTCGCGGGTCAATTCCACGAGAACTCCACCCTTTCCCGGGTCGCGATGCAAGATCAGGCACAATGAGCGCTCACGATAAACAGATATATCTTCGCCGGTGTTCGGAGCACAACTCAGAGCACTTCAAAGACATTCAAAGAACCTTGAACTCGTACAGGAGGAATGCAGGGGCATGGCCAGCGGGGAGACCCGTGCCGAGAATGAACCGATGACGACAATCGAAATGGTGGCCCGATGCGCCGCGCCCGGTTGCCCGGTCACCGTCACCGCCGGCTCCCCGCTCTGCCCGTCCTGCGCCGCCCGGCTCGGCCGGGACCTGCGGCGGCTGCCCGCGCTGTATCAGCAGTGCGGCGAGCGCCACCTGCGCAGCCCCGCGCCCGCGTGGCAGGCGCCGCCGCGCGCCGGCCGGCCCGGCCCGGCCGTTCCGCTGCACGCGGGGGCCACCGACGCGCGGCACGCCATCGAGACCGTGCTGGCGTCCTGGGCCGGGATGGTCGCCCAGGCGACCGGCGCGGCGCCGCCCCGGCGTGTCGTGGCGGACCTGACGCGCTTCCTACTGGCCAGGTTCGGCCTGCTGGCGCGGCATCCGGCGGCCGGCGACCTGGTGGCGGAGGTCGCGGACCTGGTCGCCGACGCCGAGCGGGTCCTGTACCGGGAGCGTGGCAGGCACCTCGGCGACTGCGTCGTACCCGGCTGCGACGGTCAGCTGACGGGCGGCACGCGGCCGGAGAACGTACAGGTCACGTGCGACGCCGACGCCGCACACCGCTGGGCCGGGCCGGAGGTGCTGATGATGCGCGCCGGGACGTCCGCGCGGGCGGAGGCCGTCTGGCTCGACGCGAACGGCATCACCGCGCTGTGGGGCGTCTCCCGGGGCAGCGTGTACCGCCTGGCCAGCGAGAACGGGTGGCGGCGGCGCCGGCGCGACGGGCGTACCCACTATGCGGCCGACGACGTACGCCGCTCGTTGGGCTGACCGGCGCCCGGAAGGGGACCGGCCGTGATCTGCCCGGCCAGTTCCCCGGGCGCCGGCCCGCCGACCGTCACGGTGATCTCCGGATCGTCGTTCGCGGCCCGCAGGGTGCCGGACAACAGCGCCGGGCGCCCCAGCTCGGCGCCCTGCCGGATGCGGAAGGGGAGCGGCACGTCCGGCCGCCCCTGCCGTGCGGTGAGCCAGGCGCCGAACGCGAGGGCCACCGAGGCGCACGCCGGATCCTCCGGAATGGCCCAGCCCGGAGCGAACAGGCGGGCCTCGGCGGTCGCCGCGCTGTCGTCCCAGCTGAACAGGAAGATCTCCGGCAGCTCGTGACGGGTCATCGCGAGGAAGTCGGGACGGGCCCGGCCGAGTGCCTCCGGACGTACCGGAACCAGCCGGAACAACGGCCCGAAGCCGGCCAGGACCGGCTCGCCGGCCAGGTCGTCCGCGGTCAGCCCGGCCGCCTCGAGCACCGGCGCGGCCGGCAGCGGCTCGGTCCGCGGTGTCCCGGTCACGGCGAACTCGGCCCGGCCGTCCCCGGCGTGCACGGTCAGCAGCCTGCCGCCGCACTCCTGCACCACCGTGCCGGGCCGGATGTCGCCCCGGCGGAGCAGGGACACCGCGGTGCCCACCGCGGAATGGCCGCCGTACGGCGACTCGCCCGCCGTGGTGAACACCCGGACCCGGTAGGTGGCGCCGGAGGTGGCCGGCGGCAGGACGAACACGGTCTCGTCGGCGCGCAGCCGGCCGGCGATCCACCGCATCCGCTCGGTGCTCAGGCCGCCGGCGTCGTGGATCACCGCCAGCGGGCTTCCGCCGCCGGGCTCGGCCCCGAAGATGCCGACGATCTCGAACGGGACGGTCATCGATCCCCCTTCAAGTGGGTGGACGCGAAGTCGAGGAGCACCCGCTCGTCGCCCTCGAACGGCGGGGCGGGACGCGGCCAGTGCACCACGAGGTCGGTGAATCCCAGGTCGGCGAAGAGGCCGGACGCGTCGGCGTAGCTGCCGGTGGATTCCAGCACCCCACCGACCGCGCCGTCGGTGAGCAGCAGCCGGCGCAGGCCCGCCGGGTCCCGTCCCTGGGCGTCGCACGCCTCGTCCAGCGCGGCCATCTGCTCCTTGAGCAGGGGGGCCACCCGGTCGAAGCGGTCCTGTTCGAAGACGTTGGGCGGGCCGCTGGTCACCCAGATGTCGGCGTACCGGGCGGCCAGGGCCATGCCCCGCGGGCCGGCGGCGGCCACGGCCAGCGGCAGGGACCGGGGCTGCGGCAGCACGACGGCCTCGCGGACGGAGAGCCACCGGCCGGTGTACGTGGTCCGTTCCTCGTGCAGCAGCCGGTGGAGCAGGCTCACGAACTCGTCGAACCGGTCGGCGCGGGCACGGGGCCGCAACACCGGGTCGCCCAGCAGCGTCTCGTCGAAGCCGGGCGCGCCGGCGCCGATGCCGCAGATCATCCGGCCGGGTGCGATGTCGTCGAGGGTGACGAGTTCCTTGGCGAAGGTGACCGGGTGCCGGAAGTGCGGGCTGGCCACCAGGGTTCCCAGCCCGATCCGGTCGGTCACCGCGGCGGCGGCGGCGAGCGTGGGGACGGCGGAGAACCACGGTTTCTCCGCGAACCAGCGCCACATCAGGTGGTCGTAGGTCCAGGCGTGGGCGAACCCGAGCCGCTCGGCGAGCGTCCACCGCTCCCGGGCCCGGGGCCAGGAGTGCTCCGGAAGGATCAGGACCCCGTGCCGCATCAGGTCACCTGCCGCCAGGCCACCTCCGCGGCGTACGAGGCGGTGGCCGTCACCACCCGCCCCAGCCGCCGCTCGCCGTGGGCGACCATGGCCGCGGCGGCCGGCGTGTCCGCCGCGCACTCGTCGCGGCCCAGCGGGTAGAGCCCGTTCGCGGCCAGGTCCAGGGCGACCGCCCGGAGCCGCCGCAGCAACTGAACGGCGACCGTCCCGTCGGGGATCGGCGCCCGGAGCGTCATGAAGAAGTTGTCGTAGAGCACCGCGGTCCGCTGCGACGGCCGTACCGGGGCCGCGCCGACGCTCTCCTGCAGCAGGGAACGGCCCTCGGGAACCAGCCGGGCGGCCACCTCCTCATGGATGGCGCAATGGGCCTCCACCGCCGCCCGGACCCCGGCCGCGCCCCGCTCCCGGAGCCAGCCCCGGGTCCGCCCGCGCAGCAGTGAGCGGACCTGGTGGAAGTCCGGCGCCCAGGTGCCGCTGAACCCCTGATGCTGCCGGAACATCGCCGGGCGGATCAGCGCGGCGTACAGGTCGCGCGGGCACGAGCCGCTGTACAGCAGCATCGCGCCGTACCCGTGCACGTAGGTCTCCAGGCGCTCCAGCACCTCCGGTCCGGGGACGGCGCCGTCGGTGGGATGCTCCTCGAGCAGGGCGCCCATCATCCGCCAGAAGGCGAACGTCACCTGGTGGCCGGTGATCCAGCGGAACCAGAACAGCTGCTCGTGCGAGGCGGGGGAGGCCAGGTCGAAACGGCCGGCGTCGCGGGCGGCCCCGTCGAGCAGGCGCAGCTCGGCGCCGACCTGGTCCACGTCGCACGGCGGCACCTCCGGCGCCACCACGCCGGCGAGCACGCGTGCCTTGCCCGCCGGCGGCATCGTCAGCGGCTCCAGGCCGTACGGGAAGTCGCCGAAGTCCCAGGCCTGCACCCGGGTGTCGAGGACTGCGGCCCCGGTCATCGCGGTCCGTCCGGCACGTGCGTCAGCTCGTACTCCAGGCCGTTGGGATCGAACAGGTAGAGGCTGCTCACGCCGTCTGCGTCGACGACGATGTCGGTCGGCGGGTCGGTGCGGGCGAACGAGAACCGGCCGGACTCGTACAGCTCGATCCAGTGGTCGCGGAGGACCGGGAGCTGATCCGCCTCGCCCACCTGCAGGCAGACGTGCTGGAACTGAAAGCCGTCCTCGGGCGGCAGCTGCCCGGTGTGCCCGTCCCGGTCGATCAGGTGCACGCACAGGCCGTCCATGGCCATCTCGACGAGCTTGCGGATGCCGGGAAGGCGGCTGACCGTCAGGTCGGAGAAGCGGTCGAGCTCCCAGGCGACCCGGGCGCCGAAGAACTCGGTGTACCAGCGGATGCTGTTGTCCAGGTCCGCTGTCTGGACGCCCACGTGATGGGCGCGGAGCGGCAATGCCACTGTCGACATGTTCCTGCCTCCTCTGAGGGCCGGCGAGAGGAGCCGGCGAACGCTCCGCCGATCGCGCGCGGAGACGGAAATGGCGAGACTGCCAGAACGTATCTTCGGGGTCAGACGAGCGTCAATAGGAGCGGTTTCCGTGCGCATCAGAGGTCCCACACAGCGGATACAAAGGTTCCTGAGAGTTCGCTGTGGACTTGAAGATTCCCTCACATTGAATTGGAAAAGCTGTGACGTC
Organism: Actinoplanes sp. NPDC019969; assembly: GCF_055562375.1. Taxonomy (NCBI): domain Bacteria; kingdom Bacillati; phylum Actinomycetota; class Actinomycetes; order Micromonosporales; family Micromonosporaceae; genus Actinoplanes; species Actinoplanes sp. NPDC019969. Next base: position 176,042 of record NZ_JBVHFK010000012.1, on the reverse strand, counting down.
CACCCGTTCGGGAATCCGTTAGGTTCGATGCGAATGGCTATGCGACAGTTCATCAGGGAGGGCATATGATCAGCCGCCGCGGATTCCTCGGCGCGTCCGCCGTCGCCGTCGTGGGCTTCGACCTCTTCGGGCACCGCTGGGTCACCGCTGCCGAGGCCGCGGAAGCGCCCTCGTTCGCGAAGGCGCCGCCGCTGCGCGGGGAGCTGCTTGTCGACACGACGGCGCGGGAGGCCGTCGAGACCGACCTCGGCAACATCGTCCACCGCCGCCCGGCCGCGGTGCTCCGGCCGGCGTCGGCCGACGACATCGCCGCGATGATCCGGTTCTGCTCGGCCCACGACATCCCGGTCTCGGCGCGGGGTCAGGCACACACCACGTACGGGCAGGGCCTGTCCGCCGGTCTGGTGATCGAGATGCGGCATCTGAACCGCATCCACCGGATCAACGACCGGTTCGCCGAGGTGGGCGCCGGCATCCTCTGGAAGGACCTGGCGACCGCCGCGTACGGGCGGTCGCCGGCGCTGACCCCGCCGGTGCTCACCGGGTACACCGGTCTCAGCGTGGGCGGCACGCTGTCGGTGGGCGGGGTCGGCGGCATCGTCGGCGGCCTGCGCACCGGTCTGCAGGTGGACCACGTCCAGGAGCTGGAGGTGGTCACCGGCGCGGGCGTCGTCGAGCGCTGCTCCCGGCAGCGCAAGCCGGACCTGTTCGACGCGGTCCTCGGCGGCCTGGGCCAGTGCGCGGTGATCACCAAGGCGGTGATCCAGCTCGTCCCGGCCCGGCAGCGGGCGCGGAACTTCGTGCTGCAGTACGCGGACAACGCCGCGTTCTTCCGGGATCTGCGCCTGCTCATCGACCGGCCGCAGGTCGACCACGTCTACGCCGAGTTCACGGCGCCGGACCCGGCGCCGGTCTACAAGATCCACGCCACGGCCTTCTACGACGCGCCGGGGACGCCGGACGACGCGGCGATCCTGGGCGGAGTGAGCGCCGATCCCGTCGTCGAGGACACCGCGTACCTCGACTACGTGCTCACCATCGACCGGCTGATCGACTTCCTGCGGGAGACCGAGAACTGGGACCGGCTGGTCAAGCCCTGGTACGACGTCTGGCTTCCCGACTCCACCATCGAGCAGTACCTGGCGGAGCTGGTGCCGTCCCTGGCGCCCCGCGACATCGGGCCGTACGGCGCGGGTCTCATCTACCCGCAGCGCCGCGAGCTCACCACCCGGCCGGCGCCCCGGCGCCCGGCCCCGGACGGCAGATCGTTCGTGTACGTGGTGGACGTCAACACGGTCTCCAGCGCCCCCGGACCGGACCCGGCGTTCAGCGCGGAGATGCTGGAGCGCAACAAGCGGCTGTACGCGCGGGCCCGGCGCTCCTACGGCGCCGTGCTGTACCCGATCGGCTCGGTACCGCTCACCGAACAGGACTGGCGCGACCACTACGGCAGCGCCTGGCCGGCTTTCAAGGCCGCGAAACGCCGCTACGACCCCGCCGGAGTGCTCACCTCCGGCCCGGGCATCTTCCGCCGGGGCTGACCGGCCGGCACCCGGCCCGGCGGCAGGCGCCCGAAAAGCCCGCCGCCGGGCCGGGCCGCTTCGACTATTCCGAGGGTGATGACCGTTGTCCGGTGAGAACCATCAGCGGCCGGGGCTCCTGCACGCCGCACTCGACCGCATCCGCCGCCGCCTGCCGTCACTGGCCGCCGCCACGGTGCAGGACATGCGCCACCACGACACCGCCCCGACGGCGCCGGCCGCCGACCGGGCACTGCACCGGATCGTCCACGACGCGGCGCTCTGGGTGCTCGGCGCGGTCGACGACCGTACCCATCCGGTGGGCATCGGCGAAGCCGGCCTGCTGAACCGCGCCCACCCCGCCCTCACCGCCGCGGTGGTGAGCCAGGCCTGCAACGACATGTGCCGGCGCACCTGGCAGGCCCTCGTGGCGGAGGCGACGGCGGAGGAGGGCCTGCTGCTGCTGGAACGATCGGCACACTACCTCGCGGCCGGTACCGAACTCGCCGAGCACGTGCTCACCGGGCCGGACGCCGCGACCGGGTCCCGGGCCCGCCGGCGCGAGATGGCCGACCGGCTGCTCAACGGGGAACGGCTGCCCGCGTCCCTGGTGACCGAGGGCGGACCGGCCGACACGTACGCGGTGCTGGCCGTCCCCACCCACCGGCCCGCCGAGATCGCCGGCGTCGCGGCGCGGCACGACTGGCTCAGCGCCGAGCAGCCCGGGGCCGTCACCGTGCTGGTGCCCGTCCGCCGTGCCGACGGCCGCGCCCGCGCCCGGCACGCCTTCCACACCCTGGGCCCGCCACACCCGGTCGGCCTCGGCCTGCCCGCCGATGTCGAGGGCATCCCGGCGGCGGTGTCCGACGCCTGGGAGGCGGTCACGACGCTGCGCCGGCTCGGCCGGCACGAACCGGGCCTGTTCCCGCTCGACGACGTTCTGCTGGAGGCGATGCTCTGCCGCTCGCCCGAGCTGGCCGCCCGGATGGCGGGGCGGCTGCGGCCGGTGACCCGGTGCCAGCCGTACCTGCTGGACACGCTGGCGGCCTTCCTCGACAACGACGGCGACCGGCGCGAGCTGGCACGGCAGCTGTACATCCACCCGAACACGCTCAACCATCGCCTCCGGCGGGTGTCCGAGCTCACCGGGCTGTCGCTGGCCAACGCCGGCGACCTCTGCCTGTTGAAGGCGGCGCTCACCGCGTGGCAGGTGACGGGCGCCGCGGACAGCGCGGGCGCCGGCCGGCCCGTCTCCCGGGCGGCCTGAACCGCCGCGGTCAGCGGACGACCCCGTACGCCTGCTGACCGCGCTGGCTCGCCGCCGCGAAGACCTGGCCGTCGCCGGCGTTCCCGGTGGCGCACACCTTGCCCAGCGAGCAGGCCGCCACCTGCTGGAGCTGATGTCCCCGCCCCTCCAGGGCGGCTGCCGTCCCGGCGGGCAGACCCTCCTCCACGACGACGACCGGCTGCGGCGTCTGCCGGGGCATGAACGACGAGGGCACGTGACCGGTGTGGAAGGTCGTCGCCTCGACCGCGGCCTGCGGCGTCATCGCGAAATCGAGGTGGTTGAGCAGGAAGTTGAGCGTCCACTGGTCCTGCTGGTCGCCGCCGGGGGTGCCGAACGCCAGCAGCGGCGCGCCCGAGCCGTCCCGCACGATGGTGGGGCTCAGCGTCGTCCGCGGCCGCTTGCCGGGCGCCAGCGCGTTCGGGTGGCCCTCCGCCAGCCAGGCCATCTGCCCGCGGGTGCTCAGCGCGAACCCCAGTCCGGGGACGATCGGGGAGCTGCTGAACCAGCCGCCGCTCTGCGTGGCCACCACCATGTTGCCGTCCCGGTCGGTGGCGCTGATGCAGGTGGTGTCTCGGTTCTGCGAGGTACGCCGGACGACCGCCGGAATGCCGTGGGCGAGCTGCTCCATCCACTCCGGCTCCAGCGGCACGTGCTCGCCGGGCAGCGACGGCAGCCACGGCTCGCGCCCGAGCGGGGACCCGGGACGCAGGCCGGCCGCGGCTCGGCCGGTGATCAGGGCCCGCCGCTGCTCGGTGTAACGAGGGGACAGCAGCTCCGGCAGCGGCACGTCGGCGTGGCCGGGGTCGCCGTACCAGGCCTCGCGGTCGCCGAAGGCGAGTTTCGCGGCTTCGACGACGGTGTGCACGTGGTCCGGGCCGAGGTGCGGCATCGAGGCCAGATCGAAGCCCTCCAGCAGGGCGAGCTGCTGCAGGAACACCGGTCCCTGCGTCCACGGGCCGGGCTTGTGGATCAGCCGGCCCCGGTAGCCGGCGGTGACCGGCGCCTCGACGGCCGGGCGCCACGCCGCCAGGTCCTCGCCGCGCAGCAGGCCGCCGTGCCGTTTGCCGGTGGCGTCGAGCATCTCCGCCGAGGACATGAACACGTCGATGGCCTCGGCGACGAAACCCTCGTGGAAGACGTCCACCGCCGCCGCGATCTCGGCCTCGCGGGACCGGCCCGGGGCGGACGCCTCCCGCACGATCCGGCGGAACGTCGCGGCGAGGTCGGGATTGCGGATCAGCGATCCGGCGCGGGGCGCGGCGCCACGGTCCAGGTAGATCCGGCCCGTCTCGGTCCACTCCTGCTGGAACAGGGGCGCGAGAGCGCCGATGATCGCGGCCGCCGGGGCCAGCAGCGGGTATCCGCGCTCGGCGTACCCGATGGCGGGTTCCAGCACGTCGGCCAACCGCAGCCGGCCGTGGCGCAGCAGCACCGTCATCCACGCGCCGAAGGCGCCGGGCACGCACGCCGCCAGCAGGCCGGACCCCGGCACGTAGTCGAGGCCGAGGCGCCGGAAGGTCTCGATGGAGGCCCGCCGCGGCATCGGTCCCTGCCCGGCCACCACCGTCACCTCGCCCGAGGCGGCGTCGTGCACCATGATCGGCGCTTCCGCCGCCGGGCCGTTGACGTGCGGCTCCACCACCTGGATCACGAAGGCCGCGGCCGCGGCGGCGTCGAAGGCGTTGCCGCCCCGGTCGAACATCGCCGCGCCCGCCGCGGAGGCCAGCCAGTGCGTGGACGACACCGCTCCATACGTGCCATGCAGTTCGGGACGCGACAGCATGATCTTCCCTCCGTTCGGCGGACGCTGCCCGCCGAGCGTCGCACGGCAGTGGACCGGGCCGGCCGAACGCGGTGCCGCGCCACAACGGTATTGGTGACGGCCACAGTGTCCGGCCGGACCGGAGGCCCGGACGGGCGCCGGGCCGCAGACTCACCGGAAGGGACCGCCGAAGAGGAGGAGCATCGTGCGTACCGATGGGGTAGACCGGCTCGTCGAACTCAAGACCCAGCCTCAGCTGCGGGAATGGCAGGACTTCCAGCTGTCCGGGATGCCGCAGCTGATCAGTGCGATGCACCTGTGCCAGGCCGTGCACGCGCTGGCCGAGACGGGCCTGCTGACCGAACTGCGGGCCGGGCTGCGCCGCGAGGAGATCGGCGCGCTGCCCGGCCTCGACCCGGACCTGGTCCGCGGCGTGCTGACCTATCTGGTGGTCCGCGGCGTGGTCGACGACCTGCCGGACGGTTACCGGCTGAGCCGCCGCGGCGAACTGCTGACCACCGAGGTGACCCTGGCCCGTCTCGGGGTGTACGCCGGGGCGTACGGCGCCGTGACCTCCCGGATGGGCGATCTGCTCACCGGCAGGGCGCGGTACGGCGTGGACGTCCACCGCGACGGCGGCGCGCTCGGCAGGCACTGCGCCACCCTGTTCGAGGTGTTCCACAGCGAGACGATCAGAACCGCCACGGAGAAGCGCGGCATCCGGACGATGCTGGACGCCGGCTGCGGTGCCGGCCAGCTGCTCATCGACGCGTGCCGGCGCGACGAGAACCTCACCGGGATCGGTCTCGACAACTCACCCGAGGCCATCGCGGTCGCCGAGAAGATGGCCCGCGAGCACGGCGTCGCCGACCGCATCCGGTTCTTCACCGCCGACGCGTTCGAGCCCGAGACGTGGCCGGAGGAGTGCCGCGACGCCGACGCCATGAGCATCGTCAGCGCCCTGCACGAGCACTTCCGGCACGGCGAGGACGCGGTGGCCGACCTGCTGCGCCGGTACGTCGCGGCCCTGCCGGCCCTGAAGATGCTGCTGGTCGGGGAGCCGGAGCTGCTGTACGAGGACCGGGAGAACCACGACGACTTCCTGCTCGTGCACGTCCTGACCGGGCAGGGGCTGCCCCGGGACCGGGCCGCCTGGCTGCCGGTTTTCGCGAAGGCGGGCCTGCGGTGCGAGCACATCTACATGCGGCCGGGTGCGGGTCCGCGGCTGTGTTTCTACGATCTGGATCCCCGTACGCCGCAGCAGTAGCACCGTTATCTTTCCGTTACCAAAATCCCCGAACTCGGTGATCCGGTCGCGCATCGCACCAAGCGACGAACGAAGAGGCGGGCCGGAGACGGCGCCGCCGCACCGAGAGGAACCACCATGCAGCCGAACCGTATGACCCGCCGGATCGTCCTGGCCACCGCCCTGGCCGGGATGACCGCCGCCACCACCGCCGTCGCCGGCCCGGCGTTCGCCGCCGACCCGGCGGGCAGCCTGTCCGGTGTGGTCCGGGACAGCCGCGGCGCCGTCGTCACCGACGCCGTCGTCTCCGTCTTCGCCGACGGCCGCATCGACCCGTCCCAGGAGCAGTCGGTCGAGGCCGACGGCAGTTTCCGGCTGACCGGCCTGGAGCCGGGCGCCTACCGCGTGCAGTTCGGTCTGGGCGGCTGGTCGGAGTGGGCGCCGGGCCGCATCGCCGACGCCACCCAGGCCAAGGTCTACCGGGTGCGGGCCAACCGCGACACCAACGCCTCCAGCACCGTCACCACCGCCGGTTACATCGCCGGCCGGATCCTCGGCCCGGACGGCGCGCCGCTGGCGAACGCGGCGGTCACCGCGACCAACGTGGAGACCATCAACCCGCGCGCCACCGTCACCGCCGCCGACGGCACCTACCGGATCAAGGTCAAGCCGAACGCGACGTTCACCGTCGACTACAGCGTCGGCGTCGTCAACCAGTACGTGCCGCACACCTTCGACCCGGCCGCCGCCACCCGGTTCCACGTGCGCTCCGGCCAGACCCTGCGCGTCAACGACCGGGCCATCGCGGCCGCGGGCATCACCGGGCGGGTGACCGACGCCGCGGGGGCGCCGGCCGCCGGCGTGTACGTCGATGTCATCAACGTGGACACCATCGCCAGCCACTCGCGGACCACCGACGAGAACGGCGCCTACGACCTCACCGGCACCCTCACCCCGGGCCGCTACAAGGTGCGGTTCTCCACCGCGGACGGCAGCCAGTACGCGCCGCAGCAGCCCGACTTCGAGTCGGCGGCCACCTTCACCGTCACCTCGGGCCAGACCGCCGTCGTCGACGACCAGCTCCTGTTCACCCCGGCCGGCAGCTAACGCAGGCGCTTCACCAGTCCGGCTGCCGCGTTGCGCAGCCGGACCGGGATCCGGCGGGAGCGCTGGACCGCGAGGCGGACCGAGTCCGGGGTGTCGTCGCGGTAGACGCTGAAGCGGGGCTGGAGCCAGCGGCCCGGCACGGCGGGACGGCGGTCGCTGGTGAAGACCGCCGTGTAACCCAGGCGGCGCAGCGACGACAGGGTCGTCCGGTCGTAGCGGCCCAGCGGGCAGGCCGCCCGGGTCACCGGGCGGCCGATCGCCGCCGCGATCCGGTCGCGGGCCTCGGCCAGCTCCTCGTGGGTGGTGGCCGGGGACATGGCGCGCCACGGGTGGTGCCACATGCCGTGGTTGCCCACCGGCATCCCGTTGTCGACCAGCTCGCGCAGGTCCTTCTCGCCGAGGCTGCCGGGCTGCCCGAGACGGCCGGCGAGCACGAAGAACTCGGCGGTCAGGCCGCGTTCGAGCAGGGCGGGCAGGGCGACCTCGACGTCCGAGGAGTTGCTGTCGTCGAAGCTCAGGGACACGTCCGGCCAGGAGGTGACCTCGTCCAGGATCGCGGTGAAGGAGTCCTCGGTGATCCAGTACGCGTCCTCGCCGGGTTCCAGCTCGCGCTGCGGCGTGCCGATGCCGTGGAACAGGATGTTGACGTGCTCAGGCATTCGCTTCTTCCTGGCGGGTCGATTCGTCGCGTCCCCAGCCGGTGTCCGGGCGCCGCTTGGCCTGCACCGCCGCGTAGACGGTGATGCCGGCGTACCCGACGGCGGCGGGCGCGAGCCACGGGCGGCGCAGCACCACGTCCTTGAGCCAGGAGGAGCCGCTCGACGGGCGTACCGAAGCGGAGATCTCACCTCGCTCGGCTGCCGCGCGCATCGCCGCGTTGCCGGCCCGGACCCGGATCAGCCGGCGGATCAGATCCCCGGTCTTCCGGGGTGTCGCCACCACCGACGGGACCGTCTCCACCTGGCGTTTCTCGTCCGCGGTGAAGAGCGAGTCGACGAAGAGGTCGTCGGCGACCAGGTCCGGGAAGCGGTCGAACCGGGCCCGGCCGGCCTCCGAGAGCACGATCACGCCGCGGCCGAACAGGCCGGTGCGCAGGGCCGGCAGGTGCCGGTGCACGCTGAAGTAGGCGCGGACCGGCAGCGGCCGCCCGGTCAGGTCGAGTTCGCGGCGGGCGGTGGCGGCGAGCGCCGGCCCGGTCACCGCGGTGGCCAGCTCGCGCAGGCCGGCGGTGGTCAGCACGATGTCGGCATCCAGGTACACCCGGGGGAAACCCACGGCGGCGGCGTCACCGGCGTTGAGGGCGCCGGCCTTGCCGGGTTCCGGGAGATCCAGCACGCGTACGCCGCGATCAGCGGCCACCCGCACGGTGCCGTCGGTGCATCCGTTGGCGGCGACCGTCACGTCGAACTCGCCCGGCGCGGCGTCCGCCAGCAGCGTGTCCAGGCAGCGGCCGATCACCGCGGCCTCGTTGTGGGCGGCGATGACGACACTGGTCACGGCTCGACCCGGGTGGTGTCGGCGGAGGAGGCGGGCTTGCGCTGCGACGGGATCCGGGCACCGGAGACAGGCGGCAGGTGTTTGGCGAGCAGGCGCCGCCACACCGCGACGTACTTCGCGGCCTGGTGCTCCCAGGACAGGAAGTCGCGGAACCGTTCCCGGCCGATCTCGTGCATCCGGGCCCGCAGGCCCGGGTCGTCGAGCAGCTTGTCGATCGCCTCGGCGAACTCGAGAGGCGTCCCGCTGGGCACGTAGACGCCGGCCTCGCCGACGGTGGCCCGGGTCTCGATCAGGTCGGCGGCCACCACCGGCACGCCGCGGCCCAGGTATTCCACGGTCTTGGCCATGGTGGAGAGCTGGTTCATCCGGGTCGGCAGGTCCGGCTGGATCGCCACGGTCGCCTCGCGCAGCAGCGCGTCCACCTCCGGGCCGTTGAGCCAGCCGGTGAACTCGACGACGTCGGTGAGGCCCCGCTCGGCGGTCAGCTTGCGCAGCGCGGAGGCGGTCTCGCCGTCCCCGGCGAGGATCATCCGCCAGCCGGAGCGGCCGCGCAGCCGGGCCAGTTCCTCGGCGGCCAGGACGGCGCCCTCGACGTTGTCCTGCGGACCGAAGACGCCCAGATAGACCACGCGGTGGAAGTCTTCGGCGGGGGGAGACGACGCGGCGATCTCGGCGTGGGCGGGCCCGTTGCGGACCACCGTCACCTTCTCCGGGCGGACCCCGCGGCGTACGGCGTTGTCCTTGAACGACTCGTTGGTGGCGAACACCTCGGTGGCGGAGCGCAGCGTGAGCCACTCGAACGCCACCAGCAGCTTGGAGACCAGCGGGTTCGGTTCGCCGCCGCGGGAGACGTAGACCTCCGGCGACAGGTCGTGGTGGTCGAACACCCACGGCCGGCCGAGCGCCCGCAGCACGAGTGCGAGCGGGAAGTACACGTCGGGCGGGTTGCACACCTGGACCGCCTGGGCACGGCCGCGGACGATCTCGCCGGCCAGCCGGACGGCGATCCACAGGAACGACCAGAGGAACTCGAGGGCGAACGACAGGACGCCGCTGCCGTACACGATGACCGGGTAGGGCCGCAGCCGGGTGCGGTCGCTGCCGGGCAGGACGGTGAGGCTGCGATCGCCGCGTGGGGCGATCACCGTCACGTCGAATCCGGCCGCTTCGAGGCTGAGGCATTCACGGATGACCCGGCGATCCTTCTCGGCGGGCAGGTTGGCCACCAGAATCGCGACACTGGGTCGCCGGTCCTTCACAACTGTTACCCCCGGTTCGGCACTGTCGACGCGAACAACATTTCAGAGAAGGGCTCATGTAGACATGCCGCGTCGGGCAGAGCTAGACGGCTGAACGGACCAGCGGTTCGGTCCATTGCGATGAATCTGCCGAGGACAGTGGCTCGTCGACAGTCCTTCGCCGACGGCGGGCGAACGCGTCTGTCCAGAATGCGACAGCCGAGGTGCCGAGCACGCCGAGCAGCCCCACGCCCATCACCGACCGGATCGGCGAGTGGGTCAGCAGCGTCGACGACGGCGGAACCAGCGGCGCCACCGTGATCCGCAGGTCCTTCTTGACCCGCCACTCATCCTGCATGGCGTCCAGCTCCTGCTCGAAGGTGCTGCGCAGGACCTTGACCGAGCGCAGGCCGCCCTCCTCGTCGGTGCTGATGTTGGTGATCGACATCGACCCGATCACGTACCGCGGCTGCTGCCGGGTCCCGGTGTTGCGGGGCTCGAACCGGTAGGTGCCGATGACGCCCTTGGCCCGGAACATCTCCTGGGAGTCCGCGGTGTTCAGGCGGTTCGCCACGGCGGCCGCGGTGATCGCGATCGACGGGTAGAGGCCGGTGACCGGGTTCGGCGCGTAGTGCGAGACCGGCGGCTGGATCATCAGGACCTCGGAGGCGAGGAAACGGTCCTGGGTACGGGCCGCGGGCAGCACCGAGGCGGCAGTGATCGCCGCCCCGGCGAGGATCACGTACCAGCGGCGCCAGAGGACGCGAGCCATGTCGGACAGAAACATCGCTCCGCTTTAGCCGGTAAGGCCGAATCTTGTCAACCTCTATACCGGCCCGACTGCCGATAGCCAGCTTCGCATTCGTCGTATAGCTTGGCGATCGTGTGTCGGGGGGCCACATCGGTGGCGCTCCGCTGTGGAATCCGTGGCGACAGAAGACGTCCTGGCGGGAATTTGGAGAGGCGTCCGTGGACCTCGGCGAGATCCTGAGCATTCTGCGCTCGCGCTGGTACATCGTCGTGCCGATGCTGGCGCTGGCGGTGGGCCTGGGCGGCGCCACCTGGTCCATGGTGCCCACGACCTACTCGACGTACACCATGGTCAGTCTGCTCAGCGCGCCCGCGGCCACCACCGCCGCGACCCAGGGCCAGGACAACCCGTTCCTGAACTTCAACGGCTCGCTCGTCGCCACCGCCGACTTCCTCGGCCGCCGGCTGCAGTCGACCGACACGGTGCTGGCGCTGAAGGGCCGGGGCATCACCGAGGAGTACACGGTCGCCCTCGCGGAGAACGCCCAGGGCCCGTTCCTGACCCTGACGCTGACCGGCGACGACCGCGCGCACCTGCTCGACTCGGCCGCCAAGCTCGCGGAGTACGCCGACAGCACGCTCCTGGACATCCAGGTGGAGAACGGCGTGCACGAGCGGGACCGGATCAAGCTGACCCAGGTCATCCCGCCGCAGAAGCCGGAGGCGCTGACCAAGGAGAAACTCCAGCCGGTCATCGTGGTCGGCGGTGGCGTGGCGGCGCTCGGCCTGATCATCGCCTTCGTGGTGGAGAGCATCAGCCGTGCCCGGAAGCGCCGCCGGGCGCAGGCCGCCGCCGGCAGCGCGCCGGAGACCGCCCCGGCGACCGCCACGGCCGCCGCGCCCGCCGACATCGAGGGCACCATGGTGATCCCGGTGCCGCCCAAGGCGCCGCCGAAGGCCCCGGCCGCCCGGCCCGCGCCGGCGCAGCCGCCGGTGCCCCCGCAGCTTCCCCCGTCACAGCCGCTGCCACCCCCGAGGCAGCCGTTCCAGGCATCCCCGCCGCAGGCGAGCCCGTCCGAAGCCGAGAAGACGCAACGGCTGGTGGTGCCGCCACGGCAGGGGGCGAATCCGCCGCTCTCCCGGACCTACCAGTCCGGGGTGGACCGCAGGGGCCAGGATGCCAACCGGGTCAACGGCAGCTGAGGCCCGCGCCACCCGCCACCCGGCCGCTCCCGGAAAGCAGGGCCGTCTCTACCGCTCCCAGCAGCGCCTGCGCACGCTGGGCCCGGACTCGCTGCTGGCCGTCTACATCGTCCTGCTCCTGATCATCCCGGCCCGGCTGGTGGTGCCGAGCATCGGCGCGACCGGCACGGTGGCCAACCTGTTCCTGCTCACCGCCCTGCTGTGGTACGGGGTGAGCTGGCTGATGCGCCGGGTCCGGACGGCCGAGGGCACCCGGCTGCCCCGGCTCGCGCTGCTCGGCTACTGCGTGGCGGTGCTGCTGGCGTACGTGGCCGTCGGCCGGCGCGACGCCGACGTGATGGAGTACAGCGCCGCCGACCGGGCCCTGCTGCAGCTGATGATCTGGCTGCCGCTGATCCTGCTGACCACCTCGCTCACCGAGTACCGGCAGATCGACCGGCTGTTGCGGCTGTTCGTCCGCTGCAGCGCGGTGATGGCCGCCGTCGGCATGGCGGAGTTCCTGCTCAAGCAGAGCCTGACGTCCTGGATCGTGATCCCCGGTTTCCAGTCCAACGCGGCGGTCGAGCTGATCAGCCGCGGCGACTTCGTCCGGCCCACCTCCACCGCGTCGAACACCCTGGAGTTGGCCACCACCATGGTGACGGCGCTGCCGTTCGCCATCGCGCAGGCCTTCCACGGCGGGGACCGGAGCGTCTGGCGCAAGTGGGTGCCGGTCGGCCTGATCGCGCTGGCCTCGGTGATGACGGTGTCGCGGACCTCGGTGATCGGCCTGGGCATCGTCATGATCGCGCTGATGGTCACCTGGAAGTCCGACCGGGTGGGCAAGACCCTGCTGGTGCTGATCCCGGCGCTGGGCGCCACCCGGGTCGTCGTGCCGGGCCTGATCGGCACGCTGATCGGCCTGTTCAGCGCGATGCTCAACGGCGGTGACGACAGCACCAACTCGCGGACCGCCACCAGCGAGGACGTGGACGGTTTCATCGCCGGGCACGAGTGGTTCGGCCGCGGTCCCGGCACCTTCCTGCCCGACCTGTACCGCTTCACCGACAACCAGTACCTGCTCGCCCGGCTGGAGATCGGCATCGTCGGGATGATCGCCATCGTCGCCCTCTACGTCACGATGATCCACTGTGGTGGCGCGGGCCGCCGCCGGTTCGTCTCGGAGGAACGCCGGGAGACCGGTCAGGCCTTTGTGGCCGTCGGGTTCGTGATGCTCGTCGTAACGGCCACATTCGACACGCTGAGCTTCCCGATCGTGGCCGGATCCACTTTCCTGATGTTGGGCCTGTCGGGTGCATACCTGAGCGTGGCGCGCCGTGAAGAGGCGAGAATCGGAGAACACCCACAGTGACGGATTTGAACAGGCGCGTGGCGACCGCTGCCCGCTGGAGCCTGATCAACACCATCGTCCGCCGGGTCGGCACGTTCGCCTCCGGCGTGATCCTGGCCCGCCTGTTCTTCGGGCCGTACGAGTGGGGTCTCTACGCGGTCGGCCTGCTGGTGCTGGCCATGCTGCTGTCGCTCAACGAGATGGGCGTCAGCCTCGCGCTGGTCCGCTGGGAGGGCGACATCCGGCGGTTCGCGCCGACCGTGCTGACCATCTCCACGCTCAGCAGCAGCGTGCTGTACGTGGCCCTCTACGTCTCCGCACCGGCCGTGGCCTCGGCGCTCGGCTCGCCGGAAGCCACCACGATGCTGCGGGTGCTCTGCATCAGCGTGATCATCGACGGCATCGCGTGCGTCCCGCTGGGGAAGCTGAACCGCGAGTTCCAGCAGTTCAAGCGCACCGTCGTGGACATCCTGAACTTCGCCGTCAGCACCGCCGCGATGATCGGTTTCGCGGCGGCCGGGGTCGGCGCGATGAGTTTCGCCTGGGGCTCGCTGATCGGCAACCTGGTCGCCCTGGTCGGTTTCGGCCTCTGCGCGCCCGGCATGCTCCGGTTCGGCTGGGACTCCGACCAGGCGAAGAGCTTGATCCGGTACGGGTTCCCGCTGGCGTCCGCGAGCCTGCTCACCCTCGGCATCGTCAACGTGGACACCGTGGTCGTCGGCTCGATCCTCGGCCCGGTCGCGGTCGGCGTCTACGCGATGGCGTTCAACATGTCGAGCTGGCCGGTGCGGATGGTGTCGGAGACCGCCCGGCGGGTGTCGTTCGCCGGGTTCTCCCGGCTCGCCGACGAGTCGCCGGAACGGTTCGCGGCCGGTTTCGTCCGCGCGTTCAGTCTGGTCATCGCGGCCGCGGTGCCGATCTGCGTGGTCCTCGGCGTGCTCGCCACACCGATCATCACGTTCGTCTACGGCGACCAGTGGGAGGCCGCCGGCCGGCCGCTGCAGTTCCTGGTGGCGCTCGGGCTGCTGCGGGTCGCGGTGGAGCTGGCGTACGACTGCCTCGCCACCCGGGTCCGCAAGACGCTCATGCTGATGCAGGCCTGGTGGCTGTTCTCGCTCGTCCCGGTGCTGGTGCTTTTCGCCCACCAGTGGGGCGTCCCCGGGGTCGCTGCCGGGCACGTGGTGGTGGCCGGTCTACTGGTCGTCCCGGTCTTCCTGGTCGCGCTGGTCAAGCTGGGCATCCCGGCCCGGGCGATCCTGGCGAGCTGTGTCCGCCCGGTGCTCGGCGGTGTCGCGATGGGCGTGGTCGCCTGGCTCGCGCACCGCTGGCTGGGCGGCGGCTTCCTCGGCCTGACCGTGGCCGGCCTGGCCGCGCTGGTCACGTACGTCCCGTTCGTCCTCCCGCTCGTCAGACGTCTTCGGTCCGGCGACGCCGGCGCCGAGGAGCCGGCCGCCGCCGAGCCCGCGCTGGCCGCCGACCCCGCTTAGGAGATCCCAGACATGCGTTCGCTGAAGCAGCGACTACGCGCGAAGTACGGCTGGATGCCGCTCGAGGAGCTGCGCAACAAGGTGGTGCTCGGGCACACCGCGGTCGGCCTGGGCCGGTTCGAGCGCTCCGAGGTGCGCCGCCTGGTGGCCGGCCTGCCCGGCGGGACGCGCCCGCGGGCCCGGGTCGCCGTCGTCGTGCTGACCTACAAGCGCCCGGACGGCGTGCTGCGAGCGGTCGAGTCGGTGCTGGCCCAGACCGTGCGGGACCTGGTGCTGGTGGTGGTCGACGACGGCGGCGGCGGGCTGCCGGCGTTCCCGGGCGACCCGCGGCTGCACGTGGTGAGCCTGCGGCACAACATCAACGTGCCGGGGGTCGGCCGCAACGTGGGGATCGGCCTGACCGACTCGGACTTCGTGGCGTTCCTGGACGACGACAACACCTGGGATCCGCACCATCTGGAGACGGCCCTGGCGCGACTGGACTCCGCGGCCGCCGCGGACCGGCCGGACGCGGTCTACACGGCGATGCGGCGGCTGATGCCGGACGGCACCGTCCGGGACGTGCTGTCCGTGCCGTTCGACCGCAAGCTCGCCTGGGAGCGCTGCTACCTGGACAACAACCCGCTCGTGCTGCGACGGCTGCCGAGCACCCGGTTCAGCCGGCTGCGGCGCACCACCTCGGTGGCGCCGAAGGAGGACTGGGAGCTCGTCTACCGGTTCAGCCGCCGGCACCGGGTCGAACACATCCCGGAGCCGACAGTGAACTACACCATCAACCCGGACAGCTACTGGACCCCGTGGGAGTTGTCGTGACGACGGACCGCAGCAAGCGCAGGTTCCTCCTCCCGGCCGGTCTGGCCGTGCTGCTGGCCGCCGTGCTGGCGGCCGTGGTCCTGCTCCGCGACCGGGACACCGCCCCGGTCGCCGGGACGGGCACCGTCACCACACCGCAGGGCACGCCGATCCCGGCCGCGCCCAGCGGGACACCGGGCCGGACCCCGCCGTCGTCGGTGCCCGGCTCCGCCGTGCCGTCGGCGCCCGGGCCCGCGGCCGAGCCCACCGGCGCCCCGGTCAAGGCCAAGGCGCTGCCGGTCACCGCGACCGGCGGCGGGCGGTACCCGGCCCGGTTCTCGGTCGGCGCGCCGGGCGTGAAGCGTTACCAGCAGTCCGACGCCCGGCTGCCGGTGCCCAAGGGGTACAAGCTGGTCCAGGCGCACAACAAGGAGAGCCTGGAATGGGATCTCTACGACTGCAAGGGCACGGTGAACCTGGACCGGATGTACTTCCGGGCCTTCCTCTACATCGGCACCAGCTGCCACGGCAAGGTCAACATCACCAACTCGATCATCGCGCCGCCGCCCGGCGCGCAGAACCGCGCGATCCTGGTGAACTCCGACGCCAAGGGCAGCCTGGAGCTGAACCTCACCAACGTCACCATCCGGCCGGAACCGGTCGGACTCGGTGAGAAGAGCGTCCCGCTCAACGACCACGCCATCAACGACTGCGCCACCTGCACCATCACGCTCAACCGGGTGGACGTGGCGAACACCGGCGGGATGTGCCTGTGCGGGGCGCGTACCACCATTCGCAACAGCTGGCTGCACGACAACTACATCGCCAACCTGAGCGACCCCGGCCAGGCGCACACCGGAGGCGTGTTCCCGTACGGCGGAAGCGGCCCGGTCACCATCGAGAACAGCCGTCTCGAACCGGGCATCGACGCGTACACCGGCAAGCCGGTGGCGAACTACTGGAAGGCGATCACCGCCGTCCTGTTCACACAGCAGGTCGACGGATCACAGTTGCGCGGTTACGAGGTGCGCAACAGCTTCATCTCCCTCGGCGCCTACGGGCTGTACGCCCAGACCGGCGTCGACCTGAAGATCACCGACAACGTCTTCGGCCCGACCCACTGGGACGCGGCCGGCGGCTGCGACAACAACTGTTCCACCACTTATGGGGAGTGGTCGAACAATGTCGTCGGAACGATCGACGGCGTACCAACCACGAAGCAGGTGCCGCAACCGGCGAAGTAACGCCGGTTCACCTGACCCCGCACGGCCGGCAGGCCCGCAGAGCCCTGCCGGCCGATATCACCGTTCCCATGAAAAGAGAAGTCGAGTGATACACAGGCTCGCATCAGGCGCGGTCTCCGCGCTGGTCATCGCAGCCGCGATCCTGACGCCGGCGGCGGTCCTCGCGGCCGAGGACCCGTGCGGCGCGAACTCCAATCCGATCGTCTGCGAGAACTCCAAGCAGGGCACGCCGCTCGAGGACTGGTGGGGTGACAGCTCCTGGGGTGACATCGAGGGCTTCACCACCAAGATGAGCGTGCAGCCCGGCGAGACGCTGCAGATGAAGGTCAACTCGCCGACCGATTTCACGGTCAGCTTCCTGCGGCTCGGCTACTACAACGGCGCCGGGGCGCGGCGGATGCCGACCTCGCCGACGGCCACGTTCCCCGAGAAGGTCCAGGACGAGTGCGACCGGGACCCGGCCACCGGCCTGGTCGACTGCGGCAACTGGGTCACCAACGTCACCTGGCAGGTGCCGTCGACCGCGGTCTCCGGCGTCTACCTGGCGCTGCTCGACCAGGGCAACGGCGAGGGCTACATGCCGTACCCGTTCGTCGTGGCCGACGACAGCAGCGACTCCGACATCCTGGTGCAGACCTCGGACCAGACCTGGCAGGCCTACAACAAGTGGGGCGGCCAGAACATGTACGAGGGCGGCGGCCCGGCTCCGGACGGGCGCGCGTACAAGGTCAGCTACAACCGGCCGATGCGCATCGCCGGTGACAACGCGATCCTGTCCAGCGAGTACCCGATGATCTCGTGGCTGGAGCGCAACGGGTACGACGTCAGCTACGCCTCCAACATCGACGTGTCGACCAAGCCGTCGCTGCTGCCCAAGCACAAGGTCTACCTGTCGTCGGGTCACGACGAGTACTGGGACCAGAACCTCTGGAACAACGTCGAGGCGGCCCGCGAGTCCGGGACCAACCTGGCGTTCTTCAGCGGCAACGAGGCGTTCTGGCGGACCCGGCTGGAGCCGTCCATCTCCACCGGCGGCGGCGCCAACCGCACCCTGGTCTGCTACAAGATGACCAAGATGAAGATGAATCCGCCGAACGGCATCGCCGACCCGAGCGGGCAGTGGACCGGCACCTGGATGGACCCGGCGGGCGCCGGCACCGGTGGCAACCAGCCGCAGAACAAGATCACCGGCACGCTCTTCACGGTCAACGGCTACCGGTTCGACGCGATGACCGTCACGCCGGAGTTCAAGAACCTGCGGCTGTGGCGGGACACCTCGATCAAGGACCTGAACAACGGCGAGGTGGCGACCTTCCCGACCGGCACCCTCGGTTACGAGTGGGACTCCGACATCGAGAACGCGGCCCGGCCGCCGGGCATGGTCCGGTTCTCCTCCACCACCCTGCAGATCACCGACGGCACCCTGCTGCTCGACGAGGGCAACAACTACGGCAACGGCGTCTCCACCCACAGCGTGGTGATGTACCGCGACCAGAGCTCGAACGCGCTGGTCTTCGGTTCCGGCACGGTCCAGTGGTCGTGGGGCCTGAGCGCCCAGCACACCGGGCCGGCCACCTCCGAGGACCTGCGGATGCAGCAGGCCACCGCCAACCTGTTCGCCGACATGGGCGTGCAGCCGAAGACGCTGCAGACCCTCCTGAAGACGCCCACCAAGTCCACCGACACGGTGGGCCCGGTCAGCGCCGTCACCGCCCCGGCGGCCGGCGCGACGGTGCCGAAGCTGTCGCCGATCACCGTGACCGGCACCGCGTCCGACGCGTCCGGGCAGCTCGCCCGGGTGGAGGTCTCCACCGACGGCGGCGCCACCTGGCGGGCCGCGGACGGGCTGGCGAACTGGACGTACACCTGGACGCCCATCGTCGAGGGCCCGGCTCAGATCCGGGTCCGCGGCATCGACGACAGCCTGAACTTCGGGGCGCTCCGCACGGTCGACGTGACGGTCGGGCCGCAGCAGTGCCCGTGCACCACGTACAAACCGTCGGACGTGCCGGAGAAGGTGGACTCCTTCGACGGCAACGCCAACGAGCTGGGCGCGAAGTTCCAGGTCGGGGTGCCGGCGCAGGTGACCGGTGTGCGGTTCTACAAGTCGGCCGCGAACACCGGCACGCACCTCGGCAAGCTGTGGACCACCAGCGGCAAGCTGCTGGCGACCGGGACGTTCAGCAACGAGACGGCCAGCGGCTGGCAGAAGATGAGCTTCGCCAACCCGGTGTCGATCGCCGCGAACACCACGTACATCGTGTCGTACTACACGCCGAGCGGGCACTACTCGTACAGCAGCGGCTACTTCAACAACAAGGGCGCCGGCGACGGCATCGTGAAGCAGCTGCAGTCCGGGGTGTCCGGGCCGAACGGCGTCTACAAGTACGGCACCGGCGGCGGGTTCCCGAACCTGAGCTGGGGCAACACCAACTACTGGGTGGACGCGGTGGTGGAGACCGCGACCGCCGGCACCACGCCCCCGGTGGTCACCGTGCGCGCCCCGGCCGCCGGTGACGCGGGTGTCGCCCGGAACACCGCGGTGACCGCGACCTTCGACCACGACATCGACCCGGAGACGCTGGCGTTCACGCTCAGCGCCGGCGGGAACGCGGTCGACGCGAAGGTCTCCTACGACGACACCACCCGCAAGGCCACCCTGCGGCCGGACACCGCGCTGCCGGCGAACACCCAGTTCACCGCGTCGGTGAAGGCCGCCGACCTGTGGGGCAACACCATGCCGAACGCGCTGACCTGGCAGTTCACCACCGGCTCCGGGGTCAGCTGCCCGTGCACGGTGTTCAGCCCGGCCGCCACCCCGGCGGTGGAGAGCGCCAGTGAGGCCGCCTCGCTGGAGCTCGGCATGCGGTTCGTCTCGGCGATCGACGGTTACGTGACGGGTGTCCGCTTCTACAAGGGCGACCGCAACACCGGCACGCACACCGGCACGCTGTGGACGGCCACCGGCCAGGAGCTGGCCACCGGGACGTTCGTCAACGAGACCGCGAGCGGGTGGCAGACGCTGCAGTTCGCCACCCCGGTGCCGATCGACGCGAACGTGGCGTACGTGGTCTCGTACCACACCGAGGTGGGCTTCTACTCGTACAGCGGCGCCTACTTCAACCAAGCCCGGTCGTCGTACCCGCTGACCGCGCCCGCCAGCGCGGTCGGCGCCGGCAACGGGCTCTTCAAGGCGAGCACCAGCCGGGTGTTCCCGACGTCGAGCTACAACTCTGCCAACTACTGGGTCGACGCGATCTTCTCGACGACCGCTTCGTGAACCGGCGGGCCCGGCGCCACGTGCGCCGGGCCCGCCACCTTCCAACCTGGGGGAGAACACAGTGAGTTCGGTCAGCGTCGTGATCCCGTGCTACAAGTACGGCGATTACCTGCGCGCGTGCGTGGACAGCGTGCTCGACAACCCGGGCGTCGACGTCCGGGTGCTGATCATCGATGACGCGTCGCCGGACGACTCGGCGGACAAGGCGCGGGCCATCGCCGAGGCCGACCCACGTGTCGAGGTCCTCGTGCACACCGAGAACAAGCGGCACATCGCCACGTACAACGAAGGTCTCCTGGAGTGGGCCGACGGTGACTACACCGTGCTGCTCTCCGCCGACGACCTGCTCACGCCCGGGGCGCTGACCCGGGCGGTGGCGCTGCTGGACGCCAACCCGAACGTCGGTTTCGCGTACGGCCACCCGGTGCACTTCCAGCATCCCGGCCCGCCGCCGCCCGCCCGCGACACCGGGCGCAGCACGGTCTACCACGGGCACTGGTGGCTGGAGCGCCGGTTCCGGGAGGGCACCGGCTGCATCACCTCGCCCGAGGTGGTGGTGCGGACCAAGCTGCAGCAGCAGGTCGGCGGGTACGACCCGAACCTGCCGCACGCCGCCGACATCGAGATGTGGATGCGGCTGGCCTCGCACGCCGACGTCGGCTACGTGAAGGCCGATCAGGCGTACTACCGGCTGCACGCGAAGAACATGCACGCCGACGCGGGCGCGATCGACGACCTGCGGGAGCGGAAGATCGCGTACGAGTCGGTGCTGACCAAGTGCCGGCACCTGCTGCCGGACGCCGACCGCCTGGACGCGATGGTGCACCAGCGGCTGGCCCGGTTCGCGCTGCGCCGGGCGTTCCGCGCCTACGACCGCGGCAAGACGGCGATCGTGCCGGTCGGCGAGCTGGAGGCGTTCGCCGCGGAGGTGTGGCCGGACTACCGGAAGCTGCCGGAGTACCGGGCGCTGTCCGTACGCCGCAAGGTCGGTGCGCAGGCCATGCCGTACCTGCAGCCTCTGGTCCTCTCGGCTGTCGCCGCGAAGGGCCGCGAGTGGCTGTGGTGGCAGTCCTGGCAGCGCCGCGGCATCTGACCCGCCCACGTAGCAAACCGGTGTGTTGAGTTCGGGCGCGATAGGCGTCCGAACTCAACACACGTGATCTTCTAGCGGCGGAGCGGCACGACGGTGGTGGTGACGATCTTCGTCTTGACGACGTGCTCGGCCGGGACCGAGCTGACGATCACGGCGCCGGACGCCACCGCCACGTCGTCGCCGATCACCACGTCCGGCTCGATCACGATGCCGGTGCCGAAGCGGGTCCGGTTGCCGATGGTGACCTTGCCGGAGGTGTAGACCGACGGGCCGGTGGCGTTGTCGTCGCCGATCACGCTGTGGTGGTCGAACGAGTTGTACGCCGAGAAGAAGTTGTTGTCACCGACCTTCACCCCGGTGGCGACGTGGCAGAACGCGCAGATGATGTTGCCCTGCCCGAGCGTCACGTCGGTGGCGATCTTCGCGGTCGGGTCGATCGCGTTGGCGAGGGGGACACCGGCCTCCTCGCACGCCTTCCGGAACCTGGCCCGGACCGCCGGGGACTTCCCGATCGCGATGATCGCCGCGTCGAAGGCGCCCGCCGCGAACAGTTCGGTGAGCCTGCCGCTGCCGCCGACGACCGGAACCCCGTGCACCTCGGCGCCCCAGCGGGCGGTGTCGTCGTCGACGATCGCCACCGCCTGCTGCGTCGTGCTGCCGGCGAGGATGTCGAGGACCTGGGTCGCCCCGAGCGCCGCCCCGATGATCAGGATCCGTTGCCGGCCGGGCGCGCCGATCAGCGGCCCCGGCACATCGTCCGGTTTGTCGGCAACGGGCTGGACCGATTCGACATCCTTGACGGTGATCAACCGGTCCAGCTGCAGCGTGGCCAGGTCGACACCGAGTTCCTTGGCTCGCTGGATCGCCTTGACCGTGGCGCGTGGGCCCACGGCCGGCTTTTCCACGGCCGGCTCCCGCTGATGCCTTTCACGCGCCGCGGCATCCTCGAAGAGCAGCGCGATCGGCTCCTTCAACGGCACCTCGGCGCCCTTGGGCGCCTTGTGCAGCAGCACCCCGGCGACCGGGGCGACCACCTCGAGGACCGCCTTGCTCGTCTCCACCTCGGCGAGCAGCTCATCCTTCTCCACCTCGGCGCCGTCGTCGGCGAACCACATCACCAGGATGCCGTGCTCGCTGTTGACGTCGTTGGTGGGCACCAGGACGGGATTCACGCCAGTCTCCTCAGTTGGCGGCGGCACGGATGGCCGCCTCGATGCGGGCAGTGCCGACCAACACCGCGGCCTCCTTCGTCTTCGACGAGGGGATGACCGTGGCGTCGCTGGCCACGACGTCGACCGGCCGGTCGAGGCGGCCGAACAGCCGCCGGGAGATCACCGACGCGGCCTCGGCGCCCCACGACCAGCCGTCGGCGCCCTCCTCGACGGTGACGAGACGGCGGGTGGCGGCGACCGAGCGCTCGACCGGCGCCCAGTCCATCGGGGCGATCTGGGCCGGGACGATCAGCTCGGCGAAGATCTCCTCCTCGATGGCGAGACGCTCGATCACCTGCGCGGCGAGGTGGGCCTGGTAGCCGTACGCCAGAACGCTCACCGCGCAGTCCTCGGCGGGCACCGCGGAGAGCCGGATCGTGGGCAGCGCGCCGGGCGAGGCGTCGCTGGTGGCGATCAGGTCGCCGACCATCCCGTTCACCGGCGGCGTCAGGTGCTGCGGGTAGAGCAGTTTGTGTTCCACGTACAGCACCGGCTCGTCACGGCCCAGGAAGTCGGCGAAGACGGTCCGCGGGTCGTGGTAGAGCGAGGCGGCGACCACGCGCAGGTGCGGGACGCCGAGGAAGTGCTTCTCCAGGCTCTGGCTGTGCGTCGGCCCGTAACCGCGGTGCCCGCCGGTGGCCGCGCGGATCACCACCGGGCAGGTCGCCTGGTCCGCGTACATCGCCTGGTATTTGGCCATGTGGTTGACGACCTGGTCGAACATCAGCGTCAGGAAGTCGCCGAACATCACCTCGGCGATCGGGCGGTACCCGGCCAGCGCCAGCCCGGCCGAGATCCCGGCGATGGCGCCCTCGCTGATCGGGGTGGTCCGCACCCGCTGCGGGAACGCGGTGGACAGGCCGCGGGTCACCTTGAAGGCGCCGCCGTACGGGTCGGCGATGTCCTCGCCGAGCAGCACCACCCGCCGGTCGTCGGTGAGGGCGCCACGCAGCGTGTCGTTGAGTTCCTTCGCGAAGATCACGGCAGGGCCCTCGCCGTCGCCACGACCTCGGCCAGCGCGGCCTCCACCTCGTCGTCGATCCGTGTCCGGTCCGCGCCGTCGAGCCGCCGCCCGTGCACGACCAGCGGCTCCACCAGCCAATGCGCGTCGATCTCGTCCTGCGGCCGCTCGTCGTCGCTCTTCGAGTGGTGGCACAGCCGGTAGGTGTGGATCAGCAGCACCCGCGGCCCGTCCCCGGCCCGCACCGCCGCGATCTCCTCGCCGGCGACCGTGCTCAGCTCCGCCACATCGGTGCTGTCGATCTCCCGGACCGGAACCCCGAAGGCGCTGAACCGTCCGGCCATGTCACCGGCCAGGTTCGCGGCGATCGGCGTGCTCTGCGCCCACCGGTTGTCCTCGCAGACCACCAGCAGCGGCAGCTTCCACAGCGCCGCCATGTTCAGTGTCTCGTAGACCACGCCCTCGCCCAGGGTGCCGTCGCCGATGAACACCACGCTCACCGCGCCGTTGCCGTCGAGCTGATTGGCCAGGGCGATGCCGGCCGCGTTCGGCACGATGCCGCCCTGCACGCCGTTGGACTTGAAGCCCGGCGCGCAGATGTGCTGGCTGCCGCCCATGCCGCGGCAGACACCGGCCTCCTTGCCCATGATCTCGGCCATCAGGCCGAGCGCGTCACCGGAGTGCGCGAGGTAGTGGCCGTGACACCGGTGGTTGCTGAAGATGTGGTCGCCGTCGGCGAGGTGCTCGGTCACCGCCACCGCGTCGGCCTCCTGCCCGATGCAGGCGTGCGTGGTGCCGTTGAGCGCGCCCTCCTCGAACAGTTGGAGCAGCGTCTCCTCGAAGCGCCGGATGAACCGCATGCGCCGGTACCGCCGGTGGGCGAGCGGTTCGCCGGGGACCCCGGTGAGCCGCTCGTCGGTCCCGGCCGGTGCCGGCGCGAGCGCCGTCGAAGTCAAAATTGGCCTCCCCCTGAGCCAGATCCCATCGCGCCCGACCCTACCGACGTAACGCGAGTCCGATGGAGACACCTTCAGCCATCGTGGATGCGCCGGGGATCGACGAGAACGAGCCGAACGGACGGTCCGCCCCACCCTTCGGGTGGCTGCGCACGGTTCCGCGCTGACTACAGTAGACGAGGCTTCCGCCCCTTCGCGGGCGTTCGGATTCCGGGGGAGACCACACACGATGATTCCGCT
Organism: Actinoplanes sp. NPDC019969; assembly: GCF_055562375.1. Classification (NCBI taxonomy): domain Bacteria; kingdom Bacillati; phylum Actinomycetota; class Actinomycetes; order Micromonosporales; family Micromonosporaceae; genus Actinoplanes; species Actinoplanes sp. NPDC019969. The sequence continues at coordinate 151,837 of NZ_JBVHFK010000012.1, read as the reverse complement.
CGTCGATCTTCAAGCTGCCCACGCCGAGGTCGCCGAGGAGGTGGACGCCGGCTTCAAGCGGGTCCTGTCGACCACAGGCTTCGTCGGCGGCCCCGAGGTGGCGGCGTTCGAGCGCGAGTTCGCCGAGTTCTCCGGCGCGGCACACTGCGTCGGTGTGGCGAACGGCACCGACGCCGTCGAGCTGGCGCTGCGGGCCGCCGGGGTGCAGGCGGGCGACGAGGTGGTCGTCCCGGCCAACACGTTCGTCGGCACGGCCGAGCCGGTCGCCCGGATCGGCGCCCGCGTGGTGCTCGCCGACATCGACCCGGACACCTACCTGGTCGACGTCCCGAAGATGCTGGCCGCGGTCGGCCCGAAGACCACCGCCGTCGTGCCGGTGCACCTGTACGGTCAGCTCGCCGCCGCCGACGACCTGCGGGCCGCGCTGGCCGGCAGCGGTGTCGCGGTGGTCGAGGACGCCGCGCAGAGCCAGGGGGCGCTGCGCCACGGCCGGGCGGCGGGCGCGGACGGCATCGCGGCGACGAGCTTCTACCCCGGTAAGAACCTGGGGGCGTACGGGGACGCCGGCGCCGTCCTCACCCCGGACCCGGAGCAGGCCACCGTCGTGCGGACCCTGGGCAGCCACGGCGGCCTGCAGAAGTACGTGCACGACCTGGTCGGCGTGAACAGCCGCCTGGACGCCTTGCAGGCCGTGGTGCTGCGCGCCAAACTGGCCCGCCTCGCCGTGTGGAACGACGCCCGCCGCGCCGCCGCCGCCCGCTACCACGAGCTGCTGGACGGCCTGGACGTGGTGCGCCCGGCCACCCTGGACGGCAACGAGCACGTCTGGCACCTGTACGTGGTCCGCGTCCCCGGCGGCCCGGAGCGCCGCGACGCCGTGCTGGCCCGGCTGCACGAGGCCGGGGTCGGCGCCGGCATCCACTACCCGTACCCGCTCCACCTGACGCCCGCGTTCGCCGACCCCGCGTTCCCGGCCGGCAGCTTCCCGCACGCCGAGAAGGCGGCCGGCGAGATCCTCTCCCTGCCGCTGTACCCGCAGATCACCGTGGACCAGCAGGAGACGACTGTGCGCGCCCTGGCTGCCGCCCTGGAGGACTGAGCACCACCGTGTACATCTCGATCCGCGACCGGCCCGCCGGACCTCGTGACCGGCGGACCCGGGTGGCGGGAACGGTCTTCCTGCTCGGCGTGGTCAGCCTGCTCACCGACGTGTCGTCGGAGATGGTGGCCGCGGTCCTGCCGCTGTACCTGACCGCCGAACTCGGGCTCAGCCTGATCGCGTACGGCGTCGTCGACGGCCTCTACCAGGGCGTCAGCGCGCTCGTCCGGATCTTCGGCGGCTATCTCAACGACCGGTCGAACCGCCCCAAGTGGATCGCCGCCGCCGGGTACGGCGTGTCCGCGCTGAGCCGGATCGCGCTGATCCCGGCGCAGGGTTTCGCGGCGATCACCGCCGTGGTGACCGCCGACCGGCTCGGCAAGGGTTTCCGGACCGCGCCCCGGGACGCGCTGATCGCCGACGTCTCCGACCCGGCGGTGCTGGGCCGGGCGTTCGGTGTGCACCGCACCCTGGACACCATCGGCGCCGCCCTCGGCCCGCTCGCCGCGTTCGCGCTGCTGCTGGCCGTGCCCGGCGGCTACACCTCGGTGTTCGTGGCCTCGTTCGCGTTCGGCGTCCTCGGCGTCGCCGTGCTGGTGCTGTTCGTGCCGGACCGGCGCACCGGTGGCGGGGGCGCGGGGCTGCCGCTGCGCCGGCTGTTCACCGAGCTGGCGAGCCCGCGGCTGCGCCGGCCGCTGCTCGCCGTCGGGATGCTCGGCCTGCTGACCGTCGGCGACGGCTTCCTCTACCTGTCGCTGCAGCACCGCGACGACTTCGCGGCCCGCTGGTTCCCGCTGATGTACGTCGGCACCAACCTCGTCTACCTGCTGCTGGCGATGCCGGTGGGCCGGCTGGCGGACCGGATCGGCCGGGCGAAGGTGTTCCTCGGCGGTCACGTGGCGCTGCTCGCGGTCTACCTGGTCGCGGCCGCGCCGAGCGGCGGGCTGGCGGTCACGCTGCTGGCGCTGGGCCTGCTCGGGGCGTACTACGCCGCCACCGACGGGGTGCTGCCGGCGCTGATCAGCCCGCGGGTGCCGGCCGAGGCGCGGGGGAGCGGGATCGCCGCCGCGCAGACCGTGGTGGTGCTGGCCCGGTTCGCGATGTCGCTGGCGTTCGCGGTGCTGTGGCAGTTCCTGGGCCCGTCGGCGGCGCTGTGCCTGGCGGCCGGGCTGCTCGTGGTGGGTATGGTGGCGGCCTGGCGGCTGCTGAAAGGCATCGAGTGAGTCTGCGCAACCGGCTGGCGATCTTCGCGGCCGTGCTGGTCCTGGCGGTGACGGGCACTGTCTGGTTCGTCCTGCACACCCGTCGCGAGCAGGCCGATCTGGTCGCGGCGGCGCCACCGGTGCCGGTCACCGGCCTGGCCGCGGTGTCCCGGCAGCCGCGGATCGTCTTCCGCAGCACCGCCATCGGCGACCGGTACGGACGGGTCGCCGTGGTCCCGCTCGCCGATCCGGGCGGCGCGCGCGCGTTCACCGACGTCCGCTGCGACCGGGTGTACTCCCGGGACGGCGAGGCGGTCTGCCTGTACGCGAAGTCCGGCTTCGTCACCACGTACCGCGCTCAGGTCCTCGACGCGGGCTGGGCCGTGACCCGGGAGCTCCCGCTGTCCGGGGTGCCCAGCCGGACCCGCCTGTCGCCGGACGGCGACTGGGCGGCCACCACCACGTTCGTCGCCGGCCACGACTACACGTCGCCGGGCGAGTTCTCCACCGAGACCCTGGTGACGCCGCTGGCCGGCGGCGCGAGTCTGAACCTCGAGTCCGACTTCACGCTGCTCGTCGACGGCAAGCGCAACAGCAGCCAGGACCGCAACATGTGGGGCGTGACGTTCACCGGCGACGACGACCACTTCTACGCCACCGCCGCGTCCGGCGCGACGACGTGGCTGGTCAAGGGCAGCATCAAGGACCGGCGGCTGGTGGCGCTGCGGGAGGACGCCGAATGCCCGTCGCTGTCGCCGGACGGCACCCGGGTCGCCTTCAAGACCCGCAACGGGCAGGCGAAGGGCCAGTGGCTGATCGCGGTGTACGACCTGGCGAGCGGCCGGACCACCCTGCTCGCCGAGAAACACAGCGTCGACGACCAGATCGAATGGCTCGACGACCGCAACGTCCTCTACGGATTGCCGCGCTCCGGCACCGGGCCGTCGGCCAGTGACGTGTGGACGGTCCCGGCGGACGGCAGTGGCTCGCCGCGACTGTTCATCCCGGACGCCTGGTCGCCCGCCGTGATCCGCTGACGCCGGGGCGACCAGTTCTTCCAGGCCATCGCCGGGCGTTCGATGAAATGCCAGGACGGGATCGCCAGGGCGAAGGTGCCTATGGTGGCGAGCAGGACATAGACGATCAGACCCAGCTTCGGTACGCCCACGAGCGCCAGCAACTGCTGTACCGGAAACGCGTAGATATAGAAACCGTACGAGTAGTCGGAATGACGGCCGATCCGGCGGAACGGGGCCGGCAACCGAACCGCCAGCCACAACACCAGATAGGCGAACGCGGGGTAGCCGATAACGGCGAACGCACCGAATTGCAACGTCCCGGCCACGGCCAGCAGGGCGATGATCGCACCCACGTCGTTCAGCACGATTCGCCGCCGGTACAACTCGAGGAGAGCGCCGAGAAGGAAGATGTAGGTCAGGTAGATCAGGGAGTACGCGTCCAGCGCGGCGATGCCCAGGAACGGCTCGTGCGCGCCCTGCGGGCCGGGGATCTCCGGCGCCCGCGCGAAGTCCCGGACGATCAGGGCGAGCAGGCCGGCGGCCAGCACGGCGACCGCCCAGCGGGCCCGGCGCAGCACCCCGATCACGGCCAGCCCGGCGACCAGCAGGTAGCAGAGGAACTCGTAGAACAGGCTCCACAGCGAGCCGTTCATGACCGACGTGCCGGTGCGCTCCCCGTACGGCGTGTCCAGGAACAGCTCACCGATCCCGTACTGCCGGATCTTCACGAACGCGTTGTTCAGCACGTAGCCGAACTGCCCGGCCAGGCCCTTGCCCTCGACCAGCGCGACCAGCGGGGCGATCACGAACGCGGTCACCAGCAGGCACACCCAGAAACCCGGCAGGATCCGCAGGCAGCGGTGCCACAGGTAGCGGGGCAGCGGCAGCCGGCCGCCACTGCGGGTGATCAGGAACCCGGAGATCGTGAAGAAGCCGATGATGCCGATCTCACCCAGCCCGGTCTGGCCGTGGCTGAACCCGACGCCGGGGTCGTCGTCCCCGTAACCGATCGGCAGCGAATGCGAGACGAGGACGGCGAAGGCGAACAACAGGCGAAGGAAGCCGAAACTGTTGTCCGGGGTGGAGAACGCCGTGTCGACGGTTCGCCGCGACCAGATCCGAGCGAGCATGACACGTAGTCAACCACGGCCCGGAATCGCGTTTCCACCGCGTCTTTTCGCACGGTCGGAAGAATGACACCGATGACTCGGTAAATGTCGGTTTCGCCCGTGCCGCCGGCGCTTTCTCCAGGGCCGTCCCGGCGACTAGGGTGAGCATATGATTGGAATTCTGCGGTGAGGTCGTTCCTCGCGGTTTCCGGGGCCTCCGCGGTGGCCCCGTCAGCAGCCGTTTTGGCGCATCTGGGCGCCCCTGCCGTCTCCCGCACCGGCGCCGGCTGGGTCGCCGCGGACGGTCCCGGCGGGCTCGGTGAGGCGTTCACCGTACGCCTCGGGAAAACCGCCCGCACCCGGACCGCCGACGTCTCCGACGCCGCGCTCGCCGCCCTGCTGCGTGATGGGGTCAAGGTGGACGGCGCGCAGCTCGCCGCCATCGTCCCGCCGTTCGCCGCCGCCCACCGGGACGGGCCGGACGCGCCGATCGTGGTGGCCACCGACTGGCTCGGCTTCCAGCAGCTCTACTGGTGGCAGGGCGACGGCGTCGCCGCGGTCTCCACCAGCGCCCTCGCGCTCGCCGCGCTGGCCGGCGCCGAACCCGACCGGGCCGCGCTCGCCGTGCAGAGCCTGGTCGGCTGGCAGGTCGGCCTGCGCACGCTCTTCGCCGGCGTCGGCAAGATCCCGGCCGGCAACCTGGCGATCCTCGACGACGGCAAGGTCACCCTGCACCGCTACGTGGAGGAGTCGCTCGCCACCGGCGGCCCGCCGCCGTCGGTCGAGGAGGCCGCCGCCGAGCAGGCCGAGATCATGGTCGAGTTCCACCGGGCCTACCTGCGTGACCACCCGGACTCGGTGCTGCAGCTCACCGGCGGGCAGGACACCCGGGTGCTGCTCGCCGCGATCCCGCCGGACCTGCGCAAGGGCCTGGCCGCGCTGACCCTCGACGTGCACGGCGGCACCGACTCCCGGTTCGCCACCCGGCTGGCCGGCCTGACCGGGATGGATCTGCACATCCACTGGATGGACGACGGGCCCGCCGTCACCCCCGCCGAGGCCCACGCGCTCGCCGTCACCGCCGCGCGGCAGCTCGACGGCATGGCCAGCCCGCTCGCGCTCGCCCCGCTGCTGCGCGCCGAGGGACAGCTCGAGCAGGGCCACCGGCTGTCCGGGCTGGGCGGCGAGACGTGCCGCGGCTTCTACTACTTCGGACAGCCCGGCGGCGCCGTCACCGGACCGAAACTGATCGAGAAACTGGCGGCCTGGCGGCTGTACGCCAACGAGGCCGTGCAGACCGCGGCGCTCGAACCCGGCTTCGCGGCGTCCGCACGGGCCACATCACTGCGGCTGATCACCGAGTCGTTCGACGGGTACCCGTCGGAGTGGCTCGCCGCGACCGACCACTTCTACCTGTACCAGCGGATGCAACGCTGGTCCGGCGCGCACGGATCGGTGGCCGCGGTCAACCGGCACTTCGTCAACCCGATGTTCGACCGTCGGTTCATCCAGCTCGCGCACGCCGTCCGGCCCGAGGAGAAACGCGGCGGCCTGCTCACCGGGCGGCTGATCAGCCTGCTCGACGCCGAGCTCGCCGCGGTGCCGCTGGACTCCGGCCTGATCCCGAACCGGCTGGGCCGGCCCGGCCTGGCGGCACGGACCGCGGCGTACCGGGTCACCGCCCGGAAGGCCGCCCGCAAGATCCGGCAGAAGCTCCGTGGTCAGGGCCGTCCGCAGCTCGGCGCCGCGGAGATGGCCGCGCTGGTGGTCGCCCACTGGCGTGCCGAGCCGTCGGTGGCCGCCCCGCTCCGCGACACCGGCCTGGTCAACGGGAGCTGGCTGGACGAGGTGCTGGCCGGCCGCACCCAGCCCGAGCCGGCAACGGTCGCCTTCCTGGTCAACCTGCTGGCGATCAACCCCTGAAGCGTGTTGAGTTCGGCCGTCCATGACGCCCGAACTCAACACGCTGGAACGGTGAACTCAGCGTGTGTAGTTGGGGCGTCATGGACGGCCGAACTACACACGCTGAGGGGGTCAGGCGAGACTGCGGAGCACGCCGACGATGTGGTCCTGGTCGGCCTCGGTGAGCTTGTGATGCAGCGGCAGGATCAGCGACTCGCGGGTGATCCGCTCGGTCACCGGGAGCGGGCCCGGCGTGACGTCCGCGTACGCCGGCTCCAGGTGCGCGGCCATGATGCCCCGCCGCGCTGACACGCCCTGCGCCGCCAGCTCCGTGAGCACGTCGTCGCGGCTCGCCCGGAAACCGTCCAGCAGCACCCAGAACGACTGGTAGTTCGTCGTCCCGTAGGCCGGATCGCGCACCGGCACCAGGCCGTCGATGCCGGCGAGCAGCGACTGGTACCGGGCGGCCAGGGCACGCCGCTGCGCCACCAGACCGGCCAGCTTGCCGAGCTGCACGAGCCCGACCGCCGCCTGGATGTCGGTCATCCGGTAGTTGAAGGCCGTTTCCAGGTACGCCTCCAGCACCGGCTGCTTCGACGCGTGCCGGGCGGCCGCCGACACGTTCATGCCGTGCTCCCGCAGCCGCCGCAGCCGGGCAGCCGAGTCGGCGTCGTCGACGGTCACCATGCCGCCCTCACCGGTGGTGAGCAGCTTGCGCGGGTGGAACGACCACGCCGCGACCCGCGCTCCGGTGCCGGCCGGCTGCCCGTACGCCGTCGAGCCCGCCGCGCACGCTGCGTCCTCGACCAGGCCGACGTCCCAGCTCTCGGCCGCCTTGCGCAGCGCGACGGTGTCGAACGGCACGCCGCCCTGGTGCACGGCGATCACCGCCCGGGTCCGTCCGGTACGCACGGCGTCCACCGTCTCCACCGTCACGTTCCCGGTGGCCAGGTCGACGTCCGCGAACACCGGCGTGGCGCCCACGTAGCGGACCGCGTTGGCGGTGGCGATGAACGACAGCGACGGCACGATCACCTCGTCGCCGGGCCTGATGCCGAGCAGCACCAGCGCCAGGTGCAGGCCGGTCGTGCAGGACGACACCGCGACACCGTGCCCGGCGCCGACGGTGGCCGCGAACTCGCTCTCGAACCGGGCGACACGCGGCCCCTGGGCGACCCAGCCGGACCGGATCGCCTCGGCCGCGGCCTGCGCTTCCTCTTCCCCGAGGTCGGGGATCATCACCGGGATCACTGGGACGACCGCCACCAGTCGACCAGGCCCTGCAGTCCCTCTTCGAGGGTGAGCTGCGGCTTCCAGCCCAGCTTCCGCTCGGCCAGGGAGATGTCGGCCAGGCGCCGGGTGACGCCGTTGACCGCGCGGGCCGGGCCGTGCTCGGGGGCCAGGTCGGATTTCATCACCGCGCTGAGGGCGGCGGCCAGGTCCTTGAGGCTGGTCTCCTGGTGGCTGGCGATGTTGAACACCTCGTCGGTGACATCGGCGCGGGCGGCCAGGATGTTGGCGCGGGCGATGTCGGCCACGTGCACGAAGTCCATGGTGGCCAGGCCGTCGCCGAGGATCAGCGGGGGAGTGCCCGCCTCGATCCGCTCCATCCAGCGGATCAGCACCTCGGTGTAGAGGCCGTGGATGTCCATCCGCGGGCCGTACACGTTGAAGTAGCGCAGGGCGACGTAGTCCAGGTCCTTCATCGCCTTGAAGCTGCGCAGCGTGGCCTCGTTGAACGCCTTGGCCGCGCCGTAGAACGTGTCGTTGTTGTACGGGTGGTGCCGCTCGGTGGTCGGGAACTCCTCGGCGAGCCCGTAGACCGACGCCGACGACGACGCGATGACCTTCTTGACCCCGGCGTCGGCGGCCGCCTCGATCACGTTGAACGTGCCGTCGACCAGCACCTCGTTGGCGAGCCGCGGCTCCTCGGCGCACTGCGTGATGCGGATCGCCGCCAGGTGGAAGACCAGGTCCTTGCCCTCGGTCAGCGAGCGGACCGTCGAGACATCCCGAATGTCCCCCTCGGCGAGCTGAACCGGGCCGCTCTCCAAAGCCCAGGCGAGGTTGTCGCGGCGGCCCCGGACGAAATTGTCGAGAACGACGATCTCCGACGCGCCCCCGCGCACCAGCTCGTCGACGACGTGCGAACCGATCGTGCCCGCTCCGCCGGTGACGAGAGCGCGCGCGCCCTCGATCTGTACCCCAGTCACGCCATGTGCCCTTCGTCAAGCTTGATCATGATTCCGCCTTCCGCCAGGCTGCGCGAGGCCGCCTGGAGGATCTCCAGCACCCGCAGCCCGGACCGGCCGTCGGTCAGTGCGGGAGTTCCGGTGGTGATGGCCCGTGCGTACTCGTCGACCATCGTCCGCAGCGCCTCGCGCTCGGTCAGCGCCGGGGCGACCATGTCGCCGGACCGGTACGACACGAGGATGTCCCGCCGCTGCTCGTCCCCGAGCTCCTCCGGCGATGCCACGTCCACGCCCCGGTCGTACAGCGAAAGCCGTTGACTGGGGTTGAGGTCGTCCCAGACGAGGGTGCGCTTCGAGCCGCCGATGATCGCGGTGCGGACCTTCACCGGGGACAGCCAGTTCACGTGGATGTGCGCGATCGCGCCGTTGCTGAGCTGCAACGTCAGATAGGCCACGCAGGCGCGGCCGGCGCCGATCCCGTCGGCCCCGTGCGCGGCGACAGCGATCGGGCGGACCGCCGGCGGCAGCACGAAGTCCAGGATCGACAGGTCGTGCGGGGCCAGGTCCCAGATCACGTCGATGTCCCGCTGGACCAGGCCCAGGTTGATCCGTACCGAATCGAGGAAGTGCAGCTCGCCCAGCTCACCGTCGGCCAGCAGCTGGCGGATGCGCAGCACCGCGGGGGTGTAGCAGTAGGTGTGGTCGCACATCAGGGTCAGCCCGCGCCGGTCGGCCTCCTCGACCAGTTGCAGGCCCTCCTCGAAGGTGGCCGCGAGTGGCTTCTCCACCAGCACGTGCTTGCCGGCCCGCAGCGCGGCCATGGCGACCGGCAGGTGGGTGCCGGCCGGGGTGGCGATCGCGACCGCGTCGACCGACGGGTCGGCGAGCACCTCGTCGAGGTCCGCCGAGACCTGCACGGTCGAGTAGTTGCCGAGCACCCGCCGGGCCCGGTCGACGTCGAGGTCGCAGAGCCAGCGCAGGTGGAAGGCGGAGCTGCCCTGGAAGTTGCGGACGAGGTTGGGGCCCCAGTAACCGGCCCCGACGACGGCCACGCCGATGGGCGCGGGAGGCTGAGAATTCACAGCGATCCGTTTCGTCGGAAGTGGACGGACCCCGGACGCGGTCCGTCCGGAAAACTATCGATCCCCTGTGGCCCGACGCCAGATCGTGAATGGATTTCCGACGGAGCCGGGGGGAAGGGCGATACCTTCGGCCAACCCGGACTACACCGCACGGACAGAATGGACTTTGTCGGTCGGCTTGCCGACAACTTCTCACGTTTCCGGCCACTACCCTGTGCCGGATCTCCGATGCCGCCCAGGGAAGGCCTCCGCATGCCAGTGACCGTCGCCCCGACCGCCGACGTCGACGAGCGTGCCAGCCTCGGCGACGGCACCCGGATCTGGCATCTCGCCCAGATCCGTGAAGACGCCGCGATCGGCCGGAACTGCACCATCGGCCGCGGCGCGTACGTCGGCCCCGGCGTCGTCCTCGGCGACAACTGCAAGCTGCAGAACCACGCCCTCGTCTACGAGCCGGCCCGCCTCGGTGACGGTGTCTTCATCGGCCCGGCCGCGGTCCTCACCAACGACGAGTACCCGCGCGCCGTCACCCCCGGCGGCCGCCTCAAGACCGGCGACGACTGGACCGCTGTCGGCGTCACCATCGGCGAGGGCGCCGCGATCGGCGCACGCGCGGTCTGCGTCGCGCCGGTCACCGTCGGCCGCTGGGCCCTGGTCGCCGCCGGCGCCGTCGTCACCAAGGACGTCCCCGACTTCGCGCTGGTGGTCGGCGTCCCGGCGCGGCGCGTCGGCTGGGTCGGGCGCGCCGGGCAGCCGCTGGTCGCCAAGGACGGCGAGTGGGTCTGCCCGGCGACAGGTGCGGCGTTCGCCGAAACGGATGGCGTCCTCTCCGAAAAACCCTGATCTGGTACGGGCCACGCAGCGAACCGTGACAGTCCGGAGGCAGGTGGGCGGCCGGTCACAACCGACCCACCCGCTGCGGGCTTATGCGGTGGTTGCGGCCGAGTTCGCGAGCCGTCGTTCAGGCGGGTTCTGGGGTGCGGGTTGGCGGGCTGGGCGACGGCTGGGGTTTTCAGGACAGGCCGAGTTGGCGGTCGAGGCGGCGGGCCAGGACCCGTTCCGTCAGGGCGACCAGCACCGACTTGACGGAGTCGCGGCAGCGGGCGTCGCACTCCAGCATCGGCATGCCGTCCGGGACGCCGAGCGCGTCCCGGACCTCGGGCAGCTCGAACCGGCGGGCCCCGTCGAAGGCGTTCACCCCGATGATGAACGGGATGTCGTGCTCCTCGAAGTAGTCGATCGCCGGGAAGCAGTCCTCGATCCGGCGGGTGTCGACCAGCACGATCGCGCCGAGCGCCCCGTTCACCAGGTCGTCCCAGAGGAACGCGAACCGGTCCTGCCCGGGCGTGCCGAACAGGTACAGCAGCAGCGTCTCGTCCAGGGTGATCCGGCCGAAGTCCAGCGCCACCGTCGTGGTGGTCTTGCCGGCGACCGCTGACGTGTCGTCCACCCCGATCGACCGTTCGGTCAGTTCGGCCTCGGTGACCAGCGGCTCGATCTCCGAGATGGCGCCGACGAAGGTGGTCTTGCCGACCCCGAAGCCGCCGCTGACGACGATTTTGACGGCGACCGGCGACGGCGCCGCCACCGTGCTAGAGCGCCCGAACACGATCCCGGATCCTTTCGATCAAGCTGGTGGTCAGTTCGCCGGGTGCGTCGCCGGCGCGCAGGAACCCCTGGGTGACCAGGTCCGCGACGATCACCCGGACCACGCCGAGCGGCGCCCGCAGGACGGCGGCCAGATCGGCGACGGACATCGGCCGCTGGCACAGTTCGACGATGCGCCGGGACTCGAAACGCAGGGGTGCGGACAGGGCGGCGGGTACGGCGGACAACTGCGTCTCGATCCGGAGCCCGTCGTGCAGTGGCGTGGTCCGCCCGCCGGTCAGCATGAACGGCCGGACCACCGGATCCTCCCCTGAATCGCTCATCGGGGGAGGTGCTGGCGTGATTCGGCGATCAGGGCCGGGGTGAGCAGGTCGCCGAAGCGTTCGGCGAGCAGCGAGATCTCGTAGCCGACCAGGCCGAGGTCGCTGTCGCCGGCGGCGACCACGCCCAGGCAGCTGCCGCCCGGGATCACCGAGATCACCAGGAACCCCCGGTGCATCTCGATCATGATCAGTTTCAGTCCGGCGAAGTCGTAGCGGCGGGACGCGCTGCGGGCCAGGCTCGCCATGCTGGAGACGATCGCGCCCAGCTGGTCCGCCTCCGCACGGGCCAGGCCGTCGGACGCGGCGATCAGCAGGCCGTCGGAGGAGACGGCCACGGCGTCCCGTACCCCGTCGGTCTGATGGACGAAGTTGCCCAGCAGCCAGTTGAACTGATGGCGGTCGGCAGGGGCCTCGACGCTCACAGGGTCTCCTCACTCATCGCGTGCCGGTCACGGGCGGCGCCACGCTGGATGCCGTCGCGCAGGGCGGTCAGCCGGGTGCGGACCGCGTCGGGGGAACCGGCGACCGGCGCCGACGGTTCGGGCCGCGTCGGCGGCGTGGGCTCGGGCCGGGCCGCCCGTTGCGCCCGCGGGACGCGTTTCCGCAGCCCGTTGACGGTGTGCCCGCCGTCGGCCGGCCCGGCCCGGCTCGCCGGCTCGGTCCAGGTGGCCTGGCTCTCGGCGAAGCGCTGTCCGAGTGTGGTCTCCGGGCCGGACGAGGGCCGGCGCTGGGCGGGCACGGCCGGGCGCTGTTCCTCCAGGACCACGTAGTCGACCTCCACCGCCAGCGGGCCGCTCCCCTCCGGCGGTTTGAGGGAGGGCAACTCGACGGAGGCGGTGGGCGGGACGGCGGCGGGCGGGGCGTCGATCGCCTGGTTCTCACCGAGCAGCGCCGGTGGCAGGGTGACCCGCGCGGTCACCCCGGTCACCGCGGACCGGGCCAGGTGCACCTCGAGGCCCATCTCGGCGGCGAGCCGGCCGACCACGTAGTGCCCGAGGAACCGGGCCGGCGCCGTGATGAAGTCGCCCTCGCCCCGCAGCCGCCGGTTGGCCCCTTCCAGTTCCTCCTCGCTCATCCCGACGCCCTGGTCGCAGACGGCGATCAGGTAGCCCTCGTCGACCGCCCGCCCGTGGATCTCCACGTCCAGGTCCGGCGGGGAGAAGGCGAGACCGTTCTCGATCAGCTCGGCGAGCATGTGGGCGAGGCCGCTGACGATCGCTCCGGAGACCAGCGCCTCGTCGAGGCGGCGCAGGGACACCCGCCGGTACTCCTCGACCTCACTGACCGCGGCCCGGATCACGTCGGTGAGCGGCAGCGGCCGGGACCACTGCCGGGGGCTGGCCGCGCCGACGAGCACCAGCAGGCTCTCCGCGTTGCGCCGCATCCGGGTGGCCAGGTGGTCGAGTTCGAACAGATTGGCCAGCCCGGCGGGGCTGGACTCCTCCTGTTCCAGGCGGGTGATGAAGCCGAGCTGGCGGCGCAGCAGGTTCTGGTTGCGGCGGCCCAGGTTGGCCAGTGACTCGGCGCTGGCCCGGCGCAGGGCGGCCTGTTCGGTGGCCAGCTCGTACGCGGTCTCCTGCACCCGTTCGAAGGCGTCCGCCACCAGCCGTACCTCGGCGCTGGCGTGCTCGGCGACCGGAACCGGCCCCGGCGGCCCGGTCGCGTCCCCGTCCACCGCGTGGCGCACCGCCTCCGGCAGCCGGACCGCGGCGAGCCGGTGCGCCTCGGCGGCCAGCGCGGCCAGCGGGCCGGCCACCGAGCGTGCGGCGACCGTACCCAGATAGATCGCGATGCCGACGCATGCCAGGACCACCGCGCCGAGGCCGGCCAGCCGCAGGTTGGCCTGGGTGAGCAGCTCCTCGGCGCGGTCCCGCAGCGACGCGCCGATCTCGCCGGCCAGCCGCGCCATGTCGTCGAGCACGACGTTCGCCGACGCCCACCACAGTTGCGGGTCGGCGCGGAGCGGCTGCCCGTCGCCGGAGCGCAGCGCCCGGTCCAGCAGTTGCTCGGCCCGTTTCGCGGCGGCGGTGGTGTAGAGCCGGTCCTTGGTGGCGAGCGCCTGCGGGGTGGCGTACTCCTCGAACTCGGCGAGGGCCGCGTCGAGTTCGGCTCCCAGCTGCACGAACCGCAGGAACTCGCCCTCGGCGAAGCCTCCGGAGGAGAGCACCGCGTTGAGGAACGCGGTCTGCCGGGCAGTGGCCTCCTTGGCCAGGTTGAGCATGGCGAGAGACTCGGAGCCGAGCCGCATGGCCGCGTCGGCCGCGTTGTCCAGCGCGAAGTACACCTCGCCGAGTTCCTCGACGATCTCGTTGTAGTCCTCGAAGACGTCGGTCCGGTCGGCGCCGCCACGGTCCACCTGGGCGCGGATCTCGGTCAGCGCGCCGGCCTGCTCGAGCGCCTCGGTGACCTGGCCGTCCAGGTCGCCGCGTTCGGCGATCAGCTGCTCGGCGGCGGCGCGCCGGGCGTCGACCCGCTGCCGGGCGGGCGGGATCCGGTCGCGGAAGGCGGCGTTGCCGGCCAGCATGCCGAGGGTGACGCCGCGCTCGCTCTGGACCTCCTGGGCGATCGCCTGCACGGCCAGGTCGAGGGCGATCGCCTGGTCGGTCCGGGAGGCCAGCCGGTAGGTGCCGAACTCCTCGGCCACCACGACCGCCAGCAGCAGCATCATGGCCGCGACAGGAAGCGCGAGCATGCGGACGATGCGCCCCCGGATCGAGCGTGCGCTCCGGGTCATCGGCTCTCCTCCGCGCGGCGTTGGATCGTTTTCACAACGCGGCACAGAATTGACGTACGCCTACATGGGGTCAACACCCCGAACGAGCGACAGGGCCGGTCGCACCCCCTCCGGCCTGCGTGTTCGCGAGGGACCGGAACCGGGCGCGGTCCTACGAACGGGTGGTCGAGAGCACGGTGACGGCGCGTTCCAGGAGTGCGGTGAAGGCGGCCAGCTCGGGGCCGGTGAAGGCGGCGGCGAGTTGCCGTTCGACATCGAGCGCGGCGGCGTCGGCGCCGGCCAGCAGGGTGGCCCCGGCGGTGGTCAGCCGGTTCACGACGACCTTCTGGTGCAGCGGGGACGGGCCGCGGCCGATCAGCGCCTTGGCCTCCAGGTTGGTCAGCACGGTGGCCATCGTCTGCGGGGTGACCAGGGACTCGCGGGCGAGCTGGGCGGCGGACATCCCGGTGTCGCCGGCCTCGGCGAGCAGCAGCAGGGCCGCGTACTGCGGGACGGTCAGGCCGAACTCGCGCAGCGCGGCGGTTTTGCGGGCGATCAGCGCCTGCTCGGCCCGTTTGATCACGAAGCCCAGCCGGCCGTCCGTCGCGCTCATGTCCGCATTCTGCCATGGGGCCGGGTTGAATTCGTACCCTGTTGTATGACAGGGTTCTGTCACATGAGCATCATCCCGGACAGTTACACCGATCTGCTGGAACGGCCGCTCTTCGGTCACCTGGGCACCGTGCGTGCCGACGGCGAGCCGCAGGTGAACCCGATGTGGTTCAGCTACGACGGCGAGTTCCTGCGGTTCACCAACACGACCACCCGCCGCAAGTACCGCAACGTGACCGGCGAGCCGCGGATCAGCCTGTCGATCAACGATCCCGAGCGGCCCTACCGCTACCTGGAGGTGCGCGGCCTGGTGGAGCGGATCGAGCCGGACACCGAGGGCGTGTTCTTCGCGTCGCTGGCCGACCGGTACGGCCTGCGCATGGACGGCCCGCCCGGCGACGTGGCGCACCGGGTCGTCTACGTCGTCCGGCCCACCGGCGTCAGCTACCAGGGATAGCCGTCGATCTCAACCATTGCCCGGCACCTATATGGACCATAGTCTCTCTCGCACGTGGGTCGTCATCCTCACCGGGATCGGCGATCTTCCTCAGCGAGGGGGAATCTTGGAAACACCTGCCGAGAAGTCTTCACTGTCCCGCCGCCGGATGCTCACGATCGCGCTCGGCGGCGCGGCGACAGTCGCCTTGCCCGCGCCCGCCTGGGCGGCCGGCGACCAGCGGCCGGGAGCGGTCCGCCCACCGACCCTGACCAAGAACGACCTGCTGGTCGTCAACCGGGTCTCGGCCGAGCGCGCCCTGCAGCACCTGCGGGTGCTGTCCGAGGGCATCGGCCCGCGCATCGGCGGCACCCGCTCCGAGCACAAGGCCGCCGGTTACATCTCCGGCGTGCTCGACAAGCTGGGCTACGACGTGACGCTGCAGCCGTTCCCGGTCGCCGACAAGTTCCTGGCCCAGCTCGACGCGCCGCGCGGACTGCCGCGTGACCTCAACTGGCAGGCCGGGGCGTCGCCGCACGCCGCCCTGGACGTCAAGGTGCGCGGCGACGTGCTGGACGCCGGCTCCGGCGCCGACGACGCCTACCCGGCCGACGTCAAGGGCAAGATCCTGCTGATCGACTACGTGGCCGCCACCCGGGAGGCCCTGGTCGCGACCGCCGTGGCCCGTGGCGCCGCCGCCGTGATCTTCCTGCCCGCCGACCTGGTCGAGCCGCGCCGGGCCTCGGCGTTCAGCCCGACCCTGCCGGCCTCCGCGGAGAACCCGGTGGCGATCCCGGTCGTCGGCGTCGCCCAGGCGCAGAAGCACCGGCTGCGTGCCCTGCTGGCGAAGGGCCGGCTCAAGCTCACCGTGTCGACGGTCGCGCACCGCGGCCTGACCTCGCACAACGTGATCGCCGAGCGCCGCCGTCGCGGCCCGGCGACCGGACCGCTGGTGGCGGTGAGCGCCCACTACGACACCGTGATCGGCGCGCCCGGCGCCAACGACGACGGCTCCGGCACCGTGCTCACCCTGGAACTGGCCCGGGTGCTGCGGCACCTGCCGACGACGGCGACGCTGCGGTTCTCGCTGTGGGGCTCCGAGGAGGGCGGCCTGATCGGCTCCCGCTACCACGTGGCCCAGCTGTCGCAGGCCGAGCGGGACCGGCACGTCGCGGTCTTCCAGAACGACATGGTGGCGACCAGCTGGGACCCGGCGACGCGGTACTGGCTGCTGTCGTTCACCGGGCAGCCGAACCGGGCGACCGACGAGGTGACGGCGGCGGCGAACCGGCTCGGGTACGCCCCGCGGATCTCCCCGGTCACCCTGCGCGGCTCCAGCGACCACCAGTCGTTCCAGGAGGTCGGGATCGCGTCGGCGAACTTCTCCTGGCGTGGTGAGGAGTCGCCGGCGCTGCTGGAGCCGCCGTACCACAGCCCGGAGGACACCATCGCCAAGAACATCAGCCTGGAGCGGCTGCAGGTTTCGCTCGAATTGATCGGATCCGCGGCGTACGCGACCGCACGCTGACACATCACCCGGGCGGTCCGGGGCCCCGCGGGGTCCCGGACCGCGCTTAATATCGGCCGGTGCGGATTCGACGGATCGCCCTGACCCTGCTGCTCGCCGGCGCCCTGGCCGCCTGCCGGTCCGCCCCGCCCAGCACGCCGGTCGCGGCGCCGTCACCCGCCACGCCAGTGACGTCGTCCGCCACGCCGCCGTTACCGTCGGCTGCGCCCGCCAAGCCGGTCGCGCCGGCGAAGCCGTCCGTCTCGGCCACTCCGAAGAAGCCGCCTGCCGTCAAGACTCTGCCGAAACCCGGCAACTCCTCGGGCAAGGCGGTCGTCCCGGCGGCGGCGCGGGCGGTGGACAGCAGCAGACCCGACCGTACGATCGGCAACGGCACCCCCGCGAGCTGCACCTCCGCCGCCGTCGTGAAGGCCGTCGCCGCCGGCGGCGTGATCACCTTCGACTGCGGCCCGTCGCCCGTCACGATCACCATGACCGCCACCGCGAAGGTGCGCAACAACGTGGCGAAGGTGGTCCTGGACGGCGGCGGCCGGGTCACCCTCAGCGGCGCCGGCAGCCGCCGCATCCTCTACATGAACGTCTGCGACACCGCGCAGGGCACGAGTACGGCGAGCGGGCACTGCCACGACAAGGTGACGCCCCGGCTGACCGTGCAGAACCTGGCGTTCACCCGCGGCAACGCCACCGGGGGCGGCGACGGGACCGGCGGCGGGGGCGCGATCTTCGTGATCGGTGGCGGCCTCAAGGTGATCAACTCCCGGTTCACCGGCAACCGGTGCGAGCGGACCGGCCCGGACGTCGGTGGCGGTGCGATCCGGGTGCGGTTGCAGGGCGGAAACCAGCCGGTGTACGTGGTGGGCAGCACCTTCACCGGCGGGGAGTGCTCCAACGGCGGCGCGCTCAGCGGCCTGCACGTCTCCTGGACCGTCCTGAACAGCGTGTTCTCCGGGAACGCGGCGATCGGCAAGGGCGCGAATCCGGCCCGGGACGGCACGCCCGGCGGTGGGAGCGGCGGCGCGATCTACACCGACGGCGACGACTACGACCTGAAGCTCGACGGCACGCTGATCGAGAAGAACCGGGCCGTGGAGGGCGGCGGGGCGGTGTTCTACGTCAGCAACGACCGCACCGGCACCCTGGCGATCCGCAACTCGACGCTGCGCCGCAACGTGAGCGCGACGTTCGAGACGACAGGGCTGCCCGGCATCTTCTACCTGGGTCAGGGCGACCCGGCCCTGAGCGGTGCCAAGCTGAGCTGAGCGTGTCGAGTTCGGCCGTCCCACGCGCCCGAAATCCACACGCTCTTGGTTGTGTTGAGTTCGGCCGTCCTACGCGCCCGAAAACCACACGCTCTCGGGTGTGTTGAGTTCGGCCGTCCTACGCGCCCGAAATCCACACGCTAGAAGAGGCGGCGCATCCGCAGGCTGCGGATGTGGTCGTCGACGCGGGACAGGGCGGCGCGGACCGTGTCGACCGGCTCGAAGCCGCGCGCCCGGTAGAACCCGATGCCGCGCTGGTCGCCGAGGAACACCGACACCCACATCTCGGTGCCGCCGGCCGCCCGGATCTGCGCGGTCACCCGGTCCAGCAGCCGGGTGCCGAGACCGCGGCCCCGCTCGGCGGACGCCAGGTAGATCAGCGACAGCTCGCCGGTGCGCAGGCCGGTCATCCCACCACCGGCGGCGCCGAGCACCCTGCCGTCCTCCTCGACGACCTGGTAGCCGAACCACTCCGGCGGCGCGGCCGCCAGGTCCCGGGCGACGCGCGCCTCGTCGTAGAAGGCGACGACACTGCGCTCGATGTAACCGGGCGGGAGGAGATCCCGGTAGGCGTCGCGGTAGGACGTGGAACAGATCTCGGCGATGCTGCTCACGTCGGCCACGACGGCCTGGCGGACAACGGCGGTCAACGATGATCCTGGCACGCGGGCAAGACTAACCGCTGCTCCCGGCGCTGCCGCCAGATCATCGGGACGGCCATCGCCGGGAACATCAGGACGTGACCGGCGGTCATCAGCACGTCACCGGAGATCACGCCCAGCCGGTCATCGCGCCGCACCTCTCGGCGATCCGCTCGTCGAGTTCCATGCCGGCGTGGAGCAACGGCAGCGGCAGGACCACGCAGGCGACGGCGCGCAACGGCAGCAGCAGGGTGGCGCCGACCGACGCGGCGGAGAACGCGAACGACCCCAGACCCAGCAGGAACAGGGCCAGGACGTACGCGTACCGCGGCCACCGCTGCGGGCGGGCGGCGACGGTCGCGTACCCGCGGGTGGCCAGCAGCGCGAACGCCGCCCCGCAGACCACCGCCCAGCGGGAGTGGCCGTCGGAGAACACGTCGATGGCGAGCGTGGCGAACGCCGCGACGGTCAGCGCGGCCATGGCCCTCTTCACCCGGCCACTGTCCGTCAGGACGGCGCCCGCCGTCGGCCCCGTCCGGTCACAGCGTCCACTTCTGCAGGTAGCTGCCGTTGCAGGTGTAGACGAGGACCTGGGCGCTGTTCGCCGATCCGATGGCGCTCAGGCACAACGCGGTGTTGCGGGCCGGCCGGATCGTGCCGTCGGCGAAGCCCCGCCATTGCTGCGCGGGCCCGTTGTTGCACGTCCAGGCCCAGATCCGCTGGCCGGTCACGAAGTTCTGGTTGGGTACGTCGAGGCAGTTGCCGACGCTCCGGAGCGACAGCCCGACCCGGCTCCACGCCTGCGCCTTGGTGCCGTTGCAGTCGTAGCTCTGCAGCCAGGTGCCGGCGGCGAGGGCGGATCCGGGCACGTCGAGGCAGCGGCCGCCGCCGTTCTTGACCGGGCTCATCAGCGGTTTCGGCCCGGGGCCGACCTGCACCATCTTCGCGACCGACGGCACGCCGGCCTCGTCGACGATGAACAGCATGTAGTAGCCGGGCGGCGCCGCGCCGCCGGACGGCGGCCCGGTGACGGTGAGCGTGGTGCCGGAGGCGGTGAAGTTCAGCGGCACGTACCGCTGGCCCTGGTCGACGCCGTGCGTGACATCGGCGAGCCCGACCAGCGCGACCTTGCGGACGGCGCCCGCGTGCGGGCTGGTCACGGTGAAACTGGCGCTGACGGTGGCCGGCGCGCTGGAGATGACCGGCCGGTCGGCGAGCTGGCCGCTGCCGTCCTTCTTGTACAGGTACGGCGGGCTGAAGTATTCGACGTTCTTCTCCAGGTAGCCGATGCCCAGGCAGCGCGCGCAGATCCCGCCGCCGCCGGTGATGACCCGCCCGTCCGGCAGCAGCGCGGCCGTCGAGTGGTACTGCCGGATCCGTGCGGCGGCGGCCAGGACCGTCCACTGCCCGGTCGCCGGGTCCCAGCGTTCGGCCTCGGTGACGGCGTGCTGGAGGTCGACCAGGCCGTCGGTGGCGGTGCTGGTCATGCCGCCGGTGGCGAGCACCGAGCCGTCGGCGAGGACGGTGGCGTTGAGCTGGCGGCGCCCGGTGTTCAGCGAGCCGGTCGCGCTCACCACCGGGTTGATGGTGTTGTTGGCGTCCAGCAGGACGGCGGTCCGGGTGGGCACGCGCGCCACGCCACCCTCGGTGACGTCGCCGCCGCCGACCACGATGGTCTTTCCGACGTCGTACGGGGAGAAGCTCCCGTAGATCCGCGCCACCGAATCGCGTACCGATGTCCCGGTGATGATCCCGTCGCCGGAAGTGGTGATCGTGAAACCGGTCAGCCAGGGACCGAAGAAGCCCAGTTGGGTATCCGGCCGGGAGCCCATGAACGGATACATCCGCTGGTTGTATCTGGTGAAATTGGTCAGTTTCCGAATGGCGCCGTTGGTCTGGTAGACCTCGGCCAGCGACGGCCCGCCGCCGATGATCACTTCTTCGCCGTTCGCCGTCTCGGCCACCGACGGGTACCACCGGGCGGCCGCCATGTTCGCGCCCCGGGTCCACGTCTCGGTCTGCCAGTTGAAGACGTGGGTCTGCACGGTCCCGGCCATCTGCGGGTTGGCGTTGCCGCCGGCGACCAGGATGTTGCCGTTGGCCAGATGCGCGAACCCGGCGCAGAAGATGTTGGTGCCCTGCAGGTCCACGCGCTTGGACGTGTTGTTGGCCGGGTTGAAGACCATGGCCCGGGTGAAGTTGTGGGTGGGGTACGTCTCGACCGGGTTGTCGCCGACGGAGTCCCAGATCAGCAGCTTGCCGTTGGGCAGCATCGCGGTGAAGACCGGCACCACCGGCGTGTTCACCACCGGGCTCCACGCCCCGCCGGCGCCGGGATCGACGGCGGCCGCGCGGCGGGGCGACACGCCGGGACGCAGGCCGGTGGCGCGCTGGATCCGGTCGGCGTTGGCGGTGGTCTGCTCCTCGATCACCCGCATCGGGGTGCCGACGAGGTCCTGGGCCCGGTGGTCCGCGTCGTCCTCGGCGTGCTCGTGCTGGTGGGCCGCCACCGCGGTGTGCCGGTGACCGGAATGGTCAGCGTGTTCGTGCGCGGCCGCCGCGCCAGCGCCCGGGACGCTGACCGACAAAGCCGATGCCAGAAAAAATAGGAAAGCGACGACACTGCGGCGTAGGCGCATGGTGGTTCCCCCGTGATCAGTTATTCACGCACCGCCCGTTTCCGGTTCACGATTCGGCCACCATAACGCTCACTAAGGTACTCATCAATATTGTCAACGCTTGATATAGGGCGGTTCCGGATAGCCGATCATCGCGCTGCCATCGGACGAACGGCGGAACGCGTTGATCAGCGGGCGTTCGGGCGCACCAGACCCGACTCGTACGCCGTGATCACCAGTTGCGCGCGGTCCCGGGCGCCGAGCTTGCTCAGCAGCCGGGTGATGTGCGTCTTCACCGTGCCGACGCCGAGGTGCAGGTGCTCGGCGATCTCGGTGTTCGACAGGCCGCGGGCGATCAGGCCGAGCACCTCCCGCTCGCGCTCGGTGATCGCCTCCAGTCCGCGCGGCACGCCATCCGGCCCGCCGTCCCGGCCGGTGAAGGTGGCGATCAGCCGCCGGGTCACCCGCGGAGCCAGCAGCGCCTCGCCGGCCGCGACCAGCCGGATCCCGCTTAGCAGCTCGGCCGCCGTGGCGTCCTTGACCAGGAAGCCGCTGGCCCCGGCCTGGAGCGCGGCATACACGTACTCGTCGAGGTCGAAGGTGGTCAGGATGAGCACCTTCACGTCGGCGGTCTCCGGGGCCGAGCAGATCCGCCGGGTCGCCTCGATGCCGTCCATCTCCGGCATCCGGACGTCCATCAGCACCACGTCCGGCCGCAGGTCCCGGGCCATCCGTACCGCCTCGGCGCCGTTGCCCGCCTCGCCCACCGGGGCGTAACCGGGGGAGACCTCCAGCAGCGCCCGGAAGCTCTCCCGCATCAGCGCGTGGTCGTCGGCGAGGAGCACGGCGATGTCCGGCGCGGCCTCGGTCATGCGGTCTCCTCGGTGGTGTACGGGATGTCGGCGGTCACGCGGAAGCCGCCCTCGGGACGGTTCTCGGTGGACAGCGTGCCGCCGTACATGCTCACACGTTCGCGCATGCCGATGAGTCCCTGCCCGGCGCGGCGCCGGTCCCGCGCCCTGCGGCCCCGGCCGTCGTCGGTGACCTCGATGCGCACCACGCCGTCCGCGGCCCGCACGGTCACCGCGCACCGGCGGGCCTCCGCGTGTTTCAGCACGTTGGTCAGCGACTCCTGGACGATCCGGTAGACGGTCAGCCCGACCGCCGCCGGCAGCTCCTCCGCGCCGGTCACGGTCAGGTCGGCCCGGAACGCCGGTGACCGCAGCCGCTCCACCAGATCGGCCAGATCGGCGGGGCCGGGGGAGGGCGCCAGCTCGGCCGCCGGGTCGTCGTCGGCGCGCAGCACGTCGAGCAGCCGCCGGATCTCGGTGAGCGCCGACCGGCTGGTCCGCTCGATGGTCCGCAGGGCGGCCCGGCTCTCGGCCGGCCGCTCCTCGGCGATGTGGTTGGCGACCGTCGCCTTGACCGCGATCAGGCTCAGGCTGTGGCCCACGATGTCGTGCAGCTCCCGCGCGATCCGCAGCCGCTCGCCGGCGACCGCGTCCCGGGCGGCCCGGCTCGCGTACTCGGCGCGGATCGCGCGCCGCCACCGGATCAGCCGGCCGGCGGCCCAGGCCGCGGCCAGGCCGACCACGATCACGCCCAGCTCGACCTGCCACCACAGTGGCGCCTCGCTGTCCGGGGCGTCGCCGGGGGTGGTGCCGCTGCGCAGGTAGAGCCACGGGACGGTGACGGCCGCGGCGGCCAGGGCCCCGGCCAGCGCGGCCACCGACGTCACCCGGCGGCTCGCGGCGGCCGCCGAGTACAGCAGCGGCGCGACCGGCGCCCAGGTCGTGAACAGGACGCCGATCCCGGCCACGCCGGCCGCGGTGGCGACCGCGGCGGCGGTGACCGCGACGGCCAGCGCCGGCAGCGGCCACCGGCGGCGCGCCACCATCGGCAGGGACACCGCGGCGGCGGCCGCCCAGGCGAGCCACGCCGGGCCGGTGGACTCCGGGCCGGGCGGGTCGAGGGTGGCGGTGGCGGCGAGGTACGTCAGCAGGACGGCGGCAGCGGCGTCGATTCCGGTGCCGCGTACCTCGAATCCATGGAGCCGGCTCACGCGGCCACGCTATCCCGGGCCGGCCCGGTCAGGACGCCCGCAGCAGGGCGGGCCCGGCGACGGCGGCGGGGCCGCGGGCCACCGCGCGGTCGACCAGAGCCGCGCCGAGCGGGGTCAGGCTGTGGTGCACGGTGTTCTGCCGGCGCTGCGTGGTGATCAGTCCCGCTTCCCGCAGCACGCCGGTGTGCTGGCTGATCGACGCCGCGGAGACGCCGAGCCGCCGGCCGAGCTCGGTGGTGGAGGATCCGCCGCCCAGCGCCGCCAGCAGCCGGCTGCGGGTCCGCCCGACCAGGGCGCCCAGCGCGCGCTGGGTGTGCACCTCGGCGTCCCACAGCCGGGCCGCCGTCTCGCTGCTCACCGGCGGGGTGTAGACCAGCACCGGCGGGCCGGCGTCCGGGCCGGCGTTGGCGCCGAACACCTCGGGCCGGTCGAAGTGGAACAGCGACGAGGTGACCTGCAGGCCGCGTTCGTCGATCCGGACGACCCGGTCCGAGCCGTTCGGGATCTCCAGCACCGGGAACTGCCACGTGGTGAGGGGGTGCAGGCTGCACAGGAAGCCGTCCACCCCGGCGGTGAGGATGACGTCCCCGCGGGTGGTCCGGTCCCCCTCCAGGAAGGCCCACATCGCCTGCCGGTACGGGGCCACCGCCGTGTCGTGGAAGTGCCGCAGCAGCGTGTTCCCCGGTGTGCCGGCCGTGCCGTCGCCGAACGGGGTCCGGAACAGCTCGGCCGCCGGGCGCAGCTGCTGTGCCATCGGCCCGATCTGTTGCGCGGGATGACCCATCCGGATCCGTACCGAACGCCGCCACCGGTCGAAGAGGGCGGCGCCGGTGCTGCGGCTGAACAGGCGCGCGGCGAGCACGGTCTCCGAGACGGGGTCGCGTGTGCTGAGCAGCCGGATGCGTGCCAGTCCCTCGGCCGAGAAGACGATCCTCATTGGGTCCACCCCCGTCGATGCCCTGATGTCTGCCGACGGACGTTACCGAGGCCCGCTGCGGGTTCGTACCCCACTCGCGCCGGCCCCGACCCCTCACCCGGTCCCGGGGTACCCCACCCGGTGGCATTTCTCGCAACGGCGTACATCGATGCGCGGATTGCGGATGTGATATCAATTCCGGGTCGGCAGGGTGTGCCCGTGCCCGCTACGAAGATCACCGAGTTCGATGCATGCGCCCTGTCGTGGGGGCAATCGGCGGTTCGTCCAGTCTTCAGTAGACAGTTGAGCCCGAGTGTGCGCAAAGCGGTAGCCACCCCCTCGGTGACTTCGTACCCTCGGTTCGACACATGGGGGACAGACGTTTGTGGAGACGAACTCACCGGGGTGCTGTCATCGGCCCGGCGAATGCGCCACTACTCGACAACGGCTGTGGGATGCGCCGGGCTAGGACAGGCCGCGTCCCACACGCCTCGGGATAGGGCGGTGGTGCCTATGGACTTCCGTGTTCTCGGGCCGTTGGAAATGCTCGTCGACGGCCAGCGGATCGACCTCGGCGGCAACCGCCAGCAGATCGTCCTGGCCAGCCTCGTCCTCGAGGCCGGCTCGGTGATCTCGATCGATCGCCTGATGAAGGCGGTCTACGGGGAGAATCTCCCGTCCAGTGCCAGGGTGCAGGTCCAGATCTGCGTGTCCGCCCTGCGCCGCCTGTTCGGGCAGCACGGCCATCCCAAGCTGATCGCCACCCGTAACCAGGGGTACGTTCTCGTGCCCGCCGGCGCCACCATCGACCTGAAGCGGTACGAGAGCCTGATCCTCGAGGCCCGCGCGGCCGGCGCCGTCGGCCGCAAGGAGGAGGCGACCGCCCGGTATCGCGAGGCGCTGAACCTGTGGCGGGGCCCGGCCCTGGAAGGCCTCGACAGCGAGCCGCTGCGGATGGTCGCCGACCGGCTGACCGAACGCCGGCTCACCGTCAACGAGGACTGCATCGAGTTCGAGCTGGAACTCGGCCGGCACCGTGAGGTGATCGCCGAACTGGGCGGCCTGGTGGCCGGCCACCCGCTGCGCGAACGCCTTCGGGGCCAGCTGATGCTGGCGCTGTACCGCTCCGGGCGGCAGGCCGAGGCGCTGGACGCCTATCGCGCGGCCCGCTCCGCGCTGATCGACGAGCTGGGCCTGGAACCCAGCGAGTGGCTGCAGCGGCTGGAACGCTCGATCCTCACCTCCGACTCCGCGCTGAGCGCGCCGGAGGCGGTGGTCGTCGCGATTCCGCCGGTGGCGATACCGGAGGAGATCCTGCCGCCGCTGGGCATCGAGACGCCGGCGGCCGTGACGGCGGAAGCGGAACCGGACCCGGAGCCGGCCGCCGCGCCGGCGCCGCGCAACGATCCGCAGGTCCCGAGCATGCTGCCCACCGACATCGCCGACTTCACCGGGCGCAGCAAGCAGATCGACGCGATCCAGGTGCAGCTCGCGATGGCCGCGGACGATCCGGGGCAGCTGGCCGTGCCGATCATCGTGGTGGCGGGCAAGCCGGGTATCGGCAAGACCGCGCTCGGCGTGCACGTCTCGCACCGGCTGGCGCCGCGTTATCCCGACGGCCAGCTCTTCGCCGACCTGCACGGCCGGGCCTCCAGCCGGGTCAGCCCGATGCAGATCCTGGAACGGTTCCTGCGCACCCTCGGGATCCCCGGCACGTCGATCCCGGACGGCCTGGAGGAACGCGCGGAGATGTACCGCGGCCTGCTGTCGAACCGCCGGATGCTGGTGGTGCTCGACAACGTCGGCTCGGAGTCCCAGGTGCTGCCGCTGCTGCCGGGCAACCCGGCGACAGCGGTCCTGGTCACCACCCGCAGCCGGCTCGGGGCGCTGCCCGGCGCCGTGCACGTCGACATCGACGTGCTCGACCCGCGGCAGTGCGTCGAGCTGCTGTCCCGGATCGCCGGGCCGGACCGGTTCCGGGCCGAGCCGGAGGCGACCGCGACGCTGATCGAGCTGTGCGGCCGGCTGCCGCTGGCGCTGCGGATCGCCGGGGCCCGGCTGTCGGCGCGCCCGCACTGGACCGTCGACCAGCTGGTCGAACGCCTGGAGAACGAGTCGCGCCGGCTCGACGAGCTGAACCACGGCGCGATGGGCATCCGGGTCAGCATCTCGATCACCTACGACAACATCAGCGACCCGGCCCGCCGGTTGTTCCGGCTCCTCGCCGTCCTGGACTGCACCGCCTTCTCGGTCTGGGTCTGCGCGGCGCTGCTCGACCAGCCGCTGCCGGACGCCCACGACCTGCTGGACGAACTGGTGGAGGCGCAACTGGTGGAGCCGGCCGGCACCGAGCACGGCCCGCACCGGCAATACCGTTTCCACGACCTGATCCGGGTCTTCGCCCGGGAACGGCTGGCCGCGGAGGAGCCGCTGGGCGAACGCAACGCGGCCCTGCACCGCGTCTTCGGCGGGCTCCTCTTCCTCGCCGAAGAGGGGAAGCGCAGGCTGTACGGCCAGGGCAACGGACATCTGCACGGCCCGGCCACCCGCTGGGAGTTCCCCGCCCGGGCCACCGACCGGATGCTGCTGGAGCCGCTCGCCTGGTTCGAACGGGAACGTCAGCTGATCAGCGCGGCGGTGCGCCAGGCCGCCACGGTCGGCGCGGTCGAGTTCTGCTGGGACCTGGCGGTCACCGCGGTCGCGCTGTTCGAATCGCGGGCCTATCTCAACGACTGGCGGGAGACGCACGAGGTGGCGCTCGGCGCGGTCCGGCAGTCCGGCGACCGGCTCGGCCAGGCCGTGGTCCTGTACTCGCTCGGTTCGCTGCACATCGTGGAGAAACGGTTCTCCGACGCGCGCCAGCGCCTGGAGGAGGCCACCGAGCTGTTCCACGTCGCCGGTGAGGACTACGGCGAGGCCCTGGCCAGCCGCAACATCGCCTACCTGGATCGGATGGGTGGCGACCTGGCCGAGGCCGCCCGGCGGTACGAGCAGATCCTCCCGGTGCTGCGCCGGGTCGGTGACCTGTCCACGTCGGCGTACGTGCTGCACAGCATGGCGCAGGTCGAACTGGAGCGGGAGAACGCCGAGGGCGCCAAGGTGATGCTCGTCGAGGCCCTGGAACTCAGCCGCCGGGTGGGCAGCCGGCGGATCGAGGCCCAGGCGCTGCACCGTCTCGGCGACGCGCACCTGCAGGCAGGCGAGGCGGACCGGGCGGTGGACGTCTTCGACGAGGCGTTGTCGGTGGTCCGCGACCTGGGCGATCCGATCGGCGAGGCGTACGCCCGTCTGGGGCTGGGCATGGCGTACACCCGTGGCGGCGACTGGGACAAGGCCGACGAGGCGCTGTCCAGCGCGCAGCGGATCGCCACCGACAACGGCGAGTTGCTCGTCGACGCGCGTGCCGAGTTCAGCAAGGGCGAGCTGGCCCTGGTCGGCGGCGAACCGCGCACGGCGGTTGCTCACCTACAGCGGGCACTCGACAAGTTCCGCGGAATCAACGCCCCGGTGCTGGAGGAACGGGTGCTGGCGATGCTCAGCGGGGCATACGGCGCGATGTCGCGGAGTGTCAGCCGTTCATAATCGAGAGGGCCGCCGCACTGCATTCTTGAAATCGGTGCGGCCGCCTTTTCGTTCGTTCACGGATCAGCCCCACGGGTTGTGCTCCATCGGGGCGGGGTTGGCGACCACGGGAATGTTCTTGGTGGCGCCACCCTCATCGGCGTTCGCCGCGACCGAGCCGGCGGCGGTGATGCTGAGAGCGGTCACGGCGGCGAGGACGAAACGAGCGGTCCAGCGGGCGAAGATACGCATGAGGATGACTGCCTCTCGGTTTGTTTTCGCTTGAAGCGGTGCTTTCCGCTTCGACACCGATGACGTTATGGACGTCGCCTATCGCACTGTTATCACCGCCCTTTGGTCGGACCGCCATCGGCGATATCACCAGGCGATAACGCCATGGAAGCCCCGTGATAACGCGCCGGTGGACCATTGCGCCAATGGAGTTCCGCACCAACCGGACAGCAAGGCCGACGCCATGAGAATCTCTGCACAGGCCGTCGACGTCGTCTACGGACGGCCGGCGGCAGGAGTACGTGTCCGCATCGATCGCAAGGTCACCGACGTCTGCGGGAAGGGCGACGAGTGGCTCACCGTCGCCCAGGCCGAGACGGACGCCGGCGGCGGCATCGATCTGCAGGACTGGACGGTGGACCGGCTCGGGCCGGGCCCGTACCGGCTCGTCTTCGACAGCGACACCTACTTCGCCACGCTCGGGCTGAGCGCCGCGTACAAGGAGGTCTCGGTCGAGGTCCGGCTGACCGGCGACTCCGGCGGTTGTCAGGTCGAGGTGCAGCTCGCGCCGTACTCCTACTCGATGTTCTTCGGTCTCCGGGGCTGATCGGCCCCGCACTCCACCACCAGGGGGAAGACATGTCGACACAGTTCCGCCAGGCGGTGGAGCGGTACCGTCGTCCGGCCGCGGAGGCGTTCCCGGACCGCTTGTGGCCGTCCCGGACCGTCACCACGGCGCCACGGTGGCTCTCCACCGACCTGCGCGACGGCAACCAGTCCCTGGTCGAGCCGATGGGCCCGGAACGCAAGCTGACCATGTTCCGGCTGCTGACCGGCATGGGCTACCGGGAGATCGAGGTCGGGTTCCCGGTCGCGAGCCAGGACGACCACGACTTCCTGCGGATGCTGATCGAGCAGGACCTGATCCCCGACGACGTCCGGATCTCGGTGCTGGTGCAGGCCCGCGACGAGCTGATCCGGCGGACCGTGGAGAGCCTGGCCGGCGCGCGGCAGGCGACCATCCACCTCTACAACGCCACGTCGCCGCTGTTCCGCCGGGTGGTCTTCGGCATGGACCGGGCCGAGTGCAAGGAACTGGCCGTCCAGGGGACCCGCCTGATGCTCAAGTACGCCGACCGTACCCTGGCCGGCTGCGACCTGGGCTTCCAGTACTCGCCGGAGCTGTTCAACGACACCGAGCTGGACTTCTCCCTGGAGGTCTGCGAGGCGGTGATGGACGTGTGGCAGCCGGAGGCCGGCCGCCCCATCACGCTGAACTTCCCGACCACGGTGGAGCGGACGACGCCGAACGTCTTCGCCGACCAGATCGAGTACATGGACCGGAGCCTGACCCGGCGGCGGCACGTCTGCCTGTCGGTGCATCCGCACAACGACCGGGGCACCGGGGTCGCCACCGCCGAGATGGCGCTGCTGGCCGGCGCCGAACGGATCGAGGGCTGCCTGCTCGGCAACGGCGAACGGGCCGGCAACGTCGACCTGGTCACCCTCGGGCTCAATCTCTTCAGCCAGGGGATCGACCCGGGCATCGACTTCTCCGACCTCAACGAGGTCCGCCGGGTGACCGAGCACTGCACCGGCATCCCCGTGCACCCCCGGCACCCGTACGCCGGCGACCTCGTCTACACCGCCTTCTCCGGCTCCCACCAGGACGCCATCAAGAAGGGCTTCGACGAGCGCAAGAGCACCGGCGACCCGCGCTGGGAGGTCCCCTATCTGCCGATCGACCCGCGGGACGTCGGCCGCACCTACGAGTCGGTCGTGCGGATCAACAGCCAGAGCGGCAAAGGCGGGGTGGCGTACGTGATCAGCTCCCGGCTCGGCCTGAACATGCCCCGTGACCTGCAGATCGAGTTCGCCGCGCTGGTGCAGGCCCGGGCCGACGCCGAGGGTGGACAGATCACCGGCGACCGGGTCGTCGAGCTTTTCGAGGCCGCGTACGCCACCCGGCCGCTGCTGCGGGTGCCGCTGCGGCTGCGGGCCGCCGTGCCGGTCGTCCTGCACATCGACGGCGCCGCCTTCGAGGTCGGCGCCGCCCGCACCGAGACCCTCGACCGGGTGCGGCAGAACCTGGCCGCCTGGCGGGTCGACCTGCGTGCCGTGCACCGCACCGGCACCGGGCTGGCCGGGCACAGCGGCACCGCCGTCTATGCCGAGATGCCGGCCGGTGACCGGACCGTGTGGGGTGTCGGCGTCGACGACGACCTCGAGACGGCGATCCTGTCGGCGGTCCGGGCGGCGGCGTACCGGATCGGCCGCACCGATGCCCGTACCCCCGGGAAAGCTCTTGCCCCGCACGCCGCCGACGCGGCATAAGCGCAGGTCAACGGCGATAAGCAGGGGATAAGGGTACGACAACGCGGACCCGTAGCTTCGAAAGTGACAGAACCCATCACGGGGTGCGCTCGCTGACAGGGCACCCGCGGGAAGGAGGGAAGAACCATGGCTCTGGTGGAACGAGACGACGCGATGGCGATGCTCGACGGCCTGCTGGCCGCCGCGGTGGCCGGGAAGGGCCGGGTCGCACTGGTGACCGGGTCGGTCGCCACCGGCAAGACCGAGCTGCTGAACGCGTTCGCCGAGCGGGTCGTCGACCTGAACGGCCTGGCCATCACCGCGGTCGGCGCCCGCGCCGAACAGGATCTGCCGCTCGGCGTGTTCGGCCAGCTGCTGATGGACGCGCCGCTGGTTCCCGAGGAGAGCCGGCGCGCCATGGACCTGCTGTCCGAGGGCGCGCAGAGCGTCCCGCCCGGCCCGGACGGCGCCGCCCGGATGGATCCGCAGATCGTCCACGGGCTGTGCACCATCCTGCTCGACCTGTCGCAGCGTTACCCGCTCGTCCTCGTCATCGACGACATCGACCAGGCCGACCCGGCCTCGATCCTGTGCCTGTCGCACCTGGCCCGCCGGGTCCGGTTCGCGCCGATGCTGGCGGTGTTCAGCCACTCCGCGCACGCCTGGCCGGACGAGGCGACGTACGAGCTGGAGAGCCTGAGCCGGGCGCCGCTCGGCGCGCACCTGACCATCGCCGCGCTGTCGCCGGACGGGGTGGCGGCGATGGCCGCCGGCACCCTGCCGGCCGCCGACGCGCAGCGCGTCGCGGTCCGCTGGCACGAGCTCAGCGGCGGAAACCCGCTGCTGGTGACCGGTCTTATCGACGATTATCGGCAGACCGTCGCCGAGGGTGGCACCCCGGACTCCGAGCCGGTCGTCGGTGGCCACTTCGTCCGGGCCGTGGTCTCCATCCTGCACCGGGCCGACCCCCGGCTGCGGCGGGTCGCCCGCGGGTCGGCGATCCTGCCCGGCCAGGCCTTCCTCGGCCGGCTGATCGGCGCCGACCCGGCACAGGTCAGCCAGGCGGTCCGGGCCCTCACCGCCGCCGGGATCCTGCGCAACGGCGAGTTCCGGCACACGGTGGCCCGCGAGGCGGTGCTGGCCGAGATCGCCGACACCGAGCGCCGTGACCTGCATGGCCGGGCGGCGGTGCTGGCCCACGACGGTGGGGCGTCCAGCCGGGTGGTCGGCGACCAGCTGCTCGGCGCGGGCCGGGCCGACGAGCCCTGGGCCGTCGCGGTGCTGGAGGACGCGGCCTGGCAGGCGCTGCGCGACGGGCGGGTCGACCCGGCGATGAACTACCTGCGGCTGGCCTGGCAGAACTGTGCCGACGAGCAGCGCCGCGCGAAGATCATGACGACCATGCTGCGGGCCTCGTGGCGGATCAACCCGGGCAGCTCCACCACCTACCTCTCCGAGCTGACCGCCGCCCTGCGGCGCGGGCATCTGCGCGGCGGCGACGCCCTGGCGCTGACCAAGGCGATGCTGTGGAACGGGCAGTTCACCGACGCGCGATACGTGTTCGAGCACCTCAACGGAGCGACCGGCGACCTCGACCAGGAGAGCCGCAGCGAACTGGCGATCGCCCGGCCGCTGCTGCGGGTCACGTACCCGCCGTTCTTCGATGTGCTGCGCCAGCCGCCCGCACACCTGCCGGCGGTGTCGACGGTCGCCTCCGGGCACCGGCTGGAGGCGGCGTCCGCGCTGGCCGCCGTCCTCACCCACGGCCCGTCCGAGAAGATCGCCACCGCGGTCGGCCGGATCCTGCACAACTCCCGGCTCGACGAGATGAGCCTGGACACCGTGGAGAGCGCGCTGCTGGCGCTCACCTACGGCGGCTGGTGCGACCAGGCGGCGTCCTGGTGTGCCCTGTTCGTCGAGGAGGCCGTCACCCGGCGCGCCCCGAGCCGGCTGGCCCGCCTGTCGGCGATCAGCGCGGAGATCGCGTTGCGGCTCGGGGACCTGCCGGGCGCCGTACGCCACGCGCAGCTCGCCCTGACCACCATGCCGGGGTCCAGCTGGGGTGTCGCGGTCGGCGCCGCCGTCGCGCCGATGATGATCGCGGCCACCGCGATGGGCCGCTACGACCTGGTCCGGGAGCAGCTGGACCAGCCGGTGCCGGAGGAGATGTTCCAGACCCGGTACGGCCTGCACTACCTGCAGGCCCGCGGCCGCTACAGCATGGCGATCGGGCAGTTGCCGCTGGCGCTGCGCGACTTCCAGCGCTGCGGGGAGCTGGCCGGCAGGTGGCAGCTGGACGTGCCCGGCCTGGTCCCGTGGCGGGTGGACGCCGCGGAGGCGCTGCTGCGGCTGGGCCGGGTCGACGAGGGCCACACGCTCGTCGCGGACCAGCTCGACCGGTGCGGCAAGAACAACCCCCGGGCCTGGGCGATGGCGATGCGGGTGTTCGCCGGGACCAGCCAGTTGCGGCACCGGCCGATGTTCCTGCGGCAGGCGGTGGATCTGCAGACCGGCGACGAGTACGAGCAGGCCCGTGCCCTGGTCGACCTGACCGAGGCGTACCAGGCGCTGGGCGAGCAGCGGCGGGCCGGGATGATCGGCCGCCGGGCCCGCGCCCTGGCCGAGAAGATCGAGGCCGGGCCGCTGCTGCAGGCGCTCAAGCCGGAAGCCGGCGACGACGCGGAGATGCCGGCGCAGTCGCTGAACCCGGCCCCGGGCACGGCGACCCTCAGCGAGGCCGAGCGGCGCGTCGCGGTCCTGGCCGCCGACGGGTACACCAACCGGGAGATCTCCAAGAAGCTGTTCATCACGATCAGCACCGTGGAGCAGCACCTGACCCGGATCTTCCGCAAGCTCAACGTGACCCGGCGCACCGACCTGCCGGCGCACTACCTGCTGGACCACTCGGTCAGCGCCTGAACCACGCGAGAACGCCCGGTCGACTCGACCGGGCGTTCTCGCGTGCGTGACGGATCAGCGGACCAGCGGCGTGGGCTGCCGGGCCGGCACCAGGATCGTGACGGCGGTGATCACCAGGTCGTTCTTCACCAGCCAGCGTCCGGTGAAGCCGGTGAGGGTGCGGCCGTGCAGCCGCGGCCCGGTGGTCCGCAGCTCGGCGGTGAAGGTGGCAGTGGCCGGATGGAAGGTCACCGAGACGTCCTCGAAGTCGAGCCACCGTTCGGCGATCGGGTACCACGCCTTGTAGACCGACTCCTTGGCGCTGAACAGCGCCCGGTCCCAGCGGATGCCGGGATGCTCGTACTCCAGCAGCGTGATCCGGTCGCGTTCCTCAGGTAGCGAGATCGCGTCGAACACGCCGTTCGGCAGGTTCTCGTGCGGTTCGGCGTCGATGCCGACGGTGCTGACGTGCGTGGCCGGCGCGGCCACCGCGGCGCGGTAACCGACGCAGTGGGTGATGCTGCCGACCAGCCCGTCCGGCCACTGCGGCTCCCCGCGTGGGCCGATCAGGATCGGGGCCGGCCGCCGGCCCATCCGCTGCATCGCCTGCCGGGCGCACCAGCGCCCGGTGACGAACTCGGCCCGCCGTTTCGCTCCGGCCCGGCTGACGAGGAACTCCTCCTCCGGGAAGAGGGTCACCCGGGGTGGGTCCTCGAAGGTGTCGACCGCGGTGACACCGGCCGGCAGGATGCTCTCGATCATCATGTCCCCCCGCCCTTCTCGACGATGGTCATGGATTCGAGCGTAGGGAGCGGCCCGTCCCCGGGGAACCGGGTGCGCCCCTTTACCGGGTCCGCCGCCGCGGTTAAGGGGCACCCGGGGGGCCTGAGTTCTGATCCGCCACTCCCGATGGCCGATACTGCAGGGGTGACGTCTTCCCCCACGCCGCCCCCGCCCCCGCGCAAGCCCACCAGCAACAACAGCTGGATCCTCACCGCCGGCGGCGGGCTGATCGGCGCCTACTTCCTGGTCAACGGCGCCCTGATGGTCCGTGACGAGCACGGCGACGGCATCTTCGCCCTGATGATGGCCGGCATCGTGGCCCTGGTCGGCGCGCTCGCCGTCTTCATGTTCAAGACCTACCGCGCCGAACGGGCCTCCCGCGACTGACCGCCCAGGCTCTGCCCGCCGACGACCGCGAGCAGCTCCCGTCTCTGGTAGCTCTCGCTGCCCGGGACGGCGGTGTAGACCAGCAGGGAGTGCCCCTGATCCGGGTCGAGGAGCGCCTGGCAGGTGAGTTCCAGGTCCCCGACCTCCGGATGGACGAACCGTTTGAGGTGCTGATGGGTCACCCCGACCTCGTGTTCGTCCCACACCGCCCGGAACTCCGCGCTGCTTTCCAGCAGGAGATTCTGGAGGTACGCGGCCCGCGAGCCCGGTCCCCGCACGGCGACCACGTGCCGTAACCCCGAGGCGAAGACCCGGGAGTGCCGACCGTGGTCGTCAGGGTGGTACCGGGCGCGGGCGGCGGGGTCGGCGAACCACCGGTAGCCGATGCTGCGCGCCGGCCCGGTGAACCCGGTCAGGTCCCCGTTGAGCGCCACCCCGAGCGCGTTCTGCCGCAGCGACTCGCCGAGCTCCGTGACGATCTCGGCGGGGGTGTCGGCGAGCCGGTCGAAGATGCGAACAGTCCGGGGCTGATGTGTTCGCCGCGTCACCGAGCGCCGCCACCGACGCCGGCGACGACAGCTCCAGCTCCCGCAGCGACACCCGTGCCCCCGGCACCTGCCGGCAGGCTGAGGGCGCCCCGCCGGTTGCGGGACGCCCTTCGCCGTGGGGTCAGGCGCCCATGATGGCGTCGATGATGCCCTGCTGGGTCACCGTCGCGGAGTTGCGGTCGAACAGCGCGAACCCGTACTGGCCGTTGTGGCCGTTGTCCCAGTAGGCGGTCGCCGCGCCGTACTTCTTGGCGGTGGCGACCAGGGTGCGGGCGAAGTCCGCGCGGTACCTGTTGTTCGTCGCGTCGGCCGAGGTCTTGTCGATCGAGCCGTACTCACCGACGAACACCGGGTAGCCCTTCGTCACGAACGTGTCGTGCACCTTCTTCAGCTGCGCGTCCATGAAGTCCTGCTGGCCCCACGACGACTTCTTCGCCGGGTTGGTGGCCGCCGGGCCCCACTGCGTGATGGTGCCGTTCTCCTCGCCGGCGAAGTCCCACGGGTCGTAGTAGTGCACCGAGATCATGATCCGCTTCTCGGCGGCCGGGATGGCGGCCGACCGGAACTGGTCGGTGGGCAGCACGAACCCGGAGCCCACGGTGTGGTCGATGTTCGTGTTCCAGCCCGGCACCAGCAGCCACCGCGACGTGTTGTTGCCACCGGACTTGCGTACGGTGTCCACGAAGATCTGGTTGTAGGCGTTGATGTTGGAATAGCACGGCTGGGTCGGTGCGCCGTACTGCCCGTCGAAGTTCTCGTTCATCGACTCGAAGATCAGGCGGCCGCTGTAGCTCTGGAACCGGCTCGCCACCTGCTGCCAGACCTTCTGGTACTTCTCCTTGATCGCGGTCTGCGACGCCGCGTCGCAGATCAGCCACGCGCCGCCGACGCTCTTGTACCCGTCGCCGTGCATGTTGATCAGCACGTACAGCCCGCGGTTGTGGGCCAGGTCGACGACCTGCTGGATCCGGGTCAGCCAGGCGGCGTCGACGGTGTAGTCCGGCGCGGCGCCGATCTTGTTCAGGTAGGACACCGGGATGCGGATCGTGGTGAAGCCGGCCGCCTTCACCCGGTCGATGAGGGCCGCCGTCACGACCGGGTTGCCCCAGGCCGTCTCGCTCGGCGTCCCGTTGATGTTGGCTTCCAGCTGGTTGCCCAGGTTCCAGCCCTTGCCCATGTCGGCGACGAGCTGCGCGGCGCCGCCGGTGACCGGCCCGGTGCTGGTGCTCGGGCTGACACTGGTACTGGGGGAGACGCTGGTGCTCGGGCTCGCGCTGCTGCTCGGCGTCGTCACCCCGCCCGTGCAGGCCGTGCCGTTCAGGGTGAACGCGGCGGGCACCGGGTTCGCGGCGGTGAAGGCGCCGTTGAACCCGAACGAGGCGCTCCCGTTGGTGGCGATCGAGCCGTTGTAACCGGCGTTCTTGGCGGTGACCGCGGTCCCGCTCTGGGTCACCGTCGCGTTCCAGGCCTGCGTGACGGTCTGCCCGGCGGCATAGGACCAGGTCAGGTTCCAGGCGGTGATCGGGTCACCGAGGTTGGTGACCTTCACCGACGCGCCGAAGCCACCCTGCCACTGGCTGGTGACCGCGTAGTCGACCCGGCAGCCGGCCGCCGCGCTCGCCTGAAAGGCGACCGCCACCGAGCCGCCGACAGCGACCACCGCCATCGCGGCCGCCGACAGCACTTTCCGTGTTCGAGACATGTAGACGAGTTCCTTCGGGGGATCGGGAGCGCTCCCATTGGGGGATGGGATGCGGCTCCATCGGAGGAGAGGGGAACTCGCATACTATGCCTGACGCCACCGTCAGGTAACCGTCACCGTCGCCGCCCCGCGCGGGCTCCGTGCGTGGTGACCAGGCCGTCGACGCCGCGGAGAAAGGTTTCGCAGATCACGGTGGGGTCGAACAGGCAGCCGGCGGCCATGGCGCCGTCCCGCAGCATGACGAAATGCCGAGCAGCGGCCTCGGCGTGGGTCTCGTGGACCCGCGCCAGCAGAGTGCGCACGGTGTCGTGGAACCACTGCCGGTGGGCGATGACCAGCTGGTGCACGGGGCTGCCGGGATTCGGGTACTCGGCCACCGCGTTCAGGAAGGCGCAGCCGCGGAAACCGGGGGACCGGATGCCGTCGGCGATCGCTGACGCGACGGCGCGGACCGTGTCGCCCGCCGGCAGGCCGCCGGAGGAGGCCCCCTCGATCTGGGCGCGGATCGCCTCGTCGGCGCCCTGCAGGTAGGCCACGACCAGGTCTTCCTTGCCGGGGAAGTGCCGGTAGAAGGTGGCCCGGGTGACCTTCGCCTCGGCGACGATCCGGTCCACGCCGACCGAGTGGATGCCCTCGGCGTAGAAGATCCGGGACGCCGTGCCGAGCAGCCGTTGCCGGGGCTCGGAGGGGCGGGGTGCGGTTTCGATGCGGGCCATGGAGCCATGTTAGTGGGAAAGAACGTTCGTTCTTGACTTCTGGTTGTGGGTGGGTCATCGTTCGTCAGGTAGAACGAACGTTCTGTCTCTCTTGGTGAAAGGATCACCCATGACGACCCTCGCCGTGCCCGGCATCGCGACGACGGCGGCCGCCCTTCGGCGGCTCTACTTCGGCCGGTTCGTGTTCGCTGTCGTCTGGGCGGGCGTGACCTTCGCGTTCGCCGGGGAGCTCACGCCTGTCGTCGGGGCGTTGTTCGTGCTCTATCCGCTGTTCGACGTGGCGGCCGCCGTCGTCGATGCCCGGGCGTCGCGCCGTACCGGTCCACCCGCCCTGCTCCACCTCAACATCGCGGTCAGCTCACTGGCCGCGATTGCCCTGGCGGTGGCGGCCACCTCGGGCGTACCGGCAATGCTGCGGGTATGGGGCGCCTGGGCGGTCGTCGCGGGCGCGGTGCAGCTGGCCGTGGCGATCACCCGCCGCGCGATGGGTGGCCAGTGGCCGATGATCTTCAGTGGCGGGCTGTCGGTGCTGGCCGGCGGGTCGTTCATCGTGAGCGCTTCGGCAGCCGACCCGGTTCTGGCCAACGCTGTCGGTTACGCCGTTCCCGGCGCGGTCTTCTTTCTGCTCTCCGCCATCCGCCTCGGCCGCACCGCGACGCGCGACTGACTCCAGCGGGCGCGTTCTGCGGCCTACCGGTCGCGGGGCGCGGCTGGCGGTTCGCGCGGGTCGCGGGGCGCGCGAGGCGTGGCTGGCGGGGCGCGCGGGGTGCGCGAGGCGCGGCTGGCAGGGCGCGCGCGGGTCGCGGCTGGCCGGGACAGGATTTACGGCCTGTGGAGGACGCGGATTTCCGGCCGACGGGATGCGGGGCTGCAAGGTCACCCCCCGGCTGGCTCTCATGGCTGCCTCCCGGCGCGGGAGACAGCCATGAGAGCCAGCCGGAAGTGACCTTGACACAGGACCGGCCGTGAGGTGAACGGTCAGATGGTCGGGAAGGAGCGTCGGGCGAGGCCGCTCGTGTAGCCGTCGATGGCGGTGGTGTTCGGGGGCGCAGGTCGGCCATCCCACCTATGGAGCGGCCCGCGACCATGCGACAGCGCCTCGGATAACGCTTTCTCGGAAGTTCGTGGAAACCGGGATCAAGAGACCGTAAATGTTGCAATAGATAGACGGCTCTGTAATTCTCCGGCAATCCCCATGTGAGCGCTCACAGTATCGGAGCCGCGATGATTGCCCGCCGTGTTCTCGCTTTCGCTGCCGCCGCCCTCACGGCAGTGGCGCTGCTGCCCGCCCCGGCGCGGGCCGACAACCCGATCGTGCAGACGATCTACACCGCCGACCCGGCCCCGCTGGTGCACAACGGCAGGCTCTACGTCTACACCGGCCACGACGAGGACGGCTCCACCTACTTCACGATGCGGGACTGGCGTGTCTACTCGACCACCGACATGGCGAACTGGACCGACCACGGCTCGCCGATGAGCCTGGCCACCTTCAACTGGGCGAGCGCCGACGCCTGGGCCGGTCACGTCACCGAGCGCAACGGGCGCTTCTACTGGTACGTGCCGGTCAAGAACCGGGCCACCGGCCGGATGGCCATCGGCGTGGGCGTGTCGAGCAGCCCGACCGGGCCGTTCACCGACGCGATCGGCCGGCCCCTGGTGGAGAACGGCGAGATCGACCCGAACGTCATGATCGACGACAACGGCCAGGCGTATCTGTACTGGGGCAACCCGAACCTCTGGTACGTGCGCCTGAACGCCGACATGATCAGCTACTCCGGCGGCCCGACACAGATCCCGCTGACCACCGCCGGTTTCGGCGCCCGGCCGGGGAACACGAGCCGGCCGACGCTGTACGAGGAAGGGCCGTGGGTCTTCAAGCGCAACGGCCTCTACTACAACGTCTTCGCCGCCGAGTGCTGCTCGGAGTTCATCGGTTACTCCACCGCGCCCGGCCCGACCGGTCCGTGGACCTACCGCGGAACCGTCATGCCCCGGCAGGGTGGCAGCTTCACCAACCACGCCGGCGTCATCGACTTCAACGGCGGGTCGTACTTCTTCTACCACAACGGCGCGCTGCCCGGCGGTGGCGGTTTCACCAGGTCCGTCGCGGTGGAACGGTTCACCTACCGCTCGGACGGCACCATCCCCACGATCACCATGACCACTGCCGGGCCGCCGCAGGTGGGGACGCTGAACCCGTACGTCCGGCAGGAGGCGGAGACGTCGGCCTGGGCCGCGGGCGTCGAGACCGAGGCCGCCTCCGGCGGTGGGCGGAACGTCGGCTACATCGAGAACGGCGACTACCTCAGGATCAAGGGCGTCGCTTTCGGTACGGGCGCCGCGTCGTTCCAGGCCCGGGTGGCCTCCGCGACCGCCGGCGGCCGCATCGAGGTGCGCCTGGACAGCCCCACCGGAACCCTGGCCGGCACCTGTTCGACCGGCGGCACCGGCGGCTGGCAGTCCTGGGCCACGGTCACCTGCCCGGTCACCGGCGCGACCGGCACCCGTGACGTCCACCTGCGCTTCGCGGGCGGCACCGGCTATCTGCTCAATGTCGACTGGTGGCAATTCGCGGCCCGCTAGAAAGTACCGATTGAAAGTGTTATGCGGAGCGTCTTCCATTGGTCTTCATTGAGCCCATGGGAGCGCTCCCGTAGCATTCGTGCGCCGTACAAAAGGAATGTCCCCCGCATTTCTCATCCCCTCCAGGAGCCGCACCATGCGAAAACCTCGCGCCAAGACCGCCGTCCTGATATCGGCCGGCGCGCTCCTCGCCTCCACCGCCGCCGTCGTGGCCCTGCCCGCCGGCGCCGCGACCGCCGGCTGCGCGGTGAAGTACACCGTGTCCTCGCAGTGGCAGGGCGGGTTCAACGCCGACGTCGCCGTCACCAACCTCGGTGATCCGCTGACCGCGTGGAACCTGACCTGGTCCTACGGCGCGGGGCAGACCGTCACCCAGGCCTGGAACGCGACGGTGGCCCAGAGCGGGGCCGCGGTCACCGCCACGAACGCCGCCTACAACGGCGCGATCGCCACCAACGGCACCGCCACGTTCGGCTTCACCGGCACGTGGGGCACGAGCAACCCCGTACCCGCGAACTTCGCCGTCAACGGGGTCGCCTGCACCGGCGGCACCACGCCGACGTCGGGACCGACCTCGTCGCCGAGCACCGGCCCCAGCGCCGCGCCGGATGTCACCGTGAACACCGCCACCAAGTACCAGACCGTGGACGGCTTCGGCGCCGCGGTGTCGATCTGGGGCGGCGCGTGGTCGACCGCCGAGACGCAGACCCTGGTCGGCCTGGGCGCCGACCAGCTCGGGCTGTCGATCGTGCGGACCGGCGTCTCCCCGGTCTCGGGCGAGTGGGGCACCCAGGTCAACGCCTTGAAGACCGCTAAATCGTACGGCTCAGGGGTCAAGATCCTGGCTTCGCCGTGGACCGCTCCGGCCGCGTGGAAGACGAACAACAGCCGGATCAACGGCGGCAAGCTGAAGACCGACTACTACGACGACTACGCCAACCACCTCAACAGCTACGTCCAGTACATGCGCGGTCAGGGCGTCGGCGTCGACGTCACGTCGGTGCAGAACGAGCCCGACTGGCACCCCGATTACGACTCGATGGACTGGAGCGGCACCGAACTGCGCAACTTCGTCCGCGACCAGGGCGCCAAGGTGCGGAACACGAAGCTGATGGTGGCCGAGGCGGTCAACTTCAACTACGGCTACACCGACCCGGTTCTCAACGACGCCACCGCCCGCGCCAACGTCGGCTACATCGGCGGCCACCTCTACGGCGCCGAGGAATCCGGCCGCCTGAAGGATTACCCGCTCGCCACGCAGAACGGCAAGCCGGTGTGGATGACCGAGTGGAACTTCCACGAGGCGGACGGCAACGGCTCCAACATCTGGGGGAACCCCGGCAACCAGACGGTCTGGAACGAGACCCTCGACGACATCATGCGTACGGTCCACAAGTCGATGGAGTCCAACTGGAGCGCTTACATCTGGTGGTACGGCAAGCGCTACTACTCGTTCATCGGTGACGGCGAGGCCGCGTACGGCACCACCGCCGGCGCCCCGCTCAAGCGCGGTTACGCCTTCTCCCAGTTCTCGAAGTACGTGCGACCCGGCTACCAGCGCGTCGCCCTGACCAAGAACAGCAAGGCCTCCCCGCTGGAGATCACCGCGTACCGGGGCGGCGGCAGGACCACCCTGGTCGTGCTGAACCGGTCCGCCACCGCGGTCCCGAACGCGGTCGTCCAGACCGCGCAGAACATCAGCAAGGCGGAGTACTACGCGACGTCCCTGACCGCCAACGCCGCGAGCCAGCCCACGAAGGTCAACGGCGGCCAGGTCACCGTGTCCGTCCCGGCCCGCAGCATCTCCACCATCGTCCTCACCGACTGACCGTTCGTCCCGACGCGGGCACCGGCGTATGCGCCGGTGCCCGCGTCACGTTCTCAACCGAAGGCGCACGCCGGCATGCCGGCCGGCGGATGCACCGGCGCGGTGAGATCGCCGCCGGCGACGTAGCCCCAGCCGTCCCACTGCTGCTCGGCGCCCGGTTCGGCGCGGTCGCCGCGGGTGTAGTACCAGACGTCCGTCCCGTCGTGACCCGACGTCCAGCACACGAACCAGCTGCGGTCGGTCTCCATCACGGCGACGCGCCGCGAACCCTCCGGTTCGGCGTACAGCACCGTGCCGTCGGCGTTGTCGCACACGAAATCGGTGTCCCACACGTGCCCGGCCTGCCGCGCGTCGACGTGGCGTACCCCGGTGCGCTTCTCGCAGGAGCCGCCGCCCGCGGACGCGCTGACCGCGGTGTAGACGCCCGCCCCGGCGAACACGAGCGTGATCGCGACACCGGCGGCGAACAGCCACCACAGGCGGGCGCGACCGGCGGCCCGGGGCGGCTCCGGCTCCTGCGCCGGGGCCCGCGCGGGTAGTGGCAGTCCCGCGACGGTGTTCTCCCACAGCCGTTCGAGCTCGGCCATCTCCTCGTCGGTGGCGCCGCATTCCTGAGCCCACGACCGCACGATCGACCAGCGCGCCGGAACGGCGTCGCCGGACGCGTACCGGTGCAGGGCGGATTTGCTGACCGCCAGTCTCTTCGCCATCGACTCGAAACTGCGGCCGCTGCGCCTCTTCAGCGCGGTGAGTGCTTCGTCGAGCGTCGCTTCCCTGACCGGTATCCGCATTGTGCTTCCCCTGTGAAGCCGTCCCGTCCCGGCGCCGCGTCCCGGCGCCGGGCAACGCCCCTGCCAGTGCTTACGTCCCATCCCATCCCGTCCCGGAACCCTTTCAGGGACGGATGTCGATGCGTTGACTGTGGCTCAGCCCCAACCGGCGGACAACCCCTAGACACCCCACCCGAGGAGTGCCCCATGACCCGTACCACGGCCCGGATGGCCGCCGTCCTGACCGCCACCGTCACCGCCCTCGTGGCCGCCGCCGCGTCCCCCGCCGCCGCCGATCCGTTCACCCCGGACGGCCTGGACGAGGCGGCGCCGCGCGCCGCCGAGAGGGCGGTCGCCGCGGCCGGCCCGCGGCCGGTGTTCCAGCTGCCGTTCGCCTGCGGCGCCCGGATCCAGCTCGGCACGTACGGCGGCCACGGCGACTACGAGATCGACATGAGCGCGTCCGAGGGAACGCCGCTGCGGGCGTCGGCGGCCGGCACCGCCTACCGGGGCCACAGCAACGGCGGCGGCTACCAGGTCAGCATCCTGCACGACAACGGCTGGCGGACCCTCTACCTGCACCTGCAGGCGAACTCGTACCAGTTCGCCGACGGGGCCCGCGTCCAGATGGGCCAGCACCTCGCGAACACCGGCAACACCGGGACCAATACCAGCGGCCCGCACCTGCACTACGAGCAGCAGAACCAGATCGACGGCAGCTGGCGGGCGGTGCACGCGTGGTTCAACGGCCAGCCGTCGGACATCACCGACGACGCCCGCCGGAACAGCTACTACGACACCAGCAACAACTGCGGTCAGAGCTCGGCGGGCGGCGGGGTGGCGGCAGGCGATGTGACCGGTGACGGGTTCGCGGATCTGATCGGCAGGCGGTCCGACGGCTCGCTGGCGCTGTACACGAACAACGGAGCCGGGGCCGCCGGGCCGTACGGCCCGAACCGGGTCGTCGGCACGAGCTGGCAGGGGTTTTCGCTGTTCCGGGCCGCGGATGTCACCGGTGACGGGAAGGCGGACATTCTCGCGGTCGGCGCGGACGGATCTTTGGTGTTGTACGCCCACAGCGGTGACAACGCCGCCGCCT
Source organism: Actinoplanes sp. NPDC019969 (assembly GCF_055562375.1). NCBI lineage: Bacteria > Bacillati > Actinomycetota > Actinomycetes > Micromonosporales > Micromonosporaceae > Actinoplanes > Actinoplanes sp. NPDC019969. Next base: position 108,094 of record NZ_JBVHFK010000012.1, on the reverse strand, counting down.
ACAGCACGGGCCGGGTCGTGGGGAGTGGCTGGGCGTCGTTCCGGCACGTGACGGTCGCGGATGTCACCGGTGACGGCAAGGCCGACATCCTCGGTGTGGCCTCGGACGGAACGCTGCTGCTGTACGCCCACAGCGGTGACAACGCGGCCCCGTACGGCACGGGCCGTCAGGTGGGCACCGGCTGGGCGGGTTTCTCGCACGTCAGTGCCGCGGATGTGACGGGTGACGGCAAGGCCGACATCGTCACGGCCGGTTCGGACGGGGTGCTGCGGTTGTACGCCCACGGCGGTGACAACGCCGCCCCGTACAGCCTCGGCGCGGTCGTCGGATCGGGCTGGCAGGGCTTCGACCGGGTGCTGGCCACCGACGTCACCGGCGACGGCAAAGCCGACATCGTCGGCTCCCACCCTGACGGCAACCTCTGGCTCTACGCGCACAGCGGCAACAACGCCGCCCCGTACGGCACCGGCCGCCTGATCGGCAGCGGCTGGAACTCCTTCGCCTGACCCCGCACCCCGAACGGAGAACGGACATGACCAGCCTCTTCCACCGGCGGGGCGCGACCACGGCCCTCGCCACCGCCGCCCTGATCGCCGGACTGCTGACCGGCACCGCCGCACCGGCGCACGCCTACGCCACCGTCGCCTGCAGCCCCGCGGGCGTGACCGCCGCCGACAACGCTCTCGCCGCCTCCCTCAACCCGCAACTGCAGGCCAAGATGCGCAACCACCTGACCGGCTACCGGGTGTCCTGCGCCCGCGCCGTCGCCACCGCCGTGCAGGCCCGCGGGCTGGACCGCCGCGCCGCCACCATCGCGACGGCCACCGTCATCGTGGAGTCGACGCTCGAGAACATCTCCGAGGAGGTCGACCACGACAGTCTCGGCCTGTTCCAGCAGCGGGCGTCGTGGGGCAGCCGGCAGCAGCGCCTCGACCCGTCCTGGGCGACCAACGCGTTCCTCAACAAGATGCTCAGCCTCTACCCGGACGGCTCCTGGCGGACCCGGCCGGTCGGCCAGGTGGCGCAGGCGGTGCAGGTGTCGGGGTACCCGAGCCGGTACGAGCCCGAGGCCGCTGACGCCGCCGTCATCGCCGGGGCGCTGGTCAACGGCTCCGGCGGCGGGGTGGCGGCCGGTGACGTGACCGGTGACGGGTTCGCCGACCTGGTCGGCAGGCGGTCCGACGGTTCGCTGGCGCTGTACACGAACAACGGAGCCGGTGCCGCTGCACCGTACGGCCCGAACCGGGTCGTCGGCACCAGTTGGCAGGGGTTCTCCCTGTTCCGGCTGGCCGATGTCACCGGCGACGGTAAAGCCGACATCGTGGGCGTCGGTTCCGATGGGTCCTTGGTGTTGTACGCCCACAGCGGTGACAACAGCGCCGCGTACAGCACCGGCCGGGTGATCGGCAGTGGCTGGGCGTCGTTCCGGCACGTGACGGTCGCCGATGTCACCGGTGACGGCAAGGCCGACATCCTCGGCGTCACCTCGGACGGAACGCTGCTGCTGTACGCCCACAGCGGTGACAACGCCGCTCCCTATGGCACGGGCCGTCAGGTGGGCACGGGTTGGGCGGGTTTCTCGCACGTCAGTGCCGCGGATGTGACGGGTGACGGCAAGGCCGACATCGTCACGGCCGGTTCGGACGGGGTGCTGCGGTTGTACGCCCACGGCGGTGACAACGCCGCCCCGTACGGCCTCGGTGCGGTCGTCGGGTCGGGCTGGCAGGGCTTCGACCGGGTGCTGGCCACGGACGTCACCGGCGACGGCAAGGCCGACATCGTCGGGTCCCACCCCGACGGCAACCTGTGGTTGTACGCGCACAGCGGCAACAACGCCGCCCCGTACGGCACCGGCCGCCTGATCGGCAGCGGCTGGAACACCTTCGCCTGACCGAAAACGACCGGGGCGGTCGTCGCGCGATGCGACGGCCGCCCCGTCAACCCGTCAGCAGGCGCCGGCGTCCGCCCAGACCGCCGCCGACCCGGGCTCCTCACCCTGCGTCCACCACTTGGCGGTCCACTTGCGGCCCTGGTGCGCGGTCTGGGCGCCGCCGACGTAGGTCGCCGACCGGTTCCAGGCGGCGACCATGCAGGTCACCGGGCCGCTCGGCGACACGCTCACCGACGCGGACGGCGAGCCTGCCTGGCAGGTCCCGGCGTCCGCCCAGGCGGCGGCCGATCCGGGCTCCTCACCCTGGGTCCACCACTTGGCGGTCCACTTGCGGCCGTTGTGGGAGACCTGCTGATCGGCGGTGTACGCCGTGGCGCGTACCCAGGCGGCCACCGCACAGGCCGGTGCGCTGGCGGAGACCGAAACCGACGGTGATCCGCTGGGCGTCGTGCCCGCGCCGCGCGGATTGTCGGTGGTCAGCGCGTACGACGTCCCACCGAACGTCACCGTGTAGTTCGACGGCCCGGAGATCGGCAGCTGGTAGACGATCGCCATGTCGATGCTGCCACCGGCGGGGATGCTCTGGTAGCCGGGCAGCGTGAACGACGCCCGGTGGAAGCTTCCCTTGAGGCCGCCGACGTTCGGGCCGGTGTGGTCGCTGCTGATGATCCGGGTGTTGCCGCCGGACTGGTCGCTCAGGTTGGCGGGCGCGGCGACCGGGTAGTCGAACTGGAACTCGGCGCCGCCCGGGATGGTGACCGCCGAGTTGTTCCGGATCCGCATCTTCGGGTTGATCGGGTAGTTGTTGTCGCCGAGGGCGTACTCGACCAGCTCGATCGAGACGTCGAGACGCTGCGCCGGCATCGCCCGGGTGGCCTTGACGACGTTCGCCTTGCTCGCGGACTTGAACCTGTCGTACAGCGTCGTGGTGAGGGTGTCGCCGATGACGTACTCACCCTTGGCGCTGTCGAGGCGGTAGTCGCCGGCCAGCTCCCAGATCATCACGCCGCCGAGGCCCCGGTCGACCACGTAGTCGGCCTTGGCGCCCAGGGACTGCTCGTCCTCGGTGGAGAGGAAGACCTTCTTCTCGGCGTTCCACAGCCACGGCGCGACCAGGGTGGAGTCGTAGTGCCGGGTGTACGTGCCGGTCAGCTTGTCCTCGGGGTCGGTGGCCGGGGTCAGCCCGTACGCGCCGAGGTAGCTGCCGGTGATGCCGTTCTGCAGGTTCTTGGCGTGCCACATCGGGTTGGAGCCGGCCCCGACCTCCTTGCCGTTCTCCAGGTCGTGCCACAGGTTGTCGATGCCACGCGCGCCGTCGCCGCAGGCCGTGGTGCCCTTCGGGCAGGTGCCGGTGGCCCGGGCCCGGCCCCACAGCCCGTTGGTGCCACCGGTCACGTTCTTGTGGCCGCGGGTGTAGTACGGCACGCCGATGTTGATGCGCCCGGCCGCCATCGCGCCGCGCATGTACTTGGCCGCCCAGTCGGTGTTCAGGTAGCCGATACCGCCGTACTGCGCCGCGCTGTAGACGTTCGCCGAGGCGAGTTCGGCGTCCTTGCCGTCGTCGAACAGGGCGGCGTTCGGGCCGACGTACTCGTTCCACGCGCCGTGCAGGTCGTACGACATGACGTTGACGTAGTCCAGGTACTGCAGGGAGCTGAAGTTCTCCATACCGCGCAGCAGGTAGCCGGACGACGGCGACGCGATGGTGAGCAGGTAGTACCTGCCGTCCCGGGCGGCCGCGGCGTCGAGCTTCTCGCGCAGGGTCTTCATCAGCACGTGATAGCTGCGGTTGAGGCCGGCCCGGCGGGCGTTGCTGATCGCGAAGTCGTCGGGGTGCCCGGCGTCCTTCATCGAACTCGGGTACTCGTAGTCGATGTCCACGCCGTTGAAGCCGTACGCCCGGATGAACGCGACAGCGGAGTCGGCGAACGTGTTGATGCCCGCCTGATTGACCGACCCGTCCGTGTTGGTGGTCATCGTGTAGAAACCGCCGCTGCCGATCCGCTCGCCGGAGGCGTCGATGTAGCCGCCGGTCTCCGCCCAGCCGCCGACCGAGATCAGCGTCTTGACGTCCGGGTGCTGCTTCTTGAACTTGCCGAGCTGGTTGAAGTGCCCCTGGTACGGCAGCGCCGGGTCCATCTCGGCGCCGGCCACACCGGGCCAGGTCAGGCCGGTCGCCTCGGCGCCGACCGCGATCCTGTGCTGCGCGTCGATGTGCGCGAACGCGTAGTTGATGTGGGTGACCTTCTGCCAGGGGATGTCCTTGGCCAGGTAGGACGGCTGGCCGTTGGCGCCGGTGCGCCAGCCGGTGAAGTAGCCGATGATGCGGCGCCCGTGGTCGGCGCCGAGCGTTTCCCGGCCCTCGGTGTCGTACGCCAGGCAGTAGGGCGTGTCGACGCCGGGGGTCGGCTTCATGCCGTCCGGCCGGCAGGCGCTGTGGTCGGTGACGGCGGCGTCAGAGGTCAGCGGAAGGCCGACGACGGCTGCCGCGGTCGCGAGGACAAGGGCCGCGAGCGCGGCGGATCTGCTCAACGTTCGACGAACCAGCAAGGAGCTTCTCCAAGGTCCGATGAGTGACGTGCATAACTATCCGCCAATATTAAGTAAACTTTCCAGTAAGTAAAGTGGAGCTTCCTGGCCCCTCGGAGTCAGGGGTACGACGGGCTGCCGCGGATCGCGGTCGACCGGGACGGATCCGGTTCCCGGACCTTCGTGCACAATGCCACCGGCGAGCCCCTGGCGCTGCGCGACGGCGGCGCCGCGAGCGTGTACGTCCACGACTGGCTGGGCGGTGCCAGCGCGCTGGTCGGTGGTGACGGCGACGTCCAGGCCGTCTACGACTACGACCCGTACGGTCTGCTCCGTACCTCACCGGCCCAGGCCGGGGTGACGGTCACCCCGACCGGGAACCCGCTCAGGTTCACCGGCCAGTACCAGGATCCGACCGCCGGCGGCGACTACTTCATGCGGGCCCGGATGTACGACGCCGGCACCGGCACGTTCACCGGCACCGACCCGGTCAAGGCCACCATCGGCGAGCCGGCCATGTCGCCGTACGGCTACGTCGACGGCCGGGTCCTCAACGCCATCGACCCCACCGGCGAATCCCTGCTCGACGTCCTGTCCGAGGCCGGCGAGGCGATCGTCGAGACCGGCAAGGGACTGCTCGACGCGTACGCCGACGCCGACGACGCCTCGGCCACCAGTGTCGGCACCGATCCGGAGAAGAAGGAGCAGGCCCAGCAGCGCACCGAGGAACGCGCCGAGACCATGCTGGACCGCGACAAGCTGGAGGACTTGCTCAACGCCGAGTACGCCGAGGACGAGGGCAACCCCACCCGGCAGCGCACCCGCCAGGCCTTCGACCTGCTGACCGCCGTCCTGCCGGTCAGGGGTCCGAAGAGCGTCAGCGTGCCCAAGGGCCCCAAACCGGCCCCGGCCACCGCCCCCAAGGGCAGCGGCATCAAGAACGGGCCGCCGCCGCGCGCCGCCGGCTGCCTGCACAGCTTCGACCCGGACACCGAGGTCCTGCTGGCCGACGGCAGCCACAAGCCGATCAAGGATGTCGAGGTCGGCGAGACCCCGCCGCACCACGACCGCCCTGCCGGAATCCGGCAGGGCGGTCGCGCCGGTGCCAGGGATCGACAGTCCCTGGCACGGCCCCGTTCCTCCCTGCGATCGTTCGGCGTCCGCGGCGGAAGCCGCCTTCGTGCCGGAAGCCGAACGGAGAAACACATGCGGCGCCGCATTCCCCCGGTGCGACCACGTGACGCCCGGAATGCCGGAATCGATCCCGGTGTTCGCCGGTGACCGTGCTGATCGGCGCGGTGTTCGGGGCGGTGATGGCTGTGCTGGTCGCTGCGGTCGTGGTCATCGCCGGGCAGGCCCGCGGTGTGCAGCGCGTCATCCCCGTCGCCATGCAGCCGCCGCCGCGGGCGGAGGGACTGATCGGCGCGCGGCTTCCCGGCCCGCCCTTGATCATGACGGTGCTCGGGGACTCCTTCGCCTCCGGCTACGGGGCCGGGAAGCGGCGGGAGACCCCGGGCGTCCTGCTGGGCACCGCCCTCGCCCGCCACGCGGGCCGGCCGGTACGGCTGCACCAGCCGTCCTTCGTCGGCGCCATGTCCGCGGACCTGCCCCATCAGGTGCGCGCCGCGCTGATCCACCAGCCGGATGTCGCTGTCATCTTCGTCGGCGGCAACGACGTCACCCGGTTCGCGCCGCTCGGGGCGGCGGCCCGATATCTCGGCGACGCGGTCCGGCAGTTACGGGCCGCCGGCTGTCAGGTCATCGTGGGCACCTGCCCGGACCTGCGGATCATCCCGCCGCTACGGCCGCCGCTGCGCTGGCTGGCGTCCCTGCGCAGCCGGTTGCTGGCCGCCGCGCAGACAGCCGAGGTCGAGGCCGCCGGTGGCTGTGCGATCTCCCTGGCCGCCCTGCTCAACCCCCATTTCGAGGCTGATCCGGCGCGGATGTTCGGCGCCGACCGCTTCCACCCGTCGGCGGCGGGGTACGCCCGGACGGCAGCCGTCTGCCTGCCGCCGCTGCTGGCCGCGTTACGGGCGGAAGGCGTCATCCCACCGGCTGGCCGGCGGTGACCAGGTGCCGCAGGTCCGCGCCGTTACGGGCGGTGAAGACGAGCATCCGCTGCCGGCGGTCGTGGCTGAACACGACCTCGCAGTCGAGGTCGACCCGGCCGGCCGCCGGGTGCAGCAGTGACGTGGTCTCCTGCCGGCACAGCCGTACCTCGTGGTCGTCCCACAGGCCGCGGAACTCGGCACTCCCGGCCAGCAGCGTCGCGATCATCTGCTCCGCCTCGGCGGGATCGGGTTCCAGGTCCGCCGCGGCCCGCACCGCCGCGGCGTAGGTCGCGCTCTGCCCGGCGTAGATGTCCGCCGGGTAGATGCCGCGCTCCTCCGGCATCATGAACCACCGGAAGTAGCCGCTGCGGTTCAGGCCGGTGTAGTGCGTCTGGTCGCCGAACAGCTCTCGCGCCAGCGGATTCTGCACCAGGGTGTGCGCCAGATTCGACATGATCATCGCCGGGTTGCCGTCGAGCGCGTTCAGCACCCGGCGCAGCCCCGGATCGATCCGGTCGGCGACGGCGGTCTGCTGGGGCGGGTTGTGCCCGATCAGGTGGAACAGGTGGTCGCGCTCGTCGACGGTCAGATCCAGCGCCCGGGAGAGCGCCGACGCCACCTCGGGGGACGGCCGCGGGCCGCGCCGTTGCTCCAGGCGGGTGTAGTAGTCGATCGAGATGTAGGCGCGCTCGGCGACCTCTTCGCGCCGGAGACCGCGGGTCCGGCGGGCCGTGCGGTGGGCGGGGGTGAGGGCCGCCCGGCGTTGTCGCAGGAAGTCTGCCAGCTCTTCGCGATTCACCCGGCGATCTTAGGGTGCCGCTGCCAGGGACCGCCGATCCCTGGCACGGCCCTGTGCCCCGTGCCACCGTTCGGTGTCCTACGAAGGAGGAGAGATCGCGGTGGTCGAGGTTCATGGTGAGGTGGAGGAGGGCTACGGCCCGGTGGCCGATGCGTTCCGGCGCAACTTCGAGCGGGGGCGGGAGATCGGCGCCGCCTGCGCGGTGTATCGCGACGGCCGGAAGGTGGTCGACCTGTGGGGCGGCTACCGCGACGGCGTGACCCGCGAGCCGTGGCGCAGCGACACGATGGTGCCGGTCTTCTCGACGAGCAAGGGTGTGTCGTCGATGGCGGTCGCGGTGCTGCACGCGCGCGGGCTGCTGGATTACGACGAGCGGGTGGCCGCCTACTGGCCCGAGTTCTCCGCGGCGGGCAAGGCGGAGATCACCGTACGTCAGCTGCTGTCCCACCAGGCAGGCCTGCCGGTGATCGACCGCCCGCTCGATCTGGCCGACCTGTCCGGGTCGGCGGCGCTGGCCGCGGCGCTGGCGGAACAGCGGCCGGCCTGGACGCCGGGGGAGCGGCACGGCTATCACGGCCAGACGCTCGGCTGGTACGAGAGCGAGCTCGTCAGCCGGGTCGACCCGCAGGGCCGGCACCTGGGCAGGTTCTTCGCCGAGGAGGTGGCCGCGCCCCTGGACCTCGACTTCCACATCGGCCTGCCGGAGGACGTGGACCGTACCCGCATCGCCCGGATCCACGGCTTCCGCACCTGGCAGATGATGCTGCACATCACCGCGATGCCACCGGCGTTCGCGTGGGCGTTCGCGAACCCGCGGAGCCTGACCGCCCGCGCGTTCCAGAACCCGAAGGTGCTGGGCGTCCCGGAGAACATCAACCGGCCGGACGTGCAGGCCGCCGAGATCCCGGCCGTCAACGGCATCGGGCAGGTCCGGTCGATCGCGCGGCTCTACGGCGACGCCGCGGCCGGTGGCGCCGGGCTCGGGCTCACCGCGCCGACGCTGGACGCGCTGACGAGTCCGGCGCGGCCGCCGTCCCGCGGGCTCGCCGACCAGGTGCTGCGGCTGCCCACCCAGTACTCGCTGGGATACGTCAAGCCGTTTCCGGCGTTCCGGTTCGGGTCCGCCGCCGGCACCGCCTTCGGCACGATGGGTCTGGGCGGTTCGTTCGGCTTCGCCGACCCGGAGACCGGGATCGGTTTCGCGTACGGGATGAACAGGCTCGGTTTCCACCTGTGGGACGACCCGCGCGAGGTGGCGTTGCGCGACGCGCTGTTCGCCGGCGTGCTCGGCGAGATGCCGCAGCGACCCGACTCCGCGCGCCCCGGCGGCTTGACCTTGTGGCCACTGCAAGGGGCACGCTGAACACCATGTTGTCGATCAAGGAATTCAGCGAGATGGCGCACCTGTCCGCGCAGACCCTGCGGTACTACCACGCCGAAGGTCTCCTGGTCCCGGCCCGGGTCGACGAGCAGACCGGCTACCGCTCGTACACCTTCGGCCAGGTCGAGCAGGCCATGCTGATCACCGTGCTGCGGCAGGCCGGCCTGGGCGTCCAGCAGGTTCGGCGGGCGCTCGGCGAACCGGACGCCGCGCCCGCCCTGCTGCGCGAGCACACCGCCGCGGTCCAACGGCAGCGGGAGGAACAGGACGAGGCGCTCCGGACCGCCCGGGACCTGCTGGCGACACCGCCGGAGCCGGAGGTGCGCCCTGTGCCGGCGATGACAGTGGTGTCGATGCGCGTACCCGCCACTCCGCTGCAGCAGGAGTGGGAGCCGTCCGAGGCGGTCCTGACCACCGCTACCGAAGACCTGGTCACGGTGGTGGAATCGAGTGGCGCGACGCCGGTCGGCACGCCGTGGCGGGTGCTCGCCCCCGGCGGTGGCGGGCCCGTCTGGCTGGTTCAGGTCGCGGTCCGCGACGACGTCACGGCCCTGACCCTGCCGCAGGCTTGCGAGGTGCGGGGGTACGCGGCCGGCGAGGAACTGTCGATCACCATGCCGGGCCGCAACGCGATCGCGAAGTACTGCACGGCCCTCAGCCGCCTGCTCGCCCATCCGCTCGGCGAAGCGTTCCTGGACATCGGGCGGCTGCGTCACCTGGTCGGCGAGGACGGCGTCGAGTTCAGCGCGCCGATCTGCCGGATCCGGCGAAGAACGTCCGGCCCCACCGATGAGTGACACGTTCGGCCGCCGGCTGCGGGAGCACCGGCACACGGCGGGGCTGACGATGGAGCAACTGGCGGAGCGGTCGGGCGTCAGCGCCCGCGCGATCAGCGACATGGAACGCGAGCGCAGTGTCGCGCCGCAACGGCGTACCGTCCAGGCCCTGGCCGACGCGCTGGAGTTGCCCGAGGCCGACCGGCCCGCCTTTCTGGCCGCGGCCCGGGCCGGGCGCCCGAAGCCCACGGCTGCCGTGCCGGCCGGCTGCTGTGCGCTACCGCGCCCGGTGCCCGATTTCACCGGCCGCGGCCGGGAGCTGGCGCAGCTGCGCCGGGCCGCTGCCACGGCCCAGCCGGCGCCGGCGGTCGCGCCGGTCGTGACGGTGTCCGGGACGGCCGGGGTCGGGAAGACCACCCTCGTCGTCCAGGCGGCACACCTGCTCGGCACGGTCCTCACCGGCGGCACCCTGTTCGCCGACCTGCGGGGAATGGACGCCCGCCCGGCCGGCGCGGCGGAGACCCTCGCCCGGCTGCTCAGCGCGTTCGGTGTCCGCGACGACGAGATCCCCGCGGACGAGACGGACCGGGCCGGACTGTACCGGGACCTGCTGCGGCACCGGCGCGTCCTGGTGGTGCTCGACAACGTCGCGGACGAGGCGCAGGTCCGGCCGTTGCTCCCGGGCCCCGGACCGTCCCTGACCGTCGTCACCAGCCGCCGGCTGCTCGCCGGCCTCGAGGGCGTCCACCGGCTCAACCTCACGCAGCTGCCGGCCGGCGACGCGGCGACGATGCTGCGGCGCATCATCGGCGACCGGGAACCCGAGGCGACCGCCGAGGTGGCCGAGCTGTGCGGCAGGCTGCCGCTGGCGTTGCGCATCGCCGGTAACCGGCTGATGAGCCGGCCGCAGTGGACGGTGCGGCACCTGGCCGACCGGCTGTCCGGCGAACACCGTCGCCTCGACCAGCTCATCGCCGGGGACCTGCGGATCGCCGCCGCGTTCAGCCTCTCGTACACCCAGCTGTCCCCGCAGGCGCGCAGGCTGTTCCGCCGCCTGTCGCCGGCGCCCGGTGCGGACTTCGACGCGCGGTGCGCGCGGGCCCTCGACCCGGCCGACCCGGAGGGCATCGAGGACGCCCTCGACGAGCTCGTCGAGCTGAGCCTGCTGCAGGCGCATGGGGACGGCAGGTACCGCTTCCACAACCTGATCCGCCTGTTCGCCCGCGAGCGGCTCGCCGAGGAAGAGGCCGCGGAGCCGCGCTGACCGCACATGCGGAAGTGCTTCTGCATGCGGTCTCGCGTGTTCCCCGCGGCTGAGTCCAGGTGAGATCAACGAGGGGCGCAGCAGAGCCGCCCGTCACCGAGAGGGACACCATGGGTACCTGGAACGACCGGCTCACCGAGCTGGGCATCACACTGCCGCACGTCGCCACACCGGTCGGCGGTTACACGCCGGCGATCCGATCCGGAAGGCACGTCCACACGTCCGGCCAGCTGCCCTTCGTCGGCGGCATCCTGCCGGTCACCGGCAAGGTCGGCGACACCGTCGACGTCGCCCAGGCCGCCGACCTGGCCCGTACCGCCGCCCTGAACGCTCTCGCGGCGGTGGACGCCCTGGTCGGCATCGACGCGGTGGTACGGGTCGTCAAGGTGACCGGTTTCGTCGCCTCGCTGCCGTCCTTCACCGGGCAGGCCCGGGTCCTCGACGGCGCCTCCACCTTCCTGCACGACGTGTTCGGCCCGGCCGGCATCCATGTCCGCTCCGCCGTCGGCCTGGCGGTCCTGCCCCTGGACAGCCCGGTCGAGGTGGAACTCCAGGTCGAGATCGCGTCGTGACCACACCGACTGTCCACGGCGTGCAGTGCCCGCCGTGGTGTTCCCCGGCCACAGTCTCTCCATCCATGCACTGAAAACGCCCTGCCATGAAACCCACCATCGTCCTTTCCCCACTGACCGAGAAGAGCATCATGCGCGTCCGCATCTCCCGAGTGGTGGCCCTCGCCGCCGCCCTCGTCCTCACCGGCTCCACCGCCGCCGTCGCCGGCAAGCCCGCCCCGGCCAAGCCGACGATCGTGCTGGTGCACGGCGCCTTCGCCGACTCCGCCAGCTGGTCCGGCGTCATCGAGCGGCTCCAGCAGCGCGGCTACCCGGTCGTCGCGGCCGCCAACCCGCTGCGCGGGCTCAGCTCCGACGCCGCGTACGTGCGCACCGTGATCAACTCGGTGCCGGGCCCGATCGTGCTCGCCGGTCACTCGTACGGCGGCGCGGTGATGACCAACGCCGCCGCCGGCGACCCGGACGTCAAGGCCCTCGTCTACATCGCCGCGTTCGCACCGGACAGGGGTGAGAGCGCCCTCGAGCTGTCCGGAGAGTTCCCCGGCAGCACCCTCGGCGACACGCTCGCCCCGGTCCCGCTCGGTGACGGCACCACCGACCTGTCCATCCGGCCGGACCTGTTCCGGCAGCAGTTCGCCGCCGACGTGCCGAAGCAGCAGGCCGCGCTGATGGCCGTCACGCAGCGGCCGATCCGGGACGCCGCGCTCAGCGAGGGTTCCGGCGAACCGGCCTGGAGGACGATCCCGTCCTGGTTCCTGCTGGCCGGCGCCGACCGCAACATCCCGGTCGAGGCGCAGCGCTGGATGGCCGCCCGGGCCGGCTCACGCGCCACCGTCGAGATCCGCAAGGCGTCGCACGCGGTCGGGGTGTCGAACCCGCGCCCGGTCGCCGACCTGATCGTCCGCGCCGCGACCGCGCGATGACCTGACCGTTCGCGATCAGAGGCCGTGGCCCGCTTCCCGCGGGTCACGGCCTCTCGTGTTCTCGAACCGCACGGCTCAACCCGCCGTCGCGGCCGCCGATCATCGTGGCCGTGAGAATGCGTGCGGTCACCGCGGCCCTGACCGCTGCCCTGCTCGCCGCGACCGCGTCACCGGCTGCGGCCGGCACACCGGGCTCGCCGAACATCCCTTACATCACCCATGAGTCGACGGAGTACGGGAACTACACCAGCTGTGCGGAGATCACCCCCGGTGGCGGGCACCCGGAGGGCGGCCCCTTTCCCACGACCGTCTTCCTGTACTCGCACCAGCAGGGACGCCTGGGCTCCTACCCGCACGGCGCGAACATCTACGTGAGCGGCTCGGTGAGACGCGGGTTGCGGGCGGTCGAGGTCCTCACCGTCGAGCAGAAGCCCGCCGGGGCCGCGAACTGGATGCCGTCCGGCACCGTGCGCACCGATCTCGACGGCCGGTTCACGTACACCGCGAAGGCGCACATCACCAGCCGGTTCCGGTTCACGATCGCCGCCGGCGATCTCTTCGCAGGCTGCTCCGGTGAGGTCCTCGGACCGCCCGTACAGGCCGGCGTGCACGGCTGGACCACGTACCAGACCGCCGTACGGGGCAAGAAGGTCACGTTCGTGCTGGCCGTCGACCCGGCTCCCCGCACGGTCGCGCTGCAGTGGCACGACTATCCGGGCGGGCCCGGCTGGCGCACGCTGGACGTCACGACAGCCGACCGCAACGGCAGGGCCACGGTGTCCTTCACGCCGAAGAAGGCGGGCCGGTATCGCCTTCAGATCGCGCTGAGCGGGGACGCGCGGGCCATCAGCGGCCACAGCGACCCCAAGTTCCTGACCGTCAAGTAGACCCTCCGGAACGCGGAAGATCGTTCCGTATCATCGGGCGGCTATGTCTGCGAGGAAGAGGCGGCGTCAGCCGCGCGACCCGCCACGGCCCGCGCGGGCGGATCGTCCTGCTGGCGCTCGGGACCGTGACGTTCGCGCTGGTGTTCCTGATGATGCCCGATCCGCGGGACCGGATGAGCGGTGACGGCGCGGAAGCCCTCGGCGACGGCATGCTGTGGGGGGTCGGCGCCATCGTGGTGGGCACGGTGCTGCTGGTCCTCGGCCTGCTCGTCAGCCGGCCGTTCACCGAGGACCGGATCGTCCCGGCCCTGTGCGTGAGCACCACCCTCATCCTGGGCGGCATCGTCGCCTTCATCGACAACGACAACGACAACGATGACGCGGTGGTCCTGACGACGCGCATCTTCCCCGACGTCACGATGCGCGTCGGTGACGACGATCTGACCCGGATCGCGGCCATCGACCGGACCGGGTGCGCGGGCCGGTACGAGGGATGCGGGCACACCGCCGAGTTCGAGTACACGACCACCGACAGCGACGCCGTCACCCACCTGGAGATCATCTGGTTCCCCAGCGCCGTCGACGCCGACGACGCCAGGCGGGCCGGGGGATGCCCCGGCCCGCCTGGCGTCGTGCTGCGCGTCAGTCCTCTAGTCGCGGATCTTGTTGTACCGCCACGGCTTGTACCCGCCGCTCTTGGCCCGGCTGACCTTCACCTTGTAGTGGTTCATGTCGGACTTGGTGCTGCCCTCCTCGTAGATCCAGAAGGAGGTGTGCGACTTGTTGGCCCACTTCTCGAACATCTGGACGTGGCCGTTGCGCAGGAGCATGTCGCCGGGCTTCAGGCTCGACCAGTTGATGCGGTGCGAGACCTCGTCGAGGGTGCGGGTATTACGGCTGCTCTTGAGCGCCCAGCCCATCGACACGAAGCCCGAGCAGTCGGTGCGGAACTTCTTGCCCTTGTTGACATCCCACGCGTACGCCGACTGGCTGTACGGAACGTTGCGGCCGTACCAGTTCTTGGCCCGGGCGATGACCTTGGACCGCTTGATCGGCGCGCCGTACTTCATGGCCGCGGCGGCAGCGGCCATCGACTGGACCCCGGCGTCGGGGGCGTTCTCCGTGTCACCTTCGGGAGCGATGTAGTCGTCCTCCGGCATGGTGCCCTTCTCCGCGCCACCCACCGGCGGGACCGTCGCGTCGACGTCGGTCGCGGGGTCGAACTCCTCGACCGGCAGCGCGTCGTCGGCGTCCGGTGCGGGGCGGACCTCGACGATCTTGTCGGCGCCGTCGATCTCGTCGGTGTTCGCGGGCCGCTCGTTCGGGCACCAGCCGTCGTTGGCCGTCGGCTTCTCCACCAGCTCCTTGGCGTTGCCGATGTAGACCCACCCGTACGTCTGGGTGCCGTCGATGCGGCCCCAGATCCAGGTGTTCTCGTAGTCGTTCTCCACCGCGCACCAGGTCCAGATCTTGGTGCCGGCCGGGGCGCTGGCGTAGGTGCCGCAGGCCGCGTACGGCGCCTTCTGGAGGTTGGCGGTCTCGCCGAGGATCAGGTAGCCGTCGTCGGCGTTGGTGACCGCCTGACTGCCGCAGCTGGCCGCCGCCGCGGCGGCGAGAGCCGCCCGCGTCGACACCCCGGGCCCGGGCTCGGGGTTGGCCTGCGCCGGACCTGCGACGAACAGCCCCGATGTGCCCAGTGCCGCCGACACTCCCACCGTGAGGACACGCCGGTATCCGGCCCTGCCCGCCAATTTGCTACTCAATTCTGTGCTCCTTTTTTAAGCTGGCTCGAAAAGCCGTTGACGAATGTTCACGAACATGTCCCCGGCGAAGCCGAAGATCCCGGGCATGCGCCGGGTGAACGGTTGGGGACTTTCGAACGGCGGGATGAATGCCGTTCGGGCTGATGCCAGTCTTGCGGGGTGGCCGGTGGGCTCTCAAGGGCCGCGCGGTGTCAGCAAGCTGCACGGCAGCTTCGCCCGCCCGGGCACTGCGGCAGGAACATGCCGTGCAGCTAACTGCCACTGGTGCCGCATCCGGCCGGCTGTCACCATTCTGCGTACAACATTCACGGGGGATGGAGAAAAACATGCAGCGACGATTTCTGGGCCCACTCATCCTGCTGGTGGCCACCGCCATTTATGTGATTCCGGCCGCCATGGCCGTGACCGGTTCGACGGCATGGGACTGACGGATCCGTAGAATGGCGTCGCCCGCCGGTCGACCCGAATTGGGGACAACCGCGTGAAACTGAACCGGACGGCTCTGCCGCTCACCGTCGCGGGCGAGGTGGTGGTCGTCGGGCCGCGCTTCGGCCCCGAGCACAAGCACGCCGCACTGGTGGAGCGCGCCGTGCAGTGGCACGGCACGCCCGGGTGGGGAACGGCGCGGGATCGCGTGGCCACGCCCGCCGGCACGGCGGTGGAGCAGGCGCTGCAGCACCTGCGGCAGGCGGCGCCCGGCACCGCCGCCATCGTGGACAGCCGGGCGGAGCGGACACTCTTCCCGCGGCTGCCGGGCACCGGGCGGACCCGCTGGACCGGGATCCGGAGCCTGTCCGACGTGCCGGCCGCCCCACCCGGCGACCGGGCGGTGCTCCCGGCGGCGTTCGCGCGGCTGACCAGCCCGGGTTCCGGCCTGTTCGCGCCCGTGCCGGGCGAGCCGCCGCCGATCGACGGGACGGCCACCGCCCGGCTGCACATCATCGGGTCGCCGGCACGGCACAGCCTCGGCTGGGGGCCGGATCCCGCGACGGCGTCCGCACGGGCCCTGCTGGCCGGCGTACGGGTGCTGTCCACCCGCCTCGGGCCGGCTGCTCCCCGCGGCCGGCTGCTGGTGGGCGCCGCCGGGGCCTCCGAGCTGCACTGGCTGCTCGACGGCGGTCTGCGGCTGCTCTCCACGTACGACACCGGGTCCGAGCAGGTGCCCGTCCCCGGCGGGACGGTGCGGGTGGCGGTGCGCCGGGCGCCTCATCTCGACGGCGAGTGGCGGATCGCCCGGGTCTTCCACTCCTCCTCGGGCGCCCCGGTCGCCGCCGCCTGGGGACGCACCGCGCCGGAGGCCGCCGGCCACGCCCTCACGCAGGCGCGTGTCCGGCTCGCGACCTCCGTACCGGGCACGGCCCGCGACCCCCGGTACCCGACCGCCGACCCGATGCTGCAGGAGCTCTCGGCGCCCGAGTTGAACGGGCTGCGGCAGGACGTGCAGCGGTGCCTGGGCCGGCTGGGGTTGCGCCTGCTCGGCGCCCGGGTGGCGGCCGACGCGCTGCTCGGCGACCCCGGCCCGGCGTGGGGGGTCGTGTGGTGGGCGTGACGCTCAGGCGGCGTCGTCCGCGGCCGGTCCGGGCGTGGACGACGCCGGGTCGGTCAACAGGCCGGTGCTGCTCGCCAGCACCCCCGCCTGGAACCGGCTGGCGGCCTGCAGCTCCTCCATCAGCTCCGCGATGTGCCGCCGGCAGGTCCGTACCGAGATGCTGAGCCGGCGGGCGATGTGGTCATCCTTGGCGCCGGCCGCGAGCATCCGCAGGATGGCGCGTTTGAGATCGTCACCGGCGACGCCGTACCCGGCGGTGAACGCGGACCCGTCGATCAGCGGCAGCGCCGACGACCAGCACTGCTCCAGCCCGCGGTAGAGGTAGTCGACCACCGACGGCTCGCGCACCACGACGGCCCCGCCGGCGGTCGCCCGGCTGGCGATGACCGCCACCTCACGGTCCAGGATGATGATGCGGTCCGCGATCTCCTCACAGGTACGCACCTCCGCCCCCGCCTCGGTGAGGGTGTGCAGGAACTCCCGCATCCGCGGATTGACCCGGGCGGAGTGCTGGTAGACGGTCCGCATCCGCACACCGCGCCCCATCAGCTCGGTGTCGTGGGGCACCGACTCCGCGATGGCCGCCTCCGACAGGGCGCCGGGATGGGCGCTGAACACCTCGACGGTGCACCGGCGGGCGATGTCGGCCAGGGTGGCACGGACCCGGTCGACGTCCTCGATGACGTCGATGGCCTCGCGGCTGTTCCGGGCCCGCCGGCTCTCGTAGTACAGGCTCTGCAGCGGGGACAGCTCCGCCTTCAGGGCCTGCACCGACCGCTGGTGCTGCCGGATCCGCACCTCGATCGGGCCGACCAGCTCGGCGATGGCCACCTCCGGGCTCGCCGGCATCACGATGCTGTCCCGGTTCGGTGATCTCCGGAGCAGGCGCAGGCCGAGCAGGGTCGCGAAGTGTGCCTGGACGACGCTGACCGGCGAATCCAGCACCTCGGCCGCGGCGGCACAGTCGGCCATGTCGGCGAAGCCGCGCTGCAGCACCCACTGATACAGATCGGCGACCTCGGCGGAGACCACCGCCGCCCCGGCGGGCGGGTCCGGACCGTCTGACTGTTCGTTCGGATACCCCATGCCGTCTCCCCGTTGATCACACGTGCGCATGGACTGTACAACAAGTCGACATTCCTCAATGGAACGTGGATCGTCGCTGTTCCGGCGCCTACGAGCGGTGTCAGGGAGTCTCGGCCAGGCCGGACTGGTAGGCGATGATGACGAGCTGGATGCGGTTGCGGGCGTCCAGTTTGGTGAGCAGCCGTGCCACGTGCGTCTTGGTGGTGGCCAGGCTGATGTGCAGGCGCTCGGCGATCTCGGTGTTCGACAGGCCCTGTGCCACCAGCAGCAGGACGTCGCGTTCCCGGCCGGTGATGCCGGACAGCCCGCCGGGCAGGGCCGGGCGGGGCTCCGGACGGCAGGCGAACTCGCGGATGAGGCGGCGGGTGATCTGCGGGGCCAGGATCGCCTCGCCGGCGGCGATCACGGAGACGGCGGTCAGCAGGTCGGCCGGCGGGGAGTCCTTGAGCAGGAATCCGCTGGCTCCGGCGCGGAGGGCGGCGTACACGTACTCGTCCATGTCGTACGTGGTCAGCATGAGCACCTTGGCGTCCGGAGTCCGGGCGAGGATCCGGCGCGTGGCCTCGATGCCGTCGAGACGGGGCATCCGGATGTCCATCAGCACGATGTCCGGGCGTTCCCGGGTCACGACGTCGACGGCTTCGAGCCCGTCGCCGGCTTCCCCGACCACGGTGAGGCCGGGGGTGGTGTCGATGAGGACACCGAAGCTGGCGCGTACCAGAGCCTGGTCGTCGACGACCACCACCCGTGTCATGCCGGACCCTCCTCCAACGGCAGATGTACGTGCACCCGGAACCCGGCCCGCGGTGGCGGCAGGGGCCCGGCGTCGAGCCGGCCACCGTACACGGCGACGCGTTCCCGCATGCCCATCAGCCCGTGCCCGGAACCGGCGGGCGTGCGGGCGCCGGTGCGCCTGCCGTCGTCGGTGACCTCGATGGTCAGCGATCGTGGCCGGTAGTCCAGCAGCACGTCGGCCCGGGCCGGCCCGGCGTGCTTGACCACGTTGGTCAGCGCCTCCTGGATGATCCGGTAGGCGGACAGCTCCATCCCGGCCGGCAGCGGGCGTGGCCGTCCCTCGGTGCGGACCCGCACCGGGATCCCGGCGGCGTCCGTCCGCGCCACCAGCGCGTCCAGGCCGGTCAGGTTCGGCGCCGGGTCCAGGACCGGGCCGTCGTCGGTACGCAACGCGGTCAGCATCTGGCGCAGCTCCGTCAGACTGCTGCGGCTGCTGTCCTCGATCGCCTCCAGCGCCCGGAGCGCCTCCTGCGGCCGGACCTGGAACACGTGCCGGGCCACTCCGGCCTGGATGGTGATGACGCTCATCCCGTGCGCCAGCACGTCGTGCAGCTCACGGGCGATACGCAACCGTTCCTGGGCCACCGCCCGCTCGGCGGCCTGGTCCCGTTCGCTGGTGACGTACCGGCGGTGGAGGCGGACCGCGACCGCGATCGCGCCGATCGTGGTCATGATGAGCCCGCCGCTGAACATCGGCCCGGCCGCCTCGTCCAGGTGGAACCGGTAGGCGGCCAGGATCGCCAGCAGCGTGGTGGTGAACGCGGCGACCGCGGCGAACGCCGCCGGCCACTCCGGCAGCAGAAGCAGCAGCGGATAGAGGGCCATCGCCCGGGCCAGGTCCGCGTCCCGGATCACCTCGAACTGCGGCGCCACCGCCGAGAACACCAGCACCACCCCGAAGACCGGCAGCGGCCAGACCCGGCGGACCGCCAGCGGCGCCGTCATCGCCACCACCGTCAGCGGCCCGAGCACTCCCGGCCGGACGCTGGCCATGCCCACCCCGGCCAGAACCGCGGCGGCCACCACGTCGAGAGCGATCCAGTGCCCGGGACGCATCCGGGCGGCCAGTCGGGGGCGCGATTCCTGCGGCACCCGACCACCGTAGCGACGATGATCGACGAGTGCGTCCACCCGCGGGCCGTCATCCCCACGGCCGATGACGGTCGCCTCGTCAGCCGCGTGACCGAGCCGGGAAAGCGCTCCGCGGACCGATGTCCACGCCGGCCGCGCCGGGCAGGCTGAGACACATGCCAAGCGACATCATCGAGGTCCGCGAGCTGACCAAGAGGTACGGAACGACGACAGCGGTCGCCGGCCTGTCGTTCACGGTGCGGCCCGGCCGGGTGACCGGCTTCCTCGGCCCGAACGGCGCCGGCAAGTCCACCACGATGCGGGCCGTCCTCGGCCTGGACCGGCCCACGTCGGGCGCCGCGACCGTCGGCGGCCGCCCGTTCACCGCCGCGCCGAGCCCGTTGCGGCTGGTCGGGGCGCTGCTGGACGCCTCCGCGGTGCACGGCGGCCGTACCGCGTACCTCCATCTCCTGGCCCTGGCCCGCAGCAACGGCATCGGCCGCCGCCGCGTCGACGAGGTGCTCGGCATCGCCGGGCTCACCGACGTCGCCGGGCGCCGCGTCAAAGGCTTCTCCCTCGGCATGCGCCAGCGGCTCGGCATCGCCGCGGCCCTGCTCGGCGACCCGCCCGTGCTGATGCTCGACGAGCCGGTCAACGGACTGGACCCGGAGGGGATCCGCTGGATCCGCACCTTCCTGCGGTCGCTGGCCGCGGAGGGGCGCACCGTGTTCGTCTCCAGTCACCTGATGAGCGAGATGCAGGACACCGCCGACCATCTGATCGTCGTCGGGCAGGGCCGTCTGGTCGCCGACACCACGATGGCCGACCTCGTCCGCGGCCGGGACCTGGTCCGGGTACGCACCCCGCACCCGGACGGCCTGATCCCGCTGCTCCGTGCCGCCGGGGCCGTCGTGGACCCCCTCGACGGCGGCGCGTTCGCCGTGACCGGCCTCGACAGCGACCGCATCGGGGACCTGGCCGCCGACGCCGGGATGCGGCTGCACGAACTGTCCCCGCAGCGTGCCTCGCTGGAGACCGCCTTCATGGACCTGACCCGTGACACGGTGCGCTACCGCGGCACCGACCCGAAGGGAGCCCTCCGATGACCGTACGAACTCTGCGGCAGGTCCTCGCCTCCGAATGGACCAAGCTCTGGTCGGTACGTTCCACCGCCGGGAGCCTGCTGATCACCGCGGTCACGGTCGTCGCCGTCGCCGTGGTCTCCGGCCGCTCCCTGCTGTCCTACCGCTCCGCTGCCGGTGTCTCGGCCGCCGACGTGGCCGGGGTGGCGCTGGAGGGTGTCGTCTTCGGTCAGCTGGCGATCTGCGTCCTTGCCGCGACGGCGATCACCGGCGAGTACGGGACCGGCCTGATCCGCAGCACCCTGGCCGCGGTGCCGGCCCGCGGCCGTCTCCTGGCCGCCAAGACGGTCGTCGTCGCCGGGGTCGCCCTGCTCACCGGCACGTTCACCGGACTGGTGGCCTTCCTGGTGGCCCGTCCGATGATCGGATCGCCGGCCGGGCCGGTCGGCCTGACCGACCCGGGTGTCCTGCGGGCCGTCGCCGGCACCGGGCTGTACCTGGCGGTGCTGGCGGTGTTCTCCCTCGCCGTGGGCACCGTTCTGCGGAACAGCGCCGTCACCATCACCGCGCTGATCCTCGCGGTGCTGATCCTGCCGAGCGTGTTCGCGCAGCTCGGCGCGGCCGGCCGCACGGTGGCCCGGTGGTGGCCCACCCACGCCGGATTCCAGTTGCTGCACGTCGACCGGCTGCCGGATCAGCTCGCCCCGTGGGCCGGGTTCGCCACCTTCGCCGTGGCCACCGCCGTCCTGTACGCGGTCGCGGTGGCCACGCTCCTCCGGCGGGACGCCTGATTCCCGCCGAGCGGCGTCAGCGGGCCCGCCTTCGCCGGCTCCTTCTTGCCCAGCAGCGCGGCGACACCGAACAGTCCACCACCGACACCGGCGCGCTTGCCCTTCTCCGCCCTCCATCGTCACCGCTACGGAGTGCGGCGGCCAGGGTCACCGGCCGGTGTGGTGGTGGCGATGATCAGGGCCACGTCGTCTTCGTGGGCGCGGGCTTCGGCCTGCTCCACGAGCAGGCCGGCGAGGGCGTCGGGGGTCATGTCGCGGCGTCCGGTGAGGAGCTCTCGCAGGCGGGCGAAGCCGTCGTCGATCGTGGTTCCGCGGTCCTCGACCAGGCCGTCGGTGTACAACAGCAGGCCGGCGCCGGGCGGCAGCCGGTGGTGGTGGGTGGTCCGGGCCCGGCGGTGCCGGGCGCCGAGCAGGGGATCGGTGCCGGGCAGGACGGTGACGTGGCCGTCGGCGGTCAGGGTGATCGGCGGCGGGTGCCCGGCGTTCGACCACGACAGCGTGCAGGCGCCGTCGTCGTGGCGCTTCAGGTAGGCGAGCAGGACGGTCGCGATGGTGTGCGCGCCGAGGGCGTGATTGGCGTGGTCGAGGCGTTCCAGCACGGCCGCGGGGTCATCGGGACGGTCGATGAGCATGCCCCGCAGCATGCTGCGCAGCTCGCTCATGCCGGCGGCGGCGGTGAGGTCGTGCCCGGAGACGTCGCCGATGACCAGCACGACCCGGTCGTCGGGCAGGCAGATCGCGTCGTACCAGTCGCCGCCGACCAGGTCGCCCTGATGGGCGGGCAGGTAGCGGGCGGCCAGCCGGATCCCGGCGGGGTTCGGCAGCCGGGTCAGCAGGGCTTGCTGAAGGGTACGGGCGGCGGTGTTCTGCTGCTGCAGATGGGTGACGCGCTGCAGGGCCAGGCCGACGTAGCCGGCCACGGTGACCATCACACTGCGCTGGTCGGCGTCGAGTTCCTGCGGATCGTTCCAGGAGAAGGTGAGCGCCCCCACCCGGCCCTGGACGCCCGGCACCGGCGCGCAGGCGATCGCCTGCCATCCGAGGGCGGCGACCTCGTCGGCGAGCTGCGGGTATCCGGCCCGGATGGCGGCCGGGCCGGTGAGGGTGAGCAGCTGCCCGGTGCGCAGCGTGTCGGCGGCGGGCAGCGGCGCGGAGGCCGGGAAGCTGGGCCAGCGGGCGCTGACGTCGGCGGGCAGCGGTTCGGCGCCGAAGACCCGCAGCCGATCCTCGCCGTCGAGCAGCACCATCCCGATGTGCGCGGGGGCGAAAGCCGGCGATCGGAGCCCGGCGACCGCGGTGACGATCTCCGCGACGGTCTTGCACCGGACCAGGAGCTCACTGGCGTGCAGCAGGAGCTCGCTGCGCTGCGACGCCGCCTGCGACACCGCCCCGCCGTGTTGCGCCAGCCGGGTCGCGATCCGCAGTCGCAGGCTGTCCGAGCAGGCCAGCGCCAGGTCGGCCAGCAGCGACAGGTGCGTCTGGCGCCACGTCCGTGGCTCGTGGTCGATGGCGCACAGCGCGCCCAGCACGGTGCCGTCGGCGGCGGTCAACGGCATCCCCGCGTATCCGGCGATCCCGAGTTCGGCGACCGCCGGGTTGCCGTGGCAGCGCGGGTCCTGGCGGGCGTCGGTGATGACCACCGGACCCCGCGCCACGGCGACCCGTTGACAGATGGCATGGCTCAGCGGGGTCTGCCGGGTGCTCGCCCACGGCTCGGCGAGCCCGGCCTGACCGGGGAAGAACTGCCGGTGATCGTCGAGCAGCGACACCAGCGCCAGCGGCACACCGAGCAGATGCCGGACCAGATCGGCGATGCGGTCGAACACCGGCTCACCGGCCGCGTCCAGCCCGGTAGCGGTTACGTCCCGCACTCGACTGCCCCGTTCGTCGGACGAATTCCCGCACACCCTGGAAGAGTCATCGGCCGGGTTCCTGCCAACGGCGCTGAATCGTGACGGTGGTTCCGGTGTCCGCCGGGACGACCCGGACGTCACCGAAGGCGCTCATCAACGGGGCGCCACGGCCGCGGTCGCGAGCCGCCGGCCGGGCCCGCCACCCGCCGAAGTCCCGCACCGTGATCAGGACGGTGCGGTCGAGGACCCGCAGCTCGACCTCCACTTCCGGACGTTTGGGCTGCTGGGCGTGCTCCACCGCGTTGTTGACCGCCTCGGTCGCGGCGACCTGGAGGTCGTACAGCAGGTCGGGGTCGATCTCGTGGCCGTTCAGCGCGGTGCGGAGATCGCGGCGCAGCTGGGTGGAGGCCGACCGGTCCAGCGGGTACGACCAGGTGACGTGCAGGTCGGGCACGTCGGCGGCGAGGGGTGCGTCCGTCGGCCGCCGGCGGTGCAGGACGAGTGCCGCGAAATCGTCGCGCTGCGGCCCGGGTCCGCCGGTCAGCACGGCGTCGAGCAGAGCGGAGGCGGACCAGCCCCCGGCGTACGACCGCCGGCTCTGGCTCTGCAACCGGCCGGTACCGGCGTCGCCCAGGCCGTCGGTGTAGAGCAGCAGCTGGGCGCCGGGCGGCAGGACACCCGTGTTCTGCCGGTACGAGGCCCGGGGCAGCCCGAGCGGTGGCCCGACGACGCCGTTGATCAGCTGGGTGTCCTGGTCCGGGCCGGAGCGCACCGGACGGGGATGGCCGGCGCTGCACCAGGCGAAGTCGCCGGTGTCCGGGCGCAGATGGAGCACGAACAGGGTGGCCGTCGCCGGCGTGCCGAGGCGGGTGAGCAATTCCGCCACCCGGGTGACGACGGTGGCGGGCGCCGGGTCCCCGGCCGCGTACGCGCGGACGGCGCCGCGCACCTGGCCGGCCAGGACCGCGGCGCCGGGCCCGTGGCCGGCCACGTCACCGATGCTGAGCAGGGCGCCGCCGCCGGGCAGCGCCACGGCGTCGTACCAATCCCCGCCGGGCTCCCCGGCGGCCGGCCGGTACGCGGCCTGCAGTTCCCAGCCGTCCAGGGTGGGCAGGCTCTCCGGCAGGATCGTCTGCCGCAGGGTGAGTGCGAGCCGGCGGTCGTCGTCGAGCCGCCAGCCGGTCCGCGCCAGCGAGGCGAGCAGGTGCACGATCGGTTCGAGCAGGTCGCGGTCCTGCGGGGTGGGCCGGCGGGCGGGATCGGGCGACACGGTGAGCGTGCCGATCGGCGCGCCGTCGCGGTCGCGGATCGCCGCCCGTACGGCGCCGGGATCGTCCGCGGGCACGCCGTCCGCGCCGGAGGTGAACCGCAACCCGGGCCCGTCGCCGCCGTTGATCACCACCTCGGCCGCGACGCCCTCCACCAGGACCCGCGCCTGCTCGGTGACGGCCCGGAACGCGTCCTCGAGGGCGCGGCCGGACGCGATCACCGCAGCGGTGCCGGCGAGCGTGGACGCCTGCCGGGGGTGCGCGGCGCGGACCCGGGCCAGCCGCAGGGTGTTGCGGACCCGCGCGACCAGGTCGGCTGCCGCGAACGGTTTCACCACGTAGTCGTCGGCGCCGGCCTCCAGGCCTTCCACGCCGGACTCGTCGCCGGCCCGGGCGGACAGCATCACCACCGGCAGCGCCCGGGTGGCCTCGTCGGCCCGTACCGCTCGGACCAGGGCGAAGCCGTCCATGCGGGGCATCATCACGTCGGTGAGCAGCAGGTCCGGTGGGAAGCGGCGGATCGCCTCCAGGGCCGCGTGCCCGTCCGGGGCGAGTTCGACCTGCCAGCCCTCGCGGCGGAGCAACCGGCCCAGGTAGGCGCGCATGTCGCCGTTGTCGTCCGCGACGAGGATGCGGGCCGTGTCCGCCGCCACCTCGGCCGGCGGCTCGGGCGGGCTCTGCGGCACGTCCAGCCGGCGGGCCGCCTCGCGGGCCGCGGCCTGCGCGGCCGGCATGTCCGGCAACGGTTCCGCGGCCGTGGCCTCGACCAGTGGCATGGCCACCGTGAAGCTCGTCCCGGCGCCGGGGGTGCTCTCGACGGTCACGTCACCGCCGTGCAGGCGGGCGAGTTCGCGGACCAGCGCCAGGCCGATGCCGCTGCCCTCGTGGCTGCGCGCCTGCACACCCCGGATGCGGTGGAAACGGTCGAACAGCCGGGGCAGATCGCCGGCGGCGATGCCGATGCCGGTGTCCGCGACCGTCAGCCGGACCGTGGCGCCCACGGTTTCCAGCCGTACCCGGATCTCACCGACGAAGGTGAACTTCAACGCGTTCGACAGCAGGTTGGTGACGATCTTCTCCCAGTTCGCCGGGTCGGCGGCGACCGTGTGCGGCAGCGGCGGGCAGTCCACCACCAGTCGCAGGCCGGCGCGTTCGACCGCCGCCCGGAAGACGCCGGCGAGCTCGGCGGTGTAGCGGGCGAGGTCGATCGGCCGTGGCCGGTGCCGGGCCCGGCCGGCCTCCACGCTGGAGAACGTCAGGAGGTCGTTGACCAGCGCGAGCAGCCGGTCGGCGTTGCGCAGGGCGATCTCCGCCCGGTCCCGCTGGGCCGGGCCGAGCGGTTCGCCGGCGTCGGCGAGGGCGTCGCTCAGGGGTCCCATCATCAAGGTCAGCGGCGTACGGAACTCGTGGCTGACGTTGGTGAAGAAGTCGGTCTTGACGCGGTCCAGCTCGGCGAGCGCCGCGGCCCGGTCCCGCTCCTCCTGGTACGCCTGAGCGTTGCGCACCGCCACGGCCACCTGCTGCGCGAGCAGGGCGAGGAACGACCGGTACGTCTCGTCGAGGCCGCGGCTCGGGCTCACGCCGGCCAGCAGCACCCCCAGCGGCTGCGAACGCTCGGCGGACGGCAGCGGGACAGCCACCGCGGTGCGGACCGGATCGTCCCAGGCGCCGCCGGTCACCGCGAGCCGCCCGGCGACGTCCTCGACGTCGACGCCTTCGCCGCCTGCCGCGACGTGCAGCCGCCACGCGTCGTCGCCGGGGCTGACGATCGGCGGCAGGACCGTGGCGGACTCCGGCACTCCGACGGTCGCGGCCCGGCGCAGCAGGGCGCCGTCGCGCAGATAGATGGCGGCGAACGGCACGTCGAGCCGGTGCTGGCCGATCACCGCGCAGAGCTGCGCGCAGACCTGGTCGACGCCGGACGTCCGGCCGCCGGCCGGCACGGCGAGGTCACGCAGCAGGCGCAGCCGGCGCTCGCCGACCACCTGCTCGGTGACCTCGCTGCACACGGTGAGGACACCGGCGGTGACGCCGTCGTCGTCGCGGGCGGGCGCGTGCGAGACACTGAAGTACGCCTCCTCGCGGTAGCCCGACCGGTCCAGTGCGAGCTGCAGCGCCGGAACCCAGCTGGCCACACCGGTCCGCATGGCGTCGGCGATCAAGGGTTCCAGGACGTCCCAGCCTTCGGCGAGCGTCACCCGTACGTCGTGACCCAGCGCGTCGGGATGTTTGCCGCCGATCAACGCGGAGTAGGCGTCGTTGTAGAGCTGGGTGTAACGCGGTCCCCACAGCAGCAGCATCGGATAGCGGGAGGACAGCACGATCCGGACCGCCGCCCGCATGCTCTGCGACCAGGTCTCGACCGGACCGACATCGGTGGCCGGCCAGTCGAGCCGGCTCATCAGCTGACCCGCGGCGCCGCCACCGGCGAAGAGATCGTCCGTCACGTGACAACGCTACCCAGCCGGGGCCGCGAGAATGCCGGCCGGGCGCACGGACACTCATCTGCCGGAGGGCGCCGTTCAGAGGCCCTCGGGGGCCGGGTGGGCCTCGTGGGCGGCTGCGGCGACGGCGAGGTCCTGCCAGGCCATGCCGGTGCTCTTGAAGACGCGCGGGCGATCGGCCGGTGGCCGGGCCTCGCCGCGGACCACGTCCTGCAGGGTGACGATGTCGCCGGCGGAGAGGGCGCCCTCGGCGATCGCCTGGATGATGTCGCCGGCCTCGCGCAGGGCGGTGGAGCGGGCCTCGGCCACCGTGGTGGCGCGGGCGAACAGGGCGGAGTCGAGTTCCCGGGCGTCCGGTTCGTGGGCGCCGACGGCGATGACCAGCGCGTGCGAGGCCACCTCGGCGCTGTCGAACACGGGGTTCCGGGCGTTGGTGCAGCAGCACACGACATCGGCCCGGGCCAGTGAGCCGCCGTCGGCGGGACCGACCGGCACGCCGCGGCCGGCCCATTGCCCGGCGAACTCCGCGACGGCGCCGGGGCGGCGCCCGGACACCTCGAAGCTCGCTCCGGGCAGGACGTGCCGGAGAGCCTCCACGTGACCGTGGGCTTGCGGTCCGGTGCCGAAGAGCAGAACCCGCCGCGCGCCGGGGGCGGCGAGGTGGCGGGCGGCGACGGCGGAGACCGCCGGGGTGCGGAGCGCGGTCAGCTGGGTGCCGTCCATCACGGACACCGGTCGCAGTGTCGCCGTCTCGAACAGCACGTAGACACCCTGGACGCGGGGGAGGCCGTGGGCCGGGTTGCCGGGCGCGACGGAGACGAGCTTGACGCCCGCATAGCGGTCGCTGACCGCCGGCATCAGCAACAGCGAGCCGGCGGGCGCCGTCAGAGCGGAACGCAGCGGTTCCCGTTCGAGTTCGACCACACCGGCGGCGGCTTCGACGGCGGCGATGGCGGAGGCCATGTCGAGGCGGCCCAGCCGCGGATCGGGACGGTACGACAGCGAGGCGGACACAGCGCGGAGCGTACCCGGCTCGTTTCCCTGTGATGGATCGGGTTGACGAGACGTCCGATTCCTGTAAGTATGGCTGGGTGATCTACTGACACGCACCCCAGCCCGCTGCCGTGGCCCACCACTTTCTCGTGGTCGTTGAGCCCCGGCGGGCAGTCGATCCTTCTTCCTTTCGACGATTGGTGCCCACGTGTCCAACGTGTCTGTTCTGCATGCCCGTGATCTGGTGAAGGCCTACGGCGACCGCATCGTTCTCGACGGCGTCTCGCTCGCGGCGGGCCCCGGCCAGCGGCTGGGTCTGGTCGGTGAGAACGGGATCGGCAAGTCCACTCTGCTGCGGTTGCTCTCCGGCGAGGAGGAGCCGGACGCCGGCGAGGTCCAGCGCCCGGCCGACACCGAGTTCCTGCGCCAGGAGCTCCCGTTCCCGGCCGACGCCCCGGTCAGCGCTGTCATCGACGACGCGCTCGCCGAGTTCCATCAGG
The DNA here is from genome assembly GCF_055562375.1 of Actinoplanes sp. NPDC019969. Lineage (NCBI taxonomy): Bacteria > Bacillati > Actinomycetota > Actinomycetes > Micromonosporales > Micromonosporaceae > Actinoplanes > Actinoplanes sp. NPDC019969. The sequence goes on along the minus strand of NZ_JBVHFK010000012.1, from coordinate 79,826 downwards.
TCGGCGACCGGCTCGACGAGCTCGCTGAGATCCTCGCCGTCTCGCCCGAGGACGAGGCCGCCCTCGCCGAGTACGGTGACCTGCTCGGCTGGGCCCAGGACCACGACCTGTGGGGCGCCGACCACCGGGCGAAGATGGTCCTCGACGGCCTGGGGCTGTCCGGCGTGGACACCGCCCGCCCGATCGGCTCGATCTCCGGCGGCCAGCGCACCCGCCTGGCGCTGGCCGCGTTGCTGATCCGGCAACCGCGGGCGATGCTGCTGGACGAGCCGACCAACCATCTCGACGAGGAGGCGGTCACCTTCCTGGAGCAGCGGCTGGCCGAACTGCCCGGCGCGATCGTGGTGGCCTCGCACGACCGGGCGTTCCTCGACGGCGTCTGCACCGACATCGTCGACCTCGACCCGTCGCGGGGAGGCGTCACCCGGTACGGCGGCGCCTATTCCGACTACCTCGACGTCAAACGCTCCGAGCGGGCCCGCTGGGAGCAGCAGTACGCCGCCGAGCAGGCGGAGATCAAGGAGCTGCGGCAGGCCGTGGCCACCACGGCGCACGACGTCAACCACGCGCGGTCCATCAAGGACAACAACAAGATCGGGTACGACCGGCACGGCGGCCGCGTCCAGAAACAGATCTCCCGGCGGGTCCGCAACGCCCAGCAGCGTCTGGACGAACTCACCGCCAACCAGGCCCGGCGGCCTCCGGCCCAGCTCAGCTTCACGGCCGCGGTGACCGGAAGCGGTCCGCACGAGGGCAGCGTGTCGCTGCGCGGGGTGCGGGTGGCCGGCCGGCTGGAGATCGACGATCTGACCGTCGCGACCGGTGAGCGCCTGCTGGTCACCGGGCCCAACGGGGCGGGCAAGTCGACGCTGCTGCGGGTGCTGGCGGGTGGTCTGGAACCGGACGCCGGAGCCGCGTACCGGTCGGCGGGACTGCGTGTCGCCCTGCTGGAGCAGGACGTCGAGTTCCCCGACCCGGAGCGGACCGCCCGCTCCTACTACGCCGAGGCGGCCGGCGAGGACCCGGTGGTGCCGCTGTCCCGGCTCGGGCTGCTGGCCGGCCGCGACGCGGAACGCCCGGTCGGGCAGCTCTCCACCGGGCAGCGCCGGCGGGTCGCGCTGGCCGTGCTGGTGGCCCGGCCGCCGGACGTCCTGCTGCTCGACGAACCCACCAACCATCTGTCGCTGCGCCTGGTGGAGGAACTGGAGGAAGCGCTGCGCAGCGCACCGGGCGGCATCGTCGTCGCCTCCCACGACCGTTGGCTGCGCCGTGGATGGCAGGGTCCCGAACTGACCCTGCTCGACGGCCGTGTCCGGGCCTGATGGCCGGAGAGGAGCATCCATGTCCACCCAGCTCACACTGCACGCGGTGAGCAAGGCGTACCCACACGGCCGGGTTCTCGGCGCGGTGTCCGCCTCGGTCCGCGACGGCGAGCGGGCTGCCGTCGTCGGTGAGAACGGCGCCGGCAAGTCCACACTGCTGCGGCTGCTGGCCGGCCAGGAACCGCCGGACGAGGGCGAGGTCGTGGTCACCGCGGACGGCGGGATCGGATACCTCGGTCAGGTCCTGGACCTGCCGGACACGGCAACGGTCGGCGACGCGATCGACGCGGCGCTGGTGGACCTGCGTGACCTGCAGCGCCGGATCGCCGAGGCCGAGCAGGAACTGGGCGCCGGCGACACCGGGGTGCTGACGGCGTACGGCGAGATGCTGACCGCTTTCGAACTACGCGACGGCTACCGGGCCGACGCCCGGGTACGGGCGGCGATGTCCGCTCTCGGGATCGGTGAACTGACCCCGGAACGGGCGCTCGGCACTCTCTCCGGCGGGCAGCGGGCGCGGCTCGCGCTGGCCGGCGTGTTGTCGGCCGAACCGGAGCTGCTGTTGCTCGACGAGCCGACCAACCATCTCGACGAGACCACGCTGGCCTGGCTCGAGGATCGGCTGCGCCGGCATCGGGGCACGCTCGTGATGGTGACCCACGACCGGCTGCTGCTGCAGCGGGTCGCCACCACGATCCTGGAGGTCGACGGGGACCGGGCCACGGTGGTCCGGTACGGCAACGGGTACACCGGATACCTCGCCGAGAAACGGGCGGCGCGGCAGCGGTGGGAGCAGGCCTACGCCGAGTGGACCGGTGAGATCGAGCATTGGACCGAGTGGGGCGCGACGACGGCGTACCGGGTGGCGCCCGGCCGTGCCATCAAGGACCACAACAAGTGCAAGTACAACGGTGACGGCCGCCGGGTCCAGGCGTCGATCTCCACCCGGGTGCGCAGCGCGGCCGAACGACTCGACCGGTTGCATGCCGAGCCGGTGCCCCGCCCGCCGGACCCGCTGCGGCTCCACGCGCCCCTGGACGCGGCGGTCCGGGAGGGCACCGTCCTCGCGGCGCACGGCGTCCGGGTCGCCGGCCGGCTGGAGGCGACCGCGCTGACGGTCACGGCCGGCGAGCGGGTGTTGATCACCGGGCCGAACGGCGCCGGCAAGTCGACGCTGCTCGACGTGCTGGCCGGAGTTCTGCGCCCGGACGAGGGAACTGTCGAACGCCGGGGCGTCCTGGGATATCTGCCGCAGGAGAGCGCCGTCGGCCGGCCTTCGCGCAGTCTGCTGTCCGCGTTCGCGGAGGGCCGGGCCGGAACCCGTGAGGAGCACGCCGAGCGGCTGGAGTCACTGGGGCTGTTCCGCGCCGGTGACTTCGGCAAGCCGGTCGGCGCCCTGTCGGTCGGGCAGCGCCGCCGCCTGGCCCTGGCCCGCCTGCTCGCCGGCGAGGCCGATCTGCTGCTGCTCGACGAGCCCACCAACCACCTCTCGCTGGTCCTGGTGGAACAGTTGGAGGAGGCGCTGGCCGGATATCCGGGCGCCGTGGTGGTGGTCTCGCACGATCGGATGTTCCGGGAGCGCTGGACCGGCTCGGAGGCGTCCCTCGAGGACGGCAGGCTGCTCGTGCCGGTGCGGTGAGCCGGTCGAGAACCACTCGACGAATCGCGCCGGCGACCGGGGGCGTCCTTAGCGTTGCCGCATGAGCAACAGGATGTGGGGCGCCTACCGGTCCGAGCTGTTCGCCGGCGACCAGCCGCCGTGCGGCACGAACGGCGCGACGCTGGAGGAGGCGGCGCAACGGGTGATGCCCCCCGGCCCGTTCGGGTACGTGGCCGGGGGCGCCGGTTCGGGGGCGACCGTCCGCGCGAACCGGGCCGCCTTCGACCGGCACCGCATCGTGCCGCGGATCCTGCGGGGCGCCCACCGCCGGCGCCTGGACACCACCCTCTTCGGCGTCACCCTTCCGGCGCCGGTGGTGCTGGCCCCGATCGGCGTGCAGTCCATCGTGCACCCGGGCGGGGAGATCGCCTCGGCGCGGGCCGCCGCCACGGTAGGGCTGCCGATCACGGTCAGCACCACCGCGTCGTACACCCTGGAGGAGGTGGCCGAGGCCGGTGGCCCGCGCTGGTTCCAGCTGTACTGGCCGGACGACGAGGAGGTGTGCCGCAGCCTGCTCGACCGGGCCCGGCGTGCCGGGTACACGGCGCTGGTGGTCACGGTGGACAACTGGACCTTCGGCTGGCGTACCACCGATCTGGATCTGCGGTACGCGCCCGCCGCGGACGGACTCGGGTCGGCCAACGCGCTGGCCGACCCGGTGTTCCGCAGCCGTCTGGCCCGGACGCCGGAGCGGGACCGGGCCGCGGCGGTGGCCCGGTGGGCGGCCATGTTCACCGGCACCGACCGGGATTGGGACGATCTCGCCTGGCTGCGGCGGCAGTGGGACGGGCCGCTGGTGCTCAAGGGCGTGCTGCATCCGGACGACGCGCGACAGGCGGTCGCGGCCGGTGTGGACGGTGTGGTCGTCTCCAACCACGGTGGGCGGCAGATCGACGGAGCCGTGGCGTCGCTGGACGCGCTGCCCGCGGTCGCCGCGGCGGTGGACGGGCGGGCGGCCGTGCTCTTCGACTCCGGGGTACGCACGGGCGCCGACGTGGTCAAGGCGCTGTGCCTCGGCGCCGATGCGGTTTGCGTAGGACGTCCTTATCTGTATGGCCTTGCCCATGGGGGTGAGGCGGGTGTGCGGCACGTGCTGCGCAGTCTTCTCGCCGATTTCGACCTCACTTTGGCGCTGAGTGGTGCTCGTTCCGTCAGTGAGCTGAACCGTGAAATGCTCCTGAGCTGCGGTGATGCCGATTGACGGGTCTCGCTTGACATACCGGGTGGTTGGTTTTTAGAGTCATACCCGTCAACCGGTGCGGTGTCGGGCGCGCCACCGCGGGAGGGGGAGTGAAGCCATGGACGTACGGGTGCTGGGGCCGCTGCAGGTCACCGTCGGGCAGTCCGCTGTGATGCCGAGCGCGGCCAAGCCCCGGCAGGTGCTCGCCCTGCTGGCGCTGCACGCCAACGAGATGGTGCCGGTCCCCGCGCTGTTCGAGGAGCTCTGGGGCGACGCCGTGCCGCGCAAGGCGAGCACCACGCTCCAGACGTACATCCTGCAGTTGCGGAATCTGATCGGCGCGGCCCTGCGCCAGGACCCGTCGTCGGCCGGGCTCGACGCGAAGGACGTCATCGTCACCCGGCCCGGCGGCTACCTGCTCTCCGCGCCCGGGCCGGCGGTCGACACCAGCCACTTCGAGCGCCTCGCCGCCGCCGGGCACCGGGCTCACGAGCGCGGTGACTTCCCCGAGGCCAGCCGGCTGTTCCGCCAGGCGCTGGCGTACTGGCGGGGCGCGGCCCTGGCCGACGTGCAGCTCGGCCCGATGCTGGAGGTGGAGTGCCGGCGGCTGGAGGAGACCAGGATCAGCACGCTGGACCGGCGGATCGACGCGGACCTGCGGATGGGCCGGCATCACGAGACCATCGGCGAACTCACCGCGCTGGTGGCGCACAACCGCACCAACGAAGGGCTCTCGGCGCACCTGATGGTGGCCCTGCACCGGTGCGGGCGGCGCGGCGACGCCATCGGGGTCTACCGGCGGCTGCGTGCCAATCTCGTCGCCGACCTGGGACTGGAGCCGTCGCCGGTGCTGCACCGGTTGCACCGGCACATCCTCAACGCCGACAGCCCGTTCGGATACGAGGCCGCGCCGGCCGGCGTGCTGCAGCGTGCCAGCTGATCGGTATCCGATGAGGCAGAACCGTGCGCAACTGACCCGTACCCGGCTGGTGCGGGCGGCCGCCGAGCTGTTCGATCAGCACGGCTACGCCGGCACCAACATGGCGAGCGTCGCGGCCCGCGCCAAGGTGACCAAGGGCGCCCTCTACTTCCATTTCGCCACCAAGGCGGACCTGGTGCGGGCACTGAACGAGGAGAGCTGGAGCCTGCTGCGAGGGCTGGCCGAGAGCGTCGGGGGACGGGGCGCGGGACCGCTCCAGGCGCTCATCGACTTCAGCCATGGCGTCCTCGGGCCGCTGCGCACCGAGCCTGTGCTGCGCGCCACCATGCGCGTCGCTCGTGAATGCGGTGACGAGGGCGAGCCGTTCCTGGACTTCTATCTGCGCTGGGCGGAGACGGCGGCGGGTCTGCTGCACGCGGCCGGCCGCGACGACTGGCTGGCCCCCGGCGTCGACGCGGACGCCCTCGCGGCGCTGCTGCTGGCACTGCACATCGGCGCGGACGCCATGCTGGCCACCGCCGATCCGCGGCTCGGGACGGCGCTAGGGCCGACCGGGGTATGGCGGATGCTGCTGCCCGGAGTGGTCACCGGCGACCGGCTGAGCCGAGTGCAGGCGGCCGGATCCCGGCCGCCTGCCATCTGACCGCGGCGCCCGGTCAGGCGGGCGCGGCGGTCAGCGGGAGGGCCTCCGTGGCGCTGCCCTCGGGGCGGAACCTGCCGAGCCGGCGCGGCGGCACCAGCCCCGGCAGGATGATCTCCCACATGCTGGTGATCCGGCGGGCGAGGTCGTCGCGGGCGGTCAGCACGTGCGAGCTGATCTGGACGCCGGTGAACGACGAGATGATGAACGTCGACACGTCCAGCGACATCATGCCGGGGCGCAGGTCGCCCTTGGCCCGCGCGGCGACCAGGCACTCCTCCACGGCGGAGATCCATCGCAGGTACGCCATCGGCGAGGGGTCGCTGAACGTGCCGTGCTCGACCACCAGCCGGATCCCGGCGCGGACCCGGATGTCGCGCATCAGCAGCGCGCCCAGCTCGTGCGTCATGTCGATGACCGTCTGCAGCCCCAGCTCGGTGGCGTCCCGGAGCGGCTGCCAGACCTTGAACTGCTCGTCGATGATGGTGCGGGCGATCTCCTCCTTCGACGTGAAGTGGAAGTAGAGGGCCCCCTTCGTCACCTCGGCGCGCTTGAGGATGTCGGACAGGCTGGCACCCGCGAAACCCTGACGGTCGAACTCCTCAGCTGCGGCGTCGAGGATCGCTGTGCGCGTCCGGTCCGCTCTCTCCTGCCTGGCCATCTCCACGTCCTCCTGTGAGTCGATGCCGTGGAGTTTATCTAAGAACCGAACAGTATCGACAAACATACCGGTCGGTTAGTACGGTTATCGAGCGAGCGACCCGGCAGAGCTCCACGAGGGGAGAACCATGAGCCAGCTGCTGACTGTCCGCGAGGCACAGACGTCCGTCGATTTCGAGCAAACCGTACCGCGCAGTCTCGTGCACCGCAGAGCTGTCTCCGAAGTGTTCGTGACCGACCTGATCCAGGTCAGCGACACCGCCGTCGAGGTGGGCGCCCAGTGGCCGCGCGCGCACAGCTTCTATCGGCTCCAGTCGGCGCGGCACCACGACCCGCTGCTGTTCGCCGAGTGCATCCGCCAGGCGGGCCTCGCCATCGCGCACCGCGTCTTCGGTGTTCCGATGAACTGGTCGTTCCTCACCCACCATCACGACTACCGGATCGACCCCGCCGGCCTGTCCCGCGAGAGCGGCGGCCCGGTCGACACGCTGCTCGCCGTCGAGTGCCGGAACATCAAGCAGACCCGGCGCGGCGTCAGCGGCATGGTCATGGACATGGTGCTCTACCGCGACCGCGAGCCGGTCGGCACCGGATCGGTGGGCTGGAGCTGCGTCTCCCCGACGAGCTACGCGAGGCTGCGCGGGGCCGCGGCCACCGCGAGCGTGCGCCAGCCGCTGCCCGTCCCGGTGCCCCCCGGGCTGGTCGGCCGCGAGCGCGACTGGGACGTGGTGCTCGCTCCCGGCCCGGACCGTGACTGCTGGCAGCTGCGCCTCAACCAGGACCACCCGGTGCTCTTCGACCACTTCGTCGACCACGTGCCCGGAATGGTGCTGATGGAGGCGGCCCGGCAGGCCGCCATCCTGCACTGTGGCGCCGAGGTCCTGCCGGTCGAGTCGCATTTCGCCTTCTCCAGTTATGTCGAACTGAACGAGCCGACCATGGTCGCTCTCACCCCCGTGGCCGGCGGCGCCGCCCGGCGGGCCGTGCGTGTGGAGTTCCTGCAGAAGGGCCGGTGCATGGCCACCGGCGAGTTCGACGTGCTTCCCCTCTGACGCACCGATGCCCACCGAGACGGCACGCCCCAGGATCCTGGTGACCGGGGCCACCGGTTTCGTCGGCTCGGCGGCCCTGCGGGCTCTCCTGGCACGCTCCCGGGACCTCGCGGCCCAGGGGCGTGCCGTACCCGAGATCCGTGTTCTGACCCGGCGTCCCCTTCCGCCCGGGACGGTCCCGGCCGGCGTGATCGAGGTGCGCGGCGACCTGCGGGAACCCGCCACGCTGCGGGGCTCCTGCGACGGCGTGACCACCGTGCTGCACCTCGCCGCTCAGGTCGGCGGCGACGCCGCCACCTGCGCCGCGGTCAACGAGCACGGCACCGCGGCGTTGCTGTCCGAGGCGGCCGCCGCCGGTGTCACCCGCCTGATCCACCTGAGCACCACCGCGGTGTACGGCTCCGGCGTGCACCGCGGCATCGGTGAGGACGAGGCGCCGATCGCCCCGGTGTCGCCGACCAGCCGCAGCCGTGCCGCCGCCGAGGCGGCCGTGCGCCGGGCCGGCGGGATCGTGCTGCGGCCACACCTGGTCTACGGCCCGGGGGACACCTGGTTCGTGCCCACCCTGCTGACCCTCTTCGCCAAGGCGCCGGCCTGGATCGACGGGGGAGCGGCACGCGCCTCGCTGGTCTGTGTGGACGATCTCGGGGCGGTGTGCGCGGCGCTGGCGCTCGGCGCGGGTTCCGTGCCGGCCGGTTCGGTGCACCACGTCAACCATCCGGAGCCGGTCAGCATCCGGACCGTGGTCTCCACCCTCTGCCGTGCGCTCGGCCGGCCGGAGCCCGGTGGCGACCTGCCGGCCCGGCGCCACCGGGAACTGGTCCGGACGGTCCTGCCCGGCATCAGCGACCACCAGTTCGAGCTGGTCGCCGAGGACCACTACTACGCCAGTTCGCGGATCTGGCGGTTGGCCGGAGTCCCCGCCGGGAGCGGGTTCGCCGGACGGATCGCCGGGGCGCTCGACTGGTACCGGAGGACCATCGGCATCCCTCCCGCGGCGGATCCCACCCCCGCCGCGGGAGCCGGTCACTGACCCGGAACGGTCCCGGAGAGGGATTCCGGCCGGCCCGCCGATCCCGCCGGAAAGCGCTGCGGAAATAGCTCTCAGAGCGGATTGTTGCCGATTATCCGAACCCGAAGAATGTGGTTCGTGGATGTAGAAATCGGCTCGGCGGTGGCGCCATGACGGGCGTACAAGCGCCGGAAGAGCTGCTCAAGCTCATGATCACGTCACGGGAATGCGATCGCCGGTCGGGTCTCACGCTGCGTCAGGGAAATGCTTGGTTCACCATTTCCTCGGCCGGCCATGAAGCATTTGCCGCCCTCGGTGAGGCCCTGGAGCCCCACGATTACCTATTCCCCCACTACCGGGACCGGGCGCTGGTGATGGCGCGCGGCATGACCGTCGAGGACGTGGCCCGCGATCTAATGGCCAAGGCCGGCTCACACTCCGCCGGCCGGTCGATGACCTCCCACTTCAGCCACCCGGCCGGCAACGTGGTCTCGCTGGCCAGCCCCACCGCCAGCCAGTGCCTGCCGGCCGCCGGTGTCGCCTGGGCCGCCCAGCGCCGCAACGACCCGGCCGTCGTGGTCTGCTCCCTCGGCGAAGCGTCCGCTCGGCAGGGCGAGTTCTTCGAGGCGCTGGCCTTCGCCCTCCAGCGCGACCTGCCGCTGGTCTTCCTGATCGCCGACAACGGGTACGGGATCAGCACGCCGACAGCCGGGACCTCCCCCCGGGACCTCGGCATGCTGCCCGGCGACAGGCTGCTCGCGGTGGACGGCTCCGACGCCGACCAGGTCGCCGCCGCCGGCCGGATCGCCGTCGACCGGGCCCGCCGCGGTGGTGGCCCGTGCGTGCTGTGGTGCGAGGTGGACCGCCTCGACCCGCACAGCTCCTCCGACGACCACCGGATCTACCGGTCCGGTGCGGAGCTGGCCGCGATGCGCGACCCGGTCGCCCGGTACGCCGACCGGCTCGTCGCCGCGGGCGTCGTCACCCGGGACTGGGTGGACACCACCACCGCACGGGTCGCCGGCGAGGTGGCCGACATCTTCGCCCGCGTCGCCGGTGAACCGGTGGCCGAACCCAAGGACGTCACCGAGCACCTGTTCGGCTCGCCGCTGCCCGGGATCGCGCCGATCGCGCCGTCCGGCGGCACCATCGTCACCGCGGTCAACCGGGCCATCGGCGCCGCGCTCGCCGGCGACCCGGGCGCCGTCGTCTTCGGCGAGGACGTCGAGGATCCCAAAGGGGGCGTGTTCGGCTTCACCAAAGGCCTCGGCACCACCCAGGTGGTCAACTCGCCGCTCGCCGAGGCCACCATCGTCGGCGTCGCCGTCGGCCTGGCCGCGGCCGGTCTGCGCCCGATCGCCGAGCTGCAGTTCGTCGACTTCGCCGGCCCCGCCTGGAACCAGCTCGCCGCGCAGCTCACCACACTCCGCTGGCGATCCGCGTCCGGGTGGGCCTGCCCCGTGGTGCTGTACGCGCCGTGGGGCGCCTACCTGCCCGGCGGCGGGATCTGGCACAGCCAGAGCAACGAGAGCCTCTTCACCCACCTGCCCGGACTGCGGGTGGTCGTGCCGTCCACACCGGAGGACGCCACCGGGGCGTTCGCCGTCGCCGTTGCCGGTGACGACCCCACCCTGATCCTGCTGCCCAAACACCTGATGCGCCGCCGGCAGGAGCCCGCGGCCGCGCCGGTCCCGGCGCACGGCGCCCGCACCCTGCGCGTCGGCGCCGACGTCACCATCGTCACCTGGGGCAACGGCGTGGAACTGGCGCTGGCCGCCGCGGACGAGGTGGCCGCCGACGGCGTCCGGGCCGAGGTGCTCGACCTGCGGTGGCTGGTCCCGTGGGACCGGGCCGCGGTGGCCGCGTCGCTGCGGCGTACCGGCCGTCTCGTCGTGGTGCAGGAAGACGCCCGTACCAGCAGTTTCGGCGCCGGCCTGATCAGCGAACTGATCGGCGCCGACGAGGACTTCTACGCGCTGCTGGCCCCGCCGCGGCTGGTCAGCCGCGACGACGTGCACGTCCCGTTTCACCCCGAACTCGAACGCGCGGTGCTGCCCGATGTGAGCGACGTGGTCGCCGCGGTCCGCAGTGTTCTCAGCCGAGTACCGGAATGAGGAGTCGATGACGCAGCTGGTGATCCCCCAACTCGGTGAGGGCATTGTCGAGGTTCGTATGACCGCTCTGCTCCGCGCGCCCGGCGACCGGGTCGCCAAGGACGAGGTGGTGTACGAGATCGAGCACGACAAGGCCGCGCTGGAGATCGAGTCGCCGGTCGACGGGGTGCTCGGGCGCTGGCTGGTCGCGGAGGGCGACACCGTCGCGATCGGCACCGTGGTCGCCGAGATCGAGCCGGTGCCCGCGCAGACCCCGGTGCCCGCGCAGACCCCGGTGCCCGCCCGGGCGCCGGAGCCGGCGCAGACCGTGGAGACGGTGTCCACGCCGGCGCCGTGGATCCCGCCGCGCACCCGTGCCTTCGGCCGCAAGTTCGGCCTGCGGCGCGCCGACCTCGCCGCCATCCCCGCCGCCGGGAGCGTGCTGTTGCCCGAGGACGTCACCGCCTGGCTCGCGGACCGGTCCACCGCCGAGCCGGAGCCGGCCGCCACCACCCCCACGCTGAGCCCCCGGCAGCGGCGGCTCAACGCGGCGATGCGCCGAGCCGCCGGCACCGTCGTCCCGGCCGCCGTCACCGTCCCGCTCAGCGACACCGCACTGGCCCGGGCCGCCGAACAGGATCCCGGCGCCACCCCGTTCCGGGCCTTCGCCCACGTCGTCGCGCGGGTGGCCGCCGGGCACCCGCTGCTGCGCTCCCGCCTCGACGGCGAGACCCTGCACGTCAACCCGGAGGTCAACCTCGGCATCGCGGTGAACGACGCCGACGGCGAACTGCGCGTCGCTGTCGTGCACGCCGCCGGCACGTTGTCCGCCGAGGAGTTCGCCGCCCGGTACGAGCAGGCCGTCGCCGAGGCACGGGCGGGCACCGCGCTCGCCGACGAGACGGTGACACTGATCCTGTCGCACCTGGACGACACCGTGGTCAGCGCGGTTCCGGCGGTCGTGCCGCCCGCGACGGCCACGCTGTTCCTCGGCGGTCCCCGCGCCGGGGAGCGGGAGATGGTGCTCGCGTTCGACCACTGCGTGGTGAACGGGCGGCAGGCGGCCGACTTCCTCGGCGCGATCCGTGCCGCCCTGCCGGCGGCGGGCGAGCCTCCGGCCGCCGCGGCCGGCGACGGACCGCTGGCCCGCCTGCTGGAGGTCGCCGCCGGCGTGCTCGGCCACCCGGTCGACGCCGACGTGCCACTGCAGGAACAGGGGATGAGCTCGGCTGACGCCACCCGTCTGGCCGTCGAGGCCGGCGCCGCGCTCGGGGTCACCCTGCCGGTGGTGTCGCTCTGGCGGTTCCCCCGTCCCCGGGACCTGGCCGCGCACCTGGGCGAGCGGGTGACGGCTCCGGCAGAGGCCCCGCTTCCCGATGTGGCGCACGCGGCGGATCCCGGCGACGGCATCGCGGTCATCGGCATGTCCTGCACGGTGCCGGGCGCGGCGGATCCGGAGGAATTCTGGCAGCTGCTGCGGCGCGGCGAGTGCCGGATCGGGCCGGTGCCCCCGGGCCGCCGGGACAGCCTCGGGGACCGGCTCACCGCCGCGCTCCTCGACCGGGTCGACCTGTTCGACGCCGACGCGTTCGGCCTCACCGCCCGGCAGGCCTCCGCCATGGACCCGCAGCAGCGGATGCTGCTGGAACTCAGCCGGCACGCCCTCGAACACGCCGGCATCGACCCGGCCACGCTGGCCGGCACCGACACCGGTGTGTTCGTCGCCGCCTGCGGATACGACTACCGGGAGCTGGCGATCACCGCCGGGGCCTCCGACGGGTACGCCACCGTGGGCACCTTCCCGGCCTTCCTGGCCAACCGGATCTCCTTCCAGTACGACCTGACCGGCCCCAGCATCACCCTCGACACCGCCTGCTCGGGCGGCCTCACCGCGCTGGCCGTGGCGATCGCGGCGCTGCGCGGCGGGGACTGCTCCACCGCGCTCGTCGGCGCGGCCAACCTGCTGAGCAACAGCTTCAACACCGACGCGTACAGCCAGGCCGGAATGCTGTCGCCGGGCGGGCGGAGCCGGGTCTTCGACGCCGGCGCCGACGGGTTCGTCCGTGGGGAAGGCGCCGGCTGGGTGGTCCTCAAACCGCTGGCCCAGGCGCGTGCCGACGGCGACCCGGTGCTCGCCGTGATCCGCGGCGCCGCCGTCAACCACGGTGGCCGTGCCGCATCGCTCACCGCACCCAGCCCGGCCGCACAGAGCCGCCTGATCAGCAGCGCCCTGAGCCGTGCCGGAGTGACACCGGACCGGCTCGGCTACCTGGAGGCACACGGCACCGGCACCGCGCTCGGCGACCCGATCGAGATGGCCGGGCTGCTCGGCGCCCTCGACGCGAGCGGCGGCGTGCCCGAGCGCGCCGCCGGGCCGGACGGCACGCTCTGGGTCGGCTCGGTCAAGTCCAACATCGGCCACCTGGAAGCGGCCGCCGGACTGGTGGGGCTGATCAAGGTGATCCAGGTGCTGCGGCACGGGGAGATCCCGGCGAGCGTCGGGCACGACCGGCTCAACCCCGCCATCGACCTGGCCGGCGCGCCGATCGCCGTACCCACCCGGTCCCTGCCGTGGCCGGCGTCGGCGCGGCAGCCGCGCGTCGCGGCGGTCAGCGCGTTCGGGTTCGGCGGCGCCAATGCGCACGTCGTCGTCGAGGAGGCGCCCGCGGGGTACGCCGGACGGCAGTCACTGCCGCCGTACGAGTTCCGCCGCCGGGCGTACTGGCTGACCGCTGCCGCACCGGCGTCTCCGGCGGAGGCCCCGTCGCAGCCCGCCGAGCACGGCGATCCGCTGGCGCGGCACACCGTGCTCGGCCGGGCGGTGCTGCCGGGGGCCGCGATGCTCGACGTGCTCGGCACGGCCGGGCCGCTGCACCTGCGCCAGGTGCGTTTCCTGCGGCCGGTCGACGCCGGCCACGCGCTGACGGTCGACGCGGACGGGCCACGGCGTACCGTGCTGGCCGGCGGCGAGCCGTGCGTCACGGCGACTGCCGTCGCCTCCGCCCGTGGCGACGGCTACGGCGCCGGGGCTCCGGCCGTCACCGGCGGCGAGATCGTCGACCTGACCGCCCTGCTCGCCGGCCGCGGCATCGAGACCGGACCGGTCTATCGGGTCGTGCACGACCTGCGCCGCGACGGCGACCGGGCCACCGGCGCCGTCACCGCGCCACCGGACACGGACCCACGGGTACGCCGGATCGCCTGGCTCGACGCCGTGCTCCAGGCGTCGCACGCGGTGCTCGACACGACCGGCGCGCTGATCGCCGCCGGGCTCGACGAACTCGACTGGACCGGTGAGGTGCCCGCGACGGCGACCGTGCACGTGCACCGCCGGGCGGGCGGGACCGGGCACGCGACAGTGGACCTGGTCGTGCCCGGCGTGGTCCGGATCGCCGGGCTGCGGCTGCGCGCCGCCGGCCGGAACGGGACGGCAGCGCCCGTGGCACGGCTCCTCACCCCGCGCTGGGTGCCCGCCCCGCTCACCCCCGGCGTGCCCGGCGCCGTGCCCGCCGCCACCGTCGTGATCCACGACGGCGACACCGCCGGCATCGCCACCGGTGACCGGATCGACGCCGGTGACGCCGGGCTGCGCGAGCGGCTGCGTACCGCCGCCCGGCGTGGCCCGCTCGACGTGCGCCTGCTCGTCGGTGGCGCGCGGTGGACGGCGGACGAGAGCGGCGTACGGCGGCTGCGTTGCTGGCTGATCGCGCTCCTGACGGTCGCCGAGGTGCTCGCCGAGACCGGTGCGCCGGCCACCGTACGCCTGATCACCACCGGCCTGGCCGCCCCGCTCGGTGGCTCCCCGCGCCCCGGTGCGGCACTGCAGGGCGCCCTGCTCGGCGCGGTGCGCAGCATCCCGCTGGAACTGCCCGCCGTGACCGTCTGCGCCGTCGACCTGCCCGCCGGCGCCGACCCGGCCGTCGCCGGACAGGAGCCGTGCTCCACCACGGCGCCGCTGATCGCCGTCCGGCACGGGCAGCGCTGGCGGCAGGCGCTGGCGGACACCGAGCCGGCCGGCGGCGGCCCGCGACCCGGCGGGACCTACGTCATCCTGGGCGGAACCGGCGGCATCGGCCGCGCGGCCGCCCGCCACCTGGCCGGGCGATACGGCGCCCGGCTGGTGCTGACCGGCCGCTCACCGGCGGGCGAGCGGACCCGCGAACTCCTGGACGAGCTTGCCGCCGCCGGGGCGCACGCGGTGTACGAGCAGGCCGACCTCTCTGCCGCCGGTGACCTGGACCGGGTGCTCGCCCGGTGCCGGGAGCGGTACGGCGAGCCCGACGCCGTGCTGCACACGGTCGGTTCGGTGAGCGCGGCCCGGATCGGCGAGATGACCGCCGCCGACGTGGACGCGGTGCTCGCCACCAAGGTCACGGCGGTGCTCGAGCTGCACCGGCGCCTGGGCGGCGTACCGCTGCTGCTGTCGTCGTCGATCGCGGGCCTGTTCGGCAGCGAGGGTGGCCTCAACTATGCGGCAGCGAACAGTTTCCTGGACCACTTCGCCGCAGCGGTGGACGGCCGCCCCGGGCCGGTCCGGACCGTCGACTGGGGCCTGTGGCAGGACACCGGCCTGGCCCGCCGGTTCACACCGCACGTGCTGCGCAGCTATCCGGGTCTCACCGCGTTCACGCCCGAAGCGGGGTTGGCCGCTCTGGAAGCCGCGCTGGCCGGTGACGACGCCCAGGTGGTCGCGCTCGCCGGTGATCCGGTCGCCCTGCGCGGCCATCTCGTGACGCCCGGCTCTCCCGCGGCCCCCGGCTCTCCGGTGTCGCCCGGGTCCCCGGTGACGGCACCGGCTGCCGAACCGTCCGTGGACGCGGCGCGGGAGCTGGACCGGTATGCCAGGACGCTGATCGCCCAGCGGTTGCGCGAGGCCGGTCTCGCCGGCCCGGACGTGCCGCTGGAGACGGCGATCCGCGCGCTGCGTGCCGTTCCGGAGCATCACCGCCTGGTGGCGGCGCTCCTGGACGCCCTCGCCGGCGGCCACGACGCCGGCGATCCGGAGGAACTGCGGCGTACGCTGCTGGACCGTCACCCCGACCTGGACGGGCACGTCGACCTGCTGGACCGGGTCGCCGCCCAGCTCGGCCCGGTGCTGCGCGGGGAGATCAGCGCCACCGCGGTGCTGTTCCCGCGCGGCGACCTCAGCGGCGTCTCCCGGATCTACTCCGGCAACCGGCTCTTCGACCCGGCCAACGCCCGGGTCGCCGGCGAGACCGCACGGCTGGTGGCGGCGGTCGCCGCCGAGGGCCGCCGGCCGCGGGTCCTCGAGGTGGGCGCCGGAGTCGGTGGCACCACCCAGGTGGTCCGGCCCGCGTTGCCGGACGACGTCGAATACGTCTACACCGACCTGTCCCCGGCATTCCTGAACGAGGGCCGCCGCCGCTTCGGCGACGCGGTGCGCCCCGCGCTCCTGGACGCCGAGCGGGACCCGGCCGGACAGGGCTTCACGGCGGGCTCGTTCGACGTGATCCTGGCCAGCAACGTGGTGCACGCCACCACCGATCTCAGCGTGACGCTGCGGAACCTCGGCACGCTGCTGGCGCCCGGCGGGCACCTGGTGCTCGGCGAGATGGTGGTGCCGGCCACCGTCTACACCGTCGTCTTCGGCATCACCGACGGCTGGTGGCGTACCGCGGACCCGCAGCGCCGGATGCCGCACGGGCCGCTGCTGGACGTGGCGCGGTGGGACCGCCTCTTCACCGAGCTGGGCTGGCGGATGACAGCGGGCCCGCACTCCGGGGCGCCCGGAGCGGTCACCGTGCTCACCGCCGCACCGGTCCGGGTGTCCCCGGCCGGCGCCGCGCCGGAGCACGTCCCCGCGCCCGCCCCGGTGATCGCACCCGTCGCGACCACCGGCGGCGGCGACATCGGCGGCATCGGCGAGGAGCTGCGGGCGATCGTGCGCCGGCTCACCGGCGAGGACGGCGCGGCGCTGCCCGGCGACGCCACCTGGCAGGAGATGGGCATCGACTCGCTGCTCAACAACGAGCTGGTCGACACGGTGGCCCGGCGGTACGACGTGGATCTGGCCGCCACCTCACTCTTCGAGCACCGCACGCTGGACGCGCTGGCCGCACACCTGGCGGCCACGGTACCGGCGGCACCCGCGCCGGCACCCGCGGCGGCGCCCGCGGCAGAACCGGCCGGCGACGGCGCCGGCACGCCCATCGCCGTGGTCGGGCTCGCCGGACGCTACCCCGGAGCCGCCGACGTCGACGCGTTCTGGGAGCTGCTGCGCGACGGCCGGTCCACGGCCCGCGAGGTGCCCGCCGACCGCTGGGACTGGCGCACTGCCCGCACCGTGGGTGGCGGGTACGCCCGCTGGGGCTGCTTCCTCGACGACCACGACGGCTTCGACCCGGCGCTGTTCCGGATCGCGCCGCGCGACGCCGCCGCCATGGACCCTCAGGAACGGGTGTTCCTCGAGGTGGCGTGGACCGCTCTGGAGACCGCCGGATACTCCCGGCGCACTCTCGCCGGGCGCCCGGCCGGGGTCTACGCCGGCGTCACCGGCACCTCCGGCCTGCTCGCCGGGCGCGACGCGCGCCGGTCCGGCGCGGACAACCCGGAGTACGCGGTCAGCTCGCTCGCCTCCGTCGCCAACCGTGTCTCGCATGCGTTCGACCTGCGTGGCCCCAGCCTCACCGTCGACACCATGTGCTCCAGCTCGCTCACCGCCGTACACCTGGCCGCGCAGGCGCTGGCCGTACGGGAGGTCGACCTCGCGGTCGCCGGTGGCGTCAACCTCTACCTGCATCCTGATCGCTTCACCGGTCTCTGCGCCCTGGGAATGCCCTCACACGGCGACGCGACCCGGGCGTTCGGCGCCGGCGGCGACGGATTCGTGCCGGGGGAGGGCGCCGGTGTCCTGGTCCTGAAGCGGCTCGCCGACGCCGAGGCCGACGGCGACACCGTCTACGCGATCATCCGGGGCACCGCCGTCAACCACGGCGGGGGCACCGGGGGATACACCGTGCCGAACCCGGTGGCCCAGGCCGAGCTGATCACCGAGGCGCTGCGCCGCGCCGGGGTCACCCCGGACACCATCGGCGCGGTCGAGGCTCACGGCACCGGCACCGAACTCGGCGACCCGATCGAGCTGCGCGCCCTCACCCTGGCCCTGGACGGCGGGCGCGAGATCAGCCTCGGCTCGGTCAAGTCCAACATCGGTCACGGTGAGGCCGCGGCCGGTGTCGCCGGGCTGACCAAGGCGATCCTCCAGCTATGGCACGGCATGCTGGCGCCGACCCTGCACGCCGGCCGGGTGAACCCGAAACTGCGCCTCGACGAGAGCCCGCTGCGACTGCAGCAGCGGCTCGCCCCCTGGCCCGGCGGCGCCACGCCGCGGCGGATCGCGGTCAGCTCGTTCGGCGCCGGCGGTGCGAACGCGCACGTCGTCCTGGAGGAGGGCCGGCCCACTCCGGTGACCGACGGCGACCGGCCGGTGGCCGTGCCGCTGTCGGCGCCGGACCCGCAGCGGCTCGCCGCGCTCGCCGCCCGCCTCGCCGAGCTGGCCGCGGACGAGACGCCACGGCAGGCTCTCGTGCGGTTCCCCGACCGGCTCACCGACCTGGCGTACACGCTGGACACCGGGCGGGAGAGGTTCGACTGCGGCGCCGTGGTCACCGGTGCCACCCGTGCCGAGCTGGCTGCCGCCTTCGGCGCCCTGGCCCGGGGCGAGGACCATCCGGGAGTACGGTTCCCGGGTACCGGCGTCACGCCGCCGCCCGGCCGCCGGGTGGCCCTGCCCACCACGCCCTTCGCGCGGCCCGCGCCGGCCGTCACCGGGCGATCCGGCGGGCTGCCGCTCCTCGGCGCCGTCGCTCCGCCGGCCGAGCGGCACGCCGAAATGACCCTGACCGCCGGCCACCCGCTGCTGGCCGACCACGTCGTCGACGGCACCCCGACACTGCCCGGGGCGCTGCACCCGGAGCTGGTGTTCGAGGCGCTGCTGGCGGCGGGACGGTCGCCGTACGACGTCAGCCTCATCGGACTCACCTGGCCCGAGCCGGCCGGGGGCGCGCCGCTGACCGTCCGCGTCGAGGTCGGCGCCACCGGCTTCCGCTGCCGGGCCGGCGAGCGGACCCTCGCCGAGGGCGCCTTCGGGGAACACCGGCCCGCCGGAGCCGCCGGCGGGCGGACGACGGTGGACGGGGGCGGCGCCGAGGAGTTCTACGCCGCGTTCACCGCCGCCGGATTCGCCTACGGCCGTACCTACCGCACCGTCACCGCGGTCGACGACGACGGCGACCGGGTCACCGCCCGGTTCACCCTCGCCGAGGGCCAGGACCCGGACGGGCGCCAGGTGCTGCACCCGGCGGTGCTCGACGCCGCCTGCCAGGTGGCCGCGTGGAAGCTGGTCGGTGACGACCCGGACGCCGTCCACCGGCCGCTGGGCATCGACCGGCTGACCGTGCACCGCCCGGCCGGCGGCAGCGGCACGATCCTGGCCCGCCGCACCGGCCCGGTCACCTTCGACCTCACCGTGCTGACCGAGGACGGTGAGATCGCCGTGGAGGCGGAGGGGTTCACCGTCTCGGTCACCGGGGCCGGCGGCCGCGTCCCGGCCGGTTCGATCGCCGCGTACCGCCACGGCTGGGCCCCCGCCGACGGCGCGGGGAAGCCGGTGGACCGGGTACGCGTCGTGGGGCGCGGCGCGGTGGCTGCCGTGTCCGCTCCGGCGCCGGGTCCGGTCGGCGAGGTGATCGTCGACCTCACCGGGCACGACGACGGGTACGGCGTGCGGGCCGGCGCCGGCTACGGCGACTTCCCGGCGCTGGAGACCTTCCGGCTGCTGCGCGACCTGATCCGCGACCCGGACCTGAACGGCGCCCGGGTGCATCTGCTCACCGCCGCGGACGGGCCCGCGACCCCGCTGGCGTACGCGCTGCACGGCCTGGTCCGTACCGTGGCCGGCGAGACGTCGCGGATCGGTGTGCGCCTGGCGACCGTGGACCGGGCGGCGCTGCACGACCCCCGGGCCGTACGCGACGCGCTCACCGGTGACCCGGCCTTCGTCAGCGGCTCCTGGCTGCGCCTGCACGGCGACCGGCGGGAACAGGCGATGCTCACCCCGCAGCCACTGGCCGCCGGTGACCCGGCCCTGGCCGTGGACGGCTGCTACCTGATCGCCGGCGGTCTCGGCGGCCTCGGCCGGGCCGTCGCCGCCGACCTGCTGCGCCGGTGCCCCGAGGCCACCGTGGTGCTGGTCGGGCGCGCCCCGGACGCCGGGCCGGCCCTCGCCGCGCTGCGCCGGATCGCCCCCGCGGCCCAGCTGCGTTACCGCCGGTGCGACGTGACCGATCCGGTTCAGGTGCGGGCGCTGGCCGCGGCCGAGCCCGGCGTCACCGGCATCGTCTACCTCGCCGGCGTGCTGCGGGACGGGTTCCTGCGTACCAAACGCGACGAGAACGTCCAAGCGGTCTGCGACGCGAAGATCCTCGGCGCGGTCACCGTGGACGAGGCGTTCGCCCGTCACCGGCTGGACTTCTTCGTCCTGGCCTCCTCGCTGGCCGCCGCGGCCGGCAACCAGGGCCAATCCGACTACGCGTTCGCCAACGGCTTCCTGGACGGTTTCGCCACCGCCCGGGCCGCCGCGGTCGCCCGTGGCGAGCGCTCCGGCCGGACCCTATCGGCCGGCCTGCCGGTGCTGGCCGACGCCGGGATGCTGCCCGACGAGGCGTCGCGCGCCTACCTCGCCGAGACGCTCGGGCTCACCCCGATGCCGTCGGCGCGGGCCGTCGAGGTGCTGTGGCGTGAGTGCGGCGCGGACGGCCTGGCCTACCTCGCGCTGGTGCACGGCGACCGGCGCCGCTGGGAGGCGGCGGTGCCGACCGCCACGTCGCCGGCCGCCGAGCCGGTCGTGCCGGCCCCGCTGACTGCCGCACCGGTCCCGGTGGCCGCCGGGTCGCCGGGCCGGGAGCTGCTCGACTGGCTGCGCGGGCACGTCGCGGAGGCCGTCGGAATCGACCCGGAACGCATCGACGCGCATCGGGATCTGGCGGAGTACGGCGTCGACTCGGTAGCGCTGATGCGGCTCAACCGCGGTCTGGAGGCCGAGATCGGGCGGCTGCCGATGAGCACGCTGATGGACTCCCCGACCCTGGCCGAACTGGCCCGCCGGATCGAGGCCGACCACGCCGACCGGCTGGGCGCCGTCATCGCCGCCGCGGAGGCTCCGCCGGGGCCGTCCGAGGCCGTCCCGGCCGCCGGCGAGCACCTCGACGAGCCGCTGCCGGAGCGCTTGTTCGGGATCTGGCTGGCCGACCAGACCGCCGCGCCGGCCGCGCCCTACAACATCTCGATGGCCTGGCGCCTGCCCGGCGACGTGGACGAGAACACCCTCGCCGCGGCGGTCACCGCGCTGGCCCGCCGGCACCCGGTGCTCATGTCCCGGCTCGTGCCGGTGTCCGGCGAGGTCCGGCTCACGGTGGCCGAGGAACCGCCCGTGCTCACCGTGCGGCAGGTGAACGAGCCCGTCGCCGGACTGGTCCGCCGGGAGGCCGACCGGCGGTTCCGGCTCGCCACCGAGCCGCCGCTGCGGGCCGTGCTGTGGCGCGGCGACGACGAGCCGCCGGTCCTGCAACTGGTCACGCACCACCTGGTGGTCGACGGGCGCTCGGCGGAGCTGCTGCGGGACGACCTCTGCGCCCTGTACGCCGGTACCCCGCTGCCGCCCGCGCCGCCGCTGGGCGCCGCCCTGCGCGCCGAACGCGATGTGCCCGCCGGACGCCTCGCCGCGTGCGAGACCTTCTGGGCCGGCCGGCTCAACGGCGTGCCCTCCCCGGCCCTGTTCGGGGACGGCGACGACCCGGCCGGGGGCCAGCGGTACCACCGTTACCCCACCACGCTGGCCGAGGAGGCCACGGCGGTGGCCCGCGACGCCGGGGTGACCCCGTTCGTGGTGCTGTTCGCCGCGTTCGCCCTGGCCGTCGCCCGGCGCACCGGTCATCGCCGGTTCAGCGTCACGGTGCCCGTCTACGGCCGGCCCGGCCCCGAGTACGACGCCACGGTCGGCTGCTTCGTGAACCCGGTGCCGTTGCGGGTCGACGTGGACCCGGAGAGCACCGTCGAGCAGTGGCTCGCCGTGCTCCGCGACGAGGTCCGCGGCGCGCTGGAGCACGTCGACCTGCCGTATTCGCGGATCGTGCGGCACACCACCGGAACGCCCCGCCTGATGTTCACCTTCCAGAACTGGCGGCGCGGGGAGCGCGTCACCGGCGTGCTCGGCGACCTGCTGCACGAACGCGGCCAGCAGGGGGACTTCGACCTCGGCCTGGAGATCACGGCGGGACCGGACGGCATGACGGTCCGGAGCGCGCACCGGACCGGTGCGCTCACCGGCGCCGAGGTGGACGCCGTCGTCGACGACCTGCGCCGGATGCTCGGCGAACTCCGCGGCAACACCGGCGCCCCGGTCGGCGCGCTGCTCGACCCGGCCGCGGCGACCCTGGTCAGCCGCATCCGGCAGCGCGCCGAGCAGCGGCCCGCCGCCATCGCGGCGCAGGACGGCGCCCGTACCCTCACCTACCGGGAACTGTGCGACCTCGCCGGGCGGGTCACCGCCGCGGTGGCCGCCGCCGGTGAACGCGGTGAGCCGGTGGCGGTGCTGCTGCCCCGGGACGCCACCCTCCCGGCGGTCCTGCTCGGTGTTCTCGGCGCCGGCTGCCCGTACGTGCCGCTCGACCCGGCGTACCCCCCGGAGCGCCTCGCCCTGGTGATCGAAGGCGCCGGCTGCCGGCTCGCGATCGCCTCCGGCGACCTGCGGATGCTGCTGCCGGACGAGGTACGGGTCCTGGACCCGGCCGATCTGCCCGAGGGCGGGCCCGTCCCGGACGGCCCGCGCCCGGACGACCTCGCCTATCTGATGTTCACCTCCGGCAGCACCGGCCGGCCCAAGGGCGTCGCGGTCACGCACTCCAACGTGGT
This sequence comes from Actinoplanes sp. NPDC019969, assembly GCF_055562375.1. NCBI lineage: Bacteria > Bacillati > Actinomycetota > Actinomycetes > Micromonosporales > Micromonosporaceae > Actinoplanes > Actinoplanes sp. NPDC019969. The sequence continues at coordinate 57,336 of NZ_JBVHFK010000012.1, read as the reverse complement.
GCACACGCTGGACGCGATCGCCGCGACCGCCGGCCTCGGCGCGGCCGACCGGCTGCTCGCGGTCACCACTGTCGGTTTCGACATCTCCGTGCTCGAGCTGTTCCTGCCGTTGCTGACCGGCGGGACCGTGGTGGTCGCCGACCGGACCACCGTGCTCGACGCGAACCGGCTCGGCCGGGCGCTCGACGAGCACCGGATCACCGTCATGCAGGCCACCCCGTCCGGCTGGCAGCTCCTGCTGGACGGCGGCTGGACCGGGCGGCCCGGGCTCACCGCGCTCTGCGGCGGCGAACCGCTGCCGGACCCGCTGGCCGAGGCGCTGCGCCGGCGCACCGGGCGGCTGTGGAACGTGTACGGGCCGACCGAGGCCACCATCTGGTCCACCATGGGCCTGCTGCGCGCCGGCGACCCGGTGCACCTCGGCGACGGGATCGGGGCCACCGAGCTGGCGGTCACGACCGACGGGGAGCTGTGGATCGGTGGCCCGGGGGTGGCGGCCGGGTACTGGCGGCAGCCCGATCTGACCGCCGGACGGTTCACCGCCCACCCGTTCGACCCGGACGCGGGCGGCCGCTGGTTCCGCACCGGCGACCTGGTCCGCCGCGACGACGAGGGACGCCTGCTGTTCCTCGGGCGCATCGACGACCAGGTGAAGATCCGCGGCTACCGGGTCGAGCTCGGTGAGATCGAGTCGGTGCTCGGCGAGCACCCCGCGGTGGCCCGCGCCGTCGTGGTTCTCACCGGGGAGGGCGCGCACGCCCGGCTCACCGCGGTGGTGCAGGCCCGTCCCGGTGCGGCCCCGCCGGACATCGCCGCGCTGCGGGAGCTGGCCGGCCGCCGGCTGCCCCCGTGGATGGTCCCGGACCGGGTCGTGGCGGTGCCCGGCTGGCCGATGACCAGCAGCGGCAAGGTGGACCGCCGGGCGGTCGCGCGTACCGTCGGCGGCCTCGCGCCGGAACCGGCGGCGGCGCCGTCCGGGCCGGCGCCGGTCTCCGCCCCGCCCGCGCCGGCCGCGGAGCCCGCCGCCGACATGGCACGGGTGCTGCGGATCGTCACCGACGCCTGGGCCGGTGTGCTCGGCGCCGAACCGCCGGCCGGCCGCACCTTCTTCGAGGCCGGTGGCAACTCGCTGCTGCTCGGCCACCTGTACGCCCGGCTCGCGCCGCTGTTCCCGGGCTGTGACCTGGAGGTGGCCGACCTGTTCGCCCACCCGACCATCGCCGACCAGGCGGAACTGATCAGCGCCCGGACGGTCCGGCGGCCCGCCGCACCGGCTGTCCCGTCCGCCCCGCCCTCGCGGCGCGCGCTGCGCCGAGCCCTTCGACTTGGAGAAGCCGGATGAGCATCGACATCACCGACCTCGACCCCAACGCCATCGCCGTCGTGGGCCTGGCCTGCCGGTTCGGGCCGGCTGACTCCGACGAGCGGCTGTGGGAGCTGTGGCGCGACGGCGGCACCGGGATCCGCCGGTACGGCAACGCCGAACTGGTGGCGCTCGGGCACGACGAGCGGACCGTACGCCGCGAGGGTTTCGTGCCCTCCGGCAGTGTCCTGACCGATGCCGAAGCGTTCGACGCGCAGGTGTTCGGCTACAGCCCGCAGCACGCCGCGTGGCTCGACCCGCAGCAGCGGCTGTTGCTGGAGACCGCCCGGCACGCCCTGGAGGACGCCGCCCTCGACCCGCGCGACGGCAACCGGCCGACCGGGGTGTTCCTCTCCGTCGGCCAGCCGGTGAACCCGCCGGTGCGCATCACCGAGCTGGACGCGGCCGGGATGACCCGGTTCTCCTCCACCGACAAGGACTTCGCTGCCACGCGGGTGTCGTACAAGCTCGGTCTCACCGGCCCCAGCCTCACCGTGCAGACCGCCTGTTCCAGCTCGCTGGTCGGCATCCACCTCGCGGTGGAGAGCCTGCTCGGCGAGGAGTGCGACATCGCCGTGGCGGGTGGTGTCTCGCTGCACTTCCCCCAGGCCGGGTACGTCGCGGCGGCCGACATGATCCTGTCGCCGACCGGGGTCTGCCGGCCGTTCGACGACGCCGCCGACGGGACCGTGTTCGGCAACGGCGTCGGCGTGGTGGTGCTGCGCCGGCTGGCCGACGCCCTCGCCGACGGCGATCCGATCCGTGCGGTGATCCGGGGCAGCGCGGTCAACAACGACGGCGACCGCAAGATGGACTTCCACGCGCCGTCCCCCGAGGGACAGGAACGGGTGATCCGGGAGGCGCTCGCGGTCAGTGGGGTGCCCGCCGCCTCGATCGGCTACGTGGAGGCGCACGGAACCGGCACCCACCTCGGCGACCCGATCGAGTTCTCCGCCCTGGCCCGGGTGTACGGCACCGCCAGCGGCCGGGCCGAGCCGTGCGTCGTGGGGTCGGTGAAACACCTGGTCGGGCACACCAACACCGCCGCCGGCGCGGCCGGCTTCATCACCGCCGTGCTGGCCCTGGAGCACGGCACGGTGCCCGCACCCGGCTACCTCGACCGGCCCAACCGGCGTCTCGCCGCCGACGGCTCCGGCTTGCGGATCGGCCCGGCCGGCGGCGACTGGCCGGTGCCCGCGGGCCCCCGCCGCGCCGCGGTCAGCTCGTTCGGCATCGGAGGCACCAACGCCCACGTCGTCCTGGAGCAGGCGCCGGTCCCGGCCCCGGCGCCGGACCTGCCGCGCGAGACGCTGGTGGTCCCGGTCTCCGCGCACACCCCGGCCGCGCTCGAGGCCGCGGCCCGGCAACTGGCCGACGCCCTGGCCGCCGCCCAGGAGTCGGCGGCGCCGCCGCACCTGGCCGAGGTGGTGGCCACCCTGACACACGGCCGGACCCCGGAACGGGAACGCCTCGCGGTCGTCGCCGACGACGTGCCGTCCGCTGTCGCCGCGCTGCGCGACGGCTCCGGGTTCCGCGGCACGGCGCCGTCCGGCGGCACCCGGCACGCCGCCCCGCCACCGGCCGGCAGCGACCCACGGGCGGTGGCCCGGGCCTGGGTGGACGGCACCGGCGGACTGCCGCCGGCCCGGCCCGGCACCCGGCGGCTGCGGTTGCCCGGGTACCCGTACCAGCGCCGTGAGTTCCCCCGCCCGGCGCCGGCCGGTCCGCAGCCGGAGCGGCTGGCCGGCATGCTCGACCGCAACGTGTCGACCGTGCACGGCATCCGCTTCGAACGGCTGCTCGAGGCCGCCGAACCGCTGGTCGCCGACCACGTGGTGGCCGGTGAGCCGATCCTGCCCGCCGCCGCCCAGCTCGACATGGTCCTGGCCGCGGCCGAGCAGGCCTGGGGCGCGCCGCCGTCCGGGCTCACCGGTGTCACCTTCCACCGGCCGGTACGCGTCGACGGGCGGGCCCGGCTGATCGCCGAGGTCGCCGACGACCACCGGACCGTGCGGGTCGTCTCGGAGGACGGCGGCGACCGGACCGTGCACGCCGAGGCGGAGGTGCTCACCGGCGACGGCCCGGCCGGTCCGCCGCTCACCGTGACCGGCGACCGTACGCTGTCCGCCGCCGAGGTCTATGACCGGTTCGCCGCCGACGGCGTCCGGTACGGCGACGCGTTCCAGGTGATCACCGAGCTGCGTACCGGGCCGGAGGGCGCCACCGCGACCGTGCGTGCCGCCGCCGGAGACCGGCACCGGGTGTCGCCGTACCTGCTCGACGGTGTGCTCCAGACGGTGCTCGGCTGCCTGGCCGACGGGCCGGCCGGGGAGACGTTCATCCCGTTCGCCATCGAGCGGATCGAGGTGGCCGCCGCGCTGCCCGAGCGGATCGAGGTGCAGGTCCGGCCGGCCGCGACGGCCGGCAGCGGGCGGCGGATCCGCAAGTTCGACCTGACGGCCACCGGTGACGACGGCGCCGTGGTGCTGCGGCTCACCGGTCTCAGCCTGCGCCCGGTCGGCGCGGCCGGGACCGGCGCTCCGGCGCCCGGCGGCTGGCCGGAGGGCCTGCACGGGTACGCGCCGTCCGTCCGGGACACCGGCCCGGTGGCCCTGCCCGCGGGGCCGGTGATCCTGCTCGACGGCACCGGCGCGCAGGCCGCCGCGCTGGGCGGTGTGCTCGGGGGCCGTCCGGTGCTGCGCGAGCTGCCCGATCCGGCGCCTGCCGAGCTGCCGCTCGTGGTCCGGCCACTGCCCGCCGGTGACCCGGCCGAGGCGGGGATCCGGCTGATCGGCGCGGTCCGTGATCTGCTCCGGCCGCTGGCGCGGACCGGCGCGCGGATCATCGTGCCGTACCCGCCCGGGTCACCGGCCGGCGCCGGCGCCGCCGCGCTGGGCCGTTCCCTGGCCGCGGAGAACCCGCGCTTCGAACTGATCGCGGTGGAGACGGACGCGGACGGCTGGGCCGAGGCGGTACGCCATGCCGCCGCCACCCTCCCGCCGGGCCGGCACCTGCTCGGTGGCCGGGAGGCCGCGCTGACCCGGTTCATCCCGGCGCCGGCCGGCGCCGAGCCCTTCGCCCGCGGCGGCCGGTACTGGATCAACGGCATGGGACGCCTCGCCGAGCACCTGGCCGGCCACCTGCTGAGCCGGTACGGCGCCCACGTGATCCTCACCGGGCGGTCGCCGGTGGCCGGCGACCGCGCGGAGGCGCTGCGGCGGCTCGCCGGGTTCGGCGGCACCGTCGAGTACCACGTCCTGGACTGCGCCGACCCGGCCGCGGTGCGGGCCTTCGCCGCCGGCATCGAGCCGGTCCGTGGCGTGCTGCACTGTGCCGGGGTGCTCCGGGACGCGTTCCTGATCCGCAAGGACGACGCGTCCGCCGCCGAGGTCGTCGGTGCCAAGCTGGGCGGCGCCGTGGCGCTGGACGAGGCGACCGCGGGCTGGGAGCTCGACCACTTCGTGGTCTTCTCCTCGGTGTCCGGCGCGCTCGGCAGCGCCGGGCAGGCCGACTACGCGTACGCCAACGCGGCCGCGGACGCGTTCGTGACCGCACGTGCCGGGCGTCGCGCCGGGCGCAGTCTCTCGATCGCCTGGCCGTACTGGGCGGACGGCGCGATGGGGTCCGCCGATGCCGTCGTGGAGGTGCTGTCCGGGCTGGGCATGCGCCCGATGACCACCGCCGAGGGGCTCGCCGCGCTGGAGACGCTGCTGGCCGCGCCGGGCGTGCCCGCCGCTCCGGTGCTGCTGGCCGGGGACCCCGTACGCCTGGAGGAGTCGTTCCCGGTGCTCGGCGCCGGCTCCGTCCCGCCTGCCCCGGTGGCCCCGCCGTCTGCCCCGCCCGCCGTCGCCGCCGACGAGGAGGGGGTGGCCGGCGCGGTGCGCGAGCGGGTCACCGAGGTGGTCGCCCGGGCGACCGGCAACACGGCCGCGGAGATCGACGCCGACCGGCGCTTCGACGACCTCGGCATCGACTCGCTGCTGGTCATCCGGATCGTCGAGATGCTGCGCGAGGACTTCGGGCAACTGCCCAAGACGCTGCTGTTCGAGTGCCAGACCGTCGCCGAGCTGACCGGCCACCTGCTCCAGGACTGCCCGGAGCGGTGTGCCGCGCTGGTGCCGGCGGGCGCGCCGCCCGCGGCCGTGCCGGAGGACACCACCCCGGAGATCGTGCCGTCGCCGGAACCGGCGCGTGCCGCCGCCCGGCAGGAACCGGCCGGCTCCGAGGGGGCGATCGCGATCATCGGGATGGCCGGCCGGTACGCCGGAGGCGCCGGCCCGCACGAGTTCTGGCAGACCCTGCTGGCCGGCGCCGACCTGGTGACCGAGGTGCCCGCCGACCGCTGGGACGCGGCGTCCCTGTACGACGCCGACCGCGACCGCGTCGACCGGACGCACACCCGCTGGGGCTCCTTCCTCGACGGGGTGGAGAACTTCGACGCCCCGCTGTTCAACATGTCGCCCCGTGAGGCCGGGATCACCGACCCGCAGGCCCGGCTGATGCTGGAGAGCTGCTGGTCGGTGCTGGAGGACGCCGGGTACCGCCCGGACGAGCTGGTCCCCACCGGCGACCCGCTGCGCCGCCGTGACGTCGGGGTGTTCGTCGGGGTCATGTACGGCGAGTACCAGCTGCACGAGGCCGAGGAGCGACTGCGCGGCAACCCGATCCTGGCCAACAGCGCGTACTGGTCGATCGCCAACCGGGTCTCGTACTTCTTCGACTTCCAGGGGCCCAGTGTCGCCGTCGACACCGCCTGCTCGTCCGCGCTGTCGGCGGTGCACCTGGCGTGCGAGTCGCTGCGTGCGGGCAGTTGCCGGGTGGCGATCGCCGGTGGCGTGAACGTGCTGATCCACCCGAACAAGTACTTCATGCTCGGCCAGGGGCGTTTCGCGTCGTCCGACGGCCGCTGCCGCAGCTTCGGCGCCGGCGGCGACGGGTACGTGCCCGGTGAGGGCGCCGGCACCGTGCTGCTGAAGCCGCTCGCCGACGCGCTCGCCGACGGCGACCACATCCACGGTGTCATCCTCGGCACCGCCGCGAACCACGGCGGGCGCACCAACGGGTACACCGTGCCGAACCCGCGCGCCCAGGCCGACCTGATCGGCAAGGCGCTGCAGGCGGCCGGGATCGGCCCGGACGGCATCGACTACGTGGAGGCGCACGGCACCGGCACCGCCCTCGGCGACCCGATCGAGGTACGCGGTCTCACCTCCGCCTTCCGCCGGGCCGGCGATCCGGGCGAGGGCCCGGTCCCGATCGGCTCGGTCAAGTCGAACCTGGGTCACCTGGAGTCCGCGGCCGGGGTGGTGGCGCTGCACAAGGTGCTGCTGCAGATGCGGCACCGCACCCTGGTGCCGTCGCTGCACGCCGACCCGCCCAACCCGGAGATCGACTTCGCGGCCACGCCGTTCGTGGTGCAGCGCGAGGCCGCGCCGTGGCTCTCCCGCGACGGGGGCCCGCTGCGCGCCGGTATCAGCTCGTTCGGCGCGGGCGGCGCGAACGCGCACGTCATCGTCGCGGAGGGACCGGCGCCCGCACCCCGCGAACCGGACAGCGGAGAGCCGGTGGTCGTCCTGCTGTCCGCCCGTACGGACGCGGCCCTGCGGGCGTACGCCCAGCGGCTGCGCGAACACCTCGGCCGGGAACGCCCCGCGCTCGCCGACGTGGCGTTCACCCTCGCCGTCGGCCGGGCCGACCTGGCCGAGCGGTGCGCCCTCGAGGTGCGCACGCTGGATGAGCTGCTGTCCGGGCTGGAGCGGGTGGCCGGCGGCGAGCGCCCGGGCACCGAGGCCACCGCCGGCTGGCAGTCGGGGGGCCGTCTGGACCGGCGGGCCGCCAGCCGCGCGGACGGGCGGGGCCGGCGCATTCCGCTCCCGCACTACGCGTTCGAGGCGATCCGCTGCTGGTACGACAACCAGATCGATCACCTGGAGCGACGGCGCGACACTCTCGACCCGCCGCCCCGGCCGTCCCTGCGCGACTTCGGCCGGCCCCGCCCGGCCGCGCCGGCGCCTGCCGCGCCGGTGGCAGCGCCCGCCCCTGCCATGGCCACACCCCTTGCCGGGCCTGTCCGGCGCCGCATCGCCGCCCAGAAGGGAATCATCATGCCCCAACAGCAGAAAGTCGTTCTCCGGCCACTCGGCCGGCCCGCACCGCTCCCGCCTCCGCCGCCGGTTGCCGGACCGGCGCTTCCCGATCCCGCACCGGCCCCCGCCGCCGGCCGGGCCGACGTCACAGCGGTCGTGTCCGAGGAACTGGCCCGGGTGCTCTACCTGGCGCCCGGCGAGCTCGACCCGGGCACGTCGTTCCAGGAGCTGGGCGTGGACTCGATCCTCGGTGTCGAGTTCGTCCGTGCGCTCAACGACCGGCTGGGCGTGTCGGTGAAGGCGAGCGCGATCTACGACAACCCGACGCCGGCCGCGCTGGCCGCCGCTCTCAGCGACCTGTCCGCCCCGGTCCCGCCTGCCGCGGCCGCGCCGCCTGCCGCACCGGTCGCCGGCGCGGATCTCGCCGGTATCCAGCGGTGGCTGCGGGACCGGATCGCCGAGGTGCTCTTCCAGGACGCCGCCGACATCGACGCCGGAACCACCTTCACCGAGCTGGGGCTGGACTCCATCCTCGGCGTCGAGCTGGTGAACGGCGTCAACCGGGAGCACGGCCTCGACCTGAAGGCGAACGTGCTCTACGACCACCCGACGATCACGCAGCTCGCCGCCCACATCGCCGGCGCCGCGGGCCCGCGGACCCCGGACGTGCCCGAGACCGGGACGAACGCGGTGCTGGCCGCCGTGCGCGCCGGGTCGATCTCCGTGGACCAGGCCCTCGAACTGCTGCAAGCCGCCAAGGAGAACCGATGACCGACGACCAGATCTTCACGATCGTCCGGCGGCACGTCATCGACGTGCTCCCGGGTGTGGACCCCGATGCGGTACGCCCGGACAGCGCGATGCGCGACCTCGGCGCCAACTCCCTCGACCGGATGGACGTGGTCATCGGCGTCCAGGACGAGCTGGGCATCCGCGTCCCGACCACCGCGCTGGCCGGCGTCAACGACCTGCGGTCGCTGGTCGGCGTCCTGCGGGAGCACGCATGACCGGCGCCGTCGTGCTCACCGGCGCCGCCCTGCTCACCAGCATCGCCGACGACCTGACCGGGTTCACCACGGCGCTGCTGGCCGGGCGCACCGGCGTACGCCCGGGGCCGGACCAGGCGCCGTCCGCGCGGCTCGACGACTTCACGCTGCGCGGCTGGAGCGACCGGCACCTCGGCGATGACGAGGAGACGGCCGCTCGGCTGCTCCGGGTCGCCGGGCGTGCCACCCGCCCGGCGCAGACTGCCGCGTGCGTGGCGCTCGACGCGATCCGTGGCGCCCGCTTCCGGCCCGGGGCACGCACCGGACTGCTGGTCGCCGGGGCGAACCTGACCCTGGACCACCAGGCGCGAACCGTGCTGGACTACGAGCGCCGGCCGGGCCGGCTGCGTGCGTCGTACGCGCTGACCCACCTGGACGCGGACATCGTCGGCGTGGTCAGCGAACTCACCGGCATCCGTGGTGAGGGCTGGACCCTGGGCGCCGGATCGGCTGCCGGGACCCTGGCGGTCATCCAGGCGGCCCGGCTGGTGCACTCCGGGTGGCTGGATCAGTGCCTGGTGGTGGCCCCGATGGCCGAGTTGTCCCCGGTGGAGCACGAGGCGTTCCGGCGTACCGGGGCGATGGCGACCGCCGAGGAGCCGCTGCAGGCGCCGGTGGTCTGCCGCCCGTTCGATCGGCGCCGGCGCGGATTCGTCTACGGTCAGGCGGCCGCTGCCGTGCTGATCGAGCGCGCCGACCTGGCGGCCCGGCGCGGCGCGGAGATCCTGGCCGAACTGGCCGGGCACGGGCAGGCGCTGGACGCGCGCCGCGGCACCGAACCGGACAGCGCCGGACAGGTGGCCGCCATCCGCGCGGCGCTGCGGGCGGCCGATGTCGCGCCGGACGAGATCGACTACGTGAACGCGCACGGCACCGGCTCGGTGCTGGGCGACGAGATCGAGGCCCGGTCGCTGCGCACCGTCTTCGAGCGGCACAGCCCGCTGGTCAACTCCACCAAACCGCTGGTCGGGCACTGCCTGTCCGCCGCCGGCCTGATCGAGCTGGTCGCGACGGTGGCCCAGCTGCGGGCCGGCGCCTGCCACCCCAACCCCAACCTGGAGGACCCGATCGACAGCGAGCTGGCGTTCGTCGGCGGCGCCGCGGTGAACCGGCCGCTGCGTACGGCGCTCTCCACCAGCTTCGCGTTCGGCGGCATCAACGGTTCGGTCGTGATCCGGGCCGCACGACCCGAGGAGTACTCATGAAGTCAGTCGGCATCGAGGCCATCAACGCGTACCTGGGCGAGACGTTCGTCGACGTGCCGGAGCTGTTCCGGGCCCGGGGCCTGGACGACAGCCGCCTCGACAACCTGATGATGCGGCGCAAGAGTGTGGCCCTGCACTGCGAGGACGCGGTGTCGTTCGCGGTGAACGCGGCCAAGCCGATCGTGGACGCGCTCACCGACGACGAGCGGGCCGGCATCGAGCTGCTGATCGTCGGCACCGAGTCCGGCCTGGACTTCGGCAAGTCGCTGGCCACGTACGTGCACGACCAGCTCGGCCTGCCGCGCAGCTGCCGGCTGGTCGAGACGAAGCAGGCCTGCTACAGCGCGACGGCGGGCATGCAGCTGGCCGCGGGCGTGGTGGCGGCCAGCCCGCGCGAGGGCACCCGGGCGCTGGTGATCGCCAGTGACGTGGCACGCCCGGTGCCGTTCACCTACGTCGAGCCGAGCCAGGGCGCGGGCGCGGTGGCCATGCTGATCAGTGACCGGCCGGTGGTGGCCACCCTGGACGCGGGCGCCAACGGATTCCACAGCTTCGAGGTGATGGACACCTGCCGGCCCACGCCGACCGAGGAGGCCGGTGACGCGGACCTGTCGCTGCTGACCTACATCGAGTGCCTCGGCGGGGCGTTCGACGACTACGCCCGCAAGGTGGAGGGCGCGGACCTGGTCGACACGTTCGACCTGCTCGCCATGCACACCCCGTTCCCCGGCATGGTCAAGGGCGCGCATCGTACGGTGCTGCGGCGCGCGAAGCGGATGAGCCCCGCCGAGCTGGAGGCCGACTTCACCCGCCGCCTCAGCCCGTCGCTGCGCTATCCGGCGGAGGTCGGCAACGTCTACGCCGGCACCGTCTTCCTGGCGCTGCTCAGCACCGTCGACAACGCCGAACTGGACGGTCCCCGCCGGGTCGGCGTCTTCTCCTACGGCTCGGGCTGCTCGTCGGAGTTCTACAGCGCCGTCATCACCCCGGAGTCGCGGCGCGCCACCCGCGCCATGGAGGTGGAGGCCACCCTCGCCGACCGCTACCGGCTCTCCATGGAGGAGTACGACGAGCTGCTCGCGGCCACCGCCGAGCTGACCTTCGGGACCCCGGACTTCACCATGGACCTGGACCGCTTCCCGCAGATCGTCAAGCGGCAGCTGGGCCGCCGCCCGCGCCTGGTGCTGCAGGAGGTCCGCGGCCACCACCGTGAGTACGTCTGGCTGGGCGGTGATCACTGATGCCCGCCGTACGCACGGGGCCCGGGCACGTGTCGGTGACCCTGGACCGCCCGGAGCGCCGCAACGTGATCGACGCGGAGCTGCTGGACGGCCTGCTGACCGCCGTCCGGGACGCCGAGGCCGACCCCGCGTGCCGGGTGCTGGTGCTCTCCGCCGAGGGGCCGGACTTCTGCGCCGGGATGGACCTGACCGCCGCCGGGGAGGCGCCGGAGACCCTCGGTGATCATCCGTACTGGACCCTGCTGCGGGCACTCTCCTCCACCGAGCTGGTCAGCGTGGCCGTGGTCGACGGCGCGGCGACCGCCGGCGGGGTGGGCCTGGCCGCGGCCTGTGACATCGTGCTGGCCGGCGAGGCCGCCACGTTCCGGCTCACCGAGGCGCTGTTCGGCCTGCTGCCGGCGATGGCGCTGCCGTTCGTGGCCCGCCGCACCGGCGAGCAGCGGGCGGTCGCCGCCACGCTGACGGCCCGCACCTGGACCGCGCGGGAGGCCGCAGCGGACGGGCTGGCCGACCGGACCGGCGCATCCGCCGCCGCTCTGCTGCGCCCGCTGCTCGTGGAGCTGCGCCGGGTGGAACGCCCGGCGGTGGCCGCACTCAAGCGGTACCGGCAGGCCGCCTTCGGCTGGCCCGCCGATCTGGGCCGCGTCGCCGGGCTCGCGTTCGCCGACCGGCTGGCCGCGCCGGAGGTCCGCCGGCGCATCGCCACCCTGACCGCGGCGGTGAGCGCGGCATGAGCACACAGGTCGTGCACCTGAGCCGGGAGGACGACGTCGCCGTGGTGACGCTCGCCGACCACGCCGGCCGCAACAGGTTCGGCCCGCGGCTCTGCGGCCAGCTGGTCGAAGCGGTGGAGACGGCAGGCGCCGACTCCCGGACGAGGGTGGTGCTGGTCGAGGGGCTGCCCGAACTGTTCTGCAGCGGCGGGTCCCGCGACGAGCTGCTGCGGTTCGCGCGCGGCGAGGGCACGTTCGACACCGACGACTTCTTCCGGGTCTTCGCACGCTGCCCGGTCCCGGTGGTGGCCGCCGTACAGGGGCATGCCATCGGCGGCGGGCTGGTTCTCGCGCTCTACGCCGACCTGCTGGTGCTCTCCGAACGCTCCGTCTACACCACCAACTTCCTCCGGTACGGGTTCACGCCCGGCATGGGCGCCACCCACATCGTCCCGGCCCGGCTGGGCGCGGCACTGGGGCAGGAGATGCTCTGGACCGCACGGGGCTACCGGGGCGCCGAGCTGCGCCGGCGCGGCGTGCCGCTGCCCGTGGTCGCCCACGGCGAGGTGCCCGGTTACGCCCGGGAGCTGGCCGGCGAGGTGGCGCGGGCGCCCCGCGGGTCGCTCGAACTGCTGAAGCGGGACATGGCGGACCCGCTGATCGAGCGCACCGGAGCGGCCATCGCCCGCGAGGTCGCCATGCACCACATCTCTTTCCGCCTGCCCGAGGTACACGACCGGATCGCCGCCAGCTACGGCGACGCCCGATGAGGCGAGGAACGATGGACGCACGAGAGATCCTGAGCCGGCTCCAGCGCGGTGAGCTGGACGTCGCCGGCGCCGCCACCCGGCTGAACGCCACGCCTGAACCACCCGCGCCGGACCCGGCGACGCCCGAGCCGATCGCCGTGATCGGGCTCAGCGCCCGGCTGCCCGGCGCCCGTGACGCCGACGAGTTCTGGTCGCTGCTGCTCGACGGCGCCGACCTGGTCACCGACGTGCCGGCCGAACGGTGGGCGATCGCTGACCACTTCGACCCCGACCCGTCCGCGGCCGGGACCACCCGGTCACGCTGGGGCGCGTTCGTCGGCGGCGCGACCGAGTTCGACGCCGACTTCTTCCGGATGACGCCCCGCGAGGCCGAACTGACCGATCCGCAGGCGCGGCTGTTCCTGCAGGCCTGCTGGCACGCGCTGGAGAACGCCGGGCTGCGCCCGGGAGCGCTCGGCGGCAGCCGCTGCGGCGTCTACGCGGGCGTCATGCTCAACGACTACGAGCACCGCATCGAACGGCACAGCCCGCATGCCCGGCTGCCGCAGGTCATGCAGGGCAACTCCAACTCGATGCTGGCCGCGCGGATCGCGTACGAGCTGGACCTGCGCGGGCCGACCGCCACCGTCGACACCGCCTGCTCCTCGTCGCTGGTCGCGCTGCACCAGGCCTGCCAGGCGCTGTGGCTGGGCGAGGCGGACCTGATGGTCGCCGGTGGCGTCACGCTCTACACCACCGAGCTGCCGTACGTGTACATGAGCGGCGCCGGCATGCTGTCGCCGACCGGCCGGGAACGCCCGTTCGCCGCCGCGGCCGACGGCATCGTGCCGGGCGAGGGCTGCGTCGTGACGGTCCTCAAGCCGCTGCGGCAGGCGCTGGCCGACGGCGATCCCGTGCACGCGGTCATCCGGGCCAGCGGCATCAACTCCGACGGCCGTACCAACGGGATCACCGCACCCAGCGGCCGTTCCCAGGCCGCCCTGATCAGCGGGGTCTACGACCGTTTCGGCATCGACCCGGCCACCGTCGGCTACCTGGAATGCCATGGCACCGGCACGCCGCTCGGCGACCCGATCGAGGTCGGTGCGCTCAATCAGGTCTTCGCGCCGGCCGCCCTGCCACCGCGCAGCGTCCCGGTCGGCTCGGTCAAGTCGAACGTCGGCCACACCTCGGCCGCGGCCGGGCTCACCGGGCTGCTGAAGGCGATCGGCGTGGTGCGTACCGGCATCGTCCCGCCGACCCTGCACTGCGAGGAGCCGAACCCCCGCGTGGCGTTCGAGGAGGGGCCGTTCTTCGTCGCCACCCGGCGCCACGTCCTGCCCGAGGCCGGCCGTCCGCGCCGGGCCGCGGTGAGCGCCTTCGGTTTCAGCGGCACCAACGCCCACCTGGTGGTGGAGCAGGCTCCCGAGCCGGCCCCGGCGGTGCGGCCGGACCGTCCGGTCGTGGTGGCGCTGTCCGCCCGGACACCCGAGCGGCTCGACGCGGCCCGCGCCCAGCTGCTGCGCTGGCTCGGCGGGGCCGGCGCGGCGGCCTCGATCGCCGATGTGGCCCACACCCTCGCCGCCGGGCGCGACCACCACCGGTACCGGGAGGCGCACGTCGTCGCCGGCCGGGAGCAGCTGCTCGCCGCGCTCGCCGGGGAGCCGGTCCCGGACCCGCCCGCGGCGCTCGCCGCGGTGGCCGCCGGGTACACCGCGGGTGGAGTGCTCGACCCCGGTGCGGCGGTGCCCGGCGGCGCCCGGCGGATCCCCCTGCCCGGCTATCCGTTCGCCCCCGACGGCCACGACGTCCGGCCGCGATCCGGTACGGCGAGCGAGCCCGCGCCGGACACCGGCGTGCTGGACCTGCTCGTGCCCACCACGGTGGAGTTGCCCGCGCCGGACGGTGCGGCGCCTGACGTACCCCTGATCGTCCATGACCCGGCGGGGGACCTGGCCGGACAGTTCGCGGAGGCCGGCGGGAGGCTGCCCGAGGCGATCGTGGTCCGCCTCAGCGACCCCGGCCCGGCCGCCGTGGAGACCGCCCTCGGCGCGGTCGCCGCCATGCTCACCGCCGCGCCGCGGGACCGCCGCAGCACCGTTCTGCTGGTCAGCGACGACGAAGCGCTGGCGTCCGGGGCAGCGGCCTTCCTCCGGTCGCTGCGCGCCGAGAACCCGCGGGTGGCCGGGCGCGCGGTGCTGGTGGACGACGCGGGGGCAATCGCCGCGCCGGTGGTGCGCCAGGAGCTGGCCGCCGCCGGGGAACCGGGCGACACCCTGGTCGACCGCCGCTCCGGTGGGCGCCACGGCATCGCGTGGGAGCCGATGGCCGGTCCGCGGGCCGGCGACGCGGGCCACGCCTTCCGGACCGGCGGGGTCTACCTGATCACCGGTGGGACCGGTGGCATCGGCCGTGCCCTCGCCCGGCACCTGACCGGCCGGTACCAGGCCCGGGTCGTCCTGTGCGGACGCCGGCGGCCGGACGAGATCGACGGGGCGCACGGTGGCTCGATCACCTACCGCGAGTGCGACGTCACCGACGAGGCCGCCGTCGCCCGCCTGATCGGCGACATCATGCGTACCGAGGGGGCGCTGCACGGCGTCCTGCACGCGGCGGGGGTGCTGCGTGACGCGTACCTGACCCGCAAGCCGGCCGGGGCGATCAGCGCCGTCCTGGCCCCGAAGATCGCCGGGGTGCACGCCCTGGACCGGGCGACCGCCGGCCTGCCGCTCGACCTGTTCGTGCTCTTCTCCTCGGTCGCCGCGGTGACCGGCAACATCGGGCAGACCGACTACGCCTTCGCCAACGCCTACCTGGACGCGTTCGCCCGGCAGCGGGCCGGGCTGGTCCGGCGCGGCGAGCGGTCCGGGCGCACCCTGGCGGTGGACTGGCCGCTGTGGGACGGCGCGGGGATGAGCATTCCGGAACCCATCCGCGCCGTGCTCAGCGCCGAGACCGGCCTGGTTCCGCTGCCGGCGCCGCTCGGGCTCGCCGCGCTGGAGCGGCTGCTGACCGGCGCCGATGCGGAGGTGGCCGCGGTGTTCCACGGTGACCGTGCGCTGTGGCGCCGCCGTCTGACCGAGGCCGGTCTGTTCGCCGGGCCGCCGGCGTCCGCCACATCGGCCACGCCGGCCACACCCGCCACAACGCCCCCGGCCCCGGCAGCCGCTCCGGTCCCGGAGGTTCTGGCCGAGGTCATCGCGGCGGTCGCCGCCGTGACCGGCCGTCCCGCCGGTCAGCTGACCGGCGCCACCACCCTGGAGGGCCTGGCCCTCGACTCGATCATGGTGCGGACCCTGGTCGCCGAGCTGAGCCGTCGCGTCGGGCCGGTGGGCCCGGAGCTGATCTACGAGGCCCGCGACCTGGCCGCCCTGGCCGCCCACCCCACTGTCGGCGGCCCGGCCGCACCGATGGCGCCCGCCGCGCACGTGGAGGTCCGAGCTTCCGGCACGCCGGTCCCCGCCCCGATTCCGGCGGCGGCGCGGCGCCGGGACGGCGAGCCGCGGCGCTTCGCCGTCGTCGGGGTCGCCGGCCGGTACCCCGGCGCCGACGATGTGACCGCCCTGTGGGAGAACCTGCGCAACGGCCGGGACACGGTCACCGATCTGCCTGCCGACCGCTGGGACGACACCGCCGGGGTCAGCGCCCGCGGGCACTTCCTCACCGGCGTCGACCGGTTCGACGCCGCGTACTTCGGCCTGTCCGGACACGACGCCACACTCACCGATCCTCAGGAGCGGCTCTGGCTGGAGACGTCGTGGGCGGCGCTGGAGGACGCCGGGTACGCCGGCCCGCGCCTGGACTCGCTGGTCGCCCCGGACGGCAGGGGCCGCAGCGTCAGCGTGTTCGTCGGCATCACCTCCAGCGACTACCGGTTGCTCGGCGCGGAACGCTGGGCCGCCGGGGAGCGCACCGTCCCGGCCGGGCACTACTGGAGCCTCGCCAACCGGGTGTCCTACCTGTTCGACCTGACCGGGCCCAGCCAGCCGGTCGACACCGCCTGCTCGTCGTCGCTGGTGGCGTTGCACCAGGCCATCGAGAGCATCGAGCGGGGCGACTGCGCGGCGGCGCTGGTCGGCGGCGTCAACCTCTACCTGCACCCGTCCCGGTTCCGGATGCTCCAGCAGTCCGGGTTCCTCTCCCCGGACGGCCGCTGCCGCTCGTTCGGGGCCGGCGGAACCGGGTTCGGGCCCGGTGAGGGCGTCGGTGCGGTGCTGATCCGCCCGCTCGAGGACGCCGTCGCCGCGGGCGACGTCATCCACGGCGTGGTGCTCGGCACCGCCGTCTCGCACGGCGGCCGTACCAACGGCTACACCGCGCCCAGCCCGGACGCGCAGGCCCGGGTGATCGGACAGGCGCTGGAGCGGTCCGGCGTGGACCCGTCCACGGTCACCGTGATCGAGGCGCACGGCACCGGCACCGAACTCGGTGACCCGGTCGAGGTGGCGGGACTGCTCCGGGCGTACGGCCGGACCGGTCGCGCGTCCCTCGGCTCGATCAAGTCGGCGCTGGGGCACGGCGAGTCCGCGGCCGGGATCGCCGCCCTGACCAAGGTGCTGCTGCAGATGCGCCACGGAACGCTGGCCCCGACCCTGCACGCCGACCCGGTGAACCCGGAACTGGACCTCACCGCCGGGCGGTTCGTCCTCCAGCAGCGTGCCGAACCGTGGGAGCGGCTGCCCGACGGCGCCGGCGGCCACCTGCCGCGCCGGGCCGGGATCAGCAGCTTCGGCGCCGGCGGCGTGAACGCCCACGTGGTCGTCGAGGAGTATCCGGCGCCGGAGCCGGCGGCCGGGCCGGACCGGGCCGACCTGTTCGTGCTCTCCGGGCCGACCCCCGAGCACGTCCGGGCGACCGCGGTCCGGCTGGCCGGATGGCTGCGGGACAACCCGGTCCCCCCGGCCGCGCTGGCCCGGACCCTGCGCGAGGGCCGTGCCGATCACCCCTGCCGCCTGGCCGTCGTCGCGACGGGCACGGCGGACCTGGCCGGCCGGCTCGCCGAGGCGCCGATCACCGACCTGCGCGACGGGGACGCGGGGCTGGGTGTGGCGGGGCTTCCGGAGACCGCGGAGTTCGCCGGCCGGTTGTGGGAGAACGGGCGCCTCGCCGAGATCGGCCGGCTGTGGACCGCGGGACTGGACATCCGCTGGGATCGTCTGCCGGCCACGGCCCCGCTGCTCAGCGTCCCGGGCAGCGTCCTGCTCGGCGACCGGTTCTGGCTGACCACCGTCCCGGCCGCCGCGCCGGAACCCGCTCCCGCCGTCACCGCGCCACCCGTCACGCAGCCCGCCGGGCGGCCGGCTGTTCCGGCGCCCGCGGAGGAGGCCGACGAGCCGATCGGGGCGGTCCCGCCGCCGGACGACGTCCTGGCGCACCTGGTCCGGCTCACCCGGCCGAAGGTGGCCGGCCTGTCCGGCTCGCTCGACCCCGCCCGCAGCCTGCTGGACCTGGGCGTCGACTCGATCAACCTGATGAATCTCCGGTTCGAGGTGAAGGAGCGGTTCGGGGTCACTCTCCCGCTCGACGAGCTGGCCCGGAGCACCGTAAGCGACCTGGCCGGCCGCATCGCCGCGCACGGCGCACAGAGGTAGGAGCCGAGGATGTACGACACACCCTTCCCGCTGACCGAGATCCAGGAGTCGTTCTACGTCGGCCGCACGGTTCTCGGCGGGCGCGGCGCCGAGGTGCACGTCGAGTTCGACGTCGACGACCTCGACGTCGCCCGGATGGAACAGGCCTGGAACCGGCTGGTCGCGGTCACCGACATGCTCCGCACGACGGTACGGCAGGACGGCACCCAGATCACGGCGCGGGAGGTCACCCCGTACCGGATCAAGGTGGCCGATCTCGCCGGGCTGGCCCCGGCCGAGCGTGCTGCCGCCCTGGCCGGGCTGCGCGACGAGGCCGGCTTCGACCCCGCCACCTGGCCGCTCTTCTCGATCCGTGTGGCGCTGCTCGGCGGCGGGGCGGCCCGCGTGCTGCTGGCCGTCGACGAGATGGTCGCCGACGGGCCCAGCGTCTCCCTGCTGCTGCGCCAGTGGCACGAGATCTACCGCGACGGCCGCGCCCCGGAGGCGCCCGGCATCGGCTTCCGTGAGTACACCGCGGCGATCTCGCGCCCGCCGCTCGACGACGACCTCGCGTACTGGCGCGCCAAGCTCGCCGCCGCCGACCTGGACCGTCCCGCGCCGTTCACCGTCCGGCCCGGCGCCGATGCCACCCGGCGCCGCCTGTCACAGCGGTTCGCCGCGGCCGACTGGACGTCAGCCGCCGGGGTGGCCCGGGCCGCCGGGGTCACCCCGTCCGCGCTGCTGCTCACCCTCTACACCGCCGTGCTGGACGGGCCGGGCCGGCCGGTGGTGCTCACCACCTACAACCGGCTGCCGGTGCACCCCGACGTGCCCCGGCTGGTCGGCCCGCTCATCTCCACCGCCGTGTTCCTGACCCCGGAGGGCGACGGCACACTGCGCGACCGGCTCGCGGCGGTGCAGTCCCAGCTGTGGCGGGACCTGGAGCACGGCACGGTCAGCGGCATCCGGGCGCATCGCGACTGGACCCGTTCCGACCGGTCGCGCACGGGCACGGCGATCCCGGTCGTCTTCACCAGCCTGCTCGGCAGCCTCGCGGCGGGCGGGGCGACGGCCGGCCCGGACAGCTGGGCCGCCCGCGTCGACGACTCCGCCACCATCACCCACACCCCCGGTGTCGAGCTGGAGTGCTGCGTTCAGCAGAGCGCCGGCGGCGAACTGGTGATCTCCTGGGACTACGCCGGCGGTGTGCTGGACGACGACGCGGTACGCGACGCGTTCGACCGCCTCGCCGACTGGCTGGGCCGCATCGCCCGCGACGGCGAGACCGCGCTGGCCACCGGCCCGTCCCCGGCCGCCGTGACGCGGCCCGACATCACCGGGCTGCCGTTGACCGAAGTGCAGTCGGCGTACGTCGTCGGCCGTACCGCCGGGCTCGGCGACGACACCGAGACCCGGGTGTACCAGGAACTCGAACTGCGCCACCACGACCTGGACCGGCTGGAGGACGCCTGGCGGCGCCTGATCCGTCACCACCCGGCGCTGCGTGGGTCGGTGGAGCCGGACGGCACGCTCACCGTGCGGGGGAGCGTGCCCGACTACGAGATCACCCGGCACGACCTGCGCACGGCCGGCCCGGCCCGGATCGAGGCGCACCTCGCGGCGACCGCCGACCGGATGCGCTCGCGCCGGTTCGGGCTGGGCCGCTGGCCGATGTTCGACGTCGAGGCCACCCTGCTGCCGGGCGGCGCCCTCATCCTGCACCTGGCGATCGACGCGCTGTGCGTGGACGCGCAGAGCATCGCCCTGCTGCTGGGCCAGCTCATCGCCCTGCACGACGGCCGCGACGACGTGCTCGACGAGGCGGCCACCGACCTGGTGGGGCATCTGCGCTCGCTGGACGAGGGGGCCCGGCTGCCGGCCGCCGCCACGGCCGCCCGGGAATGGGCCGGCAAATTCGCCGCGCTGCCGCCGGGGCCCGCCCTGGCCGACACCGGACCCCGCGTGCACCGGCGCTTCGACCTGCCCCGGGCGGCGCTGTGGGAGCGCGCCGCGACGGTCGGCGTGCCCGCGGACATGCTGCTGCTCACCGCGTACGTCGACGCGTTGCGGGAGCGGTTCTCCGGCCCGTTCACCGTCGTGGTGGTGTCCTGGGACCGGCCCGCCGGCCGGGAGACGGTGGCCGGCGACTTCACCGGGCTGGCGTGGCTGGTCGTCGGCGACGACCTGCCGGCCGATCCGGACGACCGGGCCCGCGAGATCTGGGCCCGGGTCCGCGCCGACCTCGACCGCGGCGTCGCCGAGCCGGGACTCGGCCATCTGCGCCGGAGGGCGTTCCGGGCACGGGGCGCGCTGCGCCTGCCGGTCGTCTTCACCCGCCTGCCGAACGTGCCCGCCGACCTCTCGGCCGAGGGTGTGCGGGTACGGCTGAGCCAGTCGCAGACCTCGCAGATCGCGCTGGACAACGTGCCCCTGATCGCCGGGGACGAGCTGATCTGCCAGTGGGACGCCGCCGGTGACGCGCTGCCGGCCGCCGATCTGGACGCGCTGTTCGCCGGGTACGAGCGCCGCGTCCGGGCGGCCGCCGCTCTCCCGGCGGGCGCCGGGCCGGCGCCGACCCTGTCCGCGCTGCTGGCCGCCGCCTTCGCCGAGCACGCCGGCGCACCCGCGGTACGCGGTGACGGCCCCGTCCTGGACTATGCCGAACTGGACCGGCGGACCGGCCGCCTGGCCGCCCGGCTGATCCGGCACGGCTGCCGTCCCGGCGACCACGTCGGGGTCCACATGGACCGCTCGGCCGATCTGGTGACCGCCCTGATCGCGGTGGTCCGGGCGGGCGGCGTGTACGTGCCGATCGACCCGGTCAACCCGCCGGACCGGGTACGTTTCCTGATCGAGGACGCCGGGGCGCGCCTGCTGCTCACCGACCGTGGGCACGCCGGGGTGGACGCGGCCGGGGCCCGGGTGCTGGTCGTCGGTGACCCCGCGGACGACATCGACGAACCCGCGCCGTGGGCGCCGGTGGGCCCGGCCGACCCGGTCTACATGATCTACACCTCCGGGACCACGGGACGGCCGAAGGGCTGCCGCAACACCCACCACGGTGTGGCCAACCGGCTGCTCTGGATGCAGGACACCTTCCCGCTCACCGGCGCGGACCGGGTGCTGCAGAAGACGCCGTACGGCTTCGACGTCTCGGCCTGGGAGTTCTTCTGGCCGCTGCTGACCGGCGCGTCGATCGTGGTCGCGCGTCCCGGCGGTCACCAGGACACCGGATACCTGGCCCGGCTGATCGCCGGCGCGGGTGTCACCGTGACGCACTTCGTGCCGCCGATGCTGGACATCTTCCTGCGCGACCCGTCCGCCGGGCGCTGCACCGGGCTGCGGTACGTCTTCGCCAGCGGCGAGGCCCTCCCGCTGGGCACCATGCGCCAGTTCTTCGCCACCCTCCCCGGCGTCGAGCTGCACAATCTGTACGGCCCGACCGAGGCCGCCATCGACGTGACGCACTGGCCGTGCCGCCCGGACTGGACCGGCCCGGCAGTGCCGATCGGCCGCCCGGTCGCCAACACCACCATCCACCTGCTCGACGAGAACCTCGCACCGGCGCCGGAGGGCACGCCGGGGGAGATCTGCATCGGCGGTGTGCAGGTGGCGCTCGGCTACCACCGCCGGCCCGAACTGACCGCGGAACGCTTCGTCACCACCGCCCACACCGGCCGCGTGTACCGGACCGGCGACCTGGGCCGGTGGTCGGACGACGGCGAGCTGCTGTACCTGGGCCGGATCGACAACCAGTTCAAGTTGCGCGGCATGCGCATCGAGCCGGAGGAGATCGAAGCCGCCCTCGTCGAGCGGGCCGGATGTGCCGACGCCCGGGTGCTGCCGGTGCCCGGCGGCGCCGACGGGCCGAGTCTCGGCGCGTTGTGCGTGGCCGACGGCGAGCCGCCCGCGCCGGCCGAGATCCGCACGGCGCTGGCCGGGACGCTACCGGCCACCCTCATTCCCAACCGGTTCCGTTTCGTGTCCCGGCTGCCGCTCACCCCGAACGGCAAACTGGACCGCGCCGCGGCCACCGCCCTGTTCGGCACGGGCGACCCGGAGCCGGCCCGGGCGAGCGCGCCGGACCTGCTGTCCACGGTGACCGCGGTGGCCGAGGAGGCGCTCGGCGTGACCGGGCTGGCCGCCGACGCCGACCTGTTCGACCTGGGCGCCACCTCGTTCACCGCCATCCGCATCGCCCAGGACCTGGAACGCCGTACCGGGCGCCAGCTGCCGGTGGACGCGTTCATCGACGCCCCGACGGTCGCCGGGCTGACCGCCGCGCTGACGGGAACCGCCCCGGCCACCGCCACGCCCGATGCCGTTCCGGCAGTGGACGCCGTGGACGCCGGGGTCGTCGCGGGGATCGCGGCCGAACTGCTGCGCATGCCCGCGGTCGACACCGGCGCCGACCTGTTCGCCCTCGGCGCCACCTCGTTCACCATGATGCGGCTCGCCCAGGCCCTCAAGGACCGGCACGGCGTCGACGTCGCCGTCGACGCCGTCATCGACGAGCCCACCCCGGACGGCATCGCACGGCACCTCGCCGGGACGGCCGGCCCGGCGCGGGGCGCCGGCGGCGGCCCGGACATCCGGATCGCGTTCGACCCGGCCGCGAAGAAGGCCTTCCAGGAGGCGCGTGTCGCCGAGCGGCGGCTGCCGGCGGACCTGCTCCGGGTGCCGCTCGGCGAGGTGCCCGCGACCGAGCCGCTGGAACTGTTCGACGCCAGCTCGTTCCGTGACTTCCGCAGCGACGCGATCCCGCTGGGTGCCCTCACCGACCTGCTGGCGCTGCTGGTCGCCGGCACCATGGACGGCCGCCGCAAGCGCCGCTACCCGTCGGCCGGCGGCTTCTATCCGGTGCAGGTCTACGTGCAGGTCCGCGACGGCCGGGTGACCGGTCTGGACGGCGGCTTCTACTACCTGGATCCGGGGCAGCGCTGCCTGGTCCGGATGGCCGAGGGCGGCACGTTCGACGACGGCGCGCACGTCGCCCACAACCGGCCGGTCGTGGCCGCCGCGGCGCTGGCCGTCTACCTGGTCTCCACGCCCGCCGCCATCGCCCCGGCGTACGGCGCCCGGCTGTCGGCCCGGTACAGCGCCGTCGAGGCCGGGCACATCGCCCAGCTGGCGATGACCGAGGCGCCGCGGCGCGGGCTCGGCTTCTGCCCGGTGGGGGAGATGAACGCGAGCGGACTGCGGGCCGCCCTGCGCCTGGACGACGACCAGGAACTGCTGCTGTCGCTCTGGGGCGGCGCCCTGGACGAGCAGGCGCGGCAGCGCCGGGCCGGCCTGTCCGAGCCGGTTCCCGCCACCGCCGGCGCGGCCGCCCCGGTGGCGGTGATCGGGTTCGCGGCCCGGCTCCCCGGCGCGAACACCCTCGGCGAACTGGATGCGCTGCTGCGCTCCGGCGCCACCGCGATCGGCCCGGTCCCGGAGGAACGCTGGGCGCCGATGGCGCCGCGGTCCGGCCGCGGCGGGGTGAAGGCCGGCGGCTACCTCGACGACGTGACCGCCTTCGAGGCCGACGAGTTCGGTGTCACCCCGGACGAGGCCCGTGCCGTCGATCCGCAGGAACGGCTCCTGCTCGGCGTCACCCGGGCCTGCCTGGAGGACGCCGGCGTCACCGCCGCGCAGCTGGCCGCCACCGGACCGGTGGGTGTCTTCGTCGGCGCGATGTGGGCCGACCACGCCGTGTACGGCGTCGACGCCCGCGCCCGGGGCGAGGACGGCACCCACGCCACCCGGGCCGGCCTCGCGCACCGGATCTCGCACGCGTTCGACCTCTCCGGCCCGAGCGCGCTGATCGACAGCGGCTGTGTCTCCGGGCTCGCCGCGATCGCCGACGCGGTGCACGCGCTGCGGTCCGGCCGGTGCACGGCTGCGGTCGCCGCGGCCAGCAACCTCGTCCTGCACCCGGACCACCTGGACGTGCTCGCCCAGCTCGGACTGGTCGCCGAGGAGGCCGACTCGTGCGCCTTCACCGACCGGGCCAGCGGCTGGATCGTCGGCGAAGGGGTCGGCGCCGTCCTGCTCAAGCCGCTGGACCGGGCGCTCGCCGACGGTGACCCGATCCACGCGGTGATCCGCGGCGCGGCGGTCCGGCACTCCGGGGCGACCCGCCAGTTCGGCCTGCCGAACCGCGCGCGGCAGGAGGAGACGCTGCGGGCGGCGCTCGCCGACGCCGGTCTGCCGCCCGCCGCGATCGGCTACGTGGAGGCGGCCGCGTCCGGCGCCGCCCTGGCCGATGCGCTGGAGGTGCAGGGGGTGGCGCGGGTGTTCGCCGACGCCGCACCGGTCCCGGTCGGCTCGATGAAACCCACCCTCGGCCATCTCGAGGCGGCCTCGGTCCTCGGCCAGCTCGGCAAGGTGATCTGCCAGTTCCGGGCCGGGCGGTTGTACGGCACCCGCCTCACCGCCGAACTCAGCCCCAGCGTGGCGGCCGCCGCCGACCGGGCGCCCGTGGTCCGTGACCACCAGCCCTGGCCGCAGCGGCCGGACTCCGGCGGCGTGGACCGGCGGCGGGCCCTGATCAACGGTTTCGCCGGCACCGGCGCGTACGGCTGCCTGGTCGTCGAGGCGCCGCCGCCCGCGGTGACCGAGCCGGACGCGGCCGGCCCGCACCTGCTGCCGCTCTCCGCCGACACCCCGGAGAACCTGGCCGCGCTGGCCGGAGCTCTCGCCGATGCGGTGCCCGCCGCACCGCTGGCGGCGGTGGCGCGCACCCTGCAGCACGGCCGGGCCGCCCGCCCCGAGCGGGCCCTGGTCGCCGCCGCGACAGCGGACGAGGCCGGGCGCCTGCTCCACGAGCTGGCCGCGTCGATCCGCGACGGCGGTGAGCGGACGGCCGGCCCGATCCCGGCGGACGCCGCCGCGACGGCCGCCGGCTGGGTGGCCGGACATCCGGTGACCTGGCCCGCCCCGGCCACCGGCCCGCGGGCCGCGCTGCCGGTCACGCCGCTGACCACCCGGTCACCGCAGCCGGTCGCGCCGCCACCGCCGGTGGCCGGCGGCGGCAGCCCGGTGGAACGCCTGGTGGCCGTCGTGGTCGCGGAGACCGGCATCGACGCGGCCCGCCTCACCCCGGACAGCGACCTGCTGGCGCTCGGCGTCACCAGCCGCCAGTTGCAGCGCATCGCCGCCCGGGCGGCCGCCGAGGGAGGCCGCCCGCTCGCCCTGGAGACCCTCTTCGAGACCGAGACCCTGGACGGTCTCGCCACCGCCGCGTTCGGAGACGACCGATGAGCCTCACCACCACCGCCTGGTCCGAGGTCCCGCTGACCGAGGAGCAGGAAGGGCTTCTCTACCTGCACCGGATGGAACCCGCGCGGGGCCGCTACCACGTGCCGGTGGCCTTCGAGATCACCGGCGGCCTGGACGTCGCCGCCCTGGAGGCCGCGCTCGGCCACCTGGTGCGCCGGCATCCGCTGCTGACCGCGGTGCCCGGCGACGGGACACTGGACGCCGACCCGGAACGGCCGATGCCGCTGACCCGCGTCACGCGTACCGGACTCGGCACCGGCGACGCCGTGCCGCTGCTGCGCGACAGCGTGGCGGAGCCGCTGGACGTCGACGGCGCCGGGCTGAGCCGGGCGCTGCTGGTCACCGCCGCACCCGACCGGCACTACCTGCTGATCGTGGCGCATCACCTGGCGCTCGACGGCGAGTCGGCCGGGGTCCTGGTCACCGACCTGTGGGCGGCCTACACCGCGGCGTACGCCGGGGACCGCCCGCCGGGCGAGGCGGCCGGCCCGGACGTCTACCGCCGGGAGGCCGCGCGCCGCAGCGCCGAGCTGGACCGCCACGGCGAGCGGCTCACCGGGTACTGGCGTGAGGTGATCGCCGGCGGGGCCGGTCCGGTCGAGCTGCCGTCCGACGGTGACACCGGCGACGAGGGCACCGGCGTGCTGGCCCTGGACCTGCCGGCCGGCCCGGTCGCCGCCCTGGCCCGGCAGCGGCGTGCCGGCGTGTTCGCGGTGTTGCTCGCCGCGTACATGCGGACCCTCGGCCGGTACGCGCGCAGCCCCCGGGTGACGGTGGCCGTGCCGGTCAGCACCCGGCCCGGCGCGGAACTGGACGGCGTCGTCGGCAACTACGTCAACACCGTGCTGGTGCGTTCACCGGAGGCCGGCGAACTGCCCGCCGGGGCCTACGTGCGCGAGGTGCAGTCCGCGATGGCCCGCGCCATCGATCACAGCGCGCTGCCGTACCCGCGGATCGCCGGCCTCGCCGCCGGGACCGGACCGCTGTTCGACTGCGTCTTCACCTACCAGAGCTGGTACGACACCGGCGCCCTGGGCTCCGGGGTGCCCGGCCTGCGGCTGCGGCTGCTGCGTGAGGTGCATCAGCCGGTCGTCGGCGACCTGACCCTGGAGATGTTCACCGACGGTGACCGCTTGCGCGGCTCGCTGCGGTACGCCCGCGGCCGTCTCGCCGAGGAGACGGTGACCGCGTTCGCCGAGCAGTTCGCCGCCACCCTCGCCGCGTTCGCCGGCGACCCGGACACCCCGGTCGCCGCCCTGCCGGACGTCGCCACCGCGCCGATGACCGGCGCGGCCCACGACGTCGACCCCGCCGCGGACGTCGACCGCCTGCTGCGCGACGCCGCCCGTGTCCACGCCGGCCGGACCGCCCTGAGGGAACGCGACCGGCGGTGGACGTATGCGGAGCTGGACGAACGGGTGGCGGCGCTGGCCGCGGGGCTGCGCGACCACGGCGTCCAGCCGGGCGGCGCCGTCGGTGTCAGCCTGCCCCGCAGCGCCGGGCAGGTGCTCGCGGTGCTGGCGGTGCTGCGGGCCGGGGCGGTGTTCGTGCCCCTGGACCCGGGCCACCCGCCGCGCCGCCGCGCCGAGATCGCCGAACAGGCGGCGCTGACGCTGGTCGTCACCGCTCCCGGGGCCGCGGTCCCGGACGGGGTGCCCGCGGTCACGCTCGACGATCTGGACGGGCCCGGCCGTGCCCCCGCGCCGCAGCCGCGCCCCGGCGACCCCGCCTACATCCTGTTCACCTCCGGCTCCACCGGGCGGCCCAAGGGTGTGGTGGTCGAGCACCGCGCGATGGTCAATCATCTGGAGTGGTCCCGCCGCTACTTCGCGGTGACACCGGAGGACGTGATGGCGTTCTCCGGGACCCTCAGCTTCGACGTGACCCTGCACCAGCTCCTCGTGCCGCTGGTCTGCGGCTCCTGCCTGCTCGTCGTGCCGGAGGGGGAGCAGCACGACCCGGACGCGATGGCCGGGACCCTGCGCGCCGGTGGGGTCACCCTGTTGCACGTGGTGCCCGCCCTGTTGCGGCTGCTCACCGACAGCCCGGAACTGGCCCGGGTGACCACCCTGCGCGCGGTGGTCAGCGCGGGGGAGGCGCTCACCAACAACCTGCGCCGCCGGTTCGCTGCGGCCCACCCGGCCCGGCTCTACAACGCGTACGGGCCCACCGAGGCCACCGTCTACGCCACCGTGTTCGACGCCTCCGGCACGCCGGGACGCTGGGACCGCCAGGCCGACGTGCCGATCGGCCGGCCGCTGGACAACATCGACTGCCACGTCCTGGACGAGTCGCTGCGCCCGGTGCCGCCCGGCGCGCCCGGCGAGCTGTGCCTGTCCGGGGTGGCGCTCGCCGCCGGCTACCACGGTGACCCCGGGCGGACCGCCGAGCAGTTCTGCGAGATCGACGGCGCGGACGGGCCGGTACGCCTGTACCGCACCGGGGACCTGGTCCGGCTGCTGCCCTCCGGCGACCTGTCCTACCTGGGCCGGCTCGACCACCAGGTGAAGCTGAACGGGTTCCGGGTGGAACTGGGCGAGGTGGAGGCGGCCCTGCTCGACGGTGCGGACGTACGCGCCGTGGTCGCCGTGGTGCGCCGCTCCGACGAGGGTCACGCGCAGCTGGCCGCCTACGTCACCCCGGCCGGCGTCGACACCGCCGCGCTGCGGGCCGTCGTGGCCCGGCGGCTGCCCGCCTACATGGTGCCCACCCACCTGGTCGCGCTCGACGAGCTGCCGCGGCTGCCGAGCGGCAAGGTGGACCGTACGGCGCTGCCGGATCCGCGTACGGTCGTGCCGGCGCCCGTGCCGGCGCCCACCACCGCGGCGGCGCCGTCCGGCCGGGTGCTCGAGCTGGTCCGTGCCGCCTGGACGGCGATCCTGGGCGCGCCCGACGGCGACGGCGCGCACTTCTTCGCCACCGGCGGCGACTCGATCCTGGCCATGCGGCTGGTCTCCGAGCTGCGCCGCCGGGGGCTCGTCCTGGACCTGCGGGTCCTCCACGACCACCCGCGCCTGGCCGACCTGGCACGCGCCCTGGACACCGGCGGCGGCGCCGGCGACCAGGCCGGAGCCGGGGCCGGTGCGCCGGAGGCGGACGGTCCCGCGCCGATCCAGCGGTGGTTCCTGGAGACGGTGCGCACCGACCGGCACCACTGGAACCAGTCGGTGCTGCTGCGGCTCACCACGCCGGCCGACCCGGTGCTGCTCGGCATGGCGCTGCAGGCCCTGGTCCACACCCATCCGGAGCTGTCCACCCGGCTCGACGGCGACCGCCTGCTCACCGCCCCGCCGTTCGCCGGACAGCGGCCGGGCGACCTGCTGGACACGGTCACCGTCACCTCCGTGCCGGAGCGTCACGAGGCGATCCGTGCGGTCCAGCGTTCGCTCGACCCGGCCGCCGGGATCCTGATCCGGGCCCGGCTCCTGCACGACACGACGGACGGCGCCGACCTGCTGCTCGTCGTCGTCCACCACCTGGTGGTGGACGGGGTCTCCTGGCGCATCCTGCTCGGTGACCTCGACCTCGCGGTGGCCGCGCTCCACAAGGGCGAGCTGCCGCGACTGCCCGCCGAGCACCGGTCCTACCGGGCCTGGCTCGCCGGGCTGCCTGGCGTGGCCGCCGGCGAGACGACCGCCGCCTACTGGCAGTCGGTCGTCCGCCGGCGCCACGCCGCGGGCGCCCTGCTGCGCGCGGCCCCCGCCGGCGCCGAGGGGCAGAGCCGCCGGCTGGAGCGGACCCTCGACCCGGAGCGCACGGCCGCGTTGCTCGGCCCGGTGCCGTCCGCGCTGGGCGTCACCGTGCACGACCTGTTCACCGCGCTGGTCACCCTCGCCCTGGCCCGCTGGCGTGGTTGCGACCCGGTCACCCTGGACGTGGAGACCCACGGCCGCGGCGACGACGGTGACCTGGCCCGTACCGTCGGCTGGTTCACCGCGCTGTACCCGGTGGTCGTCGACGTCGACCGGACCCGCGGCCCGGCGGCGCACGTGCGGGCGGTCGCCGCCGAGCTGGCGGCGGTGCCGCACGGCGGCGCCGGCTACGGCGCCGTGCGCTGGCACGCCGCCGACGAGCGGGTCCGCGCCGAGCTGGCCGCCGCGCCCGCCGCGCTGGTCAGCTTCAACTACCTGGGCCGCCTGGACTCCGGCGCGGCCGGGGAACGCTTCGCGATCGTGGGTGAGGCGGTGCCGGGGGAACGGTCCCCGCGGGCGGAACGAGGGCACACCGTCGAGCTGTACGGCCTGGTCCGCGACGGCCGGCTGACCATCGGGGCCACCTATGCCGAGCAGCCCGTCGACGGCGTCGGCGCGACCGCGGTGACCGCCCTGCTCGACCACCTGGACGGGCTGTGCCGGGCGGTGGCCGCCGAGGCGGGCGGGCCGGCCGAGATCCCGATCACCCCCCAGCAGTACGGCATCCTCGTCGACTCGCTGGCCCGGCCGGGCGCCGGCCGGTACGTCGAGCAGCTGAGCTGGATCTGGCAGGGCCCGCTGGACCTGGACCGGTTCACCGCCGCGTGGGCGCACGTCGCGGGCCGGCATGCCGCGTTGCGCAGCGCGTTCCGCTGGGACGGGCCGGCCCGTACGGTCGTGCTGCCGCGGATCACCCCCGAGGTACGGGTGGTGGCCGACAGGCCGTGGCCGGAGGTGACCGCCGAGGACCGGTCCCGTGACTTCGACCTGAGCCGGGCCCCGCTGTTCCGGCTCACCGTCCAGCCGGGCGACGGCGAGCACCGGGTGCTGTTCACCTTCCACCACGCGCTGCTGGACGGGTGGAGCACCGCGCTGGTGCTGGAGGACTTCTACCGGGCGTACCTGGGACGGCCCCGCCCGGCCGACCCGGGCGAGCCGGACGCCTGCGGCCACGCCCGCTGGCTGGCCGCGCAGAACACCACCGACGCGGAGGCGTTCTGGTCGTCCCGGCTGTGCGGTCTGCGGCCGCTGACCCGGCCCGGCGTCACCGGTGACATCGCACCGGGCACCGGCGCCGGCCGCCACCAGGTCCGGCTGCCGCGTGCCGGGCTGACCGGCCTGCTGGCCTCGGCGGCACAGCGGGGCGTCACCGAGAGCACCGTGCTGCAGGGCCTGTGGGCGCTGCTGCTGTGGCGGGCCGCCGGAGCGGCCGGGCCGGCGCCGGTCTGCTTCGGGGTGACCTCGTCCGGCCGGGCCATCGACCTGCCCGGTGCGGACCGGATCGCCGGCCTGCTGATGACCACGCTGCCGCTGACCGTCGAGGTCCGCCCGGACGAGCCGGTGCACGACCTGCTGGCCCGGACCCGTACCGCCGCCCTGGAGATGGCCACGTTCGAGTGGGTCGCGACCGGCCAGGTGCACGACTGGAGCGGGCACCGGGGCGGCAGCCCGCTGTTCGAGAGCCTGCTGGTGGTCGAGAACTACCCCAGCGACCTCGGCGACGTCGGGGCGCTGCTGGCGGGCGAGGGCATCCGGATCCACGGCATGTCCGGCGCCGGAGGGGAGACCGCGTACCCGTGCACACTGCTGATCCACCGTGACGGTGACGAGTCGGTGCTGACCGTGGTGCACGACCGCGGAACCCTCGACGACAGTGCCGCCCGGCGGGTCGGCGAGCTGTGGTCCACGGTGCTGGCCCGGCTCGCCGGTCAGCCGGAACTCACCGTGGCCGAGCTGGCCGGCGCGATCACCGACGCCGAGCTGCCGGTGCTGGCCCGCCCGGCGGCGCCCGCCCGGGTGGACGGCCCGGCGGAGTGGCCGGACGGCCCGTACACCGAGGCGGTCCGCGAGGTGTGGCGCCGCGTGCTGGGCGTGCCCGAGGTGGCCCCCGGCGACCACTTCTTCGAGAGCGGCGGTCATTCGCTGCTGGCCAGCCGCTTCCTGCGCGAGGTGGGGGAGCGCTGCGGTCTTCCGGTACGCCTGGACGACCTGCTCACCCATCCCACCGCCGGCGGTTTCGCGCGGGCGCTGGCCGGCGGCGGCCCGGCAGCCGCGCGGTCCACCGTGGTGCCGCTCGCCCCGGGCGCCGGCGCGGCCGTCTACCTGGTGCACCCGCCGGGTGGCCAGGTCGCCTGCTACGGAGAGCTGGCCCGGCACTACCCGGGCGCGGAACCGCTGTTCGGTCTGCGCGACCCGCGTGCCGACCGGCCCGGCGCCCCGCCGGCATGGACCGTGCGGGAGCTGTCCGAGCAGCATCTGCGGGAGCTGGGCGCCCGGACCGGCGCCGGCCCGATGGTGCTCGGCGGGTTCTCCGGAGGCGGCGTGGTGGCCCACGAGATGGCCCGGCTGCTGCACGAACGGACCGGAGCCACCCCGCTGGTGCTGATCATCGACGCGGCCGCGCCGACCGGCCGGGTCACCGACACCGCGGCGGAGGGCAGCTTCCTGCGCCGGGTGCGCGACCACGACCGGGACGGCGGCGCGGCGGGTGACGGCGCCACCCCGGAGACCGGGGACGGCTACCTGGACGAGCTCGCCACGGTCGCCGAGTGGATGCACGGCGCCGGGCAGGGGGACCCGTACGCCCTGCTCGCGTCCACTCTCGAGGCGGTCGAGCGGCACGAGCCGCGACCGTACCCGGGACCGGTCGTGGTGCTGCGCGCCCGGGACACGGCGGTGGGCTCCGGCGAGGGTTTCGCCGTCGACGACTACTACGCCCGGCCCGACATGGGCTGGGGCGGCCTCTGTGGCGAGCTGGAGGTGCGGACCGTGGCCGGCAACCACATCACGTTGCTGACCGGCGACCAGGCCCGCGAGCTCGCCGGCACGATCGCCACGATCGTGCGCCACCACGAGAAGGGAGGGAACTCTCGATGACCAGGGTTCTGTTGTTCGCCGGACAGGGATCGCAACGCGTCGGCATGGGCCGCGCCGAGTTCGACCGCTACCCCGAGGCGGAACGGGAGGCCAGCGACATCCTGGGCTACTCGCTGCGCGAGCTGTGCCTGAAGGACCCGCGGGGCCGGCTCGGCGAGACCCGGTACACCCAGCCCGCGGTGTACGTGGTGAACGCGCTGGCGTACCGGGCCATGGCCGAGGACGGCGAACCGGCGCCGGACCTGGCGCTCGGGCACAGCCTCGGCGAGTACAACGCCCTCTGCGCGGCCGGGGTCTTCACGATGGCCGACGGGCTCCGGCTGGTGCGGGCACGCGCCGAGGCGATGGCCCGGTGCACCGGAGGCGGCATGTCCGTGGTGATCGGGCTGAGCGAGACGTACCTGCGGTTCCTGCTGCTGCGCGCCGGTTTCGGCACGCTCGACATCGCCAACCGCAACTCACCCCAGCAGTACGTGGTCGCGGGCCCGATCGCCGACCTGGAGGAGTTCGGGCAGATCGCCGAGGACGCCGGAGCGCGGATGGTCCGCCGGCTGCCGGTCAGCGGCCCGTTCCACTCCCGCTACATGACACCGGCGGCCGAGGAGGTGGCGCCGGTGCTGCGGGCCGCCCGGTTCGCGGCGCCCCGGTTCCCGGTGATCGCCAACTGCACCGCCGAGCCGTACCCGGCGGACCGGATCGCCGAGCACCTGATCGAGCAGATCGACCACCCGGTGCGCTGGACCGACTCGCTGCGGGCGCTGGCCGCCCGCGACGGCGTCACGTTCACCGAGGTCGGCGGAACCACCCTGACCAGCATGGTGCGGCAGATGCGCCAGGCGACCGCGAAGGAGGCGGCATGAGAACGCAACAGCTCACCGGCCGGACGGTGGTCCGTCCCCACCCGGTCCACGAACCCGCTCTGCGGGTGTTCCTGCTGCATCACGCGGGCGGGTCGCACCTGCTGTACAAGGGCTGGGCGAAGCACTTCCCGGCGGATTGGGAGGTGTGCTCGCTGGAGGCGCCGGGCCGCGGGCGGCTCGCCGGCGAGCCGGCCCGCGACAACGTGGCGGACCTGGTCTCGGACTTCCACGCCGATGTGCTGCCGCTGCTGGACCGCCCGTTCGTCATGTTCGGGCACAGCATGGGCGCGCTGGTCGCGCACCAGCTCGCGGCCCGGCTGATCGGCTGCGGCGACCCGGCGCCACGGTGGCTGGGACTGTCGGCGCGGGCCGCGCCGCGCCCGGACGGCGGCCTGGACCTGCGGACCCGTCACCTGATGCCGGACGGCGAACTGCGCCGATCCATCGCCGAGATGGGTGGCACGCCGGCCGAGGTGCTGGCCGATCCGGAGTGGTGGGACTACCTGGCCCCGTTGCTGCGTACCGACCTGCGGCTGGTGGAGAGCTGGCGGCCGGAGCCGGGCGCCGGGGTGCTGCCGGTGCCGATGTCGGTGTTCGGCGGCCAGGACGACGTCGTGGTGCGCCCGGGCCGGCTCGCCGACTGGCGCGACCACACCACCCGGTTCGTGGGCCTGCACCTGTATCCGGGCGACCACTTCTACCTGCAGTACCGCATAGCCGGGCTGGTGGCCCAGCTGGTGGCCGACGTGCGGCTGGCGACCGGAGGTGGCTGATGACCGACACACCCGTACGCCTGTGGCTGTGCCGCAACGAGGACCTGCCCGTGGTGCACGCCGTCGACCTGGCCCGCTGCTGGCTCGACCCGCAGGAGCAGGAACGGGCCCGCCGCTTCGTGTTCCCGGCGGACCGCTGGCAGTACCTGGTGGCGCACGCCCTGGTGCGCCGGGTGCTCGCCGGGCAGACCGGTGTGCCGGAGGGCCGGCTGCGTTTCGGGCGCAGCCGGCGGGGCCGGCCCTACCTGGTGCCGCCCCCGGCGGGCTGGCCGACCGGCGTCGCCGACCTCGACTTCAACCTCTCCCACGCGGGCGGGGTGAACCTGGTCGGCACCGCGGTCAACCGGCGCATCGGCGTCGACGTGGAACGGCTGGACCGCGACGACGCCGACTCCTGGTGCCGGGTCGCCGAGTCGTTCGCGCCGGAGGAGCGGGACTGGATCGACGGGCTGGCCCGATCCGAGCGGGCCCGTGGCGTCCTGCGGCTCTGGACGTTGAAAGAGGCGTACACCAAGGCTCGCGGTATGGGGATGGCGCTGCCGTTCGACTCGTTCCGGTTCGTGCTCGACGACGAGTCGCGGGTGCGCCGGTTCTGGCCGGCCCGCGACGACCCGGTGGGCCGATGGCAGTTCTTCCAGCTGGAGCCGATGGCGTTCACCGTGGTCTCGGTCGCGGTGGAGGCCGGCGCCGCCGATGCGGAGACCGTGCACCTGCGGCACGGCTTTCCGTGGACCGCCCAGCGCCGCGTGGCGTTCGACCTGCCCGGAGTGCCGGACGGTCCGTCCGGCGCCCGATTCGAGAAACAAGGAGTGATCGTCCGATGACGAAGCCCGTCACCACAGTGCCGGCGGCCGCCACCCACCGGTGGCGCCTGCTGGCGGTGCTCTGCCTCGTGCAGTTCATGCTGATGGTGGACGACACGGTGGTCAACGTGGCGCTGCCGAGCGTCCGGGAGGGACTCGGTTTCACCCCGGCCGGCCTGCCGTGGGTGGTCAACGCGTACATCCTGGCCTTCGGCGGCCTGCTGGTGGTCGCCGGCCGGGTCGGTGACCGGGTCGGCCTGGTGCGCACCTTCGTGGCCGGCACCGCCGTGTTCGCGCTGGCGTCGCTGGCCTGTGGTCTCGCCCAGGCCCCGGAGCACCTGGTGGTCGCCCGGTTCGTGCAGGGGGTGGGCGCGGCGCTGGTCTCCCCGACGGTGCTGGGCCTGATCGCGGTGGTCTTCACCGACGCCGCCGAGCGGGCCCGCGCCTTCGCCGTCTGGGGCACCGTCGCGGTGACCGGCGGCCTGTCCGGGGTGGTGCTCGGCGGCCTGATCACCGGGGTCCTCTCCTGGCGCTGGGTGTTCCTGATCAACCTGCCGGTCGCCGCGGCCGCCCTCCTGCTGCTGCCGCTGCTGGCGCGCGGGGTGGCCGCCGGCCGGCGGCCCGAGGTCCGGATCGGTGTGCTGCCGGCGGTGCTGCTCACCGGCGCGGTCGGCGCGATGGCGTACGGCCTGCTGAGCCTGCATTCCGCGGGCGGCGTGGCGCGACCGCTGGCCGGCGTGGGCGTGGCGGTGGTGCTGGCGGCCGGTTTCGTGGCCGGCCAGCGGTCCGGGC
This sequence comes from Actinoplanes sp. NPDC019969, assembly GCF_055562375.1. NCBI lineage: Bacteria > Bacillati > Actinomycetota > Actinomycetes > Micromonosporales > Micromonosporaceae > Actinoplanes > Actinoplanes sp. NPDC019969. The sequence continues at coordinate 22,084 of NZ_JBVHFK010000012.1, read as the reverse complement.
AGGTCCGGCTGATCCCGCCCGGCCTGCTCGCCGACCGGGCCCGGGTCCGGGCCCTGATCATGGGCGTGCTGGCGACCGGCGCGCTGTTCGGCGTGTTCTTCACCCTGACCCTGCAACTGCAGCAGACGCTGGGCCTGTCGCCGGTGCTGGCCGGGCTGGCGTACGTGCCTTTCGCGGCCGGCTCGTTCGGGGCGCTGCGGCTGGGTCCGGTGCTGGCCCGGCGGATGTCCCCGGCCGGCCTTCTCACCTGCTCGTTCGCTGTGGTGCTGGCCGGCGCCCTGTTGCTGGCCGGTGGGGTGGCCGCGGGTGGCTACCCGGCGCTGCTGCCGGGCCTGGTGGTCTTCGGGTACGGGATGTCGGCGGTTCTGCCGGCCACCGCGCAGGCGGCGGTCGCCGGGGTCGCGCCCGAGGAGGCCGGGGTCTCCAGCGGCCTGGTGACCAGCGCACAGCAGCTCGGTGGGGCGCTCGGACTGGCCTTCGCCGGTGTGCTGCTCGGCGCCGCCGGTGACCGGCATCTGGCGGCCGTGGCCGGCGCCGCGGTGCTCGCGACGTGTGCCCTGCTGCTGTCCTTGACCCGGCGCGCCTGACGGCACGTGCCCGGACACGGATCCGGCCCCGATGCGGTCGCATCGGGGCCGGATCGCGGGCCGGTCAGTGGCGTTCGCCGCCGACTCCCCACCGGCCGGCCGGGATGCCGCTGAGCGAGATCCACGTCTGGGTGCGGATCGGCTCGCCGAAGACCCGGACGACCGCCTCGGTCAGCTCGTCGACGAGCCGCTTCTCGGACTCGTCGGTGAGCCGGCTCTCGAACAGTTTCACGTCGATGTACGGCATGGCGCCTCCTCAGGCGGGCAGGGCCCGGGCGGCGGCGCCGCTCCGGGCGGGTTCGGGCCGGTCGAGCACCTCGGTGAGGGCCTGGTCCAGCGTGTGCGCCAGGTGGTCGACCTGGCTGTCGGTCAGGCCGGGGTGGCAGGGCAGGTTCATGTGCTCGGTGAACCAGAGCCGTTCCGCGGTGGGGCACTCGCCGGGCCCGTGCCCGCGCCACCGCCACTCCGGGGTCAGGTGTTGCGGGAAGTAGCGCAGCTGGACCTCCACGCCGCGCCGGTGCAGGGTCCGGACCAGCTCGTCGCGGACCTCCGGGCCGGCGCCGGTGAAGAACGTGTACAGGTGGTACGGGTGATGCACGCCGGCCGGCGGCCGCTGGCGGCGTGTCCGCGGGTGACTGTCGAGCACCTCGTCGAGCCGCCCGGCGATCCAGCGGCGGCGGGCCACCAGCGTCTCCAGCCGGTCCAGCTGGACGAGGCCGACGCCGGCGGCCGCCTCGGCGAGGGTGGCGTTGGTGCCTGCCCGCCGTACCCCCATGCACGCCTGCCGGTACACGTCGGCGGAGAACTTCATCCACGGGAGCAGGAACGGCTCCTTGCCGTCGGCGGGCAGGTAGATGCCGTCCACCTCGTTGTTGCGCCGCCGGTCCAGGCGCTCCGCCCAGTCGTCGCGGTCGGTGGTGATCATCCCGCCCTCGCCGAGCGTGGTGATGTTCTTCGTGGCGTGGAAACTGAAGCAGGCGATGTCGGCGAGTGCCCCCGGCCGGCTGCCGTGATAGGTGGCGCCCAGCGCGTGGGCGCTGTCCTCCAGCACCAGCACGCCGTGTGCCCGGGCGATCGCCATGATCCGGTCCATGTCGGCCGGCCAGCCGCCGTAATGCACCAGCAGGACGGCCCGGGTCCGCGGCGTGATCAGGGAGCGCAGCACCTCCGGGTCCATGTTCAGCGACTCCGGGTCGACGTCGCAGAACCGGACGGTCACCTGCCGGTCGAGCAGGGGCTGCAGGGTCGCCTGGAAGGTCTGCGGGGTGGCCACCACCTCGTCGCCGGGCTGCAGGTCGAGCAGTTCGATGGCCAGTTCCAGAGCCACCGTGCCGCTGGTGACCGAGAGCGCGTGCCGGCTGCCGACGTGCCGGGCGAACCGGGCTTCGAAGCGTTCCCGCAGCGAGCCGGCGGTCAGCGGTTCCTCCGAGTCGACCAGGGCCGACAACGCGGCGATCTCCTCGGCGCCGACGACGCTGCCGCGCCGCGCGAAGGGCACGGCGAAGTTACCGTCCATTGCCGGCCCCCTCGGCGAGTGCGGCGGTGAGCGCCTTCTTGTCCACCTTGCCCAGGCCGGTCAGTGGCAGCCGCGGCACCACCTCCAGCCGGTCCGGCAGCTTGTAGTCGGCGAGTCCGTGGTCGCGCAGCATCCGCCGCAGCTGCGGCAGCCGGGGCGCCTGGCCGGCGGGCACCACCACCGCGCACGTCTTCTCGCCGTGCACCGGGTCGGGCACCGGCACCACGGCTGCCTGCGCCACCTGCGGGTGGGTGATCAGGTACGACTCGATCTCGGTCGCCGAGATCTTGTCGCCGCCGCGGTTGATCACGTCCTTGATCCGGCCCTCCACCGTCATGTTGCCGTCGGGGGTGAGCCGGACCAGGTCGCCGCTGCGGTAGAAGCCGTCCTCGGTGAAGGCCCGCCGGTTGTGGTCCGGCGCGTTGTAGTAGCCGCGCAGCGTGTACGGCCCCCGGGTGAGCAGTTCGCCGATCTCGCCGGCCGGCACCTCGGCGCCGTCGTCGCCGACCACCCGGATCTCGTCGGAGGGCGAGACCGGCCGCCCCTGCGTGGTCAGCACGACCTCCCTCGGGTCGCCGTCCCGGGTGAACGTGAGCAGGCCCTCGGCCATGCCGAACACCTGCTGGAGCCGGCAGCCGAAGGCGGGCTCCACCCGGGCGGCCACCTCGGGGTGCAGTTTCGCGCTGCCGATCTGCACCAGCTCCAGGCTGCCCAGGTCGTGGCGGGTGTCGGGGACCGCCTCGAGCCACATGTGCACGATGGTCGGCACCATCGAGGTCATGGTGACCCGCTCGCGTTCGATCAGCGGGAAGCACTCCTCCGGCGACGGGGTGCCGGCCAGCACGGCGGTGCCGCCGGCGGAGAGCACGCCCAGGACGCCGGGGCAGCCCCAGGAGAAGTTGAACTCGACCGGCAGGATCGTCAGATAGACGGTGTCCTGGTTCAGCCCGCACAGCTCCGAGGTGATCCGCACCTGGTAGGCGTAGTCGTCGTGGGTCCGCGGGATCAGTTTCGGCAGGGCGGTGGTACCGCCGGAGAGCAGGAAGAACGCGACGTCACGAGGGTCCGGTTCGGGCAGCGGCGCCGGATCGGCCTCGATCTGCGCCAGCGACGGGTGGTCGCCGCCGTCCCCGGCGACGAAGACCTGCTGTACGGCGGGCTGCTCCTCCCGTACGGCGGTCGCCAGTCCGCGGTAGTCGAAGCCCTGGAAGACATCCGGCACCACGTACGCGATCGCGCCGGACAGCTCGCACAGGTGCCGGATCTCGGTGGCCCGGTAGGACGGCAGCGCGAACACCGGCAGCGCGCCCAGCCGGAACATCGCGAAGCAGAGCGCCACGAACTCGGGCACGTTCGGCAGTTGGACGACGATCCGGTCCCGGTCCCGGATGCCCCGCGCGGCCAGGCCCGCGGCGAGCCGGTCGGCCCATCCGTCGAGTTCGGCGTAGGTGATCCGGCGGTCGCCGTGCACCAGCGCCGTCCGGCCGGGGTACCGGGCGGCCCAGTCGCGCAGCAGTGACCCGAGGGTCTCCCCGCGCCAGTGGCCGGCCTCGGTGTAGGCCTTGACCAGATCGTCCGGCCAGGGCACACATCCTTCGAGCATGGTGGTCCCTTCGAGTGTGGTGTCGGGTTTCAGAAGCCGGAGGCGGCGGACAGCCGGCTGACCGTCCGCAACAGTGCCTCCTGCTGTTTGACCAGCGAGTTCACCCGGGTACGGAGCTGATCGATCTCGTTGATCAGGTGCACGCCGGCCACCTCGCCGTCCAGGCGGACCGGCGGCCGGCCCGGGGCGAGCAGCGCGGGGGAGTGGTGCAGCACCGCCTGCATCCGGCCGCGCAGCGCCGGGCCCGGCTCCACGCCGAGTTCGTTGAGCAGGACACGGCGGGTGCGGTCGTACACGCCGATCGCCTCGGACTGCCGCCCGCACCGGTACAGCGCGACGATGAGCTGGTCCTGGAAGCGTTCGCGCAGCGGGTGGGCGGTCGCCAGCTCCTCCAGCTCGCCCACCACCTCCGCATGCCGGCCGAGGTCGAGCTGGGTCTCGAAGAGGCCCTCCTGCGTGGTCAGCCGCTGCTCGTGCAGCAGCTCGGCCTCGGCGCTCAGGACCGGGCCCAGGGAGCAGCCCTCGAAAGCGGAGCCGCGCCACAGCGCCAGCGCCGCGCGGAACAGTTCCGCCGCCTGTTCCGGTTGGCCCTCCGCCACCGACCGGGCCGTGGCGGAGAGCTCGGCGAACCGTTCGGCGTCCGACTCGCCGGGAAGGGGCCGCAGGGTGTACCCGGTCGGATCGGTGTGCAGCCGCTCGCCGTCCGCGCCGGCCTCGGCCAGCATCTTGCGCAGCCGGGCGACATGGGCCTGGAGCGCGTTGACGGCGTTCTGCGGGGTGTCGTCACCCCAGATCTCCTCGATCAGCCGGTGCAGGGAGCTGGCCCGGCCGGCCCGGGCGACCAGAAAGGCGAAGAGGGTGCGTTGCTTGACACCGCCCGGGTGGATCCGCCGCCCTCGGACGTCGTCGTAGATGTCCACTGGTCCCAGGATGCGAAGCTGCACGGGAAGTCCTCACGTCGGTCACGGGAAGCGGTCGGGATCGGTGAAATCGAGACGGCATCGCGTCGGCCGGCCCTCGGCCAGATCGGCGAGGGCCTCGCCGATTCCGGTGGCGTGCTTGAACCCGTGGCCGTTGCAGCCGACCCCGATCACCAGCCGCGGGTCGCCGCCCGGCCGGCCGATCAGGAACTGCCGGTCCGGTGTCCGGGTCTTCATGCACGTGGTGACCGCGGACGGCACCGCGCCGACGCCGGGAACGGTGGTGGCGAGCAGCTGGGACAGGCGTTCCCAGTCGGCGGGGGTGACCACGGCCCGCCCGCCGTCATCGGGGTCGATCCGGGCGAAGCCGGCGCCGCCGTCCTCCAGGCCGATCTTGACGTCCTGGCCGCCGGGACCGCCCGGGAAGTCCGGGGACCAGCCGTGGCCCCAGATCGTCATGCCGTCGCCGAGTTCGCGGAGGAACACCGGGAAACGGCCGAGTGTCAGGTCGGCGGCGCCGCTCTCCGGCCGGTACCAGGTCATCGGCATCCGGACGGTCTCCAGCGGCAGGCCGGGCAGCAGCTCGCCGGCCCAGCCGCCGGTGGTCACCACCACCTGCGCGACGGGGAACTCGGCGACCGGGGTGCGTACCACCGCGCCCGAGCCGGTCAGCTCGACACCGGTGACGCGGGTGTGCCGGTGGACCGTCGCACCGGCCTTCTCGGCGGCAGCGACCGCCGACCGTACGCACTCCTCCGGCCGGAGGAGACCGCCGCCGGGCTCCCAGACACCGATGTGGTCGTCCGGCAGGCCGGCGTGGGCCGGGTGGCGCCGGCGTACGGTCGCCGCGTCCAGCACCTCCAACGGGAGGCCGTGCTCCCGGGCGACGGCCAGTGCCCCGCCGGCGAGGTGCCCGCCGGGTGGCCCGAGCAGCAGGCCCCCGGTCCGGGTGAACAGCTGCTGCCCGCTGATCTCGGACAGCTCGTGCCAGAGTTCCAGGGAACGCCGGGCCAGCGGCACCAGCCCGGTGTGCTCCAGGCAGGCGGTCCGGAACATCCGGCTGCCACCGTACGACGCGCCGAAGGCGTGGCCGGGCTCGTACTGCTCGAACCCGATCACCGGGATGCCGCGCCCGGCCAGTTGCCACAGGGCGGCCGAGCCCCAGGCGCCCAGTCCGATGACCGCGACCGTTCCGGGGGCGCTCACCGGGCGGCCACGGCCGGCTCGCCGGCGAACGACGGGGCGACCTCGGCGGCGAACAGCGTGAGCGCGTCGCTGGCCTGACCGAACGTGGTGGTGCCCGGGTTGAACTGGAGGCTGACCGACAGGTCGTCGCCGTAGTCGTCGCGGATCACGGCGAGCTGCGCGCTGACGTCGTCCGGGGTGCCGGCCAGCACCTTGTTGGCCCGCAGCGCCGCGCCGAAGTCGTAGTCGCGGGCCTTCTCCACGAACTTCTCGTAGCCCGGGTACTGCGTGCTGCGGGTGCCGGCCCAGGAGGCGACCGCGTCGGCCATCCGCCGTACGTAGGCGTTCTCGTGCTCGGCTCCGGCGGCCAGCGCGGCGGAACGGTCGGTGGACACGTACACCGTGTATTTGATCTGGATGCGCGGTGCGCCGGGGTGGCCCGCCGCCGCGTAGGCCCGCCGGTAGGCGCCGATCATCTCGCGCAGGGCCTCCGCGGAGGTCACCGACGGCACGACCTGAAGGTGATGGCCGGCCGTGCCGGCGGCGGCGCACGACTCGGCGCTGGTGGCCGAGGCCACGAAGATCGGCGGGTGCGGGTCCTGGAACGGCCGGGGCAGCATGGTGATCGGCCCGAACCGGAAGAACGGGCCGTCGGAGACCACGTCCTCCTCGGTCCACAGCCGCCGGACCGTCTCGACCATCGCGCTGAAGCGAGCCCGGCTGGTGTCCATCGGCACCTCGAACGTGGCGAACTCGTCCGGCAGGAAGCCGCGGCCGAATCCGGCGTCGACACGGCCGTGCGACAGGTGGTCCAGCATGGCGAGTTTGCCGGCCACCTGCACCGGGTGGCTGAACGCCGCGATGATCGCACCCGTGCACAGGCGGATGCGCGTGGTGCGGGCCGCCGCGGCGGTCAGGAAGGTCACCGGGTCGGGGCTGAAGCCGCCGTACGGCGTCGCGTAGTGCTCCACCGTCTGGACGTGCTCGAATCCCAGCCGGTCGGCGATCTCGGTCAGCGCCAGGCTCTCGTCGTAGTACGCCGTGGCGCTCTTGCGGGCCGGATCCACCACCGGGAAGAAGTTGATACCGAATTGCATGTCAGCTCCGTAACTCGCTCGGCTGGCGTTGCGGACGACGCCAACGTAAGTGAGATCCGGAGCCGGGCCCGTGGTCGTCGAGCCCTTGTTGAGCCGGGTTTCAGCGGGCTTCGAGCAGTTCCCACCACCGTCCGATGCACGGCTCGGCGATGAGCGCGGCCGCCGTGACCGGGATTCCGGCGGCGGCCCAGCGGGAGGCCAGGGTCAGCACGGTGACCGAGTCGATGCCCCAGTCGACCAGGTCGTCGTCGTCGGCCAGCTCGTCCGCGGCGACGTTCAGCTTGGCGGCGATCAGTGCACGCAGTTCTTCCTTGTCCGCGGGTACGCGGCGGGCGGTGTCGGTCATGGCGTCGAAGCTAGACGGGATCACGCCGGGCCCGGGCGGTCCCGTCAGCGGTTTGTCATGCCGCTGTCAGCGGTGTGGGGAGCATGAACCCCAGCCGACGGTGGGAGTCGTTTGTGCGTGCGCCCGTTATGTGCAAGAATGCCCGACATGATCTACTGAGAGCGCTTCGACGCCGTACCTCAGGGCGTCCCTCCGTTGCACGCCGTTCGCCTTCGCTTCGGCGTTGCCCTGCCGTCCCGTTGTCCGCGCCGCCCGTGAGTCGTGTCCGGGCCGCCGCGCCGTGGCCGGGAGGGCGGGCAGTCACCGGCATGGCCGGGACGGAACGCGTCGAAGCCGACTCGGGAGATTATCCATGACATCGACCCAGAACAATGCCGTGTCCGAGCGGGACACGGCGCCCCGTACCCGGCGCTGGCTGATCCTCGCCGTGCTCTGCCTGACCCTGCTCACCGTGGTGCTCGACAACACCGTCCTCAACGTCGCGCTGCCGTCGCTGACCGCGGAGCTCGGCGCGAGCACCGCCGACGTGCAGTGGATGATCAACGCCTACTCGATCGCCATGGCCGGCCTGCTGATGTCGGCCGGCAGCGCCGCCGACCGGTACGGCCGCAAGCGCGCCCTGCTCGCCGGTCTGCTGCTGTTCGGCGCCGGCTCCGCCGCGGCCGCGTTCGCCGGTGAGCCGGGACAGGTCATCGCCGCCCGCGCCGTGATGGGCGTCGGCGCCGCCCTGCTCACGCCGTGCACCCTCGCCGTCCTGGTACAGACGTTCACCGACGCCGACGAGCGCCGCAAGGCCATCGGCATCTGGGCGGCGGTCTCCTCGGCCGGCATCGCCTGCGGGCCGGTGATCGGCGGCCTGCTCCTGGCCCACTTCTGGTGGGGTTCGATCTTCCTGCTCAACGTGCCGGTCGCGGTGATCGCGCTGGTCGCCGTGGCGATCCTGGTCCCGGAGTCGAGGAATCCCGCGGGCGAGCGTCCCGACGTGCCCGGCGGTGTGCTGTCCGCGGTGGTCATGGTGGCGCTGGGGATGTCCGTGATCACGGCAGGCGAGAAGGGATGGGGCGCCGTGCCGGTGTGGACCGGCCTGATCGTCTGCGGGGCCGCCCTGATCGCCTTCGTGATCCGCCAGCGCCGGGCCGCCTTCCCGATGCTCGACCTGCGGCTGTTCGCCGACCGCCGGTTCACCGGGGCCGTCGCCGGCGGGCTCCTCGGCGCCTTCGGCATGGCCAGCGCACTGTTCCTGATCACCCAGCACCTGCAGTTCGTGCTCGGCTTCAGCCCCCTCACCGCCGGTTTCGCGATCGCGCCGCTCGCCATCAGCACGATGATCAGCAGTTCGCTGCTCAGCGCCCGGGCCGGCCGCCGGCTCGGCGACGGCCCCACCATGGCGCTCGGCATGATCGCCGGCGGCGCCGGGCTCGCGGTGATCGCCGTCACCGGCCACGACGGCGGCTATCCGGCGACCGCCGCCGGCCTGGTCGTGGTCGGTCTCGGTGTCGGCCTCGCCATGCCGGTCGCCGCGCACGCGCTGCTCGGCGCCATGCCCCCGGAGCGGGCCGGCACGGGCAGCGGGCTCATGCAGAGCCTCCAGGAGGTCGGCGCGTCGCTGGGCGTGGCCGTGCTCGGCGCGGTGCTCACCGCCCGGTTCGCGGCCGGGCTCCCGGGTGGCCTCGGTGAGGACGCCGCCCGTTCGCTGCCCACCGCGCTGGCCGGGACCGGCGGTGACCCCGGCCTGCGCGACCGGGTGACCTCCGCCTTCGCCGACGGCATGACCGTCAGCCAGCTGGTGGCCGCCGCCGCGGTGTGCTGCGGCGGCCTGCTCGCCGGATACCTGCTGACCGTGGCGCAGCGCTCCGGCACACCGTCCCGGACCTGACCTCCGGGCAAGCCGCCGGGCACCGGCCGCCCGGCCTCTTCGGATGAAGGAGAGCCATGACGACATCACTCATCCCGGCCCGCCCGTCCACGAAGGACGGCGGCGCCGCACTGCTCGCCTGGTTGCGGCGGATGCGCGACGACAACCCGGTCTGGCGCGACGAGTACGGCGTCGTGCACGTCTTCCGGTACGCCGACGTGCTGCGCGTCCTCAACGACCACGAGACGTTCTCGTCGGACATCAGCCGGATCATGCCCGATCAGAACCCGCTGTCCCGGGACATCCTCTCGGTGATCGACCCGCCGCTCCACCGCAAGCTGCGCCGGCTGGTCAGCCAGGCGTTCACCCTGCGCACCATCGCGGACCTGGAGCCGCGGATCCGCACGATCGGCGCCGGCCTGCTCGACGGGATCGGGACCGACGAGTTCGACCTCATCGACACGTTCGCGTACACGCTGCCGGTGATGGTCATCGCGGAGTTGCTCGGCGTCCCGGCCGAGGACCGCGTGCTGTTCCGCGGATGGTCCGAACGGATGCTGTCGAAGGAGTTCGACGACCCGGTGGCGATGCAGTTCGAGAACGACGACGCGGAGTTCCGTGAGCTGATCGGCACGCCGATGGAGCAGATGCGCGAATACCTGGCGCAGCACTGCGAACAGCGCCGCGCCAGGCCCACCGGTGACCTGCTGAGCCGGCTGGTCGCCGCGGAGGTCGACGGCGAACGGCTCGCCGACCGCCAGGTCGTGGACTTCGCCTGCCTGCTGCTGATGGCCGGGCACGTCTCCACCACCATGCTGCTCGGCAACACCGTGCTGTGCCTGCGCGACGACCCCGGACTCCAGGACCGCGTCCGCGCCGACCGTACGCTGATCCCGGCCGTGCTGGAGGAGGTGATGCGTACCCGTACCCCGATCACCCTGGCCAGCCGGGTCACCACCACCGAGGCCGAGGTCGCCGGGACCCGGGTGGCGGCCGGCAGCATGGTCATGCCCTGGCTGCTCTCCGCCAACCACGACGAGCGGGTCTTCGCCGAACCGGACCGGTTCCGGCCCGGCCGGCCCGACGCGCAGCAGCTCGCGTTCGGGCACGGGATCCACTACTGCCTCGGTGCGCCGCTGGCCCGCCTGGAGGGCCGGATCGCGCTGGAGCTGCTGCTGGACGCGTTCACCGACATCCGGATCACACCCGGCGCGGAGGTCGCGTACCACCGCGAGGGTCTGTTCGGGCCGCGTGTGCTGCCGGTCACCGTACGCCGCTGACCCGTCCCCCGAAACGCCCCCGGCCGGAGCATCCGGCCGGGGGCGTTTCGTGTGCCCGGCCCCGGTGACAGCGCTTTGTCAAGGTCCTGTCAAAGCCGCTCGGCAGACTCCCTCTTGCCCGACATCCCTAGGCGAGAGGTAGTCCGATGCCCGTCCTGCCGTTGACCGCCGCGCAGCTCGGCGTCTGGTACGCGAGCCGCCTCGACCCCGGCAACCCGGCCTACCAGGCGGGGGAGTACGTCGAACTGAGTGACGTGGACCCGGAGCTTCTCCGCGAGGCGATCCGGCGGACCGTCGCCGAGGCCGAGGCGCTGCGGGTCCACTTCGGCCAGGACACCGACGGCAAGCCCTGGCAGGCGGTCCGCGACGGCGACGTCCCGGTGACCGTGGTCGACCTGAGCGGTGAGCCGGACGCCCGGGACCGCGCCGTGGAACGGATGCGCGGCGACCTGGCCGTCCCGGCCGACCCCGCCGGCGAGCACCTGGACAGCCACACCCTCTACCTGGTCGGCGACGGCATCGTGCTCTGGTACCACCGCGCCTACCACGCGCTGCTGGACCTGGCCGGCTTCCGGATGGTCGCCGCCCGGGCCGGCGAGATCTACACCGCGCTGGCCGCCGGCGAGCCGGTCCCGGCGAGCCCGTTCGGCACGCTCGCCGATCTGGTCGCCGACGACGAGGACTACCGCCGTTCCCCCCGGTTCGCCGCCGACCGCGACCACTGGGCCCGGCCGCTTCCCGACCCGGTCACACCGGCCGGGCGCGCCGCCCCGGTCGGCAACGACTTCCACCGCGGCACCGCCCATGTCGGCGCGGCCACGCTGGCCGGACTGACCGCGCTGGCCGACGCCGCCGACACCGCCTGGCCCACCGCCGTGGTGGCCGCCGTGGCCGTCCACCTGAGCCGGATCACCGGCGCCGCCGAGCAGGTCGTCGGGTTCCCGGTCGCGGCCCGCTCCCGGACCGCCCGGCACACCCCCGCGATGGTCGCCAACGTGGTGCCGCTCGCCCTCACCGTCCGTCCGGCGCAGACCGTCACCGGCCTGTTCACCGAGGCCGCCACCGAGATCACCGCGGCGTTGCGGCACCAGCGGTACCGGCGGGAGGACATCCGCCGCGACCGCATCACGGCAGGTGACGATCGTCCCCTCCACGGGCCGGTGGTCAACATCCTGACCAGCGGTGACCAGCCCGTCTTCGCCGGTCGCCCGGCTGAGTGGCACAGTCTCTCCACCGGTCCGGTCGAAGACCTCAAGATCACGATCCGGCCGGCCGGCGACGGACTGCGCCTGGACGTCGACGCCAACCCGCACCTCTACACCGCGGCCGACGCCGGCGGGCACGCCGCCCGCCTCGCCGCGCTGCTCGACGACCTGGCCGCCGGTGAACCGGACCGGCCGGTCGGCCGGCTGCGCGCCGGGGAGGCCGTCGCGACACCGGTCACCGCGGACCTGCCCGCCGTCCCGCCGCCCGCCGCCGGCGCCACGCGGGTCACCGGGAGCACCCTCCCGGCGGCGTTCGCGGCCGCCGCGGCCGCCCACCCCGGCGCGGTCGCCGTCAGCCATGACGGCGCCGAGACGACCTACGCCGAACTGGACGCCCGCGCCAACCGGCTGGCACACCGGCTCGCCGCCCGCGGCATCGGCCCCGAGGACATCGTCGCGGTGCGGCTGCCCCGCGGCGCCGATCTGGTCGTCGCGCTGCTGGGCGTGCTGAAGGCCGGCGCCGCCTACCTGCCGGTCGACCCGCGTTACCCGCAGGCCCGGATCGACTACCTGATCGAGGACGCCGGCGCCCGCCACGTGATCACCGAGGCCGACCTGACCGGCCTCGACGGCGGACCGTGCCCCGCCCCGGAGGTTCCGCACGCGGACCCCGGCCACCCGGCGTACGTCATCTACACCTCCGGCTCGACCGGCGCGCCCAAAGGCGTGGTCGTCACCCACCGCAACGTGCTGCGGTTGTTCACCGAGACCGCGGCCTGGCTGCCGTTCGGCCCGTCCGACGTGTGGACCCTGTTCCACTCGTTCGCCTTCGACTTCTCCGTCTGGGAGCTGTGGGGCGCGCTGCTGCACGGCGGCCGGCTCGTGGTCGTCCCGTACGAGGTGTCCCGCTCCGCCGAGGACTTCCTCGGCCTGATCGCGGCCGAGCGGGTGACCGTGCTCAACCAGACCCCGTCGGCGTTCTCCGTGCTCGACGAGGCCGACCGGGACCGGCCCGGGCGGACCGGCTCGCTGCGCCTGGTCATCTTCGGTGGCGAGGCGCTCGACCCGGGCCAGCTGCGCGGCTGGTACACCCGTCACCCGGCCGGCGCCCCGCGGCTGGTGAACATGTACGGCATCACCGAGACCACGGTGCATGTCACGTACGGCCCGCTGGACGGCCCGGAGAACGGCAGCCCGATCGGCGTGCCCATCCCCGACCTCGACGTCGAGGTGCTCGGCCCTTCGCTGGAGCCGGTGCCGCCGGGTGTCGTCGGCGAGATGTACGTCCGCGGCGCCGGTCTGGCCCGCGGCTACCTGAACCGCCCGGGACTGACCGCGTCCCGTTTCGTGGCCGCGCCCGGCGGCGAACGGCGGTACCGCACCGGCGACCTGGCTCGCCGCCGTCCCGACGGCGCCCTGGACTTCCAGGGCCGCTCGGACGACCAGGTGAAGATCCGCGGGTTCCGGGTGGAGCTGGGCGAGATCGAGTCCGCGGTCGCCGCCTGCCCCGGCGTCGCCGCGGCGACCGTGGTGGCCCGCGAGGACGAACCGGGCCGCCGGATGCTCGTCGCCTACGCCGTGCCGGTCCGCGGCGCGACGATCGACCCCGCCGAGGTGCTCGACCGGGTCGCCGCGCAACTGCCGGAACACTTCGTCCCGGCGGCCGTGGTGCCGCTGGACGCCCTCCCGCTCACCGTCAACGGCAAACTCGACCGCTCCGCCCTGCCCGCTCCCCGGTTCGGCCCGGAGACGGCCACGGGGGAGGCGGGCAGCGGCGACGACCCCCGCCTGGACATCCTGTGCGGACTCGCCGCCGGCGTGCTGAGGCTGCCGGCGGTCGGCGCCGACGACAACTTCTTCCGGCTCGGCGGCGACTCGCTGAGCGCCGACAAGCTCGCCCGCGCGGTCCGCGCCACCCTGGACGTGGACCTGGGCATCGCCCGGATCTTCCAGGCCGGCACGTTCGCCGCGATGGCCGCGGCGCTGCCGTCGGCACGGGCCGAGCTGCCCCCGCTGCGGCCCGCCGACCGCCCGGACCGGCTCCCGCTGTCGGCAGCGCAGACCCGCCTCTGGTTCCTCAGCCGGCTGGACAGCCCGGCCGCCACCTACGTGGTGCCGATCGGGGTCCGCCTGGACGGGCCGATCGACGCGGACGCCCTGCGCGCCGCCCTGGCCGACGTCACCGACCGGCACGAGATCCTGCGGACCGTCTACCCGGACACCGGCGGCGTGCCCTGCCAGGTGGTGCTGCCGGCCGGCACGGTGACGCCCCCGCTGACCGTCCGCCGGGTCACCGAGGCGGACCTCGACGCGGCCTTCGCCGACGCCGCGAGCCAGCCGTTCGACCTGGCCGCCGAGCCGCCGCTGCGCGCCCACCTGTTCGCGCTCGACGACGGCCGGCACATGCTGCAGCTGGCCGTGCACCACATCGCCTGCGACGGCTGGTCGCTGTACCCGCTGGGCCGGGACCTCGCCGAGGCGTACGGCGCCCGTCTGAACGGGACCGCCCCGGACTGGCGGCCGCTGCCGGTCCAGTACGCCGACTACGTGCTCTGGCAGCGCGACGTGCTCGCCGCCGGCGGGCCGGACGCCCCGGCACAGCGGCAGCTCGACTACTGGCGTACCGCCCTGCGGGACCTGCCGGACGAGCTGGCGCTGCCCACCGACCGGCCCCGGCCCGCCGTCGCCGGATACCGCGGTGGCACCGTCGCGCTGCGGATCGACCAGGACCTGCACGAGGCGGTCCGCCGGCTCGCCACCGAGCACCGGGTCACCGTCTTCATGGTGCTGCAGGCCGCGCTCGCCGCGCTGCTGACCCGGCTGGGCGCGGGCACCGACGTGCCGATCGGCAGTCCCGTCGCGGGGCGCGCCGACACCGCCGCCGACGACCTGGTCGGCTGTTTCATCAATACGCTGGTGCTGCGCACCGACACCGCCGGCGACCCGGCGTTCGCCGAGCTGCTGGCCCGGGTCCGGGCGACCGACCTGGCCGCCTTCGACCACGCCGACCTGCCGTTCGAGCGGCTGGTCGACGACCTCGGCGTGGACCGCTCGTTGTCGCGGCAGCCGCTGTTCCAGGTGATGCTCGTCCTGCAGAACACCCGCCGGGCCACCGCGGTCTTCGGCGGCACTCCGGGTGAGCTGCGCCCGGTCCACATCGGCGCGGCGAAGTTCGACCTGACCGTCGAGCTGACCGAGCTGGCCGGTGGCGGGATGGACGGTTTCGTCGAGTTCAGCCACGACCTGTTCGAGCCGGCCACCGCCGAGATGCTGGCCGGCGGCCTGCTCAGCGTGCTCCGCGCGGCAGCCGCCGACCCGCGGGCGCCGTTGAGCGCGCTGCCGGTGCTCGACCCCGGCTCCCGGCGGATGCTGCTCGAGGACTGGAACGACACCGCGACCGGCCGTGCCGGAGGCGACCCGGCCCGGCTGTTCGAGGCCCGGGCGGCGGCGGAGCCCGCGGCCACCGCGCTGATCGCCGGGCCGAGCCGGATCAGCTACGCCGAGCTGGACGCGCGCGCCAACCGGCTGGCCCGGCTGCTGCGCCGGCACGGCATCGGCCCCGAGCGCGGCGTCGCCCTGTCCCTGCCGCGGTCGCCCGACCTGGTCGTGGCGATCCTGGCGGTGATCAAGGCCGGTGGGTACTACACCCCGCTGCACGACGACCAGCCGCTGGACCGGATGCGCGCCCTGCTGGCCGGCGCCGGCTGCGGCCTGCTGCTCGCCGACCGGCCGGACCACCCGCTGGCGGGAGAGCTGCCCGTGCTCACCGTGGCCGGCAGCGCGGCGGAGGACGACACCCCCCTCGGCCTGCCCGCCCATGACCACCAGCTCGCCTACGTCATGTTCACCTCGGGCTCGACGGGACTGCCCAAGGGCGTCGGCGTCACCCGGGGTGACGTGGTCGCGCTGGCCACCGATCGGGCGTTCGCCGGTGACGCGCACCGGCGGGTGCTGCTGCACTCGCCGCACTCCTTCGACGCCTCCACCTACGAGCTGTGGGTGCCCCTGCTGCACGGCGGCGAACTGGTCGTCGCGCCGCCCGGCCCGCCCTCGGTCGCCGAGCTCGGCGACCTGATCCGCGACACCGGGATCACCGCGCTGTGGCTCACCGCCGGGCTGTTCCGGGTGATGGCCGAGGAGCGCCCGGACTGCTTCGCCGGGGTGCGCCAGGTGTGGGCCGGCGGCGACGTGGTGCCGGTGGCCGCCGTACGCCGGGTGCTCGCCGCCTGCCCGGGAATCACCGTCGTCAACGGGTACGGCCCCACCGAGACCACCACGTTCGCGACCTCCCGCCCGACCGCGGAGGTCGCGCCCGGCCTGGCCCGGCTGCCGATCGGCCGTCCCCTCGACGACATGCGGGTCTATGTGCTCGACGGCCGGCTCGCTCCGCTGCCGCCCGGTGTCGTCGGTGAGCTGTACATCGCCGGCGCCGGTCTGGCGCGCGGCTACACCGGCCAGCCGGCGCGCACCGCCGAGCGTTTCGTCGCGGCCCCGTACGGCCCCGCCGGCGACCGGATGTACCGCACCGGCGACCTGGTCCGCTGGACCGTCCCGGACGGCGGGACCGGCCCGGGCGAACTCGAATTCGCCGGCCGCGCCGACGACCAGGTCAAGATCCGCGGTTACCGGATCGAGCCCGGCGAGATCGAACGCCGGCTCGCCGCGCTGCCTGACGTGTCGGCCGCCGTGGTCGTCGTCCGCGAGGACCGGCCCGGCGACAAACGGATCGTCGGCTACGTGGTCGGCGGCGACGGCCCCGCCCCGGAACCGGCCGATCTCCTCGGCGCGCTGTCGGCCACCCTGCCCGGCTACATGATGCCGGCCGCCGTCGTGGTGCTCGGTGAACTGCCGCTGACCCGCAACGGCAAAGTGGACCGGCGGGCCCTGCCCGCGCCCCCGGAGCCGGGCGCCGAGCGGCCGCACACCGCCCCGCGAACCCCGGTGGAGGCGCGGCTCGCCGGGCTGTTCGCCGACGTCCTGGGTCTGGCCGAGGTGGGCGCCGACGAGGGGTTCTTCGCCCTCGGTGGCGACAGCATCACCTCGATCCAGCTGGTCAGCCGTGCCCGCCGGGACGGTCTGCTGATCACCCCGCGGCAGGTGTTCGAGCACCCCACGGTGGCCGGCCTGGCGCGCGTCGCCACCCCGCTGGAGACCGCGCCGGTGGCCGCCGCCGGCGAGGAGCTGGGCGATGTGCCGCTCACCCCGGTGATGCACTGGCTGCGCGAGCGTGGCGGCCCGGTCGACACCTTCAGCCAGTCCATGTGGGTCACCGTGCCGGCGGGGGTGACCGAGACCGGCCTGCGCCGCGCCCTGACCGTCCTGGCCGGGCACCACGGCATGCTGCGCGCCCGGCTGCTCCGTGACGGGCAGTGGCGGCTGCACGTGCCGCCGCCCGGCGGTGACACCGGCGAGCTGCTGACCACCGCCGTGCCGGGCGCCGACCCGGCGGCCGAGGCGCGCGCCGCCCGGGCCCGGCTCGACCCGGCCGGCGGCGGGATGCTCCGGGCGGTCTGGTTCCCGCAGACCCGGCGGTTGCTGCTGGTCGTGCACCACCTCGCCGTCGACGGCGTGTCCTGGCGCATCCTGCTCGCCGACCTGGCCGCCGTGGTGGCCGGCGGTGAACCGCAGCCGGTTCCCACCCCGTTCTCCACCTGGGCCCGGTCGCTGTCCGGGCGGGCCGCCGCCCGCCGGGCCGAGCTGCCCCGCTGGGAGCGGATCGCGGCGACCGCCGACCGGCCGCTGTCCACCGCGCCGCTGGACCCGGGCCGTGACACCGCGGCCACCGCCGGGCACCTGAGCCTGACCCTGCCCGCCGAACAGACCGCGGTCCTGCTCGGTTCGGCCCCCGCCGCCTTCCACGGCACCGTCGACGACGTGCTGCTCACCGCGTTCGCCCTGGCGGTCGCGGACTGGCGGCGGCGGCGCGGCAGCGGCGACGACCCGGAGGTGGTGCTCGACCTCGAGGACCACGGGCGCCGCCTGGACGACACCGACCTGTCCGGGACGGTCGGCTGGTTCACCGCGATCCGGCCGGTACGCCTCGACCCGGGCCGCATCGACCGGCACGACGCCCTCAGCGGCGGTCCCGCGCTGGGCCGGGCCGTCAAGGCGGTCAAGGAGCAGCTGCGCGAGCTGCCGGACCACGGCATCGGATTCGGCCTGCTCCGGCACCTCGACCCGGAAGGGCGCCGGCGGCTGGGCGGGTACGGCGTACCCCAGCTCGCCTTCAACTATCTCGGCCGGTTCACCGCCGGCGACACCGCCGACTGGGCGGCCGTGCCGGACGCCGAGGCACTCACCGGGGGCTCCGGCGCCGCGCTGCCCCTGGCACATCTCATCGAGCTCAACGCGGTCACCGCCGACCACCACGACGGCCCCCGGCTGGAGGCCACCTGGTCCTGGGCGTCACGGCTGGTGCCCGAGGCGGACGTACGTGACCTGGCCGGCACCTGGTTCCGCGCCCTGCGCGCCGTGGTCACCCACCTGCGGCGCCCGGACACCGGTGGCCGTACACCGTCCGACCTGCCGCTGGTGTCGCTGAGCCAGGACCAGCTCGACCTACTGGAAGCCGCATGGAGGGGTACGAAATGACGCCGTCGGGACTCGCTGACGTCCTCCCGCTCACACCACTGCAGGAAGGTCTGCTCTTCCACGCGGAGCTGGCCGACGACGACGTGGACGTCTACCACGTCCAGCTGGTGTTCTCGCTCGCCGGGCCGGTGCGGGCCGCGGACCTGCGCGCCGCGCTCGACGCCCTGCTGGAGCGGCACCCCAACCTGCGGGCCGGTTTCTGGCAGCAGGGCCTCGACCGGGCGGTCCAGGTCGTCCCGCAGCGGGCCGCGATGCCGTGGGCGGAGCACGACCTGAGCGGCCTGCCGGAGGCGGACCGCGCGGAGGCCGTACGGGAGATCCTCACGGCCGACCGGGCGCGACGGTTCGACCTGGCCCGGCCGCCGCTGTTCCGGGCCACCCTGCTGACCCTGGCCCCGGGCGAGCACCGGCTGGTGCTCACCACGCACCACATCCTCATCGACGGCTGGTCGATGCCGCTGCTGACCCGCGAGTTGTTCGCCCTGTACGGCGCCGGCGGTGACCCGTACGCGCTGGAACCGGCGGTGCCCTACCGCGACTACCTGACCTGGCGTGCCGGGCGGGACAGCGACGCGGCCCGGGACGCCTGGAGCACCGAGCTGGCCGGGCTGGACGGCCCCACCCTGGTCGCCCCGGGCGCCGGGCAGCGCGCCTCCGCCCTGCCCGTCCAGCAGCACCGGGAACTGCCCGCCGGCCTCACCGCCGCGCTCGCCGACACCGCACGCCGGCACGGCCTCACCCTGAACACGCTGATCCAGGTCGCGTGGGCCGTCCTGACCGGTTCGCTGACCGGTCGCACCGACGTGGTGTTCGGCGCGACCACCGCCGGCCGGTCCCCGGAGATCCCCGGCGTCGAGCAGATGATCGGCCTGTTCATCAACACCCTTCCGGTACGTGTCACGCTGCGTCCCGGGGCGACTGTGCTGGAGATCCTCCGCGAGGTGCAGGAGCGGCAGGCCCGGCTGCTCGACCACCAGCATCTCGGGCTCGCCGAGATCCAGCGGCTCACCGGCCACGAGAATCTCTTCGACACGGTCGTGGTCTTCGAGAACTACCCGCTGGACCGATCGGTGCTGCGCTCCGAGGCCGCCGGCCTCCGGATGACCGGCATCGAGGTCAACGACGCCACCCACTACCCGCTCAGCCTGCTGGTCATCCCGGGCGAGCGGCTGCACCTGCGGCTCGACCACCGGCCCGGCGCGGTCGAGGCGGGCCCGCTGCTGGACCGCCTGGAACAGTTGCTGCGCCGCCTCGCCGCCGGGCTCGACGTGCCGGTCTCCCGGCTGGACGCGCTGGCGCCCGGCGAACGCGACCGGCTGCTCGCCCGCCGCGGACCGGACCACCCGGTCAGCGGCGAGACGCTGGCCGGCCGCCTCGCCCGTGCCGCCGCCGAGCACGCCGGCCGGACCGCGGTCACCCACGCCGGCGACGCGCTGACGTACGCCGAGCTCAACACCCGCGCGAACCGGCTCGCGCACGCCCTGCTCGCCGGCGGGTCCGGCCCCGGTGACGTGGTGGCGATCGCCGTGCCGCGGGGCCTGGACCTGATCGTGGCGGTGGTCGCCGTCCTGAAGACCGGCGCCGCCTATCTGCCGGTCGACCCCGGCTATCCCCGGGCCCGGATCGAGGCGATGCTCGCCGACGCGCGGCCGTCACACGTGCTCACCACCGCCGGCGTCGAGTTGCCCGCCGGCGTGGCGCCGCTGTTCGTCGACGATCCGTCGGTGACCGAGGGGCGGCCGGAGCACGATCCCACCGACGCCGACCGGCCCTCCCCGCTGACCCTGGAGCACCCGGTCTACGTCATCTACACCTCCGGCTCCACCGGGGTGCCCAAGGGCATCGTCCTGCCGGGACGTGCGCTGGCGAACCTGCTCACCTGGCGGCCCGAGGGTGGCCCCGGCACGGTGACCGCGCAGTTCACCACGATCAGCTTCGACGTCGCGGCCCAGGAGATCCTCTCCGCGCTGCTGGCGGGCAAGACGCTGGCCGTCGTGCCGGAGGACGTCCGCCGCAGCGGCGAGGACTTCGCGCGGTGGCTGGCCGAGGAACGGGTCACCGAACTGTACGGGCCCAACCTGGTCCTCCAGTCGGTGGCCGAGGCGGCGGTGGAGAACGGGATCGTCCTGCCCGGCCTGGCCCGTGTGGCCCAGGCCGGTGAGGCGTTCACCCTCGGCGCCGCGTGGGCGGACCTGCACCGCGACGGGTCCCGGCCGGCCCTGCACAATCACTACGGCCCGGCCGAGACCCACGTCGTCACCACCGCCGTGGCGCCCGCCGACCCGGATCGCTGGCCGGCGCATCCGCCGATCGGCGCCCCCATCGGCAACGTGCGCGCCTACGTGCTCGACCCGATGCTGCGCCTCGCCCCGGACGGCGTGGCGGGGGAGCTGTACCTCGCCGGGCCGGCGCTGGCCCACGGCTACCTCGACCGGGCCGCGCTGACCGCCGGACGGTTCGTCGCCGACCCGTTCGGGCCGCCGGGAGAGCGGATGTACCGGACCGGTGACCTGGCCCGCTGGAACGCCGGCGGGGAACTGGAGTTCCTCGGCCGGGCCGATCACCAGGTCAAGGTCCGCGGCTTCCGGGTGGAGCCGGGCGAGATCGAAGCCGCGCTGCTCGCCCGGCCCGGCGTCACGGCCGCCGTCGTGGTGGCCCGCGACGACGTGCTCGCCGGGTACGTCGTCGCCGACGACGACGTGGACCCGGTGGCGCTGCGGGCCGGCCTGGCCGGGACGCTGCCCGCCTTCATGGTGCCCGCGTCGATCCAGCGGCTTCCGGAGTTCCCGCTGACACCGAACGGCAAGCTGGACCGGGCGGCGCTCCCCGCGCCGGACGCCACGGCCGGGAGACGGCCGCCGCGCACCCCGCACGAGGCGATGATGTGCACCCTGTTCGCGCACGTGCTCGGCCGCGAGGAGGTCGGCCCGGACGACGACTTCTTCGAGCTGGGCGGGCACTCCCTGCTCGCCACCCAGCTGATCAGCCGGATCCGGAGCGTCCTCGGCGCCGGTGTCACGGTGCGCGAGCTGTTCGCCGGCCCCACCCCGGCCGCCCTCGCCGCGGCGGTACGGCCGGGCGGTGACGACCGCGCGCCGCTGGTCCCGCAGCCCCGGCCCGAGCGACTGCCGCTGTCGCACGCCCAGCAGCGCCTGTGGTTCCTGCACCGGCTGGAGGGTCCCAGCTCGACGTACAACATGCCGATCGCGGTACGGCTGCGCGGCCCGCTCGACACCGGCGCCCTCCGCCTCGCCGTCGGGGACCTGGTGCGCCGGCACGAGTCGCTGCGCACGGTGCTGCCCGAGATGGACGGTGAGCCGTCCCAGATCGTCACCGACGACCCGGTGGTGCCGTTCGAGGTTCGTGACGTGACCGCCGGCGCCCTCGCCGGCGAGCTGGCCGAGACCGGTCGCCGGCCCTTCGACCTCACCACCGAGCTGCCGTTGCGGGTCACGGTGTTCCGGGTCGGCCCGCGGGAGCACGTGCTGTTGCTGCTGCTGCATCACATCGCCGGGGACGGCTGGTCGCTGGCGCCGCTGGTGCGGGATCTGGGTACGGCGTACGCGGCCCGGTGTGCCGGTGCGGCGCCGGAGTGGGCGCCGTTGCCGGTGCAGTACGCCGACTACGCGCTGTGGCAGCGTGACCTGCTGGCCGAGGACGACCCGGACGGGCTGTTCGCCCGGCAGCTACGGCACTGGACGGACAACCTGGACGGCCTGCCGGAGAGCATCCCGCTGCCGGCCGACCGGCCCCGCCCGGCGGTCGCGCGCCACCGCGGCGAGACCCTGCCCTTCGAGCTGGACCCCGAGTTGCACCGGGCGTTGCTGCGGGTGGCGCGGGAGCACGACGTGACGTTGTTCATGGTGTTGCAGGCGGCGCTGGCGGTGTTGCTGACGCGG
>NZ_JBVHFK010000011.1:0-375159 GCF_055562375.1 Actinoplanes sp. NPDC019969 | reverse complement strand
CGCAACTTCATGGCCACGCTGCTGCTGAGCCAGGGCGTCCCGATGATCGCCCACGGCGACGAGCTGGGCCGCACCCAGCGCGGCAACAACAACGTCTACTGCCAGGACAGCGAGATCGCCTGGATGGACTGGGAGGCGGCCCGTCTCGAGGACGTGCTCACCGGGTTCGTCCGGCGGCTGCTGAAACTGCGGGCCGACCATCCGATCTTCCGGCGGCGGCGGTTCTTCACCGGCGAGCCGGCCGGCGACTCCAAGCTGCCGGACATCGCCTGGCTGCGCCGCGACGGCGAGGTGATGACCGAGGCGGACTGGAACACCCGCAGCGGCATGACGATGACCGTGTTCCTCAACGGCAACGGCATCCCGGAACGCGACGCCCTCGGCGAGGAGATCAAGGACGCGTCGTTCCTGCTGCTGTTCAACCCGCTCGACGAGGACGTCGCGTTCACCCTGCCCGACAAGGACTACGGGAAGACCTGGGAGATCGCGGCCAACACCGCCGACCCGCTGCTGGCCGCCAAGCGGAAGACCGCCCGTGCCGGGTCCCAGCTGACCGTGACCCGGCACACTCTGGTCGTCCTACGCTGCCGCTACTGACGGCTTGCGGTGTGTTGAGTTCGGCCGCTATGCGCGCCCGAACTCAACACACTGAGCGGTACCACGCGATCTTCTCGCGGACCCGCTCCTGCTCGCGCCGCAGCTGCTCGACCTTGGCATCGATCTCCCGATCGTGCTCCTCGAGCAGCGCGGTGCGCGCCTCGGCGCCGTCGTCGCCCAGCGACAGCAGCTCCGCGAACCGCCGCAGCCGGGCGATCGGCATGCCCGAGTCACGCAGGCAGCGCAGCAGGCCGAGCCGGGACAGGTCGTCGTCGGAGAAGATCCGCCGGCCGGTCGACGTCCGCCGGATGCCGTGCATGAGGCCGATCTTCTCGTAGTAGCGGATCGTGTCGATGCTCACGCCGAGCCGTTCCGCCGTCTCTCCGGGGGTGTAGGGCATAGCGGTACGGTAACCGCTCTCCCGCATTGGCAGGTGTCCCCACTGGTGCCGGGCGGCGCCCCGATGCGAGGGTGAGGCATGGAACGCGTACCGCGGCCCCGGCTGCATTTCACCCCGCGCGCCGGCCGCGTCGGCGACCTGTTCGGCGTGCTGGCCTCGAGCGGGCGGTACCACCTCTACTACGAGCACCGCGACCTCGGCGACGGGCCGCCCGCCTGGGGGTACGCGGTCTCCGACGACCTGATCCTGTGGACCGAGCAGGACGCCGGCGCGGCGATCGGCGACGCCCGCTGCGGCACGGTGGTGGCCGGCCCGGACGGCCCGGTGCTGTTCCACACCCGCGCCGACGGGCAGGTGGCGCGGGCGGTCGCCGGCTACGGGCCGGACGGCTGGCGGCCCGACCCGCCGGGACCGTTGCTGACCGGGCCGCCGTCCGGGGTCACCGGCCTGTGCGACCCGTACGTGTGGTGGGCGGGCAACGGCTGGCGGATGCTGCTCAGCGGCCGGCTCCGCGGCGCCGCCGCGGTCCTGCAGTACCACTCGGCCGACCTGGTCCGCTGGGACTACGACGGGGTGCTCGCCACCCGCGACGGCGCCGGCTGGGGATGCCCGCGCCTGTTCCCCCTGGACGGCGCCTGGGTGCTGATGGTGTCCACCGGCGACGAGGTGGCGTACGGGATCGGCGCCTACGACGGCCAGCGTTTCACCGCCCGCGCCTGGGGGTCCTTCAGCCGGGAACGCCTCGGCCCCGCCGTCACGTTCGTCGACGCCGCCGGGCGGCGCTGTGTGCTGGCCCGCCTCGGCGAGGAACCGGCCCTCCCCGGCTCGGCCTGGGCCGGCGCGCTCAGCCTGCCCTGGGTGCTGTCGGTCCGCGACGACCGGCTGATCGCCACCCCGCACCCCAACCTCGACCCGTACCTGATCAGCGGCGCGGCCGGGCTGACCGCGGCCGGGGGAGAGGTCCGCGACCACGGCGACCTGATCCTGACGATGCCGACCGGCGGCGAGACCACCCTGTTCGCCGACGCCGACATCGTCGAGGTCACCGTCGAGGGGGTGAGCGGCCTCGGGGTCGCCCGCCGGACCGGCCCGACCGCGTCCGGTGTCCGTTTCGCCCGCTTCGGTGCCGGCCCCTCGAGGCCAAGGAGCTGATCGAGGGCTCAGTGGTTGCGATGTGGTGCCGATCACGTCTGACGTCGTCAGCGCAGACGTGAACGGAGAACCGCATGCCGAGCCGACGTGCCGCGGCCACCGCCGTGGCCGGGACCCTGCTCGCCGCCCTGCCCCTGGGCGCCGCCTCCGCCGGGACCCCGGACGACCTGCCGGTCAGCTCGTGGGCGGCCACCTGCGTGACGCCGTCGTCGACGTACTGCATCGCGGCGGCCACGATCACCCCGGCCGGCGGATCGGTCACGCCGCTGTCCGGCGCGGGGCTCACCGCGACGGCGGCCACCGTCTCCGGCGACACCGGCGACTGGGTGCGCTGGGCGGTCACCGGATGGGCCGGCCAGGCGGCCGCGATCACCGGCGGCACCGTCGAGCTGGTGATCAACACCGGGCCGTTCGTGCCCCGGTTCACCAACGCCACGGCGGCCGGGCTGCGCGTCACCCGCACCCTGGCGGACGGCAGCTACCTGCTGCGGATCACCGGGCGGGCCGTCCCGACCGCGTGGATCAACGACGCCGGCTGCACCGGCGGGTACTCGTGCGGGGACACCGACACGACGGCGGCGGCGACGGCGTACCGGTTCGAGGGCCGCACCCAGGATCTCGACGGGTCGGCGGGGGCGTACGCGGCGGCGCTCGACGGGGCGTATCTGGCCACCGACGCGCAGGCCCGCTCGGACCTGCTCACCTATGACGCGGACGGGCAACCGCCGCTGAGCCTCGGCGTGCTCGGCAACCCGCAACTGGACGCGAACGGCGTACCGGTCCGCAACGCCGTCACCCTGTACCTGCCCGGCGCCTGGTTCAGCGCCCGGTCGACCACCGCGTCGGCCGCCCGGGCCACCGGGTTCGACCTGGTCACCAGCGGCGACGCCACGGTCAGCCGGGCGCTCACCACGACCCTCGACGGCGGTGGCGTACGCCTCGAAGCCCCCGCCGCCGGTCTCGGCGCCGACCTCGCCGGGGCCGCCCTGCATCTGCGCGCCTCCCGCGCGGCCCCCGGCGTCACCACCCCGTCGACGCCACGCACGGTGACCGCCGCCGGTGGCGCGGGAACCCTCACGATGCGCTGGCAGGCGCCGCTGTCCGACGGCGGCTCGGCGATCACCGGCTATCGGGCCCGGGCCTACGCCGCGTCCGGCGGCGGCCCGGTGGTCGCCTCCTGCGAGACGTCCGGAACCAGCTGCGTCATCGAGGAGCTGGTCGCGGACACCGTCTACCACGTCGCGGTGAGCGCGGTGAACGCCCTCGGCGAGGGTGACCCGGCCGCGCGGGCCGAGATCCGGTCCGCCGACGGCGCCGTCTCGACTCCGGAGCCGACCACGCCCCCGGAGGAGCTTCCGCCGCTCCCCACCCTCGAGCCCACGATCGAGCCGTCACCCACGGTCACCCCCTCGCCGACGACGGCGCCGACGCTGCCGTCCCCCACGCCGTCTCCCACGCCCTCCGTGACGCTGTCCCCCACGCCGTCCGCGACGGTTGCGGTTCCGTCAGCGCCGCGCGCCGTCCGCCTGACCCCGGGGGTACGCCGGATCGTCGTCACCTGGGACGCCCCGCGGACCGACGGCGGATCGCCGGTCACCGGCTACACCGTCCGCGCGTACCGCTCCGCCGCCGGTGGCACGCCCGCCGCCACCTGCCGGACCACCGGCGATCGGGAGTCGTGCCTGCTCACCGGACTGGCCGGCGGGGTGAAGCACCACGTCACGGTGACCGCGTCCAACGCCGCCGGCGCGAGCCCGGAACAGGCGGCCCGCCCGGCCGCGACGACCTGGACCGTCCCGTCCCGGCCCCGCAAGGTCGCCGCGAAGTCGGCCGGCCGGGCCGTCACCGTCACCTGGCAGGCCCCGGCGAGCACCGGCGGCGCCCCGGTCACCGGGTACCGCGCGCAGCTCTCCAGGCCCGGCGCCACGGTCCGCTGCGCCGCCCGGGCCACCGCCCGGACCTGCACCGTCAAAGGCCTGCGGACCGGCAAGAGCTTCACGGTACGGGTGACGGCAGTGAACGCCGCCGGTGTCTCGCCGCAGTCACCGGCAGTCAAGGTCACCGTCCGCGGCTGAGCCAGGAGCGACGTCATGAGAATCAGGTACGGCACCGCCGCCGCCGCGGCCGCGCTGGTCGTGGCGCTGACCCCGGCGCCCGCCCGGGCCGGTGGCAAACCGGTCTCCGCCACCGGCAAGGCCTGCACCGTCGTCGGGACCGTCGGCAACGACCGGCTGTTCGGCACCCACGGGTACGACGTGATCTGCGGCCTCGGCGGCAACGACGTGATCAAGGGCGGCGGCGGCAAGGACGTCGTGGACGGCGGTGACGGCGACGACGACCTCGACGGTGAGGACGGCGCGGACACCGTGATCGGCGGCCCCGGCAACGACACCACCACCGGCGGCAACGGCAACGACCAGGTACGCGGCGGCGACGGCGCCGACACCGTCGACGGCGGGGACGGCGCCGACCTGGCCGACGGCGGCCCCGGCGACGACACCGTCGGCGGCGGCGTCACCGAGAGCGACCCGGCCACCGCCGGGGACCGGGTGATCGGCGGCGACGGCGCGGACACCCTCACCGGCGGGCCGGGCGCCGACACGCTCAAGGGCGGCGACGGCGCCGACACCGTCGACGGCGGGGACGGCAACGACGTGGCCGGCGGCGACGGCGACAGCGACACCGTCTCCGGCGGGGAGGGCAGCGACCGGCTCGACGGCGGCGACGGCACCGACACCCTGGACGGCGGCGGGGGCAGCGACGGCGTCAACGGCGGTGGCGGCGACGACACCCTCGCCGGTGGCGCCGGCGACGACACGGTCCGCGGCGGCGACGGCAACGACCGGGCCACCGGCGGTGACGGCAGCGACCGGATCAGCGGCGGCCCCGGCAACGACACCGTCGGCGGCGGCGCCGGGGACGACAGCGTCGAGGGCGGCGCCGGGGACGACACGATCTCCGGCGGTGACGGCAGCGACACGCTGGTCGGCGGCGACGGCAACGACGCCATGGACGGCGGCGGGGGCGACGACGCGATGGACGGCGGCCTCGGCGACGACCGGATGGACGGCGGCGCCGGCAACGACGACGTGGAGGGCGGGCCGGGCCTCAACGCCTGCGTGCCCGACGAGGGCGACCTCGGCGAGGACAAGTGCACCGACCGGCAGTCGCCGCGCGTCGACGTCTCCTCCCTGGAGTGGACCGCCGTGCCGTCGGTGCGCAACGACGAGGACGTGGAGGTCCGGCTGCGGGCCCACGTCACCGACGACCGCAGCGGTGTGACCAGCCTGAGCGTCTCCTTCGAGAACCCGGCGGCGGGCGGTCCCGGCTTCTACCTGAGCGGCTACGCGATGGTCGGCGGGGAACGGCACGACGGGATCGTCGAGGTCACCGGCACCCTGCCGAAGCAGTCGGTCCTCGGCGACTGGAAGATCTCGAGCGTGTCGCTGCAGGACCGGGTGTACCGCAGCTCCAGCTACCAGATCAACGCGGACGGCTCCTACTCGCTCTACACCAGCGTGAACGGGTCGGTCGTGGCCGGTGACCGGTTCGCGGTCACCCCGCTGACGGTGCGCGGCGACGTCGAGGACCGGCAGCGGCCGGCGCTGGTCGTCGCCGGGGCGGCCTGGCAGACGCCCACCAGCCTGGACAACAGCACGGATCGGACCGTCACGCTGCGGGTCCGCGCCACCGACGAGCTGTCCGGGGTGACGTCGGCCGGCGCCCGGCTGAGCGGCCCGGACCAGAGCGATCCGCCGATCTACCTGTACGGCGGCCTCCACTCCGGCACGCCCACCGACGGCGTCTTCGAACTCGGCGGCACGATGCCCGCCTTCACCCCGCCGGGGGAGTGGAAGGTCGACTCGGTGTGGGCCTACGACCGTACCGGCTGGTCCGGGCAGATCTGGGCCGGAGAGGTGGAGTCCGGCTGGATCCCGTCGCTGACCGTCACCGGGGCGCAGGCGGACCGGGCGGCGCCGACGATCGACATGAGCTGGGGCGAGTACGCCGGGCCCACCACTGCCGACAACAGCGCCGACCGGGAGGTCCGGCTCAAGGTCCGGGCCGCCGACGACGTCAGCGGCGTGCAGAGCATCTCGGTCGGGTACTGCACCACCGGCGCGGACGCGTACCTCAACGCGTACGGCAGTGGCGTCGACGGTGTGTGGGAGCTGGCCGGGACCCTGCCCGCCACCACGACACCGGGCCGGTGGAAGGTCTGCAGCATCACCGTCTACGACAGGGCGAACCGGTCCCGGACCTACACCGTGGACGCGAACGACGACTACACCGACACGAGCGGGCAGCTCACCGGCCGCTCGGGGATCCCGAAGTTCACGCTCACCCTGCCCGGCGCGTGACCGGCACGCCCGGTGCGGACCCGCGTTTGGCGGGCGCCGCACCGGGCAACGTCCTCAGGTATGCCTGGACGTGACGAACTCCCCGAAACCCTCAAGAGGTCGCCGAGGAAGGCGCAGGACACCTTCGTCAAGACCCACGACTCCGCCGTCGACCAGTACGGCGAGGGCGAACGCGCGCACCGCACCGCCTTCTCCGCGGTCAAGCACTCGTTCGAGAAGGTCGGCGACCACTGGGAACCCAAGGAGAAGAAGGGCCCCAGCGACGCCAAGGCGGCGGGCGGCCGGGACACGAAGGCCCCGACCGCGGGCGGCGTCGACGCCAACGCGAGCAAGAAACACCTGATGGACGTGGCCCGCCGGCTCGACGTCCCGGGCCGGTCGACGATGACGAAGCCGGAGCTGGTCGAGGCCATCCAGAAGGCCAACGCCCGGGAGACCCGGCGCGCGCGAGGCTGACACCGGCCCGTTCGCCGTCCGCCGGGGCGGTGGCTCGCACAGGATCCGGGGATGCGTACCGTTCTGGCCGCCCTCGTCACCGGGGCCCTGCTGCTGATCCCCGTCCCCGCCGCGGCTGACGCCGGCCCGCTGGCCACCGCGCTGGACCGGGTCCTCGCCGACGGCAGGCTGACCGGGGCGACCGTGGCCGTCGACGTCCGCGACACCGCCGGCACGATCCTCTACCAGCGTGATCCCGGGCGGCGGGTGCTGCCGGCCTCCAACCAGAAGCTGCTGACCGCGGCCGCCGCGCTGGAAACGCTCGGCCCCGGATACCGGTTCCGCACCACGGTCCGGGCCCGCGGCGCGGACGTGCACCTGCAGGGCACCGGCGACCCCACGATGACCTACGCCCGGTACGACAGGCTCGCGGCCGCCGTGGCCCGGACCGGGACGAGACGGTTCGCCGGCCGCCTGGTCGCCGACGACACCTGGTTCGACCGGGTGCCGCTCGGGCTGGACTGGTCCTGGGAGGACGAGCCGTACGGCTACAGCTCCCCGGTCTCCGCGCTCACCTTCGCCGCGAACGGCCGATTCGACGACGCCGCCGTGGAGATCCGCTACCGGGGCGTGGCCGGCGGCCGGCCGGCGCTGACGGTGTGGCCGCCCGGCGCCGGGGTGCGCCTGCTGAACCGGTCGGCCACCGGCGGCGCCGCCGACACGATCCGGGCCGTCCGCGCCCACGGCACCGGGACGATCGTGGTGTCCGGTTCGGTGCCGGCCGGGCGGCAGGGCACGGCGCTGGTGTCCGTGCCGGATCCGGCGGCGACCGCGGCCCGGCTGTTCCGGGAGGCGCTGCGGCGGCACGGGGTGACGGTCTCCGGTCGTACGGTCAAGGGGTCCACACCCCCGGACGCCCGCGTCCTGACCGCCCAGACCTCGCCGCCGCTCACCGAGATCCTGCCGTCGTTCCTCAAGCTCTCCAACAACGGCCACGCCGAACTGCTGGTCAAGGCGATGTCCCGGGCCGCCGTCCCGGCCAGGCCGGGCAGCTGGCCGACCGGCCTGACCGCCGCTGCCACCGCCCTGCGGCGCCTCGGCGTGGACACCACCCTGCTCACCATGGGTGACGGCTCGGGCCTGAGCCGCCGCAACTGGGTCACCGCCCGCCAGATGACGACGGTGCTGCTGGCGGCCCGCCGCCGCCCGTGGTTCCCGGCGTTCCGCGCCGCCCTGCCGGTGGCCGGCGACCCGGACCCGATGATCGGCGGCACGCTGCGCAACCGTTTCCGCGGCACCCCGGCGGCCGGCGTCCTGCGCGCCAAGACCGGCACCCTGACCGGCGTCAACGCCCTCTCCGGCTACGTCACCGACGCCACCGGCCGCCAGCTGGTCTTCGCCGCGATCGTCAACAACGCCGTCGCCTCCGCGACCCCGGTCCTCGACACGCTGGCGGTGGCCCTGACTCAGGCGTCCGGGACACGGGCGGTGACGATGAGGGCGCGGGTGGTCCAGCCGAGGGTCGCGTAGAGGGCGCGGCCCGCGTCGGTCGCCAGCAGCAGGCCGTGGGACAGGCCGGCGCCGGCCGCGTGGGTCTGCAGGGCGGTCATCACCGCGGTGCCGAGGCCGCGGCGGCGGTGCCCGGGAGAGGTCTCGACCCGGTCGACGACGCCGTAGCCGCCGCCGGGGGCGAGATACGCCGTCGCGGCCACGTCGCCGGAGCGGTGGCGGGCGGTGGCCTTGGTGATCGCGCCGTCGGTGGTGATCTCGACGTGGTAGCCGTCCGGGATCTTCGGCTCGGCGGGCCGCAGGACCGTGGTCATCAGGTGGCCGTCCTCGTCGATCAGCCACGGCTCGGGCAGCGCGGCGCGCAGGTCCGCCCGCTCGCCGACCACCTTGACCCAGCCGCCCGGGCGCGGGGCGATCGCGCGCAGCCGGGCGGCGTCCCAGGTGTGCAGGATGTGGCGTTCGCTGTGCCCGGGCACGTTGATCTCGGCGTACCAGCCGCCCGGCACCGGCACCGGGGCGCCCGCGCCACGCGACACCGTCCAGCCGGCGCCCCAGGCCATCACCAGCGACGGAACATCAGGGTCTCGATCGAGGGTCATAATCGCGCAAGGGTACGGGAACCGTCCGAGCCGCCTGTGCCATGACCGCCGTCATGGTGGCGACTAGGGTGGGGCGGTGACCCGACCACTGCTGGCCGTCGACGCCCCGAGTCTGTACTTCCGCGCGTTCCACGGCATTCCCGAGAAGGCGGCGCAGACCACGGCCGGGGAACCGGTCAACGCGATCCGCGGCTTCCTCGACATGCTGGCGCAGCTGATCCGCACCCGGCGGCCGGACCGGCTGGTCTGCGCGCTGGACGCGGACTGGCGGCCGGCGTGGCGGGTCGAGCTGGTCCCGTCGTACAAACAGCACCGGGTCGCCCACGGTGACGTCGAGGAGGTGCCGGCGTCGCTGGAGAAGCAGGTGCCGGTGCTGCTGGAGACGCTCGCCGCGATCGGCATCCCGGCGTTCGGCGTGCCCGGCTACGAGGCCGACGACGTGCTCGGCACCCTCGCCGCCGGGCAGCCCGCGCCGGTCGAGGTGGTCTCCGGCGACCGTGACCTGTTCCAGCTGGTCGACGACGCCCGCGGCACCCGGCTGCTCTACTGCGGGCGGGGCGTGGCCAAGCTGGAGGACGCCGACGAGGCGCTGGTCATGGCGAAGTACGGGGTGGCGGCCCGCTGGTACGCGGACTTCGCCGCGATGCGCGGCGACCCGAGCGACGGTCTGCCGGGCGTCGCCGGGGTCGGTGAGAAGACCGCGGCGCGGCTGATCGAGCGGTACGGCGGGGTCGAGCAGATCCTGGCCGCCCTCGACGACCCGGGCTCCGGTTTCGCGCCCGGTGTCCGGACCAGGCTGAACGCCTCCCGGGAATACCTGATCAAGGCCCTGCCGGTGTGCAAGGTCGCGCTGGACGTGCCGCTGCCCGACTTCGACCCGGTCCTGCCGCCGTCGCCGCGCGACCCGGACGCGCTGCTCGCCCTGGCCGAACGCTGGAACCTGGCCGGTTCGGCGCGCCGCCTGGTCGACGCCATGGCCGGGTGAGAAAACGGGTGCGGACCCGGCGCGCCGCTCAGAACGGCGAGGAGGGCTCCGATACGGCGGTTCGGTAACCCCGAGACCTCTGATCGGAGCCCGCATTGTCGACGCGAGCCGTTCAAGCGTGCTTCGGCGTCTGGATACTGGCCGTCGCCAGCGTCTACTACGCCCTGCCGGACGCACATCTCTGCACCTGGGCCGTGCTCGGGTACTCGTGCGCCGCCGCCGTGCTGGCCGGGGTCCGGCTGAACCGGCCGGCCCGCCGCCTGCCGTGGTACCTGATCAGCGCCTCGATCGCCCTGTTCACCACCGGCGACAGCTACTACAACCTGATGCTGGCGATCGGCAGCGAGCCCGGCTTCCCGGGGCTGGCCGACTTCTTCTACCTGGCCTTCTACCCGGTCCTGACGGCCGGGCTGCTGATGCTGATCCGGGCCCGCGACGGTGGCGACGCCAACCGGGCCGCGCTGCTGGACGCGCTGGTGCCCACGGTCGGCCTGGGCCTGCTCGCCTGGGTGTACTGGATCGCCCCGTTCACCCGCGCCGACCACCTGTCGCTGCTGGAGAAGCTGGTCTCGATCGGCTACCCGCTCGGTGACGTGCTGGTGCTGGCGATGATCCTGCGGATGCTCACCGGCTCCGGCAAGCGTCTCGGCACGGTCGCCACCCTCGGCCTCGCCATGGTCGGGCTGCTGATCTCGGACGTCTTCTACGGCCAGTCGCAGCTCAACCAGGCGTGGGCGCTCGGCGGGCCGGTCGACCTGGGCTGGATCGTCTTCTACTCCGCGATGGGGTACGCCGCGCTCAAGCCGTCGATGCGGGCACTGTCCGAGCCGGTCGAACTGACCGGCGCGAGCGTGGGCGGCCACCGGCTGTTCTGGCTCAGCGCGGCGGCCCTGATCGCCCCGGCGGTGCTCGCCGTCGAGTACGCGCAGGGTCACGAGGTGGAGATCGCGCGAGGTGGCGTGGTCGACGCACCGGTCATCGCGGCCGCCGCGGCGGTGATGTTCCTGCTGGTCCTGGCCCGGGTCGCGGACCTGGCGACGGCGCAGCGGCAGGCCGTCGCGCGGGAACGGGCGCTGCGGGAGGCCGGGTCGCTGCTGTTCGCGGCGGCGACCGAGGAGGACGTGGCCGGGGCCGTCCAGGAGGCGATCGGCCGGCTGATCCCGGCCGGCCACCCGCACCACGTGCACCTGGCGGAGCCGGTGCCGGGCGTGCCGGGCGAGCGGCCGCGGGTCCTCTTCCGGGCCGCCGCCGACCTGCCCGCCGGCATGTCGTCCGGTGGCTTCCGCAACGTCCTCTACGCGACGCAGCCGCTGGCCGGCGGCCTGACCGCGGTCGTGGTGATCGGCGCTGCCGACCCGTTGCTGCGGCAGATGCTGCCCGCGTTCGAGACGCTCGGCGAGCAGATCGCCGTGGTGCTGGAGCGGATCGTGCTGACCGCCGAGGTGAGCCGCCGCGAGGGCGAGGCCTGGTTCCGTACGCTGATCCAGAGCGCCGCCGACGTCATCCTGATCCTCGACCCGAACGGCACCATCCGGTACGCGACCCCGTCCGCGGAGTCGCTGTTCGGCGCCGACCCGACCGGCACCCCGATCGCCCGGCTGATCGCCGCCGAGTCGCAGGACGCGCTCCGCGAGATCCTGTACCGGGTCCGCTCCGGCGCCGGCGACCTCGACGACATCGAGCTGACCGCGATCCGGGCCGGTGGCCGCCCGGTCGACCTCGAGTTCGACCTGCGCGACCTGCGCACCGACCCGACGGTGGCCGGCCTGGTCGTGACGCTGCGGGACGTGACGCAGCGGCGCAGCCTGGAGAAGGACCTCACCCACCAGGCGTTCCACGACGCGCTGACCGGGCTCGCCAACCGGGTGCTCTTCAAGGACCGCCTGGAGCAGGCGTTCTGCGTGGCCGAACGGGACGGCGCGACCCTCGGCGTGCTCTTCGTCGACCTGGACGACTTCAAGGAGGTCAACGACACCCTCGGGCACGCCGTCGGCGACCAGCTGCTGCTCACCGTGGCGCAGCGGATCTCCGCCGTCACCGGCGCCGGCAGCACCGCGGCGCGGATGGGCGGCGACGAGTTCGCCGTGCTGGTCGAGCAGAGCGACAGCGTCGACGCGGCCGAGACGATGGCGGCGCGGCTGGTGGCGGAACTGTCGGCGCCGGTCGAGGTGGTCGACGCCGCCGGTGTCGTGCACGCGGTCAGCGGCAACTGCAGCGTCGGCGTCGCCACCAACCGGGACGCCGAGACCGCCACCGAGCTGCTGCGCCACGCCGACCTGGCGCTGTACCTGGCCAAGGGCAACGGCAAGGGCGGCTGGCAGCGGTACCAGAGCGACCTGCACACCGCGATGATGCAGCGGCTGGAGATGCGTACCGCCCTGCACGAGGCGATCGAGCAGGAGCAGTTCGTCCTGCAGTACCAGCCGATCGTCGAGCTGGCCGACCAGCGGGTCACCGGCGTGGAGGCGCTGGTCCGCTGGGAGCACCCGGTCCGCGGGCTGCTCGGCCCGTTCCACTTCGTGGAGGCGGCCGAGGAGAGCGGCGCGATCGTCGGGATCGGCTCGTGGGTGCTGCGGGAGGCGCTGCGGCAGTTCGCGCAGTGGCGTGCCGAGAACCCGGAGACCACGCTGCGCTACGTCAGCGTGAACGTGTCGGCCCGGCAGTTCCGCAACGCCGACTTCGGCGCGCAGGTGCGCCAGGCCCTCGCCGAGACCGGCGCGCGGCCCGAGTGGCTGCTGCTGGAGATCACCGAGAGCCTGGTGCTGCGGGACGCCGACAGGGTCCTGGCGGACCTCAAGGGCCTGCGGGCGATGGGCGTACGGATCGCGATCGACGATTTCGGTACGGGGTACTCGTCCCTGAGTTACTTGCGGCAGATGCCGGTGGACGTGCTGAAGGTGGACAAGTCGTTCATCGACGACATTCTGCACAGCCGGCAGCAGCACGCGCTGGTCGACGCGATCGTCACCCTGTCGCACAACCTGGACCTCGCGGTCGTCGCCGAGGGCATCGAGGAGGCCGCCCAGCGTGCCGCCCTGGACGCCATGGGCTGCCAGTACGGCCAGGGCTACCACTTCGCCAAGCCGCTCTGGCCCGCCGACATCCCCGCGCTCGCGGTCCAGCCGGAGCCGGTGCGGCAGGAAGCGGCGGTGTGACGGAACCCGACACACAAGCGTGCGGGTGGTTCGTCCGATATCTACTGGCGCGAACGGCGCGATCAAGGCAGGGTCGAGGTTGTGCTGAACAACCCCGTGTGGGCCGCCCTCACCGGGCCGCAGGCGTGTTTCGCCGAGGCCGCGGGCAACGCCGCCCGATACCTGCCCGAGATCGCCCCGTTCGCCGCGCTGAGTGACCCGGCCGACCCGGCCGCCTGGCGTGACCTGGCGCAGATCACCGACTACGCCCTGCTCACCGGTCCGTCGATCACCCCGCTCGCGGGGTGGCAGCCGGACCGGGTGACGCACGGTGTGCAGATGATCGGCCAGAGCATGTCCGGCGTCGAGGACCCGGAGGCCGTCCCGCTCACCGAGAAGGACGTCCCCGAGATCCTCGAACTGGTCGCCCGCGCCGAACCCGGGCCGTTCCTGAAACGCACCATCGACCTGGGCCGCTACCTGGGCATCCGGGACGCCGACGGCCGCCTCATCGCGATGGCCGGGGAACGGTTCCGGATGCCCGGCTGGACCGAGGTCAGCGCGGTCTGCACCGACCCGGCGTGGCGCGGCAAGGGCCTCGGCGCCCGGCTCACCCTCGCGGTGGCGCACGGCATCCTGGCCCGCGGCGAGCTGCCGTTCCTGCATGCCGTGCACGACAACGAGAACGCGATCCGCCTCTACGGCAGGCTCGGCTTCACCCACAACGCCGACGTCATCTTCGCGTCGTTCCGGTACACCGGCTGACCCCGACGGCGTGTGGATTTCGGGCGCACCTGGCGGCCGAAATCCACACGCCGGTCTTAAAGCTGGCCGTGGTTGGGCGGCAGCTGATCGGCGAGCTCGTAAGCGGCGATGTGCGCGTACTTCCAGTCCATCGGGTCGTGGACGCTGTGGGTCCGGGCGTTGCGCCAGTGCCGGTCCAGGCCGTACTTCGCGGCGGCCGAACTGGTGCCGCACACCGTGAACAGCTCCGACCCCGCCTCCACCGCGATCTCGCTGGCGAACGCCTTCGCCGCGGCCACGGCGAGCGAACCACGTGCGGCCGCCTCGGCGTCGGCGGGGATCAGACCCACCTCCTCGAGGGTACGGGCGGCCGACTCCAGCAGCGCCTCCGCGGCCCGGACCCGGCTGGCCAGGCGCCCGTACCGGTGCCGCACGTGCGGGTCGTCCGCCGCCGCGCCGGCCCCGTGCCGCACCGCCTCGCTGGACGGCCGGGCCTTCTCCCGCAGGAACCAGCGGGCGTCCCGCAGCGCCGCCCCGGCGATGCCCGCCTCGATCGCCGTGTGCACCAGCTGCGCCCGCGCGCCGAGCTGCTGCGGCACCTGATACGCGCCCGCGTAGTCGATCCGCAGCCCCGGCTCCACCGCCACCCCGGTGAACGTCGCCGTGCCGCTGATCGTCGCCCGCTGCCCGACCACGTCCCAGTCGGTGTCCACGGTGACCCCGCCGGCGTCCCGCGGCACCAGCGCCAGCACCAGCCTGCCGTCCTCGTCGAGCGCGCTCACCGCGATCCACGCGCTGGTCAGAGCACCGGTCGTGTAGTACTTGACGCCGTCCAGCCGCCCGCCGGAGATCCGCGTCCTCAGGTCCTGGGCGTGGGTGCCGCCGCGTTCGGCGAGGGCGTTGCCGAGCCGCCGCCCGGCCAGCACCTCGCTGAAGATCCGCTTGCGGGCCTCGGCGCCCCCGTGCACCGCGATCACGTCGACCATCAGGAAGTGGCCCTGCGGGACCTGGGCGATCGCCGGGTCGGCGGCGGCGACGATCCGGGTCACCTCGGCGAGCGTGCGCGGGCCCAGGCCTGGCCCGCCGTCGGCGGCCGGGATCGTGATGCCGAGCAGGCCGGAGGCGTCGAGGGCGGCGAGCGCGTCGGCCGGGATCACGTCCGCGCCGTCCCGGTCCCGCTGGATCGCGCCGGGGGCGAGGACATCGGCGAGGGTACGGGCTGCGGCGAGCGCCTCGTCATGTGTCTGGGGTACGGCCATCGGCTGATCCTATGACCTCTCGAGTCGCGGCTTGCCGCACCTCAGGCGGCGGCTTGCCGCACCTCAGGCGGCGCCTTCCCGCCCTCAAGTGGCGGCCTCCCGCACCT
Organism: Actinoplanes sp. NPDC019969; assembly: GCF_055562375.1. Classification (NCBI taxonomy): domain Bacteria; kingdom Bacillati; phylum Actinomycetota; class Actinomycetes; order Micromonosporales; family Micromonosporaceae; genus Actinoplanes; species Actinoplanes sp. NPDC019969. The sequence continues at coordinate 359,877 of NZ_JBVHFK010000011.1, read as the reverse complement.
CAAGTGGCCGGTTCCTGGACCGATCTGCTCCGGCATGCTGGCGCTCACCTGGTACGAGCAGATCGCTGAGGCGACCCGATTCGCGCTCGGCGTGTTCGGGGTCGCCGCGGCCGTCCGGGCCGCGCGGACCCGCTCCCTGCCGCCCCGGCTGCGGCAGGCGTGGGGCGCGGTCGCGGCCTGCTTCGCCGTGCTCGTGGTGACCGTGCCGCTGCCGGTGGTCCTCGGCGGTTCCCGCTGGGACGACGCGACGCACGTGCTGTTCGTCGGCGCGCTGCTGATCGCGCTGCAACGGTTCCCGCTGGCCGCGACCGACCGCCGGGGCCGGCTCAAGGCGGCCATCGACGCGCTGACCGTGATGGCCGGCGGTTCGGTGGTGCTCTGGTACACCGCGATCGGCCCGCAACTGCGCGACGCCGGATCCATCCCGCTGACCGCGGTGCTGTTCCCGCTCGGGGACCTGGCGCTGCTGTACAGCGCGGCGCGGGCGCTGCTGCGCGGCGCGGAGGAGTCCGCGCAGCGGCCGTTGCGGCTGCTCACCGCCGCGACGTTCATCCTGTTCACCGGCGACGCGGTGCACGGGCGCCTGACCACGTTGCCGGGCGCCTGGCAGTACGTCTGGTGGATCGCGGCGGACGCGCTGCTCGCGGCGGCCGCCGTCGCGCAGACCCGGGCCGGGGCGCGCGCCGTCCGCCGCCGGACCGTCGCGGCCGGGAAGTACCTGCCGTTCGCCGCGGTCGCCGTGGCGCACCTGCTGATGCTGGGGCAGGCCGCGCAGGACGGGACGTTCTATCCGTGGGGCGGGCTGGCGCTCGGCGGCGCGGCGCTCAGCGTGCTGGTGCTCTACCGGCAGACGCTGGTGCAGCGGGAGAGCGACGAACGGGCGCTCACCGACGGGCTGACCGGGCTCGCCAACCGCGGGATGTTCCGGCGGGTGTCGTACCAGGCGCTGGCCCGGGGCCGCCGGATGGGCATCCTGGTGATCGACATGAACGGCTTCAAGGAGATCAACGACACTCTCGGGCACAAGACCGGCGACCGGGTGCTGGCCGAGTTCGCCGCGGTGCTGCGCCGCAGCGTGCCCGCCTCCGGGCTGCCGGCCCGGATGGGCGGTGACGAGTTCGCGGTGGTGCTGCCGGACATCGACAAGCCCGAGGAGGCGTACGAGGCCGCGGGCCGCCTGGCCGCCGCGCTCGGCCCGGTCGTCGTCGACGGCCACCTGATCACCCTGGCCGCCAGCATCGGCGTCGCCGTCACCGAACCCGGCGAACTCACCCACGACGAGATCGTGCACCGCGCCGACCTCGCCATGTACAAGGCGAAGTCCCTCGGCCCGGCGACCCGCTGGGCGATCTGGCAGGAGTCCTTGGAGCCGTCCTCGCCCGGCGCCATCCAGGCGGCCTGAAACCACCGCCCCGCCTCTCACCGTTCCGGTTTCCCGCCGTTCCGCTTCCCGCCCTTTTCCTCCTGCTTCTCGCCGGCTCCGCTGCGGCCCGGCCGCCGGGCCGGGCCGCAGCCGCCGGTCACTCGTTGTGCAGCACCCGCGCGATCGTCAGGCGGGCCGCGGACCGGGCCGGCAGCAGGGCGCCCAGCACCGCGATCAGCACCCCGCAGAGCACCATCAGGGCGAGCGTGACCGGGCTCCACACGTCCATCACCGAGGCCGGCAGGGTGATCTTGGCGGAGTCGGCGGCCATCGGAACGACCAGCCGGTGCGCGGCCAGGCCGAACGGGATGCCGAGCAGGCCCCCGATGACGCCGAGCGCCGCCATCGACGTCACCAGCATCGTGATCACCTGGCCTGGCGTCATCCCGATCGACTTGAGCATCCCCAGGTCACGGCGTCGGTCCAGGACGTTGAGTGCGACCGTGTTGAGCACCCCGAGCGCCGCCACCGTGGCCAGCAGCAGCGCCAGCACCGTGGAGAACGTGGTCACCACCGGCGTCAGGTCGTCCCCGCCGCTGTTGTCCCACGGCGACAGGCCGGGATCGGCGGCCCGTATCGCGTCCATGTACGCCGTGAGATCCGTCCCGCCGGCCACCTCCACCTGGTAGTAGTAGTCGTCCGGGGTGGCCCCCGGAACCTCCTGCCACGGCGCGAACAGCGCGTCGTCACCGGAGCCGGGCAGCCCCATCATCGTCACCCCGACCAGGGTGGCCGTGGTCCGCTCGCCGGCCACCTCCAGGGTGATCGTGTCGCCGACCTCCAGGCCGCGCTTGTTCGCCATCTCGGTGGGCGCCACCACCTCACCCGGCGCGGCCATCCACCGGCCCTCGATGAGCTGCTTCTCGTGGCCCATCGCCGCCACGTCACCGCGGACGAAGTCGACCCGGACCGGATCGCTCTGCCCCGCCATCGCATAGCTCCGGGTCACCGAGATGCCGATCTTCTCCGTGCCCGGCAGGCCGCGGAGCAGCGCCTCGACCTCCTGGTGGGTGCGGGTGCTCATCGGCTCGTTGAAGTCGGGATTGCCGGGACGGACCCCGATGTCCCCGCCCGCCTCGGCGCCCAGGGCGGCGACCCGCAGGACCGAGTCGGACAGACCGGTCGCGAACGTCACCGTGATCACCCCGAGCAGCAGCGACGCCATGGTCAGCGCGGTCCGCGCCGGCCGGGCGAACGGCAGGCCCAGCCCGAGACTGACCGAGCGGGGCAGGCGCGTACCGCTCAAGGCGCGCTGCACGCGCAGACCGCGACCGCGCCGCGGAGCGCTGCCCGCGCTGATCGCCGCCGCCGCCGACAGCCGGCCCGCCCGCCGGGCCGGAACCAGCGCGGTCAGCAGCACCAGCCCCGGCACGCCGAGCAGCCCGGCCGCCCACACCCAGACCGGCACGCCGGCCTCGCCGTAACCCAGGCCGCGGAACGTGTCGCTCAGCAGCGGATCCGCCCCGGCCACGCCGAGAGCCGTGCCGATCGCCGCGCCGGTGACCGCCGGCACCGACACCATCGTCAGATAGACCGCGACCACCTGCCGCGGCGTGAACCCGAGCGACTTGAGCACCCCGATGTGCCGGAACCCGGAGACCACCGCGCCGCTCACCACGTTTCCCACGATGATCACGGCGACCAGCAGGCCGAGCACCCCGAACGGCCCCAGGAACGGCAGATAGACACCCGCGGTCTCGGCGGCGTCCTCCTTCATCACCTGGTAGGGCTGGGCGGCGAGCAGCGACCGGCCGGGCAGCCCCGTGGTCACCCCGGACAGCCGTTGCTGCACCGCCTCCCGGCTCGCGACGTCGCCGGAGAACCGGTAGAGCATCTGGGTGCCGGCCGGATCCAGCTCCGCCACCTGCGCCGGAGTCGCCCAGGCGTCGGCGGAGGCGCTGACGCTCCAGGCCCAGCCGACCACCCGCAGCGACGTCCCGCCGACGGTGACCGCGCTGACCGACGACAGCGGACCCATCGCGAACCGCTCCCCGTCCTCCGGCACCGCGTTGAGCACGATCTCACCCGGGCCGGCCGGCCACCGGCCCTGCCAGACGTCGAGGCGGTCCACGTCACCGTCCGGCGTGTCCCGCCCGACGACCCGCAACGGCCCGCGCAGCCACGGGCCCGGATCGTCGCTCTCCAGGGTGACCGTCGCCTGCGCGAACGGGCCCGCCGACGCGGCCACCCCGGCGCGCGCCGCCGTCAGCTGCGCGTCGGTGACCAGCGACCGGTCGAACGCCGCCACCGCGTGCGCGCCCCGCTGCTCGGCGAAGACCCGGTCGAACGGTGCGGACATGGCGTCCAGCAGCGCCAGCGACACCACCACGGTCGCCGTGCAGAGGACCGCCACCAGCCCGATCACGAACGTCTGCAGCCGCCGCCGGCGGACCGCGGCCCGCGCGGCCGCCCACACGGCGCTCACACCCGGTCCAGCACGGACTCGGTGGCGATCCGCCCGTCGGCGAACTCGATCAGGCGGCTGGCGCAGCGGTGTGCCAGCCGCTCGTCGTGGGTCACGATCAGCAGCGTCTGGCCGATCTGGTTGAGGTCGATCAGCAGATCCATCACCTGCTCGCCGGCCCTGCTGTCGAGAGCGCCGGTCGGCTCGTCGGCCAGCAGCAGGGCCGGCCGGTTCATCAGCGCGCGGGCCACCGCGACGCGCTGCCGCTCCCCGCCGGACAGGGCGGCCGGATAGACGTCGCGCCGGTCGGCGATGCCCAGCTCGTCGAAGAGCTCCAGCGCGCGGCGCCGGGCGGTGGCCGCCGACGAGCCGGTCAGCTGGGCGGCCAGCGCCACGTTGTCCAGGGCGGACAGATCGTCGAGCAGATTGAAGAACTGGAAGATCATGCCGAGGTGGTGCCGCCGGAACAGGGCCAGCCTCGTCTCGGACATCCGGTCCAGGCGCTCACCGTGCACGGTCACCTCCCCGGAGGTCGGCCGGTCCAGGCCGGCGACCATGTTGAGCAGCGTCGACTTGCCACAGCCGGACGGGCCCATCACGGCCACGGCCTCGCCCCGGCGGATCTCGAGGGAGACACCGTCCAGGGCGGCCGTCTCGCCGTACTCCTTGCGCACACCATCGAGGCGCACCACCGTCTCTGTCGTCATGTCGCTGCACGCTACGGACGTCCTCAAGGGAACCGCATCGGCTGCCGGATGGAATCGGACCGTGGTCGTCATACCGCGGATGTACCGGCGACCGACCACGGGATGATGCGGCCGGCCATCGGTTTCTGGCACTGTTTCGTCCGTGGGAACGTTGATGCTCGTCGTGGCGCTCGTGGTGGCCTGCCTGGCCGCCGCCGGGCTCGGGTTCGCGCTGCGCCGGGCGCGGCAGCGGCACGAGCGGGCGCTGGGCGAGCGCGGCTGGCTGCTGGAACGCGAGCGGGAGACCGCGGCGCGGGCCGCCGTCGGTGAGGAGCGGGCGCGGATCGCCCGCGAGCTGCACGACATCGTCAGCCACAACGTCAGCGTGATGATCGTGCAGGCGGGCGCGGCCCGCGAGGTCCTGGCCACGATGCCGGACGAGGCGGGCGCGGCGCTCGCCGCGGTCGAGCGCGCGGGCCGCGACACCATGACCGAGCTGCGGCATCTGCTCGGCGTGCTGGCCCCGGCCGCCGACGGCGAGGACGACGACGAGGACGGTTCGGGTTTCGCTCCCCAGCCCACCCTGACCCGGCTCGGCCCGCTGGTGGACCGGATCGCGTTCGCCGGCCTGCCGGTCGAGGTGCGGGTCGCGGGCGCTCCCCGGCCCCTGCCGACCGGCATCGACGTCACCGCGTTCCGCATCGTCCAGGAGGCCCTGACCAACGCCCTGAAACACGGTTCCGGCGGCAAGGCCGAGGTGACCATCCGCTACGCCGACCACGCCCTGCGCGTCGAGATCCTGACCACCGGCCCGAGTGTCCTGACGAGCGACGACCCGCCGTCCCCGTCCCCGCGCGGCCTGTCCGGCGACGCGGACCGGGGGACCGGGCGTGGGCTGACGGGGCTGCGGGAGCGGGTGGCCGTCTACGGCGGTGACATCGACGCGCGGCGCCGTCTCGGTGGCGGTTACCGGGTCCGCGCCCGTCTCCCTCTGGACGCGCGATGAGCGATGTCGCGGATCGGCGAGGTGGCCGCGCCGCACCGGGCGAGCCGGGTTCGCGAGTGCTGATCGTCGATGATCAGGAGTTGATCAGGACCGGGTTCCGGATGATCCTCAACGCCCGCGGCATCGACGTCGTCGGGGAGGCCGGGGACGGGGCCGCCGCGGTCGAGGCCGAGCGGCGGCTGCGTCCCGACGTGGTGCTGATGGACATCCGGATGCCCGGCATGGACGGCATCGAGGCCACCAAGCGGATCCTGGCCCGCACCCGCGACTGCCGGATCCTCATGCTGACCACGTTCGACCTGGACCGGTATGTGTACGCCGCATTGACCGCCGGCGCCAGCGGGTTCCTGCTCAAGGACGTGACGGCCGACCATCTGGCCGCGGCGGTCCGGCTGGTCGGCACCGGTGACGCCCTGCTCGCCCCGTCGATCACCCGCCGCCTGGTGCAGCGGTTCGCGGCCGACGACGAGACCCCGGCCCTGCACCGCGACCTGACCGCCCTGACCCCTCGCGAGCTGGAGGTCCTGACCATGCTCGGCCGGGGCCTGTCCAACACGGAGCTGGCCGCGGCCCTGACCCTGAGCGAGGCGACGGTCAAGACCCACGTCGCCCGCATCTTCGCCAAACTCGACCTGCGTGACCGTGCCCAGGCCGTCATCCTCGCCTACGAGACCGGCCTGATAACCCCGAGCGCCTGAGCCCGGCCGGCTGCGGCAGCCTCACGTCTTTCGTCACCCTGCCCGGCCGGGCCGCCGCCGCGGCGGGTGGCGGAGCACCCACAGCACGGCCGCGGTGATCGCGACGGCGGCGACCACGAGACGGCGGCGACGGCGGACGTCGCGGGACCCCGGAGTGGCCGGCGGGGGAGCCGGGGACGGTGAGAACTGGCCGGTGGTCCAGCGCCAGTCCGGCGGCAGTTCCGGGTCGATCCGGTCGAACGGCGGGTTGTCACTGCTGGGCACACCGATCGGAACGGGCAGTGACGTCCCGTGCCGCGCGCGTTGCCGGGCCGCCCAGGCCGTGACCTCCGGGGTGCCGGCCTGCTCGGCGATCCCGCCGGTCAGGATCGTCGCGAACTCCGCCGACCCCATCCACTCCATCAGATCGTCGAGGACGGCACGGACCCCGTCGTCCCACGCCGGTTTACCGTCAGCGATCAGGCCGGCGATCGTGGTGGCGAGGGTTCGGGCGAACTGTTCCGCGCCGACCCCGGCTTCCCCCATGAGCCCGGCCAGGTCCTCCCGGCGCCCGCTCTCCAGCAGCCGCAGCGTCCCGGAGCGGAACGACTCGCCGGACAGCGGGTACCGCGCCGACGACTGCGGCAGGCTGTTCCACTGCAGGGAGCGTTTGACGATCGGTCTCGCGTACATCAGCCCCGGTCGTGGAAGCACGGGCAGAGCGCACGGCGCGGGACCGGAGTAGCTCAGCCCCGGCAGGCGGCGGCGGAAGCCGGCGATGATCGCCGACAGGTTCCGGACGTCGCCGAGCGCCGTGTGCGCGTCCTCCGGCGCCATCCCGGTGAGGGTCCGGAACACCATCTCCTGCCGGTAGGACGGGCTGCGGAAGTGCGACCACGAGGCGACCATCGTGCAGATCCCGGGCACCCGGCCGGCCAGGCCGACGCCGATGCGGCCGAGCTCGGCGCGCAGGAACGCGTCCTCGAAGGTGAGGTTGTGCGCGACGACGACGGCGCCGGACATCATCCGGGACAGTTCCGGCCAGGCGTCGGCGAAGACCGGGGCGCCGGTGACGGCGGCGGTGGTGAGGCCGTGGAACTCGCTGGTGGCGGTGACGTCGGCGGTGACCGGGTCGACGCGGGTCGCGTATTCGTCGAGGATGGTTCCGTCGGCGGTGAACCGGCAGGCGGCGATCTCGGCGATCCGGTCGGTGGCGGGGTCCAGACCGGTGGTCTCGAAGTCGACGGCCACGAATGCGAGGCCCGCGAGGGGCGTGCCGGATTGCCGGGTGAGGTACCCGGGCCGGAACCAACGTAACGTCACCGGGCATATTCGACGAAAAGACCATCGAAAACGCAAGGGCACGGGTCACATACTGCGATCTGGGTTGAACGCTCGTTAAGCTGACGGCATGACCGTGGACCGACTGCTTCCCACCCCGGAGGCACACGACCTGCTCGACCTCACCACCGAGCTCGCCACCCGAGAGCTCGCCGGCAAGGTCGACGACTTCGAGGCGCGGGGCGAGTTCCCCCGCGAGATCCTTCGCACGCTGGGCCGTTCCGGGCTGCTCGGCCTGCCCTACCCCGAGGCCGACGGCGGCGGCGCCCAGCCGTACGAGGTCTATCTCCAGGTCCTGGAGATCCTGGCGGGCACCTGGCTGGGCATCGCCGAGGCGGTCAGCGTGCACACCCTCTCCTGTTTCCCGGTGGCCTCCTACGGCACGCCCGAGCAGCGCAAACTGTTGCCGGAGATGCTCGGCGGCGAGCTGCTCGGGGCGTACGCCCTCTCCGAGCCGCAAGGCGGAAGCGACGCGGCGGCCCTGGCCACCCGCGCGGTCGCCGACGGCGGCGACTTCGTCGTCAACGGCACGAAGGCCTGGATCACGCACGGTGGGCGGGCCGATTTCTACAACATCTTCTGCCGTACGGGTGAGCCCGGCGCCCGCGGCATCTCGTGCCTCCTCGCCGACGCCGCCACCCCCGGCCTCCTCCCGCAGGCCCCGGAACGGCTGATGGGCCTGCGCTCGTCGGCGCCCGCCCAGATCGTCCTGGAGGACGCCCGGATTCCGAAGGATCGTCTGGTCGGCGCGGAGAACCAGGGTTTCGCCATCGCCATGAAGGCCCTCGACGCGGGCCGGCTCGGCATCGCCGCGTGCGCTGTCGGACTGGCCCAGGCCGCCGTCGACTACGCCACGAACTACGCGAAGGAGCGCGAGCAGTTCGGCAAGCCGATCGCCTCGTTCCAGGGTCTCGGGTTCATGCTCGCCGACATGGCCACCCAGGTCTCCGCGGCCCGCGCGCTGCTGCTGGCCGCGGCCCGGCTGAAGGACGCCGGCCGCCCGTTCTCGATCGAGGCGGCGAAGGCGAAACTGTTCGCCACCGACATGGCCATGACGGTGACCACCGACGCCGTGCAGATCCTCGGCGGCTACGGCTACTCCGCCGACCACCCGGTGGAACGCTGGTTCCGGGAGGCGAAGGTGCTGCAGATCGTCGAGGGCACCAACCAGATCCAGCGCCTGGTGATCGCCCGTTCGATGACCGCCGGCTGAGACGCGCGGTGGGCGGCCCCACACGCGTGACTGAACGAGCAGTAATGTCACCGGTGTGGAAGAGATCGACCAGGCGATCGTGTCGGCCCTGACGGCGGACGGGCGGTTGTCGTACACCGACCTGGCCGAGCGGGTGGGCCTGAGTGTCTCCGCCGTTCACCAGCGGGTTCGCCGGCTCGAACAGCGCGGCGTCATCAACGGCTACACGGCCAGGGTCTCGTACGAGGCCCTGGACCTGCCGTTGACGGCGTTCGTGGCGATCCGCCCGTTCGATCCGTCGCAGCCCGACGACGCCCCGGACCGGCTGGCCCACCTCTCCGAGATCGACTCCTGCTATTCGGTGGCGGGGGAGGACTTCTACATGCTTCTGGTACGGGTGAAGAGCCCCGCCGATCTGGAACGGCTCCTGCAGGACATCCGGACGGCGGCGAACGTCACCACCCGGACGACGGTGGTGCTGTCCACGCCGTACGAGAACCGCCCGCCCCGTATCGCCGGCTGATCCCTCGCGCCGATGGAGAGCCTCACCAAGAACCGGCAGACGACCGGGACGCTGCGGGCGATGGTCGAGCGCGCCTACGGCCAGGTCCCGGACTCCGTCGAGGAGCTGGGGCACGGCTGGTTCAACGTCGCCTACCGGATCCGGCTGCGCTCCGGCGACCGGATCGTCCTCAAGATCGCGCCACCGGCCGGGGTCGAGGTGATGGCCTACGAGCGCGGCGCGATGGCCACCGAGCTGGCCGCGCTGCGCCTGATCCGCGAGCGCACCGCGGTGCCCGTGCCGGACGTGCACTTCGCCGACACCAGCCATGACCTGTGCGACGCCGACTGGTTCACCATGTCCTACGTCGACGCGGACAACCTCGGCATGCTCCGCGACACCCTCACCGCCACCGAGCGTGACTCCTATCAGGCGCAACTCGGCGCGGTCACCCGGGAGCTCAACGCCGTCCGCGGCCCCGCGTTCGGCCCGCTGACCGGCCCCGGCGAGCCCACCTGGCGGCAGGCCTTCACCCGCCTGATCGGCGGCGTCCTCGACGACGGCGAACGGCGCGGCGTCGCTGTGGGTCACGATTACGGCTTGCTGCGTACGCTCGTCAGCGCGCACGCCGCCTGCCTGGACGAGGTGACCGAGCCCCGGTTCGTCGAATGGGACCTGTGGGACAACAACGCCCTGGTCCGCGGCGGCCGGATCGTCGCGATCATCGACCACGAGCGGGCCCTCTGGGGCGACCCGCTGATCGAGGCCGGTTTCACCGCGACCGTGCAGCCGTCGTTCGGCGACCCGGCGGGGTTCGCCCGCGGTTACGGTCACACCCCGTCCACCCCCGGTGAACTGCTGCGCCGCAAGCTCTACAACCTGTACCTCACGCTGATCATGGCGATCGAGACGGACTTCCGCGCCGTCACCGATCCCGGGCAACTGTCCTGGACCCGGGACCGGCTCGACGAGTCGGTCGCCCTGTTCTGAAACCAGGCGTGTGGATTTCGGCCGCTATGCGCGCCCGAAATCCACACGCCGGTCAGTCGATGTCGCGGGACAGCACCTCGTACGCGGACTGCTGCAGTTCCGGCGCGTCCTTCGGGGCGGTGGGGGCGGCCGTCTCGCCGTACCCCGAGATCTTGATGACCAGCGGCGGCTCCGGCTGGTGACCGTCGGCCGGCTCGGACGCGAGCTGACTCGGCATCGTCACGGTGAACTCGGTCAGCCGCCCCTGCCCGTCCAGCACCGCCTGGTACGACATGGTCTTCGCCGCCGGGCCGTACAGGTAGGTGGGATCGCTGAACAGCAGGTTCGCGTCCGGGTCGACCTTGGTGGCGTCGAGCGTCCCGGTGATCGTGTCGCCGGTCCGCGCCGCCGTCGTCACCGCCGTGAGCAGCGCGCCCACCTTCGGCACGTCGTGTTCCCCGGGTTTCGGCAGCGGCGTCATGGCGTCCAGGCCGCTCTGCTCGTCGATCTCCGCCGCCGCCGTCAGCTTCTTCCCGTCGGCGCGCACCCACCGCTTGCCGTCCAGCAGCGCGTTCATCGTCGTGAAGTCCTTGAGCTGGGCCGCCGTGGCGCCGTGCTGCTTGTACAACGTCATGTACTGGTCGCGCAGCTCCGCGTTGCCGTACAGGAAATACCGCAGGTAGACGGCGTCGCCGACGCGCATCACCGCCCGCTGCTCGTGCTGCAGCAGCACCCCGTCCGGCAGGTGGACGTCACCGCGCTGCAGATCCTGGAGCAGATAGGCCCCGGTCCGGCTGAACGAGTAGCTGCCCGTCCTCAGCGCGTCCGCCGACTTCAGCAGCGCCTCCTTGGCGTCACCGGTCGGCGCGGTCTCGGGGCTGGTGCCGGCTTTCGCGCAGCCACCCACCCCGAGCACGGCGGCGAGAGCGACGGCGAGCATTCTCCTGGTTGTCACCGCCCCAACATAAAGGCCTTGATCAAGCGCCTGCCGGGGCGCACCCTGGCCGGGTGCCCATCGTCCCGCCCGTCCGCCGCGTCCGTTTCGAGATCCGCCCGTGGGGCGGCCCACCGGACCCGGCCCGCGAACTGCTCGCCTTCGTCGACGACGTCAGCCTGATCGACCTGGTCGCGGGTTACGAGCGCGCCGCCGGTTTCGACGTGCCGGGGACATACGCCGGCCTGATCCTGGACCACGTCAACGCCGGTGACCTCACCACCTACCTGACCGGCCGGGCGGAACGCGGCATGACCGCCCTGCTCGGCTGCGACTGCGGCGAGGTCGGCTGCTGGCCCTTGGAGGCCCGGATCGTCACCGACGGCGACCTGATCCTCTGGCGCGGTTTCACCCAGCCGTTCCGCCCCACCCGCGACTACGGCGACTTCGGTCCGTTCGTCTTCCGCCGCACCCAGTACGACGGCGCCGTCCGCACGGTCGCCGCCGGGCCCGGGGCGTAGCCGGCCCGAGAGGTGACGCATGCACCGGATCGGTGTTCCTACTCGGCGCCGAGCACCGGCATGTCCTCCACGTGTGTGCCGGGCTGCCAGGGCCAGCGGTGGTACCGGTCCGGCCAGACGATCTGCAATGCCTCTACGGCGGCACCGGAGGCGGCGTAGAACTGCGCGGCCACGGGAAGGTGACGGTCCGGCTCGGTCACGGCGATGAATCGGACCTGGTGACCCTCGATCACGTCGTCAGCGTGTTGGCCGGCGGCGAATGCCCGCCGGCCCGCGATGATCTCATCGGCAACGGCCCGCAGCGCAGGCCGCGAGATGTCAGGGGGAAGCCCGAACAGGATCAGCTCAGGATGCCCGTGGCCGGTCAGGCCGACCGTGTACCAGCACGCTTCCAGCGGGGTCGGCTGCGGTACGAAATGCAGATACACGCCGGAACGCTCGACAGCCTCGCCGACCTGGCACAGCGCGGTCTCCTGATTTTCGGCCGTCACCGATCCGCCTTCCGCCCGGTCGCTGTCGATCCCAGCACCACTGCTGTTCCACGGTGCCCTTCCGTCCCGGCCGCATACCCCGAACCCGAACACCCACACCTGGCCGCTGCTGAGCCGAGGGGCGTGCGTTACCGCATGAAGTACGTGAATCCGACATTCTTTCAGGCCGGCGGAGGGCCGTACACCGGTTCACCGAACGGCTCACTCGACGAGTCCCACCCGTTCACACCCGCCTGGGCGACCTGCCCGCCGGAGTACCTGTACGACCAGCGCGCGCCGTCCTCGCCTTCGATGACGACGACGCCCTCGCGCACGAACGGCGCGATCGCGACGTAGAAGGCGGTGGCGTGGTCGCTCCACTTCGGGTCGCCCTCGTCGTCGTGGCCGAACTCGATCCAGCTCCCGTCGCGGGTGATCGCCGCCGCCGCTACCCACGCGACGTCTTCCAGGGTGTCGCTGGGCGCCCAGCGCTCGAAGTCGGGCCCGTGTGGCCGACCGGCCCAGGCCGCCTTGGCGGCAGTGACGGCAGCGGCGTCGTCCGTCGCCGGTAGGTGGAGGCGGCCCGACGGAAACACCGTGTATCCCACGGGGACCCATGCTAGTGCGTTGTCCACGAACGTTCACCGGCTTCCGCGCTTGTCTCGCACCTGGAGTCTCTTATGAACTGGTCGTATGCCTAGGATGCGAGTGGAGGTGCCGGTCCGCGCCGAACACCGCATGCACCTGGCCGACACCAGAGCCCGCCGCCGGGCCACCGCCGCCCGAGCCCCGAGCCGAGGAGGCAGATCCTGCAGGACGAAGCCGCCCTGGCCGGGATCCGGGTACACCTGGTCGACGAGCGGGGCAGTTCCGCGACCTGTCCCGCCTGCCACCGGCCCGTCCCCAAACCCCGCGGCAGGACTCTCACCTGCCCGCACTGCCCCGACACCGGACACCGCGACCTGACCGCGGCGTTCACCATCGCCGCCCGCACCCCGGGCGGCGCCACCACCACCCCACCCGCAAAAGGTGGGGTGGTCATGCGCCGTCGAGCCGGACGGCACCTGCCCGGTCTCCTCAGTCGCCGATGCGCAACTGGGTCGCGGCGTACCGGGCCAGGTGCTCGAGGATGCTCCGGTGTGATTCGACGTAGACGCCGGGCTCCCGGTCCAGCAGGCACACCGACCCGATGACGGAGCGGCGGATGGTCATGAGCGGCGCTCCGACGTACGACCGGATCCGGTCGTCGACGACCATCGGGCAGTCCCGGTACTGAGGATCCTGGGACAGGTCGGGGATCACCAGAGAACGGCCCGTGCGGATCACCGCTGAGGACGGCGTCCGGTCGGCCTCGTAGGAACCGGCCTTCAGGATCCAGTCGCCCGTCCCGTGCGTCCCGGTCACCAGGACGTGGTCGTCGAGGACCAGGGTGACGGCGGCGATCCTGCTGCCGGTGACCTTGGCCAGTCCCAGGGTGAACTGCTCCAGCGCGGCGGAGTTGGCCTTGTCCGAGTCGAGGTACTCGGCCACGGCCAGCAGCCGGTCCGGGTCGGTGAGATCGGACTCCCCGGAGAGGCTGTCGAGGTGCTTCAGAGCTGCCATGGTCTTCGTCTCCCGTTGATGTCTTGTGGCCGTCACCGGCTGTGGTGGTGCTGCTTCAGGGTGGGCGGTCCGGCCGGTTCGAGGTCCGGCAGGGTGAACCAGACACGGGTTCCGCCCGTCTCCGCGGGTTCGGCGATGATGAGCCCGCCATGCATCTCGATGATCTTGCGGCAGATCGCCAGTCCCAGGCCGGTGCCGGGATATCCGGCGTCGGCATGGGCCCGGTACCGGCCGGCGAAGACCAGTTCGTGCTGGCCGTCCGGGATACCGATGCCGTTGTCCGTGACGTCGACGCGGACCCAGCCGCCGGTCTCCGTCCGGCCGGAGACGTGGACCCGCGCGACCTGCCCCGGCCGTACGTATTTGACCGCGTTGCCGAGCAGGTTGTCGAAGACCCGGCGAATCATGACCGCGTCGGCGAACGCCGGAGGCAGCCGATCGACCGTGATCTGCGGTTTCGACGGGGAAGGCGCCGTCCCGAAACGGTCCCGGCACTCCCGGGCGGACTCGGTGGCGAGCGCCCCCAGGTCGATCGGCTGAACGGTGATCTCGTCGCGGTTCGACAGGGATTGCAGGACGTTGTCGATGACCTCCCGCATGCGCTCGGCTCCGGAGATGATCTGCCCCAGCAGGCCGTGGTACTCCTCCGCCTCGAGCTGTCGTGAGTCGAGGTGGTTCAGCAGTTCCGCATAGCCCAGGATGGCGATCAGCGGGGTCTTGAGGTCATGACTCACCTCGCCCGCGAACTCCTGGAACCGTTGCAGGGACGAGAGCAGCGCCCGGTTCTCGGCGCGCAGCGCGGCGTTGGCGGTCCTCAGCCGGCCGACCGCGGCGGGCGTTCGGCGGCGGCCGGGCCGGGCCGTGGTGAAGGCGAGCCGCTTGCGTACGCTGCGGGACAGCATGGATGCCGGGCCGTCCGCGGTGTCCTTGCCCGGTTCGGCCGAGGACCTGCTCGGCGCCTGTTCGCCGTTCGGCGCGAGAACGGCTGACGTGGTGGTGTTCCTCGGATGTCTCATGTCAGCTGCCTTGCTCCCCATCGCCAAGATATCCGGAGAGAGCCACGGCCGTGCCGTCGACCGTGCCTTCCAGCTCTTCGAACAGTCTGCGCAGCTCGCCGCCGGAGGCTCCGGCCATCGCCCGTTCCTCGAGCCTGGCGCAGGCCTGCGCCAGGGCGTCGGCGCCCAGCAGCGCGCTCGAGGACTTCCAGGTGTGTGCGGTGAGCGCCACCGACGACAGGTCTTCCGAGCGCACCGCCGCGGCGAGTTCCGCACGACGGGGGCCCACCTGGTCGAGATAGGCGCGGACGGTCGCCATCATCAGCGGCCGGTCGCTCAGCTGTTCCTCGAGATCGTGCAGTCGTGCCGCGTCCAGGAGCGCCGGCGCCGGCATGCCCGGCCGGGCGATCTCCCGTTCCGGGGGGCCGGCCGGCGCCCGCTGTCCGGACGGGTCCTCGAGATACGGTTCCAGGCCCTGCCGCAGCAACGCCAGCGTGATCGGTTTGCTGAGCACGCCGTCCATCCCGGCCTCTCGGCAGCGGTCCTCCACCCCGCGCAGCGCGGTGGCGGTCAGCGCGATGATCGGGGTCCGGAGCCCGGCGTCGCGGATCCGCCGGGTCGCCGTCATCCCGTCGACGTTCGGCATCTGCAGGTCCATCAGGACCACGTCGTAGTGCGTGCCGGTCAGTACCGCCGCGACGGCCGCGGCGCCGTCGGCCACCGCGTGGCACTCGACATCCAGCAGTGTGATCATCCGAGCCAGCACCCCGCGGTTGACCTCGTTGTCCTCGGCGAGCAACACCCGGCCGCCGGGCAGCGCGGGCGGTAGCACCGGAGCGCCCCGCACTCCGGTGCGCTCACGGTTGAGCGTCGCCACCAGCCGCTGCCGCAACAGCGGCGCGGTCAGGATGTTGCCGCCGCGGAACAGCCCGCGGCGCGGATCGGTCGTACTGATCATCACGGTACGCCCGTTCGCGCCGACCGCTGCCTCGATCGCCCGCATCCTGTCCCCGACCTCGGGATCGTGCGTGTCGTCGCACCACAGCACGATGTCGGCGTCCGGGACACCGCGCAGCACGGTCGCCATGTCCGCGCCGGTGACGGTCGCGCCCGCCGAGGTGAGCAGCCAGTCCAGTGCCCGTGCGGAGTACGGCGACGGCGCGACCACGATGATCCGCCGTCCGGCCAGGGGCTCGGGCTCGTGCTCGTCGCCGGCCACGGCCGCGGTCCGCAACGGGATCCGTACCCGGAACTCCGAGCCCTGACCCTGCAGCGAGTCGACCTCGATCGTGCCGCCCATCCGCTCGACGATCCGGGCCGCGATGGTCAGGCCGATACCGGCGCCCTCGTGGCGCCGTGCCGCCGACGGGTCGATCTGAACGAACGGCGTGAAGATCCGTCGCTGGTCCTCCTCGGCGAAACCGGGACCGGTGTCACGTACCGTGAGCACGACCTGGCCCGCGTCCTGCCGCGCCGTGACGACCACCTCACCCCGGTCGGTGAACTTGACGGCATTGCTCACCAGATTCGTCAGCACCTGGCGGATCCGGTCCGGGTCGCTCCACATGGCCTCCGGCATGCCGGGTTCCACCGCGGCGAGCAGCAACAGGGCCTTCTGCCGGGCCTGCTCCTGGAGGGGTTCGATGACGTCCTCCAGCAGGGGCCGCAACGGGACCGGCCGGATGTCGAGATCCAGCTGGCCCGTCTCGAGCCGGGCGAGGTCGATCAGATCACTGGTGATCGACTGCAGAGCGTGGGTGGACCGGTGGACGCCGTCGACCACCTCGCGGATGTCCTGCGGCAGGGTCATCGCCCGGAGGACCTCGACCATCCCCACGACAGCGGTCACCGGCGTGCGGACCTCATGGCTCAGCAGCGCCAGGAACTCCAGCCTCTCCCGGTTGACCTCGTCGGTCCGCACCACCTCCGTGGTGACGAGCCGGTGCAGTCCTCCCTGCAGGGTGGCGACATCGGCGACCCGTACGGTCCGGACCGCCTCCCGGTCGCAGCCACAGCGCACGGTGAGCGCCTGCTCCCGCGCGGTACCGGCGCTGATCGCGTCGGCCAGCCGCTCGTGCGCGCCGCACTCCTGATCCGCCGGAGGGAAGATCAGGCCCTCCCGGCTGTGGACGCTGCGCGGCCCGCCGAGCGCCGACCACCGGGCGTTCGCGGCGAGGACCCGTCCGGAGGGGTCCACCAGCGCCGCGGGCAAGGCTATCGCCTCCACGAGCGCGCGTGCCGCGTAGCCCATCGCTTTCCTCTCCGGTGGCCTCGGGCGACCGCCTCATCAGAAATGATCGGCAGGTAGGGGGGCAGTTCTGCGTTCCGTTCGGTTGCCGTTCGGGACCGGCTGCCGCGGCCGGCCGGCCGCCGCCGGACCAGCCGCGACGACCCGGCCGCGACCGCCACGGCGCCGGCTGCCGTCACCGCCCACCAGAAGGGCTTGCGCACGGCAGCCGCGCCGAACGAGGGGGCGGTCACGGTCTCCAGACCGGAGACGGACCCGGCGAGGGCTGCCGCCGGTTTGGCCGTGCCGTCGTCGCGGAGCAGGCCGGCGGAACGCTGCGCGCCGGCCCGCCACGGCAGCCGGCTCGCCGTGGCATCCACCGGCCCGTCCCGCAGCGCGGCGAAGACCACACCACGTAACCCGTTGCGCTCGGCGATGATCCGGGTCTGTGCCAGGTCGTAGGCCTGCTCCTGCTCGGTGTGCCCGCCGGGGAAGACGCTGTTGTAGGTGTCGATGCCGTACCGGGAGAGCACCACCGGCCGCCCGGCAGCCGCCCCGGCGGCGGCCGCCAGCGCGGCCGGCAGCGCGGCCCGGTCCCCGGTCCAGGCCAGCGACACCACGTCCAGCAGGGAGTTCAGTGTCTCGTTGCCGCCCGTCCCCGGATCCGGCCAGGAGACCGTGACCGGCGCGGAAGGAGCGATCCGGCGCATCAGCATCACGTTGTGCAGGATCCAGGCCTTCGCCCGGACGTCGGCGGCGCTCCCGGTCTCCGGTGCGCCCGGCCGGTCGGCGAGGTCCCAGAGCACGATGGCGCGGTGCCTGCCGAGCGCCTCGACGACGCCGCGCAGGTGCAGGTCGGTGGCCGCCCAGAGGTCCACGGTCGGTGCCGGGAGGCCGGCGAACAGGGCCGGAACCACGCGTACCCGCCGCGCGGCGGCGAGGTCGAGGAACCGGTGCACCCGCTGCAACAGGTCCTTCCGGGGGGATCGGGCGCCCAGGACGGTGTACGGCAGGGGAAGGCGGACCGTGTCGAGGCCGAGTTCGCGTACCGCCGCGAGATCGGCGTCCATCCGCGCGTCGCCGTCGCCCGCGGTGAGATCGAGGTGGTAGCTGGTGCCGTTGAGCTGCGGTACGGTCCGGGCCGCACGCTGCCGTTCCGGCGACGGCAGCACGGCGACACCGTCCGCGCCGTTCGCCCCGACCACCGTGGCGACGCCGGCGCCGGCACGGCGGAACTGCTGGACCCGCCACACCCCGCCCTGATTGACCAGCACCACCCGGTAGGACTCGCGCGCGTCGGTCACGGTGGCCGAACCCCCGCTGATCACCGAGCGGACGACCTGGGCGCCGGTGTCCTCGACGGCGACCGTGCCGCCGTCGAGAGCGTAGAAGTCCAGCGTGAGCCGGTGGGCGAGCGCCCACGTGGCCACTGAGCCGCTGGGCAGGCCCAGCACCGCGTCCCGGGCCGGCCCGGTGAACGCGTCGGCCACCGGCCCGCCGGCGCCCGTCGACTGGTATCTCCCGATGGCTGCCCAGGCCCGCACGTACGCGGCCTCGATGAGAACCCGGGTGGCGGGCTCGAGCCGGCGCGCGCCGTCCCAGCGGTCCGCGTTCCAGGTCACCAGCCGATCGGCGGCCTCGGGCAGCCGGGCGACCTCCGGTACCACGGTGGTGGAACCGGTCGGCTGGTTCCAGGCGGAGAGCCGGCCGGCGAGGGCGAGCACACCCAGAGCCCCCGCCACACTCGTCACCACGATGACGTGGACCAGGATCCGTTTGAGGCGGTGGCGCTGGATCATGCCAGCTCCTGTCGTGCGGAGACGCCGAGCACGGTGGTGCGGATCCGCAGGGGGCCGTCGAGGCCGTCGGTGCTGACGGTGACGGTGACGCTGCCGCCGATCAGCTGACCGCTGCCGTCGACCCGGCCACCATCACCGCCGGTCACGGTCACCGTTACGGGTGTGCCGTCCACCAGCAGCCCACCCAGACTATCGGTGACCGGGCCGACCCGTACGGTCATCCCGGCGGAGTCCCGGGCCGCGATCACCGGGATGCGCGGCCGTACGGCGGGGAACGTGACGAGCAGCGGACCGGCCGTCGTGGTGCCCCGGCATTCCGCGCGCAGCCGGATACGGCCGGCCCGGGCCGGCGCCTCGAGCGTGAAGTCCGCCCGGCCGCCCACGGTGTATCCCGAGGCCTCGCCGTTCCCGTCGGCCCCGTCGAGAATCAGCCGTACGCCGGTGCCGTTGGGCTGCACGTTGCCGTACCGGTCGTACAGCGTCGAGGTGCGCACCCGCAGCAGCGAGCGGCCGTCGGCGGCCGGTACCACGCCGACGGTGCCGAGGGTGAAGGGCGCGGGGGGCCCGGCCACCTCGGTCACGCCGGCGGTCACCCCGGCGGCGCCGCCGGCCGACACCCCGACCGCCCCGGTGCCGGCCCTGGTTCCGGACCGTACGACGGCATGGGCCAGCAGCCCGGACGTCGTCAGGCTCCGGCGTTCCACGGCGCCGCCGGGGCGGCGGCGGGTCATGGTCACCGCGGTGCCGTCCGGCCCGGCGTTTCCCCAGGCGTCGACCGGGATGCTGACCATCATGGCGATGTCCGTGCCGTCCGCGACGATCGACTTGGGGCCGACCACGGTGATGGGGGGCCCGGCGACCTGGCCCGGCACGATCCGGGCCGTCCGGGTCGTGATCGCGGCGCCACTGCGGGCCACGAGGGTGAGCGCGCCGGCCCACCGCGTCGCCGCCGAGGGGATACGGAACAGCGCGCCGGCGGCACCGGACACCGACTCCGCCGTGGTGGCGCCGAGTCCGCCGAGACTGATCAAGGAGACGTCGGCCCCGATCGGCGCGCCGTGCACCCGGACGTCCATCGGCTCGCCGGCCGGCGCCTGCTCCGGCATCTCCAGCCGGAGGACGGGCGCCGCCGCACCGGCGCCGCCGGATCCGGAGGTGTCCGTGTCGTCGGCCCGCCGGTTCAGGAGCCATCCGGCTGTCACCGCGGTCGTCAGGACGAGCGCCAGGACGACGGGGCGGGCCGGCCATCGGCGTGCCGGGCGGGCCCGGTGCCGCCCGGGCCGCGTCACCTGCCACCCCGGACGTAGGCGGTCGCGTAGACCTGGATCCGGGTGAAGCCGCTGCCGCGGGGTGCCGCGACGAGCGCGGTCCTCCGCGGCGCCGGTCCGGGCCGGGTTCCGGCGTAACCGCGGGTGGGCAATCCGGAGTCCCGTATCCGCGAGCCGTCGCTGACCGCAATCCGAAACGATGTCCGGCGCTGCGGGGCGATGCTGTTGGGCAGGTAGGCGTGGTCCACCCAGCCGACCTTGCCGTCGGCTGTCAGATAGGCCAGCAGCAGGTGCGGGATCGCCGCCTCGAAGGGCATGTCGTTACGCATCTGCCCGGTCAGGAAGTGGGTGCCGCCGGCCGAGCCTTCCACCCGCAGTTGTGACAGTTGGAGCCCCCGGGCGGTGCCCCGGGATGTTATCGAGCCGCGGGCGTACAGGTCGGCCCGGGCCGGTACGGCACCGTCCGCCAGCACGAGCGGGGTGATCAGATCGGGGTCGAACTCGACGGGTGCGCTGGTGTCCGCGGAGGTGGCGGGCCCGGTGGACGGAGTCCCGGTCGCGGTGCCCGGGTCGCCCTTCACACCCCCGTCGACCTCGGTGCCGTATTGGCCGGTGCCGGCGATCAGCTGGAACTCGATGCGAAAGGGCGAGCTCTCGCCCGGGAGCAGCTTGTGAATCATCACCTGGGCGGCGTCCCAGGAGGCGAGCAGCCGGTTCCCGGCGTCCCGCAGCTGGGCGGTGACCGTGAGGTCGACCGGGACGACGTCCACGTTGACGATCTCTCCGACGGCCACCCACCGGTTGTCCAGCAGCAGCGAGCGGACCGACCGGAAAGCCAGCTCGGGGACATCGGAGACGTCGGTGCCGTCCTGGCGCTGCGCGGCATTGGTCTC
Source organism: Actinoplanes sp. NPDC019969 (assembly GCF_055562375.1). Lineage (NCBI taxonomy): Bacteria > Bacillati > Actinomycetota > Actinomycetes > Micromonosporales > Micromonosporaceae > Actinoplanes > Actinoplanes sp. NPDC019969. The sequence continues at coordinate 338,968 of NZ_JBVHFK010000011.1, read as the reverse complement.
CCGGCTCTGCTCCAGGAACGTCACCATGGGGCGGTCGGTGAACGCGTCGGCCGGCTCGTACACGGTACTCAGCGGCAGGTCGATCCACCATGTGCCGTCGTGCCGCCGCAGCCGCATCTCCCTGGTCATGTGGAACTCCTCCAGGGAGGTCAGAAAGGTGAGGACGGCGCTGACCGTGGTCCCGGCCGACGTGGCCCCGGTGACCCTGGTGGTGATGTCGTCGAGTTTGCCGAACGACGCGACCAGTCCGCCGTCGCGGGAGAGGACCGACTGATAGGCGGAGAAGGCCGGCCGGGTGCGCGGGTCGAGCAGGGCGTACGCCTCCTCCCGGCGGTTGAAGTCCAGATGATCGAAGTAGTCCCGGACCACGCGTTCCGGGCCGGGAGAGGCCGGCCGGAAGTGATATGCCAGGCCGCCCGCGAGTGTCAGCAGGACCACCACGACCGTGCCGGCCTGCAGGCGCCGTCGCTGGGCCGAGACCGCCGCGCCGGCCTCGCGCCGCAGCCGTTCCAGCAGTGGCTGCAACGGCTGCCAGCGATCCTCGGCGGAGCGGCGCCGCGGCCCGATCCGGTCGGCGGCCGCGGCCAGGCGCCGGTCGGCCCAGCTCACCAGCCGGCCGCGTCGCCGTGACCGGTGCGATCGCGCGATCAGCCGCCCGTACCACCGGGGTGTCCGGGCGCCGAACGCGGCCCAGAGCAACAGGATCCCCGCGGTGACGAGCGCGGTGATCGGAGCGATGCCCCACATCAGCCGCTGCCAGCCGGGCACCTCCGTGGGCTCCCGGTCGGTGCGCAGCGGCGTGACGTTGGCGCGTTCCCACACCACCGTGCCGTTCTCCAGCGCGCTGAGCTCGTGCCAGCCGCTGAAGTGCAGCAGCGGCGCGTAGAACGCGTCGTTGTTGATGACGTACTTCAGGTTGTACCGCTCCGGGACGGCCAGGAACTGCTGGAGGCTGCCGATGCCGGGCAGCCCGGAGTACTTCGCGCCCTCCAGCCGCTCGACCGGCCGGGAGGTGAGCTCCGGCAGCCTGCGCGCCGAGTGGTAGTTGCCGTCCACCGTCTCGGCGGTGGTGTTGGCGCCGACCCAGGCCATCTGATCCCCGAAGCCCAGCAGCAGGTACCGCCACCGGTAATGCTCGTCCTTGTCCATGAACGCGACGATCGGGCCCGGGTCGATGGCCTTGGGCTGGAAAGGGCGGTAATGGGTGAGGCTGGCGGAGAAAAGGGTGAAAGCGAGGTGCGTCACCGCGAACAACACCGGGAGCACGCCGGCCAGCTTGCGCCCGACGTTCTGCAGCAGCCAGGCGCGCACGCTGCCGCCCACCACACTGGAGACCAGCGCTCCGGCCAGCGGCAGGATGGAGATGGTGGCCCAGAACGTGAACCTGTCGAGCGTCAGGATGTCGAAGGCGCCACCGAGCAGCATCCGGGGATACGGGGTGGTCCCGCCGGTGCCCAGGAAGGTGAGCGCCGCCAGCGACAGCCCCAGCGGCCAGGCGCTGGAGGTGAGGGCCCGGATCAGCGCGTACGGCAGGGCCAGCACCGTGGTCCCCCACGGAACCACCCAGAACACCAGTCCGGCGGCGGTGTTCTCGAGGAAGTCGTCCCGGCTCGCGTGCGGGATGCTCACCTGGGTGATCGGGTCGCTGTGCGAGTACAGCCAGTACGGCAGCACCACGATGAGCAGGGCGCTGATGAGCAGCAGGCCGTAGACGCCGGTCCGGAGGAACGGTCGCAGGATGCGCCGCAGCCGGCGTGCCATCGTCGGCCACAGCGACCGGCGGCCGATCATGCTCAGGTGCCCTTCCGGCTCGTCGGCCAGCGGGATGTGCATCTGGGCGACCAGCGCGGCGACCAGGACCGGCCCCACGAAGAAGACCGCACCGAACAGGGTCGTCACGTGGTGGCCGGCGGTGGTGGCGGCGGTGCAGGAGATGCCGAGCAGCAGATGCCTGCCGGCGCCGTACCGTACCCATCGGTAAGCGAAGGGTAGCGAGTTGAGCAGAAAACCCAGCGAGAAGGTGGTCGGCAGCTGCCCGAACACGTGCACCGTCTCCGCGATGGCGGAGGAGACCACCAGCAGGATCGACGCCCACCCGGCGGCTCTCTCGTCCACCCAGATGCGCGCCCAGCGGTACACCCCGACGGTCAGGTTGATCAGCGCGAAGATCTGCACGATGACGAAGCCGCCGCGCAGACCGGCGACGGAGCTGAGGAGGGCGATGACGTAGTGGCTGCCGGGCGGGTAGCTGACCGTGGTGAATCCGGTGTACCAGCGCGGCTCCCAGGTGGTGAACCAGCCCCGGGTGTAGTGGTCGGCCATGAAGATGTGCACATAGGCGTCGTAGGTGCGCTGGTAGCTGCCACTGAGCAGGAGGGCGCCGTGGAACAGCACCAGCAGACAGAGAGCGACCAGCAGCAGTTGGTGACGGTGGACGAACCCGGGTCCGGGTTCGATCCGGGGCCCGTCCTGCGGTTCGGTCCCGGAGTCCCGGTCCGGGACGGGCGCGAGGACGGTGTCCGGGCCGGCTCCCGCGACAGGACGGCGGTCCTGACGCTGTATGCCGATCCGGAATTCGAACGGAATGATCATGATGCCGCGGGGACGGAGACGGTCACCTCGAGCATGTGATGGTCACTGCCCGGGTTCTCCCGGGTCCGGGCGGTGAGCACGGTGAGCGGCTCGGAGACCATGGCGTGGTCGATGCGCAGCAGCGGCACGCCGGGAAACCCGGACGCGGGATAGGTGAAGCCCAGGCCGGTGCCGGCTTCTTGTGCGGCGTCCCGCCAGCCGGCCGTGGTGAGGGCCCGCAGGGCCCGATGATCGGCGGTGGCGTTGAAGTCGCCGATCAGGATCCCGGCGCCGTCCCCGGCGGGCCGCATCCGCGCGAGTTCGGCCAGCTGACCCCGCCACCGGGTGACGTTCTCACCCGACAACGGTGCGACGACGTGAACGTTCACCACGCGCAGGGCGGTACCCGCGACGGTCATCGTGGCGGTGGTCATCGGGAAGCCACTGACATCGAACGCCCGCGCGTCGGCCAGCGGCCACCGCGAGAAGATCGCCGAGCCGTGGTAGCCCGGCAACGGATCGGCGACGCTGTACGGATAGACCGCGGCGAGGCCGGTGGCGTTCAGTACGGCGTGGTGCTCAGCGGTGACCTCCTGCAGGATGAGCACGTCGGCGCCCGAGTCCCGCAGCCGGGTCGCGAGCTCGCCGATCCGGGAGTTGCCGATCAGCAGATTGGCGGAGAGCAGCCGCAGGCTCGTGCCACCGGCCGGCCTCACCTGCTCACCCGCCCGCAGGCACGACCCCAGCAGCCATACCGTCTGCATCAGGCAGAGCAATAGGGCCAGACCGGCGGTCCAGTACGCCCGCAGCGCCGCCGCGAGCAGCAGCACGAGGACGCCGCCGCCGAGAACGAGCAGCCCGCACACCGCGGTGAGCATGATCAGGAAGGCGTGGTGCTCGTTCTGCCAACGGCCCCCGGCCAGCGCCGCCGCCAGCGACATCAGGACGACGGCGAGCGCGCGGGCGCCGGCGGCGCGCACTCCGATGGTGTGCGGTGGCCGCCGGCACCCTGTGGAGCCGGCCGTTCCCATACTCCACCTGTCGGACGGTGACGGCGGGTCCTGAGCGTACGCCCGGCGATGACGGCGCCGTACGCTCGCCGAGCCCCGGGTCAGGCGCGGTTGAGGACCACCGCGGTGAACTCGGCGGAGGCGTCCGCGGCCTTGGTCAGGCCGACGCCGGTGCCGGTCGGCGCCGTTCCGCACTTCTTGGCGGCGACCGCACTCGAGAGGCTGCTGACGGTGAGAACCTGCTTGCCGGCGAGGAGGACGCCGAGCGCGTTCCCGGCGGCCCGGACGGTGACCCGGTGCGGAACCGCGGCATCGAAGGAACGGGGAAGAGCAGCGCTCGCCAGGGGCGTCGCGCAGGCCGTGCCGCCCACCACCTGCCGCAGGTACATCGTGTGCGCGCCGGCTGACCTGTGCACCTGCACCAGGTACGCGTTCGTTCCGGAGCCGGAGCTGGTCGCGCGTACCGCGATGCCGTAGGCCGAACCGGAGAGCAGTTGCGCCTGCGTGTTGACACTGATGTCCGCGCCCGGTGTGGTCGGGTCCAGCACCTCGGTGGCGCCCTCCCCCGTCATCGACACCGTGCCCCCGATCAGCTGGGTCTCGCCGCGGACCGTGGTCCAGTCGGTGGCTGTCTGGACCTGCTGAGCCGGGACGTAGCTGCGCAGCGCGATGTCGTCGATGTAGAAGGTCTGTCCGCGCAGCAACTCGCCGATCTCGACGAAGGCGCTGGCGGCCACGGCGCCGGGCGGGGCGATGAAGGTGCCGCCGGAGGTCTTCCACGAACCCTGGACGTTGCGCAGCCGTAGCGTCCGGGACAGGGCGATCTGCCGTCCGCTGCCGTCCCACCAGGAGATGCCGAGGTTCCACTGGGTCGGCCGGGTGGTGGCGAAGCCCTGCGCCGAGACCACCAGTTGCTTGCCCGCGCTGACCGGGACCGCCCGGGCCGGGCCGGCTCCCGCGGTGATGTTCCGGCCGACGCTGTTGGCCTTCGCGGTCACCGCCATGGCGGCCGACCCGTCGTAGGACATCTGCTCGGTCATCACGACCGATGGCAGGCTCACCGGGGGGTAGATCCCGTGCCACATCGAGTTCCCGTCGCTGAACGACGCCTCGGTGGCGTTCATCGTGTCCGAGAGATCATTGACGATGATCTCCTCGTTGAACAGCGTCTGACCACTGGTGAATAGGTTCCTCAGGGAGTATCCGACCACCATGACCCGGTAGCGGCCGCTGGGCACGTCGTCGAAGGAGACCGTGCTCTTGGTGTTGTCGGCGAGCAGGGCCTGGTCCCGGTAGGTCCACCCGTCCGTGGGCAGCAGCGAGATCGAGAGCCACGGGTACTCGATCGCCCGGCTGCCGTCGGAGAACCGAAGGGTCACGTCGCTGCCCGAGGAACTCGCGGCGATCGGGTAGACGTCGTTGACGAAGAGCGACTTCACCGCGGTCTCGACCGGGACGGGGTCGGCCATCAGCGAGGCGCCCCGCGCGGTGAGCGCACGGACCGAGTACACCCCGGATGCCGAGGTGCTCAGGGGCGCGGTGGCGGTGAGCGCGTCGCCGACCGGCGTCCAGGCGGTCACCGTGCCGGCGCCCGAGCCGATCTCGTAGCCGGTGATGACGTCGTCGTCGCCGGCCCAGGACGGGACCGACCAGTTGAGCACGATCTGTCCGGGGGCGTCGTTGTCGCGTACCGCGGTGAACCACCGTGGCGCCGACGCGCCGGCGCCGCCCAGGTGCGTGGTCTCCGGGATGCTCGCGCCGTTGCGGGTCACCGCGCTGACGCTCACCTCGTAGATCCGGCCGGCGTCCACCGGCGCGTCGAGCCGGGTCTCGGTGGTGGCATAGCTGTAGCCGCGCCTGGTCACCGTGTCGGTGAAGGTCACCGTGTATCGCAGGACCGGGTTCAGGCCGGACCGCTGCGGCGGGGCCCATCGCGCGGTGATGCCGGATCCGTCGGTGCTGACCGAGCCGTCCAGGTCCACCGGCGGACCCGGCAGCACCGGGTTGACGGTGATCTGCTCCGAGACGGCGCCCTTCTTCTCGGCGTTCAGCGCGGCGACGTGCACCTGGTAGATGCTCTGCAGAGAGCTGCCCTGGACGAGGACCTGCCGGGTGGCGGCGGGCACGGTGCGCTGGGTCCGTCTGCCGTCGACGAACACGATCACCGCGTATTCGGTGATCGGGCCGGTGCCGGCGGACCAGGAGACGGTGAAGTCGCGGACGTCCTGGGCGGACCGCCCGGCGGTCACGTGGGAGGGCGCGGTGGGGACGGCGACGGCGGCCGAGGCCGGAGACACCACGACGAGGCTGCTGAGCAGAACCAGGGCGCCTCCCATTCGCACACCCGCCACGGCAGTGGAGAGTCTCGGGAGGATGCGCGGGGCGCCGCTCGTCAGAGCATTGGGGACCATGGTGACTCCGTCTGGTGCCAGGGGCCTGCCGGCAGGTTGGTTGACGCCTCTACTCGGCAGGACGATCAGCGGGCTGAGTGCATGTGAAGTACGCCACTGTCGAACGTGATGGAACCGGCCGCGGGCTGCAGATCGACGATGAGCCGGCGGTGGTCACTGCCCGCGCTGTCGGCGACGGAGGCCGCTACCGCGCGCAGGGGACCTGAGACGAGCACATGATCGAGGCGGAGCAGGGCGGGCATCGGCCATCGCCATCGGGGCCAGGTGGCGCCCAGCCCGGTGCCGGCTTCCTCGAAGGCGTCGCGCAGCCCGTGACCGAGCAGCCGCGCCATCGACCGGTGGTCCAGGGTGGCGTTGAAGTCGCCGGCCATGATCAGGGTCCCGCCGGGTGGCGCCGGGAAGCCGGTGAGGGCGAGCATCTGCCGCCGCCAGGCCGCAACGTGTTCGGGGTCCAGCGGGGCCGCGGTGTGCACGTTGACGACCCGGACGGGCTCACCGCCCAGCGAGAGGTCGGCGCGTGTCATCGGGAAGCCGCCGACGTCCTCGGCCGCCATGCCGGTCAGCGGCAGCCGGGACAGGATCGCCGAGCCGTGGAACCCCGGATCCGGGTCGACGATCGCATACGGGTAAGCCGTGAGCAGCCCGGAGCTGCGCAGCACCAGCGCGTGCTCCGCGGTGACCTCCTGCAGGCACAGCACGTCCGCGTCGAGGGTCAGGAGCTCGGCCGCCAGCTCGTTCATCCGGGTGTTGGCGTTCAGCACGTTCGCCGACACCAGCCGGAGCCCATCGCCGGACGGCGGTGCCGCGGGGGAGAGCCGCCAGGCCACCGCCCGGATCATCCAGACCAGTTGCAGCAGCGCCGCGACGCCCAGCGACCCGGCGACGACCGGGTTGCCGGCCAGCGCGGCCACGACGGCCAGCGGCGCCGCCGCCAGGCCCGCCCAACCGGCCACCGCTGTCGCGCAGACCGCCACGGCGTGTCTCTCGGGCCGTACCAGGCGCAGGACCAGCAGCGCGTAGCCGAGGACCAGCAGAACGGCCACGGCGTTCGCGACGGTGGTCACGGCGTCTCACCGGACGGGCCGGCGTTCCCGCCCTCGCACACCCGCCGGACACACGCCTGCAGCTCGCGCGAGTGCATCGGCTTGGTGAGATACCCGTCCACCCGGTGCCGCCCCTCGTCCTCCACCACCGCGGTGCCCACGCTCGTCACCAGGATGAACGGCGCCGAGCTGCGGGCAAGGGAGGACCATTGATCCAGGATGTCCAGGCCGGTGCCGTCCGGCAGCCGGAAATCGGAGATGACCAGGCGGAAGTCCATCGTCGCGGCGAGCTCGAAGGCGGTCTGGACGGACGTCGCCGCCACGGCGTGGTAGCCCATCTGCTGCAGCATCCGGCACAGGATCATGCGGGAGACGACGTCGTCCTCGACCACGAGAACCTGTTCCTGAGGTGTGGTCACCGGATCACCGCTCCACCGCGGTGCCGCGCATCGTCAGCATCTTGTCGAACTGGGTGAGCTGGAAGACGCGGTTCGCGTTCTCCTCCGCGGGTCGCACCACGACCAGCTGCCCGCCGGAGAACTGCATGCTGCGGTGCGCCTGCACGACAGTGGCCAGGCCGGCGCTGTCCATGAACGCGACGCCGGTGAGGTCGATGGTCAGACCGTGGCAGCGCCGGCTGACCAGATGGTCGACGGCGCGGCGCAGTTCGGCGGCCCCGATCGAGTCGAGCCTGCCGCTCACGGTCAGGGTGGCGGTGCCGTTCGACCTGTCCGCCTGTTCGAGGATGTTCATCGTCTGCTGCTCTGCTCTCATCGTCATCGGGTGCTCTCCGCGGGGCGTCGCCGGAAGCGGAGCTCACAGACATTGACCTCGCCGTCGCGGCGGAACTCCACGCCGTCGGCCAGCTGGTCCACGATCATCAGGCCGTATCCGCGGATCTGCGGCACACCCGGCTGCGGCGCGACCACCGATGCCCGCTCGAACGGCGCGCCGCGGTCGGTGATGCACAGGTGCACGGTGTCCGCGTCGACATGGCCGGCGAGGGTCATCTGCCCGCCGTCACCGCGGTAGGAGTGGTCCACGACGTTGACGCAGACCTCGTGCACCGCCAGTTCGATCCGGCTGACCAGCTTGGGCGTGTCCCCGGGCAGGGCGGGACCGATCAGGGCGGCGAGCCACGGGCCGAGATCGCGCAGACTGACGTGATCGGCCGGCAGCACCAGCTCCGCGAGCTTCGGCTCCCCGGTCACGGCGCCGTCTCCGCGCTGTACAGCACCACCACCGTGCGGTCGTCGTCGGGCTGGGTGCCCTCGGCGTGCAGGGCCACCTCCGCGAAGAGACGCTGGGCGACGTGCTGGGGAGCGTCGTCGGCACGACGGCCGAAGGACAGCGACCGGTGCGCCTGGCCCACCGCGTCCAGGAACCGGTCGTAGCCGAAGAGCTGACCGTCGCGGTTCTGCTGTTCGGCGAGCCCGTCCGAGCCGAGGACCAGCAGGTCGCCGGAGAGGAAGGGCATCCGGATCGAGGTGGCCGCGGGATGCGCCAGCGCACCGATCGGCAGGGTGTTCGGCTTGATCATCGTGACGCCTGCCGCGTCGGCCCGGGCCAGAGGGCTGTGGCCGGCGTTGCAGATGTCGATGTATCCGTCACCCGGCTGGTACCGGCCGACCGCCATGGTGATGAAGCGCCCGGCGTTGAGCAGGTAGTCGTACAGCTCCTCGTTGACCCGGTTGACGACCGCTCCCGGATCGTGGTGATCGCCGGAGGCGCACGCGTTGCGGATCGATGTCACGGCTCGAGTCATGATCATCGCTGCGGGAAGTCCCTTTCCGGCTACATCCCCGACGGCGAACCACAGAGCGCCGGCCCGGGGAACGAAAGCGAAGAAGTCACCGCCGGCGAGATGTGCCGGCACACTGCGGGCGTACACGTGGGCGCCCGGGACGGCCGGGGGTTCCGCCGAGAGCACCGCCTGCGCGAGCTCCGAGGCGGCCTTGTGCTCCTGCTCCAGCTGCGCCCGTTCGACGTCCCGCTGGTGCGACTGGGTGAGATTGATCAGGCCGGCGATCACCGAGGTGACCGCGCTGAGCAGTTTCACGTCACCGGTGTCGAAAGCGGGTCCCGTGGTTCGGGTCAGCACCAGCACCAGGGCCTGGGTGATGCCCGGCACCGGCGCGATGATCGTCGGTGTGGGCGTTCCCACCAGGATCTCCGGCTCCGACACCCCCCGGCGCAGCGCGCGCCGGGCCAGACCGAACAACCGGGACCGGTGCGCCGGGTCGCCGGCGCTGTAGCAGAAGGCGGGACCGACGAGAATGCCTGCCTCGCACTCGGTGCTCCGCAGGATCGCCGTCGCCGTCCGCCGGCACGCCTCGGCATGGTCGCGGCTGTCCGCCTGGGCCCTGGTCAGCTCGTACATCGCCAGCAGGCGGTCGTGCGCCGCGACCAGGGCGTCGGTCAGCTCGTTCTGTGCGTCCTCGTACAGATCCGCCATCCTGAGAAGATGGCCGGCGGCCGAGACGGCAGGCGGTGAAGCCGCGAGAGGCGCTGCTGAGGTGGCGGTCAGCAACGCGTCGACCGCCTCCGAAACGGATGTCAGGCGCCTCGTCATGCGACCTGGCCGGCCAATCCGCCGACCGATGCTCCCTCGATGGTGAACGCCTGGTCCAGGGCGGTCAGCTCGAAGATCACCCGGACCGGGTCCGAGAGGTTCGCCAGCACGAAGGCGACACCGAAGCCGGCCGCCGTGCGGGACGCCTGCAGGAGCGCGGCGAGGGCGGTCGAGTCGATGAAGTTGACCTGGGACAGGTCGATCCGGATCCGCCGGCTGCCCGCGGTCAGCAGGTCCTCGAGGTAGCGCTGGAACCCGGCGGTCTCGTGGGCGTCGAACCGGCCGCCGACGAAGACGTGGTGGCCGTTGTCGTGACGCTCGCCGTTGATCTGCATCAGAATTCTCCTGGTGGTTTCAGTGGGACCGGGCCGACACGATGCCGGCGGCGGGACGGTGGGTGGTGTAGCGGCCCCGGTGATCGTTCACCCGGATCCGGAGCAGCTCGTGCAGGAATTGCAGGGTGACCTTCAGCGGCCGCACCGTGGAGCCGGGAGCGTCGATCCACTCCACCGGGACCTCGGCCACCTTCATCCGGGACTTGTTCGCCAGGTACAGCACCTCCAGATCGAAGGAGAAGCCGTCGATGATCTGCCGGCTGAACAGGCTGCGCGCGGAGTCCGCGGTGAAGATCTTGAATCCGCATTGGGTGTCGGAGATCCGCAGCCCGCCGAGGGTTCTGACCACGATGCGCAGGCCACCGCTGAGGAGGCGGCGTACCAGGCTCTTCTTCGACACCATGGATCCATGGGCGTGGCGGGAGCCGACGACGATGTCGTAGCCCCCCTCGGTGATCCTGGACAGCAGCTCGTCGAACTGCTCGATCGGCGTCGACTGGTCGGCGTCGGCGAACAGGACGATCTCGCCGCGCGCGGCCAGTACGCCCCGGCGGACCGCGCTTCCCTTGCCACCGTTGCTCCCGGTGGTCAGCACGCGCATGTTCGCCAGCCGCATCGTCTGCAGGAGCTGGACGGTGGAGTCGGTCGAGCCGTCGTCGGCCACGATCAGCTCCCAGGGCTCTCCCCGGGCGGACATGTAGGTGGCGATCGCCCCGATCGTCGGGATGATCCGTTCCTCCTCGTTGTACGCGGGGATCACGACGGAGATCCGGGGCTGGTCGCGGATCTCTTCGGCCGCCCAGGTCCGGTAGGCCGTGTAGGCATGGTTTGTCGTCATCGCGCGGCGGTACCTTCCGTCAATGGTTCGCGGGGGGAGGGGACGAGCAGCGGGCAGACCGCCACCAGCAGGAGCAGCCCGGCTTTCGCCGCGGTCTGTGCGTTCACGAGATCGGCAGCACCCTGGTGCCACTTGAGCATCAGGGCGATCTGAATCAGCGAACCGGCGAAGAGCGCCCACGACTCGGCCGATCGACCGGTCGCGAGATGGTGACTGGCGACCAGGTTGGCGACCGCGAACAGGGTGGTCCCCAGGACATAGGTGGTCAGCAGCCCGGTCAGGTCGGGGTAGCCCGCGCCGAGGAACAGCCGGAGGACCGGCCCGCCGAACAGCGCGCTGCCGGCGGTGCAGAGGGCGCCGATGGCCAGAACGCTCAGCATGCCGCCGCGGAGGAGCCCGGACGAGGTCTCGCCGGCGGCATGCCGCCGGGCGACCGCCGGGAACACCACCGTCGCGACCGACCAGGTGAGGAAGAATACGGCCCGGCCGAGGAGCGACACCGCCGAGTAGGAGCCCGCGGTGACCGGGTCGAGGAAGTGCTTGGCGATGAGCACGTCACCGTTGGTGATGAGGGTCTGCCCGGCCAGGAAGACCGCCACCAGCGCGGCATGCCGCCGCACCTCGGCGTTCTCGGCTGCTCCGGGCGCCGGCCCGGGTGACGCGGCGACGGTACGCCGGACCATCCACCAGGTGACGGCGAAGGACGCGGTCAGGCCGGCGGCGGCCGCGGCCGGGCCGCCGCCCAGCTCCAGCAGCGCTACCGTGACCACGATCCGCGCGATCACCTCGGCGAGCAGTGTCGCGCCCAGCCGGCGAAACTGGAGCCGTCCCTGCAGGACGCCCCGGCCCACCGACAGCACCAGGTAGAACGGCATGCCGGCGCCCAGGATCACGAAGGGCCAGAACGACTCGGTGCGCAGCAGGTCCTGCCAGTACGGCGCCCCTGCGATGAACAGCGCCGCGACACCGAGACCGGCCGCCCAGGACCGTCGGTGCAGACGCCTGGTGAGCCAGGCGACTCTGTCGGCGTCCCCGGCCACCTCGTAGCGGCCGATCGCCCGTGCGGCGACCAGTTGCAGCCCCAGGGCGATCCCGGTGGTGATCGCCATCAGCGTGACGACGAGGTTCGCGTCGGCGAACTCCGCCGGTGGGAGCAGCCGGGCCAACGCCAGGTTGAGCAGATAGTTGCCGGCGTGTGCGGCCATCGTGACGATCGCGAGCACGACCCCGTCGCGGGCCAGCCGTGATCCCGTCGCGGTGACGGTGGTGGCGCTCACCGTCGCCTTGCCCGATCCTCCAGGATCCGGGCGATGTGCATGACATGCCACTGCACGACCTCGGACATCGGAATTCCCGTCGCGGCGGCGAAGTTGCGGCGTCCGAGGCTCTCCCGCAAGCCGTTGTCCGAGATGACCTCGCTGAGCGCGCCGGCCAGGCTGACCGGGTCGCCGGGCTCGAAGTACGTGCCGAGGAAGCCCTCCTCCTCGATGATCTCGACGAAGTCGCCGATCCGGGGGAGCGCGACCGCCCGGCCGTACTCGCCGGCCTGGTGCAGGACGCCGGAGCTGCCCGTGGTGGAGGTGTACGGAAACGCCACCACACTCGCCGAGCGGAACAGTTCGGGCACCTCGTCCTCGGCGACGTAGCCCGTGTACACGATCCCGGGCACGTCAGCGTGGCGTTCGGCGACGTCGCGCAGATAGCCCGGGGAGTTGGGGCTGTCCGAGCCCGCGATCACCAGCTCGAGGTCCCGGTGCCCGCGGCGCAGCAGCTCCCGGTAGGCGTCGATGAGCACATCGACGGTCTTGTAGGTGCCCCACTTGCCGAACGCGAGGATGCGCCGCTTGCCGGGCGGCACGTCGAACGAGGGGACGGCCAGCTCCTCGAAGCTGCCGTGCGGAGCCAGGACGGCGTTGCGGGCGCCGTACCGCTCGTTCAGCAGCTCGACATAACGCGGAATGGTGACCGCCACGACGTCGGCCCGCAGCAGCGCCCTGGTCAGCAAGCGCCCAGCGGTACGCATCAGCCATGCCGTCGCCCGCGAGCCGGCGAAGCCCGCGTCGCGCATGTCGACGTTGTCGGCGAGATTGTGCAGGATCACCAGGGACGGCACGCGCAACATCCGCAGCAACGCGGGGGTGAGCAGACCGAGCCCGCCGGGCATCCGCCGGTCGCCGAAGGTGGCGAACTGCAGGTTGAAGATCACCGCGTCGGGGCGGCTGTCGCGGACCGCGCCGACGATGCGCCACAGGTTGCGCACATCGTTGAAACGCCAGCAGGGCACGCTCCGGGCGCCCGCGGGCATCGCGGGCGCGCCCGCGCCGGTCTCGTCGGCGTAGACCACCACCTCAGCCGTCTCGTGCACGTTCACCAGGTGCTTGACGAGGTGAAAGCCGAACTCGTTCAGGCTGTTGCGCCCCGGCGGCATGGCGGTGACGACGCCGATGCGCAGAGTGTCGGCTCCCGTCACGGAACGAGAGTGATGGCCTGCCGGCGCGGGGTGTTCTGAGGAAGCGAGGGAAGGCGGTGGCATACCCGAGCAGTCGGCAGTTCCCGCGCCGTTCTGACCTCTATCGGGTTGCCGGTCGAGGGCGCTTCGGGAGCTGTCCGCCGCGCGGCGCCCGAGAGCCGGCCACGGCCTGTTCTCGGGCGCCGGTGTGCGGGTGGCTTACTGGCGGTACGTGGACAGGAAGGTCCCGAGCCGCCCCACGGCCTCGTCGAGCACGTCGACCGGGGCCAGGAACACCATCCGGAAGTGGTCCGGGGTGTCGATGTTGAAACCGGTCCCGTGCGACAGCAGCAGATGCTGCTGCTCCAGCAGGTCGATGATCATCCGCTCGTCGTCGCGGATCTTGTGGACGGCCGGGTCCAGGCGGGCGAACAGGTACAGCGCGCCCTCCGGCTTGAAGCACTCCACGCCGGGGATCGCCGTCAGCGACCGCCACGCGTGCTCGCGCTGTTCGAAGAGGCGGCCGCCGGGCCGGACCAGCGCGTCGATGCTCTGGTAGCCGCCGAGCGCGGTCTGGATGGCCAGCTGGGCCGGCACGTTCGGGCACAGCCGCATGTTGGCCAGCAGCTGCAGGCCTTCCAGATAGTCGGTGTCCTGGCCGGTGAACCCGGTGAGCGCCAGCCAGCCGGACCGGAACCCGGCGGCCCGGTGCGTCTTGGACAGCCCGCCCATGCTGATCATCGGCACGTCCGGCGCGATCGCGGCCGCCGTGTGGTGCACCGCGCCGTCGAACACGATCCGGTCGTAGATCTCGTCGACGAGGACCAGCAGCCCGTGCCGGCGGGCCAGGCCGAGCATGCCCTCCAGGACCTCGCGCGAGTACACCGCGCCGGTCGGGTTGTTCGGGTTGATGATCACCATGGCGCGGGTGTTCGGGGTGATCCGGGACGCCAGGTCGGCCAGGTCGGGCTGCCAGCCTGACGCCTCGTCGCAGCGGTAGTGCACGGCCCGGCCGCCGCACAGCGACACCGCGCCGGTCCACAGCGGGTAGTCCGGGCTCGGCACGAGCACCTCGTCGCCGGTGTCGAGCAGCGCCTGCAGCGTCATCACGATCAGCTCGGAGACGCCGTTGCCGAGCATCACGTCCTCGGGCTGCACGTCGGTGGCGCCCTGGGTCTGGTACTTCTGGGCGACCGCGACCCGCGCCGAGTAGATGCCGCGCGCGTCGCTGTACCCCTGCGCCGACTTCAGGTTGTGCACCACGTCGTTGACGATCGGGTCGGGCGTGGCGAGGCCCCACGGCGCCGGGTTGCCGATGTTGAGCTTGATGATCTGGTGGCCTGCCGCCTCCAGCTCCTGTGCCCGGCGCAGGACCGGCCCGCGGATGTCGTACCGGACAGCTTTCAGTCGCTGCGCCTGCTTCACCAGGTCACGCTCCCAGGGTCGAGGACATCGTCGGGGCAGCCTGTCACATCCGAACCGGGCGCCGGGACGGCCAATCGGAAGATCATGGCTTGCGGAACAGCGCGTCCAGCCGTGTGGACAGGACCGCGCGCGCCTCGTCGGCGGTGTACTGACCGCCGAGAAGATAGACCCCGAGGCCCTCCATGAGGGCGAGCAGGCTGCGGGCTTCGACCTTCTTCTCCGGTACGGGCAACAGGCTCCCGATGAAGTCGGTCATCTGGGCCGTCTCGTCCCGCAGGGCCGCCGAGGCCGCCGGCCGGACCGCCGTGTACGCCAGGAACGCCATCGCCACCTTCGCGTCGGCGCGGCTCTCCTCGGACAGCGGCAGCAGCGTGCTGATCAGCGTGTGCAGCAGGTCCCGGGGCTCCGGGCGGTCACCCAGCCGGGCGATGGCGGCGGTGACCCGCTCCTGGTTGCGTTCGCGGACCACGTCCATCGCGAACGTCATCATCTCGTCCTTGGTGCGGAAGTAGTGCTGCACCATCCCGGCGGACACGCCCGCCTCGGCCGCCACGTGCCGCAGGCTGACCGCTTCGAGACCCTGCTCGGCGGCGACCCGCATCAGCGCGTCGGCGATCAGGGTGCGGCGCTGCATCCGGTCGACCTTCT
Source organism: Actinoplanes sp. NPDC019969 (assembly GCF_055562375.1). NCBI lineage: Bacteria > Bacillati > Actinomycetota > Actinomycetes > Micromonosporales > Micromonosporaceae > Actinoplanes > Actinoplanes sp. NPDC019969. The sequence continues at coordinate 323,666 of NZ_JBVHFK010000011.1, read as the reverse complement.
TCGGCATGCCGTCGATGCTGTCACGCACGACGGCCCGGGCGGGTGAAGGGTCTGGCCTATTGTCCTAGGATGCCTTGGAGGGTGTGAGGTTTCGGGGTCGGCCGGACCGGGCAACAACCTGATCAAGGAAGAAACGACATCGGCCGAGGAGGTCTGACCCATGAGCTTCACCGACAAGGTCAAGAACAAGGCCGAAGAGCTGACCGGCAAGACCAAGCAGGGCATCGGCGAGGCGACCGACAACGAGCGCCTCTACGCCGAGGGCCAGGCCCAGGAGGCGTCGGCGCACGCCAAGCAGGCCGGTGAGCACGTCAAGGACGCCGGCCGGGACGTGAAGAACGCCCTGAGCTGAGCCTCGGAAACGTGAGGGCGGGCACCACCCCCGGGTGCCCGCCCTCCTTCGTGTCCGCCGGCTACGCCGTCTGCTGCTTGCGCCACCAGGCCCGGCCCGACTCGGGCAGGGTGTCGATCGGGTCGTAGTAGGCGTACAGCTTGGACAGGGCCTCGCTGTCGCCGGCCTCGATGGACGTGCGGTAGTTCTTGGTCCAGTAGGAGATGCCGTGCTCCCGGTCGTAGTCGGCGACCATGTGCACCCACCGTTTCCCGACGAACGGCACGTCGCAGACGATGCGCGGGGTCGCGTACCCCGGGAGATAGCCCATCAGGTCGTGCTGCAGCTGCTGGGCGTGCCAGACGGGGACGCGCCAGTGCTCCGCGTTGGGGATCATGTCGCACATGTAGAAGTAGTACGGCAGGATGCCGGCCTCGCCCTGCAGCGCGAAGCACAGGTCGAGCAGGTCGTCGGCGGTGGCGTTGACCCCGCGCATCAGCACGCCCTGGTTGCGGACGTCGCGGACACCCACTTCCAGGAGGGTACGCACCGCGCGCGCCACCAGCGGCGTCAGTGAGTTGACGTGGTTGACGTGGGTGTGCACGGCCAGGTTGACGCCGCGCCGTTCGGCAGTGACGGCGACCCGGTGCATGCCTTCGACGACGTCGTCCTGCAGCCAGTGCTGGGGCAGGCCCATCAGCGCCTTGGTGGCCAGCCGGATGTCGCGGACGGTGGGCACCGACAGCAGGCCCATCAGGTATGCCTCGAGCTGTCTCCACGGCACGTTGGCGACGTCGCCGCCGGAGACGACCACGTCCCGTACGCCGGGGTGGGCCTTCAGGTAGGCGAGGTGGGCGTCGTACCGGTCGACGGGTTTCTGCACGAGTTTGAGCTTGGCGACGGCGGGGGTGCTGTTGCCGACGAGGTCCATCCGGGTGCAGTGGCCGCAGTACTGCGGGCAGGTGGACAGCAGCTCGGCGAGGACCTTGGTGGGGTAGCGGTGGGTGAGGCCCTCGGCGACCCACATGTCGTGCTCGTGCAGGGAGTCGCGGGCCGAGTGGGGGTGTGACGGCCAGTCGCGGCGCCGGTCGGAGGCGATCGGCAGCATGTAGTTGCGGATCGGGTCGGCGGTGAACGACGCCGTGTCGGGCGTCGCGTCCGGGACCATGGTGTTGAGCATCTGCGGCGGGATCAGCATCGACATGGTGGCCGAGTGCTGCTGGTCGGCCTCCAGGTCGGTGTAGAAGGTGTCGTCGACCAGGTCGCCGAGGACGGCGCGGAGCTGCCGGACGTTCTTGACGCAGTTGACCCGCTGCCACTGGGCGGACTGCCACTGGGCGGCGGTGACGTCGCGCCAGCCGGGGAACCGGGTCCAGTCGGGCTCGGCCAGCTCACGCCGCCGGTATTCGTAGGGCTGTCCCGCTGCCGTCTCTGCCACCGGTTCCTCCTGACTCTGGACTGCCGATCAACGTACTGGATATTCTCCGGTCTAGAAAGCTGGTTGCCGGAGGATTTACGGTACAACGGCACTTGTTCACGAGAGTTTTATCGGGCGGAGGCGGCGGATGGCGGGGTCAACAGGGTTGCGGCGGGTGCTCGAGCCGGCCGGGGTGCTGCCGCAGGCGGCCTGGCGGCTGGACGCCTCCCCGTGGATCGGGCCGGACGAGGTGCGGATCCGGGTGCAGCGGCTCAACCTGGACGCCGCCAGTTACCGGCAGCTGTCGGAGAAGCACGGCGGGGACGGCGCGGCGATCCGGGCCGAGGTCCTCGACATCGTCGCCACGCGCGGGAAGATGCACAATCCGGTCACCGGTTCCGGCGGGATGCTGATCGGGGTGGTCGAGGAGGTCGGGCCGGAGTCGCCGTTGCCGGTCAAACCGGGGGACCGGGTGGCCACGCTGGTGTCGCTGACGCTGACCCCGCTGCGGATCACCGACGGGCTGGCCGGGTGGGACGGGCTGAGCGAGCAGGTGCCGGCCGAGGGGACGGCGATCCTGTTCGGCCGGTCCGTGGTGGGGGTGCTGCCGGACGATCTGCCGCCGGAGCTGGCCCTGGCCGTCTACGACGTGTGCGGGGCGCCGGCGCTGACCGACCGGGTGATCCGGGGCCACGACCGGTGGCGGGGGCAGGCGACCGTCGAGGGCGTGGAGCCGGGACGTCCGGTCACCGTGGCGGTGCTCGGCGGGGCGGGGAAGAGCGGGTCGCTCACTCTGGCGGCGGCGAAGCGCGCCGGCGCCCGTACCACCGCCGTGGTCGTCAGTGAAGCGGAGCGGGACGCGCTGGCCGGGACCGGTCTCGCGGACCACATCGCGATCGCCGACGCCCGGGACCCGGTCGCCGTCAGCGAGGCCGTCGGGGAGCCCGCCGACGTGACGGTGGTGTGCGTGGACGTGCCCGGCTGCGAGCACGGGGCGATCCTGGCCACGGCCGAGGGCGGCACCGTGATCTTCTTCTCGATGGCGACCAGCTTCTCCGCCGCCGCGCTCGGCGCCGAAGGGCTCGCCGCGGACGTGACGATGCTGGTCGGCAACGGTTTCGTGCCCGGGCACGCGGACTTCGCGGTGGACCTGCTGCGGCGGGTTCCCCCGGTGCGGGCGTTGTTCGAGGCGCGGCTGGCGGCAGACTGAGCCGCATGACGAACACTCCCTCCGTCCGTTACGTGAACGGCCGCTTCTACTCGGCCGCGGAACCCCGCGCCACCGCCATGGTCACCAGCGGCGACACGATCGCCTGGCTGGGTGACTCCGCCGACGCGCCGTTCGCGGACGTGACCGTCGACCTGGACGGCGCGCTGGTGACGCCCGCGTTCGTGGACGCGCACCTGCACGCCACCGACACCGGCCTGGCGTTCGACGGTCTCGACCTGTCGTCGGTGCGGTCCCCGGGTGAGCTGCTCGAGAAGGTGGCGGCGTTCGCGGCGACCCGGCCGGCCGGCGGGGTGGTGCACGGGCACGGCTGGGACGAGTCGACCTGGGCCGACCAGACGCCGCCGTCCGCCGCCGAGCTGGAACGTGCCGGTGGCGGCCGCCGGGTGTACCTGTCGCAGGCGTCGGTGCATTCGGCGCTCGCCTCGTCGTCGCTGCTGCCGGCCGCTCTCGGGGTGGCGGGGTACGACGCGTCGGGCTGGGTGCGGGAGGAGGCGCATCACGCGGTCCGGGCGGTCGCGCTCGGGTCGCTGACGCCGGAGCAGCGGACGGCGGCGCAGCGGACCGCCCTGTCCCGGGCCGCGTCGATGGGCATCGCCGCGGTGCACGAGTGCGGTGGTCCGGGCACGTCCAGCGAGGCCGATTTCCAGTCGGTGCTGGCGCTGTCCGGGCAGGGCCTGCCGCAGGTCTTCGGGTTCTGGGGGGAGCTGGGCGGCGCCGACCGGGCCCGGGAGCTGGGCGCCCACGGGGCGGCCGGTGACCTGTACGCCGACGGGGCGCTCGGGTCCCGGACGGCGTCGGTGCGGCAGGCGTACCTGGACGGCGACCACGGCTGCGGTGAGGCGTTCCTGACCGCCGAGCAGGCCGCCGAGCATCTGCTCGACTGTGTGCGGGTGGGTTTCCAGGGCGGGTTCCACGCGATCGGCGACGCCGCGATCGAGACCGTCCTCGAGGGGTTCGCGATCGCGGCGAAGACCGTCGGCGTGGACCGGCTGCGGTCCGGCAACCACCGGATCGAGCACGTCGAGCTGATCGACAAGGCGATGATCGCGCGGATGGTGGAGTTCGGGGTGATCGCCTCGGTGCAGCCGGTGTTCGACGCGCTGTGGGGTGGCACCGACCGGATGTACGCGCAGCGGCTCGGCGCCGACCGGGCCCTGGCCAGCAACCCGATCGGGGCGATGCACGCGACCGGGGTGGCGCTGGCCTTCGGGTCGGATTCGCCGGTCACGGCGCTGGACCCGTGGGCGGTCGTGGTGGCGGCGGCGGCCCCGCGGAACCCGAAGTTCCGGATGACGGTCCGGTCGGCGTTCGCGGCGAGCAGCCGTGGTGGCTGGCGCGCGGCGGGCGTCGCGGGGGCGGGGGTGCTGAAGCCGGGCGCGTCGGCGACGTTCGCCGCCTGGACGACCCCGGGCGGGGTGGCCGAGGGGCTGCCGGCGCTGCTGCCGGATGTGGACGGCGCGGTTCCGGCGCGGCCGGTGTGCCGGCGCACGGTGCTGCACGGTCAGACGATTTTCCAGGAGTAGAGGAGCACATCGACGTGGCGGGGAAGCTGGATCTGGACGCGGCCGTGGTCGCGCGGGCACGGGCGCTGGCCGCGCGGGCCGGGCAGCCGGTCGTCGACCTGGCCCGGTCGCACACCACGGTGAGCGTGGAGCGGGCGGTGCTGCGGCTGGCGGGGGTGCGCGGCGCCGACCCGGACGGGATCCCCTGGGTGAACCGCCTCGTCGACGCGGTCCGCGCGGACGTGGGCCTCGGGCACGGGGTGGCGGTGCCGGTGTTCCACGCCATGGCGTCGACCGGCGTGGAGGACGTGACGGTCCTGGCGCAGAAGGCCGCGGCGGGGTCGGTGCGGTTCACCATGCCGTCGTCGTCTCACCAGGCGCGGCAGAAGGCCAAGCGGGTCACCGCCGCCGGGCTGAAGACCATCGACCGGCGGCGGGCCGAACGGGACCGGCTGATCAAGCGGCACGGGGATCCGGAGCAGCGCCCGTGGATCTACCTGATCGTCGCGACCGGTGACATCTACGAGGACATCCCGCAGGCGCAGGCCGCCGCCCGGGCCGGGGCGGACGTGATCGCGGTGATCCGGTCGACCGGGCAGTCGCTGCTGGACTACGTGCCGGAGGGGGCGACCCGGGAGGGCTTCGCCGGCACGTACGCCACGCAGGAGAACTTCCGGTTGATGCGGGCCGCGCTGGACGAGACGTCGAAGGAGGTGGGCCGGTACGTGCGGCTGACCAACTACGCGTCCGGGCTGTGCATGCCGGAGATCGCCACCCTGGCCGGGCTGGAACGCCTGGACATGATGTTGAACGACTCGATGTACGGGATCCTGTTCCGGGACATCAACCCGATCCGCACGTTCGTCGACCAGCGGTTCTCCCGGCAGATCCACGCCCGCGCCGGGATCATCATCAACACCGGCGAGGACAACTACCTGACCACCGCCGACGCGGTCGACGCCGCGCACACGGTGACGGTGTCGCAGCTGCTCAACGAGTTCTTCGCGCACGAGGCGGGTCTGGCGGACTGGCAGCTGGGCCTCGGTCACGCCTTCGAGATCAACCCGGACCTGCCGGAGTCGTTCCGCCTGGAGCTGGCGCACGCCCTGCTGGCGCGGGAGCTGTTCCCGGACGCGCCGCTGAAGTGGATGCCGCCGACCAAGCACATGACCGGCGACGTGTTCCGCGGCAACCTCCTGGACGGCTTCTTCAACCTGGCCGGGGCGCTCACCGGGCAGGGCATCCTGCTGGTCGGGATGATGACCGAGGCGGTGGTGACGCCGTGGGCGTCCGACCGCGACATCGCCCTGCAGAACGTGCGCTACGTGCTCAACGGCGCCGGGAACCTGCACGAGGACTTCACGCCCGGCCCGTTCATCCGCGATCGTGCGAACCAGGTGCTGTCCGAGGCCATCGACCTGCTCGAACGCATCGTCGACGACGGGATGCTGAACGCCATCGCGGACGGCACCTTCGGGATCATGAAACGGCCCGCGGACCGGGGCAAGGGCCTCGACGGCGTGGAGCGGCAGGAAGAGGACTACTACAACCCGGTATCGGAGGAGCTGTGATCATCCGCCCGTACGGCGACACCACCGGCGACGGGATGGTGCAGCTCTCCTTCACCCTGCCGATCCCGCACGACAAACGGGCCGAGGGCGCCGCGCTGCAGCTGGCGAACAAGATGGGCATGGACCCGGCGATGCTGGTGCACGCCAAGCAGATGGGTGACGGCTACACCTTCTTCGTGGTCTACGGCAAGGTCACCCATCTCGTCGACACCGAGAAGGTGCAGGTCGTCGAACGGGACTTCCCGCTGCTGAGCGCCAAGGAGGTGAACGCGGCGGTGAAGCGGGGGCTGCGGCGGCCGCTCAGCGTCGTCGGCGCGTGCATCGGCACCGACGCGCACACCGTCGGCATCGACGCCATCCTGAACCTCAAGGGCATCGCGGGGGAGAAGGGCCTGGAGTCGTACGCGGAACTGTCGGTCACCAACATGGGCGCCCAGGTGTCGGTGCCGGACCTGGTGGAGACGGCCCGTGCGGTGCGCGCCGACGCGGTCCTGGTGTCCCAGGTGGTCACCCAGCGTGACGCGCATCTGCACAACACGCGGGCCATGTCGGCGGCGTTCCGGGAGGCGCTGCCGGCCGGGAAACGGCCGCTGCTGATCGTCGGCGGGCCCCGGTTCGACGAGCTGATGGCCGCCGACCTGGGCGTCGACCGGATCTTCAGCCGTGGCACCACACCCCGGGAGGTCGCCTCCTATCTCGTGCACGCTCTCGTCGGAGGCCGGAAATGATCACTGTGACGCATCGCCGGTATGTGCCGTACTCGCATGCCCACTACGCCGGGAACCTGGTCGACGGGGCGTACTCGCTCGGCCTGTTCGGTGACGTGGCGACCGAGATCTGCATCCAGCTCGACGGCGACGAGGGACTGTTCGCGTCCTACGACGACGTGCAGTTCAAGGCGCCGGTGCGGGCCGGGGACGTCCTGGAGATCTCCGGGACGGTGACGACGATGGGCACCCGGTCGCGGAAGATCGCTTTCGAGGTACGGGTGGTCTGCCGCGGAACGGAGGGTTCGGCCGCCGCGGTGCTGCCCGAGCCGATCGTGGCCACCACGGCGGTCGGGACGGTCGTCGTGCCGCCGAAGCCATGACGGCCGTCGTGTGTGTGGACGTCGGGTCCACGTACACCAAAAGCATCAAGATCGACCTGGACGGCGCGCGGCCGGTCAGCCGGGCCGAGGTGCCGACCACCGCGTCCTCCGACGTCCTGGAAGGGCTGGACGCCGCCGTGGCGGCCGTCGGTGGCGGCGACGAGCTGTACGTGTGCTCGTCGGCGGGCGGCGGGCTGCGGCTGGCCGTCATCGGGTACGAGACGCTGGTCACCGCCGAGGCGGGGCATCGGGTCGGGCTGTCCGCCGGGGCGCAGGTGGTGCACGTCGCCGCCGGCCCGATGACCGGTCCTGATCTGGCCCGGCTGCGGGCCGCCCGCCCGGACGTGCTGCTGCTGGCCGGCGGCACCGACGGCGGCGACGCCGAGACCCTGCTGCACAACGCGCGGCGGCTCGCCGCGGCCCGCATCCGGTTGCCGGTGGTCCTGGCCGGCAACGCCGACGTACGGGAGGAAGCGCTCGAAATCCTGACCGGCCGGGGTGTCCCGGTGACCGCCTGCGCCAACGTGCTGCCGAGGATCGGCGTCCTGGACCCGCTGCCGGCCCGCGCCGCCATCCGGGACGTGTTCCTGCGGCACGTGATCGGTGGGAAACGTCTCTCCCGGGGCCGCCGGTTCGCGTCGCTGGTGCGGGCCGCCACCCCGGACGCGGTCCTCGCCGGAGTGGAACTGCTGGCCGACCTGACCGGTTTCGGGATCCTCGTCGTCGATGTGGGCGGCGCCACCACCGACGTGTACTCGGCGCTCGTCCCGGACGCCGAGGCCGAGACCGGGCCGCGCCGCGACGTCGCCGGGACCCTGTGGCGGGCCCGTACCGTCGAGGGCGACCTCGGGGTGGCCGCCGGCGCCGGCGGCACCAGAGCGGCCGCGGCGGCCGAGAGACTGCCCGCCCCCACCGGGGACCGGGAACTGGCCGCCACGGCCGCCGTGGTGGCTCTGCGGCGGCATGCGCGGGGCCGGCCGGGGCTGCGTGACGCACGCCTCGTCGTCGGTTCCGGCGGGGTGCTGCGGCACGGCGGCGCACAGCCGGTCCTCGATGCCGTCCTGGGCGACGTCGGGGGTGGCTGGGCGCCGCCGGAGAACGCCCGTGCCGTGGTGGATCAGCACTATGTATTGGCGGCCGCCGGTCTCCTCGCCGCCGATCACCGCGACGTCGCCGGGCGTCTTCTGGGTAACTCGATCCGGTACGGGAGATGACACGCCCATGGATACGACACGCCGGAACGCGGGGGAGGCGGTTGACAGGACCGCGGGGGCGGGACGTACCGTCCTTAGGTCCAGTTCCACGGCGAGCGGTCATGATCCGCTTCGCTCTCTCACCCACTGGCCGCAGCCCTCGCGGGGGTCGCGCGTGCAGCCAGGTCCAGGGGGTGAGGGCGCGCGGGGCGGTGCGGACCGGGCCGCGTTCAGGTGTCCCCTCCGGGGACCGGGGCTTTGGCCAGTAGACAACGGCACGGCGCGGGCATCCGGCGCGCGGCGGGTCGGTCCGAAGGTCACAGCCGGGTCACCGGATCTCACCGGCTGCGGAACCGGCAGGAGCACCCGGAGGGGCGTGGTCGAACCGTGACCGCGCCCCTCCGTCGTCGCAGGTCGCAGGGGGGTAGCCTGCCACGCGTGGAAATGACACTGCCCCCGCCCGAGCTGGCCGAACCGGCCGCCGGCCGTGCCGCGCCGGGCCGCCCGCCGCGGCTGCCGGCCGCCGCGGCGCTCGCCGTCGCCGCCGGTCTGGCGCTGCTGCTGGCCCAGCCGCCGTTCGACCTGTGGGTGCTGGCGCCGATCGGGATCGCCCTGCTCGCCGTCGCCGTGCACCGGCGCCGGCTGCGGGCCGGGTTCGGGCTCGGCATGCTCGCCGGCGCGGTGTATTTCTTCCCCCTGCTGTGGTGGACCACCATCGCCGGTGACTGGCTGCCCTGGGTGCTGCTGTCGCTGCTGCAGTCGGTGTACATCGGCTTCGCCGGCCTGGCCGGGGCGTGGCTGTCGCCGCTGGCCGACCGGTTCTGGGCGCTGTGGCCGCTGCTGACCGGTTTGATCTGGACCACGCAGGAGTTCCTGCGCGACCGCACCCCGTTCGGTGGCTTCCCGTGGGGGCGGATCGCGTTCAGCCAGGGCGACGCGGCCACGCTGCGGCTGGCCGCCTACGGCGGGGCCCCGCTGGTCACGTTCGCCGTCGCGGTCGCCGGCGGCGCCTGGGCCGTGCTGTACTGGCGCCGGGAGCGGTCGTGGCGCCCCGTGGCCCTGTCGGTCGCCGGGGTGCTGCTGCTGGTCGGGCCGTCCCTGCTGCCACTGACCGCCGCGAGCGGCCCCACCGCCACCGTCGCCATCGTGCAGGGCAACGTGCCCCGCCTGGGCCTGGACTTCAACGCCCAGCGCCGGGCCGTGCTCGACAATCACGTCAGCGCCACCCTGCAGCTGGCCGCCGACGTCGCCGCCGGCAAGCAGCCGCAGCCCGCCCTGGTGGTGTGGCCGGAGAACTCCAGCGACATCGACCCGCTGCGCAACGACGACGCCGCCGAGCTGATCCAGAAGGCCGCCGACACGATCAAGGCGCCGATCCTGGTCGGGACCCTGCAGCGCACCGACGTGCCGCGCAACAACTACAACGTCGGCCTGCTGTGGAACCCCGGCACCGGCCCCGACCGCTCCCAGCAGTACGCCAAACGCCACCCGGTGCCGTTCGCCGAGTACATGCCGCTGCGCTCGATCGCCCGGCACGTCAGCGACAAGGTCGACCTGGTCGCCAACATGCTCGCCGGCGACAAGCCCGGCGTGATCGACACCGGCGCCGTCACCGTCGGCGACGTGATCTGTTTCGAGGTCGCCTACGACGGGCTCGTCCGTGACGTCGTCGACGGCGGCGCCCAGATCCTCACCGTGCAGACCAACAACGCCACCTTCAACGAGGCCGAGGCCCGCCAGCAGCTGGCGATGGTGCGGCTGCGGGCCGTCGAGCACGGCAAGGAGGCGTTGATGGTGTCCACCGTGGGAGTGTCCGGGTTCGTGGACAGTGCAGGCGCTGTGTACGGTTCGACCGGGTTCAACACGGCTGCGGTGGTGGTGCGCAACATGAACCTGAGCGGACCGCGTACGCTGGCGACTCGTTCGGGCATCGGGCCCGAGGCGGTGATCGTCGCTGTCACGATCGTCGCCCTCGTCGGCGTGCTGCCCCTGCGCCGCCGGCGGGCAACCAGTGCCAGGGACGTCGTGAAGGTTTCGGAGGAACGGTGAGCGAGGCGCAAGGCTACCCGGGAGTGGGACGGGTCCTCGTGATCATCCCGACCTACAACGAGGCGGACAACGTCCGGCTGATCACCGAACGGACCCGCGCCGCCGTGCCGTCGGTGGACATCCTGATCGCCGACGACAACTCGCCCGACGGCACCGGCGCGATCGCCGACGAGATCGCCGAGGCCGACGACCACGTCTTCGTCATGCACCGGGCCGGCAAGGAGGGCCTCGGCGAGGCCTACAAGGCCGGTTTCCAGTGGGCCAAGGACAAGGGCTACGACGCGGTCGTCGAGATGGACGCCGACGGCTCGCACGCCCCCGAGGAGCTGCACCGGCTGCTCGACGCGCTCGCCGACCACGACGCGGTCATCGGCACCCGCTACATCCCCGGCGGCAGCGTGCACAACTGGCCGATGCGGCGGCTGGTGCTGTCACGCGGCGGCAACCTGTACATCCGGATGGCGCTGGGCATGCCGTTCCGGGACGCGACCGCCGGCTACCGGGCCTACCGCATCGCCCTGCTCGACAAGATCGACGTCTCGACGATCGCCTCCACCGGCTACTCCTTCCAGGTCGAGATGACCTGGCGGTCCTACAAGCAGGGCTTCCGGATGGTCGAGGTGCCGATCACGTTCACCGAACGCGAAATCGGCGTCAGCAAGATGAGCGGCAACATCTTCAAGGAACAACTGCTCAGGGTGACCCTGTGGGGTGTCCAGGCCCGCAAGGACAGCCTGCTCGGCCTGCTCAACCGCAAACCTCGGCAGGGCAACTCCTGGCCGTGAGGTGTCATATTGGGAGGAGCCCGTTGTGAGACGGGCTCGTGACACCCCCGGAGGATCTTGCGATGCGCCGTAGCAGGCTGGCCTATCTCCCGATCGTGTTCCCGCTGCTGGCCCTGGCGGAGTTCGCGGTCTTCGTGTCGGTGGCCCACGCCATCGGCTTCGGCTTCGCGCTGCTGGCCCTCGCCGCCTGCAGCGTCATCGGCATCGCCCTGCTGCGCCGCGAGGGCATCCGCGGCTGGCGCGCCTTCCAGGAGGCGGCCCGCGCCGGCCGCCCGCCCGGCGCCGAGGTCAGCAACTCGCTGATCGGCCTCGGTGGCGCGCTGCTGCTGGCCCTGCCCGGTTTCGTCACCGGTGCCGCCGGCCTGCTGCTGCTCCTGCCGCCCGGCCGGGTGCTGGCCCGCCGCGGCGTCGAGCGTGTCGCCGAGCGCAGCCTCGGCGGCGCCGCCACCGGCGACCTGTTCGGCCCCCGCCGGGTCCGCGTCCACCAGGACGACCCGGTCACCGTCGTGGTCGTCGACGAGCAGCAGCCCCGCCCACCGGCCGCCGCCATCGAGGGCGAGATCGTCCGCTGACTTCGGGCGCCGTCACCCGGTCCTGCCGTTCTCGCCGTCCTGCCGTCGGGGCTCGGGTTCGCATTCTCCATCTCTTGGCCGGGTCAGCCGTGTCCTCGGCGATCGTGGGTGCTTCTCTCGCCGGGGCCGACCGTCTCCCGAGATTGTGGGTGCTGCGCGCCGGTGCCCCCTGCGCAAGATCGGAAAGGCTCGCGATCTTGCGCAGGGGGCACCGGATTTCCGGATCCCGACGCACATGGTCCAGCGTGCTACCGATCTTGAGCGTCCTCCTCCGGCACTCACCCCCCAAGATCGCGGGACGGCACGCCGTCCCGCGTCGGTGACCTGGGCGCGAACGGTGGTGTTCGGTAGGCTCGGCGGCGTGGAACGGGCACTGTTCGACGAGATGTTTCCCATCCTGAGCACGCCGGATCTAGGCCGTTCTCTGGGCTTCTACCGGGATCTGGCCGGCGGTGAGGTCTTCTATCAGTTCCCGCCCGAGGGCGAGCCCGTCTACGTCAGCGTCCGGATCGGCGGCTCGCAGCTCGGCATCGGCCAGCAGGATCGAGCCGGTGACCTGGCGAACGACCGGATCTCCCTGTGGTTCTACACCGGCGACTGCGACGCCGCCGTGCAGCGTCTGCGCGACGGCGGTACCCCGGTGCTCGAGGAACCGGCGGACCAGCCCTGGGGCGAGCGCATGGCCACCGTCACCGACCCTGACGGCAACCACGTCATCATCGCCTCCCGCGCTCCGTGACCCTCTGGGTGGCGCGTTTCGGTGGTGCGGATAGCGGCCGAACTCCACACGCTGGTGGGCCGGGGCTGCGGGCTTGGGGTGTGGATTTGGGGTGCGGATAGCGGCTGAACTCCACACGCGGGTGGGCGGGCATGCGGAAAAGGCCGCCCCGGGCGGGACGGCCTTCTCGTGGCTCGCGTGAGTGACTAGCGGCCGCGGCGGGTGCGAACCTCCTGCAGCCGCTCGTTGAGGATGTCCTCCAGCTCGGCGATCGAACGCCGCTCCAGGAGCATGTCCCAGTGGGTGCGCGGCGGCTTCGCCTTCTTCTGCTCCGGCTCGCTGCCGTCGACCAGACGGGCGACGCTGCCGTCGAACTTGCACTCCCAGGTGGTGGGCACCTCGGCGTCGACGGCGAACGGCACCTCGAACTGGTGACCCTTGACGCACATGTACTCACGGGTCTGCCGGGGCGCAAGCTCGGTGTTACGGTCGGACTCGTAGCTGACTGCGCCAAGACGGCTGCCGCGCAGCATGCGTTCGCCCATGATCGGCTTTCCCCTCGCTCGTGGTGCTGCTCTCGTTGGTGTAACGAAAGGGACGGCCGCCGGATTCCTCCGCCGGGCCCCCAGCGCCACCAAGTCTGTCCGCACCGCCGATGTCGGCGGTGTTAACGCTATGAGCGTAACCGGCCACTCACCCCAGCTCGCAAACCGAACCGGCGTCCGAGTGGACCTTGGTCCACTTTATGGTTCTTTGACGCTTGTACGGGCGGTGCGATGTCGGTCACTCGTTCAGATTCACCCGTAATTCACGAAACCGTCGGTCACCCGCCGGTGCGCATACCGTAGTGATCGGTTACCCCGGACGCCACTGAAGCATTCCGCACCATCGGCGGGGCCATCGGCGAACGTGACAATTTTCACCAGGTCCGAGGCGGTGCGGAACACGATGACCGGCGAGGTACGGCCCGGGCAGCCGGCGACGGATTTCGGCGTCGACCCGTACCCCGGACGCCGCCCTGACGGATCCTGGGTGGTCGACCGGCAGGGACGGTGCTGGCCGGTCCGCCCGGACGAGAGCCGCCCCAGCGGCTGGACCGTCGTGCTGGCGGCGACCGAGCAGTTGTGCCTCGACGACTGGCTGGCCGGGCAGGACGCGACCCGGATCGCCGGGCGGATCCCGCTGCTCAGTTACGGCTCCAACGCCTGCCCCGGCAAGATCGTGAAGAACGGCACGTCGCTGCCGGCCGTCAACCTGGCCTGCGAGATCGAGGGCCTGGCCGCCGTCTGGTGCACCGGTCTCACCAGGGCCGGCCGTCTCCCGGCCACCCTGGCGGCGGCGCCCTGCCACGTCGAGACGGCAGTGGTGACCCTGGCCGATCCGGCCGAACTGGACCGCCTCGACATGATCGAGGGCCGGTCCGCCCGCTGGTACACGCTGCAACTGCTGCACACCGGCCGGGTCACCCTGGAGAACGGCGCCCGGGTGCTGCGCCCCGCCGCCTACGTCGGTGGCCGGCCCGAACGCCGGCCGGCCCTGCTGCACGGCCGTCCCGTCCCGCTGACCGGCACCGGCTATGCCGCCGCCGCGCCGCTGTGCGCCCTGTTCACCGCCGGGACGCCCGAGCCGGTCGGTGACGAGGTGCCCGGCGGTACCCACCCGCATCCCGGCGAATGCGCGCCCGCCGTGTTCGCCTACGGCACCCTGATGCCCGGCCACCGCCGCGCCCACCTGCTCACCCCGCATCTCGCCGCCGAGCCGTGGGCCGCGACGGCGTACGGCGACCTGCGCGACACCGGCTCCGGCTATCCGGCCCTGAACGCCGCCGCCGACCGCAAGGCCCCCGGCATGCTGTGCCTGCTGCGCCCGGAGACGGCCGGTGCGGTCCTGGCCGTGCTGGACGAGGTCGAAGGAACCGCGACCGGCCTCTACAGCCGGCAGCTGCGCGCCATCGACGGCACCCTCAGCTGGGTGTACATGGCCGACGGCTGCGCCGGCATCGGCGTACCCATCGACGCCTGGCGGTGACGGGACCGGGCGGATACGCGAGAATGCGGATCTCCCTCGGAGGTCCGTCAGGACCGATGGGTAGCAGACCGGCGGCACGGCATCCGCGGAGGCCGTGCCGCCCGGGCCACCCACGGCCGCGGGTGGCGGTCAGCTGTTGCCGGACGCGGTGGGCTGAGTGGGCGCCGGGGCGGCCGGGCGGGCCGCGCCGAGCGACGCCAGCGCCGCCGCCAGGTCGCTGACCTGCGAGGTGAGCTGGGCGGCACGGTTGTGGGCGGCGTCGGCGTCGGCGCGGGCGGACGCGAGGCGGCGTTCCAGATCGGCCTGCTCCCGCGCGGCGCGCTCCGCCGACCTCTCCAGATCTTCGGTGGTACGCCGTAAACCGTCCCGCTCGGCCACCACCACCGCCAGCGCCTCCTGCGCCGACCGCACCTCCGCGGCGGCCCGGCGCGCCTGCCCGGCCGCCTCGTCCCGGTCCCGCTCGGCGGCCTCGGCGCGCTGCCGGTCCCGGACGGCCTCGCCGGTGAGCCGCTCGTTCTCCGCGCGGGCGGCGGCCAGCTCCTGCTTGGCATTGGTGAGCGCCTGCTCTGCCGTACCCCGGAAGTCCGTGAAGTCCGCAAGCGCCGTCTTCAGATCCCGCTCGGCGGTGTCGCGGTGGCCGCGGACCTCCTGCAACTCCCGCCGTGCCGTCGCGAGATCCGCGGCCGCCGTGTCGCGTTCGGACTCGGCGCGTTCCCGCAGCGCGGCCGCCGCCGTGGCCGCACGCACCGCCTCGTCCCGGGCCGCCGCCGCCTCCTGCGCCCGTCTCCCCGCCTCCTCGGCGTTGCGCTGCGCGTCCTGTGCCTGCTGGCGGGCCTCGTCGCGTTCGGCCGTCGCCGCCGCCGCGATCTGCTGCGCCGCCACCGCCGCCGTCGCCGCCTGCTCGGCGTCCCGGCGGGCGTCGTCACGTTCCGCGTGCGCGGCCGCGACCTGCCCCGACGTCTCCGCCCGCACCTCCGCGACCTGACGCTCCACCCCGGCCGGGCTCATCTCCGAGTGCAGCGCCTCACTGAGCGAACCCACCAGCTGATCGAGCCGGTCCACGACCTCCCAGGTCCGCGCCACCTGCCCGGCCAGCCCCGGCGACGACCGGTGCCGCATCCGCACGTTGCGGGAGGCACGCTGACACTCGCCGTCGTTGTCCCGGCAGTAGCGGAACGGCCGGCCGGCGGACGCGCGCTGCGGCACGGGGCGCCCGCAGTGGGCGCAGGGACGGGTCTCGGTTTCGGAATCCTGCGCAGTCATAGCGTCCCCACCCTAGGCCCGCGGCGCCCCAGGTCCCAGCAGCGACACCGCAAGATCCGGTCATCTCGGGAAGACCGTGACACTCCTCCAGAGCAGCCCGATGCCGGACCTTCTGGCCCAGAACCCGCTCCAGCGGCGGGTGGATCGGAGTCAGGGGTGCCGGCCTCGCTGGTCAGCGAGTGGGGTGAGGCTCGACGGTGGCCGGCCGGAACGGGTGGAAGCCGCGGGCGGACGGGGCCGGCCGGTCGGGGGCGTCGGCGGGCAGGTTCCGGGCCAGGCCGGCGGCATGGTCCAGGGCGGTGGCCAGCTCGAGGTGGAGGCTGTCGCGGGCGACGGCGGACCGGTCGGCGTCGTGGCGGGCGGCCTGTTCGGCGGCGACGGCCTGCCGGAAGAGATGGTGGCGGACCGCGGCGATCGCCCGGTGCAGCACCAGCTCCTGGTCGACCGGGTGCAGCCGGGGATTCCAGCCGCCGTCGCCGGAGGCCAGATCGGTGAGCACGGTGGCGGGCAGGTCGCCACGGTCGACGGCGGCGGCCACCGCACGATGCAGGAAACGGTCCCGGGCGGCGAATTCGGCGGCGGTACGGCGACTGCGAGGCGAACGGAACGCGGCCGCGGCACGGGTCCGGTCCAGGCGCTCCTCCGCGTCCCGCCACGCCTGCCAGGCGTCGTCGGTGTGCTCCTCGGCCCGCCGGCGCGACTCCTGCCAGCGGTCCGCCGCCTCGGCCGCCCGCAGGGTGGCCACCCGTACCTCGTCGGCGTAACGCTGCGCGTCGGCAGCCGCGGCCAGACGCCGGGCGCGCTCCTCCCGGTGCCGGCGCACCACGGGAACCCGCCCCAGCCACCGGGCCGTCCGGCGGACCGCCGTCAGCAAGCGACCGGGAATGGGCAGGAAAACCAGCCACACCCAGCCGACCGTCCGGTGGCCTGTGGTCAGGAGGAGAGTGGGGAGGGGCAGGAGAGCCCGCCACAGCCGGTGAGCGGCCCGGCGGCCTGCGGTCAGTGAAAGAGCGAGAGCCGTCAGCAGGAGAGCGGACACGCGTGACACCGCCGCCGGGACGCCGGCCAGGCGGGCACGGGAAGGGGGTGGGGTGCTCACGCTGATGGGGACCTCACTCGGCAGTTTTCCGGCGGGAGCCCGGCGACGGCTTCGACGGTACCGGCCGGGAGGCGGTCCGCCACCGTGATGTGCGCGGCATCTTCGCACGTCACCCGGGGTGCGGGCGGGTGGTTGCGGCCGGGACGGGGCGTTCGTCCCGGTACCTCTCTGACAAGATCAGGGGCTTCGGGACGGGGGATCGGCTGATGGGTATCGACTACAGCTACGAGATCTATGTGCACCGGCGCGACGCGGGGCGGCTGCTGCGGGCGGTGGCGGGGATCAGCGCGCTGCGGGTCACGGAACGGACCACCGTGGTCCTGCCGGGCGGGGAGCGGGTGGTGCTGCCCGGGAACTACGGGTTCGCCGACGGGCGCGACGTGGACCTGGCCGAGGCGATCGGGGCGGACAGGCGGGAGTTCGGCCTGGTGCTGAGTTTTCCGGAGGACGAGCCGCTCCGGGAGAACCGGGCGGCGGAACGGGGCGGCTGGCCGGAGGCGCGACGTTTCCAGCCGCATCTGCCCCGCCAATGGCCGGACTCGCGGGAGCGGCGGCCGGACGGCGGGCCGCACATCACGATGGGGCTCATCTACCTGAGCGTTCGTGACGTGTCGCAGCGGCTGCCCGATCACCTGGTGTTCGGTTTCACCCCGGCGACGTCCGGCCAGAGCAGGCTGTTCCTGCGGTCGCCGTCGATCCGGGCGACGTTCGCGGACCTGGCGGCCGGGGCCGGGGCTGTGTTGTGCCTGTTCGACGGGGAGGTCGGCGACCGGATCATCGTGACGGCGGGGGAGCGCCGGGTGCCGGGGACGTGCCTGCTGTGGCGGGGGCCGGCGCCGCACCCGGACGGCCTGGCCGAGCTGTCGGCGCTGCTGGACGGCAGGCCCGTGGACGAGCCGGGCTGGATCCTCGGGCCCGGGCACCCGGAGTTCCCGGCGTTCGTCCGTGACCTCGCCGAGGGTTCGCGGGTGCCGCCGGAGGCGTGGTACGGGGCGGGTGCTTCCCCCGTACCGGAGAAGAACTAAGGTCTTGCCGTGGAACGGACCGTGCTGGTGACCGGGGCCTCGTCGGGGATCGGGAAAGCGACGGCGGCGGCACTCGCCGCGCGGGGGTACCGCGTGCTGGGGACCAGCCGCGACCCGGCGGCGCTGCGTGCGGACCAGCGGGCCGCCGGCGTCGAGTACGTGCCCCTCGACCTCGGCGACGACGCGTCGATCGAACGGCTCGCGCCGCTGCTCGCCGGAGTGGACGTGCTGGTCAACAACGCCGGGGAGAGCCAGTCGGGGCCGCTGGAGGAGCTGCCGGGCGAGGCGCTGCGGCGGATCTTCCAGGTGAACGTGCTCGGGGCGGTCCGGCTCACGCAGCTGGCGCTGGCGGGGATGCGGGAGCGGCGGTACGGCAGGGTGGTGATGGTCGGGTCGATGCTGGCGTCGTTCCCGCTCGCCTACCGGTCGTCCTATGTGGCGTCGAAAGCGGCGATCAAGGGGTTCAGCAACGGGGCACGGCACGAGCTGACGCCGTACGGGGTGTGGCTGACCACCGTCGAACCGGGCTCGATCGCGACCGGGATCAGTGAGCGGCGGACGAAGTACATCGGCGAGGATTCCCCGTACGCCGCCGATTTCACCACGATGCTCACGGCGCTGAACCGCAACGAGCGGGCCGGGATCACCGCGGAGAAGGTGGCGGCGACGATCGTGACGGCGATCGAGGCGAAACGGCCGAAGGCGCGGTACGCGGTGGGCAGCAACGCGCCGTTCGTGTTCGCGCTGCGCCGGCTGCTGCCCGGCGGCGTCGTCGAGAAGGTCGTCCACCGCAGGCACGACCTCAGCCGCTGATCCGCTCCCGCCGCCGCTGGAGCAGGCCGCGGACGGCGCCGATCGCGCCGGTCGCGCCGAGCGCCCACAGCACCAGCACCGGCTGGAAGAACAGCCGCCCGAACCGTTTGGCGTCGGTGTCGAGACCGAAGCCGTCCTTGTGCTCCAGCCACTGGGCGATGTTCCCCGGGAAGATCACCACGAAGAACGTCGCGGCGGCCGCGCCGACCAGGCCGCGCGCCGGCTGCTTCCACACCGTCAGCAGCGCCGCGCCCAGGCTGATCTCCACGACGCCGGAGGCCAGCACGACGACGTCGTGATCGATCGGGAACCACTCCGGCACCTGCGCCAGGAACTCCTGGCGCGCCACGGTCAGATGGGTGATTCCGGCGAACGCGAGGGTACCGCCGAGCAGTGCCTGTCCCACGGCTTTCACGATTCTCATGGGCGGCATCATAACTGATGACATCATCAGTTTCAGGGGTCGCCTAAACTGGCGGCCATGACCGTCGGACGACTCGATCGGCGCAAGGCGCAGACCCGCGCCGCGCTCCTCGACGCCGCCCGGACCCTGCTGACCAGCCGGGACCCGGCCGGCGTGAGCATCCAGGAGATCACCGACGCGGCCGATGTCGGGTTCGGCAGCTTCTACAACCACTTCCCGTCGAAACAGGAGCTGTTCGACCTGGCGGTCGCGGCCGCCGCCGAGGAGCACCGGGACACGGTGCGGCAGGCCACGGCCGGGCTCACCGACCCGGCCGAGGTGCTGACCGTGGCGGTGCGGCTCACCGCCCGGCTGCCCCGCACCGACCCCGGCCTGGCGCAGATCATCGACCGGGTCGGGCTGCGCTATCCCAGCGCCTACACGATCGGCGACCTGCGGCACGCGCACGCCGTCGGGCGGCTCTGCTTCGACGACGCCGAGGTGGCGCACGCGTGCGTCGGCGGGGCGGTGCTCGGCGTGCTGCGCCGCAGCCTCGGCCTCGACGACCCGTTCGGGGTCGACGAGGCCGCCGACCACCTCGCGTTCAGCCTGCTGCGCATGTTCGGCCTGGTCGACGGCGACGCCCGCAAGGTCGTCGCCCGCCCGCTGCCCGGCGTCTGAGCGAGGTCAGCGGCGTGCCGCTGCGTCCCGTTCCCCGGCCATGATCTCGCGCAGCCGGGCGCGGGCGCGTTCCAGGCGCTTGCGGGCGGTGGCCGGCGGGATGCCGAGGACGGCGGCCGCCTGCGCCGGGGTCAGGTCCTCCCACGCGATCAGGGTCAGCAGCTCACGGTCGTCGGCGCTGAGCTGATCGAGGGCGGCACGGACCCGGTCGGCGGTGTCGCCGGCCGGAATCGCCGGCGGGCGCAGAGCCAGGCGCAGCCGGTGCGCGAGACGGTGCCGGCGGACCGCGGTGCGGCGGTGGTTGGCCAGCGTCAGGCGGGCGGTGCCGAGCAGCCAGGCGCGGGTCCCGTCCGGATCGGCGGGCACCTCGGGCAGCCGCCGCCAGGCGACCACGAACACCTCGGC
The DNA here is from genome assembly GCF_055562375.1 of Actinoplanes sp. NPDC019969. Lineage (NCBI taxonomy): Bacteria > Bacillati > Actinomycetota > Actinomycetes > Micromonosporales > Micromonosporaceae > Actinoplanes > Actinoplanes sp. NPDC019969. Next base: position 303,490 of record NZ_JBVHFK010000011.1, on the reverse strand, counting down.
CATCAGGTCGGCGGCGTCCTGCGGCGGATCGGTACGCCGGGACAGGTACCCCAGGACGGCCCGGCCGTGCGCCCGCATGATCGCGGTGAACCGGTCCGCGGCCGTGCTCACCGGACCTCGCCGAGAGGCAGGCCGGCGCAGTTGGCGGCGAGTTCGGTGGCGACCGGGGCCCGGTCGCCACGGTCGGCGGCCTCGGCGACCCGGCGCAGGTTGCCGACCACCCCGCCGCCGTCGGTGGCGCGCAGCGGGCCCGCCTCGACGGCCCGGTGCAGGGCGGCCCGGGCCTGCGCGGCGCCGTCCGCGTCGCCCGCGGTGTGCCGGCGGTCCCAGGCGGTCAGCCAGGCGCACACCCCGTAGTGGGCGGCGGAACTCGCCACGGCGGTGTCCGAGATCGACACCGGGTTGTCGCGGCCCTGGCCGGTGAGCAGGGCGACGTAGGCGGCGCGGTCGGTGCCGGGCGGCAACTCCAGGCGGGCCACGTGATCGGCGGCGGCCCGCGCGAAGTCGCCGGAGTCCGAGTCGTGCCAGACCGCGTATCCGGCGGCCGCGGTGGCCAGCACGGCGGCCACGGCCAGCGGCGCGACCACGAGCCGGGACGGGCGCGGGCGGGTGATCCCGGACGCCAGCCGGTCCAGCACGTCGTCCAGGTCCGGGGTGGGGTCCGGGCGGGGCGCGGTGGCCCGTACCCAAGCGTCCAGATCTTCGTCGTTGATGGTCATGCCCTTCGAATGTCCGGCAGGGGGCACCGGCGTGACAGGTTGTCAGGCATGACTGCGATTGTGGGGCTGACACGCGGCGGATCGGTCTTCATCGGCGGCGACAGCGCCGGATTGTCCGGGTTGAGCCTGTCGGTGCGCGCCGACACGAAGGTGTTCCGCAACGGCGGATACCTGTTCGGTTTCACCAGCTCGTTCCGGATGGGGCAGCTGATCCGCTACGCGCTGAGCCTGCCGGAGCCCGACGGCGACCTGGACCGGTTCATGGTCACCACGTTCGTCGACGCGCTGCGGGACTGCCTCAAGAGCGGCGGGTGGGCGCGCAAGGAGGAGGAGCAGGAGCTGGGCGGCACCTTCCTGGTGGGGGTACGTGGCCGGCTGTTCACCGTCTACGACGACTATCAGGTCGCCCAGGCCGCCGACGGGTACGCCGCCGTCGGCTGCGGGGATCAGGTGGCGCTCGGCGCCCTGTACGCCACGTCCGGGCACGGGATGCGGCCCCGCGCCCGGATCGGGCTCGCGCTCGGTGCGGCGGAACGGTACAGCGCCGGTGTCCGGGGACCGTTCACCTGCCTGCGGCTCCGCCCCCGGAACTAGAGACCCGGCTTGCCGGTGCCCGCGCCGGTTCGACGTCACCTTGTGCATGCCGGTCAGCGAGATCACCCCGGACACCTTGATGATCCGTGCGCCGCTCGCCTGCAACGCGCTGTCCGGCAGCACCGGCCAGCCGACGATCGCCGCCGGCACGGCCACCACCGCTGCCAGGGCGATCAGCCAGCGCTTACCGGGTTTCTTCGCACTCACGAGCGGGCCCTTTCGCTGCGGGGATGGGCGGGGGCGCCCGAGGGGTGGATGCGCCCGGCGAACCCCGACAACGTTCTTCGTACGGGTCCCGCGTGGCACGGCCCTGCGATGATCAACGGGTGGTGGCGCAGAGAGTGTGGGGACCGTTCGCGGACGAGGCCACGTTCGGTGTGGACGGGGTGACCCTGGCCTGGCCGGAGGGTTCGGCCGAGGGGCGGTATGCCGGGACCGTGATCCCGTGGTCGCTGGTCCGGGACGCCGACCCGGAGAGTTTCCCGCCGGAGCTGCGGCTCACCGACGGGCGGACCGTGTTCATCGGCCGGGACCTGCCGTTCGCGCAGGCGCTCGCCGGCGCAGGGGTGCCGGTCCGGGAGCGTCCCGACGCGTGGGCGGATCTGCTGGAGCCGTTCCTCGACACCGCGTACGACGACGACACCCGGATCCGCTGCGAGACCCGGTTGCGGGGCTGGGGATTCACCGCCGAGGAGATCGGCGGGATCCGGGAGCGGGTCGGTCCGCGGATGCTGGCGCTGACCGAGCTGACCTGGGAGTGGAGCGGGTACGGGCACGCCGACCTGCTGATGGCTACCAGCCAGGAACCGGCCGGCAGCTATCTCGCCTTCCGTGCCTGGGCCGACGCCATCGCGGCCAGGCCCGACAGCTCTTCATCGGGCGAGAGCATTCAGTAAGCCGGGACTCTTCAGCGGGCCGGGACCTTTCAGCGGGCCGGGACCGGGAGCTCGGCAGCGGCGGTGACCATCGGCGGGCCCGGCGTGCACGGCAGCGACAACACGAACGTCGCGCCGTGCGGCTGGGTGGGCTGGTAGGCGATCGTCGCGCCGGACGCCTGAGCCAGCCGGGCAACCAGGTACAGGCCCAGACCAGTGCCGGGCTTCGTGGTCGCGACGCCGGTCTCGGCGCGGGTGAACCGCTCGAACAGGTGCGGGATGAACGCCGCCGGCACGCCTTCGCCGCGGTCGCTGACCCGGATCACGGCACGGTCCCGGTCGTGGCTGACAGTGACCTGGACCGGTGGCGCACCGTACTTCAGGGCGTTCGTCAGCAGATTTCCCAGCAGCAGGTGCAGGTGAACCGGGTCGGCGAAGGCCACGACCTGGTCCGGGGCCGTCACCGTGATCGCCTGCGGATCGGCGCCCTGCGCGGCGACGGCCTCCCGGACCGCGTGCGTGACGTCCAGCCGGGCCGGCCGCGCCGACAGCGCCCCGGCGTCCAGCTGCGCCAGCGTGAGGATCTCCGAGACCAGCTGGTCGGCGCGGTGCCCGGCGCTGGTCATCCGGGACACGTAGTGGCGCCGCTCGTCGTCGGGCATCGCCGGCCAGTCGTCGAGCAGCAGCTCACCGGCGGAGACGATGGTGGTGAGCGGCTGGCGTACGTCGTGACTCAGCATCGCCATGAAATCGGCCATTTGCTCGTTCGCGTGTTCCAGGCGTTCCGCGTGCCGGGCCAGTTCGGCGGCGGCGGTCCGGCGCTCGTTCTCCAGGGCGTGGCGCTCGGTCATGTCGATGACCTGGGTCGCGACGTACTGCGGGCGGTCCTCCTCGTCGCGCAGCACACTCGCGGTCACCGTGGCCTCGACGGTCCGGCCGTCGGCGTGCACGTAGCGTTTGTCGAAATCGAACCCGTCGATCCGGCCGCTGCGGCAGTCCTGGATGTTGCGCAGGGACTGCTCGAGGTCCTCGGCGTGGGTGAGGTCGGCGACGTTGCGGCCGATCAGATCGTCCTCGGTACGGCCCAGGATGTGACACAGCGTGGGATTGACCCGGATCAGGCGGCCGTCCAGGTCCGCCAGCGACATGCCGATCCGGGAGTTGTCGAAGACCTTGCGCAGCCGCATCTCGCTGGAACGCAGCTCACGGCGGTTGCGGCGGGCCCGGCCGGCGGCGGCGACCACCAGCAGGCCGACCAGCGCGGCGGTGACGAGAGCGGCCCGGCCGGCGGCGCGGCTGCCGGACGTGGAGGCGAACAGCACCTCCTCGGTGACCGCCGCGGACAGCCGCCACGGTGTGCCGGCGATGGTCCGGGACGTGTAACGCCACGACTCGCCGTCCTCGTGGTAACTGCCCTTGTCGGCACGGGCCAGCGCGGCGGACAGTGCGGTCTCCTCGGTGCCGAGCTGGCTGACACCCTGCGGGTGGGCGTGGTTGGCGGCGACGATCGAGTCCGCGGTGTCGACCAGGTGCACCTTCACCCCGGACAGCGGGATGGCGGTGACCAGGTAGGACGAGAGCGGACTGTCCCGCACGTCCACGGCGCCGGAGAAGACCCGCAAGCCGTACGGGGTGTCGAACGGCACCGCGAACCCGACCACCGGCATGCCCCGCGCCGCCGACGGCACCACCGGCGACACGGCGGGCCGGCCTTCGGTGACGGCGGTGTGCAGATGCGAGTACCGGTCGCTGATCACCTGGCCGAGCAGCGCCGGGTTCTGCGGCAGGATCTGGAGCAGCCGGCCCTCGGCGTCGAGCAGGACCGCCGCCGGGTACCCGAATCCGCCGACCGAGCGGGTGAAGTCGCGGGCGGCCACCGTCTCGTCGGTGAGGAACGCCGAGGCCTGGGTACGCTGCCGGTTGATCAGATCACCGACGATGGCGGTGACGAAGTCGGCGGCGAGCCCGACCCGCAGGTGGTACCGCTGGACGACGGCGTTGCGGGTGGCCCGCTCGACGCCCATCAGGATCGCGGCTCCGGTGCAGGTGAGCACCAGCCACACCGCGAGCGGCGCGGCCAGGAAACGCCATCCCGTCCGCATATTTCTGACTATGTCACGCTTCGGCGCGCCCGGGGGAAGGCTTTCGCGCGCCCAAGCGCAGGATCGCACCCACCGCCTGCGCCACCGGGCGAGGCCGCCTGTCCGCAGGAGTCCGTTCACCGGTCTGCGCCATCGGGCGAGGGGCTGCCAACCCGCCGACCCGCGGGATTCCGTTCGCCGGTCCGCGGCGCCGGATCATGAGCCGCCGACCCGCAGCACCTCGCTCAGCCGCTTACGGCGTCGTGCCGAGGCCTCTGCCGTGACCACCACCGGCACCATGGCCAGGAACGACACGCCGACCAGGGCGATCGCCCACCATGGCAGGACCAGGACCGGGTCGTCGGGCTGGCCGGTGAGCAGGCGCAACCCCAGCGGGCCCAGAGTGACCCGCGCGACCAACGCCCCCAGCAACGGGCCGCCGACAGCGGCGATCAGCGCCAGCGGCATCATCTCGGCCATGGCCACCCGCCGGGCCTCACGGGTCCGGAGACCGAGCGTGCGCAGCCGGCTCAACGTCTGCCATCGCTCCGGCGCCCCGGCCGCCGCGCCCAGAGCGAACCCGGTCAAGCCCAGCGCCAGGATCGTCCCCGCCACGGCCCAGGAGAGCCGGATCAGGCCGGTCACCAGTGCGGCATCGCGCCGGCCGGCCTCCAGCGAGGACCGCAGCGTGACCCGGCCCTCGTTCCCGAGGGCCGACGCCGCGGCGACCGCCCCGGGCCCGGTCACCCAGATCGTGTCCGGCTCGACGGCGTACCCCACGGCGGTCATCGCCGCCGAGTCCACCAGCACGACGTCCTCGGCCCCGTCCACGGGCGGCGCGATGCCGGCCGCGCGAAGGGTGAGCGGCGAAGCCCCGTCCCGGGATAGCTTCAGCGCGTCGCCGGTCCGCACATGCCCCGCCGCCGACCGGACCAGCGCCGGAACATCGGCCCCCACCGCCGTGAGTGCCGGCAGGCCGGGGAGGGGCGTGTCCGCGAGCAGCTTCCGGTAGGCGGCGCTGTCCACGATCACGAGCCGCGCCGGCCGGGACGTGTCCCCGACCACGATCGGCGCCCCGTCCTGGATCTGAGCGGCCACCGCGTGGCGTACCCCCTCCGCTGCGGCAAGCCGCTTCACCAGCTCCGGCGCCTTGGCGGCGTCGTCGGAGGCGAACTCCACCCGGGCGTCCGCCCCCACGCTGCGCCAGGCCCCGTCGGTCAGCCCCTGATCCGCCGTCGAGGTGATGGTCAGCGCGAACGACGCCAACCCGGCCGCGCTGACCAGTGCCAGCACCGGCAGCGCGCGCCCGGCGGACACCGCTGCCCGGGCCGCCCCGAACACCGCGAGCGGACGGGAGGACCGCAACGCCTGCCGCAGCGTCAACCCCGTGACCAGCGGCAGCAGCCGCAGCAACACGATCGCCCCGGTCAGTGCTCCCAACGCCGGAGCGGCGGCCGGCAGCAGTACGGTCCCGCCCGCCGACGGCAGCACCCCGTGCTGCCGGAGCAGCACGAATGCGACGGCAGCCGCCGCGAGCACCGCCACTTCGAGGGTCAGCCGCCGCAGCGCGGCGGTCCGTTCCCCGAGCCGCCGGGCACTGCGGTTCGCGGGCACCCGGCGGTCCCGGGTGGCCCGGAAGGCCGCCACCACGGCGAACGCCGGCCCGGCGAACACCGCCGCCAGCCCGACCGGCACCAGCCACGCCCACGCCACCCCGCCGGCCACCAACAGCGCGAGGCCCACACCGGCGGCCGTCGCCACCAGCGTGAGCAGCACCGACTCGAGCAGCAGCTCGGACCCGAGCGCGATCAGCCCGGCCCCACGCCGGCGGGCGACGGCGAGCGCCGCCCCACGCCGGGCCACCAGCAGCTGCGCCGCCAGGAGCAGGACCAGCACGGCGACCATCGTCAGCGCCGTGAGCAGCACGGACGCCTGAGCGGTGGCCGCGTCGATCTGCTTCTGGACGTCCCGGAGAACGGCGTCCAGCCGGGTCGACCACTGCGATTCGAGTGACCGGTCCCCGGACCGCACGGACGATGCCTTCAGCGCCACCACCGCGGACACGATCCGGTTCGCCGAGTCCAGCGTGAGCAGGCTCGGATCCGGGCTGAACCGCACGATCCGCGGCATCTCCTCCTGACCGAACGCGAGCCGCGCGTCCGGCAGCGAGTCCGCCGAGAGGAGCCCGCCGAACCGGGTGATCCCCGCCCCGTCCTTGCCGGGGATCGGCTGCAGCAGCCAGGGCGCCGCCCGCCACTCCCGGGCGGTGGCGTCGACCGGGCGGAACACCCCGCTGATCCGTACGTCCTTGGCGCGGCGGTTGACGTCCTCGACCGGAAGCCGATCGCCGGCCCGAACCCCCAGCTGCGCCGCGGTGGCCTCGGACACGCCGACCTGCACCGGCCACGGCGGCGCGTTGAACGGCACCTCGAGGTCGGTCTCCTCGGAGGTGGCCCGTGGCGCGGCGCCGGAGATCCAGGTGACCGCGGGACCGTTCGGCCCGGACAGATAGTTGATCCGGAAGCTGCGGGGCTCGTTGCCGTTGACGATCTTCAGGTACGGGCTGTCGGTGAACCCGATCGGCGGCAGCAGCACCGAGGTCATCGGCCCGAGCCGTTCCAGCGCACGATCACGCAGCTCGTCGAGGGCCTCCGCGGAACGCGGGGAGCGCAGCCGCCCGCCGAGCGCCCCGTCGTCCCACTCCCAGCGCGCTTCCACCTGCACGTCGGCGTCGTCGCCGGCCTGCCGCACGGCCTCCTGAACGGCCCGGTCGGCGGTGGTCCGGACCATCACCGGCACGGACCCGGCCAGCATCGTCACCACGACGACGACCAGGGCCGACAGCAGCAGCGGCCCGGCGTCGGCCCGGGCCCGCCCGCGGATGCTCGGCCAGTGCACGGCAGGCCCGATCATGACACCACCCTCAGCTGGGCCGCGCCGGCACGGCGGGCCTGGACGGTGGCCACCACGCCGGCCGCGAGCGTGCACCCGGCCACCAGCAGGGCGATCAGCAGCAGTTCGGCCGGCCAGGGCCAGGACGGGAGCACCGTGGGCACCGGTGTCGCACCGGTCTCCGAACGGATCAGCAGCGGCGCGACGAACACCGTCGCGAGGCCGCCGACCACGGTCCCGGCGAGCAGCAGCGGCAGCAGGATCGCCGCGTGCTGGCCGAGGAGGGTGGTGCGGATCTCTCGTCCGGTCATCCCGAGCCCACGCAGTCGTGCCACCTCCACCGCCCGGTCCCGCAGATCGTGCGTGACGTGCAGGATCACGCCGGCGAGCAGCAGCAGGACGGCGGCCGGGACGAGCAGTTTCAGCACGGCAGGCAGCCCGGCGTTCAGCGGCCCCGAGGTCAGCCGCTGGGTCTCCCCGGCGCGGGTGACGGCGGTGCCCAGGTGCAGTCCGGCCAGGTCGGTCCGCGCAGGTGAGCCCACCCACCAGGCGTCGGCCGGGTAGATCAGATCGCCGCGGGCGGTCAGCACCCGGGAGAGCGCGTCGATGTCGGCCAGCACCGTGGCGGCTCCCGGCGCGCCGGGAACGGTCGGTACGACACCGACGACCTCGACCGGCACCACACTGGTCCCGACCATGAGATCCAGCGGCGAGCCGGGGGCGACGCTCAGGCCGTCGGCCAGTTGCCGCGACACCACCACCGGCACCGCCGGCGGCACCGGGAACGCCGTCGTGACCAGCGTCAGCGCCTCGATCGGGGAACCGTTGAGCAGCGCCGTCCCGGTCATCCGGAGCCCGTTGCCGGCAGCGGTCAGGCCCGTGTCGGTGAGCTGGCCGGTGTTCTGTGCGGCGGCGGCCTTCCAGCCGCGCACGTCCCCGGCCGGCCCGGGCAGCCCGAGCGTGACGGCGACGTCGCTGCGCACGGCCCCGAGCAGGTAGCTGATGTCGTAGTCGATCGGCAGCGCGACGGCGACCAGCCGTGCCCCGGCGGTGCTCGCGCAGCCGGTGATCCGGTGCGGCTTGCCGTCCAGCGCGATCGGCGTGCCCACGCACAGCGAACGCAGCCCGGCCGTGTCCTGCATGAGCAGCTGCGGGGCGACGGTGAGCGGGACCGTCCCGCTCGCCGTGCCGGTCATGGTCAGTGTGGCGCCGGCCGGGACCGGGATGCCGCTGACCGGGCCGGGCGGAGCCAGCGCGCGGGTCACCGAGTCCCAGTCCTGGCCGGACGGCAGCCGCCCGCGCAGCAACGCGCCGGCGCGGGTGGTGTCGACGGCGATCAGGTGCGGGGTGTCGTTCGCGCCGCCGAACCACTGCCCGACGGCGACGTTGCGGTCGGTGGCCGGGCTGACCGCCTGTGCCCCGGTGGCCTGGGCGATCGTCGCGCCCTGCCCGGCGGCCGGGGGTGTGGTCAGGTTCAGCGCCAGGTCGGTGCCGACGGACAGGTCGGCCTGGTCGTGCTGGCTGCGGTCCCAGGTCGCGGCGAGCGCCGTCCCGAACGTGCCGGTCGCGGCGGCCAGGCAGATCAGCAGGCCGGCCGCGGCGGCCTGCGGGCGGCGTGCCGCCTCGAACATGGCCAGCGGCAGCGGCAGGCTGTCCGAACGACCGGCCAGGCGGTCGGCGAGCCGCAGCGCCGGTGGGACCAGGCGCAGGGCGAGCGCCGCTCCGGCGGCCAGGAGCAGGCCGGGCGCGAGGACCTGCAGCGGGTCCGCCTCGGTACGCTCGGCGTGCAGCTGCCACCAGCCGAGCGCGGCGAGCGCGACCAGCAGCAGGTCGGCGCCGGAACGGGCGAGCAGCTCACGGCGTCCCCGCGGCCCGTGCGGCGCCTCGGCGCGCAACGCGGTCACGGTCAGCACCACGGTCAGGACCAGGGCGCCCGCGAACACCGTGACGATCTGCGCCGGGGACACCAGCGGGCCCGTCGTCAGCCCGGCCCCGGACATCGGCGCGAGACGGCTCAGCGCCGCATGCAGCAGCGACGATCCCGGTACGGCGAGCGCCGCCGACCCCACCGTGATCAGCGCCGCTTCGAGAGCCGCGATGGCCGCCAGCTGAACCCGGCTGGTCCCCAGCGCCGACAGCAGCGCCGTCTCCCCGGAGCGCAGCCCGGCGGTGAGACGCCCCGCGAGGGCGAGCGCGGCCGCGGTCAGCACGGTCCCGAGCACGGCCACTGCCAGCACCGCGGCCTGCGTGACGTCCTGCCGGTCGCGGAACGTGCGCAGGGTGAACGGCAGGTCGGAGGCGACCCGGGTGAACTGGGTCCGCTCGCCGAGCGTGCCGGTCAGCCGGGCGTCCGCGTCCCGCACGTGCGCGCTCGCCACGTCGAGCCGGTCCGGGGTGGCGCTCGTCAGGTCGGGATGGGCGACGGCCTCCATCCGCAGCAGCGACGAGCCGCCGCCGAGCAGGTCGCGCAGGTCGACGAGGAACGGCCCGTACGTCGGGAAGGTCCGCAGCGACGAGCCGTCGTTGTGGTCCGGGTCGAAACCGGCGCCTTCGAGCTGGTCGCGATCCCAGCCGGCGCCGGGGGAGGGGCGGGCGATCCCGACCACGGTCAGGTCGACGGCCGGCGCCGGCGCCTCCGTGGACGTCTTCGCCGCCAGGCGCACCCGGCTGCCGACGCTCAGCCCGAGCAGCTTCGCGGTCGGTTCCAGCAGCACCGCCTCGTTGCGGCGCGGGTCCGTGCCGGCGCGCGGCCAGCGGCCGGCGAGCAGCGTGGCGCGGTCCGGCAGGTCCTCGACGCTGGACAGATAGGCCTTGGCCTCGTCGTCCCGCCCGGGCAGATCGCGCAACACCGACGCCGCGCGGACCGCGGTGCGTGCCGGGAACGGCTGCACGGCGGCGGTCACCACCGCCCGGGTCGCATCGGTGACCGCTCGCGCGTCCCGGCCGGCGATCGTCGAGGTGTACGCGGTGACCGCCACCCGGTCCGGTTCGGCCTGCCGCGCGGCGACCGCCAGGGCCACCGGGGCGCTCCGCGTGACCAGCAGCGCGCACACCCCGAGCAGGGTCGAGCCGAGCGTGACCACGGCCAGCAGCGCGGCGAGCACCGGCCACTGGGCGCGTGCCCGGCGCAACAGCAGGGGGATCACTCGTGCAACCGCCCGTCGCTGATCCGGATCACCCGGTCGGCGAGCGCCATCATCACCGGGTCGTGCGTGGAGACCAGCGCGGTCACGCCCTCCGACTCGACGACGCCGCGCAGCAGCGCCATCACCGAACGGCCGGTCTCCGCGTCGAGCTGGCCGGTCGGCTCGTCGGCGATCAGCAGCCGCGGCGAGGCGGCCAGGGCCCGGGCGATCGCGACGCGCTGCTGCTGGCCACCGGAGAGCTCGCTCGGGCGCTGTTCGGCGTGATCGGTGAGGCCGACCAGCTCGAGGAGCAGCCGTACCCGCTTCTCCCGGTCGGCGGCCGGCGTGCGCGCGAGCCGCAGGGGCGCGCCGACGTTCTCCGCGGCGGACAGCACCGGGATCAGGCCGAACGTCTGGAACACGTACGACACCTTGTCGCGCCGCAACTGCGACAGCCCGTCCTCGTCCAGGCCGGTGATGTCGTCGCCGTCCACCAGCACCGATCCCGCGTCGGCGCGGTCCAGCCCGCCGATCACGTTCAGCAGTGTCGTCTTCCCCGAGCCGGAACGGCCGACCAGCGCGACCATCGTGCCGGCCTCGATGTCGAAGGAGATGTCACGCAACGCGTGGACGGCGGTCGCTCCGGAGCCGAAGGTGCGCCCGATGCCTCGTACCGAGACGATGGGGTTCGTCATTGTCCGTTCCGATCGGGATGGATCTGCACGTGATCGGCCTCCAGAGTGAGCCGGACACGGTTGGTCAACGCGAGCGTGTCGCGGTATTCGCGGGGGATCTGCACACGCCCGGCCCGGTCCATGACGGCGTACTCCTCAGCGATCACATGGGTGTCGCCGTCCTCGTTGGTCGCGGTTCGCCGCAGCACCTCGCTGCTGGTCCGGCCGTCACGGATCGCCACGGTGCGCTCGACCTGGCCGCTCACCGCCGCGTCGTGGGTGACGACGACGACCGTCACGCCGTACCGCTGGTTGACGTCCCGCAGCGCCTCGAACACCTCCGACGAGGTGGTGGTGTCCAGTTCGCCGGTCGGCTCGTCGGCGAAGAGCACGTGCGGCTGGTTCGCCAGGGCGACCGCGATCGCGACGCGCTGCTGCTGGCCGCCCGACATCTGGTCCGGTCTCCGGTCGGCGCAGTCGGTGACCCCGAGAGCTTCGAGCAGTTCCTCCGTACGGCGTCTGCGCTCCTTCGCGGGTTTCCGCGCGGCCGTCATCGGCAGGTCGATGACCTGTCGCGACGTCAGATAGGGCACCAGATTGGCGGCGGTCTGCTGGCGCACGAAACCGACCGTCTGCCGCCGGTAGCGAACCCGGTCGGCGCGTGACATGGCGAGAAGATCCCACTGCTCGACCCGGGCCTTGCCGGCGGTCGGCGCGTCGATCCCGGCCAGGATCGACAGCAACGTCGACTTGCCGGACCCGGACGCGCCGACCACGGCGACCATCTCGCCCCGGTTGACCACCAGGTCCAGCCCCTGCAGCGCCTGTACCTCGATCGAGCCGGTCTGGTAGATGCGGACCAGGCTTTCGCAGACGATCAGTGCCTCGGACATCAATCCCCCGATCTTGGGCGTGCTTTCTATCACGCTGCCGCGAGGCCGAATGTCCCGGGTTCCCGGCCGTGCTCGCCGGGCTCCGCGACGTGTCACCGGCCCCGCGGCGCCCCGGGGGTAGCTGCGTACCGGCTCTGCGTGGCTCCACTGATGTGACCTCCGCTGTCCGGGCCGAGCATCGTCATACCGACTTCTCGGAGGTGACCGACGATGTACGCCAGACTGCAGACCGCCCTCACCCGTCCCGCGACCGACGACCCGGACAAGCTCATCCGCCGGCTGACCGAAACGATCTCCGCCCATCCCGGGTTCGCCGGACTCGCCCTGCTCGAACGCGACGACGGCGCAGGCACCCTGCTCACCCTGTGGCGGACCCGGGAGGACGCCGATCTGGCCCCGGAACGGACCCGTGCCGTCGCCGGTCCCCGGCCGACCGCCCTGCTGGCCGACGACATCTACGAGGTCGACTCCGAACTCGCCGGGGCGGCAGCCGGCGAACCGCCCGCCGCCGCGCTCGTCGGCTACTTCGACGGGCCGTTGAGCCAGGAACGGATCGCCGCTGCCCGCCGTCGTGGCGAACGCAGCATCTATCCCGTATTGCGGCAGCTGCCGGGCCTGGTCCGGTCGCTGGTGCTGTGGGACGCTGCCCGCCTCGGTTTCGCCGTGATCCACCTGGTCACGGCGGCGGAGGTGGTGCCGCGGATCGGTGCGACCGTCACCACCGTGCCGCTGGCCGAGGACGACGATCCCGCCCTGCTGATCGGCCCTTCCCGTGTCGAACCGCATCGTGTCCTCGCCTACGAACCCGGTGTCGGCTGACGGCTCGTCCTCGACAGCGGACCGCCCGTATCTTCACTGCGGGCGGTGCCGCGGCCGGCGGGGTGGGCGGCTGCGAGGCGCAGGAAGACGGCGACCCAGGCGCTGAGCACCAGCAGGCCCGCCCACCACGGCAGCGGGTAGTAGCCCGCCGACGGCGCATAGTGCGCGGTCACCTGCGGATATTCGCGGGCGACCTGCTCGGCGGCGAACGCCGCGGCCGGGGTGACCCGCAACAGCCACTGGGACAGCGGATCCGGCAGCAGTGGCAGCGCCGTGACCACATGGGGCACCGCGACCAGCAGCACCGCGGCGCCGGCGGCCGCCCACGCCCGGCGCCACCGGGCCGCGATCAGAAAGGCCAGGACGGCGCAGAGCGCCAGCGCCACCGCGATGCCGACCGTCATCCGGACGCCGGTGAGCAGAGGCAGCCGCTCCAGCGGGACGTCCCTGCTCGCGGCGATCGCCGCGCTGACCGGCAGGACGGTCCCGACGGCCGCCAGCCCGGTGACGAAGGCGGCAGCCGCGACCGTGCCGGCCCGGCGCCGGGACCACCCGCCCGCGCCGTAACGCGCGCCGATCAGGAGCACGACGATCAGCGCCACCACGAGCCCGGACAGCCACTGGTCGGCGCGCCACGGCGCGTCGTCGCCGACCGGGCCGATGTCACCGGTCCCGCTGACCCGGATGACGCCGCCGGTCTGCACGGCGCCTGAGGGGTTGTGGAACTTCTCCCAGCCGGTGTGATTCATCGCGCCGACGGAGTCGCTCGCCCAGCCGCTGCCACCACCCTCGACGGTGACGTTGTCGAACACGCCCACGGCCTGGGTGAAGCGGACCTGCGGGAGCACCCCGCCCAGGGCCACCTCGCGCAGCGTCAGGTCACCGGGTGAAGCGGCGAAGAGGCCGACCTGGACGATCTCGGGCAGGCCGTCGAGCCGGGCCGTGCCCACCGTGGTCCACTGTGCGCCGTCGGCCGACTCGGCGCCGGTGAGGGTGTCGCCGGAACGGGTCAGCCGCAACCAGCGTGGGGACTCCGCGGAGACGCCACCGGGCCGGCCGGCGACGTCATGGCGATAGTCGTGCTGGAACCGGACGCCGTGGCCGCCGGTCATCATCAGCGCGGCATAGCGCGAGCCCTCCCGCAGGCCGTCCTTGACGATGATGCCGGACTTGGCCCACGGGACCAGGCCCGGAACGATCTGATCATGCCCGGGCGGGGGATAGGTGATGGTCCCGGTCATCGAGGTCATCCGGGCCGTGATGCTGCCCTGCGGGCCGAGATCGCGGTGCAGGAACCAGAAACGGTCGCCGACGCTGCCGCCGTCGGCGGCCACCGGGACGGTGGGACAGGCGCCGGGACACTCGACGCGCATGCCGAGAGCGGCCAGGACGCCGGCCGCGACCACGGCCAGGACAGCGGTGGCGAGCGCGGCGATCCGGCCCGGCCGGAGGAAATCGGTATCGAACATGGCGAGAGTTCTACGGACCGGCGCCTAACACCGGCCGAACCGGCGCTGTCATACCGGTGTTAGGCCGGGCCGGGCATGCTGGGGCGATGTTGCGGTCGCGTCCTCGCACCGTGGGCACCCGGATCACGTTCCTCTATGCCGGCGTGTTCCTCGCCTCCGGTGCCGTGTTGCTGGTCATCACCTTCGCCCTGTCCGGCTTCGGCCAGACCGTCTCCACACCGGCCCACGCGCCACAGACGATCGCGGAGGCTCAGGAGCGTCTCGCCGTGCTCCAGCAGCAGATCGTCCAGGTGCAGGCCGAGCAGTCCGACCGCGCGATGTATGTGTTCGTTTCCGCGCTGATCGTGATGGCCCTGTTCTCCATCGTCCTCGGCCGGCTCATGGCCGGGCACGCGCTGGCGCCGCTGCGCCTGATCACCGAGGTCACCCGGCGGATCTCCGCCGACAACCTCGACCGGCGCCTCGGGATCGAGGCGCCGCACGACGAGGTCAAGGATCTGGCCGACACGATCGACGGTCTGCTGGCGCGGCTCGAGGCGTCGTTCACCGCCCAGCGCCGGTTCGTGGCCAACGCCTCCCACGAGCTGCGCACCCCGCTCGCCACGATGCGCGCCGCGCTGGATGTGGCGAGCGCCAAACCGGAGCCCGCCGCGTCGACGCTGGCGCTGGCCGCCCGCCTGCGCGCCCAGCTGGACCGGGTCGACCATCTGATCGACGGGCTGCTCGTGCTCGCCCGCGCCCAGCACGGCAGACCGGCCGACAGCTCCGGGGTGGACCTCGCGGAGCTGGTCGCCATCGCGCTGCGGGACAGAGCCGCCGGCCTCCGGTCCGGGCGGCTCACGGTGACGCTCGACGTGCCCGGCGGTGTCATGGCCTGGGGCAGCCCCACCCTGCTGGCCCGGCTGGTGGACAACCTCGTCGACAACGCGGTCACCCACAACCGGCCCGACGGCTGGATCAGGATCACCGCCAGGCCCGCCGGCCGGTCCACCGAGCTGGCCGTCGAGACCGGTGGCCGGCTCTTCGACCCGGCGGAGGTCGCTCGGCTGGGCCGGCCCTTCGAGCGGCTCGGCGGCGACCGGGTCGGCTCGTCCGGCTTGGGACTGTCCATCGTGTCCGCCGTCGTGACCGCCCATCAGGGCCGGCTGGAGTTCACCGCGCTGCCCGCCGGCGGCTTGCGGGTGCTGGCCGTCCTCCCGGCGGCGAGTGCCGGTGGAGAGGGAGACCCGCGGACATGAGGATCCTCGTCGTGGAGGACGACCACGCTCTCGCCGAGGTGGTCGTGGAAGGGCTGACCGACGCGGGGATGGCCGTCGACGCGGCCCATGACGGTCTGGTCGCGGTGGAGAAACTCGACCTGACACCCTACGACGTGGTGGTGCTCGACCGGGACCTGCCGGGCCTGCACGGTGACACCCTCTGCCAGATGCTCACCGAGCGGGAGGGGCGGCCGATGGTCCTGATGCTCACGGCCGCCGGCGAGCCCGGCGACCGGGTCAGCGGTCTCACCCTGGGCGCCGACGACTACCTCGCCAAACCCTTCCACTTCCCGGAGCTGATCCTGCGGATCCGCGCCCTGGCCCGCCGCAAACCGGATGTCCGGCCGCGCACGTTGCGCGCCGCCGGGATCGAGCTGGATCCGCTGCGCCGGACGGTCGTGCGGGACGGCCGGCCGGTTCCCGTCTCGGTCAAGGAATTCGCCGTGCTGGAGGCGCTGCTGCGGGCCAGTCCCGGGTTCCTCAGCGCCGAGACGCTGCTCGACAACGTGTGGGACGAGAACGCCGACCGGTTCACCAACACCGTCACGGTGACGGTCGGCCGGCTGCGCCGGAAACTCGGCGAGCCACCGGTCATCACGACGATGCCGAACGTGGGCTACCGCATCGGCTGACGGTCTGGATAGACGCGATTCGATTTTGTGACCGTTTGGCCCATGCCGCCGGACCGCATCGATGTTGTCGGATGCGAAGAGACCGGTAACGACCGTCCATTAAGGAGGTACCGTGCGCACACCATCCCGTGCGTTGGCGGGCACCACCACAGCACTGGTAGCAGCCGTGCTCGTGCTCGCCCCAGGATCCGGCGGCCTCGCGGCGCCAGGCGCCCCGGCCCAGGCCGGACCAGCGAAGGTGCAGGGCGACCACGACCACGCCGAGACCGTCGACAACCGCAAGGGCAAGGTGGCGCCGACCTCGGCACAGCGCACCCTCGCCGCGGAGGCCAGCGCCTCCGCCCGGTGGAACATCTTCGGCACCCCCGCCAGCCTCACCGCGACGAGCGTCGCCGAGCCGCTGGCCACCGGCCTGCCCGCCGAGCCCGTCGCCGCGGCCCGGGCGTACGTCGCCGGCCACCGCGACGTCCTCGGCATCACCGCGGCCGCCGCCGAATCCCTCGAGGTCCTCACCACCCAGAAGGTCGGCGAGGGCGCCATCGTGCTGCTGCGGCAGAAGTTCGGCGAGCTCGAGGCCGGGCGGGACGGCCTGCTCTCGGTCGGGATCCGCGGCGGCAAGGCGTGGTATGTGAGCTCGTCGCTCGCCCGCGACGCCGCCACCCCGCAGCCGGCCACCCTGACCGCCGCCGACGCCGAGCGCATCGCCGCCGCCGACGCGGGCATCACCACGCCGACCGTGCTCGGCACGAAACTCGTCGCCGTCCCGACGCCCGACCAGGGCGCGCGGGCCGCGTACCAGGTCGCCTTCGGCACCGCGCTGAACAGCGCCGACCCGCTGGCCTACACCACCTGGGTCGACGCCCGTGACGGCAAGGTCCTGGTCCGCGACAACATCGTCGACCACGACTCCGACAACCCCGAGTGGGACGTCTTCCCGAACTCGCCGCGCACCGACTACTCCACGAAGGACACCCGTCAGCGCTGGTGCTGGCAGCGGGCCCGGGGCTGCGACGAGACCGTGGCCGGCCCGGCGTCCCCGCAGGCCTGGGACATCGACCCGGCCACCGGCACGCCGTCGTTCACCACCAAGGGCAACAACGCGTTCGCGGTGCACAACTGGTACTCCAACGACCCGTACACGGTCGGCACCGAGCTGGCGACACCGCGCCCCAACCGCGACTACACGTACCCGTGGACGAACCAGTGGCACGAGGAGAAGTGCGCCCCGA
This sequence comes from Actinoplanes sp. NPDC019969, assembly GCF_055562375.1. NCBI lineage: Bacteria > Bacillati > Actinomycetota > Actinomycetes > Micromonosporales > Micromonosporaceae > Actinoplanes > Actinoplanes sp. NPDC019969. Next base: position 286,229 of record NZ_JBVHFK010000011.1, on the reverse strand, counting down.
CGACCTTCGACTCGCCCGCCCGTAACGACATCGACGCGGCCCGGGCCAACCTGTTCGTGCAGCACAACCGGATGCACGACTGGTCGTACCTGCTCGGCTTCACCGAGGCCACCTGGAACATGGAAGGCGACGGCGGCGACCCGGAGCAGGGCAACGCGCAGGCCGGCGGCGTCAGCGGCGGCCCGCCGGACTTCCTGGCCCGCAACAACGCCAACCAGATCACCCCGCCGGACGGCCAGGCGCCGATCACCAACATGTACCTGTGGCAGCCGATCGCCGGCGCCTTCTACGCCCCGTGCGTCGACGGCGACTACGACATGTCGGTCATCGGTCACGAGTACACCCACGCCATCACCAACCGGATGATCGCCGGGCCGGAAGCCGGCCTCAGCTCCCCGCAGGGCATGAGCGAGAGCTGGTCCGACCTGCTCGCCACGGAATACCTGGCCGAGCACGGCTACGCCCCCAAGGGCGCCCGCGGCTTCACCGTCGGCGAATACGTCACCAGCGACCCGGTCGCCGGTATCCGCAACTACAACATGAGCAACAACCGGCTCAACTACAGCTCGGTCGACTACGACTTCGTCGGGCTGCAGGTCCACGCCTCCGGTGAGGTGTGGAGCGCCACCAACTACGACATCCGCGCGGCGTTCATCAAGCGCTACGGCTACGGCTCGGACGCCCTGCAGAAGGCCTGCGCCACCGGGAAGAAGCCGGTCACCTCGTGCCCCGGCAACCGGCGGTGGATCCAGCTGGTCTTCGACTCGTTCCTGCTGATGGCCAACAGCGCCAACAGCCAGGTCGACGCCCGGGACGCGCTGATCGGCGCCGACCTGGTCCGGTTCGGCGGCGCCAACCAGGACATCCTGTGGAACGCGTTCGCCAAGCGCGGCCTGGGCCAGGGCGCGGCCAGCATCGGAGCCGGCGACGCCGACCCGACGCCGAGCTTCAGCTCGCCGTACGCCAAGGAGGCGACGGTCGCCTTCCGCCCGGTCGACGAGAAGGGCAAGCCCGTCGCCGGCGCGAAGCTGTACGTGGGCGACTACCAGGCGCGGGCCGTCGCGGTCGCCGACACCGACCCGGCCACCGCCCTGCCCGACACGGTCAGCCTGGTGCCCGGCTCGTATGCGTTCGTCGCGCAGGCTCCCGGCTACGGCCACGCCCGTGTGTCGCCGCAGTCGTTCCGGTCCGGTGGCAAGGACCGTCTCGTCGTGCGGCTGCCGCGCAACATCGCCTCGGCGACCAGCGGCGCGGCCGTCAGCGGCGACGGTGTCAACCTGACCAAGCTGATCGACGACGACGAGGCGACCAACTGGGCGTCGCTGGGCAGTGCCGTCGCCGGCAAGGGTGTCACCGTCGACCTGTCGGGCGAGGCCCAGCGGGTGCGCCGGGTCCAGGTCAGCGCCATGTTGCGCCCGGCCATCACCGGCGACATCGACGCCGGCGGGCAGAACCGGTACACGGCCCTGCGTCAGTTCCGGGTCTCCGCCTGCACGACCACGGCCGCCGTCACGTGCTCGGCCCCGGCTGACTTCCGGACGGTCTACACCAGCCGCCCGGACGCCTTCCCGGCGGTCGCCCCGCGGCCCCGCGCCCCGCAGTTGCTCGTGAAGTCCTTCGACATCCCGGACGTCACGGCCACGCACCTGCGGATCGAGGCGGTCACCAACCAGTGCACCGGCGCGCCCGACTACGCCGGTGAGCAGGATCAGGACCCGCGCGCCAACACGGACTGTGCCACGGCCAGCCCGCAGGCGCTGAACGTCCGGATCGCCGAGTTCCAGGCCTTCACCCGATAACCACGACGGCGGTGAGCGGGCTTGCCGGCCTGCTCACCGCCGTCACTACTTCCCGAACCCTCCCGGGGTACGAACGGAGGGCATCCCGTTCCGACACCATCACCAGGGCCGGCCGGTCGTTCTCGCGGATGAGGGATCCGGAGGGGAGTGCGGCCGGAAGGACCCGGGGAACGATGCCGTCAACAGCGGCTGCGGTTGTCGGTGAGGGTCCGGGACAGCCGGGCGGCCTCGGCGGAGAGACGGGTCCGGGTGGGGCCGGCGGTCAGGGTGGCCAGTGCGGGGATGTCGTCGGTGGCGTTCGTGGCGCTGGCAGCGGATTCGGCCAGCAGGAGCAGGTCGGGAGTGCCGACGGGCGGTTTCGGGGCGGCCAGGACCGTGGGCAGCAGGACCCGCAGGATGGCCCAGACCTCGCTGGCGGCGCCGGCCTGCAGAAGCGTGGTGAGGGATGCGGTGACGCGTTTCAGGACCAGCGTCCGGCAGGCGTGCAGGGCGCCGAGTTCCTGGCCGGTGAGGGCGGCGTCGATCTCGCCGCGAGCGGTGAGGTCGAGGAACGTGTCGACGGCGGCGAGACGGCCGTCGGGCCGGGCCGCGTTCAAACCGTAGGCCAGGCACAAGGCCATCGCCGGGCCGAACGGGCCGTCACAGGCGGCCAGGGCCGGCAGCAACCCGAGTGCGCCGGCGGCGCCCTTGGTGTCCGACGCCCACGCCAGGAACGGCTGGACGTGGGCGGCCGCGATCTCCCGGTGACTCGGGAACATCAACAGCCAGCCCGCCGTCGGGCGCGCCGGGTGAGGAGCCCAGATGCGCTGCCAGGCCTCGTCGGCGGGCTGTTCGAGCAGGCGCGGCTCGACCGTCAGATGGTGGTCGGCGGACTCGAAGGCCACGGTCCGGCGGCCCGGCGACCCGGAGCACCAACAGGACGCCCGGTTGGTGTGCTCGCAGTGCCGCGTGGGCGTGAGCGTCTCGACCTTCGGGTCGGGCAGGCCGCCGGTCTCCAGGAAGGCAGCGAAGGCACGACCGGCCGGAGACGTCAGGCGGGCCGCTGACGCCCGCACCTCGGGCGCGATCGTGCGCGGCAGGCGCAGCAGGGCCTGGGACAGGTCGAACGGGCCGGGCTCGCCGCCCTCGCTCAACAGGCGCAGCACGCGTGCCGGGTCGACGTGACCGTCCACGGTGGCCGGAGTGGCGAGCAGGGCGGCCGGAGGGGTCTCGCACATCTGGCGGGACAATTCGGCCAACCGCCTGACGAGCATCCAGAACGGGGGCGGGAACACCCGCTGCCACGAGGCCGGTTCCCACGGGTCGTCGCGGCGGTCGGCGACCGCGCGGAGCAGCCCGACGAAGGGATCCGACCAGTACTCCGGGATGACGGGACGCAACGCGGCTGCCAGCGCGGGCCGGTCCTCGGCCGCGAACCGGACCAGGCCGTCCAGGATCAACTCGACCCGGATCGGATCGTCCTCGCTGTACAGCCGGTGCTTGATCTCGGCGATCAGCTCCGGGATCGACCCGATCGCCGCGGGCATCGGCGCAGCCACGACCGCCACGGGCGGGGCAGCGGCCGGCGAAGAGGCAGCGACGCCGGCGGCCGCCACGGGCGGGGCAGCGGCCAGCGAAGAAGCTGCGACGCCGGCGACCGGGAAGACGCCGGGTACGGGAGGGGTGCCGGCGGGTGACGGCCGATCGGCCGGGTCGGTGCGCGCGGCGGCGTTGCCGAGGGCGGCGTCGGCCTGGCGGCGCAGGTCGCCGTGCAGGGCGGTGACGGCCTCGGCCAGCAGGGTGTGCCCGGCCGGGCCGCAGTGCGGAAGATGGGTGACGGCGAGTTTCAGAGCGTGTTCGGCCAAATCGGTGGCGGGGTTGGCGAGGCCGGTCAGCAGCGCCTCGAACAATGCCGGATCCTGGCTGCGGGTCAGGGCGGCGTCCAGCCAGTCGAGCTGCGCGCGGACCAGTTTCTTCTCCGTGCGCGGCAGCACGGTGCAGGCGGCCTCGGCCACCGTCTCGACCTCCAGCAGGCCCGCGTCGTCGGCCCGGCGGAGCCCGCGCATGGCCAGGTCGGCGACTGTCGGGTCGGGACTGGACAGCATGCCCGCATACTCCCCGCGGCGGGCGGCGAACTCGCCGGCGGCCGGATCGAGCAGGCGGTGCAGCACCACGATCCGGCGGATGGCGGCCTGCCGGTCGCCGGTCTGCAGGCGCAGCGCGCAGCCGTCGAGCAGCGACTGCCGGTCCAGGAAGCCCTCGGCGGCGAGGGTGGCCAGCGCTTTCGTCCACTCCTCGTCGAGCTGCTGACCCAGCAGCGGGATGGTGAACAGGTGCGGCAGCACCGCGGTGGTGTGCGGGTCGGCGCGCAGCAGGCCGGCCAGATCGGTGCGGTAGCGGTCGGCGCCCACCTCGCTGATCCATCCGCGCAGCACGGCCTCGGTCGCCGGGGCCGGCAGCTCGGCGGCGGCCAGCAGCCGGCCGACCAGCACCCACTGCTGGTTGACCTGGGCGGGCCGGAGCCGCTCGGCCAGCGACCGGGCGACCGCGGCCAGCGACGGCCTGCCCGGCGCCTGCAGCACCCGGACCACGGCGTCGGCCGCCGCCGGGGTCGCCACCGACTCGAACCGGTTGGACCGCAGCCACGACACGATGTCGGCGGCCCGCGGCAGGCAGGCCACCCCGGCGATGCGCAGCGCCGCCCCGCGGGCGGCCCGGAAAGCCCAGTGCTGCCGGGTCGCGGCCCACTGGTCGCGGCGCCACTCCTCGGCGTCGGGGAAGGAGGGGGTGTCGCGCCGCAGCTCGATGCCCTTGACCTGCCGGGCCAGGGCACGCCGGGACGGCTCGTCGAGGCTCAGCAGGGCACTCTCGACCCGGCCAGTGTCACCGGCACGGATCCACGTCTCCAACTCCGGGAAGCTCACCATGCCGCGAACCGTAGCGGCACCCCCCGACAAAATCGGCCGCCGGAAATCGGTGGCGGTGGTTGGGAGAATGCCGGGGTGATCGATCGTCTCAACCCGCCGACCGTGCACGAGCCGGCCGGATACAGTCATGTCACCATCTCGTCTGCCGGCCGGCTCGCGCATCTGGCCGGGCAGTGCCCGCTCGACCTCTCCGGCGAGGTCGTCGGCGAGCCGGGCGATTTCGCCGCCCAGACCGGTCAGGTGATCGCCAACTGCCTCGCGGTGCTGGCGGCCGCCGGCGCGACGCCCGCCGACGTGGTCCGGTCGGTCGTCTACGTGGTCAGCCCGGACAGCCAGGTCCTGGCCACGGTGTGGCGTCAGCTGGAGGCGTCGCCGCTGGCCCCGGCATTCACCACGGCGAGCACGCTCCTCGGCGTGGCGTCCCTCGGCTACCAGGGGCAGCTCGTCGAGATCGACCTGACGGCAGCGCTGGAGGAAAGTTCGTGACCGGCCTGACGGCAGCGCTGGAAGAAAGTTCGTGACGGCCCGATGAGTTCGCGGGGCCGGGCCGGTCTACCCGCCGTAAGCACCTGACACGAAGGGAACGTCACCATGGCGAAGGTCGTCTCCACACTGTTCATCTCTGCCGACGGGGTTGCCGAGATCGACCCGGACTGGCACTTCCCCTACTTCGACGAGAACATGGGCCGCGCGGTCACCGAGGACTACGAGACGGCGGACGTTCTGCTGCTGGGCCGGGAGACCTACGACAGTTTCGCGGGCGCGTGGCCGGAGCGGGAAGCGGGCGGCGGGGAGGACGCGCCGTTCGCCAAGCAGCTCGGCGACATCCGCAAGGTCGTCGCGTCGCGGCAGGACCTGACGTTCACCTGGCGCAACTCGGAGCTGATCCAGGGCGAGCTGGCCGGTGCGGTGACCGCGCTCAAGGCGGACCCGTCGGTGAAGGGCATCCTGATCCCGGGTTCGATCTCGGTGGTGCAGCAGCTGCTCGCGGCGGGGCTGGTCGACGAGCTGCGGCTGCTCGTGCACCCGGTGGCGGCGCGCAAGGGCCGGAAGCTGTTCGACGACGGTGCCACGCCGTACCACCTGAAGGTGACGGCGACCGAGGCGTTCCCGACCGGCGTGATCCGGGTGATCTACGCGCCCGCCGAGGCGCCGGCGCCGGCCGGCAACGACGACGTGACGGACCAGGTTCCCGAGGGCCGATAGGCGTCCGGTGCCGATCGGCCCGGAAACCGGCACGCGTGGCCGCTGCCTCGTCGCATGCTCTACGGGTGTGTGCTCGCCGGATACTCGCCGTCGCCGTGATCGCCGCCGTCGCCGCGGGCGGGTGCGGCACGGCTCCGGAGGTGACGCCGTCGCCCCGGTCGCCGTCGCCGGCGGTGCTGACGTCGTCCGAGGCGCCGGTCGTCCCCACACCGGCGGCGTCACCGAGCGAGCTGAAACCGACCGCGCTCAACCCGACCGGTTCGAGCCCGGCCGCGCGGGTCAGCGACGGCTGGGAGATCACGGTCTACTACACGGCGGTCGAGCGGTTCCACGACGGCGATCCGCTTGCGGTCACCGGCTGCACGAGCCTGAGTTGTACGTCGGACGACGAGGATCTGGGCGAGTTCCCGGAGGACTTCGTCGCCGCGGTTCGCGATGAGGGCACCGGGCTGACCCGGTCCGGCCGTTACCTCAACTGGTCGTACGACGTCGGCTTCTGGCTGGACTCGGCGCCGCGGGCCAGTGACGGCGGTGTGCTCGTGCCGTTCGTGTCGGCCGCCGCCGACACCGGCGTGCTGCCGCCCGGGACCGCGTTCACGATCGGGGACTGCGGCCGGCCGGAGGACGTGACAACGGCGGTGTGCGCCCGGCTGCGGGCCGCGTCCTGGCGGATCAGCGACGAGTTCACCCCGGGCCTCGGCGGCGCCCGGCACATCGACGCCTACATCGGCCCGGAGACGGGGCCCGGCTTCACCGATTCCGAGTGGTACACGACCCTCACCGGCGCCCGCCTGCTTCTCGGCTGAGATCACCCGGGCGGTGAACAGGCCGGATGCGGTCCGGTGCGGTGTCCACGAACATTCAGCGGGCCGGGTGTTGCGGACCGCCGGCCTGCGCCGTGCGACGAGGCGAGGGTGGGCATCGTCCCCGCCGTACGGGCCGGCAGGGACCGGCCCGGAGCTGACGAACCTCCCGGGAGCCGACGGCGGTCAGCGGCCGGCCCCGGGACATGCGAGAACCATGGGACGTGCGGCGCCGAGGGCGCGGCAGGGCTACACCGGGGTGACCGCGACGGCGGGCGTGCCGGGCGGAGTGGCCGGATGGGCCGGCATCGTGCCGATCTCGACGGTGATCCCGGTGTCCGTGGCCCGGCTCGGGCCGGGCTGCCGGGCGAGGTCGTTGTACGCCGCCAGCGCCTCGTTGCCGGGCACCTCGTCGTAGCCACCCTGCGGATCGAGCACCTCCCTGCCGTGCATCAACGGTTTCCCGGTGTGCCGCCGGTCCAGCTGGAACCAGCGGCGCCTGCCGGTCCCGGTGATCGGTGTGCCGCTGGTGCCCTCGGTGTTCCACCAGATCCAGCCGAGGAAGGCCCAGCCGGTGGCGCCCGGGTTCCAGCCGGACACCTCGTGGTGCACGTCCCGCAGGAAGGCGGCACGGGCGCTGCCGTCGTGGTCCCACGCCGGCTGGATCGCGCCGAGCTCGGCGAGGATTCGCGGCCTCCGGTCGGCGGGGTCGAACCGGTACGCCCGGATCTTCTGCAGCCAGGTGGCCGCGCGCGGGTAGCTGGTGAAGACGGTGCCGGCGTTGCCCGGCGCCCACGAGTTGACGTACGCGTCCACGCCGTAGAAGTCGCCGGTCCCCGGGTCCCACTCGTGGTAGCCGCGGCCGGCGTGGTTCTCGGTCCACTGTTTGGTCATCACCGGCCCGCAGCGGATCCGCGAGCGTACCGGCGGCGGCAGCGTGTTCACCATGGCCAGCAGGGCGTTGAAGTTCTTCTTGAACCGGGCCGGGGTGAGCGTGCCGCCGCCCGGCAGGGTGTCGCCCTCCGGCTCGTGACGATCGGTCAGGTAGAGCTGGCGTACCCACGGCTCCATGGTGAGCAGCAGGGTCCGTAACTGGCCCAGCCTCGCCGGATCGCCGTCGATCTTGGTGGAGACGAACGGGATCGCGCCGACCGCCCGGCAGTACTGGTATCGCTGGTCCGTCCAGGAGGGCGGGAGCCCGTCGGAGTTGGGGAAGATCCGGAAGATGTCGTTCCCGGCCAGCTTCGGCTGCCAGTGCGAGATCTCGTCCTTGCTGAAGGTCGTCCCGATGAGCATGGTGTTCACCTCCGGGCGGTTTCTGTCGAACCGCCGCGTCGTCGGTGTAGCGGACGCTCTCATCGTGGGTTGAGCTGCGGGAATGCAAGGTTCAAACCCGTTTTATTACGCTTAAGGTGAACGCCGGGATGTTTGAGATCGGCGAACGGGTGCTCGCGGTTGGCGAAGGGCCGGGCAGGGGTACGCAGAACGCGTGACCCAACGCGACGTGGTGGTGGTCGGGCAACTGGCCCGGGATGTGGTGCTCGGTATCGACGAGCTGCCGGAGGCGGGAACCTCGGGCGACGTGACGCAGCGACGCGAGACCCTCGGCGGCAAAGGCGCGAATCAGGCCGTCGCCGTCGCGCAGCTGGGCCTGCCGGTGAGCCTGGTGGCGGTGGCCGGCGACGACGTGATCGGTGATCAGCTGCTCGCCCAGGCGGCCGCCGACGGCATCGACGTGACGCACGTGGTCCGCCGCTCCGGTGCGCTCTCTGGCTTGATCGTGGAGGTTCTGGAGTCCGGCGGGAAGTGGCGCTACCTGCAGCATCTGCCGGAGGAGGTGCTGCTCACGGTTGCCGACGTGGAGGCGGCGAGCGAGGCGCTGGCGTCGGCCGGCGCGGTGCTCGTGCAGCTGCAGCAGCCCCCGGCGGCCGCGCTGGCCGCCGCCCGGATCGCCCGTGCCGGGAACGGCCTGGTCGTGCTGGACGGCGTCGCCGACCGGGAGATCATCGCGCTGGCCGACGTGGTCCGGGCCGACGAGAACGAGGCGAAGCAGATCGGCGACGCCTGGGAGCTGCTGTCGGCGGGGCCGCGGCTGGTGGCCTTCGGCGTGCCGGACGGCGACCGGTTCGTGTGGGAGGACGGTGACCTGACGATCCCGCATCCGGAGAACCGGGCCGTCGACACGACGGGAGCGGGTGACGCGTTCACCGCCGCCCTGGCCGTGGCCTTGCTGAACGGGGAAGCCCCGGAGGCGGCGGCCCGCCGGGCCGTGGAGGCGGCTGGAAAGACGGTGAGCCGCCTCGGAGGACGGCCGCGCTTGTGAGAACGGGCGGCCGGTGAAGACGCTGGGCCGCCCCGAGGGGCGGCCCAGGCTCCCGCTACTTCTTTTTCTTCTTCCGATCGCGGTCCGAGGCGATGTCCTCCGAGTAGGTGGCGCCGCCGTCGGACTCCTTGCGCAGCGGGCGGGCGCCTCCCTCCGGCGGTCCGGCCAGCGACTGCTCACCGGCCGCCAGCGCCGGGAACTTCAGGTCGAAGGCGGGCCGCTCGGAGCGGATCCGCGGCATGCGGTCGAAGTTGCGCAGCGGCGGCGGGCTGGTGGTGGCCCATTCGAGGGAGTTGCCGTGGCCCCACGGGTCGTTCACGGTGACGACCCTGCCGACCTTGTACGACTTCCACACGTTGTAGACGAACGGCAGCGTGGCGATGCCGAGGATGAACGAGCCGACCGTGGAGAACGTGTTGAGGAACGTGAAGCCGTCGGACTCCAGGTAGTCGGCGTACCGCCGGGGCATGCCCTTGGTGCCGAGCCAGTGCTGGACCAGGAACGTGCCGTGGAAGCCGATCATCGTGAGCCAGAAGTGGATCTTCGCGAGGCGTTCGTCGAGCATCCGCCCGTACATCTTCGGGAACCAGTAGTAGATGCCGGAGAACACGGCGAACACGATCGTGCCGAAGAGCACGTAGTGGAAGTGCGCGATCACGAAGTACGAGTCGGAGACGTGGAAGTCGATCGGCGGGGCGGCGAGCAGGACCCCGGACAGGCCACCGAACAGGAACGTGACCATGAAGCCGACCGCCCACAGCATCGGCGACTCGAAGCTGATCTGGCCACGCCACATGGTGCCGATCCAGACGAAGAACTTCATGCCGGTGGGTACGGCGATCAGGAAGCTCAGGAAGCTGAAGAACGGCAGCAGCACCTGCCCGGTGGCGAACATGTGGTGCGCCCACACGCTCATCGACAGCGCGCCGATCAGCAGGGTGGCCGCGACCAGGCCCTTGTAACCGAACACTGGCTTGCGGCTGAACACCGGGACGACCTCGGTGATGATGCCGAAGAACGGGAGCGCGATGACGTACACCTCGGGGTGGCCGAAGAACCAGAAGAGGTGCTGCCACAGCATCGGCCCGCCGGTGTCCACGTCGAAGACGTGCGCCCCGAGCACCCGGTCGGCGGCGAGGGCGAACAGCGCGGCCGCCAGGAACGGGAAGATCAGGATCACCAGAAGGCTGGTGACCAGCATGTTCCAGGTGAGGATCGGCATCCGGAACATGGTCATGCCGGGCGCGCGCAGGGTCAGGATCGTGGTGATCAGGTTGACCGCGCCGAGGATGGAACCGAGACCACCGATGGCCAGGCCGACGACCCAGGCGTTGCCGCCGATGCCGGGGGAGTGCAGGCTGTTGCTCAGCGGCGTGTAGGCGAACCAGCCGAAGTCGGCCGCGCCGCCCGGCGTGATGAAACCGCTCATCGCGGTGAGCGTGCCGAACAGGTACAGCCAGTACGCGAAGGCGTTGAGCCGCGGGAACGCCACGTCCGGCGCGCCGATCTGGATCGGCACGACGTAGTTGGCGAACGCGAACACGATCGGGGTGGCGAAGAACAGCAGCATCGCCGTGCCGTGCATGGTGAACAGCTGGTTGAACTGCTCCGGCGACAGCATCTGCATCCCGGGGCGGGCCAGCTCGGCGCGCATGAGCAGGGCCATGACGCCGCCGACCATGTAGAACACGATCGACGTGATCATGTACATGATCCCGATCTGCTTCGCGTCGGTGGTACGCAGGATCCGGGCCAGTGCCGAACCTTTCACCTGCCGGCGGACCGGATGTGGCCGGACCGGGGTCGGCCTGGGGGCGACGGTGGTCATGCGCTCAAGCACCTCAGCTTCACATATGGAGAACTCCTGCTCACACTCCGTTATAGGCTTCTACCGCAGTAATCAGTGCCAGATCAGCGCATCAGCCGCATTTCTCTTCCCCGGGCGCGCCCGGGAGGCGACGCATGCTCACGAAAGGGCGGGGCGCATGCTGGAGGAGAGGCACCGCCGGGCGCTCGCGGACATCGAGCAGCGGCTGGCCGCCGAGGACCCCGATTTCGTACGCCGTATGCAGGGCGACCGCCCGATCCCGGTGATCCCGTTCCTGTGCCTGACGGGTTTCCTGGTGCTGCCGTTCGTGGCCATGTTCCTGGGCCCGACCGCCGCCCTGATCCTCGCCGACGTGGTCGCGGTGTCCGTGGTGGCCCTGCTGGCCTACCGCCATCTGCGCGACTAGGAAGGCCCGCGCGACGGAGAAGGCCCGCGCGACTGACCAACCGGCAGATCGGGGAGCGGCTGTTCCTGTCCCACCGGACGGCCGGCTCACATCTCTACCGCATCTACCCGAAACTGGGGGTGACCCGGCGCGCCCAGCTCGCCGGGTCCCTCGACGAGCGTGTGGACTTCGGGCGCCCATAGCGGCCGAAACCCACACGCGGGCGTGGTCGGCGACCTGCTCCCAGCCCGGCTCGCCGCAGGTCCAGTGCGAGCGCTCCGGGAACTCGAAGTACTCCGTTCGTGCGGACCATGCAGAACGGGCGGCAGATGTTTACGCATATGACCCTCTTGAGATGGGCCGCGCGCCTAGATTTCTGCTGACACTTGTCTATACAGCCGCACTGCGAATGGAGCCCCCATGTCCGTTCCGGCACGACAACGGCGCCTGCTGGCGCTGACCATCCCCGCCCTCGCCGGCCTGCTGGCCGGGTTCGTCGCCGTGCTCACCGCGTCACCGGCGACGGCCGCCACGGCCCTGACGGTCGCGCAGGCGATCAGTGGCCAGAGCGGCGGCAGCGGCACCGTCACCGGCTACGTCGTCGGCGAGCCGACCGCCACGAGCACCGTCCGGTTCAGCGGGTTCACCGGTGACACCGCGATCGCGCTCGCCGACAGCAGGACCGAGACCGGTACGAGCAAGATGCTGTACGTGCAGGTCACCAGCGCGTACCGGTCGTCGTTCGGGCTGCTCACCAACCCGGCGCTGCTCGGCCGGCAGGTGACCGTCACCGGGACGCTCACGGCGTACTTCACGCACGCGGGTCTCAAATCGCCGACCGCGATGACCCTGGGAACCGCCGCGACCACCTCGCCGACCGCCACCGTCACGCCCACCGCGACCGGTGGGACCGGCGCCTACTACGCGGCCGCCGCCGGCAAGTCTGGGGCGAACCTCAAGTCGGCGCTGCACGGCATCATCACGACCGGGGACACCGCCATCTCGTACGACGCCGTCTGGAACGCCCTCAAGGTCACCGACCAGGACCCGGCGAACTCGGCGAACGTCATCCTGCTCTACTCCGGGATCAGCCGGTCCAAGTCGCTGAACGGCGGCGCGAGCGGCAACTGGAACCGCGAGCACGTCTGGCCGCAGTCGCACGGCGACTTCGGGACCGCCACCGGCCCCGGCACCGACCTGCACCACCTGCGCCCCGAGGACGTCACGGTGAACGCGCTGCGCGGGAACCTGGACTTCGACAAGGGCGGCAGCGCGGTCTCCGGCGCCTCCGGCAACTACGCCGACGGCGACTCATGGGAGCCCCGGAACGCGGTCAAGGGCGACGTCGCCCGGATGATCTTCTACATGGCCGTCCGCTACGAGGGTGACGACTCCTGGCCGAACCTGGAGGCCAACAACACGACGGGCAACGGCGCGAACCCGTACGTCGGGAAGCTCTCCACCCTGCTGACCTGGCACGCCCAGGACCCGCCGGACACCTTCGAGAAGAACCGCAACCAGGTGATCTACGCGTCCTATCAGCGCAACCGCAACCCGTTCATCGACCACCCGGAGTGGGCCGCGTCGATCTTCGGCTGATGGTCAGGCGCCGGCCGCGGTGAGGGCTTCGTCCCGGGTGGAGCCGAAGTGCAGGGGCAGGAAACGGCCCTCCTCGTCGCGGCCGCAGCGGACCAGGCCGCCCGGGGCGGCGCCGCCGCGCGGTGGATCCCACGTGACCAGTGGGGAGAAGCGGGCGTCGGCGCCGGTCGCGGCGGCCGCGTCGGCGATCTTCTCGGCGGCGGCGACCTCCGGCAGCGGCCGGTCCGACATCCAGCCGAAGACCCGGCCGACGCGAACGTCGCGGCCGTCGCGGGCCGCGCACCACAGCGGGTACGCCTGTGAAATGACCGCCACCGGACACCTCCCGTGTCTACCCCGTCATTGTCCGGCAACGGGGCAGGTCAGCGGGCCGGTATCGGGCAGCCGCCCGGCCGGGGACGGGAAACCCGTTTTGGTTACCGCGTGTGACGGATTTCGCTTACCCTGCATGGCGCCGATCCGGCTGGGTAGCTTGGTGCGGGTGACTGTCGGCAACACCTCTCCCGAGCCCCGGCCCCGTAGGTTCCGAAGCGCCGCCGTACTCGTCGTATGCGGCTTCTTCGCTGCTCTGGCGGTCGCGGCCGCCTCGTTCCCGGCGGTGGCGATAGCCGGCCTGGCCGCGAAAGCGGGCGCCGAGGAGCTGGGGGAGATGCCGCCCGAGCTGATCACGCAGTCGTCGCCGCAGGTGTCGCGGATCTACGCCTCCGACGGCAAGACCCCGATCGCGATCATGTACGACGAGTTCCGCAGCGACGTGCCGCTCACCAAGATCTCGCAGAACATGCAGGACGCGATCGTGGCCGCCGAGGACCACAAGTTCTACGAGCACAACGGCGTCGACCTGAAGGGTGTGGCCCGCGCGTTCGTCAGCAACAACCAGGGCGGCAGCAAGCAGGGCGCCTCGACGCTGACCATGCAGTACGTGCGCATGGCCCTCGCCTACTCGGCGACCGACCCGCAGTCGGTGGTGGACGCGACCAAGGACACGGTCGAGCGCAAGGTCACCGAGATGAAGTACGCGATCCAGGTCGAGAAGGATCTCACCAAGCAGCAGATCCTGGAGCGCTACCTGAACATGGCCCCGTTCGGCAACGGCGCCTACGGCATCAACGCCGCCAGCCAGGTCTACTTCTCCAAGCGGCCGGCCGACCTGACCGTCGCCGAGGCCGCGCTGCTGGCCGGCATGGTGAAGGCGCCGACCGCGTTCGACCCGACCACCGCCACCGGATACCCGCAGGCGCTGGCCCGGCGCGACTACATCGTCACCAACATGCTCGACATGAACCTGATCACCGCGGCCGAGGCGGCGACGGCGAAGAAGGTGGCGCTGCCGAAGAAGACGAAACGGCCGAGCAGCGGCTGCGTCTCGGTGACCAAGAACCACTGGGGCTTCTTCTGCGACTACTTCTACCGGTGGTGGCTGAGCCAGGACGCCTTCGGCGCGACGACGTACGACCGCGAGCGCGTCCTCAAGGAGGGCGGCTACCGGATCGTCACCACCCTGGACATCACGGCGCAGGCGTCGGCCCGTGCGGAGATCAGCGACCGTCAGGACGACGACGACCCGAACGCGCTGATGTTGGCCGCGGTCCAGCCGGGCACCGGGGCGGTGCGTGCGCTCGCCACCAACCGCAAGTTCCGGATCGACGACGAGGCGCATCCGCAGAACGAGCTGTCGTCCAACCCCGACCTGGCCGAGAAGGGGATCCGCGGCACCTACCCGAACACCACGAACCCGATCATCACCGGCAGCTCCGGCGTCCCCGGCTACCAGGCCGGGTCGGTGTTCAAGATGTTCACCATGGTCGCGGCCCTGGAAGCCGGGATGGACCTGGACACCACGATCAACTCGTCGGCGAAGTACAAGTCCGGCTACCTGGACTCCGGACCGGAGTCCTGCGGCGGCTACTACTGCCCGAGCAACGCGTCGGCGAGCGAAGCCGGGAACTTCACCATGTGGACGGCGTTCGGCAAGTCGGTCAACACGTACTTCGTGCCGCTGCAGGAGCAGGTCGGCGCGGAGAAGGTGGTCGACGTGGCGAAACGGTTCGGCATCCAGTTCCGGTCCAGCGACGACGCCCAGCGCGCCGCCGACAAGGAGGCCGCGCACGAGTGGGGCGCGTTCACGCTCGGGGTCTCCGCGTCGACGCCGCTGGACATCGCGAACGCGTACGCCACCCTCGCCGCCGACGGCATGTACTGCAAGGCCACCCCGATCCAGCAGATCACCACCGCCGACGGCAAGAAGGTCGACGCCGGGCAGCCGTCGTGCACCCGCGCCACCACCAAGGAGGCGGCGCGCAAGGCGCTCGACGCGGCCCGCTGCCCGGTCGGCGACTCCGCGCAGCTCGGCAACTGCGCGGGCGCGACCGCGCCGCAGGTCCGGGACGTGGTCGGGCACCCGGTGTTCGGCAAGACCGGCACCACCGACAACGACAAGACGGCGGCCCTGGTGGTCGGGACCCGGTCGCTGGTGGTCGCGGGCTACCTGGCGAACCCGGACTGGGCCGGGCACCGGGACCGGATGTCGCACGGGATCGTCAACCCCGCGGTGTACGAGACCCTCGCCGACTACATGGACGGCAAGGAAGTGCAGGAGTTCCCAACTCCCTGACGTGCTGGAACGCCGGAACCCCCGGAGGCGATTCTCCGGGGGTTCCGGCGTTATCAGGCCGCCGGGACGGTTCGCGGCGCGGCGTCGGCGGATACGTCAGGCCGGCGCAGCACCACGAGGCCGACCAGGAAGGCGGCCAGCAGCAGCCCGGCCGAGACCGTGAACGCCAGCCGGTAGCCGCCGGTCAGCGCCGCCGCCTCCGCCTGCCCCGCCGCGACCAGCTGCGACGTACGGGAGGCGGCGAGCGCCGACAGCACCGCCACCCCGATCGCCATGCCGGCCTGCTGGGTGGTGTTGAAAAGCCCCGACGCCATCCCGGCGTCGCTGTCCCGGGCCGCGGACATGCCGAGCGTCGCCAGCGCCGGCAGCACCAGCCCGCCACCGGAGATCAGCAGCATCACCGGCAGCAGGTCGGTGACGTAGTCGGCCCGCGCCGGGATCCGGCTGAGCCACACCATCGCCGCGATCAGCAGCACCAGCCCGGCGAGCAGCACCGCCCTCGGCCCGAACCGGTTGCTGAGCCGCGCCGACACGAACAGCGACACCGCGCCGATGCCGACCGCCGCCGGCAGCATCGCCAGCCCGGTCTCCAGCGCGCTGTAACCGAGCACGTTCTGCATGTGGAGAGCCACCATCACCTGGAAGGCGAACATCCCGGCGACGGTCAGCATCTGCGCGACGTTCGCGCCGGCGACGGTGCGGGACCGCAGGATCCGCAGCGGCATCAGCGGGTTCGCCGCGGTGGCCTGCCGGACGACGAACAGCACCAGCAACACCACCGAGATCACACCCGGCACGAGGGTGTGCGCGTCGGTGACGATCGTGAAGATGCCCAGCATCAGACCGGCGGTGACCAGCACGGCGCCGATCACGTCGGCGCCCGCGGACAACCCGGCGCCCCGGTCGCGCGGCAGCGCCGTCCGGGCCAGCGCCACCGTCGCGATGCCGATCGGCACGTTGATGAAGAAGATCCACGGCCAGTCCAGGGCGTCGGTGAGCACGCCGCCGAGCACCTGCCCGATGGACGCCCCGGCCGCCCCGGTGAAGCTGAAGATCGCGATCGCCTTGGCGCGTTCGGCCGGGTCGGTGAAGAGCGTGACCAGGATGCCGAGGATCACGGCGGCGGCCATCGCGCTGCCGGCGCCCTGCAGGAACCGGGCGGCGATCAGCGTGCCGGGGTTTCCGGCGACACCCGCGAGCAGGGACGCGGCGGTGAAGACGACGGTGCCGGCGAGGAACATGGCGCGGCGGCCGATCAGGTCACCGAGCCGGCCGGCGAGCAGCAGCAGGCCGCCGAACGGGATCAGGTACGCGTTGACCATCCAGCTCAGCCCGGTCGCGGTGAAACCCACGTCCCGCTGGATCGCGGGCATCGCGACGGTGACGATGCTGCCGTCCAGGATGGTCATCAGCCCGGCGGCCGAGAGCGCGGCGAGAGCGGTCCAGCGTTTCGGGTACGGCATGGCGTTCCTCCCCATCGAGCGCGACAGGTAGGAACGTACCAGATAGTTTTGTTGTAGACGATCCTTGTTGGAACTACTTGCCGCGCTCGCGGGCGCGCCGGGCCGGAAGCGGGTTCGCCGGATGGTCCGTGACCAGGCGGTTCAGGGCGCGGACGAGGATCTCCCGCTCGTCCTGCGGGACCGACTTCAGGACATCGCGGTGCACGCCGTCGACGATCTCCTGACTGCGCCGGGCGATCGCCGCGCCGGCCTCGGTCACCGCGATGATCCGGGCGCGACGGTCGGTGCTGCTGGGGCGGCGTACGGCGTACCCCGCCTTCTCCAGAGCGTCGACCGTCACCACCATCGTCGTCTTGTCCATGTCGCCCAGCTCGGCCAGCTGGATCTGGGTCCGCTCCTCCTCGAGAGCGTGCACCAGCACACAGTGCATGCGCGCGGTCAGCCCGATCTCGCCCAGCGCCGCCGCCATCCGGCTGCGCAGCACATGGCTGGTCCGGTCGAGCAGGAACGACAGATCGGTCTCGTTGCGGGTGGGCGCCATCGCGGTCATGCCCCCAGAGTAGTTCCGCTCCAGATGATCCGCCTCGGAGCGGCCGAGGCCGCCGCCGCGCCGGATCACCGCGGTTTCACGCTCTCGATGCGGAACTTCGCCGAAGAACTGGAGTAGTGTCGATGGAACCACAGCGTCACGTCGGGTTGTCTGCCTCCAGCGACACAGGGTCCTCACCTCGGCATCACCCACCACTCACGGGCGATCAGCAGGTTCCCGCACGACCCGACGATGAAGAGGGTCCAGTCATGTCCTTCGAGCTGTCCACCGACCGAACCCAGCTGGAGGTCGGCTTCCAGCGGCCCGGCGCCGGCACCACCGCGGTGATCACCTTCTGCGGCGAGATCGACCGTGTCACCTGCGGCGAGGTCGTCGCCTCGGTCATCACCACGCTGCGCCGTGACGAGCCGTGCCGGATCAGCCTGGACCTGAGCGAGGTGACGTTCCTGGACTCCGGCGGCATCCGGGCGCTCGTCGCGTCCCTCGAGGAGGCCCGGCGGCTCGGCTGCGAGCTGGAGATCGGTCAGGCGCACACCAACGTCCACCAGGTTCTGAGCATCACCGGGCTCCTCGAGGAGTTCCACCTCGGCCCGTCCTGACCGGTCACATCTCCCGGGCGGCGGAGCGGATCGCCTCGCGGATCCGGGAGTACGTGCCGCATCGGCAGATGTTGCGCAGGCCGTCCAGGTCGGCGTCGGTGATCTCCCGGCCCTCGGCGGCTGCCGTGCGGACCAGCGCGACCGCCGCCATGATCTGCCCCGGCTGGCAGTACCCGCACTGCGCCACGTCGTGATCCAGCCACGCCTGCTGCATCGGGTGCAGGTCGCGGCCGGCGGTGGCGGCCAGCCCTTCGATGGTGACGACCTCGTCGGACGGCTGCAGATCCTGGACCGGGATGGTGCACGGTGTCACGGCCCGGCCGTTGAGATGGCTGGTACAGGCTTTGCAGACGCTGATGCCGCAGCCGTACTTCGGCCCGGTGATGCCGAGGATGTCGCGCAGCACCCACAGCAGCCGGACCTCGCCGGCGATGGTGACGGTGACCTGTTCACCGTTGACCCGGAAGGTCTGTTCAGGCACGGCCGGCTCCGTCGGAGGGTGAGGCGGGAATCGGGGGGATCGTCGGTTTCGGGACGAACGACAGGGTGCCGTGGTTGATCGGGAAGACCGTCGGCATCGTCCCGGTCGCCCGGGCGTAGGCGCAGGCCACCGCCGCCATCGACGCCGACACCCCGAGTTCCCCGGCGCCGCCCGGCTGGTCGGCGTCGCCGGGCATGACGATGATCCGCAGGTCGGGTGGGACGTTCCACTGCCGGGTGTAGAAGTAGTCGTCCCAGCTCGCCTCCAGGAAGTGCCCGTCGCGCAGGTGCAGGCCGGCGGTGAGGGCGAGCGCGATGCCGTCCATCACGCAGCCCGTCATCTGCGCCTCCAGGCCGCGCGGGTTGACGGCGAGACCGACGTCGACGGCGAACACCACCTTGATGACGCGGGGCCCGCCGACGCCGTCGCGGATCGGCCGGTTCACCGTCTCCGGCCGGCAGTCGATCTCGACGAGGCAGGCGCTGACCGCCTTGTACTCGGAGTGGAACGCGATGCCCTGCGCGGTTCCGGCGGGCATCGCGCGTCCCCATCCGCCGACTTCGACGACCTTGCGGAGTACGGCCCGCGAGCGCTCCTCCCGCAGGAAGTCGAACCGGAACCGGTACGGATCCTTGCCCATCCGCGCCGCCAGCTGGTCGATCATCAGCTCCCGCGCGCACGTCGTGTCCGGGGAGTACACGTTGCGCATGCTGCCGGTGTTGAACCCCTTGCCGGTCTCGCTGAGCAGCCGGCTGTGCACCCCGAACCGGTACGGCGTGGTGTGGCTGAACTGGAAGAACGTCTGCGCGAACGCGGCGTCCCCGATCGGCAGTTTCGCGGCCATCGCGGTGAACAGCTCGCCGAGCCCGTGCCCGAGATCCGTGGTGACGCTGGTGTGCCGCTGCTCGAAACCGAGGACCACGTTCCCGGCGTACGCGATCCGCACCCGCGACGTGGCCATCGGGTGGGTGCGGCCCTGCCGGGAGTCGTCGGCCCGGTGCCACATCAGTTTCACCGGCTTGCCGATCCGCTGTGACACCTCGGCGGCCTCCAGGGCGGCGTCGAAGAACAGTTTCCGGCCGAACGAGCCGCCGCCCTCGGTGACGTGCACGGTCACCGCCGGCAGCGGCAGCCCCAGCTTCGCGGCGATGGTCTGCTTCGCGACGATCGGCGATTTCAGCGCCGACCAGATCTCGGCGCGATCCGGGCGTACGTCAGCGATCGCACAGTTGGTCTCCAGAGCGCTGTTGCTGCGGAAGTGAAAGGTGAACCGTCCTTCCACGACGGGCGTGAGCGGCCGTGGCCCGAGCGGCAGCTCCGCCGCGGCCAGCTCCTTGAGCACCGTCGCCTCGTTCTTGCCGTCGACGGTGCCGGGCCGCCAGGTGACGTTCAGCGCCCGGACCGCGTCGATGCACTGCCCGAACGTGTCCGCCCGCACCGCGACGCCGGTGGAGATCGGCACCACGTCGGTGACGCCGGGCATCGCCCGGACCTCGGCGAGGTTCGCGACCGGGCCGGGCCTGCCGTTGATGGTCGGCGCCCGGCACACCATGGTGGGTTTCGCGCCGGGCACGTCGAGGTCCATCGCGAACGTCTTGCGCCCGGTGACCGCGTCCGGCCCGTCGATGCGGCTGTGCGGCCGGCCGATGACGGTGAAACTCTCCCGCGGGGCCAGCTCCACCGGCACGGCCACGGTCTTCGGGCTGGCCGCCGCCGTGGCCAGCTCGCCGATGCCGATCCGCCTGCCGCCCCGGTCGTGGATCATGCCGCCGGCGAGCCGCAGGTCGGTCGTGCCGAGCTTGTCCGCGGCGGCGGCGAGCAGCCGGCGCCGGGCCACGGCGGCCGCGACCCGGATCGGGGTGAACGTCGCGATCGTGGTGTTGGAGGCGCCGGTCAGCTGGTTGAACAGCAGCTCGGGGCGGGCGTCGGCGAGCGTCACCCGGACCCGGTTCACCGGCACCGACAGCTCCTCGGCGATCAGCATCGCCGACGACGTGGTGATGCCCTGCCCGACCTCGGCCCGGGGCAGCGCGAACGACACCGTACCGTCGGAGTTGATCTCCACCGCGATCAGCCCGGACGTGGGCAGGGCCGCCGCCGTCATGATGTCGTTGAGATCGAGCAGGTCGGCGGCGGCTGCCGCCTCGGCGCCGCCGGGGGAGGCGGCGGCCACCAGGACCGGGGCCGCCAGCACATATCCCAGGAACGCCCGCCGGGACGTCGCCATCACTCCGGCCGGTTCGTCGTCGGAATCTCGATCCTGGTCTCCTGGGCCTTCGTGAGGAACAGGAGGATGTACTGCCGGGCGGCCTCGTCCAGCAGCCACGCGGTCTCCGGGACCAGCGGCAGCGGGATCAGCTTCTCCCGGAACCGCACCAGCGCCGGCCACGCGACCTTGACCAGCGGCTCCCAGATCGGCTCCCGTGCGATGCCGTCCCAGTCGGCGACCTGGTCGCCGACCAGGTACCGGGCCAGCGCGTTGACCAGCGGCCGGCTGACGCTGAGCGGGCTGGTCTGCTCGGCGAGCTGGCTCAGCAGGATGTCGGTGAGTTCGACACCCTCCCGGGTCGGGCCCATGTTCGGCGGCAGCACCTGATCGGACTGCGCGTTCGCGGCCGCCCAGGTCGCCGGGATGTGCTCATCCCGCACCCCGAGCATGTGCGCGGTCACCTGCCACACGTGCAGGTAGGCCTGCGAGTCGGCGGCGGTGATCGGCACGTTCCACTCGCGCAGCTTGCGCATCGCGTAGGTGGGCAGCGTGTGCCAGGTGACCAGGATGTCCTCCTGGCTGATCGGCACACCCCACTTCCAGTGCGGCGACCGCTTCAGCAGATGCCGCACCGCCGCGTGGACGAGGCGGGTCTTCACCGCCTGCACGACGCAGTCGCCGTCCGGCCGGTACGCCTTCAATGACCCCACCGAGAACCCGAGGAGGCTGGTCTTGGCGACCCGGTCCTCCATGTCGGCGCCGCCCTTGGAGTAGTAGACCGACCACGCCTCCTTCGGGATCGCCGTGCTCAGCATGCCGCCGCCGACCCCGTTGAGCAGGTTCAGGTACAGCCCGCGGGACTTGTTGAACTGCGCCGCCCGCTCCAGCTTGGTGGTGTCCGCCCAGGACGGCAGCTGCCGCGCCTTCTCCATGAAGTCGTGCAGATAGCCGGGCAGCCCGGCGGGCAGCGGCTGGTCGTTGCGGGTCCAGTTCCACAGCAGCTTGTTGACCGCCGGCACCGCGCCGGTGTCCAGCAGCTCCGCCGACACCGGGTCGGCCTCGTCGTCCCACTGGGTGCTCCACGGCAGCGCCGCCCGGGCCTTCGCCGGGCCGCTCATCCCCAGCGCGCCGAGCGTGCCGAGAGCGGCCCCGCCGGTCATCAGCATCTCGCGCCTGCTCAGCTCAGCCATGGCGGGTCTCCGGGCGGTTCGTGACCGGGATCTCGATGCTGATCGGCTTGGCCTGGGACAGGTACAGCAGCGCGAACTTGCGCAGGAACTCGTCGAACAGCCAGTACGCCTTCGGCGCCAGCGGGAAGGGCAGCAATCCCTCGCGTACGGCCACGAAGGGTCCCCATGCCGTCCGCAGCAGCGGGTCCCACACCGGCTCGCGCGGGATCCGCAGCCAGCCGGCGATCTCGTCGCCGAGCATGAACCGGGTGAACGCCCCGAGGATCGGCTTGGTGAGGATCCCCGCGTCGATCTGAGCACCCAGGTGCAGCAGGATGTCGGCCAGCTTGATGCCCTCCGGGGTGGCCCGGAGCACCGGGTCGAGGACCTGCTCGGCCTGCGAGTTCGCCTGCGCCCACGAGTTCGGGATGTACTCGTCGGAGACCCCGAGCATGTGCGCGCCGACCTGCCACGAATGCAGGAACGCACTCGACTCGTTCTCCGGGATCGGCACCTTCCAGTCGGTGAGCTTGCGCATCACCGTGGTCGGCAGGCTGTGCCAGGTGACCATGATGTCGGCCTGGCTGATCGGGATGTCCTCCTCGGCGACCGGCGTCCAGTGCGGCGACTGCGGCAGCAGGTGCCGGACCGCCGCGTGCACGAGCCGGGTCTTGACCGCTGTCACGATCATCTCGCCGTCGCTCCGGTAGGCGTTGACGCTGCCGATGTCGTACCCCAGCTTGGCGGTCTTGGAGATGCGGTCCTTCATGTCCGCGCCGCCCTGGGAGTAGTAGACGGCCAGGGCCTCCTTCGGGATGACGGTGCTCATCATGCCGCTGGCCAGCCCGTAGAGGACGCCGAGGTAGAGCCCGCGCTTCTCGTTGAACTTCACCGCCGTCCTGAGTTTCTCCTGGTCGGTCCAGGAGGGGAGCTGCCGGGCGTACTCCATGAAGTCGCGCAGATCGGCCGGCAGGCCGTCGGGCAGCGCCTGCCCGTTCTTCTTCCAGGTCCGCAGCAGCGCGTTGACGCGCGGGACGTCGCCGCGTTCGATCAGGTCGGCGACCAGCGCGTCGGCCTCCGGATCCCACACCCACCGCGGGTCCGCGCCCACGCCCTGCCCGGCCACCGAGCCCTGCGGCGACCAGGTCCAGGCACGTGCCGGGACCGCCGCGCCGAGCGCGCCGATGGTGCCTGCTTTCAAGATGTTGCGCCTGCTGAGTGGTTCCACGCTTCCGCCTCCTGTGCCGTGAAGGCCCGTGTCGAGCGTGTTGATTTCGGGCGCGAATAACGTCCGAAGTGCACACGCCTTCGGGTTGGTCCCCGTGCCTGATACGGTGAAACACAACGTGCTTCGATGTATCAGCAAGGCAAGCACAAGTTAACCGGAATTCACAAGCCGGAAATCGAAATTTGCTGATGGGTGTGTCCACGGGGAGGCGCTGATGGAGTCGATGCTGCAACGGGCTCTGGCCGAGGCGCTCGCGCCGTCACCGGTGGAGGACGAGGTCGCCGGCCGCCTGCTCGACGCCGCGCACGACCAGTTCTGCCGCCTCGGCATCCGCCGCTCCACGATGGAGGACGTGGCCCGCCGCGCCGGCGTCTCCCGGATCACCGCCTACCGCCGGTTCGCCACCAAGGACGTGCTGGTCGAGCACGTGGTGCGGCGCGAGTTCCGGCGCTATTTCGAGCGGTTCAGCGTCGAGATCAAACAGGCCCGCACCGCCGCCGACCGGGTCGTGCTCGGCTTCGCCGCCTCCATGCAGGCGTTCCGGAGCAACGAGCTGATCGGCGGCCTGATGACCGCCGAGCCCGACCTGCTGGTCCCGTCGATGGTCACCGACGGAGGGCAGACCCTCGCCACCGTGCAGCGGTTCGTCGCCGGGCAGCTGCGCGCCGAGCAGCGGGCCGGCCACATCGCCGCGTCCGTCGACGTGGACCTGGTGGCCGAGCTGTGGGTGCGGATCTCCGCGTCGTTCCTGGCCATCCCGAGCCGGGTGGTCGACCTCGACGACCCGGCGGCGCTGCGCGACGTGGCCCGGCGCTATCTGGTGCCGATGCTGTCAGCCGGCTGACGGCAGGGCGTCGCCGCCCCGGACCAGATCGTTCTGGTACGCGATCACCACGAGTTGCGCCCGGTTCCGCGCGCCGAGCTTCGTCATCGTCCGGTTGACGTGCGTCTTCACCGTCAGCGCCGGCGTGCACTGATCACCGCGATGTGGTGCGCGACCACGTCGTGCAGCTCCCGCGCGATGCGCAGGCGCTCATCGATGACGCGCCGCCGGGCTTCCTGTTCGCGGGTCACCGACTCGCTCGTGCCGTACCTGGCGATCGTCGTCGGGCTCGCGTTCGTGCTGCTCATGCTGGTGTTCCGGAGCATCCTGGTGCCGGTCAAGGCCGCCCTCGGGTTCCTGCTGTCGGTGGCGGCCGCGTTCGGCGCGCTGGTGGCGGTCTTCCAGAACGGGCATTTCGCCTCGCTGATCGGCCTGGAGACCACCGGCCCGATCATCAGCCTCATGCCGATCTTCCTCATCGGCATCCTGTTCGGCCTCGCCATGGACCACGAGGTGTTCCCGGTGACCCGGACCCGCGAGGAGTTCGTGCACGGCGCGTCACCCGACGAACGTCGACGTCGAAGGGGAGCACCTCACCAGGCGGCTGGCGGGGGAGGACCCGTACCGCAAGGAACTGGCCACCGCCGGAGCCTGACCCGGGGGGATGCGGCTCTGCCGCATTCCCCTGATCCGCCGCCGCGGCCGGGACTAGCCTCGACCCCAGGTGGCGGAAAGGGCCCGTGATGAGGATGCCGAGGCCAGAGTCCTGGACACGCGGTCGCACCCGCGCCTACGCCTGGACAGCGGCGGCGGTGGTGACCGGGCTGACGGCGATCTCGGCAGCCGCGCCGCCGCAGGCGCTGACGTTCGGGATGCCGGCGATCGGCCCGGCCTTCGCCGCCGCCTCGGCCAGCCCGGCGGCGGTGCTGGCCGTCGGCGGCTACGCGTTCCTCGGCGGCTTCGCCGTCTCCACCCGGCACGGGCTGCTCGGCACCCCGGATCAGTACGCGCGCCTGCTGCTGATCGCCTGCGCGACGGCGATCAGCTGGGTGATCGCGCGCAGTCTCCGGAGGCTGATCCGGGAGAGCGCCGCCGCGGCGAAGGAACGCGAGATGCTCGCCGCCATCGCCGAACAGTCCACGGACGCGATCATCGTGACCGATCTGGACGGTACGGTCACCGCGTGGAACCGCGGCGCCGAGCTGATGTACGGCTACCCCGCCGATGACATCGTCGGCCACCCCTTCGACCGGATGATGCCCGCCGACCAGCGGGAAGCCGCCGGCTCGGCGCTGTCCGCCCTGGCGGCGGGCGAGCAGATCCGGGTCGACGAGGCCCGCCGGATCCGCCGGGACGGCACCGAACGCATCGTCTCGGTCGCCGCCTCACCGATCCGCGACGACACCGGCGCCATCGTCGCCGAGGCCACCACCGAACGCGACATCACCGAGCGGAAACGCCGCGAAGCCGGCTCCGCCCGGGCCGCCCGGATGGAGAGCCTCGGGCAACTGGCCGGCGGCGTCGCGCACGACTTCAACAACCTGCTGGCGATCATGCTGAACTACGCGGACTTCCTCGCCGACGAGGTGAGCCCGGCCGGAGCCCGCGACCTGGCGCGCATCCGCGACGCCGCGGACCGGGCCCGCTCGCTCACCGGGCAGCTGCTGCTGTTCGCGAAGCAGGAGCCCATCGAGGTGGAGATCGTCGACCTCAACGCGACGATCACCCGCTCCGGCGAGCTGCTCGGCCGCAGTCTCGGAGCCGGGATCCGCCTCAGCTGCCACGTGTCCGAGGAACCGTTGCCGGTCCGGGCCAACCGCGGCCGTCTCGACCAGATCCTGCTCAACCTGGTGATCAACGCCCGCGACGCGATGCCCGGCGGGGGCGAGGTGACCGTCGCGACGAGTCCCGCCGTCCTCGGCGGCGCCCCGGACGAGCCGCTGCCGCCGGGGCGGTACGGCCGCCTCACGGTGCGCGACACCGGCACCGGCATGACCGCGGAGGTGCGCGACCGGCTGTTCGAGCCGTTCTTCACCACCAAACCGGCCGACCGGGGCACCGGCCTCGGCCTGGCGACCGTGTACGGCATCGTCAGCGACGCCGGCGGTCACATCAGCGTCGACTCCGCGCCCGGCGCCGGCACCACCTTCGCGATCCTGCTCCCGATCGCCGCGGAACCCGCGCCGGCCGCCGCCGGCGGCGCGCCGCCGCTTGTCACGGGTGCGCCGCGAGAAGCAGGAACGCAGCGAGCAGGATGAGATGGACGAGTCCCTGCAGCCGGGTCGCCCGGCCGGGGACAGCGGTGAGCGTGGCGACGGCGACGGTGATCGCGAGCAGCACGATCTGATTGGCGCCGAGGCCGAGGACCAGCGGCCCGGGGAGCCAGATCGAGGCGACGGCGATGGCGGGGATGGTCAGCCCGATGCTGGCCATGGCGGAGCCCAGGGCGAGGTTGAGGCTGACCTGGATCCGGTCACGGCGCGCGGCGTTGGCCGCGGCGAGGGTTTCCGGCAGCAGCACGAGCAGGGCGATGACCACGCCGACGAACGAGTGCGGCAGGCCGAAGCCGGCGACGGTGTCCTCGATCGCGGGGGAGAGGACCTTGGCCAGTCCCACGACGGCGATCAGCGCGACGAGCAGCAGGGCCAGGCTGATGCCGGCGGCGCGCCGGGTGGGCGGGTCGGCGTGGTCGTCGCCGTCGGCGTCGTTGACGACCACGCCGCCGCTGGTGACGGGCAGGAAGAAATCCCGGTGGCGGACGGTCTGGGTGCTGACGAACGCGGCATAGAGGGTGACCGAGGCGCCGGCGGCGAACGCCAGCTGCGTCGGCGAGAACTCCGGGCCGGAGCGCGCGGTGGTGAAGGTCGGCAGCACGAGACAGACGACGGCGAGCGTGGCGACGGTGGCCAGGGCCGCGCCGGTGCCCTCGGCGTTGAACACGGCGAGCCGGTACCGCGCGGCGCCGATGAACAGGGACAGGCCCAGGATGCCGTTGCAGGTGATCATCACGGCGGCGAAGACGGTGTCGCGGGCCAGCGAGGCGGTGCCGTCGCCGCCGGCGATCATGAGGGTGACGATCAGGCCGACCTCGATGACAGTGACCGCGACGGCCAGCACCAGCGACCCCAGCGGTTCCCCGGCGCGGTGCGCGACGACCTCGGCGTGATGCACCGCCGCCAGCACCGCGGCGCCCAGCACCAGGGCGATGGTCACGAGCAGCGGCGACGGCAGCTCACGTCCCCAGGCGGCGGCCAGCACGACGACGGCGAGGGGCGGCGTCAGGAACCGCCAGTCCGCGTAGAGCCTCACCGGCTTCTCATGGTCTTCTGCACGGGTCACAGACTTACCCCGTGCATCGCGGACATAACCGGTCCGTGCCGGTCCTACCCGGTGGACCTGCCGCCCAGGCGGGTCATGACGACGCCCTCCAGGTCGGCCAGCGGGATGAAACCCCAGTCCTTCGAGTCGGCGCTCTCCGGGTTGTCGCCGAGCAGCACCGACTGCCCGGACGGCACCGGCCGCCCGTCGCCGCCGACGACCGGCGCGACCACCTCCGGCACCGCGTCGCCGGGCAGCGCGGCCACCCGTTTCACCAGCCAGGTGGTGCTGTAGTCGTCGGACGGGCCGGTCCGGCGGCCGCCCTCCTGATGGTGGGCGATCACCGCGTCACCGCGGCGGAACCGCCGGGTCCGGCGGACCAGCAGCCGGTCGCCGTCGCGGAAGGTGGGCGCCATGCTCTCGCCGAGCACCTCGATCACGAGCAGCCGCCGGCGTGCCACCGCCACCGCGGCCAGCGCCGCCCCGGCGAGGCCGATGAGGAGGCCGTTCCGGCTCACCCGGTTCTCCCTTCTCCGGTAACCGCCGATAGCCGGCCCCGGACGGGGTCGGCTATCGGTTCGCCGATGATCAGCAGCAGCCGACGGTGTAGCTGTACGGCGTGCCGGAGCAGCTGTTGTTCTGCATGCGGTAGCAGCGCCACTGGCTGCCCACGTTCTTGCTGAACTTGTAGACCAGGTACGGCCCGCTGCCGGAGACGCCACCGGCCTGACACTGCCAGCACGCGGCGGCCTTCTCGGTCGGCAGCAGGGCGCCGAGCATCTTGTCGCCCAGCCGGGCGATGGTCTTCATCATGCGAATCACTCCTTCACCTTCGGATCCGGTCTCGCTTTCGGAACAACAACATCGTGACCAGGGCCGCTAACGTTCCACTAACGGTTCCCTAACGCCGCCCCGGCGCGGATCCCGGCGATCAGCCGCGCGATCCGGGGACCCGGTTCGATACCGAGATCGGCGTGCAGGATCGCGCGGAAACGGTCGTGGACGGCCAGCGCGGCCCCGATGTCCCGGCGGTCCAGATGGGCCGCGATCAGGTGCTCCCAGGCCCGTTCCCGGTAGGGCGCCCGGCGGACCAGGATCTCCATGCCCTCGATCGCGGCGTTCCGGTCGCCCAGCGCGAGCCGGGCCTCGGCGAGATCCTCCATGGCACTCCACCGGCGCTGGTCGAGGGCGTCCGCCATCCCGATCAGCCACGACGAGCGGAGCCCGAAACACGCCGACGGGGCCCGCCACATCGCCAGCGCCGCCGTCAGCAGGTCGGCCCGCAGCCGTGCGGGACCGGCCTCGGCCGCCCGGTCCAGCAGGGCGCCGAACTCCGTCACGTCGGTGGCGCCACGGTGCTGGCACAGCACGTACCCCGGAGGTTTGGTCTGAATGACGTGGGCGGCGTCCGGGCCGCCCAGCCGGGTGAACGACTTGCGCAGCGCGCTCACGTGACCCTGCAGTTTCGTCGTGGCCGTCATCGGCGGCCGGTCGTCCCAGATCACCTCCAGCAGCTCCGGAACGCTGAGGGTGCGGCCGATGTTGAGGCTCAGCGCGGTGAGCAGGGCCCGGCTGCCCGGCCCGCCCATCGCCATGTGCTGGCCGCCGACCGTGACCTCGATCGGCCCGAGCAGCGACACGTGGACATGGGTGGTGCTCATGCCGGGGCGCCGTTCACCAGGGCGTCGCCGTAACCGGAGGCCTGGAGCCGGAACAACTCGGCGTACCGGCCGCCGGCGGCCATCAGCCCGTCGTGGTCGCCCTGCTCGGCGATCACCCCGTCGCGGAGCACCACGATCAGGTCGGCGTCCCGGACCGTGTTGAGCCGGTGCGAGATGAGCAGGCTGGTCCGCCCGGCGCGCAGCGCACCGGACCCGCGATGGATCGCGTGCTCCGCCTCGACGTCCAGCCCGGACGAGGGCTCGTCGAGGATCAGCAGGTCCGCGTCCTCGCGCAGGCAGGCCCGGGCCAGCGCCATCCGCTGCCACTGGCCACCGGACAGCACCACACCGGGGGAGTCCGCCGCCCCGTCGCGGAACGTCCGGCTGAGCATCGTCCGGTAACCGTCGGGCAGGGCCCGCAGCGTGTCGTCCACCCCGGCCCGCCCGGCCGCCCGGGTGATCCGTTCGTCATCACCGGCCGCGCCGGGATCACCGACCGCGATGTTGTCGGAAGCGGACAGCTCGTAGGACATGAAGTCCTGGAACGTCGCCGACAGCCGGTCCCGCAGCGACGCCGGGTCGTAGCCGCAGATGTCCACCCCGTCCCACCGGATCGCCCCACGGGTCGGCTGGTAGAACCCGCAGAGCAGCTTGACCAGCGTGGACTTCCCGGCGCCGTTGTCACCGACCAGGGCCACCGAGGTACCGGCCGGGACGTGCAGGGTCACCCCGCGCAGCACCCAGTCGTGCTCCGGCGCGTACCGGAACCAGACATCGTCGAACTCCAGCCCCCGGCGCAGCGGCGGCGCCGCCGGCAGCGCCGCGCCGGGCGGCCGCCGGTTCACCTCGGTGACGTCGACATAGTGCCCGAACATCAGCATGGTCTCGGCGGCCTGCGCGACCTGATGGACCAGGCCCGCCACCGACATCTGGATGGAACCCAGCGCCGCGATCACCACCACCAGGTCACCCGCCGTGCCGCGGCCGTTGAACACCTGGGCGGCGAACACCGCCAGGGCGATCAGCGCGACCACCCCGGTCAGCAGCGCCAGCAGCCCGTCCACCCGGACCGCGAGCCGGTCCTGGCGGCGCTCCTGAGCCTGGGCCGCCCGCAGCTCGGCGCTCATCCGGTCCCGGAAGAACGCGCCCAGCCCGAACAGCCGGATCTCCTTGGCGGCGCGCAGGTCCAGCAGCAGCGACGCGTAGAACGACTGCCGGCGCAGCAGCGGCACCGTGCTGTGCAGCATCTCGCCGTGCAGCCGGGCCAGGCGGATCTGCGCGGCCAGGGTGGGCACGGCGGCGAGCAGCACGAGCACGGCCACCGGCACCGACCACAGCAGCAGGGTCACCGCGAACGAGGAGATCGTGATCAGTTGCTGGCCGGCGTTCACGATCAGGGTGCTGAGCTGGGTCGGGGCGTAACGGCTCGCCTCACCGGCCAGGCGCAGCCGGTCGTGGTAGCGGCTGTCCTCCAGCTCGGCGAGCCCGGGATGAGCGGTCACCGCCGTGAAGATCTCCACCTGGGTGTACGCCAGGACCCGCCGTTCGGTCTCCCGTTGCAGGTACTGCGCCACATGCCCGGCGACGGCGGCCAGTGTCTCGACCGCCCCGAAACCGATCACCCCGACTGCGATCGCGGTGGTGTCCCGTGCTGCCAGCCCGTCGATGACCGACCGGGTGAACCAGGCGATCGCGACCGGGGTCAGACCGCCCTGGATCATCAGGACGACGCTGAGGGCGGCGGCGCCGGGGGCCGCGCCGACGTGGATGCCGATCGCCCGGCGCAGCAGCATCCCGGCGCGGCGCGCGGCCGGCAAGCCCGCCGGGCCGCTCATTTCCCGCCCAGGAGCGTGTCGACGCTGTGCTCGTTGGCGACGAGCGTGCCGTCCGCGCCGAACATCAGCAGCGTCGGCGTGGCGTGCGCCTGGAAGATCGCCATCAGCTCGCCCGCGAGCGTCCCGGTGACCAGCCGCCCGGCCTTGCGCAGCGACGGCGCCAGCGCGTCGGTGTCGCCCTCGGGCCCGTCCAGGACGCTGACCACGGTGATCCCGCGCTCGGCGAACTCGCCGGCTCGTGCGGCGAGCAGTTCGGCCTGGGCCGGGCAGTGCTTGCAGCTGGTGGAGAAGAAGGCGACCAGGGCCGGGCCACCGGCCAGATCGGTACGGGACACCGGGCCGTCCGGCATGCTGAAGTCCGGCATCGGGTCGCCGGGGTTCAGGCCGGTGCTCGGCGGGGAGACGAAGTCGTCGAGCCGCTTCTCGTTCTCCCGCAGACGGCGGATCACGGCCGCGCTCAGGACGAGGTCGATGAGGACGAGCACGGTCAGGACGATGACCGCGACGGACAGCAGAGCCATGATCTCTCCTTGAGATGGGGGAGTTCCGTCGCGACCGCACCCGTACGGGGACCGGCGGCCGGACCGGAAGACTCACGGAGTGGGCGCGGCGCCCCGGAACAGCCAGACCAGATCGTCGAGCCGGACCAGGACGGCCACGCCGACAGCGGCGGCCGCGAACGCGCCCAGCAGCTGGGGTGCGCCGGCGCCCGCGAGCGTGCCGGCCGGGGTGGAACCGGCCAGCACGCCGAGGGACACGGCACAGAGGAACCCGGCGCGCAGCACGTGCCGCCGGGACACCGGGGGACCGGAGGCCCCGAAACAGTGGCAGCTCACGCCCGCGCCGCGCCGGACCGCACGGGCCAGGACCACGGTGAAACCGGCGAAGAGCAGGGTGGCGGCGGCCGCTCCGGCGACGGTCCGGCCCGGCCACGACAGCCCGGCGAGCACGACCGCCTCGGCGGCGACCGCCAGCGCCGCCGCCGGGCGGGACCAGCGCGGCGGCGCCACCCCCAGGTCGACGAGGGCGCCGGCGAACGCGGTGAAGTGCGAGCGGCCCCGGATCTTGCTGACCAGAGACACCGTGAGGACCCCGGCGAGCAGCAGAACGGCAGCCAGAATGACAGCCCGCATACGTCCCCCGTATCGGTGCAGATGTTATCGGTAACAGTGATGTCTGTCGTTGGCGTCCCTCAAGCTAAGGCCTTGGATTCCAGGGAGCCAACCAATTGGTCAGGATTAGCGATCACACCTGGTCCGGCACGAGTGTGAACGCGCGTCGTTCACATCCGTGAATGCGGTCGGGCGGGTCGGCATTTGAACAGGTCAATGCCCGGGATTGCCGTGCCGTGGCGGTTTCCCGGCCGGCGTCGGTCACTGCCCGGCGGTGCTCACCGGGCCGTACACCGTGACGGTCGCCCACTGCACGGTGACCCGGGAGGGTGGCAGTCCACGGGACAGGTCCCAGCCGGGGACGGCGCGGCGGGCGATGTCACCGGCCAGAGTCACGCGCGGGGTGGTCTCGGGAAAGGGCCGGGCCGGCAGGATCGGCAGGTGAGCCCGGGCCCGGAACGCGGTGGGGTCGCGGTGATCGTCACAGTGGGCCGGCCGGGCGCACGGAGTTCAGTGGTGGCCCACGGGCGCAGGCCTTCGCCGTGGCCGAGGCGCCGGGCCGCGGCGACCGTGGTGATCACCGTTCCGGCGCCGGGAAGCAGGGCGCGACCGGCGATGTCCAGGTTGTCGCCGTGGTGGTCGTGGCTGAGCAGTACCGCGTCGACCGGCGGCAGGCCGGACAGCGGCACGGCCGGCCCGGTGGTCTTGCGGGACGAGGTGCCCCAGCCGAAGGCGTACCGCCGCCCGGGCGGGTCGAAGGTCGGGTCGGTCAGGATCCGCCAACCGCCGATCTCGAGCAGCGTGGTCGGTCCACCGATGTGGGTGACGCGGATCCGGGTCATGGCATGGCTCCACATTCGTCGCGAGGCGGGGCAGAGAGATACGGCGGCGCGCCCGGTCTGCACCGAGTGCGCCGCCGTACCGCTGCGGGGTGTTACCTGACCGGCGTCCGCGCGTGGCGCAGAGCCCAGGCGAGGACGTCGTCGGCGACTCGCTGCCAGCCCTGGTAGGCCGGCAGCAGGTGCGGGAACCCGTCGTACACCTTGACCTCGGTCACCGTGTCGGACTTGTAGTGGCCGGCGTTGGAGCGCTGGATCGCCGGCGGCATGATGTGGTCCTCGGAGCCGGAGACGAACAGCAGGGGCGCCCGGTCGTCGTTGCGGTAGTCGACCCAGGTGTCCTGGTGGCCGGGCTGGAAGTTGGCCAGGACGCTGCCCCACAGGATGCCGCCGTTGGCCGGGATCGCGTACCTCTTCCAGAGCGCCTCGGACTCTTCCGGGGTGAACGTGTTGGTGAACGCGTAGGTCCACTCCTCGAGGGAGAGCGGCACCGCCCGGTGCCGGTTCGCCGGGCTCCTGAGCACCGGGAAGGTGGACTTCACCTGGGAGAACGGCACCACCCGTACGCCTTCGGTGGGCGCCGAGTTCATCGCGACGCCGACCGCGCCGTAGCCGTGGTCCAGCAGGATCTGGGTGAACGCGCCGCCGGCGGAGTGACCGATCAGGATCGGCGGCGACGGCAGCGCGGCGACGACGGACTCAAGATGCTCGATGATCTTCGGGACCGTGACGTCCAGGATCGGGGCCGGGTCGGCGTTGAGGGCCTCCACCTCCGCCTCGAATCCGGGGTAGGCCGGGGTCGGCACCCGGTAGCCCTTGCTCTCGTAGTAGGCCTTCCATCCCTCCCAGCTGCGCGGGGTGACCCAGAAACCGTGGATCAGGACGATGGTGTCAGGGGCGTTGGTCTCGATGCTCATGTCGACTCCTGGAGTGTGATCGCGGGTCAGGCGTTGAGGAAGGTGAGAAGGTCGGTGGCCAGCCGGTTCCTGTGCGTGTCGGTGATGCCGTGCGGCGCCCCGGGGTAGACGATCAGCTCGGCGCCCTTGATCAGGCCGGCCGAGGCCTTGCCGCCGACCTCGAACGGCACGACCTGGTCGTCGTCGCCGTGGATGACCAGCGTCGGCACGTCGAACGCGGCGAGGTCCTCGCGGAAGTCGGTGGCGGAGAACGCGGCGATGCACTCGTAGGCGTTCCGGTGCCCGGCCTGCATGCTCTGCAGCCAGAAGGCGTCGCGGATGCCCTGCGACACGTTCGCCCCGGGCCGGTTGTGGCCGAAGAACGGCCCGTCGGCGAGGTCCTTGTAGAGCTGCGAGCGGTCGGCGAGGGATCCGGCCCGGATGCCGTCGAAGACCTCGATCGGCACACCGCCCGGGTTGTCGGGCGTCCGCAGCATCAGCGGGGGGACCGCGGAGACCAGGACCGCCTGGGCGACACGGGCGGTGCCGTGGCGGCCGATGTAGCGGGCGACCTCCCCGCCGCCGGTGGAGAAACCGACGAGGGTGGCGTCGCGCAGGTCGAGCTCCTCGATGAGGGTGGCGAGATCGTCGGCGTACGTGTCCATCTCGTTGCCGTGCCAGGTCTGGGTGGATCGCCCGTGCCCGCGGCGGTCGTGGGCGATGACCCGGTACCCGTGCTCGGCGAGGAACAGGGCCTGCGCCTCCCAGCTGTCGGAGTTGAGGGGCCAGCCGTGGCTCAGGACGACCGGGCGGCCGGTTCCCCAGTCCTTGTAGAAGATCTGCGCGCCGTCGGTGGTGGTCACGTAACCCATGGGATGTCTCCTTCGGACGGTGATGGTGGTGAGGGGTGGGCCGATCAGCGGATCGACCGGGCCATCCGCTCGATCAGGTCGGTGGCCGGGCCGGGGTTGCTCGTCATGGCGACGTGCGAGCTGTCGATCTCGACGGTGCGGGCGCCGGCCCGCTGCGCCATGAATCGCTGCGCCGCCGCGGGGATCAGGTTGTCGGCCCGGGCGACCAGGTAGCCGGACGGAATCGTCTTCCAGGCGGGCACACCGGACACCTGGTCGAGGGTGTGCACGTCGGCCGGGCGCTGGGTCGCCGCCATGACCGCTGTCGTCTTGCGGGGCAGGTCGCCGGCGAAGATGTCACGGAACACGGCCGCCTTGACGTAGGCGTCGTAGCTGGGTTTCCCGTTGATGCCGGTGATCGGGCGGACGTCCAGCGCCTCGAGGTTCAGCTTGCTGCCGGTGAACTGGTTCTGCAGGCCGCCGACGGTGTCACCCAGGTCCGGTGCGAACGCCGCGACGTACACGAGGGCCTTGACGTTCGGGTTGCCGGTCGCGGCGTTGGTGATGACCACCCCGCCGTAGGAGTGCCCGACGAGGACCACGGGCCCGGTGATCGTCTGCAGGATGCCGGCGAGGTACGCCGCGTCCGCGTCGACGCCCCGCAGCGGGTTGGCCGGCGCCAGCACCGGGTAGCCGTCGCGCTGCAGCCGGGCGATCACGTCGTTCCAGCCGGAGGCGTCGGCGAAGGCGCCGTGCACCAGCACCACCGTCGGTTTCGGCCGGTCCCCCGAGGACGCCGACGCGGTGGCGGCCACGCCGAACAGGCCGGCGACGGCGGTGAGAGCCAGCACGAGGAGGAGCAGCACCGGGCGGAGGGGCCGGTGGCGTGCGTGCCGGAAGGTCGTCCTGGGCGTCGTGCCGGTCGCGGTGCGTACGTCGTCATTCATGTCCGGTCCCTCGGTTCCAGGTTCTCTGTCGCGGTGGCCGCGACCTGTGCCATGAATCTAGAAATGACGACGGTCGATCCGCTCCTGTCAGATGACTGCACCTGAGGCCGCGACGACCGATGACCTACGCCTGTAGTCGTCCGGGCAGAGGCATCCACCGCAGTGGAGATCCACCGTCGGATGACGGATACTGCGGCGCAGGCGGCACCGTACTTTGTGGAGGCGCGACAGCGCAGGCGAGTTGTTCAGCCGGAAATTCGCACGACGGGGGTTACGGGGCTTGAGACGCGCTCAGCCGGCGAGGAACGCCAGCACGGCGGCATTGCACTCGCCGGCGTGGGTGACCGGCACCGCGTGCGGAGCGTGCGGGACAGCCGTCACCTGGATCGCCGGCGCGGCGGCGGTCAGCCACCGCATCGTCCGCGCGGGGTCGGCGACCGCGTCCGCGCCGCCGACCACGGCCAGGACCGGCACGTCGACGGCGGCAAGCGCCGGTCCGAGATCCGCGGCGCCGGCGGCGACGATCGAGTCGGTGACCGCCTTGGCCGACGCCCCCGCGGCCAGCGCCACATGGAACTGCCTGGTCGGCTCATCGACCGAGGACAGTCCGTCCACGGCGAACATCCGGCTGACCACCTCGTCGAGCATCGCGACCCGATGATGCGTCGACGCGGCAACCAGCTCGTCCCCGCCCAGGTCTCCCGGCGGGCTGATCAGCACCAGCCGGCTGACGCGCTGCGAACCGTGCGCGGCCACGTAGCGCAGCACGTCGGCGCATCCGGACGAGAAGCCGACCAGGGTCGCGTCCCGCAGTCGCAGGCGCTCCATCAGCCGCGCCAGATCGGCGGCGAACGTGTCCACGTCGTAGCCGTTCCACGGGTGCGACGAGCGGCCGAATCCGCGCCTGTCGTAGGAGACGACCCGATGTCCGGCGGCCACCAGCGGGCGCACCTGCTGATCCCAGAGACGCTGCGACAACGGCCAGCCGTGCACGAGTACCACCGGGCACCCGGAGCCGACGTCCTCGACGTACAGCTCCACGGCGGCGCCGTTGTCCGTGCCGACCACGAGCCGCGACATGGTTCCTCCCTGGTGGCAGTCGTCGCCGACCATGCTGCACCCCGCCATCGGCCCGGCAATCGGTCAAATGACTGCACCGGATCACGAAAGAGGAGGACCGTTGGACATCGTCGGCCGGGAGCGTGAACGGGACACCCTGTACGCGATGATCGATCGCCGGCCGGGGACACCGTCGAACCTGACCATGCACGGTGACCCCGGCATCGGCAAGACCGTCCTGCTCCAGGCCGGTATCCGCTACGCCCGGGAACGCGGCATCCGGGTCATCGGCGGCACCGGCTTCGAGAGCGAGGCCAAACTCGCCTTCGCCGGCCTGCATCAGCTGTTCGCGCCCGTACCGGAGCACCTCGATCGTCTGGAGCCCTTCCACCGCTCGGTGTTGCGCCGCGTCCTCGGACTCGACGACGGCCCGCCCCCGGACCGCCTGGCCGTGTGCACGGCATCGCTCGCCGCCGTCACCGCGCTCGCCGCCGACGGCCCGGTGCTCATCGCCGTCGAGGACGCCCACTGGGTCGACGTCCCGACCCGCGAGGTCATGATGTTCCTGCTGCTGCGGCTGTCCACCATCGACGTCCGCGCGATCTTCGCCCGCCGGCCGCTCGTCGCCAGCGAACGGGTCACCCCCGGCATCGGCATGCTGGAGATCCCCCCGCTGGAGCCGTTGGCCGCCGCGGAGCTGCTCGATCTGCTCCACCCGGACCTGCCCGCGCCGGCCCGCGAACGCATCCTGCGCGACGCCGCCGGCAACCCGCTGGCCCTCGCCGACCTGCCGCACGCCTTCGGCACCCAGGCCGCCGTCGGCCTGGAGATGCTCCCGGCCGCCGCGCCGCTGCGCACCCGCCTCGAAGCGGGCTACGCCGGCCGGGTCACCACGCTGCCCGCGCCGACCCGTACCGCCCTGCTGGTGAGCGCCCTCGACGGTGACCCGCGCGATCACACCGCCGACGCCGCGCACCCCTCGGTGCTGTCGCCCGGCGACATCGCCACGGTCGAGCGACTCGGCCTGATCACCCGAGACTCGACCCCGGCCCGGTTGACGTTCCGCCATCCCCTGATGCGCTCCGCCATCGTCAACACCGCCGCCCCCGACGAGATCCGCGCCGCGCACCTGCACCTCGCCCAGCGGTACCGCGGCAACCCGGAACTGCGGGTCTGGCATCTCGCCGCCGCCACGATCGAACCCGACGAGGCGATCGCCCAGGAGATCGACCACGGCGCCGCACTGATCAGCTCGCGAGGCGGCACCGGACTGGCCGTCGCCGCGATGCAGCGGGCCGCCGCGCTGAGCCCGTCACCCGGCGACGCCGTCCGCCGCCTCCACGACGGCGCGGAGCTGGCCAACGTTTTCGGGTAGTTGGACCTGGCGCAGCGCCTGCTCGACGAGGCCCGCCGATACACCGACGACCCGAGCAGGTCGGCCCGGACCCTCACCGTACGCGCCGAGGTCCTGCTCCGCCGCGACGGCGACCTCGCGGCCGCCGATCAACTGCTCAACCGGGCGGTACGGGAGACCAGCGAACCGGCCGACCGTACGCGCGCTACGAAACTGCTCCTGATGAGCGCGTTCTACAGCGCCGACGACGAACGCTGGCACCACTGCGCCACCCTCATGGAACACTGCGACGACGACGAACTGCGCCTGATGTACGCCGTGCTCGGCGACCTCACCTCCCACGGCGCCGACATCCGGCGCCGGCTCGCCGAAGCGTTCGACGCCCTGCCGCTCGACGCCCCGCCGGGCCGCGTCGCCGACCTCTGCCGGGCCGCCATGGCCGTCGACGGGCTCCGCGAACGCCGTACCTGGCTGCGTGGCCTGGTCGAACGCGAGACCGGCAGCGGCGCGATCACCCACGCGGTCGCCGGCCACCTGCTCAGCGCACACGACCACTTCCTCGCCGGCGACTGGGAGGCCAGTGAGAGAGCCGCCGACGCCGGCATGGACCTGGCCGTCCGGCACAGTCTCGAACCCGCCGTCAACGACCTGCGCTGCCATCTCGGCTGGCTGGCCGCGGCACGGGGAGACACCGAGACCGTGCACGAGTACAGCCGGACGATCGAACGATGGGCCGGACCCCGCGGCAGCCGCGCCCACCTCGCCCAGTCCACCCGCAACCTCGCCCTCGCCGCGCTGACCAACGGCGACTACGAAGCGGCGTACGAACACGCCACCGCCCTGGTCCGGCCCGGGCGCCTGCCGGCCTTCGCCCATGCCGCGCTCTGGGCCACCCTCGACCTCGTCGAGGCAGCGATGCGGGTGAACCGTGCCGATGAGGCCCGCGCCCATCTCGCCGCCGCCGAGGCAGCCGGGCTGGCCGACCTGACACCACGGCTGCGGCTGCACGTCCACGCCGCCCGCGCCATGCTCGGCCCCGACGACCCGGTCGCCCGGTACCGGCAGGCGCTCGCCCTGCCCGGCGTCGAGGACTGGCCGTTCGAGCACGCCCGCATCCGGCTCGCGCTCGGCGAACACTACCGGCGGCACCAGCAGCCCGGTGCCGCCCGGCCGGAACTCCGCCGCGCCACCGACCTGTTCGCCCGCCTCGGCGCGACCACCTGGCATCGGCGGGCCGAACAGGAACTACGCGCCACCGGCATCGCGATCACCGGCGCCGGCGCCTCCTCCCGCGCCGACACGCAGGCCGCCGACCTCACCGCGCAGCAGCTCGAGGTCGCCCACCTCGCCGCCGCCGGCCTGAGCAACAAGGAGATCGGGCAACGGCTCTTCCTGTCACCGCGAACGGTCGGCGCGCACCTCTACCGCATCTTCCCCAAACTCGGCATCACCTCACGATCGGCACTCCGCGACGCCCTCGACAAACTCACCTGACCTCCTGCTCCGTGGTGAGCTCCTCCGGGAAGACCGTGCTGTCAGCCGCGGTTGTGCTGCCTCCCCCGACACGACCGGCAGGCCGAGCAGGTGCGCGACGGTAAGCGCCTCGGTCGCGGTCAGTTCGGTGACATGCACCACCCGGTCGAGGTCGTCAGGGTCGAAGGTCATCACATGCCGGTGTCCGCTGTGGTGCGCCAGCACACCGACACGTTGCCCGGCGACCGTGTCGAAGGCATAGGAGGTCCCCAGCCGGGGAAGAGTGCTTCGTTGTAAACGCATGGCATCAGCGGGCCAAGGCGGCCGGCTCTGCTCCGCGGCGGTTGTCGGACCTCCCTGATCTTCGCCCTCTGATCGCGTGGAGACGAGAAGTCGGCTTGTTCCGGAAGCGGCACGACGGCCGTCGGTACCCCGGTAGACGAGGAGCCCCATCAGGGCGCCCATGATCGCCCCGCTCAAGGGGCCGCCCAGCAGAGCAACCGCGTGCGGGGCGCCGGGCAGCAGCGCCAGCACCATGCCGGAGAGCAGGCCTAGCCACCCGCCGAGACCTGCGCCGACAAGACCCGCGCGGACGGCCGGGTGGCGAGGAGCCTTGGCCCCGTCGATGTTTTCAGAGCGGAACGAGCTCGCGACGATCATTGATTCACCGGTCACGGCGTCTGCCACCTCCACGATAGTTGGTACCGCGTTCACTCGGCCCATCCGGTGGGCCCGTCGCGGCGATGTCCGTGCCGCCCGGGCGGCGGCCGAACCGTCGAAGCCGACGATCCCGGAGCGTTTATGGCCGGCGTTCCTTTCGTCGAGGGACATGCCGTCGGGGCGCCGACGGTTCGCAGGGCCTGTAGATCTGCTCGCACGGCGCGCAGTACCGGGCTTCCGGGCATACCCGCAGGCGGCCCAGCGGGATGTCCTGCCGGCAGTGCTCACAGATGCCGTAGGTGTTCTGGGACATGCGCCGCAGGGCGTAGGCCGTGTCGGCGACGCTGTCGCGGGCTGCCCGAGTCAGCGCGGCCAGCGTGCGCGGTTCGTGCCCGCCGTGCCGGGGCAGGGCGCCGCACAGCACGAGCTCGGTCAGCCGGTTGGTCCGGGTGGCGTACTGCTCCTCCAGGATGTCGCGCAGCAGGCGCAGAGACGACGCGCCACCGGTGTCGGCAGCGTGTGGGGTGGCAGTCACTGGGGTTGGTCCCTTCTGATCACCGAGATCGCCGCTCGCCGGCGATCCGATCGTCTCGGTGCCGGGCCGACCCGGACCGGGTCGGCCCGGCAGCTTCACCGGGCCGCTGCGGGGTGGAACGGTTCGGCACTGAACGGGTGGGTCCGGTGGACCCGGGAGCGGATCAGGTGGGTGTCGTCCATCTCGTAGCTGATGCGGTCGATCACCGCACCGACACCCGGAACGGCCGCCGCCAGCCGGGTGGCTATCCCGGCGGTGGAGCGGCGCCCCACCGCGCCGGTGAGCGTCGCCGTGTTGCCCTCGACGCGCACCTGCACCTGCTGCGGACGGATCCACAGGCGGCGGCGCAGCACCTGCTCGATCTCTGCGCCGATCTCGGAGTCGGTTCTGGCGTACGGGCGCAACAGGACGCCGCGGGAGATGACACCGCGTAGCTGACCATCCGCATCGGTCACCACCAGCCGCCGGACCCTGCGCCGGCGCATGGTTCTGGCCGCGTCCTGCAGCGAGGCGCCGGCAGCCACGCCGAGCGGCGGGGTGGTCATCACGTCACCGGCACGCGCCGCAACCGGTGCCTCCGCGGCGTCGCCGTGCGCGACATCACGACCGGGGCGGGCGACGCCGGGCAGCAGGTCGGCCTGGGAGACGACACCGACGACCTCGCCGCTGTCCGCGATGACGGGCACCGCGCTGATCCCTTCGCGGTCGAGCAGGGCCGCGACCAGATGGAGAGGCGTGCTGACATCCACCGTCACCACATCGCGTGTCATGACGTCGTCTACCCGCCACCGCATGAAACACCTCCGTATCTGCCCCAGCCCGGTGACGGGCGACAAGGCGCGCGTTGCTTGCCGAGCAGCGGCAGGCACGACCGTGACCGGGCACCGGCTGCCTGGACGCACTGGTGTCGGACCGAATTGAGCCCGCTACGAGAGCGCGGCATCTTGATCGTGGCCGGTGGCAACGTAGTGACAACCTGCGGGATGGACTGGAGTCTCACCGTTGACGGTTACGCCTGCGGCTCGCTGTCGATGACCGCGGAAATCCTCGGCCTCACCTGTCCACGGACCGCCGGCCGCTCTGCCGGGCGGGCAGGTCGGCGGCGCCCACCGTGCCGTGCGGCCACTGCAGCAGCGGGTTCCGCCATCGGCTCCACCAGCCGGTACGCGACCCGCCCTCTCCGCCGAGTTTGACCCTTTCGTGCAGGTCCGTCCAAGACACGATGCCGAGGACGACGTCGAAGCGGTCCGTGACCGGTACCGCGCTGATCCGGTGGTCCTTGAGCAGGGTAACTATCTCCGTCACCGAGACGTCCTCGGAGACGGTGATCACGTCGGTGGTCATGACATCACGTACTCGCGATTGCGGCATGCCGGGTAACTCCTTCCCGTATCCAGTCGTCCGGTTCGACTACCAGCCTGCCGGGGCGGCTCCGGAAAGGGCAGGACCACGGCAGTCAGAAATCGCGGGGCTAAACTGCCGACCATCGGCAAGCACGCGTGACACGGACCAGTCCGTCTGCGAGGTAACCGGATGACCGGCAGCACCGCCCGGCCCCGACGCCGGCGGCCGGGGGAACCAGGCATGGAGGACGCCTGGCTCATCGAGGTGGCCGCCGGCGCCAGCCGCGACGCCGGCGATGTCCCGGTGCAGCTGCTCGGCGACTACCTGCTCCTGCTCGCCGACGCCGCCATCCACGGCCGCCAGGTCAGGAAACGCGAGCTCGACGCGGTCGGCCTGCTCGGCCGGCAGGCGGCCGAGCAGGGCATCTCCGCCGGCCGCGTGGTGCAGTTGTACCTGTCCGCAGCCCGCCGGCTGTGGCAGGACCTCCCCATGGTCGTACGGTCCCGCGACCGCGAAGCGGTACGCTCAGCAGCGGCCGCCGTGCTCCAGGTCGTCGACAAGGCCGTCGCCACCCTCGCCGAAGGCTACGCGGACGCGCGCCGTGACCTGGTCCGGCGCGAGGAGACCCTGCGCCGTGAGCTGATCGACGACCTGCTGCGCGGCGACTCCGATGTAGGCACCCTGGTGGAACGGTCGGAACCGTTCGGGCTCGACCTGGCCCGAATCCACCAGGTGGCGCTGGCCGTCCCGAGCCGGCGGCTGCCGGACGCCGACACCGCGATCAGCGCCCTCGAGGCGGTCGTGTTCGACCGGCTCGGCGACCGCGACGTCCTGGTGGCGACCAAGGACGGGCTCCTGGTGGTCATCGCGCCGGCCGAGCCGCCGTCGGCGGGCAACCCATCGTCCTCGATGGCCGCGAGCACAGAACTGGGTGCACTGATACACAGCGAATTGAGCCGTCTGCGCCGCGGCCGGCCCTGGCGCGTCGCCGTCGGCCGGGGCCACCCGGGCCTGTACGGCATCGCCCGCTCCTATGAGGAGGCGCGCGAGTCGCTCACCATGGCCGGGCGGCTGAACACCGACAAGCCGGTCACCAACGCGCACGACCTGCTCATCTACCGGGTGCTGCTGCGTGATCAGCCGGCCATCGTCGACCTGGTCCAAACGGTGCTCACCCCGCTCACCCAGGCCCGCGGCGGCGCCCGGCCGCTGCTCGACACCCTCGACGCCTACTTCGCCACCGGCACCGTGGCCACCGAGTCAGCCAAACGGCTGCACATCTCGGTACGCACCGTCACGTACCGGCTGGACCGGGTCAAAGCCCTGACCGGCTACGATCCCGCCGATCCCACGCACCGGTTCACCCTGCAGGCAGCCGTGCTCGGCGCCACGATGCTCAACTGGCCGCAGGAGCCGCTGCCAGTCCCGGGCTGAGACTCTCACCGGACGCGTGATTTCCACCCGTCTGTCGCCGATGACTTCGGAGCCGCGGACGATCATGTTCACCAGCGGGTCCGCCGACTCCACTCATCTGTGCGACACCGGGTACTGCGCAGCGCGGCAATGGACCACGCCGGTCAACCGCAAGGGAGCCGTCCTCGACTTCCACCTGGGGGAGTAGGACGGCGGCGTCTCGCTGTCGAGCGACAACGCCTCCACGCTAATCCGTGACAACGCGACCACATGGACCTACACCCGCCGCGCCGATCCGCTGAAGCTGGTGTACACGGTTCGGCTCACCTTCCGGTCCGGCAGCGCGGATCCGGAGCCCACGACACCGGCGCCGGTCAACCGGCCGCCGGCGACCGGCAGCGCCGTCACCTGCACCACGCGGGTGCGCCCGGCCGACTACGTCTCGCTCGGCGACTCCTTCTCCTCCGGCGAGGGCGCCAAACCCCTCGACCCGGGTACGGGCACGGCGGCGAACAAGTGCCACCGCAGCGAACGGACCGGGTAAAGCGAGCAGGGCGGTCATTGATGACCGCCCTGCTCGCGCGCGCTCAGGGACGAACCGTCGCCCCGGTTCCGCAGATGGTGCCGGCGGCGGTGGCAGCCAGCGGGCAGGCGTAGAGCACGCGCTTGCCGGCGAACTCGGTGACGGTCCAGATCTCCTTCTTGCTCGGCCAGATGGAGATGTCCTCCGCCCCGGAGCCGGCGTGCCGGCCCTTGGTCACCGTCAGCACGCCGGCTCCGGCGCCGGCCTCCAGCAGTCCGGCCGTCTCGTCGTCGCCACCACCGGTCTGCGTGAGGTACCACGTTCCGTTGTACGACGAGGCGCCCTGGATCTTGGAGACGGGAAGCCGGTACGCGGCTGACGCGCGGACCTTGCCGTCGGCGTCACGCACGAGGCGCCCGCTGCTGTCCAGCAGCCACTTCGCGACGCGCCCGTACTTGTTGTTCTCGTTGCAGTACTCGCCGCTGATCAGGCCGTTGGCGCGGTCGTAACCGAGGTACGAGAACTTGGACGGACCGTCGACCTCGCACCAGCCGCTTTTCGAGGGCGCGTCGCCGCCGGCGCTGACCAGCCAGTCGACCTGCGGCATCACGTAGCGGTAGCCGTAGCTGTAGTAGAACTCGCCGTCGGGGTACGCGTCGTACCAGCCCACCGCGTTCGAGTTCGTGACGTCGCCGTTGACGGCCGACTTGATGTCGAGGATGTAGCGCATGTCGAAGACCCGGATGCCCTGGGTGGTGTCCGCGACGTACAGGTAGTTGCCGGCCCAGACGATGCCGCCGGCGTGCAGACTCTTGCCATCGCCCGACTGAGGGCTGGTGACCGCCTCGTAGTCGGGAGCGCCCGAGCCGTTGATGTACGGGTAGACCAGGAGCACGTGCTGGTACTGGTTCGTCGCGGTGTCGATGAACGAGATCCGGACGCCCTTCCGGCCGGCGGCCTCGGGCTGGTACCAGGAGACGAGCACGCCCTGCTTGGAGCCCCACAGCTCGTCGGATTGGGCGTCGGCCACCGTGGTCACACCCTGCGGAACCCATTCGGCG
The DNA here is from genome assembly GCF_055562375.1 of Actinoplanes sp. NPDC019969. Classification (NCBI taxonomy): domain Bacteria; kingdom Bacillati; phylum Actinomycetota; class Actinomycetes; order Micromonosporales; family Micromonosporaceae; genus Actinoplanes; species Actinoplanes sp. NPDC019969. Next base: position 241,363 of record NZ_JBVHFK010000011.1, on the reverse strand, counting down.
GTGTTGTTGTCACCGTCGTTGAAGCAGAACCGCCGTCCCGGCGGCGGCGTCCTGCCGAACCAGGCATCGGACGGACACGCGCTCACGGAGCCGTTCGACCAGACGCCGGTGCGGTTGGCCTGCAGGAGGATGTTCTGCACCCCCAGCTTGGGCAGTTTGGCGTCCAGGCGATTGACCCGCTCCTGCAGCGACGGCGACGGCAGCGAAGCCGGCCGGAGGACGAAGTCGCTGAGCTTGGGGGCGGGAGGGATGGCGGCCGCCGCGGGCGACGACGACACGGTCAGCGCCGTCGTCGTCACGACCAGCGCCGTCGCCATAGCGGCGACGAGTTTACGGAGGGTGAACATCAGTCCCCTAGAAGTTGACGATCTTGAGTCGCAGAGACCGTACTGCATCCGGGTATCACCGGGACCAAGGCATCGCCGCCTTCTGATCCGTGGTCAGAGCGGTGAGTTGTTGAGGCGGGCGGCCTGGCGGGTCAGGTGGTCGCGTTCCGGCAGGCTCGTCGCGGCGTGGGCGGCCTCCGTGTAGAGGCGGGCGGCAGTCTGCCGGTCGCCGGCGCGTTCGTGCAGGTAGGCGGCGACTGCCGGGTAGCGGGGGAGGGCCGGGTCCAGGTCGGCCAGGGCGGCCAGGCCGGCGTGCGGGCCGTCCGCCTCGCCGAGCGCGACGGCACGGTTCAGGCGGGCCACCGGGCTGGCGGTGAGACGGACCAGTTCGTCGTACCACTCCACGATCTGCACCCAGTCGGTCTCCGCCGCGGTCCGCGCGTCGGCGTGCAGGGCGGCGATCGCCGCCTGCGCCTGGAACTCGCCGAGCCGGTCGCGGGCCAGCGCGTTCTGCAGGAGGCCGACGCCCTCGGCGATCATCCGGGTGTCCCACCGGCTGCGGTCCTGGTCGGCGAGCGGGACCAGGCTGCCGTCCCGGCGGGTGCGGGCCGGCCGCCGCGCGTGATGCAGCAGCATCAGCGCGAGCAGGCCGTCCACTTCTTCGTGCCGGTACGCCGCCGCCAGTTGCCGGGTCAGCCGGATCGCCTCGGCCGCCAGGTCGACGTCGCCGGAGTAGCCCTCGTTGAAGACCAGGTACAGCACCCGCAGCACGGTCGCGACGTCGCCCGGCTGATCGAACCGGACGTCCGCGACGGTCCGTTTGGCCCGGCTGATCCGCTGCGCCATGGTCGCCTCCGGCACCAGGTACGCCTGCGCGATCTGCCGGGTGGTCAGCCCGCCGACGGCCCGCAGTGTCAACGCGACCGCCGACGCCGGGGTGAGCGACGGATGCGCGCACAGGAAGTACAGCCGCAGCGTGTCGTCGGTGGATCCGGCCGGGCCCGGCTGCGGCTCGGCGTCGACGAGGTCCTCCCGCCGCCGCCGGGACGTCTCCGCACGGACCGCGTCGAGGAACCGGCGCCACGCCACCGCGATCAGCCACCCCGACGGATCGCGCGGCGGATCGTCCGGCCACACCCGGACCGCTTCGACCAGGGCGTCCTGCACGGCGTCCTCGGCCGCCGCGAAGTCGGCTCCGCGGCGGACGAGGACCCCGAGCACCGTGGGCGTGAGGGTCCGCAGGAGAACCTCGTCCACGTCGGTTACTCCGTGACCGTCAGGGGCGTCCCGTACAGCGGGCGCAGCTCGAGCCACTCGTGGATCGGCTTGCCACCGGCGCCCGGCGCGGCGGAGAGTTCGGCGGCGAGTTCCAGAGCCCGCTCGTACGACTCCACGTCGATGATCATGAACCCGGCGATCAGGTCCTTCGTCTCCGCGAACGGCCCGTCGGTGACCGGCGGCCGGCCGTCACCGTCGTACCGCACCCAGGTCCCTTCCGGCCCGAGCGCCGTCTCCCCGACGAACTCCCCGGTCGCGACCAGGCGGTCCGCGAACTCCTGCATGTACCGGATGTGCGCGTCGATCTCCTCCGGCGTCCACTTCTCCATCGGCACGTCGTTGACCGCCGCCGGCGCTCCCCGGTAGTGCTTCAGCATCAGGTACTTTGCCATCGTCGTTCTCCCTCGATGCTCCTGCGGCCATTCTCGCCGCGTGCACCCCTGGGTCGGAGCCCCACCCCGGTTCTCGACACGACCGGGCACACGAAGTTCAACCTGTCACGGAGGCGGTCAGCCGGAAGTCACCGGCGGCGCCGCCGCGACGGAGAGGGCCACCCGGCATGTCGTTCCGCTGAGGCGGAACTGCTTCGGCATGGGGGTGGCGCCCCGGTAGGTGCCGCTGATCGTCGCGGTGTGGCGGTCGCCGGGCGGCACGGTCAACCGTGCGGTGACGGTCCGGCCGGACTGCCGCCACGTACCGGGCTCTCCGCTGTTCACGGAAGCGCCGCCGGGCAGAGCGAAGGCGAACGGTGCGTCCCGGACCGAGGTGGGCCCGGTGTTGGTGACGGTGACCTCGGTGGTGAAGTGTCCGGTCCCGGCCCGGACGACGTAGCCCACCGCACAGCCCGGACCCGGCGTGACCGGGGCGTTCACCGGCGGGGACACGGGTGGCCCGGCCTGTGCCCGGAGACCGTCGAGCGTCCCCGGAACCATCGCCGCCAGGAAAGCCCCGGCCACCAGCAGCCCCGCGACGGCGGTACCGACCGGACCACGCCGGGGCCGGCCGGAGACGACGGACCCCTCGATGATCGTCCGGACCTGCCGCGGAACTCCGGGGCCGGCGTCGCCGGGAAGGGCGGCGAGCACCGACGCCACCTCCGCGGCGGACGGCCGTTGCGCGGGATCGTCGGACAGGCACCGGCGGCACAGAGCCGCCACCTCGACGGGCAGTCCGGCGGGCAGAGGACCACCCCACGGCAGGCGGCCGGTGAGGGATTGGAACAGCAGCAGGCCCAGCGCGTACACGTCGCTCGCCGGGCGTACCACTCCGCCTTTCCAGCGTTCCGGGGCGAGGTAGGCCGGGGTGCCGAGCAGTCCCGTGCCACGGTCGTCGTCGCCGGCGACGGCGGCGATGCCGAAGTCGACCAGCGTCACCCGGTCGCCGGCGACGACCACGTTGCCGGGTTTCACGTCCCGGTGCACCACGCCGCGGTCGTGCGCGGCAGCCAGAGCGGCCGCCACCTGCGCGCCGATCCGCACGGCCCGGCGCCACGGCAGCGGACCTCCGGCGAGCAGGTCCGCGAGCGTGCGGCCGTCGACGACCTCCATCACCACGTACGGCAGCGGCCCCGGCGCCTCGCCGTAGTCGTACACCTCCACGATGCCGGGATGCCGCAGCCGGGCGATCGCCCGCGCCTCGTCGCGGATCCGCGCCATGAGCGCCGCGTCGCGACCGAGGTCAGCCGACATGACCTTGACGGCGACGTCGCGGCCGAGCACCTCGTCACGGGCCCGCCACACCACCGACATGCCGCCGGCGCCCAGGCGTTCCCGCAGGTGGAACCGTCCGTCGAGCAGGTCTCCACGATTCAGCACGGCCTGGCGATGCCCCGTCGCGGCGGCGCGGAAACGAGGTCGCGGTCACGCCGGGAGCAGGGCGGTCATGGCTTCGTTCTCGGCGGTCTGCTCGTTGATGACGTGTTTGGCCATGCTGCGGATGTACGCGTTACCGCCGGGCAGGTCGAGGACGTCCCGGGACATGACGATGGCGCCCCGGTGGTGTTCGATCATCAGGCGCAGGAAGACCCGGGGCGCCGTGGCCGCGTCCGCGTGGTCCAGTTCGGCCAGCTGGGCGGCGGTCAGCATGCCGTGTCCCGCCCCGTCGGGCGCCGGTGATCCGGTCGGCGGCCGGTCCCACGCGGCCAGCCAGGCGTCGGTCTGGTCGATCTCGCGCTGCTGGTCGTGGGCGATGAACTCGGCGATCAGGCGGATCCGTTCCGGCACGTCACCCTTCGCCAGCAGGGTGCGGCTCATCCGTACCGCCTGCTCGTGGTGCGTCATCATCATCCGCGCGTAGTGCTCGTCGGCGCTGCTCGGCGCGCCCACGACGGTGGCGGCGGCGGGCTGCGGCGCGGGTCCGCCGGTGTCCCGCAGCAGGATCACCGCCACGCCGGCGAGCGCCAGGCTGAGCAGGGCGGCAAGACGGCGGATCATCAGGAGATTCCTTTCGGGGTACGGGGCCGGCACGGTCCTCGGTGGGGAAGGACCGTGCCGGTGACCGGTCAGCCTCGCGAACCCGAGGGCTGTGGCTCGGGCGCCGGTCCGCCGTTCTCGCCGGTACGACCGTCCGGCGTCAGCGGGTTCATCGCGGTGAAGTCACGGGGCGCCAGGTCGAATCCCTGCCAGTGCATCGGCATCGGGCTCTGGTCCTCGTCGCGCGGCACGTGGTGGAAGCCCACCCGTACCCACATCACCGGGTCGGTGAGTTTCTGCTTGTCCTTGACGAAGTCGAGAACGGTACGCAGCCCCGGCGGGCATTCCGGGTCGGTGTCGTTGCCGCTGGCGTACTTCTCGCACGCGTTCTTCTCGGTGAACGTGACGTCCGGCTTCGTCTCCGGGTGCCCCTGGTAACGGGCGTTGGCGCCGGTGACCAGCTCGTACGACCGCTGGTGCCCGTCGGTGTTCTTGCTGTTCTGGCTGGTCAGCCGCCACCAGCGCTGATCCACCTCGGAGAACGTGCCCTCGGTGGCGATGTCCTTCTTCGTGGTCTTCAGCTTGGCGGTCATGTCGCCCTGGCCGTCCAGCGTGGTGTCGTACTGCTGGACCTTCTCGCCACCCTTGCCGGCGATGTTGAAATCGACCCGCCAGAACGCGTTGTGGTAGTGCATGGTCGCCTTGTACGCGCCGCCCTTGCCGATCGGCCAGCCGCGGGCGGCGTCCGCCTCGGTGCCGGGGGCCAGGTCGCCGGTCGCGCCGAGCCGGGCCGAGATCTGGCCGTCGTCGCGCAGCCGGAACTCGGTGACGTACTCGTACCAGGAAAGCTTGCTGATCGTCCGCAGCACCAGGTCGTGACCCTGCTTGGAGTACAGCGTGCCGGGCTCCGGCCCGTCCTCGCCCCAGCTCTCCTCGCGGGCGCGGTATGCCAGGCCGGCCGGCTCGGCGCTGACGCACAGCACCTTGCGCTGGACCGGCTCGGCGGACCCGTCGGAGCCCAGGCGCGCCGATCCGCCCTTGCAGTCGTCGCCGTCGAGGGTCTCCAGCGCGCCGCCACCCATGCCGATGTCGGTGAGGTCGTCGAACTCCATGTCACCGGTGTCGTACGGCACGTGCAGCTGGGCGAGCCGGATCGAGTCGAGCACCTGCACCGGCTGCGGGTTGCGCTTGGTCGAGACGTAGACCTTGGTGAGCACCAGCCCGGCCTTGTCGTGGATGCGCCAGCACAGCTGCCACGTCGTCCCGTTCGGCAGGGTCTCCTTCACCGTCGACGCGCCGCTGCACGGAGCCGGCGCGGCAGCCTGCGCCGGCGACGGAACGGACGCGCTCAGCGCCGCCGCGGTCAGCAGCGCGAGGGTGCCGGCGATCTTTCGGTTCGTCATGCTGCCGGAATCCCCGCTCACGTGAGGCGGGCGACCGTGCGCCCGGAGAGGTCGATGATGAACTCGCTGACGCTGAGGAACTGCCCGCCGTCGGTCGCCACGATGAGCTGCACGCAACGGTTCTTGCCGCACTGGGCGGCGCCCTTGTCGGCCGGCTTGGCCGTGTAGATGTGGGCGGTCGGGACCAGGCCCTCGGTGCCGTTCAGCTGTTTTCCGGTGGTGGCCCGGTACGACTCCTTGAGCCCGCTGCCGGCCGGATTCGCGAGCAGCAGTTCGAGAGCGGTACGGGTTTCCTGCTCGGATGCCGGCGGCTGCATGCCCGCGGCGGAGAAGGAGTTGACGAGTTTCCCGGCGGCCAGGTCGACGACCTGCTTGACCAGCTTCTCCGTCTTGTAGTCGTAGTAGTACAGCTCGGCCTGCCGCCCGCCGGCCTCGGCGTCGATCTCGGCCGACAGGTACTCCGGGCCCGCCTTGCCGGTGACGTCCTCGGCGTTCGCGGCGAGCTGCGGGGTCAGCGCGAGGGTTCGCGCCTTCTCGACCTCGGTGCTGGTCAGCGCGTCGTTCCCACTGCCGGTCGCGGCCTCGGGAACCGGTTGGGGATCGGTCACCTTCGCCTGCTCGGCGGTGACCGTCGGCGTCGGTGTGGACGGTGCGGCGATCGCCTGCCACGAGGCGACCCCGAACGCCGTCACCGCCGATGCCGTCGCGATGCCGAGGCCCCAGCCCCATCTTCTGAATTGAGTCACGTTCCGCCTTTCGCTGTAGTTGCCGGCCCGTTCGGGGACCCTACGGAAAGGAGGTGAGATTCCTGTGAAGACTTGAGTGACGTGCATCTATGCAAGGGGAAGGCTCCGGTGGATTCCCTGGCCACCAAGCCTGTCAATGCCGTACCGGAAACAAAAAATTCATTTCTCGCCGCCCGGCCCGCAATCCGGCGGCGAAATTTCTGCTCCCCGATTCGTGCCATTCCGCCGAGGGAGCCCGCCGGCCGGCGAACGGCGCCACCCTCCGCTCACCGGCCTGCGTCTGGTCGCGCAGGTCGACGGCGACCCGGGCGAGGCCTTCCTGGTCTGGGAACAGATGACCGCCATCGCCCGCCTGCATGTGCACGAGCAGCGCGACTTCGCCGAGTTGCGCCGGACGCGCCGGCGGATCGACGAGGCCACCCGGCCGCGGGTCCAGGTCTCCCCGTTGCTGGAGCACCACGTCCTCGGCAACCGGCGCGTCAACGGGCTGATCGGTGACTACACCGCGCCCGCCCAGGGTGTCTGGGGTGGTGCGCCCCGGCTCGCCGGCGCGGCTGACCCGGAGGCATCGGCCGCTTCTCGTTGATCGCCCGCGGTGATCCACGAGCACCGTGGGTGGTGCCGGACCGTACGCCATCCGAAACGTCCAGCGCGGTGGCGCCCGCATGAAATTGATCCCGACCGTCCACCGGACCCTCACCGCGCAGGCCTTGCAGATGTTCAGGCCTTGGGCGCTGGCCGCCTAGGCCGTGTCGCCAAAGGGTTATAGCCACTGCAGCAGTGCGGCGATGGTGACGGTGGCCTGGAAAGAGGTGCTGGTCTTGTCGTAGCGGGTGGCCACCGATCGGCATTGCTTGAGCCTGTTGAAGCAACGTTCCACGACGTTGCGGTGCCGGTAGATCAGCTTGTTGAAGGTCGGCGGCCGGCCGCCGCGAGGCCCGCGATTGCGGTGGTGTTTCTGCTGGTCCGAGCGTTCCAGGATGGTGTGAGTGATGCCGCGGCGGCGTAGGCAGCGGCGGATCGCGCGGCTGCTGTAACCCTTGTCGGCGATGACGTGATCGGGGCGGGTGCGTGGCCTGCCCGGCCCGATCCGGTCGACGCGGATGGCGTTCATGACCTGCTCGAAGCAGGTGCAGTCATTGACGTTGCCGCCGGAGAGCACGAAGGCCAGGACCCGGCCGGCGCCGTCGCACGCCAGGTGGATCTTGGTGGTCAGCCCGCCACGGGATCGTCCGAGGGCGTGATCCGGTTTGCCCGTTTCCGGCTGCCCCTTTTTGCGCCCGCCGCGTGCTGATGGGCGCGCACGATGGTGGAGTCGACCGAGACCAGCCAGTCGATGTCGGCGTTCGCGTCCGCTGCGGCCTGGGCGGCGGCGAGCATCTTGGCGAACGTGCCGTTCAACGCCCACCTGCGGAAACGGGTGTAGATCGATTTCCAGGAGCCGTATCGGGCGGGCTCGTCGCGCCAGGGTGCGCCGGAGCGGATCTTCCACACGATGCCGTTGAGCACCCGGCGGTCGTCCTCGCGCGGACGGTCGCCGGTGATCACCGATGGCAGGTGCGGTGACAGCGATTCCCACTCGGCGTCAGTCAGCTCATAGCGGCGGATCACGCCGTACATCATCCATGGCCACGATCCTTTGAAGACACGGCCTAAGTGCATCCGTGGCGAAGTCGAGGCGACGGCTACCCGGGCCCCTGGGTCAGATGACGGGGCATCGGTATAGCGAGTCCCGCAACCGCCTCCGAATCTCGCGATACGGAGCCGGTTCCCTTACGGGCTGACGGTCGGAGCTCACAGCGGACTGCGGTGTAGGGGCCAATCGCTAACACGTTCGTATGATGGCGATCCGTCTATGCGAATCGGCAGTATGGGTGGTCGCGGCGCTGCCGAGCGTCGACGCGAACGCCAAGCAGCGCCACGGAGGGTCAGCTTGAAGGCAAACGAGACGACGGTCCGTAACCTCCTACAAGGAGAGAAGCAGTACGTTGTGCCGCTCTACCAGCGACGCTACAGCTGGAAGCGCAGAGACCTGGCTCAGCTATGGGCGGACCTAACGCAGGTAGTCACGCTTGGTGACAGTGTCACCCATTTCTTGGGCTCCGTGGTGCTGGCTCCCAGCCCGACCAATACACCCGCCGGTGTGCAAAGCTGGCTCGTAGTAGACGGCCAACAGCGACTCACGACCTTGAGCATCCTGCTCTGCGCGGTACGCGACCACGTCCGCGCCACTGATCCCCAGCTCGCCGCAAAGATCGACGACATGTACCTGCTCAACAAGTACGCCAGCGGCATGGAGCGGTACACGCTACTACCCACCAAAGCCGACCGAGCGGCATGGCTGGCGCTGGTGGAACGCGACCCCGACGCCGGGGGCGAAGACCGCATCGGCGAGGCATACCGCTTCTTCCGGTCCGCCCTGGTGCAAGCCGACGACCCAGATGACGACTACGACGTCGTCCGTATCGAACAGGCCGTGGCGGCTCGACTGAGTCTCGTGGAGATCGCGGCGCACCCCGAAGACAATGTCCATCGAATCTTCGAATCCCTTAACTACACGGGCCAACCGCTGACCCAGGCTGACCTTCTCCGCAACTACTTGTTCATGCGCCTACCGAACCGCGGTGATCACGTCTACGAATGGCAGTGGCTACCGCTGCAGGAACTCCTCACTGACCGCCAGTTGGAGGAACTCGTATGGCTTGACCTCGTACTTCGCGGTGACGACCGGGCAACGCAAGAAGCGATATACCAAGCTCAACAGCAGCGACTCAAGCAGCTTCCTGACGAAGCCGCGATCGAGCAGTGGATCATCGAGCTGCACCAAAAGGCCCGCCTGTTCCGCTTGATCCTGTCTCCACAGCAAATTCAAGACGCAACACTGCGCCGCGCGCTCGACCGGCTCGACCGATGGGGAGCGGCGGTCGTGCACCCCATCGCCCTGCATGTGCTCCTGGCGCACGAAGCGGGGCATCTCAACTCTGCCGAAGCAGCAGAGGCTCTCCGAGTCGTTGAAAGCTACCTCGTTCGACGTATGCTCGCGGGCATCTCCAGCGCTAACAACAACCGGCTGCTGATGACGCTGGTCAAGGACCTCGGAGATCAAACGCCCTCCGCCAAGGCCATCACTCGCGTCCTATCCGGTCCCCGCAAGCGGTTTCCCACTGACCAACTGGTCCGCGACGCTGTACTGGTCAACAGCTTCTATTGGCTTGGGCGAGGCCCACAGCGCAGCTTTGTCCTCCGCTGCATCGAGGAGGACCACCGCCATGGCGAACCTGTCGACTTCGATCACGCCAAACTCACCATCGAACACGTGCTACCGCAGTCCCCCACCGAGGAGTGGTGGGGCATGCTACGAGTCGACCTCGAAGACGGCGAAACGGTAGAGGAATTACACAGCTCGCTCGTACACACTCTCGGCAACCTCAGTCTGACCGCTTATAACGCCAAGCTGGCCAATGACGGCTTCGAGGCCAAGAAGAAGATCCTCGGCGACAGCGGGCTCGCCATGAATCGCGAGATCGCTCGCGCACCGCGCTGGGGAAAGACCGAGATCATGGCCAGAGGACGAGCGCTGGCAGACCGAATCATCCGCATCTGGCCCGGACCCGACGAATCGGCCAGTGTCCCACCCCCGAGCCCTCGCTGGTCGCTGATGAACCAAGCGCTCACATGTATCCCCGCGGGCCGCTGGACCAGCTACTCCGATATCGCCGAGGTGATCGGCGTCTTTCACCGCAGCGTCGCCGCCCGCCTGGCGAGCGTCCAGGTACCCAACGCGCACCGGGTACTGAAGATCGACGGCACAATCTCAGCAGAATTCCGCTGGCCCGACCCGACGCGTCACGACGATCCCCGGATCGTTCTCGAAGCCGAAGGCGTGCGTTTCGATGAATGGGGCCGGGCCGCAGCCGATCAACGCATGACGGCCAGCGATCTCGCACGCGAGCTTGGGCTCGACGCGAACGGCGACGACAGCGACAACGCCAATCAACCCGTGTAGCCGGCCTGAATCGGATGGTTGGGCGATCCGGTCGATGGAGACGCCCCACCATTCGCCAGGACAGGTGATCCACCCAAGTCGCTGACCAGCCCGCACATAGGTCAGCGCTGGTGAGACGCCGCTACACGGGTACCGCTGAACGTCGTTCAGCGGTACCCGTGACATTCGCTCTCATTCCCCACCGGGAAGGGGTCAGACGCTGGTGCAGACGGTGCCGTTGAGGGTGAAGACGGACGGCGCGACGTTCGGCCCGCTGTAGGAGCCCACGAAACCGGCGCCCGTCGTGGCCCCGGCGGCCAGGGTGCTGTCGCTGGTCACCCGGACGGTCCGGGCGGATTCGGTCCAGGTGGCGTTCCAGCCGCTGCTCAGGCTCTGCCAGGCGGTCGGCCAGCCGAAGGACAGCGTCCAGCCGGACAGCGCCGCCCCGTTGTTGGTGATGTCGACCTGGCCGACGTAGCCGTTGCCCCAGTCACTGGTGTTGCGGAACTTCACCGTGCACGACGAACTGCTCGGCGTGCCGGTGGTGAAGGTCAGCGGTGGCGACGGCGGGGAGAGGCGGCCGGCCCCGTCCCGGGCCACCACGTTCACCGTGTAGCGGCGCCCCGGCTCCAGGTTGCGGGCGGTCAGCGACGTGCCGGTGGTCTCGCCGAGGAGTTCGGCGGCGCCACCGTTCTGGCGGTAGACCTCGTACTTCAGGTTCGCGCCCGCCGACGGCCAGGAGATGGTCGCGGTGCGGTCGGTCACGGTCGCCGACGGCCACGCGGGCGCGGGCGGTGCGGCGGCGGTGGCGGGGTTGTCGAGGGTGACGAGAGTGATCGAGTACGGGGCCAGGGTCTGCTCGGTGGCGCTGCCGGCCGGGGCGGTCGTGATCGCGTCGGCGCCGTTGGTGTAGGTCGCGGCCGTGGGCGTACCCGCAGCAGGGGTGTAGCCGTGATGGGCCAGGGAGACCGTGTGGGCCGCATCCGGGTCCTTGTTGATCAGCAGAACCGCGACATCCCCGTCGGCCTTGCGCACCGCATGCGCGCTGACCAGGGGATTGTTCGTGCCGGCGGCGACGAAGCGGTCCCCGGGTTCGGCGAAGGAGCCGATCAGGTACAGGGCGTGGTACGGGGCGAACGGCGTGTTCATCGGCGGCTGGCACACACTGTTGTCGGCGTTGCAGTTGCCGCTGGACAGCAGCCCGTAGTCGCCGTAGTCGGTCTGCCCGGCGATGGTGGAGACGGTGCCGAGGCCGTTGTGGACGTTCCACCAGTGGACCGTGAAGACGCCCTGGGCGAGCAGGCCGCTGTAGACGTCCGCCAGGTACAGCGCGCCCGGCTGGGTGTTGCGGCCGACGTCGACGTTGGTCTCGGTCATGCTGATCGTGATCCGGCCGGCGTTCGCGCCCGCGTACCTGTCGATCTGCTGGCGCAGCAGGTGGACGGCGTCGGTGATCTGGGCGGGTTTGGTCAGCGCCTCGGCGGGCGTGCTGCCGCCGGGGTACCAGTGCACGTCGACGAAGTCGATCGCGGCGCCGGCGCGGGTGAGCACCTCCTGGTTCCAGGAGCCCTGGTCGCCGGTGCCGACGATGGCGTCCGGCCAGTTGCCGGGCATGGTCAGCACGGCGCCGACCTTGATCGTGGGGTCGACGGCCTTCATCGCCTGGGCGTAGGCGACGACGTTGGCCGCGTACTCCTTCGGGCTCTTGTCGGCGTGGTCGTCGGCCTCCCAGTTGGCGCCGTAGTGGCCGTTGCCGTAGTTCTCGTTGCCGATCGTCCAGTACGTCGCGTCGTACTTCTTGGTGATGTTGGCGTACCGCACCCAGTCGGCGGCCTCCTGAGCCGTGCCGGTGCCGTAGTTCGCGATGATCATCGGCTCGGCGCCGGTGGCTTTCGCGCCGGCCATGAACGTGTCGAAGTCGGTGTTCGGGGCGACGTAACCGCCGGGGGCGGTGTGGTCGCGCCAGTGGTAGATGTCGGCGTACGAGCCGCCGGGGTAGCGGACCATCGTCACGCCGGCGTCCTTGAGCAGGCCGGACACGGCGGGGGTGCCGAGCTGGGAGTCCCAGATGGCGTGGTTGACGCCGACGGCGACGTCACTGACGGACGCCAGGCCGGCCCGGATGTCGATGTCGACGCGGGTGTCGGTCTCGGCGGCGCTGGCGCTGGAGGGGGTGGTGGCGACGGCCGCGAGCAGGACGATGCTCGCAGCCGCACGCCATGGGGATGAGATGGGCACGGAAGCCTCCGAATGTTGGGAGCGCTCCCATGTTCATCTCATAGAAACATGGATGTCAATGCGGCTCCGCGTTCTCGCTCAGCGGGAAGCAGCCGGCGAACGGATCCGGCAGGCTCGCCCACGCCTCGAACCCGTCGGCGAGTTCGGCGTCGGTCAGCAGGCACGCCCGCAGCAGCGACAGGAGCGATGGGTGGTCCAGGTGCAGCCCGATCAGCACCAGGACGGTCTGCCGGTCCCCGTAGTAGGGGTCCCAGTCCAGGTCGGCGGCCAGCCGCCGCTGATCGCTCGTCTCGGTCCAGCGTTCCACCGGCAGCGCCGCCAGCCAGTACCCGAGGCTGCCGAGGCTCACCCCGCCACCGGCGAACTCGAATGCGATCGCCCCGTCCGGCTGGCTTGCGATCCACAGTTGCCCCCGCCCGCGCAGCGCGTGCTCGGTGAGTTCCTCCAGGGCCTCGTGCAGGCGTTCCGGATGAAACGGCCGCCGGGTGCGGAAGACCACCGACGACCCCTTTTCGTGTACGCCGATCGAGCGCCCTTCGAGAGCCATCCCCAGCACGCCCGGCCGTTCCGGATCATGGCGGCCGGATCGCAGCACCTGAGCGGCGAGCCCCGTGCAGTCCAGGCTGTCCGACGGCCCGACCGGCACGGTGACCGCCCACGGCGCGAGCCGGTGCAGCAACGCGGTCAGCCGGTCCAGTTCGGCCGCGCCGGTGCCGGGCCGGCTCCACAGGATCACCGTGTCGCAGAACTCGGCCTGGTGCGCCACCACCTCGGCGACCGCCCGGTGGTCGTCGCCGGCGGCGTGCAGGTCCCGGTCGCGCAGGTCGTCGGTGCTGGTCAGATCGTCGAGGAAGTGGTCCGCGTCGACCACCGTCACGTACGAGTCGAACCGCAGCGCCGCCTGATGCCCGCACGCGGCGGCGACGGCCTCGGGCTCCACCGTCGGCGGCAGGACCAGCAGCAGGTCGCTGCCCGGCCGCTCCCGGGCGAGCCGGAGCAGGGTGGGCAGCACGTCCTCGCGCAGCGTGCAGGAGACGCAACCGTGCTGCAGCTCGACCGTCTCCTGCTCGATGACCCGTGCGGCGGACTCGACCCGGCGGCGTACCACGCCGTGCCGCAGCCCGGACAGGTCGTGACCGACCGCGAGCAGGGTCTCGTCCGCGATCAGCAGGGCCCGGGCGGCGGCCTGGACCGCGCCCGGGGAGAAGCCGGACAGGACGGTGACGGCGGGCCGGTGGTCCACCGAGGGGCGGGCGACGGAGGTGCTCGGGTTCGTACTCACACCCCCATCTTGTTGGAAACGATTTTCATTGTAAAGTCGCCACCATGTCTTTCGTCTGTGACGTGACCGGCGCGAAGCCCAGCTTCGGCAACGCCGTGTCGCACTCCCACCGCCGTACCCGCCGCCGCTGGAACCCGAATGTCCAGCGCCGCCGCTTCCGCCTCGCCGACGGCCGCACCGTCCGCCTGAACGTCAGCACCACCGGCCTGAAGATCATCGACCGGGACGGGATCGACGCCGTCGTCGCCCGGCTGCACGCCCGCGGGGTGCGTGTCTGATGGCCAGGAGTACCGACGTCCGCCCGGTGATCAAGCTGCGCAGCACCGCCGGGACCGGCTACACGTACGTCACCCGCAAGAACCGCCGCAACGATCCCGACCGGCTGGTCCTGCGCAAATACGACCCGATGGTCCGCCGGCACGTCGACTTCCGGGAGGACCGCTGATGGCCCGCGGGGACGTCGACTTCCGCGCGGACGGCTTCCGCCCGGACCGCTCCCTCGAGGTCCGCTGATGGCCCGCCGTGGACTGACCGAACGCGAGAAACGCCGCGCCGAGCTGGCCGCCCGCTACGCTGCCCGGCGCGCCGCACTGAAACGGGCGATCTCCGCTCCGGCCACCGACCCGGAGACCCGGGCTGCCGCCGTACGGGCGCTCGCCTCCCTGCCCCGCGACTCCAGCCCGTCCCGGCAGCGCAGCCGCGACCAGATCGACGGCCGCCCGCGCGGCGTGCTGACCCGCTTCGGGTTGTCCCGGGTCCGTTTCCGCGAGCTGGCCTTGCGTGGCGAGCTGCCCGGCGTCCGGAAGGCTTCCTGGTAGGACCTGCGGCCCGCCGCCGCATGACCTATGGCAGCGGCGGGCCCGTCCCGGCCCAGGCAGGCTTGCCGGTGCGGGTTCCGGCCGGGCCTGCCCACACCGGGCCCGGCCGGGCCCCGGCCTCGCCGTAGGAAAGGAACGCCATGCAGACGACCTCCCTCACCGCCCTCGCCGGGCAGCAGCTCGGCATCGCCCGTCAGGCCGGATCCGGGCGCAGCGCGCACACCGTGCACGGCGGCCACGACGCCGCGCTGCGCCAGACGCTGATCGCGCTGGCCGGTGGCCGCAGATTGGACGAGCACGACAGCCCCGGCGAAGCGACCCTGCACGTCCTGCAGGGTCACGTCCGCCTGATCGCCGGACCCGAGACCGTGGACGGGACCAGCGGCGACCTGCTGGTGATCCCGGCCGCCCGGCACGCCCTGGAAGCACTCGAGGACAGCGTCGTGCTGCTGACCGTCGCGAAATCGCATGCTCCGAGCTGAGGCGGGTACCCGGAGGGCATGACCGACAGCCCCATCGAATCGGCCGCGCAACCCGACTTCGGGCGGCCGATCGACCTCCAGGACGTGCCCCACCGTGACGACGAGGAGAAGAAGCCGACCACCGACCGGGACCGCCCCGACGACACCAAGACCGACGACGGCGCGGTCCCCGAACCGGCCGACTGAGCGATACCGCGGAGCGCCGGCGACGGTCAGCGCGCGGCGCCCGGGCGGACCAGACCGGTCTCATACGCCAGGATCACCGCCTGGGCCCGGTCGCGGAGGCCGAGCTTGCCCATGACCCGCTTCAGGTGGGTCTTGACCGTCGACTCCTCGACGAACAGCTCGCCGGCGATCTCCAGGTTCGACCGGCCGCGCGCGACCAGCCGCAACACGTCCCGCTCCCGGGCGGTCAGCTCGCGGAGGCGCTGCTCGGCGGCCACCGGGTCGGGTGGCGCGGCGGCGGCCATCCGATCGATCACGGTACGCGTCACCGATGGCGACAACAGCGAGTCACCGGCCGCGACGGTATGGATCGCCTCGATCAGCTGCTCCGGCCGGGTGCGCTTGAGCAGGAACCCGGACGCGCCCGCCGTGAGCGCCCCGAAGATGTAGTCGTCGTCCTCGAACGTCGTCAGGATCAGCACCCGCACGTCCGGCGCGGCCGCGGCCAGCTGCCGGGTCGCGGCGACGCCGTCCAGCTGCGGCATCCGCACATCCATCAGCGCCACGTCCGGCGCTGTCCGCCGCGCCAGCTCCACCGCCTCCCGCCCGTCGGCCGCCTCGCCGATCACGATGATCGAGTCGTCGCTGGAGAGGACCGCCCGCAGCCCGGCCCGCATCAGATCGTCGTCGTCGACGATCAGCACCCGCAGCGGCTGCCCGGTCACGTCAGGGCTCCGGCCGCGGCGTACGGCAGGCGGGCCCGCAGCCGGAACACACCGTCTCCCGTGCCGGGGCCGGCGTCAAGGTCGCCGTCGAGCAGTGCGGCCCGCTCGCGCATACCGACGATCCCCAGGCCGCTGCCGGTCCGGCCACCGTCGCCGACCGGGTTGCTGACCTCGATGTCGACGGCCTCCATCCCGTACGACATCCGCACCTCAGCGGTTCCGGAACCGTGCCGGGCCGCGTTCGTCAGCGCCTCCTGCAGAATCCGGTAGGCCGCCCAGGCCACCCCGCTCGGCAGCCCGCGTGGCGCCCCGTCGAACGTCGCCGCCACCGCCAGGCCGCTCGCCCGGTGCCGGTCCACCAGATCCTCCAGCGCGCCCGTCCCGGCGGGCACCGGCTGATCCGGCTCGGAGCCGGTGCGCAACGCCTTGACCAGGCGGTCGATGTCCTCGATCGTGGCGTGCGCGACCTCCTCGATCGTCGCGATCGCCCGCCGCGACTGCTCCGGATCCCGCTCGTGCAGCAGCCGTGCCGCGCCCGCCTGCACCAGGATCACGTTGATCGCATGGCCGGCCGAATCGTGCAGCTCCCGGGCGATCCGGGTGCGTTCCTCGGCGGCGGCGAGCCGGCGCTGCCGCTGCACGTCGGTCTCCCGCAGGCGCGCGGTCACCTCCAACTCGGCGATCCGCTCCCGCCGCAGCCGGCTGCGGTCGCCGGCGATCCAGACCAGGGAGAACATCGCCACCCAGGCGAACAGCCCGGGGGACATCCCGGTCAGCGACTTCCCGTCGCCGACCATGAGGATCATCGACACCGGCACGTAGGCCACGACGCTCAGCCCGGCCACGAGCTGCCGTCGCGGCGTCGCCCCGCCACCGACCGCCTCGGCGAGGGTGTAGGTGGCGATCAGCGGGCCGGGCGGGACGTCCAGGCCGTAGCCGCCGCCGACCAGCGCCAATGACGCCGCCGCCGTGACCGCCCAGATCAGATAGGGGAAGCGGCGCACGGCGACCAGCGGCGCCGTCGACAGGACCGCCAGCAGCAGCCCGGCGCCGTCGAGGGTATGGAAGCCCGGCTCGGACGACCCGAGACCGCCCTCGTCGAGCATCCCGATCGTGAAGATCATCGCGGCCATGGCGACCGCGGCATCGACCGCGGCCTGTCCCCGTGCACTCAACTTCGCTGCCACGGGAGCCAGCGTACGGGCGGCGGACGCTCCGGCGGATCCCTCAGCGGGAGCATCCGCCGTCCCCCTGTGGGGGTAGATGGGGAGCCCCCTCCAGGAGGTTTCGGCGCAGCGCCCGCCCTCCATAACGTCACCTTCCGCAACCCTCTGGCGCTCCCGACGGCGCTGGTGAGCTCCGCTTCTCCACGGAAGGACTCCCATGACGCGAACGGCCGAACCCTCGACCCGGAAGGCGCGAGGCAGTGTGTTCGAGCGCCTGGCCGGCTGGTCCGGGCGGCACCGCTGGACCGCGCTGCTTCTCTGGGTGCTCGTGCTGGCCGCCGCCACGACCGGCGCGAGCGTGGCGGGCACCGACTTCCGCAACGATTTCACCCTGCCCGGAGCGGAGTCACAGGCGGCGCAGGACCTGCTCAGCCAACGTGCGCCGGCCCGGGCGGGGGAGACCCTGCAGATCGTGCTCCAGGATCCCGGTGGTCTCGACCGGCCGGCCACTCGCGCCCGTGTCGAGGCGATGCTGGCCGAGGTGCGCGGGTTGCCACACGTGGCCGAGGTGGTCGGCCCTTACCCAACGGGCGGAGCGCCGCCTACGGCGA
Source organism: Actinoplanes sp. NPDC019969 (assembly GCF_055562375.1). Lineage (NCBI taxonomy): Bacteria > Bacillati > Actinomycetota > Actinomycetes > Micromonosporales > Micromonosporaceae > Actinoplanes > Actinoplanes sp. NPDC019969. Next base: position 223,727 of record NZ_JBVHFK010000011.1, on the reverse strand, counting down.
TCTCCGCTGACGGCGCCATCGGATACGCGTCGGTCGCCCTCGACGCCACCGGCGAGCAGATCCCCTCCAGCGACATCCGCACGATCGTCGACACCGCGCGGTCAGCGGCCACGTCCACCGGCTCTCCCGGCCCCGGCGGGCGCAGCGGAGCGGAGGGCGGCGGCAGCCCCGGCACGGCCGCCGCCGATGGTCTCACTGTCGAGGTCGGCGGTGACGCCGTGCGGACCGCGGAGGAGAGCGAAGGCGGGCCCGCCGAGGGCGCGGGGCTGCTCGCCGCGCTGATCGTGCTGGTCCTGCTCTTCGGGTCGCTGCTGGCGGCGAGCCTGCCGATCGTGATCGCGGTGTTCGCGGTGGGGACCGCGATCGGGCTGGTCGCGCTGGCCTCGCACGTGGCGACGGTCGCCGACTTCACCACCCCGCTGGTCGTGCTGGTCGGCCTCGGTGTGGGCATCGACTACGCGCTGCTGGTCCTGTCCCGCTTCCGCGGCGAGGTGGCCGACGGCGCCGACCGCGAGACGGCGATCCGCACCGCCTTGGACACTGCCGGCCGCACCGTCTTCTTCGCCGGAACGACCGTGATCATCGCGCTTCTCGGACTGATCCTCATCGGTCTCGGCGCGCTCCAGGGAGTCGCGGTGGCGCTGGCCGTGACCGTCCTGGTCACCATGCTCTCCGCTCTGGTCCTGCTCCCGGCCCTGCTCAGTCTGTTCGGCCCCCGGCTGGAGCGCACCCTGATCCGCCGCCGCGCCCACCAGCGCGGCAGCCTCGAGGGCGCGTCTCAGGAGGACGGCAGCCGTGGTGAAGGCAGCTGGTGGCGCCGGTGGAGTGATGCGGTCGCGCGCCGGCCCTGGCCGGCGGCACTGTTGCCGCTGATCTTCCTCGGCGCCCTCTGCGTGCCGGTTCTGGACATGCGGCTCGGCTTCGCTGACGCCGGCACCGATGCGGAGACCAAGACCAGCACCCGGGCATACCACCTTCTCGCCACCGGTTTCGGTCCCGGCGTCAATGGCCCCCTCGTCGTCGTGGTGGACGCCGGTGGCGGGGTTCCACCCGAGGGCGGGACGGCATCGGCTGATGTCGCCGCCGGGGCGGTCCGGCAGGCACTGCTCAACACCCCCGGGATCGCCTCGGCCACCCCGCCGATCCCCGCTCCGGGTGGCGACGTCGCCACTGTCGTCGCCTTTCCGGAGTCGGCGCCGCAGGACGAGGCGACCAGCGATCTCGTCGCGACCCTCCGGGACGACGTGCTCGGGCCGGTCGCTCGGGACAACGGTGTCACGGTGCTGGTCGGTGGCCCGACCGCGGCCGTGGTCGACGTCTCCGGGGCCTTCGCCAGCCGGCTGCCGCTGTTCGTCGCCGTCGTGGTGGGGCTGTCGGCATTGCTGCTGCTCGTGCTGTTCCGGTCGATCGTGATCCCGGTGAAGGCAGCCCTGCTCAACCTGCTCAGCGTCGGCGCGGCCCTGGGCGTGATGATCCTGGTGTTCCAGAACGGCGCGTTCGGCGTGCCGGCCGGGCCGATCGAGGCGTTCGTCCCCGTGATGATCTTCGCGATCGTCTTCGGGCTGTCGATGGACTACGAGGTGTTCCTGCTGGCGCGCATGCACGAGGAGTGGGAGCGGAGCCGCGACGCCGCCCATGCCGTCCGCGAGGGGTTGGCCACCACCGGCCGCGTCGTCACGGCGGCCGCCGCCATCATGGTCGTGGTCTTCGGTTCGTTCCTGCTCTTCCCGGACCGGATGCTCCAGCAGTTCGGTCTCGGCCTGGCCGTCGCCGTCCTGATCGACGCCGTCGTCATCCGCTGCCTGCTGCTCCCGGCCGTGATGCACCTCTTCGGCGCTCGCGCGTGGTGGCTTCCTTCCGGCCTCGCCCGCCGCCTGCCCCGCCTCGCTCTGGAACACCGGTGAGGCCGCCGGTGTGGATTGATGGCGGGCGCCCCGTTTCCGAGGCGTCAGCTGAGGCGGTGGACGGCTTCGGCGACGGCATGATCGACCTGGGCGCGGTCGTAGCCCCGGAGACGGACCGCGAAACTGGTGGCGCGCAGCGTCTTGCGGGCCGCGTAACGGATGGCGGCCTCGTCGGATCGGGTCGCCTCGGCGGCCTGGGCGAGGGCGGTGTCCACCTGGATCCGGTCGTAACCGCGCAGCACCACGCGGAAAGCGGCCGGGCCGGGGGCGACCGGCGGCACGGCCGGGGCCGGCCCGAGCGCGGCCAGACGGTCCTGGACAGCGGCGTCGACCAGGGCCCGGTCATAGCCACGCAGCACGATGGTGAAGTCGGCGCTCTCCAGTTCCTTCCGCACGGACGACCGGAGCCGCTCGTCGGACGAGGCGACAGCCGCGTCAGCCTCGGCGAGAAACTGTTCCACCTGGAAACGGTCGTAACCGCGCAGCACGACCTCGAAAGCATCCCCCGTCATGGCGGTCACGATAGCGACGCCGGTCCATGTGTGTCAGAGCCAGGAGACGAGGTCCTCGATGGGTTTGCGGCGGGCGGCCAGTTTGGCGGCCGGGACGGCCGGGTCGTCGGCGGGATGGCCGACCGTCAGCACGCCGGCCAGCGCCACGTCACCGGGCAGGCCGGCGACAGCGGACAGGGCGGCCAGTTCCTCCGGGCGGGCGGGGCTGTAGAAACCGCTGGCCAGGCCCTCGTTGGCGACGGCGAGCTGGAGCAGGGCGAACAGCGCGCCGGAGTCGAACCACCAGAACGGCACCGGCCACGGGATCTCCTCGCCGCCTTCGACCCGTTCCAGCACGTCGCGGGACACCGGTTCGTCCGCGTAGTTGCGGACCATCCGCCGGCCGCGCAGCACCTGATGGAATTCGGTCACTTCAACCCCTCCGAGGTGTACGAGAAATGCCGCGCCCCGGTGAGCCCGATGACCCGGCCGGTGAAGCCGCCCGCGACCTCGGTGGACAGGTACCTGCCGTCGAGCCGGGCCAGCTCGATCCCGTCGGCGGACAGCACGATGTGGTCGGGTCCGGCGGACACGTTCGGTTCGCCGGCGTGCGCGTGCTCCACCGCCGATATCCGCAGCGTCAGCGGGGCGCCGCCGGCAGCAGGGGAGGAGGCACGGTGCGAGAAGGCGGGAACCGAGGCGACGGTCTGTTCCAGGTCGCCGATGCGGGCCACAGCGTCGACCCGGCCCGCGTCGAGGATCAGGCCGTACCAGTGACGGTCGTCGAGACGCAGGACGAGACGCGACGGCGAGGAGGTGCGGTCGAACGTCGCCTCGGCGGTCCAGTGCGCGTCGCGGGCCCGTACGCACAACAGGTCGTCGCCGGGGGTGATCCACCGTGGATGGAGCGCCGGCCCGGTGAAGTCGTCGGTGAACGAGTGGTCGACCGGGGTGACCACCGGATCCGGGTCGAGGAACACCGGCCAGCCGTCCCGCCACTCGACCCGGGCGAGGAACGTCTCCCGCCCGTTGACGTGGTATCCCGGCGTGAAGCCGCGCGGCCGTACCCCCAGGAAGACCGCGAACCAGGACCCGTCGGCAGCCTGCACCAGGTCGGCGTGCCCGGTGTTCTGCACCGGGTGACCGGTGCTGCGGTGCGACAGGATCGGGTTCGCCGGGCACGCCTCGAACGGGCCCTCCGGGGCGGGACCGCGGGCGATCGTGACGGCGTGGCCGCGTTCGGTGCCACCTTCGGCGACCAGCAGATACCAGTACCCGTCCACCTGGTACAGGTGCGGCGCCTCGGTGTTCTGCAGCCCGGTGCCCCGCCACACCGGGTAGGTGTCGCTGAGCGCCTTGCCGGTCTCCGGGTCGACCCGGAGTTGCACGATGCCGCCGCCCTCCTGGAACGACGCGTACGTCAGATAGCAGGTGCCGTCGTCGTCCCAGGCCAGGTCGGGGTCGATGCCGAACGTGCCGGTCACGAGGACGGGCTCGCTCCACGGGCCTTCCGGGCGTTCGGCGTGGGTGATCAGATGCCCGTCGCGCAGCCGCCCGACATCGGTGGTGACCATCCAGAACCGGCCGCCGTGGTGGCGGATCGTCGGCGCGTAGACGCCCTGGGACGCGGCCGGGGCGACCGGGCCGGCGAGCACGTTGCCGATCTGTTCCCAGCGGTACAGGTCCCGGCTGTGGAGGATCGGGACGCCTGGTGAGTACTCACAGCTGGAGCAGACCACGTAGTAGTCGTCGCCGGACCGGCAGATGGACGGGTCGGGGAAGAAGCCGGCGATCACCGGCACCGTGTTGTCGGCACTCATCGATCACGACGATAACCGTTTAGCGGAGTGCGGGGGTGGTATGTGGCAGCCATGGGCCGTACCGGAAAGATTCTTTTGATCGTCGGGCCGCTCGCCGCCGGCGCCGCCGCCGCGGTGGCAGCCAAGCGCAGCAGCCCGGCGAAACGCCAACGACATGTGATCACGGTGTACCGGCCACTGGCCGAGCTGGAGGTGACGCAGCTACCGGGTTCGCTCAAGGAGGTCGCCGACCGGGTGGAGATCCGGCTGGCGGCGGCCCCCGGCGGCCGCGGGACCGAGATCGCCGTGCGCATTCCCGAAGGCTCCGACGTCACCGACGGCGAGGTCCGGCGCGCGCTGCGGGAGACCCGTTCACTGCTGGAGGCCGGTGACGTGCTGCTGCCGTCCGGCCCGCCGGCGACCACATCGACGCTGCTGAACCGACCGTTGCAGACGGTGACGCAGCACGGCCGGGAGGGGGGTCTGCTGTGAAGGCGCTGCAGTGGCAGGGAGTGAACAAGCTCGCCGTCGGCACCGTCCCCGACCCGGAGCTGCGTAATCCCGGCGACATCATCGTCAAGGTCACCAAGACTGTCACCTGCGGGTCCGACCTGCACCTGATCGGCGGCTACATCCCGTTCATGGAGAAGGGGGACGTGCTCGGCCACGAGTTCCTCGGCGAGGTCGTCGAGGTGGGCCCGGACGTGCGGAGGCACCGGGTCGGTGACCGGGTGGTGGTGTCGTCGTTCATCTCGTGCGGCAACTGCTGGTACTGCGACCAGAAACTGTTCTCGCTCTGCGACAACGGCAACACCAACCCGGCCATCACCGAGACGTTGTGGGGGCAGGCGCCGAGCGGCTGCTTCGGGTACTCGCACGCGATGGGCGGTAACGCCGGCAGTCACGCCGAGTACATCCGGGTGCCGTTCGCCGACGTCGGCGCGTTCACCGTGCCCGACGGCGTCAGCGACGAGCGTGCCATCTTCGCCTCCGACTCCGCCTCGACCGGCTGGATGGGCGCCGATCTCGGCGGGGTGCAGCCCGGCGACGTGGTCGCGGTGTGGGGCGCCGGCGCGGTCGGTCAGATGGCCGCCCGCGCCGCGGAGCTGCTCGGCGCCGACCGGGTGATCGTCATCGACCGCATCGAGAACCGGCTCGCCCAGGTGCGGCGGCACACCGGCGCGGAGACGCTGAACTACGAGAGCGACGACATCGCCGGTGAGCTGCGGGAACGCAGCGGTGGCCGGGGCCCGGACGTGTGCATCGAGGCGGTCGGCATGGAGGCGCACTCGCCGGGTGTGCAGTTCGGGTACGACCAGCTCAAGCAGCAACTGCGGCTGCAGACCGACCGGCCGGTCGCGGTCCGTGACGCGATCCACGCGGCCCGCAAGGGCGGTTCGGTGTTCGTGCTGGGCGTCTACGCTGGGTTCGTCGACAAGTTCCCGCTCGGCGCGCTGATGAACAAGGGCCTGACGGTCCGCGGCGCGCAGATGCACGGCCAGCGCTACATCCCGATGCTCCTCGACCGGATGGCCAAGGGAGAGCTGGTGACCGAGCACCTGGCCACGCACGTGATGCCGCTCGACGACGCCCCGAAGGGCTACAAGATGTTCAAGGAGAAGGAGGACGGCTGCGTCCGAGCCCTCTTCGTCCCCTGACGCGACGGGCGCCAGCCCGCGACGAGGGCGGCGGCGAGCAGGAGTTCGGCGATGTCACCGCCGTAATACATCAGCTCGGCGCCGCCCCGCCGCTGCTCGTCCGGAACCGGCAGGTCCATGCCGACGCCGGCGTACATGAGCTGCGAGAAGGTCGCGTGGAAGGCGACGGCGACCCCGAGGATCACCAGCCTGCGGGGTACGGGCGGACGCCGCGGCGCCGGATCCGGGCCGGCCACCACCCACGCGAACAGGTACCCGGACATCAGGAAGTGCACGTGGACCAGCAGGTGCAGGCCCGGGTCGCGGGTCGTCGCCGCGTACAGAGGAGTGCAGTAGAGCAGCACGATCCCGCCCACGTTCAGGGTCAGCGCCACCACCGGATGCGCCACCACGTGCACGTACCGGCTGCGCAGCATCCGCCCGGCGGCCCGCCCGGCCGGGCGGGGGAGGGTCCGCAGCAGCAGGGTCACCGGCGCGCCCAGCACCAGGGCCAGCGGCGCGACCATCCCGATCAGCAGGTGCTGCAGCATGTGCGTGCGGAAGTCACCGGACTGCAGCGTCAGGCCGGTGGCCAGCAGCGCGGTCCCGCTCAGGAACGACAGCGTCCGCCACCGGGACCAGCCGGGGAACAGCGTGGCCAGGATCTCGTAGCCGACGGCCGCGGCCACCACGGTGAGCAGCAGCAGCCCGCCGTCCGGATGATGCCCGTGCGTCACCGCCGCTGCACCAGCCAGCCCACGACGACCAGCACCGCCCCGAGCGCCAGGAACCCCAGATCCCACAGCAGCTGATGCGGGCCGCCGTGCACATGGTGGATTCCCAGCAGATGGTGGTCGATCAGGCCCTCGACCAGGTTGAACAGGCCCCAGCCGACGAGCATCCAGCCCCACAGCTCCCGCGAGCGCCACACCCGGGCGCGGTCCGCGGTGACCCGCGAGTACAGCAGCCCGATCCCGGCGAGGACCGCCAGCCAGGTGACCGTGTGGAACAGCCCGTCGCCGAGCGTGTTCATCTTCAGCCCGTCGACCGTGTCCGCCGGGTATTCGCTGGTCAGCAGGTGATGCCATTGCAGCAGCTGGTGGAGCAGGATGCCGTCGAGGAAGCCGCCCAGGCCGACGCCGAGCACGATGCCCGGCAGGGTGAGCGGGGTGGTACGGGATGCGGTCGTCGTCACCGCCCCCGCCTACCCGGCGATCCATCGACGAAACGCCCGCGTGTAGGCGGCGGCGCAGCGGGAATCCCGCGGACATGGCACGAGCGAGAGCAGCATCGGTCGCGGCGTCGAGCGAGTTCGTGGACGACGACGGCGTCCGCCAGCCCGGGGGAGAGGTGCACGCCTGGACGCCGGGCATGAACCAGACGTTGTGCGGGCTGGCGCTCAGCCGTACCCGGCTGCGCCGGTTCCCGCACGTGAAGTTCGACTTCCGGGCCTCCGACGTGATCACCGCCGAGGACCGGATCGGCTACATCTGCCCGCGCTGCGTCGCCGCCACCTCGAAACGCGGCGAGCGCTCCTGGACCCGTACCGCGCCCCGCCCTTGATCCGCCGGTGGGGTTGACCGGCCTTGCCATGATCCATTTCGGTCCACGACGTGGGCCGGAATGGAAAGCACCATGGAAAGGAAGTGGCGGATGCCTCGCACGAGCGTCCGGCGTGCCGCGGGACTCGCGGCCGCAGCGGTCACGATGATCACCGGTTCGATGTTCGTCGCGCCGTCGAGCGCCATGGCCGGGGGTTGTACCGGCAATGTCGGTTGCGGCCGGGTCAACAACAACACGCGGTTCAAGATGACGACCACCGAGACCTGGAACTCCGGGCCGAACAAGTGCGCGCAGTGGCGGGGAACCACCACCACGACGTACAAATGCACGCAGAACGACCTCGCTCCGGGCGGCCTGCGTGGTGGGAACAGTGTCGACGTGGACGCCTTCACGTACAACTACAACGACTTCTTCTGGAACAACAACAAGATCAAGAAGGGGCAGTGGATCCGGATCCCCGGTGGCGGCACGGTCTACTGCAAGGCCGCGCTGAGCGAAACCTACCCCCGCTGCGACTGACGGTCAGCTGACGTCGATCAGGACGGCGGTGGCGTTGTCGTCACCGCCGTTGCTCAGGGTCTGATCGAGAACGGACTCGACCGGGGCGCGGTCGGCCAGCAGGCGGGCCAGGGCGCGGTCGTCGATCTGGTCGGAGACCCCGTCCGTACACATCAGCAATTGATCTCCTGCTCGCACGCTGACGTTGAGCAGGTCCGGTTCGGGCAGGCCGGGATGGCCGCAATAGCGGGTCAGGCGATGCCTGTCGTAGTAGGCCTCGCGCGAGCCCGGGGCGTACCAGCCGTTCAGAACGCCCAGCCAGGCGGCGGTGTGATCACTGGTCAGCAGCTCGAAGCAGCCGTCGCGCAGGCGGTAGGCGCGGGAGTCGCCGAGCTGCACGATCCAGGCGTCGCCGTCGTCGCCGCCGACGAAGGCGGTCAGCGTGCAACCGGTCAGCCCGGCCTGTGCCCGCCCCGCCTCGCGGACGGCGATCTGGACCTCGGCGACGGCGGCGCGCAAGGCAGCCGGCCCGGTCGCGGCGTGCCGGGTGAAGACCTCCACGGTGGCACGCCCGGCCGCCGTGCTGCCCGGACCGTCGCCCATCCCGTCGGCGACCACCGCGAGCGGCCGTCCCGCGGCGACGTGCAGCACGTCGAAGTTGTCCGGGTACCGGTTGCCGACCACACTCCCGGCGGTCACGGCCAGCCGCCGCGCGCCGATCGCCCACTGCGCCGTCCTGGTGTCCATGCGTGTCATTCTCCCCGGAGGGATCCGGGAGCCGTCGACCCCGCGTCTTGCCGCTGAATGATCATTTGCGCTGAGACGGGGAACCCGATGACTTCTGTACGGCCGATCGCTGCCGCGTTCGCCCTGCTCGTGCTCACGGGATGCGGCGCGCCGGCCGCGCCGCCGCCGAACAGGCCATGACCCGGATCGTGCGGGCGCCCGCCGGCGGTTGAACATCCGCTGATCAGGACAGTGCGGGGAGCGCGCTGCGGATGTTCTTGACGTCGGCGTCGGAGATGCCGAAATGTTCGTTCACCAGGGCCGGGGCGGCGCCCGGACGCGTCTCCCGGTCCGCGCCGGTACGGGCGTCGAGCACGACCGGCCCGTTGTCGGTGCTGCCGTAGACGGCGCCGTGCCAGGCCGTCGTCACATGCGGCGCGATCCGGCCGCTGCCCGGCAGCTCCCACAGCCACTTGCCGTCGTCGTCGAAGGCGCCGGTCCACTGCTGCGGGTGCCGGGTCTGGCACACGGTCACGGTGGCCTGGTCCCAGACACAGTCGATGCGGTACGGCAGCGGGCTGTCCGCGGTGTCGTTCGACAGGATCCGGCCGGAGGCCGCGTCGATGAGCTGGAACACCTCCTTGCCGTCGGCGGCGGTGCCGGTGGCGGTGAACACCCGGGCGCTGCCCGGGGCGGCCTTGACGATGGTGTACGGCTTCGACTGCCACTTCTGCGCGCCACCGGCCACGTCCAGGCCCCGCAGCACGGTCAGGCTCTCGTCCTCACCGACCACCAGGTCACCGGCGACGGTCTTGGCGTGGAACTTCGGCCGCTGCCACACCTTCTTCCCGGTGGTGAGGTCGACGGCGGTGGTGTCCGCGCCGACCCGCAGGACGACGGTGGCACCGCGGGCGCCGACGACGACCGGCTGCTCCTTCTCGGCGCCCGGATCGGTCTCGAACAGCGCCCGGGCCGCTTCCCGCCCGGTCGCGGCGTCGACGGCCAGCACCTCGACGACCGGGCGCGGCGCGGTGGTGCCCTCGCCCCGGACGGTGGCGGCGAACGCGGTGACGAACCGGGTCTGGTCGCCGTCACCGGCCCGGACCGGCGCCGTCGCGGCGTAGCCCGCCCAGCCGACGGCGTCGTCCGCGAACGCCGGCTCGTTCTCCGGGGCCAGGGTGCCGGTGACCGATCCGGTCGTCAGGTCGACGACGTCGAGGCGGTTCAGCGTGGCCACGTACGCCCGGGTGCCGGACAGCGCCACCGGAAGCGCCCCGGAGTCCCCGGTCGCCCGCACGTTCGCCGGCAGCGGCGCGCCGTCGTCACCGAAGGTGCGCGGCGGGTCGAACGCCGCCGGCGCCGCCACCGACGGCGTGACGGCGGCACTCTTCTCCGGCATGGTCCCGACGGGCGCGCCCGCGCCGCAGCCGCTGATCAGAGCAGCACCGGCCACCCCGGCCAGCCATCGCATTCCCCGCAACGTCATGAAGTCTCCCCGTGATCGTGACAGCGGGCCGGAGTCTAGGCGGTGTCCGATGCGGACGGTCCGGGGAGTGGCGTCAGCCGACCTGATCGCGCCGGGCGCGATCAGGGTTGACGGCCTCGCGGCGGGAGGCGCGGAAAAGTGTCGTACCCCGGCGATAGCGTCCCTCCCGACAGAGACGAGCTGTTCGGGGAGGCCGGATGTACCGTCAGGGCGATGTGTTGATCATCCCGGTGCCGGAGGAGTCGGTGCCCGCGTGCGCGCCGGTTCCGCGGGACCGGCGCGGGCGCATGGTGCTGGCCCGCGGCGAGGCCACCGGCCACGCCCACGTGATCGCCGGGCCGGGTCTGCAGTTGCTCGCCGACCTCGACGACCCGGAGTCGATGTTCGTCGTGGCGCCGGCGCACGGCCGGGTCACCCACGAGGAACACGGGCCGATCCCGATCCCCGCCGGCCACTACCGGGTGGTCCGCCAGCGTGAATACATTCCGGGCGCGTTCCGCCCGGTCGCGGACTGAGCGGCGGCAGCGATGAGACTGACCCACGCCCAGGAGGCGATGGCCGCCGCCGTCGAGGACCAGTGGCTCGCCGCCGCGGTCCGGACCGGGCCCGCCGAGCACGCGGCCGCCGAAGAAGGGGTGCGCGCCGCCTACCGTCTCGCCGGCCTCGAACCACCGCGGCGCATCTACTGGCTGGGGTCGCCGCGCGCGGGCACAGCCGCCGTCGCCCTGCTCACCACCGGGATCCCCGCGTCCGCCGAGACGCCGGACTGGCTCGCCGCGGTCCGCGCGGACCTGCTCCGGCAGGGCTGGACCCCCGGGGAGACGGCGGGCCGCTCGGTGCGCCGCCGGATCCGCACCGAGCCCTGGGCGGCCGCCCGCACCGCCGCCGTGGACGCGCTCGGCGCCGACGGCTGGGCACAGCTCAGCGCCGCCGCCGGCCGCCGGTCGTGGGCGCTGGTGATGGACCTGATCGCCGGCCGGCTGCGGACCCGGCTCGGCGAGGACCTGCTCACCGGCCTGCCCGGCGGCCTCGGCCGGACGGTGCGGGCGCCGCTGTTCGACGCGATCTACGGCCAGCACGACGGCACCTGGCTGAGCACTTTCGAGGCCGCCGCGACACTGGTTCCCGGGGCCGGCCTGATGGACGCGCTGACCGGTCTCGCCCAGGTGGCCCGGCACAGCGGCTGGTGGTGGGCCACCGAGACGGTCGCCGTCCTCACCGAGCGGCCCGGTCTGCTGGAGCGCGACAACGTCGGCCGGCTGCACCGGGGCGAGGGCGCCGCCCTGGCCTTCCCCGACGGCTACGGCCTGTGGGCGTGGCGGGGCATGCCGATCCCCGCCGGCCTGGCCGCCGAGCTGCCGTCGCTGACCGTCGACCGGATCCGCCGCGAGGACAACGCCGAGATCCGCCGGGTCATGCTGGAGCACTACGGCTACGACCGCTACCTGCGCGACGCGGGCGCCCGCAAGCGCGGCACCGACGAGACCGGCACGCTGTGGTGGCTCGACCTGCCCGGCGACGAGCCCCTCGTCATGGTCGAGGTGGTCAACGCGACCCCGGAGCCGGACGGGACCAGCCGCGTCTACTGGCTGCGCGTCCCACCGTCGACCCGGACCGCCCGCGAAGGCGTCGCCTGGACGTTCGGCCTGACCGCCGAGGAGTACGAGCCACTGATCCAGACCTGACGAGCGAACCCGGCCGGATGAAAATCGTCAGGCCCCCGTCAACTCGACCGAAAAGTACTACGGACGTCCCCCCGTCACGTTGGCTAGCGTGCAGATCCGATACGGCGTGTCGTCGGGCGAACGGATGGATCATGGTCGAGGAATGGGTGCGGGCCTGGCAGCCCGCGCGGGCCCGGTGGGCGGTCGTGGTCTGGGAGGCTCTCGGCCTGGCCTACCTGCACTGGACGACGGTGCGGCTCTTCGGCCTCGGCATGGACGTCGCGGTGCTGCTGGCGGCCCTGTTCGTCGTGACGTGGGCGGCCGGGTCGTGGCAGGTCGCGCGGATGGGCGTCTATTTCAGCGAGCAGGCCGTGCGGGTGCGCGGGGTCCTGCGGACCCGCACGATCCCGTGGTCCGACGTGGACGGCGTGTTCGTCGACGAGGTCGTGCACCGGGCCGGGCCGCTGCGGATCCCGGCCGGCAAGACGGTCTTCCTGGTGCTGCGCGACGGCAGGCGGATCAACACCGCGATGTGGGAGCAGGGCCTGGAGTTCCACCACCGTCCGCAACTGTTCCGCGAGGTGTGCCGGCAGCTGCGGCAGCGGGCGGTCCCGCGGCCCGGCACGCTGAGCGGCGCGTCGATATCGTAGGGCCATGACGGATCAGCGTCCCACGCTCGCCGACGTCGCCCGGGTCGCCGGCGTGTCCCGGGCCACCGCTTCCCGGGCGATGAACGGGGCCTACGGCGCTTCCGAGACCGTCCGGCAGCACGTGCGCGCCGTCGCCACCCGGCTCGGGTACGAGCCGCACCCGGTGGCGCGGGCGCTGGCGACCGGCCGCGGCGGCACGGACCGGCGGGACCGCATCGAGATCCTGATCGTCGACCCGGACCCGGCGGCGATGAGCGCGAAACCGTTCTACGGGCGGGTGCTGACCGGCGCCATGCGTGCCCTCGGCGATCTGGACGTGGCGCTGGAGGTCCGCCGCGTCCCGCACGCGCCGGCCGGCGACACCGACCCGCCGTTCGGGCGGCTGCTGATCAACGTGCCCGGGCTGGCCGGCGCCGGATATGCCCGTCGTGGCCGGGTGGTCGCCCTGGGCCGGTCCGCGCCGGGCGTCGCGTTCGTCGCCCCCGACAACGACGGCGGCGGCTTCCAGGCCGGTGTCCACCTGGTCACCACCGGCCGCCGGCATGTCGGCGCGGTCTACGGCCCGGCCACCCCGTGCGCCCGCGAGCGCAAGGCCGGGTTCCTGCGCGGCATGGCCGGCGCGGCCCGGGCGGTGCTCGGTGTGGACGGCGACTTCACCCAGGCCCGCGCCTACGCGGCGACCAGGGAGCTGCTGGCCCGGGAGCCGCGGCTGGACGCCGTGTTCGCGTCCTGCGACGTCACCGCGATGGGGGTGCTGCAGGCGCTGCGTGAGGCGGGCCGCCGGGTCGGCGACGACGTCGCGGTCGTCGGGTTCGACGGCAGCGCCCTGGCCGAGGCGGCCGACCTGTCGTCGGTGTTCATGCCGGCCGAGGACGAGGCGGCCTCCGCCGTCCGGCACCTGCTCGACCCGGCCCAGCCGGCGCCGCCCCGGATGCCGACCACCCTGACCGTCCGCGGTTCCAGCTGAACGCGAGCCGGTGACCAGCGCCTCAGCCGTACCGTGACCTGCGGGGTGGCGCGGATTCGCCCGGCCCCTGGATGATCGGCGCCATGGAATCCCGGGGGAAGTGGCGCAAGTGGCTACGGGCCGTGGTGCTGGTGGCCTCGTTGGTGGCCGCGGCCGTGCTCGTGCGCCGTCAGTTCCCCGACCCGGCGTCCGTGCTGGGCCTGCTGCGGGCGGTCGACCCGGGGTGGGCGTCGCTGGCCGTGCTGGCCGGGCTGATCTCCCAGCTCAGCTTCGCGTTGCAGCAGCACGGTCTGCTCCGGGGCTTCGGCGTGCCGATCAACCGGGCCGACACGGTGGCCCTGACCAGCGCCGGCAACGCGGTCAGCGCGGTGGCCCCGGCCGGGGCCGTGGTGTCGGCCGCCTACACCTTCCGCCAGTACGTGGCCCGTGGCGCCACCCCCGCCGCCGCCGCTGCCGTGACCGTGCTGTCCGGTGTCGTGTCGGCGCTGGCCCTGGTGACGCTGGCCGCGGGCGGATTCCTGGTGGCCGCGCCCGCCCTGCTGTGGGTGCCGGTGACCGGGGTGGCGGTGATCGTGCTGCTGGCCCGGGTGCGGCCGGCCATCCCGTTCGACCGGGCCCGGATCAAACGCAGCCTGGTCCGCTGGCCGCGGGTGGCCCGGTTCGCCGCGTCGCTGGCCCGCATGGTGACGATGGGCCGTGACGTGCCGGGCCGCGCCTGGGGCACGGTGCTCGCCTTCGCCGCCGGCAAATGGGTGTTCGACCTGGTCTGCCTCATGCTGATCGCGGCCGCCTTCGGCGCGGAGCTGCGCTGGGAGCATCTGGCCGGCGTCTATCTGAGCGTCCAGGTGATCCGGCAGATCCCGCTGACCCCGGGCGGGCTCGGGGTGATCGAGGCCAGTCTGCTCGCCGGCCTGGTCACCGCGGGCGCCCCGGCGGCGCAGGCGGTCGGCATCGTGCTGGGCTACCGCATCGTGTCGTTCTGGTCGATGCTACCGGTCGGCCTGGCCGGCTATCTCTACCTGCGGGCGACTGAGCGGACCGTCGGCAGGCGCTCGGCCCCGCTGGGCTCCCGCGGCAGGTGAGCGCGCGGCGACGCCGCCCCGGATCCTTCCCGGGACGGCATCGGCGGGTGCGGCGCGGTCAGGCGAGCGGAATCTTGACGCCCGCTGACAGGAACGAGTCGTGCAGCTCGATGGCGGTGAGCTTGGTGCCCTTGGGTACGTCGTACACAAGCTGGCCCTTGACCTGGTTGCCGGGGTTGATCTGCTCCAGGAAGGTGTTCGCGTTGCCGGCGAGGGCGATCTCGGCGGTGCTGTCGTTGGAGTACTGGGTACCCGCGGCGTCGTAGGCCTTCTGGCTGGTGCCGTCGAACGTCTGGGCCTGCTCACCGATGTTCTTCACGGTGAGACTCACGATGCAGTAGGTTCCCTGCGCCTTCTGGGCCAGGACGGATTCGCCGACGCTGGCCTTCGAGCAGTCCATCTTGCTGACGGTGAACTCGAACTTGCCGTCCCGCGCCGGCTTGCCCATCTCACCGGCGACGGCGTTCTTGCCCGACGCGTTGTCGTCGATGGTCTCGACGACCTTGTTCGCCGCGGTGCCGAGCGCGGCGACGATGCCGACGCAGCCCAGGATCATGGCGAGGAGGATGCCGCCGACGATCCACGGCCACTTCTTCTTCTTGGGCGGTGGGGGCTGCATCACCGCGTATTGGGGGGCGGCCGGGCCGTTCGGGCCGGCCGGGGGGAACTGGTCGTTCTGAGGGAATGTCACAGGTGGCTCCACGGACTGGTCTGGTTGGACTCGTCGTGGCCGGGCTCCAGTCCGTCGTCCGGCCGCGAGGTCATTCAACCGGCCGGGTCGGCCAAGATCACTCCGCGTTGTGGACCGGTGACATCGGCGGTCGGCGGGTCTTTGTGCCGTGTTCGGCGGCGGCGCCATTCCTTCGGCTGATTCATGATCAACTAAAGGTTGATTTCATGGTGTCGTGATCGGAGCGTGATGTCGGATTGATCCCGGCGCTGACGGAGCGCGCAACCGAGGCGCAACCGCGGGAACGATCAAGTGGGGCGGCTGCCGCCCGATGGGGGACGGGTGATCGGAGCGGAAAACCCGTGCGGAGGTACGGCATGAGCAAGGTCGCCGGAAGGCTCCTGCTGGCGGGTCTCGCCGTCGGCGCGGGGATCGGTCTGGCCCCGGGGTGCGCGGCGGCGGCCGAGACGGCGCGGCCTGCGGCGTACCAGGAACGGCTCGACGGCGCGCTGCAACGCATGCTGGACGCGATGGTCGGCCCCGGCCGGTCGGTCGTCACCACCACCGTGGCACTGAACCTGGACCAGGTCGAGACGACCAGCACCACCTACACCCGGGATCCCGCCGCCGGGGCCGTGTCCGAACGGGTGAGCCGGCGGACGTACGCCGACGGCAGCGGCGCCCGGTCCGTGAGCAGTGAGGTGGCCCGTACCACCGCGTTCGACTCGGTGCGGGAGACCCGCCGGGAGGCGCCCGGCGACGTCGCGAGGCTGACCGTCGCCGTGCTGGTCGACGCGACGGCGGCGAAGAATCTCGATCTGGCCCGGGTACGGGAACTCGTCGTCACCGCCGCCGGTATCGACCGGAAACGGGGCGACGTGGTGACCGTCGCCGCCATGCCGTTCCAGGCTGCCCCGAGCCCTGTCACCGCGCCCGTGACGGACCATCGGCCGGCGGTCCTGGCCGTCGCGGCCGTGCTGGTGGCCCTGCTGGCCGCCGTCCTGCTACTGGCCGCCCGCCGTCGCGGGACAGTTCGGCAGTCCTCCGCGCCGGAACTCCTCCCGCCGTCGGAGCCGTTGCGGGTCACAGCGCACACGCCACCGCACCGCGTTTCCGCCATCGCGGCGCCGCCCGCCCGCGCGATCGCCCCGGATCAGGCGGCGGCGCACCTGCGCGGCTGGATCGATTCCGGGCGGTGACCGGCGTTCGCCTTGACCCTCGACCTGGTCGAGGCACCACCCTTGCCGTGCGGGGAAACACCCCACCGAACGGGAAGGACCACGATGCCGGAGTCACCGAAGACCGAACCGGACACCGTCATGGCCGCCATCGGCGCGGCAGTCGAACGGGGCCGGGCGGGGGAGCGGGCCGCCGCCCGGGAAGCCCTGACGGCGTTGTGGGACAGCGCCGGTGACGACGGGGACGCGCTGCACCGGTGCAGCATCGCGCACTACCTCGCCGACCTGCAGGACCAGGCCGCCGACGAGCTGCTGTGGGACCAGCGGGCGCTCGCGGCGGTGACCGGCCTGGACGACGAGCGGGCCCGCCGTTTCCACGACTCGCTCCAGGTGCGTGCCTTCCTGCCGTCCCTGCACCTCAACCTGGCCGACGCGTACCGCCGCACCGGCGACCCCGCCTCGGCCCGGCATCACCTGGCCGCCGCCACCACGGACCTGCGGCTGCTTCCCGACGACGACTACGGGTCGATGATCCGTTCCGGGATCGACACGGTGCGGGAGGCCCTCGACACCGGAGCCGCGTGACGGCTGTGGCACCCTCCCGGGATGGAGATCCAGGAGCGGGTGGAGCGGCTGGTCGCCGCCGCCGGCGAGTACGCCGCCGAGGTCAGCAACGCCTACGACGAGGTCATCGGGGAAGTCGCCGCCCGCGTGGACGAGACGGGGAGTGTGGGGAAGCTGGATCTGGGCGCTCTGACCGCCTGGAAACGACTTCGTGCGGACACCCCGTGGATGGCGGCTCTCATGAGCCGCCCCGAGCAGGAGGTCCGGCAGCACACCCAGGGTGCCGTCGTCGCCGCGCGGGATGTGACGCGAACGGTTCCGGAGGCTGCCGCGGCCGCGCGTGCGGCGCTGTCCCCACTGCCCGGCTTCGGCATCGGGGACGCCCTCGCGTCGGTGGTGTGCTTCGTGGCGGCGCCGGGGCGGCTCGCCGTCTACGACACGCGGGCGCATGCGGGTCTCCACCGCCTGGGTCTCTCGCTGGACAACCGGCCCGGCCGGTACGGGCGTTACCTCGAGCGCATCGAGCAGTGCCGTGCGGAACTGGCCGGCGCCGGGCACGAGTGGTCCGCGCGCCAGGTCGATCTCGCGCTGTTCCAGCTCGGTGGCCCGCAGAAACCCTAGGAGAGCCGCCGGGCGGGTCGGGGCCAGTCGGCGGGGATGCGTTCGAGCAGGCCGGCGGCGTACACCTCGCGCAGTTGGAGGGGTTTCAAGTGGACGTAGCCGATGTGGCAGTCGCACAGCTCCTTGGAACACGGGCGGGGGCGCAGGGCGGTGCGCCAGCTGCCGTCGTAGAGGTTGCCGATCGGGTCGGGGATGAAGTGGCAGCGGCGGACCGTGCCGTCGCCGAGGACCGAGATGGCGGTCTCGCCGGCGTGGCAGGGGCGGCCCCGCGACGGGTGAGGCCGCACGCTGTCGCCGAACCGGGGATCGAGCGCGGTCCAGCGCTGCTCCTCGCCGGCGGTGTAGGTGTGACCGTCGGCCGCGTTGATCCACAGGTAGACGTGAGCCGGCAGGGCCGCGCGCAACGCCACCGCCTCGGCGTGGTGCTCCGGCAGGCCGACGACGCCGACCGAGTAGCGGATGCCGAGGCCGTCGAGTTCGCGGCAGCGGCCCAGGAACCGTTCGCGGGTGACCTGCCCCGGATGGTACGTCGCCCACAACGCCGCCACCTTCGGGTTCGCGGCGGCCAGCCAGCCGGTGCGGGTGGCCAGGTTGGTCTGGATCGCGACCCGGGCCACGTGCGGCAGGTGGGACAGCCGGACGACGGCGTCGCGGTACCACGAGCGGGTCAGGCCCTCGCCCCACGGCGTGAACAGCACCGACAGCCGCCGGTCGGTGGTCGCCTCCACCCAGCCGAGGAACCGGTCCAGGTCGGCGCGGTCGGCGCGCAGCAGGTCCGGCGGGTCGACCCGCTTGGCGAACGGGCAGTACGGGCAGTCGTAGTTGCAGCTGGCCAGCGGACCCCGGTACAGCACGTAGAGATCGCCGTCGGCCCGCACCGGCGTGGGCATGCCGATCATCACGGGAGTCATCGGAGAACGAACGCCCCCATCGCCTCACGGACCGGGCCGGAGACCAGCCACGGGCCGATCGCGTCGGACCGGGTCAGGCCGTCGGCGGTCAGCGTGGTCCGGCCGCCGTCCAGCCAGCCCCGGTCGACCAGCTCGGTGAGCTGCGGGAAGTCGTCGTCGTGGGCGGTGCCGAACCGGTCGCGGTAAGCGGCCGGGTCGATGCCCTCGGCGCGCAGCAGCGACTTGAGCAGCCAGCGGCGGCGCTGCTCGACCGCGTCGAGGTGGAAGCCGATCTCGGCGTACCGGAAATCGCCGGCGGGCCGCGACAGGTAGTCGTCGATGACGCCACGGACCTCGGACACGCTGACCGCGTAGTCGAACGAGTAGTGCAGATCGGTGGTGTACGACCGGGCGCCGCACCCCAATCCCACCATGCCGTCGTCCTGGCAGCAGTAGTCCGGGCCGTCCGGGACCGGCGCTCCGGCGCGGCGGAACTGCCGCATCGAATGCCGCACGTAGCCGGCGGCGGTGAGCACGTCGACGGCTTGCCGGTACAGGTCGAGGCGCTGCCGGTCCCAGTCGGCGCGGGCGTGCGCGCGCCGGCCCAGCCCGGTCAGCGGGCGCACGTACAGCGGGTACAGGTACAGCTCCTCGGGCCGCCAGCGCAGCGCCTCGTCGAGGGAGTGCTGCCAGGTCGCCGCGGTCTGGCCGTCGATGCCGTAGATCAGGTCGATGTTGAGCACCGGGATCCGGGCGTCCCGGATCGCCTGCAGTGCGGCCAGCACCTCGGTGAGCCGCTGCGGGCGGCCGGCGGCGCGGGCCTCGGCGTCGAGGAAGCTCTGCACGCCGATGCTGATCCGGGTGGTGCCGTGCGCGGCCAGCACCGCCAGCCGGTCGGGGGTGGCGGTCGCCGGGGACGTCTCCACCGACAGCGGCACCGCCGGCGCGGCGGCCGGGAAGGCGTCGGTGAGAACGGCGAACAGCGACTCCAGCTCGGGGGCGGTCAGGTAGGTCGGGGTGCCGCCGCCGATCGCCAGGCGGGAGAACCGGGCGGCCGGGTCGAGGCTGTCCCGCACCGCGGCGGCCTGGCGGCGCAACTGGGCGAGGTAGGCGGTGACCTGCTCGGCGGGCGGGTTGGCGCGGGTGAACAGGTTGCAGAAGCCGCAGCGCATCTCGCAGAACGGGAGATGCACGTAACCGAAGAGGGAGTCCTGCCGCTCGTCCGCCCACACACCGGTCAGCTCCGGGCGCGGGTCGAGACGCCGGTAGGCGGTCTTGTGGGGGTAGGCGTAGAGGTAGCCCTGATAGGGGGAGTCGTCCAGGTTCATGAGGGGTCCAGGAGGAAGTCGGCGTACGGCACGGTCCACACGGTCTCGTGGGCGACGCGGTGGCCGGTGTGGCCGTCCTCGCCGTAGAGGGTGCCGTGGTCCGAGCAGATGATCACTTGGCAGGGCCGGCCCCGGCCGGTGACCAGGGCGAAGAGACGGTCGAGGAGGCCGTCGACGTATTCCAGGGCGGCCGCGTGCGACTGCGGGCTGTCGTCGGCGGCGCCGGGCAGGTAGTGGCGGTTCGGCTGGTGCATGGCGGCCACGTTGAGGAACGTGAACAGCGGCCGCCGCGCCGGCAGGCCGTCGATGATCGCCGCCAGGCGGTCCAGCTGGGCGCCGAGACAGTCCGGGGCGGTCACCCCGAACGCCGGCTCCCAATGGGCCTCGGCGAACAGGCCCGGCAGCACCCGGCCCAGTGGCGACGCCGGGTTGAAGAAGCCGACCCCGCCCAGGCAGACCGTGTGATAGCCGGCGGCGGTCAGCGCGGCCGGCAGGTCCGGGGCGTCGAACACCCACGTCCCCGGGCCGCTGGTCTCGCTGCCGCCGAACCGGGCCGCGAACATCCGCTCGTGCGGGCCCGGCGTCACCGGGGTCGGCAGGAACCCGGCGAAGAAGGCGTGATGCGCCGCGTACGTGAAACTGGCCGGGGTGTGCCGCCGCTGCCAGACCCCGCCGGGCAGCACCTTCGCCAGGTGCGGCGTGCGCCCGCGGGCTAGCAGATCCGCGGCGACGTCGAACCGCAACGTGTCCAGGGTGACGAAGAGCAGGTCGTGACTGCCGATCAGATCGCGCACGGCACCCCCGCCCGCCCGTCGACGATCGCGCCGACCTGTGCGGCGTAGGTGTCCAGCCCGCCGGCCAGCACCCCGGGCAGCAGGTCGCCGAACGCGTTGACCTCGGCGACCGCGTGGTCACGCCACCCGACCCGGAACATCAGGTCGACGCCGACCTGCAGGGTGCCGGGGAACAGGCCGGCGACCGACTCGCAGGTGCGCATCGCGGCCCGCCACGACGTCTCGCCGGCCGCCGCCCGGACCGCCGCCACGTCACCGCGGGCGTTGCCGAGATGCAGGTTCGTCATCGGGCTGCGGCTGGTGCGCGCCACGACGTGCCGGGCCTCCCCGGCGATCACCACCACCCGCAGGTCCAGCACCCGGTCGCCGAGGGAGGCCTTCGGGTACCACCGTTCGACGTGCAGCCCGTCCACGGCCAGCCGGTCGACGATGGCCCGGATCGAGGCCTCGTCGTCGTAACGGCGGACTCGTAGGTTGTTGAAGATCCTGCCGTTGTGCAGCTCGGCGGAGGTGACCGCGGTGACCCGCCGGCCGGCGAACGCCACGGCCATCACCCCGGACGCCGACGAGCCGTAGGCCGGTTTGACGAACACCCGTCGCCGGCCCGCGGCGCGCAACGCGTCGTAACCGTCGATCGGGCCGAGCGCCTCCGGCACCGGGATCCCCGCCCGCGACAGCAGCCGGTGACACCGTGGCTTGTCGGTCATGGTCAGGATGTCGCCGACGCTCTGCAGCAGATGACCGCCGCCGGCCCGGACCGTGGACAGCGCCGTGGCGAGACCGCGGAACGCCGCCGCCGTACCGACGATCTCGCCGTGCTCGGCCGGGACGTCGGCGCCGCGCAGCAGCCGGTCCACCTCGGCGTTCTCCCCGGGCGAGTCGATGCGCACGACGGTGCCCGGCCCGGGGACCCGGCCCGAGGTCAGCACGTCGTGCCAGGCGAAGACCTCGGGCGCGGGCAGGCCGAACCGCTGCGCGGCGGCGGTGAACAGGGCGACCCGGCGGTTCTCCGGGTTGCCGACGACGGCGAGACGCATCATTCCGCCACGACGGTGTACCGGCCTCCACGGCTCTCGTCCTGCGGGTCGGAGACGTCCACGACGACACCCGGCAGCTCGTCGGCCAGCCGCTGCGCCATCTCCTTCGTCATGAAGTGGTGGGTGATCCGGAGCTGGTCGAGATGGGTGAGCGGCTGGCCGGCCAGCAGCGTCTCGGCGCCCGCGTCACCGAACACGCCGTAGGACAGGTCCAGAACCTTCAGCCGGGCGACGATCGGCGCGGCGGCCACCGCGGTGGCGAGCTGCTCGACGATCTCCGAGTTGCACAGGCCGAGGTGGGTCAGCGCGGGGAACAGCCGGCCGGACAGCAGCGGCGCGAGGTCGTCGGCGGTCGCGTCGCCGCCGTAGTTCTCCACGCCCAGCCACAGCTCCAGGCGCTCCAGGCCCGGCAGGTCGCACGCCAGGATCTGCCGGATCACCGCGGCGGGCAGGCCACCGGACTGGATCACCAGCTCCCGCAGGTTCTCGTGGCGCACCGGGGAGAACGCCAGGCTGTCCGCGCCGCGGATCCACAGCCGCTCCAGCGCCGGGAACGCCTGCAGCAGCGGGGCGTAGTCGGCCTGGATGATCCAGGAGATCTCGCACTGCTCGAAGCTCATCTCGCCGATGAACAGCGACCGCAGCGCGCCGAGCCGCTCCGCGTTGTCGATCAGCACCTCGAACGGGAACGGATCCTCGAACGGCTCGCACCACTCACCGAAGATCAGCGCGGTCGGCCCGGCCGGACCGGTGCGCTCCAGCACCCGTTCGAGCGCGGCGCGCAGCTCGTCGTCGTTCTGCTCCTCGTTCATGTCGAGGCGCCAGGCCACGGCGGCCGGATCGGCCGGATCGTTCTCGTCGTCCCACGCCACGACGGGCAGGCCCGCGAACGTATCCAGGAAAAAGTTGATGGTCACCGGCGCTCCTTCGTGGGTCGAACAGTGCCGGAAAGCTAGCAGGCCCCCCTGACACTTCCGGGAACGCGGTGACCGCCGTCTGACCGAGCGGTAGCGGCTGTCCCCGCGTACGCTGGCCCCATCATTTGCCGCAAGGCAACTATCGGACCGATGACGATGACGGGCAGGCAGCGCATGACGGCGGTATCGGGCCAGCAGCAGGACGCGGCGGCCGACGACATGCGGACGTTGTTCGGCGAGTCCATCGCCGTGTTCGCGGCCCTCAGCGGGCCCGGCCACATCGTCGAGACGGCGAACCCGGCGTTCTTCGCCGCCATCGGTGGCGCCGAGCGGGCCCGCACCGGCGTCCCGCTCGCCGAGCTGATGCCCGAGCTGAAGGGCCAGGGGTTCCTCGACCTGCTGGACCGGGTCTACCGCACCGGCGAGCCGTACACCGGCCGGGACGCCCGGGTGCTGCTGGGTGACGGCCCGCACGCGCGGGAGGCGTACTTCGACTTCACGTACGAGCCGCGCCGGGACGCCACCGGCGCGGTCATCGGGATCCGGATGATCGGCGTGGAGACCACCCAGGTCAAGCATGCCCAGCGGCTGACCGCGGAACACCGCGCGCTGCTCGAGCAGATCGCCCGCCGCGCGCCCCTGGCCGAGGTGCTCGACGGGATGGCCCGCAGCATCGAGGAACTCTCCGCGAACGACGTCCTCGTCTCCGTCCTGCTCGCCGACCCGGACGGCAGGCACCTGCGGCACGGCGCCGCGCCCAGCCTGCCCGCCTTCTACAACGAGGCCATCGACGGCATCGCCACCGGCGACGGCGTCGGCTCCTGCGGCACCGCCGCCCACCGGCGCGAACCGGTCATCGTCACGGACATCACCACCGACCCGTACTGGGCCGACTTCCGCGACCTGGCCACCCGCGCCGGCCTGGCCGCCTGCTGGTCCACCCCGATCCTGGCCCGCGACGGCGCCCTGCTCGGCACGTTCGCCATGTACCACCGCACGCCACGCGTCCCGCAGGACACCGACCTGGCGCTCGCCCACCTGTTCGCCGGCACCGCCGCCCTGGCCATCGAACGCCACCACATCGAGCAGGCCCAGGAGGCCGCCGAAGCCCGCGCCCGGGCCGCCCACGACGAACTGGCCCGGACGGTCCGCTCCGAACAGCGGCTGCGGGCCGCCGCCGAGGAACGCGCCACCGCCGCCGCCGAACTCACCGAGCGGATGCGCGCCGCCGCGGCCACCCACGCCACCGCCCCGCACCCGGAGCACTGCCAGCTCGGCGGCGCGGCCGGCTGCACCGCCGCCGCCGAACTCAAGGTCGCCGACTCGTGGGGCGACGCGGCGTGGGGCTGCCCCGCGCACGTCGAGGAGGCCATCCTCAACGTGCGGTCGGTCTTCATCGCCAGCGAGGAGCTCGGCGGCCTCGCCGCCTACGTCAACCGCTGACCCCGGCGCCGGAGATGTCATGTCCGCCCGTCCGATGCCGATAGGAGCGGAGGGCAGGGTGGGCGGAGGTGACGATGGGTTCGGCGCGGGTCGCTTCATGGTGGCTGGTCGGGGTGCTCGCCGTCGTGCTGGCCGGGCTGTCCGGGTACGCGGTCAACGGCAGTTGGCGGCAGGCGGGCATCGTCGACGAGATCGCCGACGACAGCGCCGACACCGACGCCTACCAGGAGACCGCCTCGCTGGTGAACTGGGAGATGGCGCTGATCCAGGCGTCGCTGCGGGAGCCGCAGGGCGAGGAACGCAAGCAGCTCCTCGCCGTGCACGAGCGGACCCAGCACGCCATGGAGCACGTGGCGGCCATCGACCACGAGCACCAGCGGCTCGCCACCGGGATCGTGCAGGCGCACCGGATCATGCGGCCGGACGTCGCCGCCTACCTGCGCTCGATCGACCTCGGGGACATGGGAACCGCGGAGGACACCCTCGAGGAGACGATCGAACCCGCCATCGCGTCGATCATGGAGGTGGTGCTGGCGGAACGGGACCACCACCTCGCCACCCACGCCGCCAAGCTGGCGGACGGTCAGCGCGAGTCACGGCACCTGCTGTGGCGTAACGCGCTGGCGTTCGTACTGAGCCTGGTGGTGCTGCTGTTGATCTTCTGGTCGACACGGGCGCATCGCCGTCAGGTGGAGACGACCGCCGCGACCGACCCGCTCACCGGCCTGCCGAACCGCGCCGGCTTCCTCACCCGTACCCGAGAGGCTCTGACCGAGACCGCCAGCCATCGCCGCCGCCGTGGCAACAGCCCCCGGGGCCGGGTCACCGTGCTGGTGGTGAACCTCGACGGCTTCCGCGACGTCAACGACCAGCTCGGCCAGGGCATCGGCGACCTGCTGCTCACCCATGTCGGCCGCCGCCTGCGGGCCTCGGTGCGCGTCCACGACTTCGTCGCCCGGCTCGGCGGCGACGAGTTCGCCGTCCTGCTGTGCGACACCGACCCGGCCATCGGCGAGGCCGTCGCCACCCGGCTCACCGACGCCTTCGACGAGCCGTTCGTCATCGACGACCTCACCGTCGACCTGGAGGTCAGCATCGGCGCCGCGACCGCCGGTCCGGGCGAGGACGTGCCGGCCGTGCTGCGGCACGCCGACAGCGCCATGAACCACGCCAAGCAGCAGCGGCTCGGGTTCCGCCGGTTCACCGCCGGTGACGACGGCGACGACAGCACCGCCCGCCTCACCCTGCTCGGCGACCTGCGCCGCGCCCTCGACAGCGGCGCCGGGCTCACCCTGAACTACCAGCCGAAGGTCGCCATCGAGACCGGCGCGCTGGCCGGTGTCGAGGCGCTCGCCCGCTGGCAGCATCCGGTCAAGGGACCCATCTCGCCGGGACAGTTCATCCCGGTGCTGGAGGCCACCACCCTGATCCACCGGTTCACCCACCTGGTGCTGACGCAGGCGCTGGCCCAGGCCCGCGCCTGGCTCGACGCCGGCCACCGGATCCCGGTCGCGGTCAACCTCTCCACCCGGTCCCTGCTGGACACCACGTTCCCGCACCGCCTGGCGGCCCTGCTGCGCCAGGCCGGGGTGCCCGGCGACCTGCTCTGCATCGAGGTCACCGAGCACAGCATCATGAGCGACCCGAACACCGCCATCGAGACCCTGCAGCAGATCCGGGCGCTCGGCGTGAAGACGTCCATCGACGACTACGGCACCGGGTACTCCTCGATGACGTATCTGCGGCTGCTGCCCCTGGACGAACTCAAGATCGACCAGTCGTTCGTCACGAACATGGCAGTCGACCGCGGCAACCGGGCGCTGGTCGCCTCCACCACCGAACTCGGCCACACCCTCGGCCTGACCGTCGTCGCCGAGGGTATCGAGGACGCCGCGACCCTCGCCGTACTCCGCGAGCTGGGCTGCGACCTGGCGCAGGGGTACCACCTGGCCCGCCCGATGACCGCCGACGCCCTCACCAGCACCCTGCAGCGGCCCACCGTCGCGACGGCCTGAGGTCAGCAGCCGGCCCAGGCGCGGCCGGCCTTCTGGGTCCACGTGCACGTGTCGTGGACCTTGCCGGCCCGGTCCCGCAGTGTCGCCGTGTCGCCGGTGTTGTTCCAGACGTAGTTGCCGGAGTTCCAGTACAGGTGCGTCCTGGTGTCGGCGCCCCTGCCGGTGTGCAGGTACAGCACGCCGCCCTTCCCGGCGATCGCGACGTTGCCGAAGGTGTAGGTCCGGGACTTGTCGACGATCTTCCAGCCCCGCAGGTCGACCGCCGCGCCGCCGGTGTTGACCAGCGCGATCCACTCGGCGTTGAGGCTGGCGGCCGAGCGGTTGTCGGCGCCCGGCGAGTCGTACTGGGTGGAATGGAACCGCAGCGCCGGCGCGGCCGGGGCGGCCTGTGCGGGCGAGGCGGCGGCCATGGCGCCGGTGGCCGTGACGGCGGCCGCGGTGAGAATGCCGAGCAGTTCACGCACGATGGAGGTCTCCTCGAGGATGCGACGGGAATACCGTCGATCCTTCCGCCCGGGCCACCCGGAACCGGCTGCCATCGGATCGGTGTGTCGGCCCAGGGGCGCTGCCCGAACGGCGTACCCCGGCAGTGCTGGTCAGGGGGCCTGGAAGCCGGCGTCGGTGAGCACCTTCGTGCCGGCGGGGGAGAGCACGTAGTCGATGAAATCCTTGGCGCCGGCCGGGTTCCGGGCGTTCTTCAGCGCGACGATCGGATAGTCGTTGACCGCCGTGGCGGACTCGGGGAACTCGATCGCGTCGACGTCGGCCGCGGATGCCCTGGCGTCGGTGCGGTAGACCAGGGCCGCGTCGACCTCGCCCAGCTTGAGCTTGGACAGGGCCGCCTTGACGTCCTGCTCCTGGGTGACCGGGGTGATCGTCACGCCGGCGGCCTCGACGGCGGTCGTGGCGGCGGCGCCGCACGGCACGGCCTCGGCGCACAGCGCGACCTTCAGATCGGGCTCGGCCAGGTCGGCCAGCGCGGCGATCCTCCTCGGGTTGCCCTTGCCGACGGCGATGACCAGCTGGTTCTTGACGAACGTGGTGGGCTCGCCGGAGCCGTTGCCGGCGTCGGTGACGACCTTCAGGTTCTTCGGGGACGCGGCGGCGAAGACGTCGGCGGGGGCGCCCTCGTTGATCTGGGTGGCCAGCGCCGAACTGCCGGCGAAGTTGAACGTGACGGTGGTGCCGGGGTGGGCGTCCTCGAACTGCCTGCCCAGGGTGGTGAAGGACTCGGTCAGTGACGCCGCCGCGAACACGGTGACGGCGCCGGTGTCCTTCCTGCTGTCACCGCATCCGGTCAGCCCGGCGGCGAGCAGGGCGGCGAGCCCGGCCGCCGCGACGCGAAGAGTCTTCAACCGCTTCTCCCTGGTGCCGATGGCCGTCACGGACGCACTCTAGTATCCGCATTCGCCAGTGGAATGACGGGTATCACCAGCAGATGCGATGGGCAACGTGACATCGGTGCGGCAGGTGCGATACATGCCCCAGGCCGGCACCTCGGCCGTGGTCGTCAGGGTGACGCCGATGGCGGCGAGATCGGCGACGCGTTCCGGTGTGGTCTGCGAGACGGCATCGGTGACCAGCACCGTCCGGAAATCCCGTTCGCCGGCCTCGAACAGCGTGGCGCGGGGACAGTTCGGCAGGTTGCAGCCGGCCACCACGACGGTGTCCACCCCGCGGTCACGGCCGGATCACTTCTCCTCGTCACGGCTGGGCCACGCGGTTCCACTCGGGCTTGACGGACATCATCCGGGCGGTCTTGGCCGGGTCGCGGTCGATCAGGTCGCCCAGCACCTCGTCGATCCTCGCCGGCAGGCCGGCGGGCAGCCGCACCCCGGACGCGACGGCGTTCTCGATGACCTGCTCGGGGCGGGACGCGCCGATGATCGCCGAGCTGACCGCATCCGGCTGCAGGGTCCAGGCCACGGCGAGCTGGGCCATCGAGAGACCGGCCTCATCGGCGAGCGGCCGCAGCTGCTGGACGCGTTCGAGCAGCGCCGGGCCGAGGACCCGGCCGATGAACCGGGGCGCCCGCCCGCCGCTGGTGGCCCGCGAGTGCGCCGGAAGGGGCCGGCCGGGCTGGTACTTGCCGGTGAGCACGCCCTGCGCCAGCGGCTGGAACACCACCTGGCCGATGCCCTCGCGCTCGCACAACGGCAGCACCTCCGGTTCGATGACCCGCCACAGCATGTTGTACTGCGGCTGGTTCGCCACGATCCGGCTGCGCAGCCCGAGGTCGGCGGCGATCGTCAGGGCGGAGGCGATCTGCGGGGCGGTCCATTCGGAGACGCCGAGGTAGAGCACCTTGCCCTGGCGTACCAGATCGTCGAAAGCAACAAGGGTCTCGTCGAGAGGGGTGCGCTCGTCGAACCGGTGCGCCTGGTAGAGGTCGACGTAATCGGTGCGGAGCCGCCGCAGCGACGCGTGACACGACTCCATGACGTGCTTGCGGGACAGGCCACGGTCGTTGGGGCCGTCGCCGGTCGGCAGGCAGACCTTCGTGGCGATTTCGACCGACGACCGGCGGACCGTGCTCAGCGCCTCGCCGAGCACCTCCTCGGCGGCGCCCTGGGCGTACACGTCGGCGGTGTCGAAAGTGGTGACGCCGGCGTCCAGCGCGGCCCGGATGCAGGCGAGCGCGATGTCCCGTTCGACCAGCTCCCCGTGGGTCAGCCAATTGCCGTACGTGATCTCGCTGACGTAGAGGCCACTGCTGCCGAGTCGACGATGCTCCATAGTGGATCAGACTACCGATCAACGGCGAGAAGCAGGTTCCCAAACGAGGGCGTACGGGTAATACTGCCGCGTAACGGTGCAACTGATGAACGGGGAGCCCGCATGTCCGTGCGTGCAGTGGAGTTTCGTGGCGACAACCGCCCTGACCAGGACGACGCGGCGCGGCCGGAGATCGACCGCAGCGCCGAGGCGATGCAGCGGCTGCGCAACCCGTTCGACCTCGACCTCCGGACCGCCCCGGCTGACCGCGTCTGAGCCGCTGGTCGGCATCGCCTAGTCGCGGCGCAGGATCACCACCAGCACGCGCAGCACGAGGATCGCCGAGATGACCAGCAGGGTGTAGCCGAGCAGCGGGAACAGGCCGAGGTTCGCGCTGACCCGGGGGCCGTCGCCGCTGCCGAGCAGCATCGCCGCCATCACACCGGCGGCCGCGCCGATGACGGTCAGCAGGGCCTGCTCGATCAGGCCGGTGACCAGACGGCGGTCGCCGGGGTCGGAGAACAGCCGGACGTTGAGCCGCAGCCTGCCGCCCTCGATCGTGTCGCCGAGCCGGTCGAGGCGGCGGGGCAGGCCGCGCAGCATCGGCAGCAGCGCGATCAGCTCCTCCTGCACGGTCCCGGGCAGATGCTGCGGATCGAGCATCTCGGCGAGCCGCCGCCCGGCGACGGCCCGCGCCTGCCCGATCAGGTCGAACCCGGGCCGCAACACCCGCAGCGTGCCCTCCAGCGTGGTGAAGGCCCGGAACACCGCCGCGACCGGCGCGGGGACCCCGAGCCCGTACGACGTGAAGGTCCGCAGCAGCGCGGTCACCGCCGCCACGCCCGCGCTGCTGCCGGCCGCCGCGTACCGCACCAGCAGCATGCCGATCGCCCGCTGCAACTCCCGCTCGTCGACCTCACCGGAGTGGTCGGACAGGTCGAGCAGCGCGTCGGTGGCGCCGGCCGCGTCACCGCTGCCGACGGCGTTCAGCAGCCGGCCGACCGCGTCCCGCGTCAACGTGTCGAGACGGCCCACCGAGCCGAGGTCCAGCATGCCGAGCGTGCCGTCGGCGGCGACCAGCAGGTTGCCGGGATGCAGGTCGGCGTGGAAGACCCCGTGCACCAGCACCTGATCGAGCAGGCTGTCGAGCAGCCCTGCGGCGAGCGCGTGCCGTCTGTCGTCACCGAGCTCGGCGAGCCGCGGTTCGGCGGCGCCGAGCGGAGTGCCGGGCAACCGGCCCATCACCAGCACCCGTTCCGAGCCGACGTCCGCGAACACCGCCGGGACCCGCACCCCACGCTGCGGTGACGTGGCCAGCGCCGCCGCCATCGTCTGCAGGTTGTCGCGTTCCACGGTGAAGTCGAGCTCCTCCCGCAGCGCCTCGGCGAAACCCAGAGCCAGCTTGCGTACGCCGAACGACCGCCCCCACGACGTCCGCGCCTCGAGAGTCCCGGCGAGCCGCAGCAGAATGTCCAGGTCCCGTTCGACGACGGTGGCGATGCCCGGCCGTTGCACCTTCACCACCACCGGCGTGCCGTCCGGCAGCCGGGCCGCGTGCACCTGCGCGATCGACGCGGCGGCCAGCGGCTCCCGGTCGATGTCGGCGAACACCCGATCACCGAGCTCGGCGTCGAGGACCGCCGCGATCCGCTCCCACGGCACCGGGGTGGCCTGGTCCTGCAGCGTGGTCAGCTCGTCGATGAACTCCGCCGGCAGCAGATCCCGCCGGGTCGACAGGAGCTGACCCACCTTGACGAACGTGACCCCGCCCTCGTCCAGCGCCGCACACAACGACCGGGCCAGCCGCCGCCGGGCCGCCGCTGAACTCGGCCCGGCCGGCGGACGGCCCCGCAGGAACCGGCCCAGCCCGTGCCGCAGCGCGATCCGGACGATCGCCGAATACCGCCGGGCCCGCGCGATCCGCCGCCGGGTGCCGCGCCACACCTCCACCGGGCCCGGCAGCGACCCGGTCGGCAGCAGCACCTCCAGGACGACCAGGGCGGCCATCGCGATCAGCGCGGCCACCCCGGTCGACGCCAGCATCAGGACCAGGCCCTCGCCCAGGGTCACGCTCGCCGGATCCGGCGGGGCGAGCCCGGCGAGCAGCGGCGACGTCACCACGAACGCCAGCACCGCCGCGAACAGGGTCCGCCCGGGCCCGACCCGGACGCCCAGCAGCCGCCGGATCACCACCCCGAACAGCAGCACGGTCAGAACGAGGAACGGAACGAACAGCAACACTTCTCCCACCGCCGCGACGATAGGCGGCCATCACCGCGCCGTGGGGGCAGCCTCAGCTGAGCCGGCGGATGTCGCCGTACGCCCGGTAGAACCCACCGCGGGACGCCTCGCGGATGCCGGTCACCACATAGCGGGCGCCGCTCTCCCGGATGCCCTTGGGGAACTGGACCTGCCAGTCGGGCTGGAAACCGGAGGACACCACGCGGATGCGCAGCCGGCCGGACTCCTCGACGCACTCGACGACGATGCCGTCGGCGGGATCGTGCACGATCTCGACGGTGGTGGACGGCGCGACCTGGGCCATCCGCGGTGGCGCCTTGACGTCCACGACCTGCGGCACGGTGCCGTCGACGGCCGACCGGATGGCCTGCTCGCTGGCGTCGATGCAGGCCAGCGAACCGTCGGTGGTGACGATGTAGAGGCGCTCGGCGTGGTACTGCATCGAATACGCCGAGCCGCAGCCGGTCGCCAGCTTCCACAGCCGGGTGCCGGCCGCGTCGAAACAGTAGATCGAGGACGAGCTGTCGCCGGCGAAGATGTACCGCCCGTCGCCGGCGGCGGCGCACGAGAACACCGACGCGTCGCACTGGTAGGTCTGCCGGTGCGTGCCGTCCTTGCCCAGCTCGACGACCTGCCGGGCCGACGTGCCGGCGTAGACGGTGTCCCGCTCCTGCCAGCCGAACAGGACGGAGCCACGCGTGCCGGAGTGCCACAACTCCTTGCCGGTGCGCCAGTCGTAGCTGGTGACGCCCGCGCTGTGCCCGTGGTGGACGGCGTTGTCGTCGCAGCGGACCATCCACGCCGACGTGCCACGGCCGGGCCGCTGCCACAGGAACTCGTCCTCGTGGTCGATGGCGGAGATGCCACCGTTCCTGTCGGACACCCCGAGGACGCCGTCGTGGATGTCCAGCCAGTAGATGTCGATCTCGGGGGCGATCCGGTAGGCCAGGCGGGGCACCTTGCCGGACAGGTCGTACACGTTGCCGTCGTCGCAGCCGGCGTAGATCCAGTCGTCGTCGGCGACGATGCACTTGACCCCGTCGGGCATGCGGAACTGCTGCTGCACCTCGGCCCGGTGGTTCAGCGTGGTGATCAGGCCGGCCTCGTTGCCGACCATGCAGACGTCGTCGTCGACGAACACCCCGAACGCGGGGCTGCCCGTCTGGTAACGCCACAGCACGGGGGCGATCGTGGCGGTGGAGCGGGTGCTGACGATCTGCCGGCGGGTGACCGAACGTGGCTGCCGCTGACCGATGACCGCGGGCGCGTACCCCTTGCGGACCTTCTCGCCGATCTTCTTGGCGGCCTCCGCCTTCGCCTTGTCCACAGTGGTGAACGACGACTGCTTGACCTGGCCACGGTCGCCGATGCGCCCGTAGCGGACGGTGAGATCGGTGCCGTCGACGGTGACCTCGTAGAACTTGTGGGAGCTCCCGGAGTCTTCGGAGAGCTCCAGGTACGTCGTTTCGGCCGGCATCCGGGCCACCTTTCGGCAGGAGGGGGAACGCCGATGAATCTAGACCCGGGGTACGACACTTCTCTGCGCCATGATCCACGTTTCGCGAGGACTATGGCAGGAGTGCCCAGGCGCTGATGCCGAACCGGCCGGTGCTGCCGAGGTCCAGACCGTCCCGTGGCGAGATGATCTGGGACGGGCGGCCGGCGACCGGGGCGATGTCGAGGAACGCGACGACGACCGGTGGCTCCCGGACGTCGTCGTACTTGTTACGCCAGGCCACCGCCGCGCTCGCCCGCTGTCCCGGTTCCAGCACCACCGGCTTCGGCGGCCCGTCCCACGGCATGGTGCCGAGGATCTCCTCGACCCCGTGCAGGACCCGGACCTCCAGTTCTTCCCGGTCCTCGCCGAGCGGCCGCACCGCGGGGTAGCCGTTCAGCCGGTAGGTCTCCGATCCGCAGTTGACCAGGTTGATGCGGACCACCCGCAGCCCCATCGCGGCTTCTCCGTCGCCGGACTCCAGCCGGACCCCCTCCGGCGGGCACGCCGGGGCGGTCGCTGACGGCGTCCCGTTCGCGTTCGCACTCGGGTCCCTCGGACGGGACCCCGCCGAACCCGGTGCGGTCCCCGGCCGGGCACAGCCGGTGAGCAGTGCCGCCACCGCCAGCACGGCAATCCCCATTCTGATCACCGACCCATTCTGGGACGTCCTGGCAACCCGGCTCCTGGACGGGGGTTATATCGGTTGTCGCCGCGGGCGGGCGGCTGGAAGGATCCGCGACATGACGATCACCTTCAGGGGCCATGGCGCGTAGGCCGCCCGGAAATGTCCGCGCCGGCCTGTCTCGACGGCGGAGGCCCGGCGAACGGATCGCCCTCATCGACGGAGTGTCCGCCCGAGGGCTCGCCCGGATCGCCCGTCTGGAACGTGCTGATCTGCGCCCGGGGGCCGCCGCGGCGGCGCTCACGGCGTGGCGGGAGTTCGCTCGCGCCTCCGGCGACGAGCGCGCGGACATGCTGTTCTACGGCCATGCGGGCTGCTGCCCCGATCCCCGGGATCACCGTGAGATCCTGGAGCGTGTCGTACGGGTCCTTCCGCGCCGGGATGCCGCAGACCTGCGCCGCCGGGTGGAGGCGCTCGATGAAGCAGTGATCCGTACCGGAAGGGTTGAGGACTCGTGGCCGGCGTGCTGACGGGCCTGTCCGGGTTCGAGGACCGGCTTGTACCCGGTCCTCGGGCCGGACGCCGCCTGGGCCGCCGAGCTGGCGGCCCACTTGGCGGCGCTCCGGCACTGGCATCAGCGGTACGGAGCGGAGCTGTACCACCCGGCCGGCTCCAGTTTGGAACTGGACGTCGCCCGGCCGCCGATCGCCACCGGTGACGTGGCCCGCTGCGCGGTCGAGCAGTCGGTCTACTGCTACGACCTGGTCCAGATCCTCGGCGAGCCGGAGGACGTCGCCCGCAAGCAGGCGCGCGGCACCCACTGGTCCTTCTGGTGGGACTGGCGAACCCGCCGGCGGGTCAGAGGTTGTTGATGCGGGCCAGCAGTTCCTCCTCGCTCAGGTTCTCCAGGACCGCGTCCTGCTTGCGGCCCAGGATCTCCACCAGCTTCTCCTTCTCCAGCTTCTTGGCCGCTGCCGCCTTCGCCGCCTGGTCCTCCGCGAGGCGGATGGCGATGACGTGCTTGACGACCTCCAGCTTCGTCTCGAGGGTCGCCTTGGCGGGATTGGCCTCGGTGGCCACGAACGACTCGGTGTCGACGGCCTTGAGTTCGGCGTTGACGGCCTTGGCGACGTCGTCGAGGCTGAAGCCGGACTTGGCGGTCAGCGGGAGTTCCCACAGCTGTTCGGTGGTCAGCAGGCCCTTGGTCGACGGGTAGCGGAACTTCTCCCGCGTGGCCTTCTCGAAAATGGTCACGGTGGCCTCTCTCGGATGTCGGGGGTAGAGATCAGAACTGGATGCTGAGGAGACGGCGGCGGCCGCCGGTCATCGTCACCTTGGCGACCACGGCATTGCGGACCGTGGAGCTGAAACCGAGGCCGGACAGCTGATCCTCCGTCGGCTCGCATTTGGTGCGGTCGCCGAGGACCTCGAACACCTTGCGGTGCGGTTGCAGGTCGCCGCGGAGGAACTCGTTGTAGATGCCCCGGGCCGGCTGGTCGTTCACGCACCCCTTCAGCATGAAGAAGTAGTGGCGGTTGCCGACCTCGTTGTCGTCGAAGTAGTTCGGCGAGTACATCATCGTGGACACCGGCACGAACTGTTCGGTGGTGATGCCCCACATCTCCTTGCCGGTGCTGCCCGCCTGGATGTCCCTGCCCGGACGGAAAGCGGTGATCACCCCGCCGGTGACGGTCATCCGCCCCACCTCGACGGTCTCCTTCTGGCCGACCGCCCGTTCATGGCGGTAGTTCTCGATCCGCCCGTTGCTCTCGGTCTCGATCACGAAGCCGACCTGGCTGCTCTCCCGCTTGCGGAACTGGTTCACCTCGATCCGGTACTCCCCGTCGGGAAGGTGGTCGGTCCAGGTGACGTTCTCCACCGGCTCGCGCGTCTCCCCGCCGCCCGCGTTCATGTCGACGTCCAGCTTGTTGCGCTTGTCCTGGTACCAGATGTGGGTGCCGTCGGGCTCGTACACGTGCAGGTCGAGGTCGTCGTGGTTGAACCAGGACAGGCTCACCCGGAGCCGGCCGGTGACGTTGCCGCCGGCCCGCTTGACCCTCTCCTTGATCGAGTCGGTGACGTTGCCACGGTACGACCACCCGAAGTCGTTGTCCCACGTGAACAGCCGTGGGGCATCCGGGTTCCGGCCGGTGGTGAGGCTGACGAGGTTCGGCTCGTGGCTGGTGGCGACCCACAGGTCGATGCTCGCGGCGCCGGGCAGGACGTCCTTCATGAAGGCGACGATGGGGATCTCCTCCGGCTTCGCGTCCCGGAGGCGTGCGCCGGACGATCCGGTGGTGGCCGCCTGCATGAGCAGCCCTTCGATGCCGTCCCTCATCCGCGACCGGGTGTCGTTGTCGACCCACAGCACGTTGGTGACCGACACGTCGGACAGCCGGGCGAACCTGCGCTGCAGCGACTCCTCGATGCCCAGCTCGCCGATCGTCTTCATGGCGGCCTTGACCATGGACGGGGTGATCAGCGCGGTGGGGCGCTGGTAGTTCTGCGGCGCCACCTTCGTCTCGAACGACCGGACCGCCTGCTCCAGGTCGGCGCCCGCCGACAGATCCTGGACGAGGGTGCCGATCACCGTGTTGCGGAACCGGGCCACCGGGTTCATGGCGTTGGCGAACACGAAGGCCCGCTGGTCGGCCGCCTGCGCCCACCGGTTCTGCAGGGACCTGAACTCGGTCACCGACCCCCGATGCTCCGCGCCGCGGTAGAGGGCGTCGTCGTCGATGAGACCGGCGACGGTGTCCAGCGCGTGCGGGGTCAGCTCGGCCAGGCCACGCTGGAACACCTGCACCGTGGTGTCGAAGGCGCCCCGTGCCGCCCCGACGTCCGTGGTGTGATGCCGCTTCTCGACCGTGCCGTGCAGGTGGTGCCACACCTCGACCTTGCCGTCGCGCAGGGTCCGGGTCGTCTTCGTCCCGTACTGCGCCTCGGTGGACCGGAAGACGGTGGACAACGGCAGCGTGCCGACGAAGTCGTCCATGGCGGCGGCGACGACGGAGAAGACCGGGTCGGTTGCGGACACCCCGGACCAGAGGGTACGGACGTGCCCGTCACGGATCTCGACGACGGTGCCGAAGTTCTTGATGAACCCACGGCAGGTCGAGCAGTCGTACGCGGACCGCTCACGGAACCGGGGGTTGGCGCCGGCGGGGAACGATTCGAGGAAGGTGAGCCAGAGCGAGTCCCGGTCGAGACCGTCGCCGGCCACGTACAACTCGCCCTTGGACATCGCCGTCAGACGCGTCGTCACATCCGCCAGGAACCGCTGGTAATCGCCCACCGTGTCATCTCCTTCGATCACCGCAGATCCTAGGGAGCGCCGGCAATCCGAGAAACGTATTTCCGCCCGCAACGACGCGTTTACATGTCTGGATCGCGCTGGCATTGTCGGGCGCATGAGACCTGAGAAGCGGGGGACGTGGCGGGCGCTGGTGGCGCTGGTCGCCGCGACATTGCTGGCGAATCTGCTGGTTCTGGCGCAGGGGAGCGCCGCGCGGGCGGCGGCGCCCCGGATCATGGTGGTCGGGGACTCCATCAGCCAGGGGATCGAGGGGGACTACACCTGGCGGTACCGGCTGGCCGGTCATCTGGGCGCCGGGGTGGACTTCGTCGGCCCGTGGACCGGGACCACGAAGGTGCCTGCCGAGTTCAACGGTGGCGGGTCGCATACGGCCGCGTACCGTCCGGGCATCAGTTTCGACAGTGACAACCTGGCCCAGTGGGGCTGGCAGATGCACCAGGCCAAGGACGTGATCGGCGGTCACGTGACCACCTACCGGCCGGACTATCTGCTGGTGGAGCTGGGCTTCAACGATCTCGGCTGGGGCGTCAACGAGCCGGCGGGGCTGCTCAACGACTTCGAGTGGTTCGTCTACCACGCCCGCGCGGCGAACCCGTATGTCCGGATCCTGGTGGCGAACGTGCTGCACCGCACGCCGCTGGACGTGAACCCGGACCTGCCGCAGAAGATCACGAACTACAACGCGTTGCTGGCCGCGCGGGTGCCGCAGCTGTCCAGTGACGTCTCGCCGATCCGGCTGGTCGACATCGACGGCCCGTTCGACGAGAACCGCGACGCCTACGACGGGCTGCACCCCAACATCCGCGGGGAGTACGTGATTGGCAACGCGTTCGCTGGCGTCCTGAACAGCGCGTTCGGCCTCGGCGGCGTACCGGCCGGGATTCCCGCGAACCTGCCCGCGCCGCTGACACCGGGCGCGCCCACGTCGATCACCGCCGTGCCGGTCGGCGACAAGATCAAGGTCAGCTGGTCGCACGTGTTCGGCGCGACCGACTACGAGTACTGGCAGCGGGACGCGACGGCAGGCCAGCCGTTCACCAAGAGCATCTACAACATCGGCGCGGACAGCTGGACCGCCGACCTGCTGCCGGCCGGGCACACCATGCAGTTCTACGTGAAGACCAGGCGCGGCGACAGCCACACGAGCGGCGCGTCAGCGACGGCGACGGCGACGGTACGGGCCCTCGCGTCACCGAAGTTCTGGGTGACGACGGACCCGGCCAAGCCGTACGCGGTCACCGTCCACTGGGAACCGGTGGCGGGCGCCGACGACTACACCGTCTACGGCGCCTCCGGCTGCGGCACGACGCCGCCGCCCACCTCCCAGTTCACCATGCAGCAGTTCATGCTCGGCGGGAAGACCAGCTGGACGCAGGAGTACATCTTCGAACCGTGCAAGAACTACTTCGTGACGGCGACCCGGTACGGCGGGGAGACCCCGAGGCCGTCGTACAGCGTCCGCGCCTGGTTGTGACCGCGCACCGCCCGTGCGCACGGCTCAATGCGCGCGGGCGGTGATCAGGAAGTGCATGCGGGCCTCCTGGCCGGGCGTCACCCCGTACCGCTGATCGAGGTCGTAGATCGTGGTCAGCGGAACGCAGGTGACGTCGGCGAGGCCGGCGTCGGCGAGGGTCAGGACGGTCTCGTCGATCGACTTGGCAGCGGCCAGGGGGAGCACGGCCCGTACGTCGTCGTCGTAGGACTCGGTGAACCGGCGCGGGCCCTCGTCGAGCCCGTTCGGGAACCAGGTGGTGTCGACCATGGCGACCAGGCCGCCGGGGCGAAGCAGCGTGCGCCAGTTCGCGACGGCGGTGGCCGGCTCCCGCAACGTCCACATCACGTAGCGGCCGACGATCGCGTCGAAACTGGCGGGCGGGAAGTCCGGGGCGACCGCGTCACCGAGCCGGAAGTCGGGGGCGTTGTCCAGGCCGCCGGCGTGGTCGCGGGCGAGAGCCAGCATGCCGTCGGCCAGGTCGATGCCGGTCACCCGGTGCCCGAGCCCGGCCAGGGTGAACGCGGCCTGACCGGAGCCGGTGCCGACGTCGAGGATGTCGAGCGGCCCCTCCGGAAGCGCCTGCGACCAGATGTCGGCCCACGCCCGGTTGTCGTCGGCCAGCCGGTCGGGGCGCTGCTGCTCGGCGTCGTAACTCGCGGCGCGGCCGGTCCAGTAGTCGTTGATCCGGTTCTGGGCGCTCACACAACCTCCTCGTTCGGTCGAGGTCGTCCTGTACCACGATCGAGCAGGTGCTCAAACCCGCTGCCTGCGGATTCGTTCCGGAACGTCCAGGACCGTGCCGGCGTCGGCGACACCACTCATCACCGCTTGGAGGATCCGTGCCGGACGACCTCGAGGATTGGCGGAAGGCTCTCGCCACCGACGACCCGGTTCGGAGCCTGCGCGCCGCGGTCCAGGGCCGGCTCGCCGCAGGAGACCCGCGCGAGCAGATCACCGAGCAACTGACGCGGCTGGTCATGGTGCTGCGCGAGGAACAGAGACCGGACGAGGATGAGGACCCGATCCTCGACGTCCTCGACATGCTCGCCGGTTGGTGCGCACCCGGCTCCGCCCTCTGAAGTGCCAGAAGACCGCATGGACCTCCGCCCGGCACGACGAACCGGTTGTGGCGGCGGCGTCAAAGGGGTTTCAGCACCCGAGCGAGTGCCGACCGGCCCGCGGGCCCCCAGTGCGGTTTGCCGCCGGGCAGTCCGCGGTCTCCGTTCTGGCCCATCAGCATCAGGAACAGGCTTTTCATGGCGGCCAGCCCGCGTGCCCGCCGGAGCGTCGCTCGGTCTGCCTGGGCGTACCGGTCGAAGAACCGCGCGGCGCCTCCCTCGGGGAGCAGCAGCCAGGCGGCCCCGAGGTCCCACGCCGGGTCGCCGGCGAACAGCGCGCCGAAGTCGATGATGCCCGTCAGTGTGCCGTCGGCGACGACGACGTTGGCGGGATGCAGGTCACCGTGCACCCACACCCGGGGGCCCGGCCACTCGGGGGTGGCCGCCGCGTCGTCCCAGACGGCCCGGATGTCATCCTCAGCGGAACCGAAGCCGAAGCCGTCGAGGTCCACAGCCTTCAGGAAGTTCTCGAACCCGTCCCTGGAGTCTCTGGGATGGGTGCCGAAATCCGAGGCGCCCGGTGCGTCGGCGGGCGCCGCCACATGGAGCGCCCTGAGAAAAGCCGCCAGCGTCTCGGCCGAGTCGGCGCCGCGGGTGATCGTCCCGTGGTCCAGAGGCGTGCCGCCGACCCATGTCATGACCGTCCACATCTTGGGGAAGCGCGGGGACGGCGTACCGCTGCGCACCGGCGCCGGGATGGGAAGCGGCAGGCGTGAAGCCAGCAGTGGCAGCCAGCGGCGCTCCTTGAGCTGCGGATCGGGGCTGTCGTCCATCCACTGCATGCGGACGGCGAGCTCGTCCCCGAGACGCCACATCTGGTTTCCCCAGCCGCCCGCCACCTCACGGATGGGCAGATGGGCGAGATCCGGGTGTTGCTCACGCAGCAGGTCGCGGACCAGATCTTCGCTGACCTCGATCTCGGGCTCGATCACGGAAAACCACGGTAACCGACCACCACGACCTGGCCGGCGCGGCCGGAAGCGCCCGGCCATCACTCCGCCTCGATGCGGCGAAGGCGAGCATCCGGATCCCGACACCCACCGTGGCCACGGTGGGTGTCACCGGCCCGGATTAGAGTGCGATCATGACCGACGCCTCCGTGCACCTCGCCGCCCAGCCTCGTCTCGACACGCTCGTGACGGAGTTCCGTTCCGACGCTCAGCGGTTGCGCACCGACTTCGCGGGGACGGCCTGGATCGGTGACATCCCCGACCCGGAATCCGGGATGATGGGACCGAACTACCAGCGGCGCGTTGTCGACTCGCAGTTGTTTCTGCCGGACACCCACTGGTACACCGTCGCCGAGCTCGACGACGCCGAGATCCAGGTCGTCGTCGGCCTGCTTCAGGTGCCGGGCACCAAGCAGGGCACACAGGGGCTGGTCAGCGCCATCGCGGACCCGCGTGCGGATTTCTTCGAGCACCCGGAGCACGAGGACCGGGTCGGCATCTGCCTCACGCTGCGGGGCCAGATCTGGTCCAACGTCGGCCTGTCGTATCGCATCACCGTGCTGTGCCGGCCGGAGGCCTTCATCAGTGGCGCATCCGCGTGATACGAGGGCCGCACGTGCGTGACGGCTCACCGCCTGGCCACCGCGAGCGTTCGGGCCCATGCTTCTTCGACGCGTTGACCAGCACACGTCAGGGAGCGACAGGTCGGGCGGCAGGTTCTCGGCGACCAGTTCCGCAGCCTCTTCCGCCGTTGCGGCCAAGCCGATGAGCCGTTCGTAGCCGGCGGCTATCACACGGAGGATCTTCGAATGCCGGTGGCTGCCGGCGGGCCGTACATCGCCGTGCTGATGGACGGTTCCGGAGTGCGGCGCTGCGCCGGGTGAGAACCTAGGGCGCGAACCGGTTCATCAGCAGCTCCACCCGTGACCCGGCGGCGGCGGGTGGGAGGCGGCCGGCGCGGGTAAGGGTGGCCAGGCCGTGCAGGGCGGCCCAGAACACCTCGGTGAACAGGCCCGGCTCGACGCCGTCGCCGGCGACCTCGCCGAGAGTGTCCAGCAGGGCGGCGAACGCGTCCTTGAGCGGCTGCGGGGTGTCCTCCTCGGCGAAGGCCAGGCCGCCGTCCAGCTCGAACATGGCGTCGTAGACGGCCGGATTGCCGGTGGCGAAGTCGAGGTAGGCGCGGGCGAGGGCGGTGACCCGGGCGCGCGGGGAGTCCGCGGCGGCGGTCGCGGCCCGCAGCGCGACCGCCATCTCGGCGGCGCCCTGGACGGCGACGGCGCCGATGATCTCGCGTTTGCCCCGGAAGTGGCTGTAGAGCACGGGCTGGCTGTATTCGATGCGCTCGGCCAGCCGGCGGGTGGTGACCGCGTCCCAGCCCTGCTGCTCGGCGATCTCGCGGGCGGTCGCCACGATCAGGCGCTCCCGTTCGGCGCGTTCGCGTTCCTTGCGTTCCTGTACCGGCATGACGGAATGCTAGCACCGCTAGACAAGCGAGCAGCGGTAGGGCTAGCGTTGCATCAATTCCTAGCAGCGCTGGATTTCAAGGGGTCGACATGCTCAGCGCACTGGCAGTGGTCACCGTCGTGGTCGTCGGCGTGATGGTGGGGGTGGAGTTCGCCGTCGCCTTCGTCGTCAACCCGATCCTCGCCGCGCTTCCCGAGGACAGCGGCCAGCTCGGCCGCGCCCACGGCGGCCGGATGCTCGGCGCCGTGATGCCCGTCTGGTACATCGGCTCGCTCCTGCTGGTCGCGGCCTGGGCGGTCGCCGGATGGGGCGGTCCCGGCATCGGCCTGACCGTCATCGCCGCGGCGCTGCTGCTGCTCAGCGTGGTCATGTCGATCCTGCTGCTGGTGCCGATCAACAACCGCAGCAAGACGTGGACCCCGGAGAACCGGCCCGCCGACTGGAAACAGCAGGGGAGCCGTTGGGACCGCCTGCACTACGTCCGCGTCGCCCTCATCATCGCCGCGTTCGCCCTGCTGGCCGCCGCTCTCGCCTGATCGGCACCGCGATCCGGGCCACCCTCGCCTTCCCGTTCCACCGTCCCGTCCCGAGCCGTTGATCGGCGCGCGTGCGGCCGGTTGTTACGGTGCCGGGCGTCGGGTCGGCCTCTGCACGGTGGTGAGTTCGTTGGTTTTCCAGTACTGGCATCTCGCGGTGATCGCCGCCCTCGTCGTTCTCATCGCCGTGGGCCTGCGAGCAGCGCGCCGTACGACGCTGATCGGTCTCGGCGTCACGCTGCTGGCAGCCAGCGGGTTCCTGCTGTACACCCTGGTGCTCGAGGAGGAATACCTCGAGCAGGACCTGAACGCCAAGCTCGACGACGTGGCGCTGATCGGCGGTCCCGCGCTGCTCGGTGCCCTCCTGCTCGCTCTCGCGGTCAGGAACGCGGGGCGCAGCCGAGCCTGAGGAGGAACCGCCCGCACCCCGATGTCGCCGGTGGGTGCGGGCGGTTGCGATGTCCGGGTCAGACCAGACGCCGTACGACGTAGTTGCTGCTCCAGATCTTCTGCTTGCTGACCGTCTTGCCGGTCCGCGGAGCCGACCACATCTTGCCGCCACCGGCGTAGATGCCGGCGTGCGTGCCGTACGAGCCCTTCCGGATGATGATCAGGTCGCCGGGCCGGGCCTTGGCCTTGGCGACCGGCTTGCCGTACTTCTGCTGCAGGTTCGCCTTGTGCGGCAGCTTGCGCCCGGTGGTCTTCTTGTAGACGTACAGGGTGAAGCCGGAGCAGTCGAACCGGTTCGGCCCGACGGCGCCGAACTTGTACCACTTGCCCTTGTGCCGGGCCGCCTCGTTGACGACCCGGACGCCGGCCGCCTGAGCTTTCGCGGTGGCGGCCTGGACGGTGACGGTGCGAGCGACAGTCGCGCCGGCCTGCGAGAACGCCCGGACGGTGGTGACGCCGGCGGTCTGCGGGGCGGCCGAGGCGGCCTGTGGTGTGCCGAGCCCGCCGGTCAGCAGACCGAGACCC
The DNA here is from genome assembly GCF_055562375.1 of Actinoplanes sp. NPDC019969. Lineage (NCBI taxonomy): Bacteria > Bacillati > Actinomycetota > Actinomycetes > Micromonosporales > Micromonosporaceae > Actinoplanes > Actinoplanes sp. NPDC019969. The sequence continues at coordinate 180,873 of NZ_JBVHFK010000011.1, read as the reverse complement.
ACGGACAGGGCGATGGTGCCGGCGCCCAGGGTGCGGGGCCGGCTCAGGGTGCGAACGCGCACGGTGAAGGAATCCCTCCGGCACGCCTGCGAGGTTAGCTGTCGGGTTCGGGCGCGAAGGATTGCCCGGCCGCGAGCTGCGGCTTCACCCCGAGACCCGTCGGCCCGGCCACCGTGGACGGCGTGCCGGCCGAGGGTCGATGTCTGGGTCCCCCGTCCCTGCCCCCGATTGCCTCATGACTCGTCATGCGGTTCGTGCCGCCGGACCGGGGCAGGGCTCGGCGTGATCCAGGTCGGCACGACCGGCGGGCAGGTGCCCGCCGCCCCTCCTTGATAGCCCGGTTCGGCGCCGGCCGCCTCCGCCGTCGCGATGACGGTCCGTGCCGGCCGGGCGAGCAGATGTCCGGTTTGTAAGGTCGCCGCGCAGTTTCCCGTCGCGCTCCGCATTCAGGTGGTCACGCATTACTGCTGATGATCTGTGAACGGGAACACGCAACTCGTCCACCGGCCCCCGTCACGCCCGTCAGCCGACCGGGTGACGAGATCGCGCCCGGCGGCGGAATGACACCGGCCGGACCGGTGAACGGGGGTGCGTTAGTTCTTGATGAAGCAAACCTTAATGATTTCTTAGGATCGATCTTCGCGCGCTTTCGGAATGAATAGTGAGTCGGCTGCATGTACCGCTGTTCCTTCAGAGCCGACGAGGTGAAAGTCCGTGCCCATCCCCCCGAACCGGCGGATCCGCTACACCCTGACCATGGTCGGGGCCCTCGGTTTGATCGGCGCCGGCTCCGCCGCCATCGTGGCCGGGACCGGCTCCGGCGACCAGGAGGTCCGCCTGACCGCGGCCGCCCCGGCCGGCACCACCACCGCCGCCGCCGCGACGACCGCCCCGAGCGCCGGCGACGTGCCGAGCCTGGCGCCGACCACGCCGGCCGCGGCCTCGAAGCCCGCCGCGCCGTCCGCGTCGGCCCCGGTGGCGGCGGCCCCGACCACCCTGTCGACGGCCCGTCCGTCGGCCACGCCGACGACGGCGGCGGCGAACAAGCGGCGTACCAAGTCACCCACGGCGGCGCCGACCGCGACGACCACCGCGCCGTCCGGCGGCGGCTCCTCCTCGGTCAACGCCGAGGTGATCCGCCTCGTGAACGCCGAACGGCAGAAGGCCGGCTGCTCCGGCCTGAGCAGCGAGTCGCGGCTGGAGGCGGCGGCGCAGAAGCACTCCGAGCTGCAGGCCGCGCAGAACAGCATGTCGCACCAGCTGCCCGGCGAGGCGAGCATGGGCGACCGGGTCACCGCCGAGGGCTACCGGTGGCGGGGTGTCGCCGAGAACGTCGCCGCCGGCTACACCAGCGCGGCGAGCGTGATGGACGGCTGGATGAACAGTCCCGGTCACAAGGCGAACATCCTCAACTGCAGCTACACGGAGATCGGCGTCGGCCTGGCGAAGTCGTCCTCGGGCACCCGGTACTGGACCCAGAACTTCGCCACACCCGCGTGAGCCTCCGCGCCTGAGCCTCACGAACGTGCGCTTCCTGCCGAATTCCCGAACAGGGGGATAGCGGCGAGGGGGACAGCTGATGAGGTTCGGGCCGTCCCTGCTGCGGACGCTCGGCTTCGCCGTCGCCTACCTGGCCACCACGTACGCCGGGCGCCTCACGGTGATGGACCAGACGAATCTCAGTCTCGTCTGGCCCGCCGCCGGGGTCGCCGCGGTGTGGGCGGCAGTGCGGTACCGGGCCCGCTGGCGGATCCTGGACGCCGCCGCGCTGTGCCTGGTCACGCTGGTGGTCAACGTGGCGACCGGTGCCCCGGCGGCGCTGGTGCCGTGGTTCGCCGCCGCCAACCTGGCGCAGGCGTGGGTCTTCGCCTGGCTGGTGCACCGCTGGCTGCCCGGCCTGTGGGGCGGCGGCGGGACGCAGCCGCTGGCCCGGGTGACCGAGCTGTGGCGGCTGGCGGCCATCGCGTTCCTCAGCACCGGGTGCGGCGCCACGCTCGGGCCCACCGGGGTGTGGGCCGTCAACGGGGTCTACTCGTGGCCCGCGACCACGGTGTGGATGACCCGGAACACGGTCAGCATCCTGCTGATCGGCGCGGCGGGCCTCCGGATCGGCGCGATGCTGCACGCCGGCCCCCCGGTGACGCCGCGCGCCGTGTGGGCCGCTGTCCCGGTACGCCGCCGGATGGAATACCTCGCCCTGACGGCGCTGTCCGTCCTCGCGTACACCGTGGTGTTCGGTTTCGGTCAGTCCCTGCCGCTGGCCTTCACCGTCATCGCCCTGACCGTCTGGGCCGGTTCCCGGCTGCACACCGTCTTCGTGCTCCTGCACACCCTGGTGTTCGGCGCGGTGACGGTCCTGTGCACGCTGCGGGGCAGCGGGGTGTTCGCGCAGATCGCGTCCGTCCCGGCACGGGCGCTGGTGGCGCAGGCGTTCGTCGGCATGATCGCCGTGATCGGGCTGGCCCTGGCGCTGGGCCGGGACGAACGGTCGCTGCTGTTCGGTCGGCTGCGGGCGGCCGAGCACGCCGCGGCCCGGCAGGCCAGGATGATGAACACGATCGTCGACTCGATGGCCGAAGGGGTCACCGTGGTCGACGCGGAGGGCCGGTTCCTGCTGCGCAACCTCGCGGTGCGGCGGCTCGTCGGCGGGGCCGGCGGCGCCTCCGACCGGATGGCGGCCCCGGAGGTCTACGGCCTGTTCCATCCCGGCGGGCGTCCGCTGGGGCCGGAGGAGATGCCCTACCGGCAGGCGCTGGCGGGCACCGACGTCCGCAACATGGACGTCCTGGTCCGCAACCCCGGGCTGCCGGACGGCCGGATACTCAACGTCAGCTCCACGGCGCTGCCCGACGACGGCGACGGCACCCGGTACGCCGTCACCGTGTACCACGACGTCACCGCGGAACGCCGGCACCGGACCGCCCTCGCCTCGTTCGCCGGTGTGGTCGCCCACGACCTGCAGAACCCGCTCACCACCGTCGAGGGCTGGACCGAAGCCCTGCGCGAGATGATCGAGGAGGCCGGCGACCGGGCCGCCCTCGGCGAACTGGAGGATCCGGTGCGGCGGATCAGCCGTGCCGCCGCCCGCATGCGCCACATGATCAACGACCTGCTGGAGTACACCACCGTCCGCAACGCCGCCGTGGCGCCGGCGCCGGTCGAGCTGGGAGCGCTGGTCAACGACATCGCGATCGCCCGGATCGACCAGGCGCAGAGCAACGGCACCGCGGTCCCCACGTTCGGCATCGGCGAGCTGCACCCGGTGCACGCCGACCCGGTGCTGGTGCGGCAGCTGTTCGAGAACCTGATCGGCAACGCCATCAAGTACACCGGGCCGGGCGTCGTGCCGCACATCGCGGTGAGCACCGTACGGTCCGGCGCGATGACCGTGGTGACGATCGACGACAACGGCATCGGCATCCCCGAGGGCCAGCACGAGGCGATCTTCGACGACTTCCACCGGGCGCACCGCGGGTCCGGCTACACCGGCACGGGTCTGGGCCTGGGCATCTGCCGGCGCATCGTGGAACGGCACGGCGGGACGATCCAGGCGTCGGTCAACCCGGCCGGGCACGGCACCCGGCTCACCTTCACCCTGCCCGCCGACGCGGTTCCGGCCGGCACGCCCCCGATCGTGGAGACCCCCGCCGCCGAGCCGGCCCCGGATCCCACGCCGCCGCCCGCCGTGGACGAGCGGACCGCCGTCCCGGCGCCGTCGGCGGCGTTCGAGCAGGCCGCCCACCTGGTGCTGGACTTCCTGCACGAGCGGATACCGCTGGCGTTCTGGGCCGTCACCCGGGTGGAGAACGGGAGGCAGACGTACCTGTATCTGGACGCCGACAACGGCTACGGGCTGCGCCAGGGCGGAAGCCATCCTTGGGAGGACAGCTTCTGCGTGCACATGGCCGCGGGCCGGGCCCCGGCGGTCGCCCTCGACGCCCGGCAGGTGCCGGCGTACGCGAGCGCCGGCGTCAACGACCTCATCGACATCGGCACCTACGCCGGCGCCCCCATCACCGAACCCGACGGCTCCCTGTTCGGCGCCATCTGCGGCCTCGACCCGCAGACCCACCAGGGCGACCCGCGGATGGCCGGCGCCGAGAACCTGCTGGCCCTGCTCGGCCGGCTGCTCACCACCGTGCTGGCCGCCGACCGCGCGCAGGACCGGGCCGGCGGCGCCCTGCTGCGCGAGCAGCTCGGTGTGGAGACCGACCCGCTGACCGGGCTGCCGAACCGGCAGGCCTGGCATCACCTCCTCGACCAGGCCCGGGCCCGCTACGAACGCCTCGCCGACCCCACCGTGATCGCCGTTCTGCACCTGGAGCCGCTCACCGCCGGGGACGCCTCGCTCGCGGCCGCCGCCGGGGCGATGCGCCGGGCGCTGCGCGACACCGACGTCGTCGCCCGCCTCGGCGGCGGCGAGTTCGGCTTCCTGCTGCACGACTGCAGCGAGGACGACGCCCCGGCCGTCATCGCCCGGATCGACGCCGAGCTGCGGGCCGCCCGGCTGCACGGCGCGATCGGCTGGGCCGCCGTCACCATGGCCGGCGGCTTCCCCGCCGCCCTCGAACAGGCCGACACCGCGATGTACGCCGTCACCCTGGAACGCCGCCGTCGCCAGAAGGCCGGCACCACCCGCTGAACCGCCGGGTGTCGTCCGCGCCACCTCCGCGGGGGTTTCCTCAGAACGGCCCGGAAAGATCCGATCTTTGCCCGCGGAGGGTGCGCGGATGCAACGGGTAGGGCTTCAGATGGCCGCGGTGGCCGCCGCGGGGTTGGTCGTGCAGGGATTCGTGCCGTTCCTGGAACCCCGGGCCGGCGTGGTGTTCGACAACGTGCTGCTGGCCGGGATCGCGCTCGTCGCGACGGTCGGGCACGTCACGCAGGCGCGTTCGTCGCGGGGACAGCGGCGCTGGGCGTGGTCGCTGGCCGCGGCCGCCGCCGGTCTGTGGGCGGTGTCCAGCCTGGTCGACACGGTGGACGCCTATCTGCCCACCGAGACCGCGGCCGACGAGCTGCTGGCCGTGAGCGCCTCGATCCTCTCCCTGGCCGCGCTCGCGCTGATCGGCACGGTCAACCGGACCGGCCGTGACGACCGGATCCCGCGGTTGCTCGACGTGGCCACCGTCGCCGGGGCGATCTTCCTGCTCGCCTGGGAGTTCGTGGTCGGGCCGGCGTACGCGGCCCTGCCCGCCCCCGCCGGCCCGCTCGTCGTGCTGGTGCTGGTGCCGGAGCTGATCGGTGCGGCGTACGCCGTCGTGCTCCTGTCCCGCAGCCTGTCGCACCGCGGCGACGCCGCGCTCTCGCTGCTCGCGCTGGCGCTGATGGCCTTCGCCACCACCATGCTGCTGGCCGTGCACAACGCCGTGCAGCAGTTGCCGTGGCACGCCAGCGGGGTCGGCGCCGGCTACGTCGTCGCGGGGCTGTTGACGGCCCTGGCCAGCCGGGCGCCGCTGCCCGAGGAGACGTTCACCGGGCAGGCGCACCGGGACGGGCGGTGGCTGCTGCTGCCGTACCTGCCGGTGGCGCTGGCGTTCGCCGCCGCCGCGTGGCGGTACATCCGCACCGGGGCCGTCACCCCGGTCCTGTTCTGGCTGCTGCTGGCCACCGCCACCCTGGTGCTGGTCCGCCAGTTCCTCAACCTGCGCGTCAACCGGCGGCTGACCGAGGACCTGCGGCGCCAGCGGGCCGAGCTGGCTTACCAGGCGACGCACGACACGCTGACCGGGCTGGCCAACCGGGCCGGGTTCCGGCAGCAGGCGGACGCCGCGCTGGCCGGGGCCGGCCCGGACGGGCTCACCGGCGTCCTGCTCATCGACCTGGACGGGTTCAAGGCCGTCAACGACACGTACGGGCACGGCGCCGGGGACGCCCTGCTGGTCGGGGTCGCGGCGCGGCTGCGGGCCGCGGTCCGCAGCGGTGACACGGTGGCCCGCCTCGGCGGTGACGAGTTCGCCATCGTCCTGCCGGACCTCTACGACCCGGTGGACGTGCACGAGATCGGCGCCCGGGTGCTGCGCCACCTCGCTGAGCCGATCGAGGTGGGGAGCACCGTGCTCACCGCCCGCGGCAGTGTCGGCGCGACCGTCGGCGTGGGCGCCGGGCACGGGCCGCTGGAGCTGGTGGAGCAGGCCGACGTCGCGCTGTACGAGGCCAAGGCGGCAGGCAAGGGCGTGGTGCGCGGCTATGTCGGGGCGCGCTGAAACTTCTTGCAGATGCTGGTGTGGCCCTGTGGTCGGGTGACCACGGCCACAGGGGTACGTCCGATCGCATGTGAACGGCGCTGACCTGCATCGAACCGCTTGCACTGGTGACACGGCGGTCATATTCGGGCACTGAAGGTAATGATCGCGTTTGACGAGTTACGCAAGTTCTTGCAGTGTCGGGTCCGGCGCCGCGGCCGTCGCGGCGTCTCCCCAGCGATCTGCGAGAAGGAATGCGATGCGACACAACACCCTGGCAGGTATCGCCCGCGTCCTCGTCCTGAGCACGGCCGCCCTGGTCGCCCTCGCGGCCCCGGCCGCCGCCGCGACCGCCACGCCCGCGGCCACGCTGCGCTTCGCCGCCGACGGCACCGACCGGGCCGACGGCCTCGTGGAAGCCGGCCGGGCCGTCCTGGTCGACTACGACCTGAACCGGCTCCGGAAGTGCCGCAGCCAGTACGCCGGCGGCGACGCCTGGAGCATCGGCGTCCACTACCGTGTCGACGGCGGCCCGATCCGCACCGAGCCGGTCACCCGGCTCGACGAGAACCGGCACAACGTCGCGGCGCCGGTCCGCATCGACCTGCCGCTCGGCGGGCACGACCTGGAGCTGTGGTTCCATGCCGGCGACCGGACCGGCTGCAGCGAACACGACTCCCGGTACGGCGCCAACTACCACTACACGATCGAGCAGCCGGCCGTCGCCACGTTCGGCGCCGACTGGTCCGAAACGGTCACCGGTGCGGTCCGCGCCGGACACGGCCTGGTCGTCCGGTACGACCCGGCCCGTCTTCCGCAGTGCCGGGAGACCTACCAGGGCGCACCGGCCTGGCACATCGACGTCCTGCACCGCCTCGACGGCGGCCCGGCGCAGTCGCAGACCCTGACCGGCGCCGACGGCCAGGCCGTCCCGGTGACCGTCGACGTCACGCCCGGCAGCACGCGGGTGGAGCTCTGGTTCCGGGTCACCGGGCAGCGCAGCGGCTGCACCGCCTACGACTCGGACTTCGGCGCCAACTACGCGTACGCCGTCGCCTGACCCTCCCGGAAGAAGAAGATCAGATGCGCAATCCCGTACGCCTCCTGCTCGCCCTGCTGTTCGGCGCCTGCGCCGTCCTGACCATCGCCGCACCGGCCGCCGCGTCCCCGCCGCCGCCCCGCGAGCTGGGCGCCCCCGACCTGGGCGGATACTGCTGGTCGCAGGGGCATGCCGGCGCCGTCCTGGCCGGGGACACCGCCTACGACTGGCACTGCCGGACCGCGAGCGGCCGGGACACCGGCATCGCCCTCGACGCCGCCTGCCGCTGGACCCACGGCGTCGACCAGGCCGTCGACCGGATCGGCGACTTCCACCGCCCGGACAGCATCGGCTGCTGGCGGGTGCGTTCCGACGTGGTGGCGCCGGACTTCGGCAGGTACTGCCGCAGCCTCGGCGCGGACACCGCGGCCCTGACCGGCGGCACGGTCTACGACTGGCACTGCGTGACCGGCGGTACGGAATCGGACATCGACGTGCTGGCGGCCTGCCGGGAGACCACGTTCGGGTACGCCACCGTCGACCGTTTCACCGACTACTACGACGCGCGTTCCTGGCAGTGCCGGGTGTGACACCCCGGTGAAGGGCTTCGGTACGCGGGCGAGGGGGCCCGCCGTACCGAAGCCCTTCACGTCTGTTCCGCCTCCGAGATCGTTCAGGTCGACTTCTACGCTCGGGCTGTGAGCGGCCCACGGCCCAGGTCGGCCGCCGTAGTGGACCGGTGCGGGCCGGCGCGTGGCCGTGGACGGCGGAACCCCTCGCCGCGCTGTGGGCGTCAGCCTCGGCGACGTTCGGATGGCCGCCTGCCACGCCGACCCCGTCCCACCATCCGCTACGACAGAGCTCGCATGAACCTCGACCGCCACCCCGATTGCATCCTCGCCGCCTTCATGGCCTCCGGACAGCCGACGCCGGGGATTGCCGATTCCGCGGCCGGTGTGGCGGCGGGTGATCCTATGAGATATCGACCAGGTCCATGTCAGTCCCAGAGCCGGCCCTTGTCGAACATCGCCGTCAGCCGGGGCAGCGACTCCTCCGGGTCGCGGTCGTCCGGCTCCGGTTCCCGCCAGGGTGCCGGTCCGTCCTCTGAGGCGCGGGCTTTCAGCGCGCAATGCATGCAGGCGGGGTCCCGCTCGCGCCGCTCGTACTCATGGTCGGCCGCGAACTCCAGCTCCTCCCACCATGGGTACTCGTCGTCCGTCCAGTCACACGGATGCCGGCCGGCCAGCGCCCGAACCTCGGGCTCGTCGGCGATCCGGTCCATGGCCTCCCGGCCCAGCCCCACCAGCCAGGCGGTGGACCGGGCGAAGCTGTCGTCCCCGCAGCCGAGCAGGATGAGGGTGGCGGCGTCGCCCATGACATCGCCGGACACCCCGGCCGCGCTGCATTGCGAGGTGATCCTGAAAGTCGAGCAGATCCCCGACCGTCAGTGTGGTCAGTGCCGCCGCGAGCCGGTCGCTCCGCTCGTCCGGGCCGGTGCCCCGGCCGGTCCCCTCGATGACCGCCCAGAAGCCGTCGATGTCCATGCTGTCTCTTCCCGTATCGCCGCCGCCCCGTCCGAGCCCAGCGATCGGCAGCCTAACGAGCGGGTCCGACAAAATAGCCGACCATGTCGCCGCTCAGCGACGGCGGGACACTCAGAGCAGGTGAAACGGCAGTACGACCGAAACTCGATCAACTGCCGAGAGTAGTGCGCTTGCCCTGCATGCATAGGCCTCGAGAGCTCAGTTTGCTATCGGCATGCACGCTGCTCCGCTGGGTCAATCGCTGACGCGGCCTCCCCTCCCGGGACCAAGCCATGGCACTATTGCGAAGGACATCGCGGCAAATCAAGCAGGGCGGTGAGGCAGGTGTGAGCGAAGGTGGTAATTTTACAACCTTGTGGCATCCTGCTGGGCCTCGCGAAATTGACCACATCCGCGCGTCAGGATGGCGGAAATGGCCGCCAGTACCGCGCGAACGCCTACACTTTCACCCGATTCTCGATGAGAAATTTGCTATCTCTGGCGCTCGACATTGGAACTCATTAGGCACCGGAGTCAGGTACGTCCTTCGCCTAAACATCGACACGGACTTCATCAAACGTTACTCTACGCGGTCGTTCGGTGGCTCCGCCGCTCCCATGTTGTGGGTGCCAGCAGAAGATATGCACGAGTTTAACGCTCATGTAGTCGGGCTCATTCAGGTCGTGCACGAGATCCGGTGACTCCGCGGCTCTGCCCACCCTGTGCAGTGGCTAGCCGTCAAGTAGCTCCGGCAAGCCACTGCAGCGAACCGTTCCGGCTGCAGTCACCCGGCACCGGGCGGCTGTGCGACGCCCTAAATTGCCGACGAGAGTGCGTGCCTGACCGGGAACATGCTTCTGCCCTACACGCCAGTAACGCTCAGCCTAATTCGGGAGATCTCTAGAGTAACCGCATTACTCATGCACCCAGAAATCTAAGTATGCAGCGCGATCATCTGATGAGTTCATGACGCCGAGCCATTCGACTGCCGCCTGCTTCATATGCTTAAAAGCCTGAATATCTTGCTCCGCAGATCCTCTTCCGGGAGCGTCCATCTCATCGGTCAATGCGCCCCAAATAAGGTTGAGGCCATATGTCACCTCAAACAACGGTCCACTCTCGGGGGCCTTGGCCATAGCCCTCAGAGCCAAGCCCTGAAAATTCAGACCAGCGTCATAGGTCGGCAAGCCCGCGTCGGCGTCGAGCACTAGGCGTGCCTGGTCTGCCGCTGCCGCCAAGAATTCCTCAAGGCTCTCCGGCACCCGTCTTTGAGCTGTCACGGCGCCCACCGTACGTCAGTTCCGGATCCGTAATACGACGGTGTCTACCAGCGAGACGGTGTACTTAACTGCCGCAATGAAGGTTCCTTGTGCCTGCTGATCACTGGGGAATCAGCAGCCAGCGGGCAAAGCAACCCGAGTCACCGAGCTTGGTGTAGGACCAAGCCTCGACTCGGTACCCTGCGCTGCCAGCTGGAAGGCGGAGTCCCGTGTCGCTATCCCGGGAAGGTGGCCCATGTTCCACTGGCATGTGCCCGGTTTGCGGTGGCAGCAGCGTCATCGCCTGCTCGCCCGCGCCGTCACAGGCAGCGCTGAAGATGGCGAGTTGCCCACTGGGAGTGTTGATGAAGGCGTGGGCTTCGGCAGGCGTGGTTTTGTTCGCGAGTTTGGGCACCAGATGTCGCTGAGTTTGGGCACCACCGCGATCTCACTCATCTCGATGTTCGCGGGTTTGGGCGCCACCCCTCAACGACGGCGGCTCACGTATCGTCGGCTGGCGCACCGTTCACGCATGGTGACGGTCGCCGGAAGCGGGCACGCCTTGTCGGCAGCCGATGAGGATGCCGGCGGCGGCTCAGTGCGAGCGCAGCAGTTGATGGATTCCGTGCACCGGGCGATAGCCGAAGGTCTCGGCAGCGGTGTTGGAGTCGTAGACCCGGTCGAGCGTGCGAGGCAGTGGCCAGTTCCTCTCCCGGAACGCGGCAGCGACCTCCGGGAGCCGTGCGGCGATCAGCGCGGCTGCGTCGTCGTGCAGTGCCGGGCAGTCCGCGCGGGTGAAGGGGTACGACCCAGCGATATTGAAGGTGCCGGTAACGGCGTGCTGCTCGGTGAGGCGTACGACGGCCGTCGCGACATCGTCCAACGCTACGGCTCGATGCAGGAAGTGGGTGGCCAGCACAGGCCGTGGCTCCGGGAAGCAGCGGGCGATACGCAAGCTGACCGACGGGGTGGCCGCCGAGGCGACGAGCTGCTCGGCGGCCAGTTTCGTCTCGTCGTATATATCGCGCGGACGGGGTTCCAGTGCCTCGTCGACCCAGACCGCCTGGTCAGTGGGTACCAGAGCGTGCCCGTAGACGCTGGTGCTGCTGATGTAGACGACGCGTCGGATACCCCTGCGGTCGGCTTCTTCGACCAGCGCCTCGGTGGCGTGGACGTTAACGGCACGGAACTCGCGGTCATCGACTCGGCCGACGTGTGGCGCGTGCAGGGCAGCTGCATGGACCAAGAGCTCGGACTGCTGGAGTGCGGCAGAGCGTACTTCGGGATCTCGCAAATCTCCGGCGAGGTTGGTCCATCGGCCCGGTACTCGGTCGAGCCCGCATATAGACCAACCATGCGCGTGAAGGGCTGCCGCAATCGCCGCGCCTACGCGGCCCGAGGTTCCCGTGACCGTCGCGGCACGGATCGCTGGTTGCTCGCCTCGCCGTTCGTGCACAGATCATTCTGACCGTGAAGCGGCACACCCGTCGACCCCGATCGGTCGCGCAGTTATCCAGTGCGGACGTTCCACCCGTCGGCAGATCTGCGCATCCGAGTTCGAGTTCCTTCATGATCGCTCTTACGTAGCGTGAGCGAGCTGGTGAGGGACCGACGGCGCCACCCCGGGGGCCCAGAGCCGGAAGTGGTGCCGGTTCTCACGAACATCGCGGCGCGCGGTCCCCGCAAAGTGGCGCCGAAAGTCGCGAACATCTGGTGCCCAAACTCGCGAACGAAGCCAGCAGGCGCTTCCGCGAACTCCAGAGCGTCACCTACGACCTGCTGATAATCGGCACCGGACGCCTGAATGATGGCGATGACGCCGTCGATGGATTCAAAGACCTCCATCCAACTGTCGTCGCGGACGACTCCGTCGCCTCCGACGACTGCTGCCGCCTCAACCCCGAGCGGGATGCTGATGTCCTCCGCGCCCAAGTTCACGATGCGATCGAAGTACTCGTCTTCGGTGGAACCAAGCCAAAGATGGCGAATGCCGAAGTCAGCGGCCAGGTATGGCTCGCCGTTGGTCCAGAGCCGGCCGATGTGCGCCCATCTTCTCTCCACCGCGTGAGTATCCGGGATCACCCGTCGCGCACCGTCCCGAGGACACGCTCTCCTGCCGCAGACCGCTTGTCATCGATGGTTAGCAGGGGTCTTAAGGTCGCGGGGTGAACGTTTACGACGTCGTCGACCGGCTGCCCTCGATCGAAGTGCTGCGAGACCGGTGCCGGGCACTCGCCGTGCTGGAGCTCATTCAGGGTTCCGACTACGCGTACTACACCTACGGCGGATGGGGCGACGACGACGCCGCGTTGATGAGCAACGGCAGCGGTGACGAGTACTCCATCGTCTTCTCCGCCGTGGGCGCGTTCATCCGCGTCTTCGATCACGAGTCCGAAATGACGCCGTATGCCAACGACGATCACGCGCTGTGGCCCGGCCTGCTTGACGGTCTCCCACCGCAGTTCCTGCCGTATGTAAGCGAGCCCGCGTTCTGCGATGAGGGCATGTTGAACGCTACCGCGGTGCTCTGGCGACGCATCGATGATGACCGTTGGCGCGCCGGCAGTGGTGTCACGTTCCCGCCGTCCCAGGGCCCGTATGACACCAGTCCCGACGGCGCTGACCGGCTCGCTATCCTGGGCGACGACATCGTCGATCGCTACGTCGACTTCGCCAGGGACTACTACGAGATCGAAGTGGACCGGTCCGCGGTGGGGCACGTCGTGGCCATGCGCCCGCTCACCGACGCCGTGGTGCAGGCGCTCAACCCCGACGCCAACCTCAACGACCTCAACGATGCTGTCACCGGGACTGGGTACTCGATCAGCCGACACACCTGACGAGACGACCGCACAACACATGCTCATGCCGCGCTGCCGCCCTACGCGGATCTGCCGCGATGCGCTCGCTGCACGGTGCAGCGGCCGATTGGGTGGTGCGGTGCTGGCCGGTCGCTCCCTGGTCGCTCGGATGTTCCGCACCTCTGCCGGATGTGCCTGGACGGAGCCGGATCTCGACAGTGTCGAGCAGTCTCGATCTGGGCGTTGGCGCCCGGACGGGACAGAACGTAGCTGGACCGTGTCGGACGGCGCAGGTATTAGGAGCATTCTGATGCTTCGAGATGAAAACGGCTAGTCTGGGGACTTTTAATCCTTAGGTTCCGGGTTCGAGTCCCGGGCGGCCCACCGCTATGAGCTGGGAAAACTCCGGATTCTTGATTAACCTCGGTCGCTCGAGCGCGCCAATTAGCCGCTCAGCCGGAGCTGTTGAGCGACAGGTTTCTGTCCTGGGCGACGACAAGGGGACTGTCAAGAAAACGGCGGCAAGAGATCCGCACTTTCGCCACCACCACCCCCGGTCTGCTGGAACTACGCGACTGGCTCGCCGCCAACGGGGTCAGCGTGGTCGGCAAAGACCGACGTCGCCGACTCGGCCTGGATCGCCCGGCTGATCGAACACGGCCTGATCCGTCCCAGCTTCGTTCCACCGCCGCGGGTGTGCCGGCTGCGTGATCTCACCCGATACCGCACCAGCCTGGTCCACGAACGAACCCGGGAACTGCAGGCCTGGGGCTTCACGGACGCCGACTGGCTGTACAACGCGACCCTGGTGGTCAGCGAACTGGTCACCAACGCGATCCGTCACGGCGGCGGAATCCTGACCCTCACCGTTCACGCCGTGCGGGGCCGGGTCACCGTGGCCGCCGCGGACCATACCGCAGCCCCACCACGCCGGCGACGCGGCGACCGACCAGCGGGCGGGCGTCCGATCGGATGGAACGGTGAGAGCCCTTTCTCGACGGCGATGATGTTGGCCGTTGAGAGTGAGGTGGTCTGGTGGCCGAGCCGGTACGGGCACTCGATCGCATCGAGGAGGTCACGAGGCGGTTCCCACAGCGCTGTTTCGCGTTCGACCATTTCGGGCCCTTGTCAATCCGCCCGCACCACGGCGCTGGCTGGGCACCCGAGAGGCATCCCGACCGGCTGCCCGCGACCTACAAACGCACGCACGGGATCCGCTACTTCCACGGCTGCTACAGCTTCGGCGACGACCAGCTATGGGGCGTGAACCGGCTGCGCAAAGGCGCTGATCACACGCTGGCCGCGCTCCAGTCGATCCGGCGGACGCGGCAACCTGTCGGGAACAAGACCCCGAAGATCCGGGTCTGCAGCCGCTCAGCCGTGATCCCGGTTCGGGATCATGGCGTTGGGCGGCAGCCATCCGGCGCCGGACGGCAGGCGGAGCCGTCCTTCGCGTGCTGCCATGCCGGTGAGCTGTCGCAGGAACCGGCCGAGTTTCGGGTGCGGTTGCCGGCGGGGCCAGATCAGCGACCAGAGGTAGTACGGTGTCGCTCCAACGTTCGGACCGTGACCTCGGTGCTGTGGGACACCGTCCATTCGGTGCCGACCGGCAGTGCACGGCCCGGGTCGTCGCGTACGGCGGTCAATGCGTGTTCCAGGCCGAGGTTGAGGCCTTCCGTTCGTAGCGGTATGCCGAACCGGGTGCAGTATGCGCGCAGCAGGCCGACCAATTCGGGCGGCCCGTTCTCGCCCGGCCACCACAGTCCGCCGGTGGCGCGGAGATCGTCGGCGATGACCACGGTTTTCTCGGCGAGTGGGTGTGCGGCCGAGAGTGCCACGCCCAGCGGCTCCAGGTAGACCACGCGTCGATGCAGGTCTGCGGGCCACTCGCCGTCTTCGGTGCAGGCACGCCCGAATGCTGCGTCAAGTTCGCCGCGGCGAATCGCTGCGACAGCGCTGTCGAGACTGCGCCGCATGCTGACCTCTATCAGCTGGTCCGGTGACTCGCTGGTCACCCGACGGACCAGCCGCAGTGGCGCCTGGACCGCACCCCAGACATCCAGGCGCAGGGGGCGTTCCGTTAGGTTCCCAACGGCGGCGGTGGCCGCGTCCGCGGCGTCGAGCAGCGCCCGCGCATGCGGCAGGAAGGCACGACCGGCGTCGGTCAGCTCGACCACCTGATGCTCGCGCATGAGCAGCAGAGTGTTCAGCGTGGACTCCAGCCGCTTAACCCGTTTCGAAAGAGCTTGCTGGGTGAGGTGGAGTTCCTCGGCAGCCCGGCCGAAATGGCGGCGATCGGCGACCCGCACGAACGCGCGCACCTGCGCGACGTCCAGATCCATGGGCCCACCATGGTCGACAACCGGTGGTTGTGCAAGGTGCCACAACAGTTGTTCGACCACGACTCGCCCGTGCGCTGTGCTGGACGGCATGACAGCAGCCAACAGCATCACACCATTGACCGGCGTCGCGGCGGGCGTGCCGTACCTCGCTCTGCCGCCCGCGACACGAGCTGGAGCCGATGCGCTCGTCGCGATCTGGCATTCAGCGGACGCGCCCCGTACCGAGGCCGCGATGGCCGCCGCTCTGCCCCTGCCGGCCCTGGACGCCTGGCGGGTTCATCTCGGGTTGCCGCTGCTCGGCAGCCGGCTTCCCGGCGGGAGTCTGGACGGCTTCTTCACGCTTGCCGCCGCGGACGCGGTGAGTAACGTCTTCGAGCCGCTCGTCGGCCAGGCGGTCGCCGAATTCCCGGCGGCGCTGCGTGAACTGCGCCATCGGCTGGGTGTCGCGCCGGGCCCGGTCGGGCTGGTCGGCGCCTCGATCGGAGCCATGGTGGCGCTCGGTGTCCTCGCCGACGGGCAGGTGCCGGTTCGTACCGGGGCGCTGGTGAGTCCGGTGATCCGGCTGGCCGACCTGGTCGCCGTGAACGAGCGGGCGTTCGGCACACCGTACGTCTGGGACGCGCACAGCCGCGGCATAGCGGCCCGGCTGGACTTCGTCGCCCGGGTAGCGCAGGTGGCCCGGCAGGATTCGGCCTTACTGCTGATCGTCGGCGCGGACGAGGACCCGGACCTGGTCGGACCGGCCGAGGCCCTGTGGCAGGACCTCTCGGCTGACAGGCCGGACCGCGCGGCGCTGGTGCGGGTGCCCGGCCTGCGCCATGCCCTGGCGGAGGAACCCGGAACGGATCCGGCCCCGCAGACGCGGCATGCCGCACTGACCGACGTGGCTGTCGCCGACTGGTTCTCCCGGCAGCCGGTGCTGCCGTGAGCGCCGCCGACTTCGACTTCCTGCACGGGCGGTGGCGCATCCACAACCGCAGGCTGGTACGGGGCGCGTGGGTCGAGTTCGCCGCGACCGGTGTCGCCGGCCCGGTTCTCGGTGGGCTCGGCAACGTGGACAGCTTCTCCGTCGCGGTGATGCCGCCGGACGGGACGGCGTTCGAAGGCATGTCGCTGCGCCTCTACGACCCCGGCCGGGACCTCTGGCGGATCTGGTGGGCGTCGACGACCCGGCCCGGACACCTCGATCCGCCGGTCGAGGGCCGGTTCGTCGGTGGCTGCGGCGAATTCGTCGGCGACGACGACTGGGACGGCAAGCCGATCAAGGTGCGCTTCCGCTGGAGCGACATGACGCCGTCGTCGGCGAGGTGGGAGCAGGCGTTCTCGTACGACGGAGGCGCCACCTGGCAGACCAACTGGACGATGGACTTCGCTCGGCTGGATTGACCGTCCCAGCACCACCGTCCAGCATCAACAATTATGACGACCGTTCCCCGTACGGACGACAGTGCGCCCGAGCATCTGTTCCTCACCTCCGACGACGAGAAGACCGTGGTGTCGGTGCTGCAGCCGGATTTGGCCGGGGATACCGATCCCGACACCGTGGGCCCGGTGACCCTGGTCAACGCGAAGCCGGCGACGAGGATGCGCCCGGGCGGCGTCGCCGAGGAGGAGCCGGCCCAGGTGTGGGTGCACACCCCGAAATCGGGTGGCGCATCGATCGCGGGGTGGGGCACGTTCTACTCGGCCCTGGCGACGTACCTGGCAGTGGACGCGACGGGGCGCTCGGAACTCATCGCGCTCGGCGTGGCCGGCGCCGGCTCCCTGATCGGCTGGGGCCGGCGCCGGGTCCGCCGCACACGCCGGCTCTGGGAGCACGGCCATCTGGTTCTGGACCACCGCGACGACATCGACGCGGTCCATGCCGCGGCGTCGGCGGTGCGGTGCACGGCCGGGCTGTGGCCGCGACTGGCCGCATACGTGAAACTCGACGACCCGTCCCCGGCTCTGTCCCGGCATCTGTGGAACCTGACCCGCCTCCTGACCGAACGGGCGGCGATCCGCAGAACCCGGGACGACCTGGCCGCTGCCGTCCCGCACGTCTCGCCCGAGGGCGAGACGGCGGCCGAACTGAATGAACGGGTACGGCTGACCGAAGCAGACCTGTCGCGGATCGACGACGAGGTCGTGCAACGGCTGGAATATCTGCGCCGGCTTGCGGACGAGACCTCCGCATTCGTGACGGCTCAGGAGGCGCTGGCTTCCGCGCGTGCCGCCTTGCACCGGCGAGACCACCCCGCGGAAAGCGGTGCCGGCGGGGCCGGCACCGCCGGGGAGCTGGTCGAGGAGACGACAGCGGTGCTGGCCGCGTACCGCGAGCTGACCCGTGAGTGAGCTGCTCAGCGCTCCCGCAGCGACCGCCAGAACGGCAACTGGTGATCACGTACGAAGTCCGCGCGCTTGATGCCGCCGGCGAGTGGCGCCAGCTGCTGCACATGCCCCGAAGCACCGTGGAACCGCGGCCACCAGGGCAGTCCCTCCGCACGGGGAGCACCGTGGCCGGCGAATGCGGCCCAGTACGCGACCATCGTCCGGGAGAGCCGGGTCTGCTCGGTGGACAGCGGCTGGGCATAGCCGACCGTGAACAGGTACGGCAGTTCGGCGGTGTGGAACGCGCCCGTCGCGAAGGTCACCGGCACGGCGTCGGTGAAGAAGGGGGCCTCGTTGTCGGCGAACTCGTACATGTACGTCGGCACGTGCCGGCTGAACGCGATCGCGGAGTCGTGGACCGGCCCCGCGTACTCGACATCGGTCATGATCGCGGACAGCGCCTCGGACGGGTTGTCGTACCGCTTCAACGGGTAGCGCTCGAGCACCATGCCGGCCTGTGCCCCGAAGCTGCCTCCCACGTGTTCGAGGAACTGCGGGACGGTCAGACCACAGGGCCGGTCCTTCTCCGGCGACGCGCAGAATACGTCGGTCCGCTCCAACCCCCAGACCTGCGCCCGGTATTCGTCGCGGGTGACGCCGATGAGCACCGGGACCCGGTGGAACCGGCCGGTGGCCACCGCCCGCGCGGGGTCGACCGGCAGAACCGCGTCACCGGCGACCGGCCCGGCGGACCACGCTGTCTGGCCCGGGTAACCGGCCTTCGCCACGAGTTGCTCAGCCGGAAGTCTCCGCATGCAGGCGGACACTCCGGCGGGGTCGTCATCACACTCGGCGGACCCGATCAGTGTTTCCGCGGCGGCCGTTGCCTGCTCGCGGGTGGGCAATGGCGTGCTGCACGAGTTGCTCTGCAGGATCGCGCGGTCGAACAGCCCGGCCGAGCGCGGTGCCGCCAGATGAGCACACACGCTGGTGGCGCCCGCCGACTGTCCGGCAAGTGTCACGTTGTGCGGGTCTCCGCCGAACGCCGCGACGTTGGCCCGTACCCACCGCAGTGCCGCCTGCTGATCCTGAAGGCCCAGATTGCCCGCCCTGCCACCGGCGATGGCCGGGTGGGTGAGGAAGCCGAGCGGACCGATCCGGTAGTTTAGGGTCACCACGACGGTTTCCCCTTGCACCGCCATCTTCTGCCCACCCCAGGTATCACCCTGGCCGAGGAAGAAGTGCCCACCGTGCAGCCACACGATCACCGGCAGCGGCCGCCGCGCCGTGCGGGTCGTCGGCGTGGTGACGTTCAGGTAGAGGCAGTCCTCAGCGTTGCTGGGCCGATCCATCGGCATGCCGTCCGGCTGGGCACAAGCCGACTGGGGCCGGGTGGCGTCGCGTACCCCGGTCCACGCCGCCGCCGGATGCGGCGGCTGCCAGCGTAGCCGGTCCCGCGGCGCGGCCGCATAGGGAATCCCGGCGAAGGAGCGATGGTCCTGCGCGACGGTGCCGCGGATCAGGCCTTGCCCGGTACGGATCACCGCCGGGTCCTGGGCGGACACCCCGGCGCCGACCACGCCCGGTACCAACATCAGCGCGGCGGCAACCCCACCGATGCGCACCCACCACTTGTTCACCCTCATCGTGTTCCTCCTGTCGCTGATGACGACGCTGTACACGTGTTCCGGCACAGCATGCGGACGATCACCGAAAGATCCGAGCACGGCACTAGAACAGCAGCGCCCCCACTGGGAATCCGATGCGCTGACTAGGCTGGACGCCGTCGGGGTGCACTAGTACGGCGGAGGCGGCGTGAGGGGCGACGAGACCGGACCAGCGTCGGTGCGTATCGCAGGGGACCTGCGCCGGCAGATTCTCGGTGGCGCTCTGCGGCCGGGCGACCGGCTGCCGTCGATCCGGCAGCTCGTGCGCGATCACGGCGTAGCCATGGCAACCGCCAGCCGGGTGATCGCCACATTGCGGCAGGAAGGATTGACCGAAACGGTCACCGGGGTCGGCACCGTGGTGGCTGCCACCGGCAACGGACGTGGCCCGCACCGCCGGGACGGGCCGGGCCGCAGCGACGCTGACGCGTTCCTGTCCCGCGTCGTGACCACCGCGACCGCGATCGCCGACGCCGAAGGGCTCGCTGCCACCGGCATGCGCCGCATCGCCACCGAACTCGAGGTGGCCACCATGGTGCTCTACCGGCACGTACGCGGCAGAGAACACTTGACGACACTGATGGCCGACGCCGCCTTCGCCGCACACCGCCCGCCGGTCCGGCCACCGGCTGGCTGGCGGGCCCAGCTGGAGCTGATCTGCCGCCTCCAATGGAGCATGTACCAGCGACACCCGTGGCTGGCACAGGTCGTCTCGCTCACCCGCCCGCTCCTCGCGCCGAACGCGATCGCCCACACGGAATGGACGATGCGCGCCGTGGCCGACCGAGGCCTGGACCACGGCACACTGATCCACCTCGCGGCCATGGTGGCCAACTTCGTCCGCGGTACGGCGATAAACCTGGAACGTGAGGCCGAGACGGAGCAGGACACCGGCCTCACCGACGACGAATGGATGAGTACGCAGGGTGAAGCGCTGTCCGCGGCCTTGCGTGGTGGCTCATTCCCCATCATGGCCAGCCTCTCGACGCGCGACGACGTGGATCTCAGCATCGACTCGCTGTTCGAGTTCGCGCTTCAGCGCCTGCTCGACAGCGTGGCGTTACTGCTGGCCGGCTGGCAAGCAGAGGGTAGCTCCGGCTCGCCGTGATGTCCCGGGCCGCGGATGGACGACACCGCCACGATCACCGCCGCCAAGCTGCGCGACGTGATCGAACGGCTCATCCCCGCCGGGCAGTGGCAGCCCGGTGACCCGGGCCGTCGAACGCCTGCCGTCCGGCGCCACCGCCAAACCGGTCTGGCTGCGGTGGTCCCACCCGACCGCCGGCACCGCCGAGGTCGACCTGCTCTGGCAGGCGTTCCTGCGCCGCTTCCACATCGAGCACACCTTCCGCATGCTCAAACAGACCCTCGGCTGGACCAGCCCCAAACTGCGTGACCCTGCCGCCCCCTACCGCTGGACCTGACTCGTCGTGACCGTCTACACCCAGCTCCGCCTCACCAGCCCCGCCGCTGCACCGAACCGGCTCAATTGCGATTCGGACTTCGATGGACGAGCAGGACTTGACCTTCGCGAACCAGCGCCGCAGTGACGATCTCGGGCATGGGTGGGATTGTGGCATGCCCTTCCGGCAAGAACGTCCGGATCTGCCGCGATCCGCTCGTCGCACGGCGTTGCGGCTGCCGAAGGCTTGCCGGCACCCGCTCGTGTCGAGGAGCGGGCCTTCGGCGCGTGGAATAGGCCGATCGAGAGGGCTGTATGCGGGAGTGCGACTATCGGTCATGACAACGATCGAAGTGGTCCTGGGCGACATCACAGACCAGCACGTGGACGCCATCGTGACGGCCGCCAACGAGTCGCTGCTCGGTGGCGGCGGAGTCGACGGTGCCATCCATCGGGCCGCAGGGCCGCAACTGGCGCAGGCTGGCGCGGCCATCGCCCCCTGCGATCCGGGCGATGCCAAGGCAACCCCGGCGTTCGACCTGAACCCGCCGGTGCGAAACGTCATCCATACGGTCGGCCCCGTCTGGGAAGGGGGCGGCTTCGGCGAGGCGGACGTGCTGGCGGCTTGCTACCGGCGGCAGCCTGCAGGTAGCTGATGAGCTACAGGCCCGCTCGGTCGCGTTCCCCGCCATCGCCACCGGTGTCTACGGCTTCCCGCCGCAGGATGCCGCCCGCATCGCGGTGAACACCATCCGCTCGACACCCACCACCGTCCAGCGGATCCTTCTCGTCGCGTTCGAGGAGCAGACCAGAGACCTGCTCACCGCGTTACTTCAGGAGGAAACCGGCTGGCACGGCGGCGCTGTCCGGCAGTAGCCCTCATCCGGATCTGCCGCGATGCGCGTTCCCCTCGGGTTGGCGTCGGCATCTCGACTGCTAGGTCCGTGACGGGTGGAGCGGGCGAGGCTCAGAGGCCGTCGGCGTCGCGAAGGGTGCCCTTGTGGGGGGAGTCGACGGACAGCAGGTTCGGTCCCACTCGTCTTCATCCTTCAACGCCAGCCACCACGGGAGCATAAGTACGAGGTAGGCGAGGGCAGCCGCACCGATCAAGCCAAGCACCCCAAATGCGATATACCTGCGGCCACTGCGGCTGGGGGCACCATGCCCGATGTCTGATTGCAGCGGGTTCGGCATAGATCCGAGGGTAGTAACGAGGAGCGCTGGTCTCCTCGCCTTTGCCGATCGAAGGCCTGCTGCCCGACGACACGCTCACCTGCCGCGATCCGCACGCTGGCCAGCCAGCGCCGTCACGGCTGATAGGCGGCGGTGACTGGCTGGCGTCTTGTCGTGTCGACGAGAGGGCATTTGGTCGAAGCTGCGCCCGACGACATCAATGGCCGGCATCAGCGATGAACCATCCGATCGCAAAACCAGCGATGGCGATCGCGTATCCGGTCGCCATTCCCGTGATCCACCAGGGCCTCCGTAGGGCGCAGGTCGTCCCTGCGATTGCTATCCCTATCAGTGCGGTCCAACCAGGTGTTGTGGCAGCTACCATCTGGCCGCCATACGAGCAGATATGGTGGCTCATCGGTGGCGAGCACTCGTGCCCGGCCCATGGGAAGGTCAGGACCGAGCCACATCCCGAGAACGTCACAAGCACGATCAAGCCTGCAGCCACCCACACACCATCACCCCGCGGCAAGCGAGATCTTGTTGAGGATCGCTTGTTCACCAACCGACCGTACGCGCACGAACTGGACCGTGGATGGCTTGTGAAGTCCAACGGCCACGTCTTGACGGAATGGGCCAGCTCATCCGACTCGTGTGCACCCTTTTGCCGCTGATCGCTCGTGCACCGATGCAGCCGAGTTCGCTACCCAATCAGCCAGCCGCCGACCAGGGCGGGGGCCGTCAGCACAAAGCCAGCGATCAGCGCGACCGTGCGGATGGGGCGGCCGATGGCGAGGCCGGCAAGGCCGATGAGCAGAGCCATCAGCGTGACAGCGGCGGGTAGAGGCCGAGCCCAGTCCGGCCCAGTGATCGGGCAGACGATTTGGCCGGTGGCGTCGAAACAGTAGTTCGACATGAGATGCCTTGAGTCGATGATCACGTATACGGCCAGAACGAGCAGACCCGCGAACGCACCGACCGCCTGAGCGATCGCGGAGGAGTTGCCGTACCGCGTAGCGGGGAGGCGCCTAGTCTCGGCCGGCGGCGTATCCGAGGTGAATGGCTTTGAGATTCTGTTCGCTGCGGTCATCGCTTGATCTTGATGGTGACGGGCACCGAGTTCATTCGGCCGAACGTCCTCATCTGCCGCGGGCGGCGCGCTGAGGCGCGTGGGCTCGGGCCGGGTTCGGCAGGCGTATGCGGCTGAGGGCGAGCATGTCGATGAGCCGGCCAGGCCCGGAGGTGGCGCATCGCGACGATCGACGCGTCCGGCGAAGGCAGGCACGAGCGCGGTTCTATGCGGTGAAGCGAAGATCAGCCCAGACATGTTTGCCGATGTCGCTGTGGTGCCGGTAGACGCCCCAGCGGTCCGCTATGGCTTGGATCAGGTGCATACCACGCCCGTTGGGCTGATCGGCGTGGCGTGCCCGCACAGCGGGACTGCGCGGGTCGTTGTCAGCCGCTACCAGGCGCAGGTGTTCCCCGGTGTTGGACAGCTGCGCCTCGCGCAGCCCTCCGCCGTGCCGGACGGCGTTGCTGAGCAGTTCGGTGAAGACCAGATCCATGTCCTCGTACAGGTCGCGCCGTGGGGGTCGAGTCAGCAGCTCCGGCAGTGTGCGCCGGGCCCAGTTGCGCCCTTCGGTGCTGGTGGCGGCATCCCGTGGGTGCGGTGGCCGCCAGGTGGCGGTGCGCTGCTGGTCAAGGACGGGCGGTGAGGATTCGGCGGTGACCGTCGCGATGCGGGAGGCATCGAGCGCTTCGGCCGCCGAGCGAGCGAGCCGTTCGGCGGCGTGTACGTCGTCTTCAGTGAAGGCTTCTCGGGCGTCGAGTTCGCGGAGCAGAGTCATGGCGCCCAGTAGTGCGCCGGTCGAGGTGTACAGCGGTACGACGATGGAGCTACCGATGCCCAGTCCCTGGAACCGAGTGCGCTGTTGCGGGGTTGCCGCCGTGGCCTGCAGCATGGCCGGCCCCACGTGAGGCAGATAGCGAGTGATCCCGGTAGCGGTCACGCGACCGGCGCCGTAGGCGTCACCTGTGCGAACCGGCATGTCCGCAGCCCACTCGCGGATCACCGGTTCACGGCCCGGATCGCGGTGTCGCAGCGTCACCATTTCCAGCGGCTCACCATCGACCGGCTGTGTCAGGCCCAGCTCGGCCAGCGGAACGGATGAGCCGGCGCGTAGAGCCTCGACCACAGACATCCGGACGTGGACGGCGCACCAGTCCGCCCACGCGGGCACCACCTCATCGCCCAGGACATCAGCGGTTGCGAACCAGTCGGACGTACCGCGGAGCCGGTCCTCGACGGGCCAGCTTTCCGGTATGTCCGACGGCATTGGACCCACATCCCCCAACGAACTCATGCCATGCCTTTTCGGCCAGGCGGCCGGGCTTGTACGGAGAACACCGGTCGCAGTTCGGCCCCCATGCTGACAGGTGCCTCCCGGCATTCGCCATCGGGAGGCGGCGTCACCGCTGGAAGTGGCAACCGACATCGACGATGACGAGTGCATCGGCCGCGATCCGCCCACTACACCGGGGCACGGGCTGTCGAGACCCGTCGGCGCCCGCTCGTGCCGATCCCGGCTTCCGGAACGATCTGATCGCTCACTCATCGCGCTCGCCAATCGGCGGCCTATCTTTCCGGTAGACATGATGGCGCCGGTCGTCGATCGGATTGTCCGGCTCGATGTCGCCGTGGGCGACGCGAGTCATGCCCGCCTTCTCCAGCACCCGCCACGACCGGATGTTGTCGGCGTGCACCGCCACGATCACGCACTCGGCGTCCTTGTGGTCGCGCCACAGTTGCCCGAGCGCCGATCGGATCATCCGGGTGCCGATGCCGTGCCCGACGTCCGCCGCGTCACCGATCAGGTAGTCGATCGTCATCGCGCGGGGCGGCACCGCGGTGAGCGGCGTCAGCTCGTTGAGGTACTCGGGGTAGTCGTGCAGGAACGAGCGTTGCAGCAGCCCGATCGGTACGCCGTCGAGAAACGCCAGAAGGTCCTCGTTCGGTTCCTCACGGCGCGCGGACGGTCCGAAGTCGCGCTCCACGGCCGCCAGGGACGTCTCGTGGTGCCACCAGCGGGCTACGTGCGGCTCTGCCAGCCAGCGCGCCAACAGCGGGAAGTCGGTAGGAGTGACATGTCGCCAGGACATCATGCAGCTGACGGTAACAGGACCTCCATACCGTCAGCATAGGATAAACGCGTGGATGACGTAGAGCTCCCGCTCCTGGGCACCGAACCGCTGGTCGTGGAATTCGTCAACACGCTGTACGGCGACGAGGACTTCCTCGGCACGACCGAACTGGCCACACTGTGGTTCACCACGGCCGGCGTACACCCCGCGCGTGACACGGCTGCGGCCAAGGCCCTGCGGAACAGCATTCACACCCTGTTCGCGGCGACGGTCACCGGCGCAACGCCGCCCGCGGCCGCGATCATGCACGTCAACGCAGTTGCCGCCCGGGCACCGACATCCCCGCACATGGTCCGGCAACCCACCGGGGCACTCGTCGCGAACAGCCGACGAGGCGCCGCAACAGGCGACACCGCGCTCCTCGGCAGCCTGGCCACCGCCTGCATCGAACTACTCACCGGAGAACAGACCCGATTGCTGCGCCGCTGCCGAACCCCCGACTGCTGCCTGTTCTTCGTGCAACACCATCCGCGCCGACGTTACTGCCATGAGTCTTGCGCCCATCGTGACCGCCAAATGAGGTACCACCGCCGACGTGCGGCGGTTCGGCTTTCCGGTTCCGGCCGTTCATGAGGCCTACGGCGCGAACATCGTGATGGAACGACTGCACGGGCCCACGATGATGGAGGCCTGTGCAGCGGGCGACCTCGAACTGGCACAGGCAGGCATCGAAGTGGCGGAGCTGCATCGTCGACTACACGCGATTCCACCACTCGCAGGCAAGGCAGCCGATGATCGGATCTTGCACCTCGATCTGCATCCTCAGAACATCATGGTGACAGCGCGCGGACTAGTCGTCATCGATTGGCGCAACGCCGCCGAAGGGCCGGCGGACCTCGACATCGCTATGTCCGCGATGATCCTTGCGCAGGTAGCCGTGGACGACTCCCATCCTCTGGCCGCCCCTGCGGCAACTCTGCTGACTGCTTTCCTGGACGCCACGGACGGCGAACCGCTGTCGGCCCTTGCCCAAGCCGCCGTGACGCGACGCGACGATCCCAACACCACCGCTGCCGAGGCGGCCCGAATCGATGCAGCCGTCCAGCTGGTTTCCGGCCTCCGGCGAACCAGCGGCTGAGTCCAGGGCGTCCGCCGTCGTTACGGCCGGTGGGCGACCACGACGAGCCTGCGTCCTGTCGATGACAGCGCACGTGCTCAGGCGGCCGGTGATGCGCCATGAGCATGCCCGTCACACTGGGTAAACGCGGTACTGCAGCTTTTCGTCGTATCGGAGACCAGTGACCGCCGTGATGATCGACCAGAGGAAGTCCTCGTCCGGGCCCCAGGTCGGCAGGGCGATCTCGGTCTCGACCGGCAGTGGCGTTCCTTCGTCCTCGACGGCCACACCATCGGCGTAGACGTAATGCCGGGTTCGTTCTCCGTTCGTGAACAGGGTGAAGCCGTATGTGCTCGAAACGCTGCTGAAGAAGACCACCAAGGCGTCGGCCGGGTCGGTCGGCTCCCAGCCCATGACCACATCCATCATCGGGTTCCAGACCTGCACCCAGCCACCCGACTCGGCGGCATAGAGGGCGTCGGGCTTGAGAGCGCTGGTGGCCTGGTCGGCTCCGACCAGTTCGCCGCTGAAATCCGTGATGGCGAGGTCGTCCACCGCCTCGTCCGCCGTCACGTCCTGACGGAAGAGCACCGAGGTGTTCCAACCCATGATCAAACCTTTCCTGGTACGGCGGGGACCGCCGCCCATTGTTCAGGGCGGCGCCGTCAGGACAACGTGGGAGGGCGCTCTCGCGAGAGACGTCCCCCAGCGGGGTGGGGCGGTGCCTGCTGTAGCCGCCCTTGACGATGTGGGCCGCTTCGCCGTGGCGCCGGGGGAAGGGCGGAGGAAAACCACGAGTTCATCGGGCGCTGCCGGGTCGGACCAGGCCGGACTCGTAGGCGAAGACGACCGCCTGCACCCGGTCGCGCAGGCCGAGCTTGGTGAGGATCCGGCCGACGTGGGTCTTCACGGTGGCCTCGGCGACCCGCAGGCGGCCGGCGATCTCCAGGTTCGACAGGCCCTGCGCGACCAGCAGCAGCACCTCGCGTTCCCGGCCGGTCAGGTCGGCCGGGCCGTCCGCGGCGGGACCGCCGGTGACGAGCCGGCCGGCGAACCGGTCCAGAAGCCGGCGGGTCACCCGGGGCGCCACCACCGCGTCACCGCCGGCGACCACCCGGATCGCGGTCAGCAGCTCGTCCGGGGGCGCGCTCTTGAGCAGGAAACCGCTGGCCCCGGCCTGCAGCGCGGCGAACGCCTCCTCGTCGGTGTCGAACGTGGTCAGCACCAGCACCCGGGGCAGCGGCCCGGCGGCGCAGATCCGCCGGGTCGCGCTCACCCCGTCGAGCACCGGCATCCGCAGGTCCATCACGACGACGTCGGCGGCGGTGGCCCGCAGCAGGCGCAGCGCCTCGGCGCCGTCGCCGGCCTCGCCGACCACCGTCATGTCGTCCTGGTAGTCGAGGACCATCCGGAACCCGGCCCGGACCAGGTGCTGGTCGTCGACGAGCACGATGCGGATCACGCCGGCACCGCCCGGGCGCCGGACAGCGGGATGCCGGCGTGGACCCGCCATCCGCCGCCGGGGCGTGGGCCGGCGGCGAACGTGCCGCCGTACAGGGCGACCCGCTCCCGCATGCCGACCAGCCCGTGCCCACCCGGGGAGGCGGGCCCGCCACCCGTGCCGGTGTCGGTCACCTCGATGTCGATCATGTCCTTCCGGTAGCCGACGGTGACGGTGGCGGCCGGGTCCGCGCCGCCGTGCCGCAGCGTGTTCGTCAGCGACTCCTGCACGATCCGGCACACCGCCAGGGCCACCCCGCCGGGTACGTCCGGGGCCGTGCCGTCGACGACCAGGGTGGCGTCCACCCCGGCGTCGCGGGCCCGCTGCACCACGGCCTCCACCTGCGCCAGCGCGACCGGCACGCCGTCGGTGAGACCGTCGCCGTCGCTGCGCAGCAACTCGACGAGCTGCTTGATCTCGGCGAGGGCGTCGCTGCCGGTGCCGCTGATGGCCCGTAGCGCCTCGCGGGCCCGATCGGGGTCGCGGTCGAACGCGTACGCCCCGCCGTTGGCCTGCAACACGATCACCGACAGTGAATGCGCGACGATGTCGTGCAGTTCCCGGGCGATCCGGGCCCGTTCCTCGGCGACGGCGATCCGCGCGAGGTGCCGGCGTTCCCGTTCGGCGCTGAGCCGGCGGTCGGCGGCTGCCGTCTTGAGCTGGCCGGCGTACCGCACGCTCAGGCCCAGCGCCCACACCACGGCGCCGTAGCCGATCACCAGCCCGGAGCCCCGCACGATCTGCTCGGCGGTGATCGGCCAGCCGGTGCTGGCCGCGTTCTGCAACGGCAGCAGCAGGCAGCCGACCAGGCACGCGCTGAGCCCGCCGGCGACGGCCCGCCGCGGGGACGCCGCGTGCACGACGACCGCGTACAGGGCGACGGCGACGGTGAGCAGCAGCATGCCGTCGTGCAGTTGCGTCCCGTGGACCTGGATCGTCGCGGTCACCGTGGTCAGCGCCGACACGACGGCGAGGACGGCGAGCGGGTGGCGGCGCCGCCACAGCAGCGCCAGGCCCGCGAGCACGCCGAACAGCAGGCCGCCGAGGCGGAACTGATGCCACCACCAGGTCGACAGGGCGGCCACCGCGAAGGACACCGCCAGGTCGGCAGGGGAGAGCCAGGCGAGGGTACGGGGACGCGCCGACATGCCGGTCAGCGTAGGAGGTTCACTCACTGCGCAGCTCCTGAACCCGGACCAGGCGGAACAGCAGCGGCAGCCCGGCCGCCGTGACCACGGTGATCATCGCGGCGACCGCGGCGGTCAGGACGGCGATCGCCGGCCAGTCGACGGTGACCGGCGCCCGGGTGGCCGCGAGCAGCACCGCCGACAGGGTGCCGCCGATGGCCACCGCGAGCAGCAGCCCGACCGCGGCGGGGATCGCGACCTGGTAGAGCAGCGACGCCGACAGGGTCCGCCGCCGGGTGCCGAACGCGGCGAGCACGGCCAGCAGCCGGCGGCGTTCGCGCAGCTGCTCGGTCACGTTGACCAGCATGCTCGCGCCGATGAACAGCAGCAGCAGGACGCCGCAGGCCTGCGCGACCTGCCGGGCGCCGGCGAACTGGTCACCGATCCGCTGGTCGCCGAACAACTGCAGGGGCGCGGCCGGGGCCAGCCGCAGCATGGTGGTGCGGACGTGCTCGACGGCGTCCGGGTCGCCCGGATCCAGCCGCATCAGGTACCCGTCGGTGATCAGGCCGCGCAGGTCGGCCCGGACGCCCAGGGCGGCCGGCGTGGCCAGGTACTCCACCGGCCCGGCCTCGCTCGGGTACGCCGGCACGGCCGGCAGGGCGGCGGGCACGGTCCACCGCGACAGTGGCGCATCCCCGGCGCCGAACAGCGCGGCGGTGGTCCCGGCCGGTAACGGGGAACTCTCCCAGCCGGGCTGGACGGCCTGGAAGACGTCGCCGTCGGCACAGGTCGGCAGGGGCGCGTACTGCCGCAGCACGTCGCAGTCGCCGACCCGTACGCCCGCACCGATCTGGTCCTGCGGGCTCGCCCGCAGATCGCCGTAGCCGGAGACGCGCACCTCCCGCACTCCCGCAGTGTCCCGGAGGGCGGTGTGCCAGCCGGTTCCGTCGGCGCCGTTGGTGTAGGCGGCGACCTGGAAACGGTCCGCCGGTGGCTGTGCTCCGCCGGTCGCCGCGATGGACGCGCCGAGCAGCCCCTGCACGGCGATGACGCCGGCCACCGACACGGCGATGCCGGAGACCGCGCGGACGGCGGTGTCACTGTCCAGTTGCAGCCGCCGGACACCGAGCTGCCAGGCGACGCTGCCGCCGCCGAGGCGCCGCACCACGGCCGGGACCAGCCAGGGCAGCAGGACGACGACACCGGTCAGCAGCAGGATCGCCCCGGCCGCCAGCTGGGCCCGGGTGCCGTCGCCGACCTCGCCGGGCAGCCCGCCGAGCAGCGGGTACAGCAGGGCGATTCCGGCGGCCGGCGGCACCAGCCGCCACCAGAGCCGCCGCCGGTGGGGCGTGCTCTGCCGGACCACGCCCAGCGGTTCGATGACGACGCGGCGCAACGCCGACAGCGTCACCAGGACGGCGCCGGCCGGCACCAGCAGCAGGATCAGCGCGAGCAGGACCGGCGCCGGGCGCAGATCCTCCGGGTACGGGCTGAAATCCGCGGGCAGCAGCGCCCCCACCACGCCGCGCAGCCCGAGGAACACCAGCGCGCCGACAGCGAGGCCGAGGACCGCGCCGATCAGGGCGTCCCCGGACGCGATCAGGTGGGTCATCCGGCGATCGGCGCCGACGAGGCGGATCGCGGCGAGCTGCCGTTCGCGGCTCGCGCTGCCGAAACGCACCGCCGTCGTCACGAACACCAGCACCGGCAGCAGCAGGATCACCGCGCCGACGACGGCCAGGACCACGATCATCCCGTCGGTCCCGGACGGCTCGCCGCCACCGAACGCGGCGATCCGCTGCGCGCCGTCCTCGCTGCTCAGGGATGCCGAACCGAGGTAGAACCACATCTCGTCCGGCCCCGAGAGACCCTCCGGCGCGACGACCCCGGCGACCCGGGCGGGCCAGCGTCCGGCCAGCAACTCGCCGCCGGGTCCGGCGAGGAGCCCGGCGAGGGCGGGGGAGACGAACAGCTCGCCCGCCGCCGGTAGCCGGGTCACTCCGGGTGGCGCGGGGGCGCGGTCGCCCTCCGGGCGCAGGATCCTTCCGCGTACGACCACGTCCCGGAACCTGGTCTCCACGGTCAGCGCCAGCAGTGTGCCCGGGCCGGCCCGCTCCACGCTGGGACCGGTGACCCGATCGGCGCGCCGCTGCTCACGAGCCGTGACGGCGCCGGGTGTGGCCGCCAGCAGGAGCAGCATGCCCACCCCGAGGCCGACCCCGGCGGCGATCAGCGCGAGCCGCAGCCGGCCGGACCGGCCGCCGGCCACGCTCAGCCGTACCCCCAGAATCAGATCCCGCACCCACGCGAACGCGCCCCGCCCGCCGGTCATCGGCGCACCGCCGCGGCGCCGTCGTGGAACACGACCTCACGGTCGGCCCACGACGCGGTCCGGGCCTCGTGGGTGACCAGCACCACCGCGCTGCCGCGTTCCCGGGCGGCGGCCACCAGCAGCCGCATCACCTGTTCACCGTTGCGGGAGTCGAGCGCGCCGGTCGGCTCGTCGGCGAACACCACCCGCGGCGCGGTGACCAGCGCACGCGCCACCGCCACCCGCTGCCCCTGGCCACCGGACACCTGCCCGGGGCGCTTTCCGGCCACTTCCGCCACCCCCAGTTGGGCGAGCAGCTCGCCGGCGGACCGTTCGGCCGGGCGGCGGCGCGTCCCGGCGAGCCGCAGCGGAAGGGCCACGTTCTCCAGGCACGTCAGTTCCGGCACCAGCTGCCCGAACTGGAAGACGAAACCGAACGCGCCCCGCCGCAACGCGCTGCGCTCGGAGTCCGGCATCGCCGTCAGGTCCCGGCCCTCGAAGACGACCCGTCCCGCGTCGGGCGGCAGGATGCCGGAAAGGCAGTGCAGCAGGGTGGACTTGCCGGAGCCCGACGGCCCGGTCAGCGCCAGCACCTCACCGGCGAAGACCTGCACCGACGCGCCGTTCAACGCTCGGGTGGCGCCGAACGACTTGCCGACGTCGTCGGCGACGAGCAACGGTTGCGATGACACAGGAACAGCTCCCAGCGACGTGAGGATCGGATGTGTCCTCGACGCTAGGGAGCCGGAAGGGCGCCGGCGTCCACCGCGATGATGATCCTTCGCGTACGACTTGAGTCGTACGGAACGGCTACGCCAGCTGCTCGATCTTGCGCAGCAGCACCGCGCGTTCCTGGGCGTTGCCGCAGAGCCGGGCGGCCAGTTCGAGTTCGGCGATGGCCTCGGCGGTGCGGCCCAGCCGGGTCAGCAGCTCACCCCGTACGGTCGGCAGCAGGTACGAGCCGGGCAGCCGGTCCCGGGCGACCAGGTCGTCCACGATGGCCAGCGCGTCGGCCGGGCCGGTCGCCATCGCCACGGCGACCGCCCGGTTGAGTTCCACGACCGGCGACGGCGCGACCCGGCCCAGCGCCTCGTAGAGCAGCACGATCCGCTCCCAGTCGGTGCCGGCGACCGAGGCGGCGGTGGCGTGGCAGGCGGCGATCGCGGCCTGCAGCCCGTACGGGCCGAGACCGCGTCCGGCGCCGGTGGCCTGACCCAGCGCGGCCAGGCCCCGGCGGATCGCCGAGCGGTCCCAGCGCCGCCGGTCCTGCTGCTCCAGCAGGACCGGCGTGCCGTCCGGGCCGGTGCGCGCCGGAAACCGGGAGGCGGTCAGCTCACACAGCGCGATCAGGCCGAACACCTCCGGTTCGCCGGGCAGCAGGGCGGCCAGGGTGCGGGCGAGACGGATCGCCTCGTACGCCAGCTCCCGCCGCACCAGCCGCTCACCGGACGTCGCCGTCGCACCCTCCGTGAAGATCACGTAGAGCGCGCTGAGCACCCCACCCAGCCGTTCCCGCCGGTCCGCCGCGGGCGGCACCGCGAACGGCACCCGGGCCGCGGCGATCGTCTTCTTGGCCCGGGTGATCCGGGCCTGGATGGTCGGCACCGGCACCAGGAACGCCCGGGCGATCTCCTCGCTGGTCAGGCCGCCGACGGTACGCAGCGTCAGGGCGACCCGGGCCTCGGGGGAGAGGACCGGATGACAGGCGACGAACATCAGCGCCAGCACGTCGTCGTCGATCCGGTCCGGGTCCCACAGCAGGTCCGCGTCGTCGTCCCCGGCCGGTGGCTCGGCGGCCAGCAGGGCGTACCGCTGGTCCCGGGCGGCCCGGCGGCGGAAGCTGTCGATCGCCCGCCGCCGGGCCGTCGCCACCAGCCAGCCCGCCGGATTGCCGGGCACGCCGTCGCGCGGCCACGACGTCAGCGCCTCGGCGAGGGCCTCCTGAGCGGCGTCCTCGGCCAGTTCGAGGTCGCCGGTGTAGCGGGCCAGCGCACCGACGATCCGGGCGGACTCGATGCGCCAGACCGCTTCGACACTCGTCACAGCTGGCCGGTCTGCTCACGCCAGGCGCGTTCCCGCTGCACGAACTCGTTGTCCTGAGGGAACTCGTCGATGCCGGGCACCCGGCGGATCTCGGTCTTCGCGCCGGGGAACGCGGGCATCCGCTTCGCCCACTCGACCGCCTCCTGCTTCGAGGCGACGTCGAGGATGTAGAAGCCGCCGAACAGCTCCTTGGTCTCCCCGTACGGCCCGTCGGTGACCACCGGGGCCGCGCCGCTGTAGTCGACGACGACGCCCTCCGACGCGTCGTCGAGGCCCTCCGCGGCGACCAGCACACCCGCCTTGATCAGCTCGTCGTTGTAGCGGCCGATCGTCTCGAGCATCTCGTCCATCGAGGCCTCGGCCATCTTCGCGAACGTCTCGTCGGTGCTCCGCATGATCAGCATGTACTTCGCCATGATGGCTCTCCCTGTCCTCCGGTCCGGTCGCCTGCCGACCTTCTCATCCTCAGGTCGAACGGGACCGCCGCCGATCGACAGCCCAGTCACTTTTTGGTGACCGGGTTTCTTGAAAGTGCCTTCTTCCCAGTTCGGCGACACTCTCTTACGGTTTCTGGGTAACCGAAAGAGAGTAAGGAGACGACATGTCCGTCACGCTGGTGAACCCGAGCGGCCTGCCCGAGATCCCGGTCTACCGGCAGGTGTCGGTGGCGACCGGGACGAGGCTGATCCACGTCGCCGGCCAGGTCGCATGGGACGCCGACGGCGCCCTGGTCGGCGCGGGCGACCTGGCCGCCCAGGTGGAGCAGTGCTACCTGAACGTGGGCACGGCCCTGGCCGGTGTCGGCGCCACCTTCGACGACGTGGTGAAACTGACCGTCCACGTCGTCGACTGGACGCCGGACCGGATGCCGCAGCTGCTCGAGGGCATCGAGCGGGCGGCGGCGAAGCTGGGCGTCACCCCGGCCGCCCCGGCGTCGCTGTTCGGCATCGTGGCCCTCGACGTGCCGGAGCACCTGGTCGAGGTGGAGGCCGTAGCGGTCGCCGACTGACCCGGCCTGCCCTAGGTTGGCGGCATGACTTCTCCCACGGATGTCGCCAGCCGGCACGTCAGCACGGTGATCCGCCGCCCGGCCGCCGAGGTGTACGCCTTCGCCGCCGAACCGGGCAACCTGAGCCGCTGGGCGGCCGGCCTCGCCCAGGGCGAGATCAGCCGGGACGGGGACACGCTCGTCGTCGACTCCCCGATGGGACGCGTCACCGTCGCGTTCGTCCCCGGCAACACGCTCGGCGTCCTGGACCACGACGTCACCCTGCCGTCCGGCACGACGGTCACCAACCCGGTCCGCGTCATCGCCCACCCCGCCGGATCCGAAGTGATCTTCACGGTCCGCCAGATCGAGCTGACCGACGAGCAGTTCGCGGCCGACATCCGTACGGTCGAAGCCGATCTTGATCGTCTGAGGCAGATCCTGGAGAGCTGAATCCCAGCTCAGCGCGGTGGGTCGGCGCGGGTCCGGGCCGCCTCGATGTGATGCAGGTACTCCTGGGTCCAGCCGCACATGCCGTCGACCACCTGGCGCAGCGCGTGTCCCGCCTCGGTGAGCCGGTAGTCGACCCGGGGCGGGACGCACGGGTGCACGGTCCGCTCGATCAGGCCGTTGCGTTCCAGGGTGCGCAGGTTCTGGGTGAGCATCTTGTGACTGATCCCGCCGATCGCGTCGCGCAGCTCACTGAAACGCATCGTCCGCTGCCCCACGAACTCGATGATCAGAAGGGCCCATTTGTTGGCGATGTCGGAGAAGATCTCGCGGGCCAGGGAGTCGGCGCGAGCCAGGTCCGCCTCGGGTGGCAGGACGCTGATCTCATCTCGGGTGCCCATCGCGATACTCTCCAGCAGATACCGAGGAACCACAAGTGACCGGGGTCGGCGAACGGTGCATGAACGGCATCCGTACGGTCGAGGCTGACCCTGCCCGATTGAAGAAGACCTTGGAGAAGTGATGACGAATTCGCCAGTCACCGTCACCGTGACCGGCGCGGCCGGTCAGATCGGCTACGCGCTGCTGTTCCGGATCGCGTCGGGCCAGCTGCTGGGTGCGGACACCCCGGTCCGGTTGCGGCTGCTGGAGATCCCGGCGGCGGTACGGGCGGCCGAGGGCACCGCGCTGGAACTCGACGACGCCGCGTTCCCGCTGCTCGCCGGCGTGGACGTGTTCGACGACGCGAAGCACGCGTTCGACGGTGTCAACGTGGCGCTGCTCGTCGGCGCGCGCCCGCGGACCAAGGGCATGGAGCGCGGTGACCTCCTCGAGGCCAACGGCGGGATCTTCGCCCCGCAGGGCGCGGCGATCAACGCCGGCGCCGCCGAGGACGTCCGCGTGCTGGTCGTCGGCAACCCGGCCAACACCAACGCCCTGATCGCCCGCAGCCACGCCCCGGACGTGCCGGCCGAGCGGTTCACCGCGATGACCCGCCTGGACCACAACCGGGCGAAGGCGCAGCTGTCCCGCAAGCTGCAGACGCCGGTGTCGGAGCTGCGCAAGCTGGCGATCTGGGGCAACCACTCGGCCACCCAGTACCCGGACGTCTTCCACGCCGAGGCCGCCGGCCGCCCGGTGTCCGAGCTGGTCGAGGAGAGCTGGCTGGCGGAGGAGTTCATCCCGCGGGTCGCCAAGCGCGGCGCGGAGATCATCGAGGTGCGGGGCGCGTCCTCGGCCGCCTCGGCGGCCTCCGCCGCGATCGACCACGTGTTCGACTGGGTGAACGGTACGCCGGAGGGTGACTGGGTCTCCGCCGCGGTGCCGTCGGACGGGTCGTACGGCGTACCCGAGGGCCTGATCTCGTCCTTCCCGGTCGTCTCCCGGGGTGGCCGTTACGAGATCGTCCAGGGCCTGGAGGTCAGCGACTTCTCCCGCGAGCGCATCGACGCGTCGGTGCGCGAGCTGCAGGAGGAGCGCGACGCGGTGCAGCGTCTCGGCCTGCTCTGACGACGGCGTACGGGGCCGGGCTCATCCGGCCCCGTAGGTCACCCGGGGTAGGGCTCCAGCCGTACCCAGACCTGTTTGCCCTTGTTCCCGCCGTCGTTCTCGCCGTCTTCGAGCGGCCGGAAGCCCCACGAGTGGGCGAAGGCCTCCACGAAGGTCAGGCCACGACCGCCGGTGGTACGTTCGTCGCTGTGCCGCCGGAGCGGAACCTGAGTGGACCGATCCGCGACCGACAGCAGGACCGCCCCGTCCTCGGCGTGCACCCGCAGCGCCAGGCAGCCACCGCCGTGCCGGATCGCGTTGGTGACCAGCTCACTGGCGATCAGCGTCGCGTCGTACATCCAGTCCTCGTCGGTGAGATCCCAGCCCGACAGAATCGCGCGCAGGGCACGGCGGGCCGCGGACGCCGCGCCGTTGCCGGCCGGCAGCTCGATCTCGGCGTTCAGTTCGCTCACCATGACGACTTCCCCGTGTCCCCGTGACGGTGGTCAGAGATACCCCGGGCGTGGCAGGGCCAACCTGCGATCACGGCTGCGGTACGACAGGCAGCATCATCGCGGATCACGCAAGCGACGGCAAACATGATGCGTGACAGGTTCCCGCGCCCGGTCGACCGGGCGCTGCGGGCGGCGGGCTGGTTCCCCGGGCGCCGGGCCGACGTCGCGAGGCATCCGGCCGCGGAACGGTTTCTCGACGAGACGGTCCTGCGCAGCGGAGCAATCAAGCGGGCTCGGTCTGCGATACCGTCTTGTCTATCGCGGCGGCCGCCTGAGGCGCCGCAGTGATGGGCGGTCCGTGAACAGCGCGAGGAGACACCGATGACCGACGCCACCGGCGACGCCGATCCCACAGCCACCGTCGAAGGGGAGTCCGAGGAGCAGCCGCCACCGTTCGAGAACCGGGCGGCACGCCGGTCCAAGGGCAAGGCGGCCGCCAACCACATCAGCGGTGCCGTGGGTCCCGTCCACGGCCGTTCCGGCACGGTGCAGAGCCCTCGCCAGTACGGCAACCGCCGCAGCGGCTGACCTGCGGGCTCAGATGTCCCCGTGACAGCGGTGGCGGACCTCGGCCAAGGGAAAACCCCGCGACTCGTCGATCTTCGACGATCCGTCGGCACGCCAGCCACCGGACTCGTAGAAGCGCCGCGCGCGTCCGTTGGTCTCCAGCGCCCACAGCACCATCTCGCGGTATCCGGCCTGCTGGAGCCGCTGCATACCGGCTTCCACGAGAAGCCGGCCGGCGCCGTGTCCCCAGTACTCCGGCAACACGTAGATCGCCTTGATCTCACCGACCAGCCGCGGATCCGTGTCCGGGTCTCGGCTGGGCGCGACGGTGACGAATCCGGCCACGCCACCCGCATCCTCAGAGGCGCTTGACCCGGGGGTACGGGTGGCGGAGCACGAGCCGATCAGAAGGGTGCGGGCCCGCTGCCGGCGAGGGTCACCAGAACCTGCGTCGCGAGCAGCTTCCGGACACCGATGACGGAAACCTGCCCGATCTGGTCGTAGGGCAGTTCCAAGGAGAGCCCTTCACCGGCGTCACCGATGCCTTCGATCTTCTGGTCCGGGCGGAACGTGCCACCCCAACCCCCGACACCCCCACGCTGATTGGTGCTGAGCGAAGCCATGCCGGACACCTGGGTGCCGCCAGAGAGAACCAGCCTCGCCGGACCGGAATAGTTCGTCATGGGCCCAACCGTAGCCGGGCGGCAGCACGCCTGTTCACCAGGTGACCTCGTCAGCGTCCCGCTTCCCCTCGGCGAGCCTTTGACACCGCCCTCGCCCGGCGGCGGCGACTTGCTCAAACAGCGATCGAACGGTGCTCGAAGACGTGGCCACGCGGCTCACCGCGATCACGGTCGACGAGAGTCGCCTGCGGCAGACGAGGCTCAAGACCATGTCCAGGGAGCCGGAGAACACGCACACGGCGCCCGCCACGTGCCCGTCGGCCCGGATCGGCACGCCCGCGTACGACCGCAGCCCGGGGAAGACCGTGGCCATCCGCAGGATGCCACCGGGTTCGGTGTGGAGATCGTCGATGCGGACCGGCCGGTCGTGGCGGCTGACCGCGGTGCACGGCGACCAGGCGGCCGGCAGAACACGGGTCTCCGCGACCCAGCCGCCGAATCCGGCCGGGCCGAGCAGCAGCACGGCATGATCGAGGACGAGAGTCGCCGCCGCGGCTGTCGCGCCGGTCCGGGTGGCCGTCTCGCCGAGCACGTCGTCCAGGTCGACCGGGTGCCGTTCCGCGGCGGCCCGCAACCGGGCCGCCGTCTCGTCCCGGCCGTCACCCAGCACGTCGAACGTGCACGCCTCGAATCCCGGCATCCGGCATCCGGCATCCGGCATCCGGCATCCGGCATCCTCTCGAGCATTTCCCGGGCGATCCGTGACGACCGTAGCCATCCACGGGTGATACGCCGGTTGTGGCGGGGGTGCGAACCCGGAGGGATCCGCGGCAGCCGCGACCGGGAGCGTGCCGGGGCGGGTCAGGTCAGCGATTCGAGGATGGCCATGCCGATGCCGAAGAGGGCCGTCGCCGCGGTGCCGCCGGCGGTCAGGGCCTGCAGCGGGGTCCCGCCGCGGGAACGCCACACGTTGTGGACCAGCACCCCGCACAGCATGCAGGAGAGCACGATGATCAGCAGCCAGGGGAGCACCGTCATCGACGGCTCCGGCCGTGCGCGTCGCGGCCGTTGCGGCTATCGAGCAGGACCTCGTCGATCAGCGGCTGATAGCGCGCGGTCTCCCTGCTGCTCCAGCGCAGATCGTCGAAGGCGCGGGCGAGCCCGTCCTGCAGGTACGGGCTGGCGAGCCCGGGACCGAACTCGGACAGCAGGGCCCTGGTGAACACCTCCGCCGCGTCGGGGTTGCGCTGGACGATCGCCTTTCCCTGCGCCACGTGCAGGATGACGGCCTCCGGGCGGGGGACCTCGGGGAACCGCATGCCCTCGGCGCCGTCCAGGTCGCCGCGCCGGATCAGCCGCCGCCAGAGCAGCTTCGCGATGATCGGCTCGAAGGCGCCGAGGATCGGGTTGCCCGAGGCGCGGAGCACCAGGCCGTGGTAACGGGCGTCCACCTCCCCGAACTCGCGTACGTTGTCGGCGAACGTCCCGGCCTCCTCGTACCCCAAGGTGTAGATCTTGCGGGTGAGCCCGATCATCGCGTCGTACTGCTGAGGCAGGATCCGCGACGCCGCGGCCCGGGCCGCGGCGGGCTCGATGCCGATCCGGGCCTCGTGAACCATCTCGAGGGCACCGAGTTGCTCGGTCTCCAGCAGCAGGTCCAACAGCCGCGGCGACAGCCAGTCCCACTGCTCGCGCGGCTGGAACACGGCGCCGGTCCGCTGGCGGCTCTGCACCACCCCGGCCGTCATCAGGGTGCGGATGCCCGCCGTCGCACTGTGCCTGGTGATCCGCAGCGCGGCGGCGACCTGTTCGACGGTGATGACCGATCCGATGTCCAGTACGCCCAGACCCTCGATCTCTGTGCCGGAGACCAGGCCGGCCATCAGCCGATACGGAACATCTCCGTGGGGCGACTCGCCCTCGTTCACGAATCCACCTCTCTGTCGTCGTGCGCGACCCTTCGAAAAACTCCGCGCAGAGGCGAAGCTTGTGAGGAAGAACGGGGGCCGCGAGCGCCGGTGACGGGAGCAGTGCAATTTTTTCCGCCGTTTTTACGGCCCGGTAGCCGGAGTCTCCGCTATTGCCCGGCATGTGACCGCGATAATGCGGTCGTGAGAGGGGTCGACTTGCGCGACTCGGCGGTTTTGTTCCGGGCAGTGTGCCGTCCGCCGAGCCGGACAGGAATTCACTGCCGCTTTACTTTCAGTATTTACGTGACTCCTTTACGTAGTCATTCGGCGTCGCCCACCTTTTCGGGGGACCCCATTCGAGCGCCTCGCCTGGGCTGATCGGGCCTGTGGTGGCTAGCGTGGCCGCGAGCCTGTCGCGGAGGAGCCGAAGATGGATGGGGTTTTTCAGCGCTATCGGGGTCCAAGCAAGGCGAATGCCGTTGCCGGCAGGGGGTGAGGGCAGGTTTTGCGCGGTGTCGACGAATTCTTCGATCGGCCATTGCTGAAGGCTCTCCGCAATGGCGTGGGAACCTTCAACGCTGTTGTCGCGATCGCGACGGCGCTGTCCGTGGTCGGTTCGGCGATCTACCTTTACGTCGTCTCGTTGCCGGCGGACGGGCAACTCGCGTTGCTGGCCGTCGCGCCCACGGTTCTGTCGATCGTGGTCTCCGGGGTGACGCTGCTGGCGTCGAAGAAGCTGCCGACGGTCACGTACAAGATCGAGAGCCTGGTCGGCACGCTCACGGTGGAGCGTGTCGGCCAGCATCATCGTTACACCAACGAGCGCGTTCAGAAGATCCGGTTCGCCCAGAACGGGACGCGTCTGATCGGCATCCACTCGTACATCACCGGCAGTTCGAACAGCACACGCGTCGTCGAGACGACCAATGCCGATCACGTCGTTCTCGACGGTGCGATCCCCGAGGAAGACGGCCGTATCCATCGCTGGATCTACCTCGGTGAGCCGTATGACCGAGGCGACGTGACCGAAGTGGGCTTGCGGCAGACCTTCGAGGACGACGCAAGCCCGATGCGACCGTTCTACCGTGAGGGAGGCGGCAGTCATCGGGTGAAGGAAATCGTCGTCAGACTTCGTTTCGACCGTTCTCAGGAACCGGCCAAGGTCGAGGCGCTGGTGTGGAATACTAACCGGCGGCCGAGCGATCGCAAGGTGGTCGGCCAGCTTCAGCATGAGCGCACGCTCGATGTTGCGTCCGGGAAAGTCGAATTCGTACTGCGGGCCGGCAGCCCGAAGCGATTCTATCGATACGGGTTCCGGTGGACCTCGGACAAACCTTGAATGAGGGTGAAGAGCGATGGAAAACGATTGACCATGTCCCTTGCGGCAGACGATGCGACGTCTGCCGCAAGGGCAACCGCTTAGCTGTCCGAGTTGTCCATCGCCCCGACCGCCTATCCTCATCGTTCAAGGCTGCCATTTAAGCACGCCCGCGCTAGATCGTCCACATAGTTGATGACCGGCCGCTGCCCTGCGCTGTTGACCGCATCGATGGAATGGGGAGCCGGGTTTATCAGGGCTATTGGCCGGCGGCTTCGCGGCCGACGACCATCGAGCGGTAGAGGTCCGGGGGGAAGGCGGCGGCGGTCGGCGCGTCGAGCCTGGTGCCGAGGCCGTCGAGGACCCGGGTGAAGAAGGAACGGGCGGCCACCGCGTACACGACGTCGGCGATCTCGGCGTCCGACAGCCCGGCGGACCGCAACTCGTCGACGTCCTGCTGTTCCACCGACGCGGCGTCGGCCGCGACCTTGGTGGCGAACCGGTAGACGGCACGGTCCTGCTCGTCGAGCGTGTCGCCGTCCGGGGCCTCGGCGATGCGGTGCAGCGAGGTCTCGTCGCCGCAGACGTCGCGCAGGAACTTCGCGTGGGCGGCGGTGCAGTACGTCGAGCGCAGCGCCCGTGCCGCCGCGATGGTGGCGAGTTCGTACCGGCGCCGGTCCATCCCGTCCCGGATCGTCGCGCTGAGCCCGTTCCACGCCTGGGCCACGTCGGGCCGGTGACCGAACGCGCCGGCATAGTTCGGCAGGAAACCCCACGCCTCGGTCTGCTGCCGGTAGTAGTCGGCGGTGGCCCCGGACGCGGCATCCTCAGGAATCATCTCGATGAACATGTCCCATTCTGCGCACGCGGTTCGCCGGCTTGAGACGGCGGTCTCAGATCCCCGGGCAGTTCACGTCCGTACTCCGGCATGTAGACCCATGGCGGAAAGGGCGAGGCACATGTTCACTCACCGTAAGCGTTCCCGTCGGACCCGGCGCGTTGTCCTGTTCGCGGTCAGCGCGGCGGTCGTCGGGGCGGGCGCGATCGTGACACCGCAGGCGTTCGCCGGCACCCGGGCGGGCTTCTTCGGCTTCGGCAACCGCAACGGCTTCGGCAACGGCAGTGCGGCAGGCAACGGCAGTGCGGCAGGCAACGGCAGCGGCAGCGCGGCGGGTAACGGGGGCTGCAGCGACGTACAACTGGTCTTCGCCCGGGGCACGGGCGAACCGCAAGGTCTCGGCATCGTGGGGCGGCCGCTGGCGCAGGCGCTGGCGAGCGAGTTGCCCGGTCAGAGCGTGACGTCGTTCGCGGTCGTCTACGCGGCCGCCGCCAGCCAGGCGAGCGCCGGTCCCGGCGCGACGAACATGAGCCGGCACATCGCCGCCGTCGCCGCGGACTGCCCGCAGACACGGTTTGTGATCGGCGGGTACTCGCAGGGCGCCAGCGTCACCGACATCGCGATCGGGATCCGCGGCGCCGGCACCGCGGGCGAGGCGATCCCGGAGAACCTCAACGACCGGGTGGCCGCGGTGGTGGTGTTCGGCAACCCGCTCGGCCTGCGGCGGCGCACGATCGCGCAGAGCAGCCCCGCGTTCGGGCCGAAGGCCAAGGAGTTCTGCAACGCCGGGGACCCGGTCTGCGGCGGGGGCAACAACTTCGCGGCGCACCTGGCGTACCCCCGCAACGGCAGTGTGCAGCAGGCCGCGGAGTTCGCCGCCGGAAAGGTGACGGCGGGCTGATCGGGGGTGTGTTCGTGTCCCGATCGGGTAGACGGACGACCATGCGCATCGGGAACACACAGGTCCGATTCCTCGGCGGGCCGGCCGGCTGCCTCGGCATGATCGTGGTGTCGATCCTGCTGTCGGTCGCGCTGACCGTGCTGCTCAACGTCTTCCTGCGGTGACGTCCGGCCCGGCCCGGGCATGAGTGGTCATGCCCGGGCCGCGATCCGGTGTCATGCGGGTGGGCCGCCGGGGCCTTCGGCGGAGCGCGCCAGGAACGCGTTGTAGCGGGCCAGGTCGTCCTCCGCACCCGCCGCGGTGGCCCGGTCGGCGGCCCGGTCGACGCGTGCCTGCTCCCGTTCGTCGCTGCGGACCCACTGCCGGATCAGCACCAGGACGATCACCGCCGCCGGCAGCTCCCCGAACGCCCACGCCAGGGAGGCGCCGAGCCGCTGGTCGTCGAGCAGCGGGCCGGCCCACACCGGGTGCACGGCGGTGTACCAGTCCGCTCCGATCACGCTGGTGGACTGCAGCAGCACGAACCCGAAGAACGCGTGCGCCACCATCGCCAGGAAGTGGATCAGTGTGAGCAGCGCCGGATGGGCCCGGCGGCGGCCCGGATCGGTGCCGATCAGCACCCAGAACAGCAGATATCCGGCGAGCACGAAGTGGGCGACCATCGCCAGGTGCCCGGCGTGGTACCGCATGAGGGTGCCGAGCATGCCACCGAAGTAGAGGCCGTACAGGCTGGTCACGTAGATGGCCAGAGCGACCAGCGGGTTGCTGAGGAACCGGGCGGCCCGGCTGTGCACGATCACGAGCAGCCATTCCCGTACGCCGCGCACCTGCGGATCGGCGGGCCGGCGCAGCGTGCGCAGAGCCAGGGCGACCGGGGCGCCCGTCACGAGCAGGATCGGCACCACCATCGACAGCACCATGTGCTGCACCATGTGGACGCTGAACAGCACATACGCGTACCGCGCCACCCCCAGCCCGGTGATCGCCGCGAGCAGCAGCATCCCGCCGACCCACGCCGCGGTCCGGGCGAACGGCCAGGAATGTCCGGCGCGCCGCATCCGGGCCACCCCCACCAGGTAGACGCCGATCCCGGCGACGGCGACGCCGAGCAGGAACAGGTCCGGCAGCGGGTCGCCGAGCAGCCGCCCGGCGGTGATCGGCTCCGGCGCGGTGAAGCCGAGGATCTCGGTCAGCGGATCCGGTTCGGTGAGTTCGGCCGGCTCCGGCGTCGGGGTGCGCGACAGGCCGGTGGCCAGGCCGACGGCAGCGCCGAGGACGGCTAGTTCACCGGCCGCGAGCCGCCAGAAAGCGCGGGGGCGGCCGGCGGTGAGAGCGGGCAGCGTGTGCTTGCGGTGGGCGGCGCCCGCCAGGCCGACGACGATCAGGAGCAACAGCTTGAGGAGTACGAGTACGCCGTACCCCGAAGTCAGAAAAGTTTCCAGGCCGTCCAGGCGTACCGCCGCGTTGGCG
The DNA here is from genome assembly GCF_055562375.1 of Actinoplanes sp. NPDC019969. NCBI lineage: Bacteria > Bacillati > Actinomycetota > Actinomycetes > Micromonosporales > Micromonosporaceae > Actinoplanes > Actinoplanes sp. NPDC019969. The sequence goes on along the minus strand of NZ_JBVHFK010000011.1, from coordinate 136,924 downwards.
GCGCCGCTGATCGCCGTGGCGGCGAAGCACCCCAGCGCCAACCGCGAGTACCGGCCGGCGACGTCGGCGAAGCCACGAACCCGGCGAACCGCGAACAGCCCGGCGAGCCCGCCCACCCACAGCGCGGCCGCCACCACGTGCACGGTCAGGCTGGACACCGCGAGCTGATGGTCACCGGAACCGGCGGCGTGCCCGGTGAACGCCGGCGGCACCACCGCGACGATCGCGGCGAGCGCCGCGGTGGCGGCGAGCCCTCGGGACACCCCGGCCCGGGTCAGCACGGCCACGAGCAGCGCGAGGCCGCCCTGCAGCAGCAGCGCCTGACCCTGACTGATGGAGACGGCGAAACTGAAGATCGCGGCGCCACCGAGCCCGGCCACCGGCTGCCCGAGAATGTCGGAGACGGTCAGCGCGATCAGGGCCAGCGCGCTGAACGCCCAGGCCAGAGCGAACCAGGTGGTACGGCGGAGCAGCCGCCACCCGTGGGCACTCACGCTCGGCCCGTCCCCGGGCAGCAGGAACGCCGCCGTCACAGCGCCGCCGACGGTCAGCACACCGAACAGGTTGGTCAGGAGTTTCGCGGCCGGCAGACCCCACCAGGTCAGCGGCCCGGGGCTGGGAATGCCGGGCAGCACCGTGTCGTCGACCCCGCCGCCGAACACCAGCGCTCCCAGCAATGCCAGGAGTGCTCCCGCCGCTACCACTACCGGTGTCGCCCACTTCACGTGCGGTTTCTCCTCACCTGCGGTTTCGCCCCAGTGGTCGTCGGGCAGCCGCGGATAGTTCCCCGTGAAGATCAAGATGTGATGTCGTCGATCAGCCGGGCCACCAGCGGCCGTAAGGCGTTCGATCGTGCGCGGCGCAGGCGGACATCCGCGGGTTGAAAGGTGCCCGGAACCGTAGCGGCCCGGACGGTCCACGGCGCAAAACTCACACCGCATCGGACGCCGGTGGCCCGGATAGGCTGGGCGGGTGACCGTGTACCCGCCGCCGCGCATCAGGGCACGCCGTGCCCGGCCGGTGGTGCTGGTCATGTTGCTGTTCCTGGTCGCGGCGGCCGCGTTGTTCTCGGCGGCCAGCCCGCACCACCAGCGCCACCACACCGAGGCCGTCGCGGTGGCCGAGCCGTGCCCGTCACACGAGCACGCGACGCGGCTGGTCAACGAGCACGACCACGACCACGGCGCCGGCTGGACGCCCCGGCTGAACCAGCGCCTGCGGGTCGCCGGCCAGGCCATGTCCCTCGCCACGATCGTGGCCTCGCCGCCGTCCCCGGCCTGCGGAGCCCCCGCCGCCGCGACGGCGGACGCCCTGCCCGAGGTGGTGCTGAGCCGGCTGGGTGTGCTGCGCATATAGGAGCTGGGTATACCCCGTCCCGCTTCTGTTGCTGCGCGCCCCCGGAGGACGTCCTGCGTACGACCCATGCCCATGGAAGCCCCAAGAATCTCCTCGTCCACGACCGCTGGGGCCGCCTCGGCCGCCCGGTCGTGTTGTTGCACGACCTGGGTTACGACCGGACCATGTGGTGGCCGGTCGCCGCCGAACTGGGCGACGACCTCACCGCCGTCGCCGTGGATCTGCCCGGTCACGGCCGGTCCGCCGTACGCGATCGGGCAGGTCTTGATCTGCTGACTCACGACCTGGCGATGCTCGTGTACCGCCTCGACGCGGCCCGGCCACCGATCCTCGTCGGCCACGGCAGGTCAGCGGCGCTCGCCGAAGCCCTCGCCGACCGGCTCGTCACCCACGCGGTGATCACGATCGGCAACGAGGACCCGGATCCACTGTGCGGGGTGCCGGAGGCGTACCACCAGTTCGCCCGGGTCGACCCCGCATGCCTCGCCCCCTACCGCGGCTGGCATCCCACCCCGGCCTGCCAGCCGGCGGCGCCTGCCGGCCCGGACCGTGTCGTGACGGCCCGAACCCTGCACCTCGGCGACGAGCACTTCCCGCACCTGCGTGACCCCGCCGGATTCGCCGCCCTGCTACGCGGCGTGCGCTGACGGTTGTGGGTGGTGGTGCAGTGCCCGGATGAACCAGTCGAACACCGGTGCGAGCGAGGGCACGGCGGGCCACCCGTTGACGACGGAGAGGAGGCGCCAATACCGCTCGACGCGTGGGTCGTTGGCGACCTCCAGCCGGAGCAGCAGGTCGGCGCGGTAGTCCCGGCTGTCGGCGCGCTCGAACGTGCGCGCGTAACCGGCGACCAGGTCGGTGACGACGGCGGCGGCCGGCGCCGATGACGGTGGGATCCCGGCCGTGATGGCTGCCGTCACACGGTCGCGGACGTAGCCGGTCAGGTCGTGGTGCAGGCCCGTCCGGTCACCGTCGGCACGTTCGGCGGCCTGGTGCCGGGCCATCCGCTGGATGCCGGCTCGGAAGTCGGTGTCCTGGACCAGCTCGGCGAGCTCGATCCAGGCCTCGACCTGCTCGGCGGTCGGTTCGTCGGGCAGGTTCGGCATGGCGGAGTGGAGCAGACCGACCAGTTCGGGGTTGGCGTCGACAGCACCGAACGTGCTGTCGACGAAGTCGTGGATGATCCGGTGACGTTCGGTTTCGGACAATTGGACGACACGGTGCATGAGTTCCATCTCCTTGGGGCCGGCGTCCCGCTTCGCCGCCATGCGCAACACCGCTCGGCGTACCCTCAACGTCTTGATCTGGATGTCGAGCGCCTCCGCATGGAGAGCGGCCGCCTGCGGCACGGTGAGGTCCCCGGTGAGCACCCGCTGGACGGTCGCCAGGTCGAGCCCGAGGTCACGCAACAGGCGAACGAGCTCCAGGCGGGTGATCGCGCTCAGGTCGTAGCGGCGGTGGTTGGCGGGACTGCGGTGGGTGGGTGGCAGAACACCGGCATCGGACCAGAACCGGATCGTGCGCACCGGCAAGCCGGTGTGCCGGGCCAGGTCCCCGATCGAATACAGCGTCTTCTCGTCCACGCGGACCAGCCTCCTACCTCCAGTAGGTGGAGATGCAAGCCCGTCAGGCCGGGCGGGTTCGGCGGCGTACGAGCATCGCCGCGCCCGCGCTGCCACCCGCCAGCAGCGCCGCGGCGGCGAGGGACAGGAGGAAGCCGGGGCTGCCCGGATTCAGCGCGGTGTCGCCGACTGTCGCGTAGACGAACGTGCTCGGCGCCGCCCCGATCGCGGTGCCGAGCAGATAGCTGCCGATCCGGATCCCGGTCGTGCCGAAACCGTAACTGACCAGGCCGAACGGGGCGACCGGAAGGATCCGCAGCAACGCCACGCCCAGCACGCCCCGGCGGGTCAGCCACGCGTCCACCCCGGCCAGGCGGTCCCGGCCGGCGACGAACTCGCGGCCGAGCACCCGCCCGGCCGCGAACGCCAGCAACCCGGCGAGGGCGGCACCGGCCAGCACGTACGCGCCACCGGCGAGCGGCCCGAACACCAGCCCGGCGCCGGCGGCCAGCACCGAGCGCGGCACCAGGGCGGCGAGCAGCAAAGCCGTCGCCAGCACGACCACCACCGGCCCGGCCGCGCCGAGCCCGTCGACCGTCGCCGCCAGCCGGTCCGGCTTGGGCACGCCGATCACCGCGACGGCGGCGGCGCACACCAGGATCAGGGCGGCCAGGAGCGCCATACGTACGGCGGGACGGCGGGGAAGCATCCCGCCAGTGAACCAGCCGCAGGCCCGTAGCCCTGCCGGGGGGTGCAGGGGATCAGGAGGCCGAGGAGAACAGCGTCTCCGGCTGCTGCCGCGCCACGACAGAAATCGCGTAGGCCGATGAAGCGCGGCGCCAGTGAGTCGGCGAAATCGTCGTGGTCGGACATGTTCTAGCGTCGGGTTAGATGTCGGCTTCTTCGCAGGTCGCCGGGTCGTAGCGGGTCCGCAACTGCTTCAGAGTGATCTTCGTCGAGTGCTGCGACGATGGCCCGCACGAGGCCTGAAGCGAGGATGCGCGCCGGACCGTGCCCATCGTCCTCACCGATCGGTTCGTCACCGAGGATGCCTAACCGGCGGGCTCGCTCACCTGCCACTTCGATGACGCCGGCAGGTAGTGCCGCCCTTGCCCGGCCGTGTCGAGATCAACGGACTCCCCGGGCCTGCGGCGGCGATGCCCGGCGTCTCGTTCTCGTAGAACAGCCGCCGTGCCCGGAACCGCCACGACGAGCGTCGATAGGTGCCCGATGTGCCCCATCCTCACCGGATGGCGCTCTGCCACCGCTAGCCCGGGCGGAGGTCAGCCCTGCAAATGCACGGATCTGCCGATGAGAGTGAATTTGACGCGGTCGAGTAACTGCCACGTAATTCTGATTGATTGCAAAACGGCAGAAAAATGAATGGCTCAACGCGATAGATCAGTCGACAAAATGACTGGTCCTGATATCGTGTGTACGACGCATTTTTGGATGACTAAGCCTAATATAAATTCGAGCAGCTCGGATCTCATCGAGCTCATCCTGATGATTTCCCTGAATATGGCGCAACGCTAGCTCCTTGGCACCCTGAACGTCAACGCCGAGAAAGCTCCCGCAGCGAACGCCCGCAACGCTTGGATCGAGCCGTCAATCGGGCAGCGTGACTCCGACACCTCGAATGTTCGTTGACCGCTGCAATCGTTGTTTCTGACACCCCGCAACGTCCCTTGGTGCACACTGCTGATGAAAGGGGCCGCGACCATGAGTGATTATCCGGAGGGGCCACCTGATGGCCCCTGGTTTGAGCCAGTCAGAGATGCCGCATCAGCGGGACAGGTGGGCGAACCGACCAACATCTGTCGCGTGGTGGCGATGGTGCCGCTGTTCACCGGTGGGGCTGATGATCTGTCGCGGGAGTTCTACGACATGGGATTCGGCGAGATCGTCGGACGTAGCTACTATTTGCGCCCAGAGGATGTAGTGCAGGCGATTGGGCTGGCGCTAATCGAGCCCGCCAGCCGGGTCGAGCTATGGACACGATTCATCCGCAGTAATTCGGCAGCCGATGCGATCGCTTTTGTTCTAGCAATACTCGCCAGTCGTAACGAGCGGGAGTCGGCGGCGGCTGCGGCTGCACTGGATGGCCTGATGCGGCACATGGGCATCGCAACGCAAGACGACCCGCTGAGGCAGAACGTTCCGATGGAACTGATCGACAGCGATGACCCGCACCGAGGAGTAATTGAGTGGGCTGATGGCCGCGGCTGGGGCTTTCAGTTCAACATGTTCGTTGGCCGGCTTCGCCGGGCTTATGTGTCCCAGGGAATTGTTTTCCTCCAGAGGATTGTGCGTCGTCGGCTTGAACAGGCGTTACGGTCGCCGGACCATGTAACACGGGGGTTCGCTCTCGCCGTAGCTATCGAGCAGTCCCACGACGAACCGGATGAGCCATCCGAACTGCCGATGGCCACTCCTACAGGAAGGGTATCGGTGCTGCTGCACGGCACGTGGGGGTGGACGAGTCGTTGGTGGCGTCCCAACGGTGATTTTCACACCTATGTCGATTCCGGCCTGCCGCACCTCGGTCTTTACACCGGTGGTGCACGGCCGCACTGGACTGGAGCGCTGCGAGTAGGGCACCGGCGACTCGCCGCGCGGGATCTGGCGGACTGGGCCGCCGACCTAGCGCCCGGGGGATTGCATGCGGTTTTCGCGCACAGTTACGGCGGCGAGGTCGCCGCACGAGCCATCTGCCAAGGACTGCGTATCGATCGGCTGGTCCTGCTAAGCGTGCCAGTCAACGCGCACATCGAGAGTGCCGCCAGATCCACACCAGGAATCGTGGATGTCCGGCTCCGATTCGATCCCGTACTCGCACTTATTCCCGGAACGCGCCAGAGAATTCCAGGTCTTTCATTTCTCGCACCCCGTTGGTGGTGTCTCGACCACGGGGCGACACACCGGGCCGTGGTGTGGACGGCGCATAGATTCGCAAGCCGTGCGGGCCTGTGACTGCAGGGCCCACGACGGCTTGGTAAGGCTTCTAGGGAATATGCAACGGGCAAGGCTTCCCGTTTGGCTATAGGTCGATACCCATATGAGAGAATGAGCGTTAGCAGGCCGCCCCGGCGACTATCTGAAGACGTACTGATCTGCCGCCGAGCGTGCGACCGGTCGCTGCGAGAACCACTCAGGATGGGTCGGGGTGATCAACTGTTGGCTCACGCTGAGCTGGAAAGGATCCGGAGAATATGACATCCTGTCCGATGTGAGTGATTGGGTCTCGGACCAGGTCAAGAATAGCGACTTCGTCGAGGTGACAACCAACCCGATCCGGTGGGAGCTATTACCGCTGGATGCGGCACCACTTCCGCTGATCAAGTTGGGGCATCGGTACTGGGCTTTGGCCGTTCCAGGTGGAGGGCCGAGTGAGAACCGGTGGCGCGAGCAGCCCGCCGCCTTGGCCGCAGAGTGGGGTATCCCCACTGGCCGGCTCGCTAGCGTCGCCGCAGCGGGGGTGCGGATGGTCGTGACGAACAAAACTTGTCCTGTCTGCCAGGAGTCGTTGTCGCTGCGTACCAGGGGCGATCTTGAGGCGCTACGCGACGGCACTCCGATCGATCGCTGCGTCGCCTGTGACGAGACTTTCAGTCAATCGATCGCTAAAAATACCGGAACTGAGGCACTGCAACGGTATGCGACAGCCGCCCGCCGATGGCGCGACCGCACCGCGCAAGAACATGCGAAAATATTGTGGGGCGCGAAGATGCAGTCGTTCATCGCCGACTGGACTCGGCGACGGCCGGCGGTCACGGTCGTTCCCCCGGTTGCGTCGGTCCATGACGAGGCGACGGCATACGCGCTGCTTACACAACATCGCTATGCGAACCCATTTCCGCCGCCGCTGTGGCGCTATGATAGTGATCCCATCTCGGCTGCCTTTGGCTGGGAAAGACCGCTAGCGCCGACGCCCCGACTCGAACAGGAGTTATTGAAGGGCGTGCAGATCAGCGAGCTTCTTTACCCCGATCCGGCAACCCGTGCTGACGCGTTCGCGTGGGGCGCCGAATGCCGAAACGCGTGGCGCGAGGCAAGAGGGCCTTCGCGCGATGGCTCAGAAGTTCCTGAGATCGACCTTCGGATGGTCTGCTGGACGGCGGGCGACGGTGCTGCCGATGAGGGCCCTCCACCTGCCCTCCTTGCGGGACAGTTGGAGCAGCGACTTTTCGATGCCGAGATGTCCCATGAACGGCGGGACGGTTTCGTTGTGCTCGCTTTCCGCCTTCTCAAGGAGGAGGCGTATGCGGCGTTTAACTATTGGCTCGCGGGAACCAGAGTCGCCGAGCCCACTTCGGAGCAGCGGGATCAGTTCCTCGGCCTCGCGGGCGAGGCGCTGACGCGTTGGCCGCTTCCGGTCACGTTGCAGGCTGTGCAGCTGGCGGCGGAAGGCGCCTGTAACACGGTCAAGTCACACGGCGCCGTAGCGAGCAAGACCGCAGTGAGCTATGCACTTCATCGTTTGGCCAGTTTCGAGTGTAAGAGTATGTGGAACAAACGCATCGGAAATCGTGAAGTCTCCGCCTACCGTTACCGCCGCCCCCTCTCGGTACTCACAAATATTGTCATCAAAAAAATTTTGAATATGGATCCCGCCACTATTATCGCCGCTGACCTTCAACAGGTATCCGAAACTGCGGCCCGACGGATCCAACCGGTCAATAACCACCAGGCCGAAGCTGGTTTGGGTCAGGGATGACGTACCGTCGGCTGTCTCTGAACGGGCCGAACGACACACTGTCATGCCGCGAGTTGTGCGTCGGTAGCAAGGCGTTATGCGTCCCGAAACCACCCGACCACTGGAGCGTTCATGTAGTCGTCCTCGTGCTCAGGCGGCCAACGATCGCGTAGAGCCTCCACCACCTCGCCGCCCACGGCGTCGGCAACGGCGCACGGAGGTGAGTGCAGGCACCCAGGAACGCCGGCTTCCGCAAAGCTGCGATGCATCTCCCACGCTTGCGCCAACTGCTCCTCGGTCAGGCGGTGCAGAACGTAGACGCGAGGCTCGAAATCCCAGTGCTCGCCGACGTCGTTGGTGACCATGACGAACCAATATTCGCGACCGTCATACAGGGCAACGCCCGTGAGGGGACCGTCGTACCAATCGCTGAACCATAATTTCCGTACCTCGGACAGCTCAGATAGACCCGAGAGGCGAGAAGCGGCATGCACGATGTCGACCATACTGCTGGGCAGTCTGCCGCCCTCATCTGCCGCAGAGAAGGCTCTGCGGCATCACAGTTGCAGCAGTGCTGGCTGGGCGTTGGGCCGGCCGTAGGTCAAAATTCGCGCCAGCGAATTCCGCAGGGCGTCGATGGACGCGGGCTGCACAGCCAACCGAATCTCGATTTCGGCGTCGCTCAGGCCGAGGTCGCCAAGGGCGTCGCTGTCGAGCACGACCCGCATGCGGTCACCATCGACGGTCAGTTCGCGGACGCATCCGTAGGCCGTCCCGTGGTGCTCTGTGACGAGGCAATAAGTGTCCATGCCCAGCCTTACGTCCTGGTCATCCGGAGGTTCGGCGCCGGCCTGGAAGACGAGTGAGCGACCGGAGCCGTCGTCACACTCGGCAATGCCCGCGATAGAACAGTTGTCATCATCGTCGACGCCGACAATATGCGCCACGAACTCGATCGCCATACGGCACTTCGTACCATGAACCACCCGGCTGATGCCGACACCCTCTTCTGCCGCGATGCGCGCCGGTTTCGACAGGGACGTCAGTATCACAGCGGGTTCCGCCGCGTCTCGGCTCCGGCTCGCGGGGCACCCGGGTCATCTTCTCCGCTTTTCAGGCAGCCACAAGGCGAGTTCCGGCACGAGCATCTCGGTCAGGTCCTTGCCGAACACGCAGATCGTCTGCTCCCAGGGGTGACCGAAGGTTCCCTGCTTGAAGTCCTGGGTGATCAACGCATGGTAGTCGCCGTTGGGTAAGGCCGAGACACGCCACGACTGCCCTTCGACGGCCTGCCGATGAGGCCAGAAGTAGTACGACGTGTGCTGCCAGTCCAGAGCGATCAATGGAAGATCGGCAGAGAAGACGGCGGTCATGGCAGAAAGAACCTGCTCGTTCAGCGCGTCCTCGTCGGCGGAAAAGTCGCTAGCACCCTTGAAGACAGGACTGAGGTCGAACGTCACCGAACCGGCTGGCTCCTTGATCGCCGGCCATGTGGCGGGCTCTACGCCGGGCCGAAAGTGGAAGCGGTCATCGAAGGGGGTCCAAAACTGCTCGTAGTCCCGGATCTGCTGCCACGCATCGTTATCCCATTTCGGCCCAGACACGAGATAGATCGTTGCACCCTGGACTCGTTCGATCACACGCGATACCGCACCTACCGATTCAGGCGCGTGGGGTGGGGATGAGGAACGACCTCTCATGCCGCAGAGAACGCGCGCTGGGTCCCCGTCGTAGCCCGCGCAGCGCGCTGACCGGCACGCATACACCCTCGCTGCGGTGCGGAATCGAGCTATCTGCCGCGACGCGCGCTGGCGCTTGCGCACCGTCACTTCACGTTCAGGTGAGGCCGACCGGTGCCGGGCGCAGTGGCTCGCCGTCCAGGTCGGACGTGCCCGGAGGAGCCCACCACAGCGTGTCCTCCGGCGTCAGGTACGGGAAGCAGTACCGTCCACCGTCGGCGTACCTGCTGGTGCCGCCGCCGCGCAGGAGCGCATCGGCCGTCGCGGCCAGGTAGGTGCCGAGGCTCGGCCACGCGTCGCGGAAGGTGCCGCGGTCGTCGTGGTAGGCCCAGCCCAGCCGCCCGTGGCCGGGGCCTGGTCGCAGGTCAATGATCTGCGCGTCGCCGTCGATCTCGGCGAACGGGATCCAGAGGGGGTGCCACCACGGCTCGTCGCCGCCCTCCTCGACCGGCTTCCGCCCGTCAGAGTAGCCGGCAATCTCCATGCACATTTCGTGATGCGCGACGATCTGAGCGACCTGGAGCGGGGGCTGCCCGGGGAGCACGTTGTCCCACCCCCACCGGCTCAGCCCGTCGTGGCGGCGCAGCGACTCGACCAGCTCGGGCGGGAACGCCACCCGGAGCCGGGCCTCGGCGGCGGCGATCTCGGCCGGGTCGGCGGGGCCGGCCAGCAGCTCCGCGCTCCGCGGTGCGTGTCTCGCCATCCACCTCTCGATGGCCGACCAAGCGTCGGTGACCTGTCCCATGGTCGGGACCGTAGCGCGCGGCTCTTGAACTGCACAGCCTCTACTGTGCGGAGGCGACCGAGCCCGGTGAGGTCATAGCCAGAGATCACCGAAGCGCAAATGGCTCACCAACAGAACGTCGAATTGCTTGAACCGAACATCCGGATCTGCCGCCGAGCGGGCTACCTGCTGCCCTGTGATCGGTGGTGAACCCACGGCGTGCCGGTCAACGAGCCTCGTTGGTCGCTAGCCTTTCCCCGGTGGCTGCTCATGTACCCTGCCGCCCATGGCATGCCGCGGGATGTTCTTTGCGCTCACTGATGATCAAGAAACAGCGTTGATGGCGACGCGTGACGACTCCGAGGTTCGACAGTTCGTTGACGAGTTGGAAATGGGCGACTGGGAAGGCGAGCCGTTGGACTGCGAGACGGACAAGGCATGGGATGCCATCCACCGGTGTCTGAGCGACGGCACTCTCGGTAGCGGTAGGCGCCTGTCCTCGCTGGATATGGCGGTACTTGGCGGCGGCCACCACTACGAAGGCGAGGATTACGTCGTGGCGCACCTGCGTTCTACCGAGGTCGCCCAGGTTGCTGAAGCCCTCGCAGCGGTAGACCAGACTTGGATGCGCCAGCGCTACGACCGCATCAACCCTGAGGACTACCAAGGTGTCCTAAGCAATGAAGATTTCGACTACACCTGGTACTGGTTCACCCAAGTACGGGACTTCTACCGCAAAGCTGCAGCTGTAGGCCGTGCAGTTATTTTCACCGTTGATCAGTAAGCCGATCCTCTGCACCGCTTTCCCTGCAGCCGGCTTACCTAACTGGCACCCCTCTGTGTCAAGGGGCGGTGAGCAGCGGTGTTCTATGGTGGTCTTCGGCGGGTCCGGGAAGTGACTTCTCCGAAGTGTCGATCTTGGGGTTCGGGTCGGCCGCGCTGGATTGCAGAGTCGCCCCTACGTGTCCTCCCGGGCCCGTCCTGAGCCGTTTGGCGTCGGCGGTCATCTGTCGGTAGACCACGTCGGAGAGCCGGCGTTTCAGCGCCCGCATCGCTTCCATGGTGGTCTTGCCGTCGGCGAGTTTGCGCCGGTAGTAGCGGCGTCCTTCGGTGTCGTTGCGCAGCTGGACGACGGCCATGATGTGCAGGACCCGGTTGATGCGGCGGTTGCCGGCTCGCGACAGCCGGTGGCGGTTCTGGTCGCCGGAGGATGCGTCGATGGGGGCGGTGCCGTTCCAGGAGGCGAAGCGGCCGCGGCTGGTGAACCGGCTGACGTCGCCGATGTCGCCGATCAGGCGTGCGGCGCCGGACGGGCCGATGCCGTGCAGGTCTTGCAGCGTGCTGCCGGTCGAGGCGACGAGGTCGGTCAGCTCACCGTTCGCGGTTTTGATGTTCTTGTCGATGGTGACAAGTTCGTGGATGAGTTCGGAGGTCAGCCAGCGGCGGGTCTTGCCGACGACGTCGCGGGGCCGGACGGTGTTGAGCAGGGCGCGGGCCTGCTGGGCGGACAGAAACTTCTTCGCTCCACCGGGAATGAGTTCCAGCAGCAGGTGGTGCAACCTCGACACGATCTCGGTACGGGCTCGGCCGAGCTGATCACGGCGGTCGACGAGTAGCCGCAGCGCCACGGTGGTGTCATCGATGATGACGTGTCGCAGTTCAGGCGTCCGCAAGGCGACGACGGCGACGCTGTGGGCGCCGACCGGGTCGGTCTTGCGGCCTTGGCCGGTGGAGAAGACCCGGGCGCGGGCGGAGAGTTTCGCGGGTACGTCCAGGACGGTCTCGCCGTCGGCGACCAGGCGTTGAGCGACGTGCCGGCCGATGCCGTTGCAGCCCTCGACCGCCCAGATCCGGTCGGTGTGCTTGCGGCCGGCGGTGAGCATGGCCTGGTGGCCGTCGGTGTCAGTAGCGAACCGGCCCTTGTCGGGGATGCGTTCGCGCTGGTCGATGGCCTCGATGGTGGCGGAGCGTTTGTGCGGGTCGACGCCGATGATGACCTGGCTCATGTGCTTGCCTCTCCCTCGATCCGACAACGTGTCGGCGGGAGGGCAGCGCTACTTTGAGCTGGGCATACCCCTCTTGAGCCACTCCGCGCCACGGTGACCGGCAGGCGCATGCCAATTGAGAGTCACACCAAATACCTGCGGTGGACAGCCGCGAGCGGGCGATCCCACCGGTCACCTCGACCAAGCCTGGCCGGGCTGCGGTCGTACTTCAATGAAACAAGTAGCCGCGATTCGTGCGATGGCTGGATCGGCCGTTGGTGCTTGCCCCGTCGCCGGAGGTGCCGACGGGCAGGGTCGCTCGGGGCGGGAAGCCGTAGCGGTCTCGGTTCAGGCCGTCGGGTGATCGACACGCCGCCGTCCTTCCCCCAGCATCGTTCCTATGAGCGATAAGACCCTCGATAACGCAGCGGCGATCATCAGAGCGCTAGTCGAAATTGTCTGCGAGTCGTCGGTGTCGCTATCACACGATCAGCAAAGACACCGCAAGACGGACGACCTCCAAGCACTCGCCGCCGATCTGCGCGAACGTTCTTCGCTCGACGATGAGAGGTTCGACGTCGTCCGCCGAGAGTGGCGCCATCGACTGGCCGGCCTTCTAGCACCGGCTAATGAAGATTGCTGACCGATCCACGATCGCGCACTGCGCACTCTCGTGCCGCGATATGTGCGCTGCGCCACGTCACGGCCGACGTGCGCTGCCCGGCGCCCGCTCGCGCCGAGAGGAGTGCGTTGGCTACCACCTACTGAGCATTAATGATCGGCCCTGAACCGGGCCTCATTCTTCTCATTGTCGCGGGTCCGTTTTCCTTTACGTCACCGTCATCTCGACGTCGGGAGCGGTCCTTCTATGTCCGTCCCTGAAGGCACCGGCGGCAAGTCGATCCAGGCGAGCGGCCGCAATTCACGGTTGCAGAGCATCGGCCCACGCCGGTAGTCGTGCAGCACCACATGCGCGTCGTCCAGATAGAACCCGAGCAGTTCGAGCCCCTCCTCCGCGGACTCCAGCCTCGCCACCGGCGTCCGGTTCGGCCAGCTCCACACGGCCGTCTCGTGGTCGGCGCTGGGATGCGGCAACATCAGCAGCTGGTCCCCGGCCGGCGCGAAATCCGCCGCGTCGACGTCCTCGGCGAATCGCTCCACCGTCAGGGAACCGTCGACGACTTGAGCCAGACTCACCACGCAGCCGTCCTGCCCGAAACCCGCAGTCAAGAGAACAGAGCCGTCGAACGGGTGGGCCAGCGCAAATACGCTCGCGCCCGCCACGTCGAGGCCGTGCCGGTCCAGGATCTGCCCGTCTGCGCTGACCAGATATGCCCAGTTTTCGCTGCCTTGTGCGGTGATCAGCACCTGCCCGCCGGGAAGCATGGTGGCGGAGTCGGCCGCACCGATCGCCACCTCGTGCCGGTCACCACCGGCCAGCAACGTGACGGTCCGCTCGCCGCCGAGGACCACCACGCCCAGCCCTGGTTCAGCGGCGAGCAGCCGGACTTGGTCGCCGACGTCGACACTGCGGCGTTTCACCGGCCGCAGCCGCTCGTCGAGAGCCTCCACCGCGCCCTCGGCGAGCCGGAACCGAGGCCCAACCCCGAGCTGCTCGGGTGCCAGGTCCCGGCCCACGATGAGCCCCGCCGGAACAAGGTCGACAAGCTCAGCACTTACACGTCGCACTAGATCATCCTGTCAGCCCGCGGCCTCCAGTAGAAGAATTGCATTCGGCTGGGCATCACCGAAGAACTCGTCTGCCGCATATCGCGTGATTGCGGCAGGGAGCGTTCATAGTGACGGTGGGTTGAAGGAGTTCTCCGGGAACCTGGACCGACTCGAACGGTGCCGCCATCCTTGGGTTCAGTGACGCGCGCATACCCGGCATCGCGCGCGTTGGGCAAGCCTGGCGCACGAGACTACAGCGATCGCTAATGCTGGACCATAAGATTTTCACGTCACAGGGCATGCTGCGGTTGCTCAAGATCGAGCGTCCTCTTCTGCCGCGATCCGCGATTCGCGCTCGGATCGGGTCGGCATCCTGCCGTGCCGATGAGAGCTCACGTGATCAAGGCGGACTTACCCGGTCGGACTTGCCGATGATCGTGCATCGAAGTCCCTATGGCACGTCAGGTGGATGCTGGCGCGCGAGCAGGGCCTTCCGGCTGATTAAGACCCGGTAGGAGCGAGTTCGGTCAGGAGCGTCCTGCATATGGTGGACTGAAATTTCATCATCCGGAATTTCTGACAGCCGAATTCCGAACTCCTCCAGCAGGCGCCGGGAAGCCTCTTGCTTGACTTCGGCGAGCACATCACCGATGGCGAGGGGGAGCCAGTCGTCGGGCTGCACCATAGAGAGTCACCCCGCTCATCTCTTCGGTCGACCTCGCCGATGATTTTGCGCCGTCGTCCGCCGCGCGATCAAGCACCGACCACACCGTCACGGATGTGTACTGTCCAGGCGACGAGCCGGCGGCAGACCCAGATCGGCGCTACATGACGTCCGATCATGCCGCCCACAACGTGCTGTTCAGGGTTGTGAAGCGTCTGGCTCGTCGGCATCCGGTGACCAGTAGAGCGATGCGGACCACCACCGGCCGTCCGCGGTTATCTCGAGGTGGCCGCGCTGGCGCGGTCACCGGCCTGGCGCCGGCCGCCGTTCCCGCCAGACGGCGGCCGCGGCCGGCGCGTCACGAGGCGTGACCCGAGTGGCCGGTCAGTCGGTGATCCAGATGCCGTAGTCGCGGGTCGCCGTGCCGAAGTCCTGGAAGCCCAGAATCGTGTTGTTGCCGACGTATGTGTAGTTGTTGATGCCCTTGGCGATGGCGTTGCCACTGGCCGACGGTCCGAAAACGGGGCCGCCGCTGTCGCCGCCGCGTACCGCCGGGCGGCCGTCCACCTGGCGCGCCTCGACGGCGTCTCCCGAGTCGGTGTTGAACTTCTCGACCCGCAGCCCACAGACCGGGCCGCCGGTGTCGCGTGCCGAGGAGCCGCCGGACTGGCACAGGTACTCCCCGGGGAACACCCAGTCCCAGCCCTCGACCGTGGTGACCGCGTTACTGTCCAGGCCGCCCATGTACATCACGTTGTCGGCCCCGCCCGGGGTGTGGATCAGCGCGATGTCGTGGTCGTCGCGGTCGCCGGTGAAGGTGCCGACGAACTCGCCGGCCCCGTCGCGGATCGTGTTCCCGTTGCTGCCGCAGTGCCCGGCGGTCAGGATGAACTCCGCGTCGGCGTTGCGGACCGCGAAGCCGGTGGTGCAACGGGAGTTGCCGTTGATCTGGTCGGCGCCGCCCTTCCACTGCGGCCAGTCGTCCCGGCGGCTGGTCAGCACTTTCGCCCCCTGGTCGACCACCTCGACCGGCACCCCGACCGCCGGCACCTGCGCCCTGGTGAAGCCGGCGCCTCCGGCGACGTCGACGACCACGCGGCTGCCATCCACCGCGTACTTGATGCGCGGCTTCCGCTCGGCCAGGGAGGTGCGCAGCCGGGCGCCGGCCGCGCGCAGCTCGGCCAGCGAGTGGGTGGCGGTGGCGATTCCGATGGGGGCCGTGTGCCGCGCGTCGGCGACAGCCCGGCGGACCGGGGCTGGCACGGTGCCCTTCCACCAGAGCACGACCCGCTCGTCCTGCAGCTCCAGGCCGGCGTAGCCGGAGCTCCCGCCCGGGTCGACGGCGCGGCGGATCGTGCCGGCGGCCTGCACGAGCGGGACCTGCCGGCGTGCCTCGGCGGGGAACTCGAAGCGGTGCGCGGCCGGTTGCGGGGCCGGCTGCGCAGTGGCGGGGGCGGGGGCGCCGGTGATGACCAACGCGACGGCGATGCCGAGGGCAGCCCCTGGGCGCCTGTTGTCGTTCATGCGGTGTGCCTCTCCACGCGGGGGACGAGTCGAGCATGGGATCGACGACAGTCTATAAGTAAAGTTTCCTTATCCGGGAGTTCTTGATGGGTGTTCCTCGCGGCTGCGGCTGGCTGGGCGTCGTGGTCCGGGCCCACGCTGAGACCTCGAGTGCGGCCTGTTGAGCGACAGGTGGATGAGCATGTTCCCGTGGCGGGCAACGGTGCCGTTGGCGAAGGTCAGCGATGACAGGCAGGGCATGCACGTACGAACGCGTGCGGTTCCCGCCTCTGCGATCTGTCCTGGGTGCAGCACGGCGTCGCCGCGGGTGCGCGCCCTGTACCAGCGGCGGGTGGCGGAGCTGTCACGAACCGTCGTACCTGCAGGTGGGCCGGCTCCGGGGGCCCGGGGACTCCGAAGGCTTCACGGTGACCGCGTCCACCGCGACGGAGGTTGACGCGCAGGGCCGGAGTCGAGCCGTGTATGTCGATCGCCGACCCGCCTGAGGCGCTCCCAGGTGCTCAGATCGGGCCGCCGGCCAGGACGACGGCGACGCCGGCGGCGGCCGCGGCGGACAGGGTCAGCACCGGGCCGCGGCGCAGGGCGAGGGTGAGGACGGCGGCGCCGGCGAGGACGGCGTACTGCCAGGCGTGATCGAGGGCGAGTGCGAGGGGTACGGCGGAGCCCAGGATCGCGCCGATCGCGGCGGGGCCGGCGCCGTCGAGGAACGCCCGGACGTGCCGGTTGCCGCGGAGCCGGTCGAAGCGGTCCGCGCCGAGCAGGACGAACGCGAACGACGGGCTGAACGCGACCACCGCGGCCAGCAGGCCACCGCCGATTCCGGCTGCGGCGTAGCCGACGACGGCGACGGTGTGCACGACCGGCCCGGGGGTGATCTGGCCGAGGGCGACAGCGTTGAGGAACTCCGCCCCGGTCATCCAGTGGTGCTGGTCGACGGCGTCGGCGCGCATGAGCGGGATGATGACGAACCCGCCGCCGTACGACAGCGCGCCGACCTTGAGCGCCGTCCAGGCCAGCGACAGCAGCACCCCACCGCCCGTGGCGGCCGCGGCCAGCACCGGCAATCCCACATGCGGCCGGGGCGGTACGCCGGGCGGGCGCTGCAGCAGGACCTCGGCGAGACCGCAGGCGACCAGCAGCAGGACCAGCCACGGGCCGACGGTCGCGGCGGCCACCGTACCGATCAGCAGGTAGAGAACCCATCGCAGGCGGCTGCTCCGCTCGGGCGCGCGCTGCCATCCGGGCGGCATCAGGCTGGTGCCGGCCTGCACGGCGATCGCGGCGACAGCGGCGCCGGCGCCCGCGCCGGCGGCGCGTACCCACAGGGGCGGGTCACCGAGGAACAACGCGGCGAGCGCCAGGATGGCGACCAGGCCGGGCACGATGAACGCGGCGCCCCCGGCGAGGGCGCCGGCCCGGCCGCGGACCCGCCAGGCGCAGAAGATCGCCAGCTGGGTGGAGGACGGGCCGGGCAGCAGGTTGCAGGCGGCGACCGCGTCCTCGAACTCCCGCGCGTCGAGCCACCGGCGGTCGTCGACGCAGAGCTTGCGCAGCAGGGCGATGTGCGCGGGCGGCCCACCGAAGCCGATGCAACCGATACGGCCCCATTGCCTCAGCACGGTGGTCAGGTCGGCGCGGTGCCGGGTGTCAGGCAACGCCGGCCCCGGCCGGCTGGAACAGCTCGACGGGGTTCCCGGCCGGGTCGTCCAGCACGACCTGGCGGCCACCGGGCCCGCTGATCACCTCGCTGCGGAAGGCGACGCCGTCCGCGCGCAGCCGGGCCACCGCGGCGTCGATGTCGTCGACGAGCAGGTGGATACGGTTCCAGCCGCCCGGGCGCGGGACCCTGCCGTCCGGCATGGCCCGGCCGGCGGAACTGTCCGGCCCGGACAGCAGCAGGCGCAGGTTGCCACGGCGTACGTCGGCGAAGGCGGGCAGGAACGTGGTGATCGGCGCGAACCCCAGGTGGCGGGTGTAGAAGTCGACGGCGGCCTGGACGTCGTCCACCAGATAGCGCACGTGCACGGTCTGATCACTCATGACTTCTCCTCGTGGAGGGTGTGCAGCAGGAACTCGATCCGCTCGGCGAGATCGCCGGCGACCGTCTCGAAGGCGGGCCGCCCGGCCGGATCCCGGGCGGGGTCCGGGGTGCTCCAGTGGACGGTCGTGCCCGGGAACTCGGGACAGACCTCCTTGACCCGATCGCACAGGGTGACGACCCGGTCGAACCGCCGGCCGGCGACCTCGTCGAGGTGCTTGGCCCGGTGCGAGGTCAGGTCGATGCCGCGGTCGGCCATCACCGCCACGGCGTGCGGGTGGATGGGCTTGGGGTGGCTGCCGGCGGACACGACGTCGACCCCTGCGGCGGTACGGGCCCGGAGCAGCGCCTCGGCCATCTGCGACCGCGCGCTGTTGCCGGTGCACAGGAACAGCACCCGGGCGCCCGTGACCGGCTCGGCAGCGGGCGGCCGCAGCCGCAGTCCCGGATGCAGGCCGCCGCCCGCGCCGGCCAGCAGCCGCGCACAGCGGACCAGGTCGAGGCGGTAGTAGGTGTCGCGCCCGTCCGCGGTGCTGCGCCGGGCGGTCACCAGGTCGGCCTTGCGCAGCTTGCCCAGGTGATAGGAGACCAGGTTCTGCGGCTGGCCGACCAGCGCGGTGAGCTCGTGCACCGCGCGGTCGCTGTGGGCGAGCGCGCCCAGCAGCCGCCACCGCAGCGGATGCCCGGCTGCGATCAGGACCTCAGGCGGAGCGTCGAACCCCATGCCCGCACAATACATCAAACCAATTTGATGCATCCGCCGGTCGATGCCGTGCGAACACCTTGCAACGGAACTCCGATGTAACGAGAAAGGTGGAAACGATGCTCCAGCGACGTCTGCTCACAGGGGCCGTCCTCTCGGCCCTCGCGGCCACGACCGTGGCCCTGGCCCCCACCGCGGCCCAGGCGGCGGATCCGTTGCGGCTGCGGGCCCTGCAGTGTTTCTCGTTCCAGGCCAGCACCCAGAGCGGGCAGATCAACTGCTCGGTGACCTGGGACGGCGGTGCCGACCCGACGGGCGCGACGTTCTTCGTGGTGGGCGGCAACCTGCGGGACCGGCAGGAGAGCAGCGACTCCCGGATCCGGAAGGCCATGTTCTCCGCCAGCTGCTGGACGCCGACCGAGGTCACCGTCACGGCCACGATCACCGACGCCCAGGGCAACGCGATCCAGGCGCAGTTCAACACCAGGTGCAACGCCGGCCGGCCCGGTCAGTGATCCCGGGCGCCCGTGATCACGCGCCCACGTGGATGCCGGGGCGGCGGTCCGGGTCGGGCTCGTGTTCGCGGAGGATCTCGCGGGCGACGGGGGCCGTGTCACCCCGGCCCAGCAGGAAGTAGCGGACCATGTGGACCAGCGGGCTGCCCTCGGCCCAGGCGAAGTAGCAGTGCGGGCGAACCCCGGTGGTGTCGCGCAGCGCGAGCAGGATCGCGGCGATGGCGTTCGGCGCGGCCGGCGCCTCCGCCCGCAGCACCCGGTGGCCGTCGACCTGCACGCCGCGGACGGTGAGGGTGTCGCTGAACGCGGACGGGTCCACGACGTCGATCTCCAGGAAGATCACATCAGCGGTGCCGGGTACGGGGTTGTCGCCGCGCTGCTCCCGTTCCTTGCCCGCGTACTCGGCGGCGTCGCCGGCCTGCCGGCGGTTGGCGATCAGGTTGATCCGGCCGTCGTAGGCGATGGTGTCGGTGATGAACCGGCGGGCGTTCTCGTCGAACTCGATGTGGTCGGCGCGCAGCTCGGTGGTCCGGGAGACCCGCGAGATCAGCGAGACGACGACGATGCCGGCGATGAACATGGCCGAGATGGCGATCCCGTCCGGCTTGTCGATCACGTTCTCCACCAGGGCGTAGGTGAGGATCGCGGTGAGCAGCCCGAACCCGGCGCCGGCGAGGCGCTGCCGGGCGCGGAACGCGGTGACGGTGACGGCGAACGCGCCGGACACCATCATCGCCAGGATGCCGGTGGCGTAGGCGCCGGCCTGGGCGTCGACGTCGGCGCCGAACGCGATCGTCAGCACCACGCTGAGGACGGTGTAGACGAGCACGACCGGCCGGACCGCGCGGCCCCACTCCGGCGCCATGCCGTACCCCGGCAGGTAGCGCGGCACGATGTTGACCAGCCCGGCCATCGCGGACGCGCCGGCGAACCACAGGATGAGCACGGTGCTGACGTCGTAGACGGAGCCGAAGTCCCCTAGATGCTCGTGGGCCAGCCAGGCCAGGGCCCTGCCGTTGGCGGCGCCGCCCTCGGCGAACTCGGCGGCCGGGATCAGCACGGTGGTGACGATGCTGCTGGCCAGCAGGTACACGCTCATGATCAGGGCGGCGCCGGTGAGCAGCTTGCGGGTGTTGTGGATCCGGGACCGCAGCCGCTCTCTCTCGTCCCCGCCGGTGGCGGCGACCAGTGGCATCATGCTGACCCCGGTCTCGAACCCGGACAGGCCCAGCACCAGCATCGGGAACGCCAGCACGGCGGGCACCAGCAGGTCTCCGGGGCCGGCGCCGCCGGCGGTGAGCGCCGTGGTCCACGCCGACCACGCGCCGGGCGTGGTGACGATCTCGGCGACACCGGCGGCGATGATGATCGCGTTCAGGCCGAGGAACACCGCGACCAGGGGGATCGCGACGCTGACGGCCTCGCTGAAACCGAGCAGGAACACCCCGCCCAGCAACAGGAGCATGACCACGGTCAGCGCGACGGCGTGACCCTCCAGGACATGCGGGGCGTGCGGGTTCTCCAGCACGTGCAGGCTGGCGTCGGCCGCGGACAGGGTGATCGTGATGATCCAGCTGGTGGCGACGAACCCGAGCAGCACGAGCACGAAGACCTTGCCGCGCCAGAACGGCAGCAGCCGCTCCAGCATGGCCACCGACCCGGCGCCGTGCGGGCTCTCCCGGGCCACCCGCCGGTACATCGGCAGCATGCCGAGCAGGGTCAGCGCCACGATCAGCAGGGTGGCCAGCGGCGACACCGCGCCGGCGGCTGCGGCGGCGATCGCGGGCACGTAGGCGAGGCTGGAGAAGTAGTCGACGCCGGTCAGGCACATCACCTTCCACCAGGGATGCTGCTCGGCGTGCGCCTCGCCGGCGGCCGGGCCGACCGGCTGGACCCGGTGCTCGAGCAGCCACGTCGCCAGCGGCCCGCCGTGCTGAGGACGCTGGGCCGGAGTGTCCACGACCGCGGGGATCGCGTACCCCGGCAAGGTGTTGTCGTTGTTTCCCATCCCGCCCATCGTTGCGCGGGCGGGACGGGAAGTGACGGCTGACGGGCGTCAAAAAAGCGTTAACAAACGCGCTGCCGACGGTCAGGAGATCTTGCGGCGGTAGAGGCGCATGGCCAGGACGTACGCGACGGCGAGGATGCCGGCGCACCAGGCGAGCGCGGTCCCGAGGTGGCCGGTGACCGGCTGCTCGGTGAACAGGGCGCGGATCGCGTCGACGATGGACGTGACGGGCTGGTTCTCGGCGAAGGCGCGCACCGGGCCGGGCATGCCGTCGGTGGGCACGAACGCGGAGCTGATGAACGGCAGGAAGATGATCGGGTAGGCGAACGCGCTCGCGCCGTCGGCGGACTTCGCGGACAGGCCGGGGATGACGGCGATCCACGTCAGCGCCAGGGTGACCAGGACGAGCAGGCCGGCGACGGCGAGCCAGGCCCCGGGACCGGCCCCGGAGCGGAAGCCCATCAGGAGGGCGGCGAGCACGACCACCACGAGGGAGATCAGGTTGCCGACCAGCGAGGTCAGCACGTGGGCCCACAGGACGGACGACCGCGCGATCGGCATGGACTGGAAGCGTTCGAAGATGCCGTTCTGCATGTCGAGGAAGAGGCGGAACGCGGTGTACGCGATGCCGGAGGCGATCGTCATGAGCAGGACGCCGGGCAGCATGTAGTCCACGTACGGGCCGGTCCCGGCGTCGATCGCGCCGCCGAACACGTACACGAACAGCAGCATGAAGCCGATCGGCGTGATCGTGGTGGTGATGATCGTGTCCATGCTGCGGAAGATGTGACGCAGAGAGCGGCGCGTCAGTGTGGCGGTGTCGGTGAGGAAGTGCGTGGTCATGGCTGGTCCCCCTACTTGTTCGGGCCGGCGCCGACGAGGGTGAGGAACACGTCCTCCAGGGTGGGCTGCTTCGCCACGTACTCGACGGTGCTGGGC
Source organism: Actinoplanes sp. NPDC019969 (assembly GCF_055562375.1). NCBI lineage: Bacteria > Bacillati > Actinomycetota > Actinomycetes > Micromonosporales > Micromonosporaceae > Actinoplanes > Actinoplanes sp. NPDC019969. The sequence continues at coordinate 114,800 of NZ_JBVHFK010000011.1, read as the reverse complement.
GGCAGAAGCTCGCGCAGCTCGGCGAGGGTGCCGTCGACGAGGATCCGGCCCTCGTGGAGGATCGCGATCCGGTCGGCGAGTTGTTCGGCCTCGTCGAGGTACTGGGTGGTGAGCAGGATCGTGGTGCCCTGCCCGGCGAGTTCCCTGACCGCCTGCCACACCTCGATGCGGCCCTGCGGGTCGAGCCCGGTCGTCGGCTCGTCGAGGAAGATGACCGGCGGGTTCCCGATCAGGCTCATGGCGATGTCGAGGCGGCGGCGCATGCCACCGGAGTAGGTCGCCACCCTCCGGGCGGCGGCGCCGGTCAGCGAGAACCGGGCGAGCAGGTCGTCCGCGATGGCGCCGGGGTTCTTCAGATGCCGGAGCTGGGCGATGAGCATCAGGTTCTCGCGCCCGGTGAGGATCTCGTCGACGGCGGCGAACTGGCCGGTGAGACTGATCGACTCCCGGACCTTCGCGGCCTGCCCGGCGACGTCGAAGCCGCTGACGGTGGCGGTGCCGGCGTCGGTTCTGAGCAGCGTGGACAGGATCCGGACGACGGTGGTCTTGCCCGCCCCGTTCGAGCCGAGCAGGGCGAAGATGCTGCCGGGCGCCACGTCGAGGTCGACACCGCGCAGGACGTGCAGCTCGCCGTACGACTTCCGCAGACCTCGTACCTGGATCATCGGGCGGATTCCTTCCGGGCGGTGAGGCGGCGGATGAGGACGTTGCCGTAGTTGACGTGCAGGTGCAGCGCGACGGTGCGGTCGCTGGCGGCGGCGTCCGGGTCGGGAGTGAGCTCGTTGCGGACCCGGCCGTGGGCCGCGCTGGCGTCGATCCAGGCCGCGACACCGTGCGGGACGCCGACGTCGATGTCGGCGTGGCCGTTGTCGAGCCGGATCGTCCCGCCGCTGACCTCCCGGATCCGGATGGGCCCGTGGGCGCTGCGCGCGGTCACGTCGCCGAGGGCCCGATCGATGGTGAGCGTTCCGGAGGTGGCGGCCTCCACGTCGCCGGCGACGGTGCCGAGCTCGATGCTGCCGTGCGAGGCGCGCAGCCTGGCGTCCCCGTGCACCTCGTCGATGCGGACCGCGGCGTGGCCGGCGCTGACGTCGAGCCGGCCGGTCACCTCGGCGATGTCGGTGCTGCCGTACGGCGCGTCGAGGTGGAGATCGGCGACGGTGTCGGCGGTGACGCCGCCGTACTTGGCGGTGATCCGGGCGTTGCCGAGCACACCGCGGGACCGGACCGGCCCGTACGTGTTCTCGATCGTGACGTGGGACCCGGCCGGGATCTCGCAGCGGATGTCGACCGCGTCGCCCTTGCTGAACAGGTTGAGCCGCCGGGGGACGGTGACCCGCACCCGGTTGCCGTCGAAGGTGACGGTGGAGTCCTGGGCCAGCGACTCGTCACCGCCGCGGCCGGGCTTGCTCGCCACGACCTCGACGAGGGCGGTGGCCCGGTCCGAGGCGACGATCTCGACGGACGCGTTGCCGGCGGTGATGTCGAGGTCGATGGGGCCGGAAGTGTCGTAGGTGGGCATGGTGGACCTCCCTGGGGGCATGCGTCTGGTGCGGAGAAGCGGCTAGCGGGCCCAGCCGGTGAACCTGTCTCCCTCCTTGGGCTCGCGCCGCGCGGTGCGGCGGGTGTCGGGTTCGAGGGCGGCGGCGATCGCGCGGACGAACCACGAGTTCACCGAGAGGCCCTCGGCGGCGGCCGCCTGCTCGGCCCGGGCCTTGAGCCGGTCCGGCAGGCGCAGCGTGGTCCGGGAGGTCACCGTGTCGTCGAGCGGCTCGGGCGCGACCGTCGCCGCGGGCGCCGGAGCCTCGGCACGTGACACCACCAGATGCGGATCGCGGCCCCGCAGCACGACGTCGACCGAGGTGGGCGCGATCTCCCGGGTGATCTCGCCGGCGACGTCACTGATCACTCCCAGCAGCGTCAACCGCACCGCGGCGTCGAGGGCGGCGCTGAGCTGCTCGGCGACGGCCCGTGCCGGCGCGTCCTGGTGTTCGGCCACCACGGCCAGCTGTGCCTGGAGTTCGGAGACGTACCGATCGAGTTCCATGACACCAACATAGTGCCGCAGTGGTGTCACTACAACCCTTTAGTGACACCACTCTGGTGTCGCGTCAATGACGCGTCAACAAGCGCGCGGGCGGCGTACGCACCCCGTCAACAACCGTTCCCAGCGGCACGCCGCCGGGATTCGCTGTGCGGGTGACACCCGACCTACCCCTGGAGTCCTCCGTGGCCGACCTTCTGCTCGTCGTGCTCACGGTGGCGCTGTTCGCGGCGCTCACCGTGCTGGTGAAGGCGGCCGAACGCGGATGAGCGCCGTCAACCTGATCGGCCTGATCCTCGCCGTCGCCCTCGCCGTCCTGCTGACCGCCGCCCTGCTCTTCCCGGAGAGGTTCTGATGGCCGGCTGGCTCTTCGTGCTCACCCTCGCCGTCGCGCTCGCCGCGGTGTACCGGCCGTTCGGCGACCACCTGTACCGCGTCGTGTCCGGCAACCGGCACACCCTCGCCGAACGCGGCGTCCACCGCCTGGTCGGCGTGGACGCCGCCGCCGGGCAGACCTGGGGCGTGTACGCCCGCGGGATGCTCGCCTTCTCGGCCGTCTCGATCCTGTTCCTCTACGCCTTCCTGCGGCTGCAGGACCGTCTGTGGCTGTCGCTGGGACTGCCCGCGGTCGCCGACCACGTCGCCTGGAACACCGCCGTCAGCTTCGTGACGAACACGAACTGGCAGGCGTACGCCGGGGAGTCCACGATGGGCCATCTGGCACAGATGGCCGGGCTCGCCGTACAGAACTTCCTCTCCGCAAGTGTCGGCATCGCCGTGGCGGTCGCCCTGATGCGCGGTTTCGCCGCCCGCAAGAACCCGGTGCTCGGCAACTTCTGGGTCGACCTGACCCGCATCACGCTGCGGATCCTGCTGCCGCTGTCGGTGGTCACCGCCATCGTGTTCATGGCCGGCGGCGTGGTGCAGAACCTGTCGTCCGGCACCGATGTGACCACGCTGACCGGCGCGGCCCAGCACCTCACCGGCGGCCCGGTCGCCTCCCAGGAGGCCATCAAGCTGCTGGGTACGAACGGCGGCGGCTTCTACAACGCCAACTCCGCCCACCCGTTCGAGAACCCGTCGGCGTGGACGAACTGGCTGCAGGTCTTCCTGATCCTGCTGATCCCGTTCAGCCTGCCCCGGGTCTTCGGCCGGATGGTGGGTCAGCATCGGCAGGGGTACGCGATCGCGGCGGTGATGGCCCTGCTGGCGCTCGGCTCGATCGCGCTGACCGTCGCGTTCGAGACGCACGGCGCCGGCACCGTCCCGCAGGCGGCGGGCGCGGCCCTGGAGGGCAAGGAGACCCGGTTCGGGATCGCCGGCTCGGCCACCTTCGCGGCCGCGACCACGCTCACCTCGACCGGGGCGGTCAACTCGTTCCACGACTCGTACACCGCTCTCGGCGGCATGATGCCGCTGGTCAACATGATGCTCGGCGAGGTCGCGCCGGGCGGGACCGGCTCCGGCCTGTACGGCATGCTGATCCTCGCGACGATCACCGTGTTCGTGGCCGGGCTGATGGTCGGCCGCACCCCGGAGTACCTCGGCAAGCGGATCGGCGCCCGGGAGATCCAGCTCGCGTCGCTGTACTTCCTGGTCACCCCGCTGATCGTGCTCGGCGGGACGGCGGCGGCGTTCGCCACCGGCAACAATGCCACCGCGCTCAACGCCGGCCCGCACGGACTTTCCGAGGTGTTGTACGCGTTCACCAGCGCCGGCAACAACAACGGCTCCGCGTTCGCCGGCATCACCGTCGACACGCCCTGGTGGGACATCGCGCTGGGCCTGGCCATGCTGCTCGGCCGGTTCCTGCCGATGATCCTGGTCCTCGCGCTCGCCGGGACCCTGGCCCGCCGGCAGCCGGCCCCGGCGACCGACGGCACCCTGCCGACCCACCGGCCGCTGTTCGTCGGCATGGTCGCCGGGGTCACCGTCGTCCTGGTCGCCCTCACCTTCCTGCCCGCCCTCGCCCTCGGCCCCCTGGCGGAGGGCCTCCAGTGACATCGGAAAGAGCCACCACCATGACCGCCGTCCTCGAAGTGCGCCCGGAACCCATACCGGTCAAGGCCGGCCTGCTCGACCCGAAGCAACTGTGGCGGTCGCTGCCGGACGCGCTGCGCAAACTCGACCCGCGCCGGATGTGGCGCAACCCGGTGATGCTCATCGTCGAGGCCGGCGCGGTGTTCACCACCGTCCTGTCGCTCGCCGAACCGAGCGTGTTCGCGTGGGCCGTCACCGCCTGGCTGTGGCTCACCGTGGTGTTCGCGAACCTGGCCGAGGCCGTCGCCGAAGGCCGCGGCAAAGCGCAGGCCGCCGCCCTGCGATCGGCCAAACGGGACACTGTCGCGCATCTCGCCGACGGCCGGGACGTCCCCGCGACCGCCCTGAAGCCGGGTGACCTGGTGGCCGTCGCCGCCGGCCAGATCATCCCCGGTGACGGCGACGTGATCGAGGGCATCGCCAGCGTCGACGAATCGGCCATCACCGGCGAGTCGGCGCCGGTGATCCGCGAGTCCGGCGGCGACCGGTCCGCTGTCACCGGCGGCACGAGAGTGCTCAGCGACCGGATCGTCGTCCGGATCACCCAGAAGCCGGGGGAGAGCTTCGTCGACCGGATGATCGCCCTGGTCGAAGGCGCGAACCGGCAGAAGACGCCGAACGAGATCGCGCTCAACATCCTGCTGTCCGCGCTCACCGTCATCTTCCTGCTGGCCGTCGTCACCCTGCAGCCGCTGGCGATCTTCTCGAAGGAGTACCAGGCGGCGGCGCCGGACACCGCGGCGATCGACGGCGACGGCGTCACCGGGATCGTGCTGGTGTCGCTGCTGGTCTGCCTCATCCCGACGACGATCGGGGCGCTGCTGTCGGCCATCGGCATCGCCGGCATGGACCGGCTCGTGCAGCGCAACGTCCTCGCGATGAGCGGCCGCGCGGTCGAGGCGGCGGGGGACGTCGACACCCTGGTGCTGGACAAGACGGGGACGATCACTTTCGGGAATCGGCGGGCGGCGGAGTTCGTACCCGCGCCGGGCATCGATCGTCAGGCCCTCGCCGAGGCCGCGCTGCTGAGCAGTCTCGCCGACGAGACGCCCGAAGGCCGCTCCATCGTGGCCCTTGCCGGGACGGAGTACGGGTTGCGCGCGCTGGAGGACCCGCGCGCGACCTTTGTGCCGTTCACCGCGCAGACCCGGATGAGCGGTGTGGACCTCGGCGGCCGGCGGATCCGCAAGGGCGCCGCGAGCGCGGTGATCACGTGGGCCCGCGGCGACGGCGACGAGGTCCGCGCGCTCGTCGACAGGATCAGCGACGCCGGCGGCACACCCCTCGTCGTGGCCGAGAACGCGTCCGTTCTCGGGGTGATCCACCTGAAGGACGTGGTCAAGCCGGGCATGCGGGAACGGTTCGCCGAGATGCGCCGGATGGGCATCCGCACCGTCATGATCACCGGCGACAACCCGAGGACCGCCGCCGCGATCGCCGCCGAAGCCGGGGTCGACGACTACCTCGCCGAAGCGACACCCGAGGACAAACTGGCCTACATCCGTACGCAGCAGCACGGTGGGCGGCTGGTCGCGATGACCGGCGACGGCACCAACGACGCGCCCGCCCTCGCCCAGGCCGACGTCGGCGTCGCCATGAACACCGGCACGTCGGCGGCGAAAGAGGCCGGCAACATGGTCGACCTCGACTCCGACCCGACGAAACTCATCGAGATCGTGGAGATCGGCAAGCAGCTTCTGATCACCCGTGGGGCGCTGACGACGTTCTCCATCGCGAACGACGTCGCCAAGTACTTCGCGATCATCCCGGCCATGTTCGCCGCCGTGTACCCGGGCCTGGACGCCCTCAACATCATGCGGCTGCACTCACCCGGCTCGGCCATCCTGTCCGCGGTGATCCTCAACGCCGTCGTGATCGTCCTCCTGATCCCGCTCGCGCTGCGCGGCGTCCGCTACCGGCCGTCGTCGGCGAGCAAGCTGCTCAGCCGCAACCTGCTCATCTACGGGCTCGGTGGCGTGATCGCCCCGTTCCTCGGCATCAAGCTCATCGACCTGCTCCTCCAGCTCACCCCCGGGATCTGATCAGCATGCGACTTCCCGCCTGGCTCGCCCAGCACCTCGCGGCGCTCCGCGCCCTCCTCGTCCTCACCGTCGTCCTCGGCCTCGCCTACCCGCTGCTGCTCGCCGGCATCGGCCGGATCCCTGGCCTGTCCGATCGGGCCGCCGGGTCGATGGTCACCGTCGGCAGCACCCTGATCGGCCAGTCCTTCACCGACGCCGGAGGGGTTCCGATCCCGCGGTACTTCCAGTCCCGCCCGTCCGCGTCCGGCTACGACCCGACCGCCTCCGGGGCCGGCAACCTCGGGCCCGAGGACGTCGTCGACACCACCGACCGGCAGAGCCTGCTCACCCAGGTCTGCGCCCGGGGCCTCGCCGTCGCGAAGCTCGAAGGAGTCGACGGCAGCCGGCCGTACTGCACCGCCGACGGGGTCGGCGCGGTCCTGGCCGTCTTCCACCGGGACGGTTTCACCGGGCCTGTCACGCGGGTCGTGTCGGTGAACCAGTCCGGCACGCCGTTCCTGGCCACCTACCACGGCGTACCCGTGGAACCGGCCGTCACCGGCACCGACTACCGGGCCCTCGGCGCCGTCATCACCCCGATCCGCGGCGACGCCCCCACCGAGCCGGTCGTCCCGGCCGACGCGGTCACCGCCGGCGGCAGCGGCCTCGACCCGCACATCAGCCCGGCGTACGCCGCCCTTCAGGCGCCCCGGGTGGCGCGGGAACGTGGCCTGGACGTCGCCCGCGTCCGCGCCCTGATCGCCGAGCACACCACCGGCCGTACCCTCGGCTTCCTCGGCGATCCCGCCGTCGACGTCCTGGAGCTGAACCTCGCCCTCGACGGCGGGTGAGCCTTCTCCCGGTCGCCCCCCGGGTCCGCGATCCCTCGACCGGTGCCCACGCCCGACCATCGAGTCCGGCCGTCACCCGAGATCGTGTGCCCTTCGTTCCGGCGCCTCCCACCCAAGATCGGCAAAGCTCGCCATCGTGAGCAGTCAGCAGCGCCAGCCGGCCGCCTCTCGCAGTCTGGGGCGGTACGCATCGGTCCTGCCGATCCTGGGCGGTGGGCGCCGGTCCTTCCGGCTCAAGATCGACATGGCCAGCGATCTTGGTGCGGGGGTGCCGGGAATCCGGACCTGGGCCCACAAGTTCGGGCAGGATGCTGATCTTGTGCGCCTGGCCCCGGTGTCAGGTCCCCAAGATCGAGCGTGGAAGCCCTGGCCCGAACGCGGCGGTCGCCGTCGCCTACGGGGTCCGCGACGTCGCGCGGCTCGGCGTGCCGGCCGGCCCGATCCACGGCGGGTACGCCGACCGGCTGTACCGTCTCGACACCGATCAGGGATCGTTCGCGGTCAAGGAGCCGAACCTCGCCGACCGCCGCCGCCGGGGCCGCACTGGTTCGCGTACCTGATCAGCGGCTGGCTGGGCCACATCCGGTGGAACATCCTCCGCTGCCTGGCCGGCGCCGAGCCGGTCACCGGCCCCGGCCTGGCGCTGTCGCACGAGGCCGTCCGCGCCGGCCTGCGGGGTCTTCCGGACCTGTTCCGCCGGCTCCCGGACCTGCTCCGGCTGCGGTGACTCAGGGCAGCTCGTAGTCGAACCAGATCCGGTGGGTGCCGTCCTCGTCCACGGTCAGGCCGCCGGCGCCGTGGATCCCGGTCAGGTCGCCGGTGCCGCTGCCGGGGACGATCGTCAGGAACTCGGCCTGCCGGTCCGTCCCCGTGGTGGTGGCGGAGTGCACGAAGTTGAAGGCGCCCGCCCGGCCGGCGACGCTGCCGTCGAAGGACTCCAGCGCGACGTACGTACCCGTGTTGCGGCCCGGATCGAAAGCGGACGTGAACAGTGTCTCGGACCGCCCCTCGATCTCGCCGGTGAAGGCTTTGCGCATGGTGGCGAAGCCGACCGGCAAGCCGGTTTCGATCTCCGATGAGGGTACGGGGGCCGGCGTGAACGCGGTGACGGCGAAGGTTCCGGTTGCTCGCATGTCCCACACGGTACGGGCGCAAGCCTGACAACCTGTGTCAGTCACGGTTCCGGTAATGGTGGGTCACCAGACCCGCCGCGCACGCCAGCGTGATGATCCCGAAGACGATGCCGGCCGCTGTCGCCCCGATCGCCGAGGTCGCGGCGTTGGCGGCGAGGCTGATGATCAGTAGCAGCCACAGTGCGGGGCGGAGGCGCCCGGTACGTGCCGGGGTGCCGGGGGTGTCGTCGGCGATGCGGTAGCGATCAGTCATGAGTCCACGCTAGGAACGCGAGCGCCCGGGAACGATCCCGCCACCGCGACGATCAGTGGTACAGCCTGCTGTACTGTCCAGCCGGAGGTGGCATGCGGCGGCGGGTGCGCATCGCGGTTGACGCGCTGGAACATCTCGTCGGCGGCCTGGGCACCTCGATCCTGGCCATGGCGGGGCTGTTCTGGCTGCTCGCCGTCCTGGTGCTGAGCCTGGTCGGGGTGGGGCTGCCGCTGATCCCCGGCGCGCTGCGGGTCGTGCGCTCGATCGCCGACCGCGAACGGGGCCGCCTCACTCGCTGGGGGCCCGCCGTCGTCGGCCCGCCGCCGATCCCGGACCGGGCCCTGGCCGCGCTGCGGGATCCGGCGGTTCGCCGGGAGCTGGCCTGGGTGCCGGCGCACGCCACGTTCGGTTTCCTGGTGGGACTGTTCGGGCTGGCGCTGCCGCTGTCGGCGGTGCAGTCGCTGACGTTCCCGCTCTGGTGGCATCTGGTGCCGCCGGGGGAGGCCGCCCCCAACATCCCGTTCTGGAACATCGACTCCCGGGCCGAGTCGATCGGCGTGGTGCTGGCCGGGGTGGGCTGGCTCGCCGTGCTGCTCCTCGCCGGTGGCCGGCTGGCCCGGGCGCAGGCGTGGCCGGGCCGCCGCCTGCTCGGGCCGGTGCCGGGCGCCGATCTGAGCCTGCGCGTCGCCGAGCTGACCGCGACCCGGGCCGCGGCCCTCGACGCGCACGCCGCCGAGCTGCGCCGCATCGAGCGTTCGTTGCACGACGGCACCCAGAACCGCCTCGTCGCGGTCACCGTGCTGCTCGGGGCGGCGCGGCGGGCGCTCGCCCGGGACCCGGCGACCGGCGCGGAGCTGCTGGACCGGGCACAACAGGCCGCCGAGCAGGCGCTCGCCGAGTTGCGTACGGTGGTCCGCGGCATCCTTCCCCCGGTGCTCGACGACCGGGGCCTGGCCGGCGCGCTCGACGGGCTCGTCGCCGGGTGCGCGCTGCCCTGCCGGCTCACCGTCGACCTGCCGGTCCGATGTGCGGTGTCGGTCGAGGCCACCGCCTACTTCACGGTCGCCGAGGCGCTGACCAACGCGGTCCGGCACAGCGGCGCCACGGCCGCGACCGTCTCCGTACGCGTCAAGGGTGGCAAGCTCGTGATCTCCGTCGGCGACGACGGTGAGGGCGGGGCCGACGAGAGCGGCGGATCGGGGCTGGCCGGCATCCGGCGGCGCGTCGAGGCGCACGACGGGCGGTTCGCCCTGACCAGCCCACCGGGTGGGCCGACGACGATGGAGGTGGAGCTGCCGTGCGGATCGTGATCGCCGAGGACGACGCCCTGCTGCGGGAGGGGCTGGCCCTGCTGTTGCGGGCCGAGGGCCTCGACGTGGTGGCCACCGCGGGCACCCCCGCGGAGTTCCTCGCGGCGGTGGGCGAGCACGAGCCGGACGTCGCGATCGTGGACGTACGGATGCCACCCACCCACACCGACGAGGGCATCGTGGCCGCCCGCGAGGCCCGCGCCCGCCGTCCCGGCCTGGCGGTTCTGGTGCTGTCCGCGTACGTGGAGCAGGCCTTCGCCACCGAACTGCTGGCCGGCGGCGCCGAGCGGCTCGGCTACCTGCTCAAGGAACGGGTCGGCCGGGTCGAGGAGTTCCTCGGCGCGCTGCACCGGGTGGCCGGCGGCGGCACCGCGATCGACCCCGACGTGGTCGGTCAGCTGCTGGCCCGCAACCGGTCCGACGCCGGGCTGGAACGGCTCACCCCACGGGAACGCGAGGTGCTGTCCCTGATGGCCGAGGGGCTCGGCAACACCGCCATCGCGGAACGCCTGTTCGTGACCGAGGGCGCGGTGCACAAGAACATCCGCGGCATCTTCGCCAAGCTGGGCCTGGCCCCCACCGACCGGGCCGACCGCCGGGTCACCGCGGTGCTGCGCCATCTCGACGACACGGCCCGGCGGTAGAGCCTGCTGTACTCCTGATCGGGTGGCCAGCGGGATGGGAGCCGGCCGCCGATCTTCATAGCGTTCTCCGTGCGTACCGAAGCAACGAAACACGGAGGAATGATCATGACGGTCCGGGTCGAGCAACTCACCCGCACCTATCGCGGCGGCTCCGCGACGGTCACCGCCCTGGCCGGCGTCGACGCCACGTTCGGCGGCGGCACGTTCACGGCGGTGATGGGCCCGTCCGGGTCCGGCAAGAGCACGCTGCTGCAATGCGCGGCGGGTCTCGACCGGCCCGACGGCGGCCGGGTCTGGATCGGCGACACCGAGATCTCCCGGATGAGCGAGGCCAGACGGACCGAGCTGCGCCGGAGCCGGATCGGCTTCGTCTTCCAGGCGTTCAACCTGATCGGCGCGCTCACCGTCGAGGAGAACATCGTGCTCCCGCTGCGGCTCGCCGGCGCGGACCCGGACCGGGCCTGGCTCGCCCACGTGGTCGAGCGGATCGGGCTCGCCGGGCGGCTGCGGCACCGGCCCGCGGAACTGTCCGGCGGCCAGCAGCAGCGGGTCGCGATCGCCCGGGCGCTGGCCACCCGGCCCGAGGTGATCTTCTGCGACGAACCCACCGGGGCGCTCGACAGCACCACCGCGGCGGAGGTCCTCGCCCTGCTGCGGGCGGTCGTCGACGAACACCGGCAGACGGTCGTCATGGTCACCCACGATCCGGTCGCGGCCTCGTACGCCGGCCGGGTGATGGTCCTCGCGGACGGCGGGATCGTGTCCGACACCGCGCAGCCGGGCGTGGCCCGCATCGCCGAGCAGCTCGCCGCCCTGGACCGCCGGGGAGCCCTGCGATGATCGGGCTGGCTCTGCGGATGCTGCGGCAGCGCCCCGGGTCCGCGCTCGCCACGTTCCTGGCGCTCGCCGCCGGCGCGACGATCCTGATGTCGATGGCCGTCCTGGTCGAATCCGGGCTGCGGCACCGGCCGGAGCCGCGCCGGTACGCCGCCGCCGACCTGGTCGTCGCCCGGCCCGAACTCACCGCGACCGGCGAGGAGATCGACGGCGCGACGACGACCCGCCGGGTGGACCTGCCCGAGGGCGGCACGGTCCCGGCCGATCTGGCGCAGCGCCTGCGGCAGGTGCCGGGCGTGGCGGCCGCCGTCGCGGACCGGACGATCCCGGTGTTCACCACAGCCGGTCCGGCGGTGGGGCAGGGCTGGGACAGTGCCGCGCTGGCGCCGTACCGCCTCGTCGCCGGGAAGGCGCCGCAGCGGGACGACGAAGTGGTGGTCGCGGCGGGCGGATCGGTCGGGGCCCGTACCGAACTGGTCGTCGGCGGCGTCGCCGCGAGTTACCGGATCAGCGGCACCGTGGCCGCCGCGGAACCCCTGGTGTTCTTCACCGAGAAGCGGGCGGCGGCGCTCGCGCCGCGTCCCGGCCGCGCCGACGCCGTCGGGCTCATGCTGGCGCCCGGCGCCGACCGCGCCGCGGTGGACCGGCTGGCCGCCGAAGCGGGAGCCGAGGTGTACGCCGGGAACGCCCGTGGCCGGCTCGAACGCACCGGCGACACGGCAGCCGCCGGCCTGCTGACCCAGATCGGCGCCGCGTTCGGTGGCTACGTCGTGATGCTGGTCGTGTTCGTGACCGCCGGCACGGTCGGCCTCTCGGTACGCCACCGCCGCCGGGACTTCGCCCTCCTGCGCGCCATCGCCGCCACCCCGGCCCAGGTCCGCCGGACGGTGATGGCCGAAGCCGCGCTGATCGGCGCCGCCGGTGTCGCCTGCGGGGTGCCGGCGGGCCTGTTCGCCACCCGCTGGGTGCAGCGCGAACTGACCGCCCGCGGCTTCCTGCCGGAGAGCTTTCCCCTGGCGGCCGGCTGGCTGTCGGCCGCGAGCATCGCCCTCGTCACGATCCTGGTCGCCGTGCTGGCGGCGCTCGTCGCGGCACGCCGGGTCACCGGGATCCGCCCGGTCGAGGCGCTCGGGGAGGCCGCCGTCGAACCCGGCGGCGGCGGCCGGGTACGCCTGATCAGCGGCCTGATCACGGTGGCCGGCGCAATCGGTTCCAGCGCTGTCACGATCGGCGCCGGCGGGCAGACGGCTCTCGCCGGGGCGATCGGCATGCTCTACCTGTACGTGGCAGCGGTCGCCCTGCTGGCACCCTGGATCAACCGGGCGGCGACCCGCGTGCTCCAGCCGCTGCTGTCGCGGATCTGGGGCGCCGGGGGACACCTGGCCGTCGCGAACCTGCGGGCCAACGCCCGGGGCACGGCCACCGTGCTGACCGGTCTCGTGCTCGCGGTCGGTTTCGGGGGCTCGGTCTGGTTCCTGCAGGACAACATCGAGCGCGGCGCCGCCACCCAGGCCCGGGACGGCATGCGCGCCACGTGGGCGCTGAGTTCCCCGGCCGGTCTCGCGCCCACGACCGCCGGGAAGGCCCGCGAGGTGCCCGGCGTGGCGTCGGCCACGGCGGTTCGGCGTACGTCCGCAGTCGTCACGATCCTCGGTGGGGAACGGGAGACCGTGCCGGTGATGGCAGTGGACGACGTGTCCGCTTTCGATCTGGGGGTCACCGAGGGCAGCCTGGCCGGCCTGCGGGGCCCGGCGATGGCGGTCTCCGCGAGCCGCGGCTGGGACCTGGGGGAGGAGGTGCCACTCTGGCTGGGCGACGGCACCCCGGTCACGCTGCGCGTGGCGGCGATCTACCAGAGAGGGCTGGGGTACGGCGATATCGTGCTGCCCCGCGACGTGGTGACCGGCCACACCGCCCGTGGCACCGACGACGAGGTGCTCGTGACCCTCACGCCCGGCGCGGCCCCCGGCCCGCGGCTCGCGGCGCTCGGTCCGGCGATCATCCTGACCGACACGGATCAGCGTGCCGCCCGGCTCGCCGCTGACCTCGCGCTGTCCGCCTGGCTCAACAGACTGCTCGTCGGCGTGATGGTCGGGTACGCCGTCCTGGCAGTCGCCGACACCATGGTGATGGCCGCGCTGGCCCGCCGCCGCGAACTGGCGCTGCTGCGCATCGTCGGGGTGACGCCCCGGCAGGCCCGCCGGATGGTGCACGCCGAACAGGCCGGCCTGCTCGGCGTGGCCCTGGTGATCGGCGGGACCGTCGCCACCCTCACGCTGGTCGCGGTGGTCCGTGCGCTGACCGGTGACCTCATTCCGTACGTACCCCCGCTGGGCTTGATCGTGGTGGCCGGTGGCACCGCGCTGCTGGCCCTGACCACGACGATCCTGCCGATCGGCCACCTGTTGCGGGCGTCGCCCCTGGAACATCTCGGCGTCAAGGAGTAGGCCCTTGGGATAGGGGACGAGCGCCCCGCAGCCTGCGGCCAGTCACCGCCGGGCCTGTTCGGCCGAGGAGGGGAGCCGGGATGGAACCGGATCAGCGAAACGTGAGCCGCGACCGGGCCGTGGCCTCGCACCGCAGCGCCGCACGAGGACACGAACTCGCCGAACAGGCACACGAACAGGCCGCCGCGCACGATCCGGCACACGCTGCCGAGCATCAGCGCGCGGCGCAACGGCATCACGCCGAAGCCGGACTCGCCCGGCGCGAAGCGGACGCGGACAGTTGGTTCGGCTTGCACCCGGTACCCGGGTGTGGCGGCGGTAGCTGCGGCTGCTGAGCCACCGGGACCGTGGTCGTATCGGCCGATCGGGTGGCGGGAAGCGATGATCGGCTATTTCCATGTGCGACGGGGTGTTCGGGACGCCTAGGAAGTAGCCATGGCCAATGAGGTGACCGTTCCGCTGCTGCCGTGCGCGTCCATTGACGACATCGTCGCCTTCTACGGGGCGCTCGGCTTCAGCACCACGTATCGGCAGCGCAAGCCGAACCCGTACGTCGCATTGAAACGCGAGGATCTCAACCTGAACTTCTTCGAGATGGACGGATTCGATCCGGCGCAGTCCTATGGTTCCTGCCTCGTCATCACGCGGGACATCGCGGAACTGCACCGGGCCTTCGCAGCCGGGATGCGGGCCGCGTACGGCAAGGTCCTGGTTTCCGGGATCCCGCGGATGACGCGGCCCCGGGCGCGGAAGAACGCGGACGGTCACGGCGGGTTCAGCATCATCGACCCGGGCGGCAACTGGATCCGCGTCTTCCAGGACACCGGCGGGACGCCGGAGCCGGCGGCCTCGACCGGGCGGCTCGACAAGGCGCTGGCGAACGCCACCGTGCTGGCCGACTCCAAAGGAGACCCGGGCCAGGCGGTACGCATCCTCGACAGCGCCCTGGCCCGCACCGGAGCCGACGACGACCCGGTCACGCTGGTGGAGGTGCTGGTGTACCGGGCCGAGCTGGCGCTGGTGCTCGACGACCCGGCGACCGCAGCCGCCATGCTGACCCGTGCGGAGGCGATCCCCCTCGACGCGGACCAGGCCAGGCGGGCGGCCCCCTCCTTCGAGACCGCCGCCGACCTGACAGCGGCACTGCCCTGACGGCGGTCACCGGCCCGGGCCACCGCCCGTCGGATCCTCCAGCGGCAGCAGGCAGCGGCCGGAAGTCGTGGTGACCCCCGGCCGCTGACTGTTCGCCCGATCAGGAATCAGGCGAGGAAGGTGATCGAAGTGACCGGGTCGGTGATCCACTTGCCTTCTGAATTGTCATAGACGCGAGCCCGGGCGAAGATGACGCTGCCCTCGGCGTAGTTCTTGTTGCACTTGCCCCATTTGCCGTTGCCGAGCGAATTGACGCAGTTGCCGCGGCGGGCGGTGGAGGCGTTGGTGATGTTCTCCCAGTCGGCCACGGCCGAGGCGCTGTCGGCCCTGGTGTCCTTGACCCACCAGACGTCGCCGTAGTTCTTGAAGCAGATCGTCGCACCGGTGCCGACCAGGCATTCCCCCGCCGCGAACGACGGCGGGGTGCCGGCGACCGCCGTGTCCCATTCGTCGATGGCGGCCGATGCGGCGCTCGGTGCGACGATCATCGCGGCGAACAGCCCGACAAGCCCGGCGATCATGGCGAGAAGAACTCTATTTTTAGACAAAGTCGCCCCTATCACAGAGTCGGAAAACGACTGGAGCCGCTGACGGTACTCGATTGTGGACGGTTGTGGAACGACTTGTTAACGGGCGGCTCTCGTCCCTCAGATGAGGGAGATGCCTCCCTCGGCGGCGGGAGGCGTGCGGGGCCGCCCCGTCCCTACCGTCGACGGCATGACGGCCGACCGGATGCGTGCCGCGTGGCGCGACGCCCACACCGCGGTTCCCGGTGTTCCCCGCTGGGCCCGGATCGCTGCCCTGACCATTCCGTTCACCGTGCTGCCGTCGGGGATCTGGCGGCTGCCGGTGGCGTTCCGGGCCGGCGCGAGTCCCGGCGAGCGGCTGTACATCGTCTGCCTGTCGGTGGTCGCGGAGGCGATCGCGTTCACGGCGGTCGGCTTGATCGCGGGCTGGGGCGAACGGTTCCCCCGGTGGATTCCCGGCCTGCGCGGCCGCCGGGTGCCGACCGCTGCCGCCGTCGTTCCGGCGGCACTCGGCGCGGTGTTCCTGACCGTTCTGTGGACGGCCGCCCTCTCCGGGATCCTCACCGGCCGGGCCTGGGACGGCGAACCGCTGCCCGCGGACTTCCCCACCCGGGGCGGCACGCTGGAGGCCGGGATCTTCTACGCCTGCTATCTGCCGCTGCTGCTGTGGGGGCCGCTGCTCGCCGCGGTGACCTACGCCTACCAGCGCCGCCGGCATGTGCACCACTCGGCGTAGCGGTGTGGAAGCGGGTGGCTACTGTGCCTCGCACGGAAGGTCACCTTGGGCGGATTCGGGATGCGTGGGGGTACGACCCGGGCCGTTCTGGGGCGATCGCTGGTCGTGCTGGAGTTGGCGCTGGTCACCGCCCGGACCGGGATCCGGGTGGACCTGCAGGGCACCCGGGCCCTCAACCAGGTGCTGACCGCCGAGGTGCAGAAAGGCACCCCACCGGACATCGCGGTGCTGCCCAGCCCGATCCGGCTCACCCGCAGCCCAGCCCGTCCCGGACGGGTGCACTCCACTGCCGTACCCCCTCGTCGAGACCCGGTTCCCGGAGAGCCGAATCGGCGGGTGGCAGGGAGTCACTGGTGAGAGAGGTGCCGGCAAGGCGCTCCGGGATGTCGCTCAGGTGGTGAACCGGGCGACGATGCGCTGCAGGCCGCTGCTCATCCGGGCCAGTTCCTCGGTGGCGGCCTGCGCCTCGGTGACGGCGGTGGCGGTGGTCTGAGCGGTCTGCGCCACGTCGGAGACGTTGTCGTTGATGTCGCGCGCCCCGGCCGCGGCGTCGGAGATGTTGCGGGCCACCTCCGCGGTGGTGGCGGTCTGCTCCTCGACGGCGGACGCGATGGTGGTCTGGAAGTCGTTGATCCGGGCGATGACGGTGGTGATCTGCTGGATCGCCTCCACCGCGCCGACGGTGTTCGCCTGGATCGTCTCGACGCGCCGGGAGATGTCGCCGGTGGCGCGGGCGGTCTCCTGCGCCAGATCCTTGACCTCGGACGCCACGACCGCGAAGCCCTTGCCGGCCTCCCCGGCGCGGGCGGCCTCGATGGTGGCGTTGAGGGCGAGCAGGTTGGTCTGCTCGGCGATCGCGGTGATCGTCTTGACCACGTTGCTGATCTCCGCCGACGACTCGCCGAGCCGGCCGATGGTCTGCGTCGTCGCGGCCGCCACGTCGACGGCTTCGGCGGCGACCCGCGCCGCCTCGCTGGAGTTGGCGGAGATCTCCCGGATGGAGGCGCCCATCTGCTCGGAGCTGGCGGCGACGGTGGCGATGTTCGCGTCGACCCGCTGGGCCGCGTACGACACCGTGCTCGCCTGGGCGCTGGTCCGCTCGGCGGCCGCGGCGATCTGGGTGCTCGTCGTCGACAGCTGCTCGCTGGAGGCGGCCAGTTCGACAGCGTTCTGCCCGACCAGGGTAACGGTCTCCCGCAGGGAGGAGACCGCCGTGTCGAGGTCGGCGGCCATCCGGCCGAGCTCGTCGCGGGAGGCGATGGCGGCCTGGGTGGTGAGGTCACCGCCGGCCAGGGCCTTGGCGACGGCGGAGACGCGGAACAGGGAACCGACGATCTGGCGGGTGATCACGATGCCGAGCGCCAGAGCCAGCGCCCCGCCGAGGACGAGCACGAGGATGACCGTGGTGCGGGCTGATTCGTACGCCGCCGTGGCGTGGTGGGCGCGGGCGGCGGCCTGCTCGCCCTCGGCGGCGAACGCGGCGTTCAGGCCTGTCAGGGCCTTGTCGGCCGCCGGGCCGAGCTGCTCCTTGCGCGCCTTGTCGAACCCGCGGGCGTCGTTGGCGCGGGACAGCGGGAGCATCACCCGGTCGCGGATGTCGGCGACGGCCCGCCAGTCGGCGGTGAAGGCGTCGATCAGGCCGGGGTCGGCGGCGTGCGTGCGGTAGGACGCCAGTTGTTGCGCCAGCTCGGTGTCGTGCCGGGCGATGTCGGCCTCCACCTTCGTCATCGCGGCGGCGTCCAGGCTGGTCGCGTGCTTGAGGATCTCGACGCGTCCCGCCATCGCGCTGCGCTGCGCGCCGGCCAGCACACCCAGCGGCTTGACCTGCTCGTTGTACATGATGTCGACGTCAGCGGCGGTCGCGCTGAGCTTGATCAGGGAAAGCGTCCCCACCACCACGGCGACGCCCAGCGTCAGCACGATCGCACCGAGAATCTTGACCAGTACCGGGATGTCAGCGATCCCGGTCCGCCGCATCGACATGTTTTCCTCCCGGCTTGCCGACCATTGAGCCGTCTTACGTTTACCGGGACGAGGTCACGCCGGACCGGAGAATGCGAGAAATCGGCCCCCGAGGACCGGTCGCCGATCGGTTGATACGCCGTAAACGGGTTGCGCCGTCGCTGTGGTGTGATGAGGTCGGGCGCATGCCGATCACGATGCGGACCGTCACGCCGGAGTCGTTGGACGAGATCGCCGAGGCGGTCGCGGGCTGGCAGCACACCGGCGGGCCGGTGCAGTTGCATCCGGGTGACCTCGGGTGGAACGGGAGCCTGGGCGCGCGGCAACTGGCCGAAGCCCTCCGGGTGTGGAGCCGGGACGGGACGATCCTGGCAGTCGGCATGATGGACGACACCGTGATCCGGATGGGCATCGCACCGAGTGTCGCCGACGACGCGGCCTTCGCTGCCCGGCTGCTCGCGGACCTGCCGGATGCCGGTGGTGTCGAGGCGCGCTTCGGCGCCGCCTTCCGGGATCTGCTGCAGCGTGACGGCTGGGCTGCCGATGAGCCGTGGACCCCGCTGGTACGGGACCTCGGCACGCCGGTGGAGGACTGCGGGCTCCGGGTCGAGGTCGTCGGCGCGGGCAACGTCGAGGATCGGGTGGCCGTGCAGCGGGCCGCGTTCACGAACTCGAGGTTCAGCCGGGAACGCTGGCGGGCGATGGCCGCCGGTACGCCGTACCGTCGCGCCCGCTGCCTCGTCGGTTACGACAGCGCCGGCGTCGCGGTCGCCGCGGTGACGGTGTGGTCGGCCGGCTCGGGGCGGCCGGGTCTGCTCGAGCCGATGGGCGTGCACCGGGACCATCGTGGCCGCGGGCACGGTCGCGCCATCAGCGTGGCCGCGGCCGCCGCGCTCCGGGAGATGGGGTCGTCCACCGCGACGGTGTGCACCCCGAGCAGCAACGTCGGCGCCGTGGCGACGTACGTCTCCGCCGGTTTCCGCAAGCTGCCGGACGTCACCGACTTCCGCCGGCCCGAAGCGGACGACTCCCGATGACTGCCCGTCAGTCGCGGCGCCCGCTGTCGGACTCCGCCTCGCGCCGGGAGCGGTCCGCTTCGGTACGGTGCTCCCGCGCCGCCTCCCGGTGCTCGGCAGCGTGTTCGGTGTCGACGGCCGCGGCCCGCTCATGGGCCTGCTGGGCGAGGTCGTGGCCACGGGCGGCGTCGCGGTGCGCGGCCGCCGCCCGGTCCCGGCTCTCCTCGGCGCGGGCCGCCGCCCGGTCCGCGGACTGCTGGTCGGACACGACGGCGGCGTGCGGCCAGGCGCCGATGCGCCGCCGCTCGTTGATCTCCCGTGCCCGCTCGTGCGCCTCGCCCGCCCGCTGGCCGGCGCGTTCACCCCGCTCGTGGGCGTCCTGGGTCAGGTCGGTCCAGGACCGGTCGTCAGCTGTCATGCGGCGCCTCCGGAATCCTCCTCGGCCAGCATAGGCGCGAGTCCGGAGACGGCGGCGATCCTGCGGACCGTCGGGGTCAGCCCGGCGGCGGTCACGGTGACCGTCCGGGCCTGGGCGGCCTCGTACACCGCCAGCAGCACCCGCACGCCCGCCGCGTCCAGCAGCGGCACCTCGCCCATCTGCAGCACGATCTGCCGGCCGGCGGGCTGGCGGCAGACCATCTCCAGCAGCGCGGCCCGCAGACGCCCGGCGTTGTCCCGGTCGACCTCCCCGCGGATCCGGAGCTCCACATGGCCGGCCGGCGTGGTCCCGGTCGTGATGTCGAACGTCTCCTCGTCCGCGCCGCTCGAGCCGGGCCGGCGGGGCACCCGGTCGGTGAGCAGGCCCTCCCGCAGCCAGGCCAGCACCCGGGACCGGATCCGGGACACCTGCATCTGCGAGATGCCGAGGTCGGCGGCGATGTCGGACTGGGTTCGGCCGCCGTAGAAGCTCGCGACCACCACGTGCCGTTCCCTGGCGGGCAGTTCGGCCAGCAGGTCGGTGACGGTCAGCTGGTCGGCGACCTGCTCCAGCGCCGGGTCGGCCTGACCGAACAGGTCACCGAACGTGGCATCGCCGTCCCCGACGGGCATGTCGAGGGACATCGACCGGTAGCCGGCCGCCGTCATCCGGGCCCTGTCGAGGTCACCGGTGGTGATCCCGGCGCGCTGCGCGGTCTCGGCGTCGGTGGGCCGGCGGCCGAGTTCGCGGGTCAGTTCCCCCTCGTGCCGGGTCACCGCCATCGACAGCTCCTGCATCGGGCGGGGCACGTGCACGGCCCAGCTCCGGTCCCGCAGGTGCCGTTTCAGCTCCCCGACGATGGTGTGGACGGCGTACGCGGTGAACGAGCCCCGGTCCGGGGCGTACCGGTCGACCACTTTCACCAGCCCCAGCCGGGCCACCTGCTCCAGATCGGCGAGAGGCTCGGCGCCGCCGCGGTACCGGCGGGCGAGCCGGTCGGCCATCGGCAACGCCGTACCGATCATCTCGTCGCGTAACCGGCGGGCCCGTACCTCGTCCGCGTCCTGCACGGCGTGCGCGTAGCGCTCGGCGATCTCGTCGAGATCCTCCAGCGGGGTTCCCGGCGCTACCGCACCGTACTGCTTGACCGGCATGCCGACTCCCTTGTCCCGACCCATACCCCGGGACAGGTGCCCCCTGCCGGCCGATCGAAACGACAACGGACGATCGGCCCACAAGGGCCATACAGGACAGCGGTCAGGTGATCATCAACCCCGGCACGGCGCCGTGCCGGGTCAGGTGCCGCATCGCCTCGCCGACCGGTACCGGCTCCCGCCGTTCGGGCGTCGCCTCTCGCAGCACGTCGCCCATGTGCCCGGGCGCCACCGGCAGCAGCGGATACCGGCCGGCCAGCAGCTCGCCCACCACGCCGCTGCGCCGGGCGAAGCCGGCGATCGACCGCCACTGCGCCAGCGAGGCGATCTTGCCGTGGGATCGGCCCGGGGGGTCCGGCAGCACACTGATCCGGTCGTACGGGGCGCTGCCGGCCACCCACCACTCGGCCGCACCGGCGGACGCGCGGGTCGACGACTCGCACCAGTACGGCACGACGCCGGCGGCGAACGCCCGCCAGGGATCGATCATGCGGCCGCTGCTGACCACGGCGTGCGCGGCCGGCCGCGGCGACCGGGCCCGGTACAGGTCGGCGACGACGGCGCTGAGAGCCTGCGGGTCCGTGTAGAGCAGCCGGTGAGCGGTCGACCCGTGGTCCGCGGCGGCCTGCCGCAGTTCCGGTTCGAGGGCCGGCTCGCCGCTGGTCTCGACGTACTGCAGGGGCATGTCGGCATGAACCTCGGTCCACCCGTCGGCGCCGATCCGGTGCAGCAGCCGGCGGAAGGCGTCGTTGCCGCTGCGGTACGCGCCCGGCCGCCAGCCGCCGGCCGGCGACCCGATCTGGAACCCGTATCCCGGCGGCCCGCTCAGCACGGGCCAGGTCCGCAGGTCACGAACCATGATGTACGCGCCGCCCGCCCGGACCCGGGACCGCAGGAACGACCGGTACACCTCGGGCAGGGTCCGCCACTGCACGTGCAGGGACACCGTCGTGCCGCACAGCGTGCCCTGCGTGACCGGGTCGTGCACCTGCCGCACCCCGACCCCGGGATTGCGGGCCATGATCTGCCGCGCCAGCCGGGTGCCCCAGGCCATGGCGGCCCGCCAGTTGCCGGGGGAACCGCCCGGCAACGGCGTGGTGACGGTGCAGGACGTCGGCAGCCAGGCGGCGCCGCAGGCCACGGCCAGGTGCACGGCAGCGCCGTGCGGGGAGCCGAGGACCACCGCCGGATAGGAGTCGTGCTGATACCGGCCGACGATCCACCGGGCGACCGCTTCGGCGTCGATCCTCTCGACCTGGGCGGCCGGAAGGGCGTCCGCGACCGCGTCCGCGGCCAGCGCCGCCCGGCGCAGCGGCTCGGGGAGTTCGCCGTGCCGGCCCGGCACCGGCACCCGGGTGACGGCGTCGTCGTGGCGATGCTCCGGCGGTACCGCCATGGTGAGCAGGGCGTGGCCGATGCTGTCGGCGGACACCACCCGGCTCGCGCACGGTGCGGCCGCCCGGATGTCACCCGGGTTCGTGGTCATCCGTCAGGTCCGAGACGGGGTGCGGCGGGTCAGCAGCAGGTAGATCGCGCCGCCGCCGATCAGGTAGGCGCGGGCGCCCGGCACGGTCCGGGCCAGGGCCAGGCCGGCGACTCCGAACAGCAGGTGGACGATGTTGTGCAGGATCGACACCTGGAAGATTCCCAGGAGGTGCGCCCCGGAATGGTGCCCGGCGAACGTCAGGTCGTCGTAGCCGGTGGTGATGCCGGCGATCCCGACGAGCAGGAAGGTGCCGGCGACGACCAGCGCGGCGGTACGGACAGGGCTGCGTCTCGTCGGGACGGTGTCGGGGTGAGTGCTCATGTGAGGGTCCTTTCCGGAGGGCCACCGGCTTCCCGCGCCGGCCGCCGGTAAACGGGCGACCGCGGCCGATGGCCCGTTTACCGGCGCGAAGCCGGGGAACCCGCCGCCCATGACCGATGAGCAACAGCGTGCCGACCGGCACCCGACCGACGAACCGGACGGCACACCGGCCTACGCGGCGTCGCTGCGTGCGCCGGGCGCATCGGTGACGACCGGCGACGAGGAACCGGAGATCACCGAGGAGTCCGGCTCGGCCGACCGTGCGGGTTACGACACGGATGCGGTGTCCGGTGACAGCGACGTGTACCGGCCCGACTGAGCGGAGGGTGCCGGCGCGAGGGCCGCCGGCCATCCGGTCCGATGACCGGCGAACCGGCCCGCATGAGTCGCGCAGACAGGGGTAGTCGGGTCCGGTCCGAGACGACGAAGGGGGCGGGAATGGCCGGGAAACGGCTGCTGAGGCCGGATGTTGCCGGGGAACGGCCCGGGGCGGTGACCGCGTGAGCGCCCGGGAGCATCTCGCCGCGCATCGTTCCGAGGTGATCGGGCAGCTCGTCGACTGGGTGCGGATCCCGTCGGTGGCCGGGCTGCCCGAGCACGAGGCGGACCTGCTGCGCTCGGCGAACTGGCTGGCCGCGGTGCTGCGTGACACCGGCTTCCCGACGGTCGAGGTGTGGAAGATCAAGGGCGCGCCCGCGGTGTACGCCGAGTGGTGCGCTGCCCCGGGCGCGCCGACCGTGCTGGTCTACAGCCACCACGACGTGCGCGCCGTGAAGGACGAGGAGTGGGAGGAGACGACGCCGTTCGCGGCGATCGAACGGGACGGGTACGTCTACGGCCGCGGCAGCTCCGACGCGAAGGGCCAGGTCCTCGCGCACGTGTGGGGGCTGCGCGCGCACCTGGCCGAGACCGGCGGCACGCCTGCCGTCAACCTGAAGCTGCTGATCGAGGGCGAGGAGGAGACCGGGTCGGCGCAGTTCGCCGAGATCGTCGGGGAGCATCGGGAGCGGCTCGCCGCCGACCTGATCGTCTTCTCCGACACCCTGCTGTGGCACGCCGACCATCCGGCGGTCTGCACCAGCATGCGCGGCATGGTGATGGCGAAGCTCGAGGTGTACGGGCCCCTGCGCGACGTGCACAGCGGAGCGGTGTCCGGCCCCGCCCCCAACCCGGTGATCGAACTGTCCCGGCTGATCGGGGCCCTGCACGACGACAAGGGCCGGATCACCCTGCCCGGCTTCTACGACGACGTCGTCGAGCCGAGCCCACGCCGCCGGGAGGAACTGGCCGCGCTGCCGTACAGCGACGAGGACTGGATCGCCCGGTCCCAGACCCGCTCGGTCGGCGGCGAGGAGGGCTGGTCGGTGCTGGAACGGCTGTGGCTGCGCCCGCAGCTGGAGGTGATCAGCATGATCGGCGGCGACCCGATCGGCCCGACCCGCGGCGCCGTGCCGGCCATGGCCGAGGCCGACCTGAGCATCCGTTTCGTCCCCGAGCAGACCCCGGAGGGGGTCGCCGCGCAGTTGCGCCGCTGGGTCGCCGACACCGTCGACCCCCGTTTCGGGTACGAGCTGACCGTCGCCGAGGAGACCGGCCAGAAACCGTGCGTCACCCCGCCGGACCATCCGGCCGTCACGATGCTGGCCGACGCCGTGCGGGACGGCTTCGGCGTCCCGGCCGGCCGGATGGGAAACGCCGGTGGCGGGCCCGCCGAACTGCTGGAACGCCTGATCGGGGCGCCCGTGCTGTTCTTCGGCACCGGGCTGCCCGAGGACCGCTGGCACGACAGCGACGAACGGACCTCCGTCGAGGTGCTGCTCTCCGGCGCGGCCACCCTGGCGTCACTGTGGACCCGGCTGGGCCGGTCATGAGGTGACGGCCATCCGGTGCGACGTCGAGCCGGCGGGGACGCGGCTGCTGATCCGCGTCCGCGGCGACCTGTTGGTGACCTCGGCTCCGGTGGTGCGTACCGCGCTGCTCGCATGCCTGGTGGAGCAGCCCGACGCGGTCGTCGTCGACCTCGCCGCGACGGTGATCACCGAGCCCGCCGCGGCGTCGGTGTTCCGGAACGCCGCACGCCAGGCGTCGCTGTGGCCGGACATCCCGATGCTGCTGGCCGCGGCCGAGCCGGTGCTGGCCGGGCTTCTGGCCGGGGCACCCGGGCGGCCGGCGGGGTACGCGACGGTGCCGGAGGCCCTGCTCGCCCCGGCGCGGCAGCGGGCGCCCACCGTCACGGACACCCTGCTGCCCGCCCCGGGCGCCGCCCGGCACGCCCGCGACCTGGTCACCGACGGCTGCCTGCGCTGGAACCTGCGGCACCTGATCGGCCCGGCGAGCGTGGTGGCGAGCGAACTGGTCACCAACGCGGTCGTGCACGCCCGGACGATGATCGACCTGTGGATCACCCGGGGCCGCCGCGGCCTGATCGTTGCGGTCCGCGACGGCAGCGACGCCGTGCCGGTGCTGCCGCCGGTCTCCGGCGGTCCGCTCGCCCCGCGCGGGCTGCTGCTGGTGGACACCCTGGCGCATCGATGGGGGACCCTGCCGGCCCGGGGCGGCAAAGCCGTCTGGGCGAACCTCACCTGACCGGCACCCCGGGTTCGAGCACGCACATCGCGGAAACCCCTCACTCGTTGCACAACGGCAACGGCCGGGATGACGACGCCTTTCACCGTGACGAAACGTGATGACGGCGCGGGCGTCCACCGGCTGATCATCCACAAGCTCCTCGCGGTCACCTCCGAGGCGGACGTGACCACCACCTGACCTCCGCGGCGTTTGCCGGGCGCCGGAACGGGAAAGCGCGCCGATTCCAGGAGAGGCGGACGGCGATGCGTCGAGATGTGATCGTGATCGGTGGGTCGGCGGGCTCGCACCGGCCACTGGCGCAGGTGCTGGCCCGGTTGCCGGCCGGTCTGCCGGCCACGGTGCTGGTGGTCCTGCACATGGCGCCCGGAGCGCGCGCCACCCTGGCCGACATGCTCTCCTCGTCGTGCGCGCTGCCGGTGCTCACCGCCGCCGACGGCGTCCGGATGGAGCCGGGCCGGGTCCTCGTCGCGGTGCCGGACCGGCATCTGCTCGTCGACTCCGACGATGTGCTGCGGCTCAGTGACGGCCCGCGGCAGAACCGGGTGCGCCCGGCCGCGGACGCGCTGTTCCGATCGGCGGCCCGGTGGTGCGGCCGGCGCCTGATCGGCGTCGTGCTGTCCGGCAGCCTGGACGACGGCTCGGCGGGCCTGGCCGCGATCGCCGCGAGCGGCGGGGCGGCCCTGGTGCAGGATCCCGCGGAGGCACGGTTCCCGAGCATGCCGAAGGCGGCGCTGCGCGTGGTGCCGGACGCGGTGACGGCGCCGGCGGCCGACCTCGGGGGTATCGTCGCGGACCTGGCCGGCAAGCCGATCACCGACGGGAGCCGGCCACCGGAGCCGCTGATCTGGGAGACAGACATGATCGCGTACGGCGCATCCACCGTTCCCGACCACGGCGAGCCCGTCCCGCTCGGCTGCCCCGAGTGCCGCGGCGGGATGTACCGGGTGCGCACCGGCCTCGCCGCCCACTACGTCTGTCACGTCGGCCACTCGTACTCCCCGCAGTCGTTGTTGTCGATCCGTGACGACACCGTGGAGGAGGCGGTCTGGACCGCGGTCAGCTCCCTGCAGGAGAAGGTCATGGTCATCGACGAGCTGGTGCGGCAGTCCGAGGCGGCCGGTGACACCGTGGCGGCCGAGGCCTTCCGGGCGGAGTCCGACCGTGCCGGCCGGGCCGCAGCGGTGCTGCAGGAGCACGTCAACCGCTCGGCCCGCAGCACCGCCCGGCGGAATGGTCACATCCAGGTGCGGGACGCCCAGTAGCTGCCGCTCCAGCTGCGTGCCGACCACGACCGGGCCGACCAGGAGCGGGCGGACCAGCCGTCGCCGGTCCAGCCGGCCGAGCTCCACGACCGCGCGGTCCACGAGTCGCCGGACCAGCTGCGTGCCGTCCAGGTGGTGGTGTTCCAGGTCTTCGTGGTCCAGGAGACGCCGGTCCAGCCGGCTCCGGTCCAGCCGGCGCCGTTCCAGGTCCCGCCGGTCCAGGACCGGCCCGCCGCGGTCGTCACCGTCCACGTCAGGGGACGCCACGGCTGGTTCATGACGTCCCGCTCGCCGGTCAGTTCGACACCGGAGTCCGGGTCGGCGACGTGGGCGGTGCCGCGGGCGCCCTCCAGGGTGCCGGTGCCCAGCGCCCGGGGCCACACCTGCGCCGCCGCTGAGGGGGTCGCCGCCGTGGCCGCCGCGTTGACGTCGAGCTGCCCGGCGCCCTGCGCGACGGCGTCGACACCCTTCAGCGGTACGGCGGTGCTGGTCAGCAGCTTCTTGACCTGGTCCGGGGTCAGTCCCGGGCGTTGCTGCAGCAGCAGGGCGGCCGCGCCGGACACCACGGCCGCCGCCTGCGAGGTGCCGCTGCCCTTGAAGTAGCGGCCGGTGCCGTCGGCGACCAGACCCTCGGGGTAGGTGGCGTCGACGAACGAACCCGGGTCGCGCAGCGACGCGACGGACCGGCCGGGAGCGACCAGATCGGCGTGCCGGACACTGTTGCCCCGGGTGCTGAACGCGCCGATGGTGTCGTCGGCCCGGCTGACGGTTCCGGCGATGTCCGAGCCGCCGACCGCGATGACGTACGGGTTGAGCGCCGGGTTGCCGACCCGGGTCGCGGTGGGGCCGTCGTTGCCGACCGATGCGACGACCACGATGCCGGCGCGCCAGGCGGCCTCGACCGCGTACGACAGCGGGTCGACGAGCGGGCTCTGCAGCGAGTCGGTGCCGAAGGACAGGTTCAGCACCCGGATGTTGACGCCCGGATCGTTGCGGTGCGTGACGGCCCAGTCGATGGCGGCGATGACCTGGGAGACGTCGACGGCGCCGTCCGCGGAGGCCACCCGCAGGTTGATCAGATGGGCGTCCGGGGCCACGCCGACGTACCCCCGGCCGGTGCCCTCCTGACCCGCCACCACCTCGGGGTCACGCCCGGCGATGATGCCGGCCATGTGGGTGCCGTGCCCGAAGGTGTCCTGGTTGCGCAGGTTCGCGGCCTGGGACTCGAAGGACAGGTCCGGGCCGTTGACCACCTTGCCCGCCTGGGACAGGCCCTTGACCGGGGCGATGCCGGAGTCGATCAGCGCGACGCCGATGCCCTGCCCGGTCAGCCGCCGGCCCGCCGCGTCCTTGCGGGCCCATACCGACGAGGCCCCGATGACGTTGTTGACCTCCGGCAGGGTGGTCACCGTCGCGTCGACCAGCCACGACCTCTTCACCGGGGGAACGGCCGCCGCGGCCTGGGCGGGCGCGGCGATCACGCCCGCGGACACGGCCAGCGCCGCCGACAGCACCGCCGCCGGCCACCTCTTGTCACGGGAAGTCATCCGTTGCATCTCCTTCGATCGCGTGGCCCAGACGTCGGCGGGCGCACCCGGGATCTGAGGACTTCCGCGGGATTTCTCCGGACACTCAACTCGGCGCACGTCCGACCGATGAGCCTGGCGAGGGCCCGCACAGGAAACCGAGGAGCTATGACGCGTCGCTGGTCCCGGCCGGATTGGCAGGTCGCGGCGCTCACCGTGGCGCTGGGTGTGGCGGCGCTGGTCTTCAACGGCATCCTGCTGTCCGGCAACGACGAGCCGTGGCTGGACGGGTCCGGGTCACTGGTGTGGCTGCTGGTGCTGGCGGTGATGTTCGGCCTGACCGAGGGCTTCGCGATCCACGTACGGGTCCGGCGCGGCGGGCACGCCATGAGCATCACCGAGATCCCCATGGTGATCGGGCTCGCGGTGCTGAACCCGTTGCTCGTGGTGCTGGCCCGCACGGTCGGAGCGGCTGCCGGGCTGACGGTCCTGCGCCGGCAGCGGGGCCGCAAGCTGGCGTTCAACATCGCCCAGATCAGTCTGCAGGCCACCGTCGGCGTCGCCGTGTTCACCGCGCTGGCCGGACCGGGCGGGGGGATGACCGGGCCCCGCCAGTGGCTGGCCGCCTACGCCGCGATGCTGGCCGCCGACATGCTCGCCATCATCCTGCTGACCACGGTGATCAGCCTGCACGACGATCCGTCGGAGTGGCGGCGTCTGCCCTCGGCGATGCGCGGCCTCGGACTGGTCGTGATCGCCACCAGCATCGCCCTGATCAGCGCGATCGTCATCCAGAGCAATCCGTTCGCGGTCACCATCCTGCTCGTGCTGTACGCGGTGGTGCACGTCGGCTACCGCGCCTACGTGCGGCAGAGCCAGGGCAACGAGCAGGTGGAGAACCTGTACGCCTTCACCAGCGCGCTGGACAGCTCGCTGGACCTCCTCCCGTTGACGCGTGTGGTCCTCGAGCAGGTCCGCGACGAGCTGCGGGCCGGCAACGTCGAGCTGATCCTGCTGCCCGGCCCGGAGCGCGACGGCATGCGCGTCCGGCTGTCCGGTCAGGGGCAGATCGACGAGACGCCGATGACCGAGCCCGCGACGGGCTCCTGGTGGGCTCCGGCCGCCGGCGGCGAGCTGATCCTGCTGCCCGCCGACCCGTCCCGGTCCGGCGGCCCGGTGGACGCCATGGCGGTTCCCGTCCCGGTGGGGGAGGGCGCGACCTGCGTGCTGCTGGTCACCGACAGCCTGCCGGACATCCCCACCTTCACCACCGACCATCTGCGGCTGCTGCAGGCGATGGCGAACCACGCCAGCATCGCGCTGGCCAACGCCCGGCTGGTGGACCGGCTGCGCGCGGAGGCCGCGGAGAAGGAGCACCTGGGGCTGCACGACCCGCTCACCGACCTGCCGAACCGGCGGCACCTGTACCGCCTGCTCGACGCCGCGCTCGCGCGCGAGGCGGACGCCGGCGCCCTGACCGCGGTCCTGATGATGGACCTGGACCGGTTCAAGGAGATCAACGACGCGCTCGGCCACGACGTCGGCGACGCCCTGCTGCGGGCCGTGGGCGAACGGCTGAGCAGCCGGCTCGGCGGCCGCGGCGCGGTCGCGCGGCTGGGCGGCGACGAGTTCGCCATCCTGATCGAGGTCGCGTCGGCCGACGACGCCACCGCCCTCGGCTTCGACCTGGCCCGCGACCTCGAACGCCCGCTGCACGTCGACCACCTCACCCTGCACCCGCGCGCCAGCATCGGCATCGCCCTCGCCCCCGAGCACGGGCAGGACAGCGGGACCCTGCTGCGCCGGGCGGACGTCGCGATGTACGCGGCCAAACAGGCCCGCGCCGGGGTGCGCGTCTACCGGGCGAGCGACGACCAGAACACCCCGCACCGGCTCGCGCTCATCGGCGACCTGCGCGAGGCCGTGGAGCGGGACGAGACGCTGGTGGCCTTCCAGCCGAAGGTCGACCCCGCCACGGGTACGGTCGTCGGCGCCGAGGCGCTGTCCCGGTGGCATCACCCGGAGCACGGGTTCATCGCGCCGGACCTGTTCATCCCGCTCGCCGAGCACTCCGGCCTGATCCGCCCGCTGACCATGAACGTGCTCCGGCACTCGGTGCGCAACTGCGCCGCCTGGCGCCGGGCCGGCCACGACATGCACGTCGCCGTCAACCTCTCCCCCAACACGCTGCTGGACGACTCGCTCCCCGAGGTGCTGACCCGGCTGCTGGCGGAGCACGGGGTCCCGGCGACGGCGCTGACCCTGGAGATCACCGAAGGCACCCTGATGGACGACCCCGACGGCAGCCGCGCCACGCTCCAGCGGTTGCGGCGTCTCGGCATCAAGATCTCCATCGACGACTTCGGTACGGGCTACTCCTCCCTCGGCCGGCTGCGCGAGCTGCCCATCGACGAGGTCAAGATCGACAAGTCGTTCGTGAGCAACGCCGCCCAGGACCTTCGCGACCAGGCCCTGATCCGTTCGATCGTGCAGCTCGGGCACGCTCTCGGCCTCCACGTCGTCGCGGAGGGCGTGGAGGACGAGGCGTCGTACGCCTTCCTGGCCGCGACCGGGTGTGACGTGGCACAGGGCTACCACATCTCCCGGCCGCTGCCGGAGGACAAGTTCACCGCGTGGCTCCGGGACGGGGTGGCCGCCGCCGTCACCACGCTCACGACGACCGGCACGGGCTCCCGTTGAGGGTGAATCCGTCAGGCGCGCCCGCGTCACCGGAATGCGTGGCCTGGAAACCGGCGGTGACCGTGCCGCCCGGCGGGATGCCGGCGTTGTAGGCCACGTTGCGGGCGGTCACCGCGCCGCTCGTGGGCGTGTAGGTGGCGTTCCAGCCGCTGGTGATCGTCTGCCCGGCGGGCAGGGTGAACGCCAGTGACCAGCCGTCGATCGCGCTCGTGCCGGTGTTGGTGACGGTGAGGTTCGTGGTGAGGCCGCTGCTCCAGGAGCTGACCGCGCTGGTGACCGTGCACGCCGCGGCCGGCGGTGGCGTGGACGGGGACACGGACGACGACGGCGAGGCGGGCGACGACGGCGTGGTGGTGACGTCGAGACCCAGGAACGAGATGGCGTACGCGAGCTGCCCGGCCTGCGGAAGGGCGTGCCCGACCCCGGCGATGCTGATGCCCTCGATCGTCGCCCGGGTGCCGGTGGCGCCGTACCGGGTACGGGTCCACGACGACTGCGGACGATCGGTGAAGGCCGGGTTCGGTCCCAGCCCGTGCAGGTTCGTCCACTGCTTGATCTCCTCGCCGAAGTTCGGGTAGGCGAGCGTGGTGTCGGTGGTGCCGTGCCACAACTGCATCCGCGGGTAGGCGCCGGTGTATCCCGGGTACATCGCCCGGGCCTGGTCGCCCCACTGCTGCGCCGACTTGATCAGGTTGCCGCCGGAGCAGGCGCTGTTCCACAGCGAGCCGTTGGTGGTGGCGAAACAGCCGGCCGGCACGCCGGAGAACGCCGACGCCGCCGAGAACACGTCCGGATACTGCGCGGCGAGCACGTTGGTCATCATCGCGCCGGAGGAGAAGCCGCTGACCACGATCCGGGCCGGGTCCACGTTGTACCGGGCCCGGGCCCAGCTCACCATCGACATGATTCCGGTGGAGTCGCTGCCGCCGTTGCGCCGCAGGGCCTGCGGGCTGGAGACGTCGAAGCATTTCTCGGTACGGGTGGCCTCCGGCAGGACGACCACATAGCCGTACCGGTCGGCCGCGGTGAGGTAGTCCCTGCCGTTGCCACCGGCGATCGCAGCGGCCGAGCCGCTGCAGTAGTGCACGAGCAGGAGCAGCGCCGGCCTGGCCGCCAGCCGGTCGGGCACGTAGGCGTACATCCGCAAGTTGGTCGGGTTTGCTCCGAAGCCGGTCACCTGGGTCAGCGCGGCGGCCGCGGCGGGGCGGGCGATCAGCAGCCCCGCCGCCGCGAGCAGGACCGCCAGCGCCGCGTAGAGATAGCGTTTCATCACTGTCCTTTTCACCGCAGAACGCAGGCCAGAGCCGGCGCCGTCCCCGGGCTGCCGTTGGCGAGCAGGCCGAAAGTGGTTCCGGCACCGGGGGCCAGCGTGCCGTTGTAGGCCGCGTTGGCGACCGTGGCGGTGCCACCGCTGCTGGTCAGGGAGCCGTTCCAGACCTGGGTGACGGTCTGGCCGGCCGGCGGCGCCCAGCTGACCTGCCATCCGGTGGTGGCCGCCGATCCGGTGTTCGACACGGTGATCTCGGCCTGGAAGCCGCCCGGCCAGCTGTTGCTCACGCGGTACGCGGTGGCGCACGCCCCGGCCGGTCCGCTGGGCGACGTGGACGGGCTGACGGACGCCGACGCGCTCGCCGACGGCGAGGTGGTGGTGCTGGGCAGCTGCGAGAAGAAGTTCCAGATCTCGCCGCCGGTCCAGGTACGGGCGCCGCTCGTCCCGGTCGAACCGTCGACCGGCTCCGGGGTGTGGTCGCCGTCGAACGCCGCCCACCGCACCGGATAGCCGGCCCGGCAGCCGCTGTAGTTCGTGACGACGTGGGTTAGGCTCCCGCGTGCCGGTTCCGGCGGGTTCTGGGCGGCGCAGCCGTTGTTGCGGACGAACGTGTCCCGCAGTCCCCGCCCGAGCGAGATGTTCAGGACGCTGTCGTGGGTGCCGTGGATGCCCAGGTAGGCGACCGGCTGGGTGCCGCCGGAGCAGCCGCTGAGGTTGGCGCCGGAGATGACCGCCACCGCGCGGAAGACGGCAGGGCGGGCGCAGGCCACCGCGTAACTCATCGCCCCGCCGTAGCTCCAGCCCAGCGCGAACCGCTGCGAGGTGTCGACGCACAGGTTGCCCTCGATCAGCGCGGTGAGGTTGTCGACCAGGGTCAGGTCCCGGCCGCCGGTGTTCGCCCAGCCGTTGTCGATGCCCTGCGGCGCGACCAGGATCGCGCTGTTGTCCGACAGCCGCTGCTGCCCGTAGTACGCCCAGGTCGCGCCGGCCGATCCGCCGGTGGCCACGTCGTTGGCGGTGCCGTTGAGCCAGTGGAAGGCGAAGATCAGCTTGTACGGGCGGTTGCGGTCGTAGCCGTCCGGGACCCGCAGGATGTAGGTGCGGTTCTGGCCGCCGCTGGCGATGGTACGGGTGCCGCTGGCCAGGGCCGGGGCCTTCCCGCAGCCGGCGGTCGCGGCGTCGGCCGACGCGGCGGTGTTGAGCAGTCCGGTGAGCGTCACGGTGGCCACTGCCAGGACGAGCGCCGTCAGCACGGCGAGAGGTCGTCGGGACATCGGGGGTTCCCTCCTTCCGGCGCCGGCCGTGGTGGCCGGCGCCGGGACCTGATCGATGGGGGAGCGGGTCAGCCGGCGGAGCAGGCCGGCGTGGCGGTCGGGCCCGCACCGGTGCCCTGGAACCCGAACTCGGTGCTGCCGCCGGCCGGAATCTGGCCGTTGTAGGAGACGTTGCGGAAGCTCACCGCGCCGCCGGCGCCGCTGTTGGTGGCGCTCCAGACACTGGTCACGGCGCTGCCCGAGGGCAGGTTCAGGCGCACGGTCCAGCCGTTGACCGGCGCGGCGCCCGCGGTGACCCGGACGGTGGCGACGAACCCGCCGGTCCAGGAGTTCAGTGACACCGAGGCGCTGCACGCGCCACCGGGCTGCGGGGAGTTGCTGCTCGTGCCCGGCGACGGGGAGGACGTCCCGCCGGCGTTGAGCGCGTTCAGCACCGACGTGTACGCGGCCTTCTTGTTGCCGCTGTTGTCGAACAGCAGCGGGTTCTCGCCGGTGCGCCAAGAGTCGCTGTCGCGCACGCCCCAGACGGTGATGCCGGTGCACCGTGCCACCGCCAGGCAGGCACGGGTCACGCCCGCGTACACGTTGGCCTGGTTGCCGCCCTGCGCGACGTCCAGCTCGGTGATCTGCACGTCGACGCCCAGGTCGGCGAAGCGCTGCAGGTTCGCCTGGTAATCGCTGGAGAGGCCGGTGCCCAGGTGCGACTGGAAGCCGACGCAGTCGATCGGCACGCCGCGGGCCTTGAAGTCACGGACCATGTTGTAGATGCCCGTCGACTTCGCGTTGATCCCGTCGGTGTTGTAGTCGTTGTAGCAGAGCTTCGCGGCCGGGTCGGCGGCCCGGGCGGCGCGGAACGCGGCCTCGATCCAGTCGTTGCCGGTGCGCTGCAGGTTGGAGTCGCGGCGGCCACCGCTGCCGCCGTCGGCGAACGCCTCGTTCACCACGTCCCAGGCGTAGATCTTGCCCTTGTAGTGGGTGGCCACCTGGGTGACGTGGTTGATCGCCGCGTTCCGCAGCGCGCTGCCGGACAGCGACTGCGCCCAGCCGGGCTGCTGGGCGTGCCAGAGCAAAGCGTGCCCGCGCACCTTGGAGCCGTTGGACAGGCCCTGGTTGAGGATGCGGTCGCCGTTGGTGAACGTGAACCGGCCCTGGGACGGTTCGGTGGCGTCCCATTTCATCTCGTTCTCCGGCGTGACCGAGTTGAACTCGCGGCTCACGATGCCGGTGTAGTTGGCGTCGCCGAGGCGGCCGGCGGCGATCGCGGCGCCGTAGTAGCGCCCGGTCTGCGCGGCCGAGGCGCCGAGCGTGGTGGCGGCGTCGGCGGGGCCGATCACGGCGACGCTCGCCGCGGCGGCGATTCCCGCGGCAGCGGCGGCCAGCAGCAGGGAACGGCCTCTCTTGAGCAAGGGCATGGGGGTGCCTTTCCGAGGGGATCTGGGAGCGTTCCCAGGAATGAGGCCGATGTTGCCAGCGTGTTTCCCGGGAATGCAAGCCGCGACCAGGGCCCCGACTTCGGCATAACGCTTTTCCGGAACGAAATACCGCGCCATCCGAAGAATGGTGATGTCAGCGACCCTCTTGAATGTCTTGAAATCTCCTGGCAATGTTCCGGGTCACAGTGTTAACGCTCTCAACCCGTCGATGGGAGGAACCATGTCCCGATCCAGGCTCCTGGTGGCCGCCGGTGCCGCCGTGCTGGCCTCCACCGCGGTGGTCGTGGCGATGCCCGCCGACGCCGCGGCGGCCGGCTGCTCCGTGAAATACGCCGTGTCCTCGCAGTGGCAGGGCGGGTTCAACGCCGACGTCGCCGTCACCAACCTGGGCGACCCGGTGTCGAGCTGGACGCTGACCTGGACCTTCGCCACCGGTCAGTCGGTGACGCAGGCATGGAACGCCGCGGTGACCCAGAGCGGCTCGGCGGTGTCGGCGCGCAACGTCGCCTACAACGGCGCCGTCGCGACCGGCGGCACGGTGTCGTTCGGCTTCACCGGCGCGTGGACCGGCGGCAACCCCGTCCCGGCGAGCTTCGCCCTGAACGGCGTCGGCTGCGACGGCGGCCCCGGCCCGTCCCCGTCCGGCCCGTCCCCGTCCACGTCGCCCTCCGGCCCGGGGCAGACGTGCACGCTCCCGTCGGCCTACCGCTGGTCGTCGAGCGGCCCGCTGGCGCAGCCCCGGTCGGGCTGGGTGTCGCTGAAGGACTTCACCAACGTCGTCTACAACGGCAAACATCTGGTGTACGCGTCCAACGTGTCCGGTTCCGGCTACGGCTCGATGAACTTCGGGCTGTTCAGTGACTGGTCCCAGATGGCCTCGGCGCCCCAGAACGCGATGAACCAGGGCACCGTGGCGCCCACCCTGCTGTACTTCGCCCCGAAGAACATCTGGATCCTGGCCTACCAGTGGGGACCGACCGCGTTCAGTTACAAGACGTCCACCGACCCCACCAACGCCAACGGCTGGTCGGCGCCGCAGACCCTGTTCACCGGCTCGATCACCGGGTCGTCCACCGGCGTCATCGACCAGACGCTGATCGGCGACGGCACGAACATGTACCTGTTCTTCGCCGGCGACAACGGCAAGATCTACCGGGCGAGCATGCCGATCGGGAACTTCCCCGGCAGCTTCGGCTCCTCGTACACCACGATCATGAGCGACTCGACCAACAACCTGTTCGAGGGCGTCGAGGTCTACAAGGTGCAGGGCCAGAACCAGTACCTCATGCTCGTCGAGGCGATCGGCAGCCGCGGCCGGTACTTCCGCTCCTTCACCGCCACCAGCCTGAACGGTTCGTGGACACCGCAGGCCGCCACCGAGGGCAACCCGTTCGCCGGCGCTGCCAACAGCGGCGCCACCTGGACCAACGACATCAGCCACGGCGACCTGGTGCGGACCAACCCGGACCAGACCAAGACCGTCGACCCGTGCCGCCTGGAGTTGCTGTACCAGGGCAAGAACCCGAGCGCCGGCGGCCCGTACGACCAGCTGCCCTGGCGGCCCGGCCTGCTCACCCTGCAGCGGTGACGCACGGCCCACGATCCTGATCGCCTGGTGGGGAGCCGGCCCGGTGTGCTCGCAGGGGAGCGAGCACACCGGGCCGGCGATCGTCCGGTACTCGATGCGGCAGGCCGCTAGGGTCGGCGTTGCCATCATCATCGGGTCGAGGAGGGCACGTGCCGCAGCTGTTGAGGGTGCAGAGCTTCGGTGTGTCGCGGGACGGGTTCGGCACCGGGGAAGGACAGAGCCTGGAGCGGCCCTTCGGCCACGTGGACCCCGGCCCCCTGTTCGCCTGGCGCACCGCCACCGCCAGTTTCGTGTACCGCACCGAGCCCGGCGGCACCCGCGGCCTCGACGATTACCTGACCCGCGACTACGACCACAACATCGGCGCGGAGATCATGGGCCGTAACAAGTTCGGCCCCCAGCGCGGCCCCTGGGAGAACCACGAGTGGCAGGGATGGTGGGGCGACAACCCGCCGTTCCACACGCCGGTCTTCGTGCTCACCCATCACGAACGCCCGTCGTTCACCCTGTCCGACACCACCTTCCACTTCCTCGACGCGAGCCCCGCCGAGGCGCTGGAGCGCGCGAAACAGGCCGCCGACGGTCGCGACGTGCGCCTCGGCGGCGGCGTCGCCACGGTCCGCCAGTTCCTCGAGGCGGGCCTGGTCGACACGATGCACGTCGCCGCCGTGCCCATCGACTTCGGCCGGGGCGAGCGACTGTGGGAGAGCCCCGCCGAGCTTCTCGACCGCTTCCACCACGAATCGGTGCCGAGCCCCAGCGGCGTCACCCACCACCTGTTCTGGAAGCGGTGACCACCCCGTCTCCGTCAGCCGGGAGGAAGTCGGGGTGATCGATGACCCACAGCCAGGTCCCGTCGTCCTGCTGCCGCGCGATTTCGACGGTCACGGTCCCGTCGGCCAGCCGGGTCGAGGTGAACGCCAGGCCGCCGGCGCGCAGGGTGCGGCGAGAGACGCCGGGCTCGAAGACGGGCCGCTCGGCCGGCAGCGCCTCGTAGGCCGCGCGGATCGCCTCCGCTCCGACTGCCGGGGCCAGCACCGCCGCCGGCTCGTAGAGCGCGACGAGGCGACCGAGGTCCTCGGGGTGTTCTTCTCCAGCGGGCATGTCCCTGATCCTGCCGCAGGGGTATGACAAAAAATCCGCGCGCTGCCGCTCATTCGCTGTCGTCCTCCAGCCCTCGGCCTGCTCCGGCCAGGAGCTGCAGCAGCGCGAACAGCTCGCCGTCGTCGCGGAGCCGGGTCGTCTCGGCGGTCAGCTCTTCGCGGCGATCGTGCTTCATCAGCAGATATCCGAGCGCCCGGTAGGCAGTGAGGCCCTGGTACGTGACCGCGTCGCGGACGGCTGCCAGAGCCTCGTCGATGCGGCCTGAGCGTTCGAGCGCCCGGGCCAGCAGGTCACGAAGGTGACCCTGTCCGGCAGCGACCGCCCGCGCGTACATCTCGATGGCCTCGTCCGTACGCCCCAGCCTCTCCAGCAGCTCCCCCAGCGGCCACGAAGCCGATCCCTCGGCGTCGATGGCGATCCGGTAGGCGGCCACGGCCTCTCGTGGCGGCCTCGCTCGGACAGGAAGCCGCCGAGCCCACTGCCCGCCGCGGTGTGGCCCGCAGCGATCGCCGCGCGGTATACGGCCTCCGCATCGTCATTACGATCGGCGTCCTTCAGCAGGTCCGCCAGTGGTGACCAGGCGTAGGGTTCGTCCGCCGCGACGGCTGAGGTGCAGGCGGCGATCGCGTCGCCGGTGCGCCCCGCCGCGACGTACAGCTCGGCCAGAGCGAGATACGGTACCGGGTGCCCGGCCGCCACAGCCGTCCGCCACATGGCGTGGGCCTGCCAGGAAATTTCGGTCCTCCCAGTCGTCGTCGGCCAGTTCGCGCACCAACGCGACCGCCTCGTCCACCCGTCCGCTGTCGGCGAAGGTCTCATGATCGGTAGCGGGGACCCGATGGAAAGCCCTGTGCCTCTGACTCGCAAAGCCGTCGTACGCTGGGCCGCCGGCGGAGCCGTATTGGCCGCTGCCGTCACCGCGGCGGTACTGGCCGGCCGCGGCAAGCGCGTCGAGACGCCGCCGCCGGCTCCACCGGAAACAGTCCAGGAGCCCTCGCCTGCCGGATCCCGCCGGTGGCCACCGCCGCGATGGCTGGTGACCTCCGTCGCCGCCGCGGTGGTCATGGCCGCCGGCCTCACCGTGATCGTGGACACCGGTCCTGACGGATCGGCGTGCCTGTCGAAACCTGCGGTGTACCCGGACACGGCGAACGTCTACGTCAGCGGGATGCCGCGCGAGATCCTGGTCGAGGATCTGCCCTCTCCGGGACGGCCGATGGCGTTGGGGCACCTGCTGGAGCTCGGGCATGACGTCGGCAGGTCGCATGACGTCTCGGTGCTCGGCGTGGAAGACCTCGAACCGACGGCAGGCATGCAGCCCGCTGACGGCAGGCGGCTGGTCGCAGTGTCGGTGCAGGAACGCAACATGGGGCAGATGGCCGTCACCGCGCAGGTGGGGAACTACACCTGGCTCTGCGACGCGGAGGGCACCTGGTACCAGCATGACGGCGCGATGACCGGATGGCTCAAGCGCGCCAACTCACTCGAGTACCGGGAGAAGGTCGTGGAGAAGGTGGTGTTCCAGATTCGTGCCGACGCCCGGCCGGCCCGGGTCCGCACCGCCGCCACCGGCGACGAGTCGGCCGAGAAAGCCGATTGGGCGCTCGACTGAACGCAGCACGCGGGCGGAGAAGCCGTCCAGGATGACCTTGATGGCGCGATCGAGTACCGCCGCTGGGACCGGTGTCGCTGCCGTGCTCTGTGCCAGGCCGCGTATCAGCGGGTGGAGCTCCTCGACGCCGACATCCGGCCGGACGGTGCCGGCGGCCTGGGCGCGCCGTAGCGCCGTGTCGACCGCTGCCTTCAGCTCACTCGCCACCGCGACGACGGCAGGTGGCGCATCACCCAGCATGGACGGAACCGAGAGGTGAGGGCTCGCCGCCGGCGGCTTTTTCTGTCGATGTCATCACGCGCGCCCGGCGGCCCGGAATGAGGCTGTAATCTTGTGCTTCACGCTCCGGTATCAGGTTCACAGGATCGGGACGATGCCCGGCCCCGACAGCTCGCGGCTCGCCCCGTATCGACAGACATGCGCTTGACCGGACAGCCCTCGCGATCAAGAAGAAGACTCACCCGGCGGTCAACGGTGCCGGCCGTCGCGGAGCATCTCGACGGTCTTGGCGATTCGCTCGGCCCGGGTGGCGTCGCGCTTGGCCTCGGTGATCCAGCGGGCGAACTCCTTACGATGGGAGTACGCCAGTCCCTCGTACGCCGCCCTGGCCGCATCGTCGGCGGCAAGGGCGGCGGACAGCTCCGGCGGCACCT
Source organism: Actinoplanes sp. NPDC019969 (assembly GCF_055562375.1). Taxonomy (NCBI): domain Bacteria; kingdom Bacillati; phylum Actinomycetota; class Actinomycetes; order Micromonosporales; family Micromonosporaceae; genus Actinoplanes; species Actinoplanes sp. NPDC019969. The sequence goes on along the minus strand of NZ_JBVHFK010000011.1, from coordinate 75,437 downwards.
CGACCGTACGTTCCCCGGTGTCCGCGGTGATCGACACCTCGTAGGCCACGCCGATCTCCAAGGCGGCGCGTTCCCGCGCCGCCTTGGCCAGCCCGATCATGTTCGCGCCACCCATCCGGGCCAGCCGCAGCGGCAACGTCACGTCCCGCACGGTCACCTGGACCGGGAACGCCTTGCGGCCCTCGCCGACAGCGGCGGCCTGCTCGTCGGTGAGGACGAAGGCGGCGGCCGGGCCGCGTGCCTCCAGCGTCAGGCTCAGGTTCAGGGTTTCGGCCACTCGGACACCATAGGCCGGCTCGGGCCCACCGAGGGCGCGGAGAAGCGCAGCGGGCCCTCGGGGCCGCTGAGGACGCCGTCAGATCGGGGTGAGCGGGGTGACCACGGTGGCCTGCCGGGCCGGGATCCGTTCGAGGCGGAACCGGCCGGTGGCGAGCACCGGATGCCGGTCCGGGTGGGCGGCCGAGCGGAGCGCCGTGCCACCGCTCACCGCGACCGGGCAGAAGGTGGCGTCCCGGTCGAACCCGCCGCCGGAGGCCCTGTCCGGGCGCAGCGCGGCATCGCGGTACCGCAGGAAGTAGCCGGGACAGTTCACAAACTCGAACGACAGGCACCGGGCGTCCGCCCGGCCCGCCCGGACGGTGAAGGTCGCGTCCCGCCGGTCCAGTGGGCTGCTCGCCGCCGTGATGACATCGGCGCGCGCCAGGAAGTCCCGGTGCCGCAGCCGGTAGCCGGGCAGGCCCGGCAGCCCCAGGCCGAGGGTGGTGCCGACGAGGATGCCGGCGGCGCGCCGGTGGCCGGCGCACTGCCGGCCGGCGGTGGCGCGGAGGTTCGCGTGGCGGCGCTCGGCGACGGCTCGACGGAGACCGGCGGCGACGGCGCGTCCACCGCCCGGGTGACCATCACCTGACGCGGCCCCGGCGGGTCTGCTCGATCAGCACGGCGACGAAACGAGCCAGCCCTTCGGCGCCGTGCGGGTCGGCCGCGGGCCACCGGGTCATCAGCAGCGGAGCGGCCCGGTCCAGGATCACGCCCTCGCGGGCGAGCACGAAGTACATCGCCAGCGCCGCCGACCGCCCGTTGCCGTCGGCGAACGGGTGGAAGTGCAGCACGTCGAGGTACACCCGGGCGGCCCGGGACGGCAGGGGCACCGCCGGGTCGGTGGCCTCGGCGAGACACTGCTCGAACTCTTGCGGCAACCCCGCGTGGTACGGGTACCGCTCCCGCCCCGCCAGTGCCCACGCGGTCGTGGTGCGGAACGGGACGGCCGCCGCGGCGAGCACCTTCCGTTGCCACATCTCCAGCCGGGCGAACGTGAGCGAACCGCCCTCGACGGCCTCCGCGAAGGCCGGTTCCAGCGCGGCCACGGCTCGTTCGGCCCCGTACCTCCGCTTCGCGAAGTGCTCGGCCACGCCGTCCCGGCCGGTGCGCGCCGGCCCGGTGACGTGCTCGGTGGCGTGCTCCCATCGGGCCGCCGCGCGGACCCGCCGCCAGGTCGCGAGAGCGTCCGGCGACACCGGGCGCGGGGCAGGCAGCATCCGCTCGGCGGTGGGCACCTCGGTGCTGCGCCGGCTCGGCCAGTCCAGCGGCCACGTGTCCGGCCACGCGTCGTCGGGGCGCGGCGTGACGCCGGTGAGCGACGCCGCCAGGGTCTCCGCGGCGTCGGCCACCTCCGAGCCCAGCGGCGAGGTGTAGCTCCAGTTCCGCCCGCCGATCGCCTGGTCGATGAACGCGTCGTGATCGGCGCCCGGCATCCCGGCGACGGTGCGGAACCACTTCAGCACCTGAACGCACAGGGGATGCCAGTGCTCCTCCGCGCCGGACCGGGCGGCCACCGCCGCGACCAGGGAGGCGGTGGTGGCCTCCCAGGCACGGTAGGCCGCGCGCGGTTCGGTGGGCAGCGGCAGGTGCGCCGCGAAGAGCCCGGCCAGTTCCTTCAGGAAGGTCCGCCAGTCCCGCAGCGCCCCGGCGACGGCGGCGAGCGTCTCCTCCGGGGTGGTGATCGAATCCCGGGCGCCGCTCCATCGTGAGATCAGCGCGCCGTCCGGCGTACGACCGGCGATCTCGGCGTTCCAGCCGCACGCCCAGGGGCCGTAGTGCTCGACGAGGGCGACGGTCATCGCCCGCTGCCAGTGCCATCGGGCGAGGTCCTCGGCCGGATCGACGGCGATGCGGAGGTCCTGCGGGTACGGCGGCGGCACGCCACCCGCCGGGGCCACCGCCCGCACCACGTCCCGCACCGTGCCGGGATCGAACGGATGCCGGGCGGGGTCGACGTCCGCCCAGGTCAAACCGGAGACCCGCAGCCGCGGATCAGGGGGATCGATCGTCATCGCCGGCCATCGTGCCACGATCGGCCCGTTCCGGTGCGCCGGGGCTCAGCCGAGGGACTTCAATGCCTTGTCCAGGGTGGCGAAGACGGTGTCGGAACCGCCCTCCCAGGACGGCGCCGGATCCGCCTGCCCGGGGGCCGGCTGGTAGAGCCACCAGAGGTTCTGCCAGGGGTCGAGCATCCGGGCGAGTGTCGTCTCGCCGTAGAACGGGGCCGGTTCGGTCACCGTCGTGGCGCCCGCGGCGCCGGCCCGGTCGAGCACCGCCGCCGCGTCGGTCACCCACACCTGCAGCAGGCCGGGCCGCGCCGGCCAGCCGTCGAGCCGGTCGGCGACCATCAGGTCGACGGTGCCGAGCCGCAGTTGGGCGTGGAGGAGCTTGCCGTCCGGCAGCGGCGTCCGTGCCTCGACGGTCTCGGCCGCGCCGAACACCGCGGCCACGAAGTCCACGAACCGCGCCGCGTCCTCCACGATCACGAACGGGTTGAGGACGGCGCCGCCGTCGGGGACGGCCTCCGGGGAAAGCAGAACGTCGCTGGTCATGGCGAGAATCGTGCCGTCGATTGCGGTCAGTTCCCGACCGGCCGGCTCCCGGGAATGAACGATCGCACGGTATGGTTCTCCCGGATACAACTTGCTTGACGAATCAAGTATTTGGAGGGCTGTGCCATGACGGACCTCATCATGGGTCTCGACACCTTCGGCGACGTGCCCGAGGACGACTCCGGCGCCCTCGTCTCGCACGCCGCGGCGATCCGGCAGGTCATCGACGAGGCAGCGCTCGCCGACGAGCTGGGCGTCGACGTGATCGCCCTCGGCGAGCACCACCGCCCCGAGTACTCGATCTCCACCCCGGAGACCGTGCTCGCCGGCATCGCCGCCCGGACGTCGCGGATCCGGCTGGCGTCCGGTGTGACGGTCCTCAGCTCCGACGACCCGGTCCGTGTCTTCCAGCGCTTCGCCACCGTCGACGCCATCTCCGGCGGCCGGGCCCAGGCGATCCTCGGGCGCGGGTCGTTCACCGAGTCGTTCCCGCTGTTCGGGTACGACCTGAGCGACTACGACGTGCTGTTCGAGGAGAAGCTCGACCTGTTCGTCAAGCTGCTCGACGAGAAACCGGTCACCTGGACCGGGGCCACCCGCCCGGCGCTGACCGATGCCGAGGTGTTCCCGCACACCGACTCGGGCCGGCTGGACACCTGGGTCGGCGTCGGCGGCTCCCCGCAGTCGGTGGTGCGTACCGCCCAGCACGGACTGCCGCTGATGCTCGCCATCATCGGCGGGCAGCCGGAACGCTTCGCGCCCTACGTCGACCTCTACCGGCGCGCCGCCGACCAGCTCGGCACCGTCGCGCATCCGGTCGGCATGCACTCGCCCGGGTTCGTCGCCGACACCGACGAGCAGGCCCGGGAGCTGTTCTACCCGCACTACAAGCTGCAGCGCGACCGGATCGGCGCGCTGCGCGGCTGGCCGCCGCTGAACCGGCAGGAGTTCGACGCCGAGGTGGCCGGCGGCTCGCTCTACGTCGGCTCGCCGGAGACCGTGGCCCGCAAGATCGCGGCGGCGGTGAAGGCGCTCGGCGTGGGCCGGTTCGACCTGGTCTACACCGTCGGGGCGCAGCCGGTCAGCGCCCGCCTGCGCGCCGTCGAGCTGTACGGCGCGAAGGTGATCCCGATGGTCCGCGACCTCCTGGAAGGGTGACGACGATGACCACGCTAGGCATCCTCGGCGCCGGCAAGCTCGGCACCGTCCTGGCCCGGCTGGCCCGTTCGGCGGGGTACGACGTCCTCCTCGCCGGTTCCGGGGAGCCGGCGCGGATCGCGCTGATCGCGGAGGTCCTCACCCCCGGCGCGGTCGTGGTGACCGCGGCCGAGGCCGCCGAGCGCGCCGACATCGTGCTGCTGGCGCTGCCGCTGGGCAAGTACCGCAGCATCCCGGCGGCGGCGCTGCGCGACAAGGTTGTGATCGACGCGATGAACTACTGGTGGGAGGTCGACGGCGTTCGCGACGACCTGACCGACCCGCGCACGTCGTCGAGCGAGATCGTGCAGGCGTTCCTGCCCGGCGCCGCGGTGGTCAAGGCGTTCAACCACATGGGTTATCACGACGTGGAGCAGGAGGCCCGCGCCGCGGGGCTGCCGGGACGCAAGGCGATCGCGCTGGCCGGCGACGACCCGGCCGCCGTCGCGCGGGTGGCGGGCCTCGTCGACACGCTCGGCTTCGATCCGGTGGTCGCCGGGCCGCTGGCCGAGGGCGTACGGATGGAGCCCGGCACCGACCTGTTCGGCGCCAACACGAGCGCGGAACAGGTCCGCGCCCTGCTGGGCCGCTTCCCGGACACGGAGCGGGGCCGCCTCGTCGCGAGTCATCGACGACAATGAGATCGTGAAGGAGATGCCGCCGGCCGCCGCCTCTGAGCCGCGGCCGAGCTGCCCGTCTGAAAGGTGACGCCTGACGATGAAGACCCCCTTCGACCGGCGCGCCGCCACCTACGACGAGAACACCTGGCACGTCCGCTACGCCGAACGGCTCGTCGAGCTCGCCGCCCCCGCCGCCGGCATGCGGATCCTGGACGCCGCCACGGGCACCGGCTTCGCGGCGATCGCCGCCGCTCGAACCGCGGGCCCGACCGCACACGTGCTCGGCGTGGACATCTCCGGGGGCATGCTCGACCGGGCACGGCAGTCGATCACGTCACTGGGCATGGCGAACGTCGACCTGCTCAAGGCCGACGCCGCCGCACTGCCGACGCTGGACAGCGGCTCGTTCGACCTGGTCCTCTGCTCCGCCGGGCTGCTCTACCTGCCCGTCCCCGCCGCGCTCCGCGAGTGGCGGCGGCTGCTGAGGCCCGGCGGCCTGGTCGCGTTCTCCACCATGCGGGAGGGCTTCCCGGTCGCGGCCAGGCTCTTCCGTGAACTGGCCGGCCGGAACGGTCTGTCTCTCACCGATCCCGCCACGCCGCTGGGCACGCCGTCCCGATGCCGCCAGGTGCTGCGGGACGCCGGGTTCGTCCCGGTGAAGGTGGTCACCGAGACGGTCCGGTTCTCCCGCGCCGACCTGGAGCACGCCTGGCAGGCCCACACCCAGGGCGCGCACCACGACGCGATCGCCACGCTCGGTCCCGCGCAGGTGGCGGCGTTCCGTGACGCGTACACCCGCACTCTGGTGGATCTCCTGGACACCGACGAGGATCACGTCCTCGACTCAGAGGTGATCTACGCCCTCGGCCGGACGCAGGCGGATGCTCATCTGGACGCCGAACTCGCGGAACCCGAGCGCCCGGGCCACGCGGCGTGACGCCTCCGGGCGGGCCCGCCACTGCGGCAGCAGGCCACCGTCCAGCGCATGGGCGACGGCGGCGGCGGCGGCCGTACGCGCCAGTCCGCGCCCCCGCTCGGCCGGGACGGTGAGCACGCTGAGATGGGCGGCGCCGCCCGGCCACGCCCGGTAGCCCGCCGCGGCGAGGACCCCCGGCCCGGAACGCACGACGAACGCCGGTGACGTGATCTCGTCCAGGCCCGACTCGTCCGCGTCGTCGGCCGGCACCGACGCGAGCAGAGCCGCCAGGTCGGCGTGGTACGCCGCCACCCCGCCGCCCAGGGCCGGCCGGAATCCGTCCACATCGCAGTAGGCCAAGGTCGCCGGCCCCAGCACCTCGGCGACCGGCAACCTGCCACCGATCACCGCGGGGTCGGTCACGGCAGCGGGCGGAAGTTCGCGCAGCCCACCCCGTACCCTCGCAGCGGTGTCGTCGTCCGGGGCCGTCGCGATCACCGCGTCCCCGAGAACGACGACCCCCACCCAACCCGGCGGGCACAGCCGCGACCGGGGCGAGACGGCGACGTCGATCGCGGCATCGGTGAACGCGACCGGCGCCCCGGCCAGTCCGGTCCAGAGCCGCCGCGCCCGGTCGAGCAGAGGATCCTCGGTCACGGACGCATGATGGCAAGCCGGGCGCGCGGACGCCACCCGGTCAGCGGCGCGGCTCCCAGCGGAACATCCGGGTGGCGAACGAGACGGCGACCACCACCCAGGCGAACGTCGGCCCCAGCAGGATCAGCGAGTCGGTCAGGGCGACCCCGCCGTTCCAGGCGTTGAGCATCAGCTCGGTGGCGGCGCCGCCCGGCAGCAGCCGCTTGACCAGCTCCAGGTCCTCGGTGCCGGTCATGCCGACCCAGCTGGCCACGGCGATCACCCCGAGACTCACCGGCAGTGTGGTGACCTGGGCGTGCTCGGGGGAGTTGGTCACCCCGGCGGTGGCCAGCGCCAGGGCGATCATCATGGCGACGGTGGCGAGCACGGCCAGCACCAGCAGCGCGATGTTGTCGGGCCGGCCGGCGACCACCCCGAACACGGTCAGGATGCCGGCCAGCTGCACCAGCGCCACCGCCGTGGTCGGCGCGACGAGCCCGGCCAGGATCCCGGCGTCGCCGGCCGCCGTGGACCGCAGCCGTTTCAGGAACAGGTTCTGCCGGCGCGACGCCAGGGTGGTGACGGTGGAGGTGTAGAGGCCGAACGCGCCGACGGTGAACATGACGATCGCCGCGATGTAGCCGAGGCTGGCCATCTCGGCGAACAGCTCGTGCCGGTAGACGAAGAAGGCGCTGACCGCGACCGGCATCACGAAGCTGGTGACCAGCACGAGGCGGTTGCGGAAGATCTGACTGAGTTCGGTACGGGCGATGGCGAGCATGTCTGGTCCTCCCGGGGATCAGGATTCGATGGAACGGAAGACGTCGTCGAGCCGGGTCGCGCCGGCCGCCAGGTCACCCAGGTCGACGGCGTGGTCCTGTGCCCACGACAGCAGCAGGTGCAGGTCCTTCTGCAGCTGGAACGTCTCCACCCGGACCGCCCCGCCGGCGTCCACGGCGGCCGTCAGCGGCAACGCCGGCGCGGGCGCGGGCAGCGTGAACGTGATGACGGCGGGCAGGGCCCGGGTCAGCTCGGCGACCGTGCCCTCGCGGTGGAACACGCCCTGGTGCATCAGCCCGATCCGGTCGGCGCGCTGCTGTGCCTCCTCCAGGTAGTGGGTGGTCAGCACGACCGTCGCGCCGTTCTCCCGGAGCCGGTCCACCGCCGTCCACAGGTGGTCGCGGGACGCGATGTCGAGGCCGGTGGTGGGCTCGTCCAGGAAGATCAGCTCGGGGGAGCCGTACACCGCGGTGGCGAAGTCGAGCCGCCGCTTCTCGCCGCCGGACAGCTGACCCACCAGCGTGCCCGCCTTGCGGGTCAGGCCGACGACGTCGAGAAGCCGGGCGACGTCGTCGGCACGGCGGGTCAGCCGCCCGATCAGCCCCACCGACTCGCGCACGGTCAGGTCCGGCGAGAACCCGCTCTCCTGCAGCATGATGCCCATCCGGGGCCGCACCGCCGCACGGTCGCGCGGGTCGTGGCCGAACACCCGGACGGTTCCGGAGGTCGCCGGGCGGTGTCCCTCGACGGTCTCCAGGGTCGAGGTCTTGCCGGCGCCGTTGGTGCCGAGCAGCGCGTACAGCTCCCCGGCGCCGACCTGGAACGACAGATCGCGGACGGCGTGGAAGTCGCCGTAGCTGACGTTGAGACGTTCGACTTCGATCACTGGCGTTGTGGGCATGGGTCGATGACACAGCGATTCCCGCCGTACGGTCAGTGCTGGTTTGTCATGAGCATTCGTGACGTGGTGTCACTACTGGCGGGACCGGCGGCCGCGAATACTGGGTGGGTGAAGGCAAGATCGCTGCGCATCACCGAGGCGACCCAGGGACGCCTGCGCCGGCTCAACCTCTACAGCGCCATGCCGCCGATCATGCTGGTGGCGGTGCTGATGGTGGCGATCGACGTGCGCGCCTGGTGGCACGCGCTCGTGCTGGCGCCCGGGGTGATCGCGGCGGTGGTCGCCCTGGAGCGGTGGACGGCCAACGACATCGGCCGGGTGGCGTGGCCGTGCCTGGCCGTCGCCGCCGTCCAATGGCCGGTCGGGGCGCTGCTGGTGGGCAGCCCCAACGCGTACTGGGGCGTCACCAGCGTGGCGTCGCTGGCCATCCCACGGCTGCCCCGCTACCGCTATCCGGCAGCCGTCGCCGTGCTCGGCTACGTCATCGCGGTCGGCGCCGCCCGGACCCGCGTCGACTCCGGTGACGTGCTGCTGCCGTACGTGCTCGTTCCCGCCGGTCTGACCCTGATCGTCCTGGTGCTCGCCTTCGCCGGGGAGCGCTTCTACGACATCGTGCAGGAGCTGGAGCAGTCCAAGGAGCGCGAGGCCGAACTGGCCGTCATCCGCGAGCGGGTCCGTTTCGCCGGTGACCTGCACGACATCCAGGGCCACACCCTGCACGTGGTGAAACTGAAGGCGGCGCTCGCCCGCAAGCTCGTGCACAGCGACCCGGCCCGGGCCGAGGAGGAGTTGCGGGAGATCCACGGGCTGGTCAGCGACACGATTCGACAGACCAAGGAGCTGGCGTACGCGCAACGCAGACTCAACCTGTCGGCCGAGCTGGAGAACGCGAAGAACCTGTTCGAGGCCGCCGGCATCGAGGTGCGGGTCAGCCGCGGCCCGGACGCCGACACGCGCGTCAGCGAGATGCTCGGCCAGGTGCTGCGCGAGACGACGACGAACATCCTGCGGCACGCGCAGGCCACCCGCGTCCGCATCACCCTCACCGCCTCGGGCATCACCATCGTCAACGACGGCGCCGGGGGAGACGGCCCACCCGAGCTGCGGGGCCTGTCCGCGCTGCGGCAACGGATCGCAGCCGACGGGGGAGAGCTGACCGTGACCACCGGCGCCGGCACCTTCACCACCGCCGCGACGTTCCCCATGATCCCCGAGGGAGTGCGATGACCTCCGTGGTGCTCGCCGACGACGAGGCCCTGCTGCGCAAGGCGCTGGCCGCGCTGCTGCCGCTGGAGGGCGACATCACCGTGCTGGCCGAGGCGTCCGACGGGGCGGAGGCGACCGAGGCCACCCTGCGTCACCAGCCGGACGTGCTGGTGATCGACCTGGAGATGCCGAACGTGGACGGGCTCGCCGCCGTCGCCGACATCCGCGGCCGGCGGCCCGGCCAGGTGATCCTCATGCTGACCCGGCACGCGCGTCCCGGCGTACTCCGCAAGGCCTTGAAGTTGGGGGTGCAGGGGTTCGTCAGCAAATCCGCGGAACCGGCCCACATCGCCACCGTCATCGCGACCCTGCACGCCGGCAAGCGCTGGATCGACCCGGACGTGTCGGCGCTCGCCGTCATCGACGACTGCCCGCTCACCGAGCGTGAACTCGACGTGCTGCGGGTGACCGGCGAGGGCTACTCGGTCGCCGACATCGCCGCCCGGCTGCATCTGGCCCAGGGCACCGTCCGCAACTACCTGTCCAGCGCCATGCAGAAGACCCAGACCCAGACCCGCCACGAGGCGGCCCGGTACGCCCGCGAACACGACTGGCTGTGACCCCGGCTGCGCGGGCGGGCGACCTGCCCGCGCCGCCGGTGGCGATCAGCCGGCGAGCTGGGCCGACTCGACGGGCAGTCCGGCGGCCACCCAGTCCTGGATGCCCTCGCGGTACTTGCGCACGTTGGTGTAGCCGAGGGCGGTCAGTTTGTCGGCGACCCGCTGGCTGTTGGGGCAGGCCGGGTTGGAGCAGTAGGTCACGATCGGCGCGTCGCGATCGGGCAGCAGCGTGCCGGCGCGGTCCGCGACGTCGGCCTCGACCAGCGCGATGGCGCCGGGCAGGTGCTGCTGGGCGTAGTAGTCGCCGCCGAGGGCGTCGACGACGGTGACGGTGCCGGCGTCGATCTCGGCGCGGAGCTGTTCGCGGGTGATGAGGGTGGTCATGGCGTCCTCCAGGTAATCGGACTACGGTCCACTTATGTCTCGGAACATTAGCGGACCGCGGTCCGTTTCTGCCAGGGCGGCCGACGAACTTCTCGTGTTGTGCGGCTCACCGCCCGTTGAACGGGCCGATGCCGCCCGCAACCGCGCCGCCGTGCTGAACGCGGCAGCGGCCCTGTTCCGCGAACACGGCATCGAGGCGGTCTCCATGAACGCGATCGCGGCCGCGGCCGGCGTGGGCAAGGGCACGCTGTTCCGGCGCTTCGGCGACAAGGCGGGGCTGGCCGTCGCCCTGCTCGACGACCAGGAACGCGCCCTGCAGGAGGCGATCCTGTTCGGCCCGGCGCCGCTGGGCCCGGGCGCGCCGGACGACAAACCCGGCCCACGTGAACGGCTGCGGGCCTTCGTGGCCGCCTACCTCGACTACCTGCTGGCCCATCTGCCGCTGGTGCGGATGTCGGAGACCGCGTCGCCCGGTGCGCGCTACCGGATCGGCTCGTACCGGTTCTGGCACCGGCACGTCGCCCTGCTCCTGACGGAACGCGACGACCCGGAGGCCGACGCGCACACCCTGCTCGCCGCCCTCGCCGCCGAACACGTGCACGCCGTGGCCGCCGAGGTCGGCGCCACCCGCGTACGCCAGGCCGCGCAGGCCCTCGCCGACGCCCTCACCATCTGAGACCCGCTGCCCGCGAGGTGTCAGGCGGTGCGGCCGAGGTGGGCCAGGACCCGGGCGGTGCGGTCGGCGCCGGCCGGGGCGACCGGGGGACGGCACATGCCGTCCGCGTGCAGGGCGGGGCCGAAGCCGGCGGCGCCCTTCTCGATACGGTCGAGTTCGGCGTCGGTGAACGTGGTGGCGAGGCCGGTGGCGCGGGCCAGGTCCCAGCGATGGACGTACATGTCCCAGACGTAGAACTGTTCGACGGTGCCGCCGACCGTCGTCGGGCCGAGGAAACCGTCGTAGGCGTGGTTCACGAACGCGGGGTCGGCGAGGGCGGCCAGGGCGCGGCGGCTGTGCCGTGCCCACGCCGCGGCCGGCCCGGCGGCGACGTCCGGGGCGGGGCCCAGGTCGGCGCCGTGATCGGTGAGCGTCTCGCGCTGGGTGCCGATGAGGTGTTCGACGACGTTCCGGGCGGTCCAGCCCTCGCAGGGGGAGGGGGCGTCCCAGGCGTGCGGCGGCACCGCGTCGATGACGGCGGTCAACGGGTGCAGAGCGGTCTCGTACTGTGTCGCTGTGTCAGTCACGGAAGGACCGTATGGCGTGGTGGGGAGGCCGCACTTGAACGAATCCGACAGCGGCGGCATCGTCGGCACGGTGCGCCGGGACCCGGTCGAATCGGCCCGGGCGGCAGCACGGGGCGCCTGGCAGCGGATCCACCGGTACGCACCGGGTGTGGAACTGTCGGGTGTGGTGCGCCGGTTCTGGATTCCGGTCTGGGCGGTGCCGGTGGGGCGGGAACTACCGCAGACCCTGCTGCAGGAACCCGTCTGCCAGATCGTGATCGGCGCGGGGTACGCGCGGTTCTACGGTGTCGCCCCGGAACTGTCGACGACGACGCTCACCGGGGACGGCTGGGCGGCGGGGGTGACGCTGACGCCGGCCATGGTCTCCCTGATCGGCGGCCCGGACGGGGTGTGGAACGACCGTTACGTCGACCTGGATCAGGTGCTCGGCGACGAAGGGAAAACCCTTGCGGGACGAGTACGGGACGCCATGGCAGCAGACCCGCACGACACTGCGGCGCACCGGGCCGTGGTGGGCGCGTGCGCGGACGCCGTACGCCGCTTCCTGCCCCTGAACGCCGAGGACGAACTGATCAACGCCGTGGTGGCCGCGGTCGAGCAGGACCCGGCGATCCTGCAGGTCACGCAGATCTGTGACCGGTTCGGCGTCGGCGAGCGGGCCCTGCAGCGCCTGCTCCGGCGGCGGCTCGGGCTCACCCCCAAATGCCTGATCCAGCGGCGGCGGCTGCAGGAGGCCGCCGTACTGCTGCGGGAACCGGACGCCACCCACGCCGACCTCGCCGCCGCCGTCGGTTACGCCGACCAGTCGCACATGATCCGCGACTTCGTGCACGTCACCGGGATGACGCCGGGGCAGTTGGCGGAGCGGCCGCGCTGACCCGGACACCGCGGCCGTCGAAGACCTCCCGCGCGGCGAAGGTGGCGTTCAGGGCCCGCGGGAAACCGGCGTACACGGCGGTGTGCAGCAGCGCCTCGATGATCTCGTCCGGGGTGAGGCCGACGTTGAGGGCGGCGCCGATGTGCACCTTGAGCTGCGGTTCACAGCCGCCCAGCGCGGCCAGCACGCCGATCGTCACCAGCTGCCGGGAACGGGCGTCGAGGCCCGGCCGGCTGTAGACGTCACCGAAGGCGAACGCCGCCACATGATGCGCCAGGGCGGGCGACAGATCGGCCAGGGAGCCGATGACGCGGGCGCCGGCCTCGCCGTCGATCCGGTGGAGGACGGCCAGGCCGTGGTCGCGCCGGTCGATGTTGCCGGGGCTGTCGATGTCGTGCTGGGTGGTCATGGCTGGGTCGCTCCCCCGTACGTCGCAATCTTGAACTCTGTCGCCGCCAGCGCCAGCTGCAGCTGCGTGAGCTGGGACCGCAACGTGTCACGGTGCTCCAGCAGCAGATCGAGGCGGTCCGGGATGGTGGCGTCGCCCCGATCGACGAGGCTGATGTAGTGGCGCAGGTCGCTGATCGCCATGCCGGACGTGCGCATCCGGGTCAGGAACACCAGGCGCCGCATCGACGCGGCGCCGTAGACCCGGTGCCCCGCGCTGTTCCGGGGCACCGTGATCAGGCCGATCCGCTCGTAGTAACGCAGCGTGTGGGGGCTCACGCCGACGTGCTCGGCCGCCGCGGCGATGTCCCACTGCCGGGCCGGGTCGTCCAGGACCAGATCCTGGAGCGCGTCGACCGACACGCCGCCGGGCGGGTCGACGGCGAGGCGTAACGCGTCCGCCAGCTGCTGGGTGGCCTTCATGGGCACGACGTTAGAGCTTCGAGCGCGCTCCAACGCAAGCCCGGCGTGGTCAGCTCCCGCCGGGCGCACGCAGGTGGTCGCGGGCCCGGCCGAGCGTGTCGGCGAGGGTGACCAGCTGGTCGCGGTCGAGCAGGTCGATCAGGTTCTGCCGGACCACGCGGAGGTGGCCGGGTGCGGCCGTGCGCAGCGCCTTCTCCCCGTCCGGGGTGAGTACGGCGAGGATGCCGCGGTCGTCGCTGGCGCAGGGCTCCCGGCGGACCAGGCCGGCCTTCTCCAGCTGGCTGACCTGATAGGTGAGGCCGCTGCGGGAGGCGGCCAGCGCCATCGCGAGTTCGGCCATCCGCATCCGCTGGTCCGGGGCTTCGGCGAGCCGGGTGAGCAGCTCGTACTGCGGCTGGGTCAGCCCGCCGTCGTCGCGTAGCTGCTGGTTGATGCGCTGGAGCAGGAGATTGCTGGTGTCGAGGAAGGCGACCCACGCCCGCATCTCCACCTCGTCGAGCCACCGTTCGGTCATGGCGCGACGCTAGCATCTCGTTCGAACTCGAACTACCTGTGACCGAGGCCTCAGTTGATTCGAATTCGAATCACCTCTAGTGTTCCCCATGTCATTCGAATTCGAATGACATGGGGAAGCAGGAGGAAGATCATGAAGATCGCCGTTCTGGGCGCCGGCAATGTCGGATCCGCTCTCGCCGCCCGGCTGACCGGCCTGGGCCACCACGTCGTCCTCGCCGCCAGCGAGCCGGGCTCACTCCGGCTGGGCGCCGCCGCGGCCGCCTCCGGCGCGGACACCGGCACCGCCGCCGACGCCGCTACGGCAGCCGACCTCGCCGTGATCGCGGTGCCCTTCGCCGCCGTCGACGCCCTGCTCACCGCGGAGGTCCGCGAAGCCCTGACCGGCAAGACGGTGATCGACGCGACCAACCCGCTCGCCGCCGACTACATGTCCCTGACCATCGGGCACAGCACCTCCGCCGGCGAGCAGGTGGCCGAGCGGCTGCCCCGCTCCCACGTGGTCAAGGCGTTCAACACCGTCTTCGCCGCGACGCTCGGCACGCCCGTCCTCGGTGGCGTCCGGCAGCTGCTGCCGGTCGCCGGGGACGACGCGGACGCCAAGGGCGCCGTCATCGCCCTCGGCACGCAGCTCGGCTTCGAGGCGATCGACGCCGGCCCGCTGACCAACGCCCGCTACCTCGAGCCGGCCGTCGAATTCCTCATCCAGTTGGCGTACGGCCAGGGGCTGGGCGCCGGCATCGGCCTGCACCTCGCCCGCGGGTGACCGGCGCTGTCCAGGCGGCGACCAGCCGCGGGAGGTAGGGCGCCGACGGGCTCGCGGTGGGCCGGCCGATGCCCAGCTCGAGCGCGGCGACCAGACCGGCCGGCGAGATAGACAGCCGAGGGCGGCGGCCAGATAGCGAAGCCACAGCATCCTGCCAGGTGTGTCACTGGCTGCTGTACCACCAGAGGATGAGCAGGGCCCGGCGGTTCACGTCCGGGTCCTCCTTCAGGTCGAGCTTGCGGAACGCGCTGGTGATCGCCCGCTCGACAGCGCTTTCGCTGATGAACAACCGTTTGACGATGCCCTGGTTGGACAGCGCCCGCGCGACCAGGCCCAGCACCTCCACCTCGCGGGGGGTCAGCGTCGGAGGCACGGCGCGTTCGATCCGGCGCAGGATCTCCTCGTCGACGACCACCTGCCCGGCCGCGATCCGGCGCAGGGCGTCCTCCAGCACCGGGATGTCGGCGATGCGCAGCTTGTTGAGGTAACCGACGCCGCGGGTGATCTGTTTGAGCAGTTTCGCGGCATAGGCGAACTCGTCGTGCTGGGACAGCAGCAGGATGCCGGTCTCCGGGTAGAGCGCCCGGACGCTCGCCGCCGCGTGGAAGCCCTCGGTTGACTGGGTGGGTGGCATGCGGATGTCCAGGATGACGACGTCCGGTGGGTCGCCGGCTATCGCGTCGAGCAGTTCCGCCTCGCTGCCGGCCTCCGCGACGACAGTCATCTCCAACTCCTTGAGGATGAGGACGAGACTGCGCCGGTAGTACAGGTTGTCCTCGGCGAGCGCTACTCGCACGGAATCACCGCCTCGATCGTCGTACCGGTGCCGGGTCTGCTGTCGATGGTCAGCCGTCCGCGCAGGGAGCCGACCCGATCGCGCAGCGCGGACAGGCCGGACACACCACGGAAGACCGCGCCACCCTCACCGTCGTCGTGCACCCGGGCGGTGGCCTGCCCACCCGCTATGGTGACCACCACCTCGACCCGGGTGGCCTTCTTCGCGTGCCGGATGGTGTTGCTGACCGCCTCGCAGACGACGAAGTAGAGGACCGATTCCACGTCACGGGACGCCCGCTCGGTCGGGACGTGCAGGGTGATCGGGAAGTCGAGCGGGTTGAACACGCGGCGTAGCGCCGGTCGCAGCCCGTGGTCGACAAGCACCGCCGGGTGAATGCCGCGGGCGATGTCGCGTACGTCGTCGATGGCGTGCTGCACCGCCGCCTGCGCCTCGCCGATTGCCTTGCCCACCTCACTGAGCGGATCCCCTTCGGCCGGTTCCTCGCGGACGATGCGCCGCCAGGCCCGCCGGAGGTGCCCCATCCCGGCCTGCAGCGAGGTCTGTACGCCGTCGTGCAGTTCCCCGGCGATCCGCCGCCGGTCGTCGAGGTCGGTCTCCGTGATCCGCTGCCGGGACTCCTGCGCCTCCCTCAGCCGCCGGGTCAGTTCGCGCTGCAGCACACCGTCCTCCAGGGCGACCCCGGTGGCGGCCGCGACGTCGCGGACGAATTCCGGCCGGCGCAGGAGTCCCGGGTCGACCAGCAGCACCGCGATCTGTTCCCGGCGTCGGCCGGGGACGCTGACGATCCACCGGCAGGACTTCGCCGGAGCGGCCGACTGTTACCGCGAGTGCCTGCGGACCAGGCCGGACGACGCGGAGGCGCTCACCGGCCTCGGCCAGGCCGAAGCCGGCCGCAAGCGCTGGCCGGCCGCCCGGGACGCGTTCGCCGCCGCGACCCGCGCCGACTCGCAGCGCGCCGCGACGTGGACCACGATCGGCGACTTCCACCGCAGCCGCATCCACGGCACCACCCGGGCCTGGTGGCACGACTGGCGGGCGGAGCGGGCGGCGACCGCGGCCTACCGGCGCGCCCTGCGCCTCGACCCGGACGACCGGCACGCCCTGCGGTCGCTGGGGGAGTGGCGCCGGCTCGTGCGGCTCACCCCGGACCCGGCGACATACCGCGAGCTGGGCCGGGCGTACGCAGGCGAGGGCGACTTCGAACGAGCGGAGATGGCGTTCCGGCGGGCGGTCGACGCCGCTCCCGGGGACTTCGAGAACGCCTGCGAGCTGGGAACCACTCTGGTCCGCCGCCGCAAGTTCGAGCGCGGTTACCAGATGCTGCGTACCGCCGAGGGGCTGATCGGGCCGCGCCATCCGGGCGACCTCGACCCGATTCTCCAGCGCGTCAGGATCGACGACGCGATCGTCGGAGTGCTTCGCAAGATGATCGCCGAGCAGCAGTCCCGGGCCGACTACTACGAACTGGGCCGGATCACCCCGCGGCTGTGCGGATGGCAGCTGGAGATCGGTGACCAGTTCGCAGCGAGCGGTCAGACGGAACTCGCGGTGCACGCGTACCGGGCCGCCGTCGACATCGACCCGCGCAGCGTGCCCGCCCGCCTGCGCCTCGGCACAGCACTGCTCGACGAGGACCGGGCCGAGGCCGCGCTCGCCGAGTTCCGTCGCGCCGCCGAGCTGGGCGGCGACACCGTGGAGAGCTTGACCGGGACGGGCCGGGCGCTGACCCGGCTGGGCCGCTTCGCCGACGCCGAGCAGCAGTTGCGCGCCGCGTACGATCTGGCGCCGGACGACGACATCCTCGGCCATCTGGCGGGCGCCCTGCGCGGACAGGGCCGTCCGAGCTAGTGTCATCGATCGCGCACCGTCCGGCTTCCGCGATGATCTGCACGCGCACCTCACCGAGGGAAGGCAACCGGCCCCGGCCGTACGCGATCGCGGCGTCTCTATGCTGGGCCGATGTCGTTCTTCCGGCCGCTCGGTGACGTTCTCCGGCGGCGCCTCGCGGCCGTGCTGCTGCCGATCGTGGCGGTGATGCTGCTGGTGTCGTCGGGGCTGGACGGATTCGGCGGGGACCGGACGGTGATCGTCGACGGTGTCGCCGACGGCGGGGACGGCGGGGGCACGGCCGTGGCGCGCCTGGTGGTCACGGTGCTGTGCTGGCTGCTCGCGGTGGTGTCGGGCGCGGTCGTGGTCGCCGGTGGCGCCGGGCCGCTGCGTGCCGTGCGCCGCGGGCTGGTGTGCCTGCCGGTGGCGGCGGCCGGGGTCGGGGCGGCGGCCGGTGCCGGCCTCGTGCTGTTGCGGGTGACCGGCGGAAACCTGCTCGCCATGGCCGTCGTGGCCGTGCTGGCGGGACTGGTGGCGGCCCGGCTGCTGCTCGCCGTGATCGCGTGGGCGCTTCGGGCGCCCGAGCGCGGGCCGGCCTGGCGGGACGCGACGGTGTTCCTGCTGGGCGGCGTCGTCGCGCCGATGCTGTTGGCGATCGTCGTCGGCGGAACCGGGGCCGGTGATCTGCCGTACGCCGCTCCCGCAGTCGACGCCGTGCTGATGCTCGTCACGCTGGCGGCACAGGCCGGGCTCGCCGCCCGCCCGTTCACCGCCGAGCCGTCCCCGCCGTCCCCGCCGCGGACGCTGTGGTGGCCGGGCGCCGCCCTGCTCGCCGCCGCGGTGCTGGCCCCGGCGGTTCTGGGCGCCGTCAACCCGTACGGCGTCCCGTCGGTCCGCACCCACGACCGCGGCCCGAGCACCGCCGTGGCGGCGTCCTGGCCGGCCGGCGGCCATCCGGTGATCGTGACGACCGGCGGGGTGTGGTTCTGCGACGACGACCTGTGCGACCGGTTCACCGACGTCAGCGGTGGCCCGCCCACGGTCGAGGGCTTCGGTACGGCGTCCGTCGGCGTGGACGGGACGGTCGTCAAGACCGCGGTGACCGGTGGCCCGGAGTCGGGCGGGCCGTTCGTGCAGTACGCCCGGTGCGCCCGGGACGGTTGCCGGCAGGCCTGGCTGCCGGTGCGGGCGAGCGCCCGGGAGAAGCCGGGCCCGCCGGAGGTGGGCGTGGAGGCGGCGGGAGCGGCCGCCCCGGACGGCGCGATCTGGCTGTTCGTCGCGGCGCCCGTCGCCGGCGGCCCGTACGGCAGGTACCGGTTCGTGCTGATCCGCTGCGCCGACGTCGAGTGCGCCGCCCCGCAACGGCATCAGCTCGGCGAAGCCGGCCACACCCCCGAGGACGGCTTCCCGCCGGGGCGGCGGGCGCGGCTGAGCATCGGCGCCGACGGGCGGCCGGTCGCCTCGCTCTGGCTGGGCTGGAGCGTGCACCGGTTCACGTGCGCGGCAGTCACCTGCGCCGGACCGCAACGGTCCGAGGGCCCGGCGGCGCCGCCGGACGCGGTCTGGACCGACGCCGGGGACCGTGCGGTGGCGGTACGGGCCGGGGAATTGTTCGACGGCGGCGACGCGGCGGTGATCGCACCGGGCGCGGCGGAACAGTCCGGGGCGGTCGCGGTCGCCGGGCCGTACGTCTATCTGAGCGCCGCGCTGCCCGGCGCAGCACCCCGCGGATTCCACGTCACGATCGGCGAGCCGGCCGGGCGCTGGCGGCAGACGGTGTGGCGCTGCGCGGGCCTGGCCTGCACGAACGTGCCGATGGACCGGTACTCCGGCGAGGCGCGCCGGGCGCTGCTGGCGGTCGCCGCCGACGGCCGGGTCCTGGTGGTCCGGGAGGACCGGATCGCCCTCCTGGAGACACCGTTCGCCGGGTGACCGGTCAGTTGCCGCGCCGGCGGCGGAGTGCCCGGTACAGCAGCCACAGGCAGAGGGCGATCGGGCTCAGCATGATCGCGGTGACGAAGCCGAAGATCATCGAGTAGCCGTGCGGGTCGGCGGCGAGGCCGGTGGCGCTGAACACCGCCTGGGCCGCGGACCACGCGATCAGCAGGGTGACGCAGGCGAACAGGCCGAGGACGAGCCCCCGGAGCGCTGTCCACAGGACGCTGGTGTTCATATCCGCTCCACAGGCCGGTGACGTGCCGTCGATCCCGGTCAATGATGCAGGCGGCCCGCAACACGACAGGCGGCCGGTCAGCGCAACGGCAGATCGGCCCAGACGCGTTTGCCGATCCGGGCGTGGTGCCGCTCGACGCCCCAGCGGTCGGCTATCGCGTCGATCAGGTGCATGCCGCGGCCGTGGGGATGGTCGAACTGGCGGGTCCGCACCGTGGGGCTCCGCGGGTCCTCGTCCGCGGTGACCAGCCGCAGATGGTCGCCGGTGTCGGCCAGCTGCGCCTCGCACAGCCCGCCGCCGTGCCGGACCGCGTTGCTGATCAGCTCGGTGAAGACGAGGTCCACGTCCTGATAGAGGTCGCGCCGCGGTTCGCTGGTGAGGATCTCCGGCAGGGTACGGCGGGCCCAGTTGCGGCCGTCGGTGCTGACCCTGGCGTGCGCCGCGTCCGGCGGCCGCCAGGTGGCGCTGCGGCGGATCTCCGGCCCGGGCGACGGGGTCCGGACGGTGACCGTCGCCATCCGGGAGGCGTCCAGGGCCTCGGCGGCCGCCTGCGCGAGCTGCTCGGCGGCCCGGACGTCCTGCTGGGTGAACGCCTCGTGGCTGTCCAGTTCGCGGATCAGCGTCATGGCGCCGAGCACGGCCCCGGCCGGGGTGCGCAACGGCACCACGATGGAGCTGGTGACGCCCAGGCCGGCGAACTGCCGCCGCTGATCCGGATCGGTCACCACGGCTTGCAGCATGCCGTCCGGCACATGCGGCAGGTACCGGGTGACGCCGGTGGCGGTGACCCGGCCGGCCCCGTACCCGTCGCCGGTGTGTACGGGGATCTCGGCCGCCCAGTGCCGCACCACCGGCTCACGTTCGGCGTCGCGGTGCCGCAGCGCGATCATCTCGAGGGGTTCGCCGTCGACCGGCTGCGCCAGTCCCGCGTCGGCGAGCGGAACCGCCACACCGGCGCGCAGCGCCGCCACGACCGGGCCGCGTACGTGAATCGCGCACCAGTCCGCCACCGCCGGCACCACGTGCTCGCCGAGGGCGTCGGCCGTGGCGAACCAGTCGATCGCCTCCCGGAGCCGCTGCGCCGGGATCCAGCCGCCGGCCCGGTGCGCCGGCGCGGCCGCGTGATGAGGATGCATGCCCGCCTCCTCGTCCGAGCCGCCGAGGTTGCCCGCCCACTGTTGACAACGGCTCATGCTGACATGCCGGGCCGGGGCCGGGTCAAGACGGTTCACCCGGGCGAACCGTCACCGGCGGGGCATGCGCCGCGTCACCGGTTCGGGGTATGCAGGTAGGGGCGGATGGGCCGCGGCGAGAGGTGGTGGGGCGATGTCCACCAAGGACACGCGCAAGAAGTTCGAGGAGATCGTCGGGCGTCTGGCGGCGGAGGACCCGTCCCTGACCCGTACGCCCCGGGTGCTCCCGCGCAAGACGCTGCGCGTGGTGCTCGCGCTGGTCGGCGCGCTGGTCTGGGCCGGCCTGTCGGTGCTGATGGTGGTGTGGGGCGCCGCCGGTGTCGCCCTCACCTGCGGCACGGTGCTCGCCGTCGCCGGCGCCGGTGTGGCCCGCACCCGCCGGAGGCGCTGACGGCGATTCCCGGATCCATCCTTGCCTTGGAGGAAAGAGTCAGGCTATTGTTTCCTCGCAGGCAAAAGTTTCCTCTACGGAAGGGATGGGTCCGATGGATGCCACCGAGGCGATGAAGGCGCTCAGCGAGATCGACCAGCGTCAGGAGCAGACGCTGCGGCAGGGCACGCCGCGCCGGCTCCCCGCATGGTTCACCTACGGTTCGGCGGCCGCGCTGGTCCTGGCCTCGGCCGGCGGTGACGTGGCCGGATGGCCGGGCACCGGCATGGCCCTGGCCGCCGCCGTCGCGATGGTCGGCCTCGCCGCGGCGCTGGAACGCTCCACCGGGGTGCGGCTGCGCTGGCGTGCGCAGCGCTGGACGCCGGTCGTGCTGTTCGCCGGCGCCGTGCTCACCGCGCTCATCGGCGTCGGCACGGCGCTGCGCCTGTTCGAGGTCCCCGCCGACGGCACCCTCGCGGGCCTCGCCGCCGCTGTCGTGTGGGTCACCGCGATGGGCCCGGCACAGGCCGCGGCCGGCATGCCCCAGAGCAAGGCGTGACCGACGCCCGGCCGTCCGGCTTCAACGAGCTGCTGCACTTCCCGGCCCGGCTGACCCTGGTGTCGTTGCTGGTCCCGGCGGCCCACGCCGACTTCAGCTACCTGCGGGAAGCCACCGGGCTCAGCGACTCCGCCCTCAGCAAGCAGCTGTCCACGCTGCAGGACGCCGGCTACGTCGAGGTGCACCGGACCGGCCGCCGCGCGACCGCACGGCTCACCCCGGCCGGCCGCGACGCCCTCAGCCGGCACGCCCACGCTCTGCGGGCCCTGCTCGGCGACGCCCTCACACCCGGCTCAGGGGACGACGTGACGCCTGACTCGATCCGGGGCGTCACCCCGTGATCACGGGTAGGGTTACCGCCAGGTGTGCCGGGAAGTCTGGTCGGCGAAGTCCCTGACCGACCGTGCCCATGGAGCCGCCGTGCCCGACACCTCCCGCCCGTCCTTCTCCGTTCTCGGCCGGGGGTCGTGGGCCGAGGCCAAGCGCATCGCCGACGTGCTGCGCAAGGAGACCATCGGCGGCATCCTGCTCCTCCTCGGCGCGGTCATCGCGCTGATCTGGGCGAACTCGCCCTGGTCGGAGCAGTACCACGCGCTCACGCAGTTCCGGATCGGCCCGGCCGCCCTGCACCTGGACCTCACGCTGGCGACCTGGGCCGCCGACGGCCTGCTGGCGATCTTCTTCTTCGTCGCCGGGCTGGAGCTCAAACGCGAGTTCGTCGCCGGTGACCTGCGCGATCCCCGGCGGGCCGCGGTGCCGGTCGCGGCGGCGGCCGGCGGTGTGATCGTCCCGGCGATCCTCTATCTCGTGGTCAACTGGGGTGGGGCGGTGAAGGGGTGGGCGATCCCGACCGCCACCGACATCGCGTTCGCGCTGGCCGTGCTGGCCGTGGTCGGGCGCAGCCTGCCGTCCGGGCTGCGGACCTTCCTGCTCACCCTGGCGGTGGTCGACGACCTGCTCGCCATCGCGATCATCGCGGTGTTCTACACGGCGAACCTGGCCGTGCTGCCGCTGTTGGCGGCGCTGATCCCGCTGGGCGTGTTCACCCTCCTGGTGCAGCGGCGGGTCCGCGCCTGGTGGCTGCTGCTGCCGCTGGCGTTCGCCACGTGGGTGCTGGTGCACGAGTCCGGGGTGCACGCCACGGTCGCCGGGATCCTGCTCGGTTTCGCCGTGCCGGTGCTGACGCCGGCGCATCCGGCGTCCCCCGGCCACACGGCGCACGGGCTGGCCGAGCACTTCGAGCACCGGTTCCGGCCGCTGTCGGCCGGTTTCGCGGTGCCGGTGTTCGCGCTGTTCTCGGCCGGGGTGACCATCGGCGGCCTCGACGGGCTCCGGTCCGCGCTGACCGATCCGGTGGCGATCGGGGTGATCATCGGCCTGATGGTGGGCAAGCCGGTCGGGATCCTGGCCGCGACCTGGCTGACCGCCCGGTTCACCCGGGCCCGCATGGACGCCGGGCTGGCGTGGATCGACGTGGCCGGGCTGTCGGTGCTGGCCGGGATCGGGTTCACCGTGTCGCTGCTGATCGGCGAGCTGGCGTTCGGCTCCGGCAACGAACGCGACGACCATGTGAAGATCGCCGTGCTGGCGGGGTCACTGTCCGCCGCCCTGATCGCCTCGGTGGTGCTGCGGGCCCGCAACCGGGTCTACCGGCGCCTCCGGGAGGCCGAGGAGGCCGACCGGGACAACGACGGCATCCCGGACGTCTATCAGGGCTGAGCGCGACGCCCCGTCCCGGTGGTCTTGGCCACCGGGACGGGGCTGTGTGCCGCGTACGGTCAGGGCTGGTAGATGGTGGGGCGAGGAGGGGTGCGCATGCCGTCGCCGATGAAGAAGCCCGGGTGTGGCGGCTGGTTGTAGGCGGTGTTCTGCCAGGCCAGCGCGAGCCGGTACTGGGCGTCCTGGAGCAGCGTGGTGATCCGCCGGTCGGTGGGTGTGGGCGTCGCGTAGATGCGCAGTGCGGTGTTGTCGCTGGTCGGCCAGATCACCTCCTCGCGCCAGTCGCCGAGGATGTCGCCGGACAGTGACGGCGTCGACTTGGTGCCGTTGTTGCTGTGCACGTTCGCGGCGGTGAGCAGCCGGGTGTCGCCGGACGTGCCGTACTTGTCGACGTGGGTGCCGTCGAGCAGCTCCCGCACCGGGTCGGCGTCCCACCAGGCGAGGAAGTTCGCCGAGCCGGGTTTGCGGCTGCTGACGACCGTCCCGTTCGGGGAGCGCAGCCCGGCCGGCGCGGACGACCACGATTCGGCGCCGGGGCTGCCGGCCCAGACGTCGCCGGAGACGCCGCGGCCGTTGTCGCCGGACGCGGGGGTGGACCACAGGACCTGACCGGTCCGGGCGTCGGCGAACCAGGACGACGGTTTGCTGCCGTCCTCGTCGACCTTGAAGACCTCCAGCCCGGTACGGGACGGGTCGAGGTCACCGACGTGCATGGCGTCGCCGTGGCCGTTGCCGGTGTTCCACAGGCGGGCGCCGTTGTCGTCGACGGCCATCGACCCGTACACGATCTCGTCCCGCCCGTCGGCGTCGACGTCGGCCACCGACAGGTTGTGGTTGCCCTGCCCGGCGTAGGAGCTGTTGCCGGACGCCCCGGAGTCGAAGGTCCAGCGGCGGGTCAGGGCACCGTCGCGGAAGTCCCAGGCCACGATCACCGACCGGGTGTAGTAGCCGCGGGCCATGACGATGCTGGGCCGTTTCCCGTCGAGGTACGCGGTCGCGGCCAGGAACCGGTCCACCCGGTTGCCGTAACTGTCCCCCCACGACGACACGGTCCCGCGCGGCGGCTCGTAGTTCACGGTGGCCAGCGCCGCGCCGGTGCGCCCGCTGAACACGGTCAGGAACTCCGGGCCGGCCAGGACGTAGCCGCTGGAGTTGCGGTGGTCGGCGCTCGCGCTGCCGATCACCTGCCCGGTGCCGGACGTGGTGCCGTCGGCGGTCTTCATCGCCACCTCGGCGAACCCGTCACCGTCGTAGTCGTACACCTGGAACTGGGTGTAATGCGCCCCGGCCCGGATGTTGCGGCCCAGGTTGATCCGCCACAGCCGGGTGCCGTCGAGCTTGTAGCCGTCGACGTAGACCGGGTCGGTGACGCCGGACTGCGA
Source organism: Actinoplanes sp. NPDC019969 (assembly GCF_055562375.1). Lineage (NCBI taxonomy): Bacteria > Bacillati > Actinomycetota > Actinomycetes > Micromonosporales > Micromonosporaceae > Actinoplanes > Actinoplanes sp. NPDC019969. The sequence continues at coordinate 51,017 of NZ_JBVHFK010000011.1, read as the reverse complement.
GTTGTCCTTGGCGTTCAGCGGATCCCACTTGAGCACCAGATCCGGCCGTCCGTCACCGTCGAGGTCACCGACGCTGGCATCGTTGGCCGCGTACCGCGCCGGGTCCGGGTTCTGGATCGGCACGTCGAGGTAGCCGTTGCCGAACCGCAGCGCGGCCGGGGACGCGGCCTGCTCGGCGCCTCCGACGACGGCACGCACGGTGTACGTGGCCCCGGCTGCCGCTCCCGCGTCCAGGTAGTTCGTCGATCCGGTGATCGGCGCGGCGGTGACCTTGGTGCCGTCGCGGTAGACGTGGAACCCCACATCGGACGCGTCGGCCGCCAGCCACCGCCAGCTCACCAGGTTGCCGCTGCCGGACCGCACACTGATCAGGCCGCGGTCGAGGCGTTCCATCTGCCGTCCCGTCCCCGGCTGCGGCGGCGGGCTCGACGGTGACGGGCCGGACGGCTCCGGAACCGACCCGGTGCAGGCGGTCCCGTTCAGGGTGAAACCGGCCGGAGCCGGGTTCGTGCCGCTGAACGCCCCGTTGAACCCGAACGACACGCTCCCGTTGGTGGGGATGGCGGCGTTGTGGCCGGCGTCGCGCACCGTGACGGCGCTGCCGGACTGGGTGAACGTGCCGTTCCAGAGCTGGGTGACGGTCTGCCCGGCGCCGAAGTTGAACGTGAGCGTCCAGTTCGGGACGGCGTCACCGAGGTTGGTGATGGTGACGCCCGCGCCGAAGCCGCCCTGCCACTGGTTGGTGACGGCGTAGTCGACCCGGCACCCGGCCGCCGCGAAGGCGTTCACGGCGGCCAGACCGGAGGTGGTCACGACGGCGGCGGTGGTCGCCGCGACGAGAGCGGTGACGCGGGCACGGGATCTGCGTTCGGGGGGAACGGGCGAGATCATCACTGTCCTTCGGGGATTCAGGCCGGCGCTTGGGGTGACGCCGGCACCGCTATCGGACCTGAAACGTTTTGATGTTCTCGCTAACATTCATATACGTCAAGGTGTGGAAACTGATCATCATGGGTATGGCAGTCGATATGAGCGGCACCGGCCTCGCCCTGCGCGACATCGAAGCGCGGGAGTTCATGGACGCCCCGGACTGCGACCCCGATCGGCTGGAACGCACCTACCGGCAGTTCAGCACCGTCAACCGGCTCGTCTCCGGCTGGCGGCGTCTCTACCGGCGCCGGATCCGGCCGCTCCTGGACCCCGGCCGGCCCACAACGGTGCTGGACATCGGCTTCGGCGCCGGGGACATCTCCCGCGCCCTGACGAGCTGGGCGGCCCGCGACCGGCTGCCGCTGTCCGTGACCGCCATCGACCCGGACCCGCGAGCCCTGGCGCACGTGCGCGGGCGGCCGGACGCCGGAGTCCGCTTCGAGCAGGCGTCGAGCGCGGACCTGGTGACCCGCGGCGACCGGTACGACCTGGTGATCTCCAACCACCTCCTGCACCACCTGGATCCGGCCGAGCTGGCCGGCGTGCTGGCGGACAGCCGGGTCCTGGCCCGCCGCCTGGTGATCCACAGCGACCTGTCCCGCGGGCGCCTGAGCTACGGCGTCTACGCGGCCGCCACCCTGCCGTTCGCCCGGCGGTCGTTCATCCACCAGGACGGCCTGCTCTCCATCCGCCGCAGCTACCGCCGCCCGGAACTGCAGGCGGCCGTCCCGCCCGGATGGCAGGTCACGCCGATGTTCCCGTACCGTCTCCTGCTCACCTGCGAACCGGCACGCGCCGATGGGTAGGCGGGCGCCGGCGACCCCGCCCCTGATCACCGCCGCGGCGCTCGGATACCTGGGCAACGCCGCCTTCGGCGCCGCCGTCGCCACGGGCCTGATCGACACCCGGCGCATCCGCTGGGTCCACCACGCCCTGTACGTGGTGACCTCGTCGCTGACCACCGTCGCCCTCATCGCCGCCGCGATCGAACGCCGGCCCGCCGGACTCTCGCTGCTGCCGGCGATCGGCCCCCTCGCCGCGCTGCCCTACGCCGGCGGGGAACTGCGCCGGCACGCCGCCGTCGCCGGGTCGGCCGCCCCGGCGTACGCCCTAGCTCTCGCCCTGGCCTGGAGGAAACGCTGATGGAATTCCTTGACGTCGTACGCCGTCGCCGCACCACCAACGGCGCGTTCCTGCCCGACCCGGTCTCCGAGGAACACCAGCGGCTGTTGATGGAGGTCGCCGGGCGGGCCCCGTCGCAGCTCAACAGCCAGCCGTGGCGGTTCGTCATCGTGGAGGAACGCGAGACCATCGAGACCGTCGCGCGGATCAGCGGCGAGAGCATGACCGAGGCGATGTCCAACGGCACCTTCTTCGAGCGCTACAAGCCGTACTTCCGGTTCAGCAGGCAGGAGATGGAACGCCGCCGCGACGGCATGCTGTTCGACCGTCTCCCGGCGCCGCTGCGCCCGTTCACCGGTCAGGTCTTCACCTCCCGCGGCCAGAAACTGATGAACGCCATGCGGGTGCCGCAGACCCTCGGCGAGGAGAACCGCAAACTCGTGGCCGGGTCGCCGCTGCTGCTCGGCGTGATGCTGGACCGCGCCGAATACCGGCCCGGTGAACTGTCCTCCTTCTACTCGGTGTTCAGCATGGGCGCGGCGATGGAGAACCTCTGGCTCACCACCGTCGAACTCGGCATGGGCATCCAGTTCATCTCGTTCCCGATGGAGGTGCCGGGCCGCTGGGACGAGATCGTGCGGCTGCTCGCCGTCCCGGACGACCTCGAGCTGATGGCCGTCTACCGGCTGGGCTATCTGCCCGTCGAGCAGCGGCGGCCACCCATCGACTGGACCAGTGAGCAGCGCAAACTGCCGTCCCAGTACGTGTTCCGCGGCACCTGCGCCACCCCGCAGGAAGGCTGGGACTAGGTCGGGCGCACCGTTCCCGCGTCGTTTCCGGGTGACGGGGCGGGATGTGACCCGCGGCGCTTCGCGGCAGCTTCCCGTGCGGCGGCCGATATCGGCTCTGAGGCGTTCCGTTCGTATACACCTGCGACATTGACGATGCCGAGTTCGAGAATCAACACTATGAAGCTGTCAAACCCCTGTCCAACGGCCATGGGAGCCCGCCGGAGGGATGGGCGGATCCTTATCAGGACGGCACCATGCGTCAGGTCTCCTCCACTGAGATCGAGTTTCAGGATCAGCTCGGCCATCGAGTTCTTTTCCGGCTTCGCGCCGGCGCGACGGCCCCCAAGAAGGTATGCGACTAGGCGAGCGCTCGTTGATTCCTTCTTGGTTTCCGGCCTTGCGCCGCCCCGGGCTCCAAGCCCCGCCGAACTGGGTGAACGACGAGCTCAGTTCCAGTCGTCGATGTGCACGTCCCGTGGCGACGGATTGCCGGATCCGGTTTCGAGCAGCGACTTGAGGCTCATCAGGAATTGGCCCCACTTCGTCGAGCAGTGGTGCATGAACTCGACCGGCTCGCGCCAGCCCTCATGCTTGAACAGCACGATCGTGTAGTCGCCGTCCCGGCGCAGGTCCCAGTGGATCGTGGTGCCGATCCACTCCTCCGGGCCTGCGGCGACCCGCCAGCGCACCCGTTCGGCCGGCTTCTCCTCGAGGACGTCCATGTCGAAGCCGCCCGGCTTGAAGCGGAACTGCAGCTGTCCGTCGACCAGGCGGGTGTCCTCGGTCCACCAGCCGGCCAGGCCGTCGACCGTGGTGAGCGCGGCGTAGACGCTCTCCGGGGTGGCGCTCTCGATGCCGATGCGGTGCAGGATGTCGGGCATTGATCAGTTCTCCCTCTGCGTCTTCTGGATCGCCTCGGCGATCCGCTTGATGCGCTGTAGGCGGGCGTCCCAGGCCGACCCGACCGACGCGAGCTGGTCGGCGGCGCGGGCGAGTTGTTCGTCGTCGACGTGGTAGCGCCGCTCCCGGCCGTCGGCCGCGGACCGGACCAGGCCGGCCCGATCGAGAACGGTCAGGTGCTTGGCGACCGCCTGCCGGGTCACGGTCATCCGCCGGCTCAGCGTGGTCGCCGTTCCGCCGCCCTCGGCGAGCAGCAGGTCGAGCATGCGGCGGCGGGTCGGGTCGCCGATCGCCGACCACAGGTCGTCGTCGATCGCTGTGCTCACCGGCGTACGCTCAGCGAAGCGACGTAGGGCGCGATCCGCGGCAGGAAGAAGGACCACCCGCTCACGTGGGCGTTGAACTGCTCCTCCAGGACCGCCACCTCCCATCCCATCTCCCGGAAGCCGGTCTCGGTCATCCGCAGCAGCGTGCCGTCGCCCCTCGCGCTCAGCGCGAAGGTGACCAGCAACGAGTTGCCGGTGGCGGCGGCCGAACCCGCGGGGTGGGTCCACCGGAACGAGAAGAGGTCCGGCGGTCGCATGTCGACCACGGTGAGCTGCTCGACCTGCTCGCCGAACGAGATCGTCCCGCCGGCGCCGGGCTCGACGTCGTAGGCCGCCTCGTCGGGCCACCACCGGGCCACGTGCTCAGGCTTGCTCACCACCTCGAACACGACGTCGGGTGCGGCGTCGATGTAGATCTCCCGCTCGATGACACCGAACTCCATGATCTCCTCCTGCAACCTTTGGTTGCACGCAACACTAGACGTGCAACCAAAGGTTGCACAAGCTCTTCCTCGCAGGAGACGTCGTCGAGGTGTTCTGCCGGTGAGCTGATCCGGCCGTCCCCCGCGCGGTGCCGGCACGCGGATCGCGTTCATGGGCACTTCTGGGAACGATCACACTCGTTGCGGGGCGGCGGAAGCATGTCGCATTCACCGGCATCGCATCTCCCGGAGCTGTCGAGTATCGACTGTTCAGGGCGGTTTTCCCACGGCGCACGGAGCTGTGGGCTGGTGGGAAATCGCGGATTCATGGGTACGGCGGGCGGGATCCGTACGCCGCAAGCGAGGTCTTGACACGTCGAATGTGATCGATAACATCTGGGCGTAACACGGGCGTAACCTTCCCCCAGCCTCTCTCAGGAGTGCCCTATGCCCCCGCTTCCCGTCACCCGCCGGACCCTTCTCGGCGCCGCCCTCGCCACCGCCGCCACCCCCGCCCTCCTCGGCGGCGGCAGCCCGGCGGCCGCCGCCGAGACCGGTGTCTCGGCCTACCCGTTCCCCCTCGGTCAGGTGCGGCTCACCGCCGGCCGTCTCCTGGACAACCAGAACCGCACGCTCAACTACCTGCGGTTCGTCGACGTCGACCGGCTGCTGTACGTGTTCCGCGCCAACCACGGCAAGTCCACCGCCGGCGCCGCGGTCAACGGCGGCTGGGACGCGCCGACGTTCCCGTTCCGCTCGCACGTGCAGGGCCACTTCCTGACCGCGTGGGCGCAGGCGTGGGCGGTGCTCGGCGACACCACCTGCCGGGACAAGGCCACCTACATGGTCGCGGAGCTGGCGAAATGCCAGGCGGCCAACGGGTACCTCTCCGGGTTCCCGGAGGCCGACATCACCGCCGTGCACAACCGCACCCTGAGCAACGGCAACGTCCCGTACTACTGCATCCACAAGACCCTGGCCGGGCTCCTCGACGTGTGGCGGTACATCGGCAGCGCGCAGGCGCGGGACGTGCTGCTCAAGCTGGCGGCGTGGGTCGACACCCGTACCGCCGCTCTGACCACCGCCCAGATGCAGGCCATGCTGCAGACCGAGTTCGGTGGCATGAACGCCGTCCTCACCGACCTCTACCAGCAGACCAACGACTCCCGCTGGCTGACCGTGGCCCGCCGCTTCGACCACGCCGTCGTCTTCGACCCGCTCGCCGCCGGCACCGACAGCCTGAACGGGCTGCACGCCAACACGCAGGTGCCGAAGTGGATCGGCGCGGCCCGCGAGTACAAGGCCACCGGCGCCACCCGCTACCGCGACATCGCCCGGAACGCCTGGAACATCACGGTCGGCGCGCACACGTACGCGATCGGCGGCAACAGCCAGGCCGAACACTTCCGTCCGCCGAACGCGATCGCCGGGTACCTCACCAACGACACCTGCGAGCACTGCAACACGGTCAACATGCTGCGGCTGACCAACGAGCTGTGGGTGACCGAACCGGACCGGGCCGCCTACTTCGACTTCTACGAGAAGGCGCTGTTCAACCACGTGCTCGGCGCGCAGAACCCGGCCGACAGCCACGGTCACATCAGCTATTTCACCCCGCTCAAGCCGGGCGCCCGCCGCGGTGTCGGGCCGGCGTGGGGCGGCGGCACGTGGAGCACCGACTACACCACCTTCTGGTGCTGCCAGGGCACCGGTGTCGAGGTCAACACCCGGCTGATGGAGTCGATCTACTTCTACAGCGGCACGACGCTGACCGTGAACCTGTTCGCGCCGTCGGTGCTGACCTGGGCGTCCCGTGGCATCACGGTCACCCAGGCCACCAGCTTCCCGGCCGGTGACACCAGCACGCTCACGCTGTCCGGCACGATGAGCGGCTCGTGGAGCATCCGGGTGCGGATCCCGTCGTGGACGACGGGCGCGACGATCAGCGTCAACGGCGCGGTGGTGTCGTCGCCGGCGGCGGGCGGCTACGCCACCGTCACCCGGACCTGGGCGGCAGGCGACGTCATCACGGTCAAGGCGCCGATGAGCATCCGGATCGTGGCGGCCAACGACGACCCCACGCTCGGCGCGATCACCTACGGACCGACCGTTCTGTGCGGCAACTACGGCACCACCGCCGTCACCGCGGCTCCGGCCCTGGCCGTCTCCTCGGTGACGCCGACATCCGCGACGGCCAACGGCGCGACCGTCAACCTGGTGCCGTTCTACAACGCGCAGAACGTCAACACCGTCACCTACTGGCGTACCGCCCAGGTGTTCAAGCTCGTCAACGCTGCCACCGGGCTCGTCCTCGGCATCAAGGACATGTCGCTGGCCGACGGCGGTCTCGCCCTGACCTGGGACGACACCGGCACCGCCGACCACCGCTGGGAGCGGATCCCGGACGGCGACGCGGTCCGTTTCCGCAACGTCAACAGCGGCAAGGTCCTCGGCGTGCAGAACATGTCCACCGCCGACAACGCCGTCGTCCTGCAGTGGGCCGACAACGGCACCGCCGACCACCGCTGGACCCTCCTCGCGCAGAGCAACGGCACCTACAAGATCCGCAACGTGAACAGCGGCAAGCTGCTCGGCGTCCTCAACGGCGGCACCGCCCGCGGCACCCAGGTGGTCCAGGACAGCGACAACGGCACGGCGGACAACCTCTGGCGCCTGACGGCGATCAACTGACCTTTTTCGTACGGACCTCGCGCGCGATCTTCGGCGGAAGAGGCTTCCTCATGCCCCTGACCCGGCGAACGTTCACGCTCCTGCCCGTCCTCGCCGCCACCGCCACGGCGGCCGCCCAGATCCCCACCATGGCGCGGGCGGCCGCCGACGCCGCGTACGTCTTCGCGTATTTCACCGAGACCCCGAACCGGTCCGGCGCCAACTACGGCCTGCACCTGGCCGTCGGCCGCGACGGCCTGAACTGGTCGCCGCCGAACCAGAACGCGCCGGTGGTCACCCCGACCGCCGGCACTCTCGGGCTGCGCGACCCGTTCGTCCTGCGTGAACAGGACGGCACCTTCGTCGTCCTGGCCACCGACCTGAAGGGCGCGGACTTCAGCCAGAACAACCAGTACCCGGTCCAGCACCGGCGCGCCGAACAGCTACACCACCTACACCGGCGGACTGCGGCAGGGCACCGCGATGGAGGCGCCGACGCCACGTTCCACCAGGTGCCGGGCCTGGCGGACGCCTCCTGATCGTCGTTCCGGTCGCACAACCTCCCGGACCGGTATCTCCGGAACGCCGGCCACCTGCTGCGCATCGACCCGCTCAGCGTCTCCTCCAGCCTGTCCGGCCGGCACGACGTGACCTTCCGCATCTCGTGAGTTGCACAGCCTGGCTGCGTATCTCTAGACGGTGGTGGACTCCCCGGCGGGCAGGATCTCCAGGGGCAGGCCGGTCAGGCCCTTCTCGCCGAGGATCATCCGGGCCGAATTCTGCCCCAACTCGCTGAGCATCAGCTCGTGCACCTGGATCATCCGGTCCGGCCGCACCGCGCGGACGAAGTCGGCCGCCTCGCCGAACCTCGTCCACGGGCCGCTGGTCGGCAGCAGCAGCGTCTCCACCCGGGCGCCGGGCACGTGATACGAGTCGCCCGGGTGGAAGACCCTGCCCTCGATCAGATAGCCCACGTTGTCGACCAGCGGGATGTCGTCATGGATGCGGGCGTGCTGCTCACCGTGCACCTCGACCCGCAGGCCGGCCGCCTCGAGGTGGTCACCGGACCGCACGGCCACCACCCGCTCGCCCAGCCTCTCCCGCACCGCCGCCGGGCCGTAAACCTGCAGCTCCGGTCGCTGTTCGAGGGCGGCGGCGAGCGCCGCGTCGTCGAGGTGGTCGACATGCTCATGGGTCACCAGGACGGCGGTCGCCCCGGCGATCAGCTCGGCGGCGTTCGGCGTGAACGTGCCCGGATCGATCAGCAGAACCCCGTCGCCGCCGGTCACGGTGACACAGGCGTGGGCGTACTTCGTCAAGCGCATGCTCCAACCGTACAGCCAAGCTGTATTGTTTCTCCATGGTCTCCATCACCGACGAAGAACTCGCCGAACGGCTGCGGCAGTCGATCGGCCGCTATGTGCGGGTCACCCGGGCACGCGCCGACACGCTGCCCCCGTCGCGATCGGAGGTGCTGGGCGCCCTGCTGCGCGGCGGCTCACAGACGATCGCGCAGCTCGCTGCCGGGCGCGGCGTCAAGCACCAGAGCATGAGCCGCACCGTCGGTGAGCTGGAAGAACTCGGTTTCGTCGGCCGGTGGCCGAGCCCGGACGACGGCCGCGCCGTCCTGATCACCCTGACCGATGCGGGCGCCGCCGCGCTCGACGTCGACCGCCGGGCCCGCCGCCGCCTCATGGCCGGCACCATCGCCACCCAGCTCAGCCCCGCCGAGCGGGACATGCTCAGCATCCTGCCGGCCCTGCTGGACCGCCTGTCGGACGCCGCGGGGCAGTGACCTCGGGCGCGGCCCTTGCCTCTGACGTCAACGTCAGGTTCTAGCGTCCACGGCATGCAGATCAACGAAGCGACAGCACTCGTCACCGGCGCCCACCGCGGCCTCGGCCGCCACTTCGCCGTCCAACTGCTCGAAGGCCCCCTCGCGATGGTCCGCGCCTTCGCGCCCGGGCTGGCCGGCGGCGCGATGCTGAACGTGCTGTCGCGATGAGCTGGTTCAACTACGAAGGCCGCCGCCGGGAACCCGACCAACGGGGCGCGCCTCGAACTCGCCGCCCGGAACACACGGGTCATCGCCCTGCATCCGGGCCCCGCCGGCACCGGCATGAGCGCTGTTCACCACGGCCCCAAGGTGGACCCGGCCGCCGTGGTGCGGCAGGCCCTCGACGGCCTCGAGCACAACCTCCTCGAAGTCGTCGTCGACGAGTAAACCGCGAACATCAAGGCGTCACTGGCAGCCGGCCCGCGCCACTTCTGCACCGGCGTCTAGTCGTCGATGTCGTCGAAGGTGAGGGTCAGCGTGCTGCGGTAGGCACCCCCGGGACCGAACGTTCGTTCTACCGGCTCGTCGCCGTAGGGCCAGAACCGGACGGCCCGGTACGGCCAGCCGTCCTGGCCCGGTTCCTCCCACTCCAGGGCCACCACGTCCCCGCTGCTGAACGACACGTAGCCGGTCATGGCCGCGCTGCCGAAGATCGCCCAGCAGCCCCCGGGCGTCTCCGGCGAGTCGATCACGCCCCAGCCCTCGTCCTCGTGCCATAGCCGGACCACACCCCGCACCGCCATGCGCAAAAGCTAACAGCACGATCGTCCCGAACCGGGACTACATCAACGCCGGCACCGTCAGGATGTACTCGGCGGTCACCTTCAACGTGCCCGACGAGCCATGGACATGGACGGTGTGTTCGCCGCCGGCCGGCGCCGGGATCGTCGCCCACAGCCCGCAGCCCACGCGCTCGTTCACACCGGCGTCGCCGGTCACCGGGTTTCCCGCCCCGGCGGTGAACGTGATGGCCTCGTGCTCGATGCGTTCCAGCGGCACCGGCGTGCCGTCGAACTCGATCGTGCCGGCGGCGTCGGCCATGAAATCCCGGCAGTCCCACTCGTCGCCGGTCAGGTTGACGGCGGGCACGACGAGAGGCACGCCGGGCGCCACCGTGCACCGGCGCTGCACCCGGCCACCGAACGTGCCGGCCAGAAGCCACATGCCGGCGGGCTGGTTCCGGGCACAGTGCACACCGGTCCTGTCAGCGACCGGGTTCGTGGCCTCGGGCTCGGCGGCGGCCCACCCCCACCAGGCCGCCTGGATCGAAGCCGGCGCCGGGGGAGTCGTTGTGGACGGTGCGGGCGCGGCGCTCTGTCCATCACAGCCGGTGAGAAGAACGGCACACGACATCGCAGCGGCAGCCCGTTTCCACATGATCGCTCACCTTAGCGGAACCGGCTTCGCCGTCACGCATCCTCGTCGTCGTCCGGCCAGGACGGCTCGTCCGAGATCCTCCACAACTGCAACCGGTACGCCTGGAAGCGGCCGGGGAAGGGCTCGGTGTCCTCCGGCAAGAATCCGCCGGAGACGCCACGGTGGCCCCAGGCGAAGGATCCGCGTCCGAGAGTTCGCCCGGCCGCCATGAAGTTCTCGCCCTCGTCGCAGGTGACCGGCATGCCGCCGATGATAAAGCGCGTCATCCTTCAAAAATCGCCGCCCGGAAATTGTTATGCGAAGGGCTCGCCGGAAATCGAAAAACATTGACATCTCTCGCTTGATGGGCTGGAAACATTCTGGCAATCTGTGGTGGCCTGGGAGCGCTTCCAGGGCGGCGCTCCCGCCGCCCGGCCCGGCGTGACGCCGTCACCGTCACCACCGCTGAACCGCGAGAGGAAGCACAGAGATGAACGAACGCCGTACCGGTGGCCGTACCAGATCTCTGCTCGGCGTCGCCTGTGCCGTGCTGATCGCCGTGTCCTCGGTGGCTGTGGCCACCGTCGCCCGGGCCGACCTCGCCGGCCCGCCTGGAACCACCCTGAAGGCCGCGGCCGAGCGCAGCGGGCGGTACTTCGGCGCCGCCATGGGCGCGGACCGCCTCAACGACCAGGGCTTCCTCACCATCGCGAACCGCGAGTTCGACATGATGACGGCCGTCAACGAGATGAAGCCCGACGCGACCGAGCCGAATCGCGGCCAGTTCGACTTCCGGGCCGGTGACGCCATCTACAACTGGGCCACCCAGCGCGGCATGCGGGTACGTGGCCACACCCTGGCCTGGCACGCCCAGCAACCGCGATTCTGGGGAAGCCTCAGCGGCAGCGCCCTGCGCACCGCGATGATCGACCACATCAACGGTGTCATGGCCCACTACCGGGGCAAGCTCTACGCCTGGGACGTGGTCAACGAGGCCTTCGCCGAGAACGGCAGCCGCCGGAGCTCCAACCTGCAGTCCACCGGCAACGACTGGATCGAGGTGGCGTTCCGGACCGCCCGGGCCGCGGATCCGTCGGCGCAGCTCTGTTACAACGACTACAACATCGAGAACTGGACGTACGCCAAGACGCAGGGCGTCTACAACATGATCCGGGACTTCAAGGCCCGTGGCGTCCCGGTCGACTGCGTCGGTCTGCAGACCCACTTCACCGGCGGCAGTTCGCTGCCGGGCAACTTCCAGACCACCCTGTCCAGCTTCGCCGCCCTGGGCGTGGACGTGGCCCTGACCGAGGCCGACGTCACCAACGCCTCCGCCACGCAGTACGCGGGACTGACCCAGGCCTGCATGAACGTCCCCCGCTGCGTCGGCATCACGACGTGGGGCATCCGCGACAGCGACTCCTGGCGGGGCAACGAGAACCCGCTGCTGTTCGACCGCAACAGCAACCCCAAGGCCGCGTACACGTCGGTCCTCAATGCCCTCAACGCCGCCTCGACCACGGTGCCCGGGACGAGTTCCCCGTCCCCGAGCACTCCCGGCGACACGCCGCCGAGCAGCGGGCCGCCGGGCGCCTGCACCGCGACGTACCACCTGGCCAACAGCTGGAGCGGCGGTTTCCAGGGCGAGGTCACCGTGGCCAACAACGGTGCGGCCACCCTCGACGGCTGGACGGTGCGGCTGACGCTGGCCGGCGGGCAGACCATCGCCAACGTCTGGAACGGCGTCAACACCGGCACCAGCGGCACGGTCAGCGTCCGCAACGCCGCGTACAACGGCTCCCTCGGCGCGAACGCCTCGACCAGTTTCGGCTTCCTGGCCAACGGCGGCAGCACGGCGCCGGCCGCAGTCTCGTGCACCAGCCCCTGACCCGCGCCCGTCCGGAGAGGGACGGCACCCGGACGAGGACACCCCCGGGATAATCTTGGCGGGTGTCGCTCGTCCGGTCGGCTGGTCTGCAGAGGTTCGGCGAGACGGTGCGGGAGCTGGGCGGGGACCCGGTGCGGTACGCGCGCCAGGCCGGCCTGCCGGTGGCCGCCCTCGACACCGACGATCTGCTGATCGAGGACACCGCGATCGCTGCCGTTCTCGAGGTGGCGGCCGCCGATCTGCGGTGTCCCGACCTCGGGCTGCGCGTCGCGGAGGCGCAGGACCTGAGCATGCTGGGCCCGCTCGCCGTCGCCATCCAGCATTCGCCGTCGGTCGGTGACGCGCTCGAATGCACGTCGCGATACATGTTCGTGCACGCGCGCGGGCTGCACGTCGCGCTGATCGACGACCCGGAGGGCGTGCCGGGCGTCAAAGGCGTGCGGTACGGGTTCGGCGACGGCGTACGCCCGCTGCCGCAAGCCACCGACATGACCGTGCTGTTCGTGCACCGGGCGGTGACGTTCCTGGTCGGCGGCAACTACGGGCTGCGGTCGGTGGATCTGCCGCACCGGCCGGTGGCCGCCCGCCGGCGGTACGAGCAGGCGTTCGGGGCGGCGGTCCGGTTCAGCCGTCCGGAGGCGCTGCTGCGGGTGCCGGCCAGCCTGCTCGCCCGCCCTCTCGAAGGAGTGGACGCGACCCTGCGGAGCCTGGCGCTGGCGTTCCTGTCCCGGCAGGCGCCGGAGCCGGGCAGCCCGGTGACCGCGCGGGTGCGTACCGTCCTGGCCCAGGCCTTGGGCACCGGCTCGATCGAGCTGGCCGACGTCGCCCGCGTCCTGACCGTGCACCCGCGCACGTTGCAGCGCGGGCTCGCCAGGGAGGGCCAGTCGTACTCGGAGATCCTCGACGGCCTGCGCCAGTCCCGGGCCCGCGCCTACCTGACCACCACCGACATGCCGCTCGCCCAGGTCAGCCGGCTGCTGGGGTTCGCCGAGCAGGCGGTGCTGAGCCGCTGCGCGCATCGCTGGTGGGGGATGAGCCCGTCCGCGGTACGCCGTGCCGCTAGCGCCCCGCCCGGCGGATGATGCGGCGGCAGCGGGCCTCCAGCGTCAGGCTGGCCAGCCAGAAGTGCCGGAACGCCGGGTTGCGGGTCTGCCGGTGGTAGTACCGGTAGTAGATCTGCTGGACGATCCCGGCCAGCCGGAACAGGCCGAACACCTCGTAGAACGCCCACTCCCGGTCACTGAGCCCGATGCCCCGGCGGGTGCAGTAGTAGTCGACGACCTCCCGGCGGGTCAGCATGCCGGGGGTGTGCGTGGGCTGCCGGCGGAAGGCCCGGAACAGCAGGCCGTCGTCGGCCTGCACCCAGTACGCCAGGGCGCCGCCGAGGTCCATCAGCGGGTCGCCGACGGTGGCCATCTCCCAGTCCAGCAACGCCACCGGGCGCTCCGGCTGGTCCGCGTCGAAGACCACGTTGTCGAACCGGAAGTCGTTGTGGATCAGGCAGCTGCCCCGGTCGGCGGGCTGGTTGTCGCGCAGCCACGCCATCACCGACGCGAACGATCCGACGTTGCGGGTCCGCGCCGCCCGGTACCGGGTGCTCCAGCCGTCGACCTGCCGGGCCACGTACCCCTCGCCCTTGCCCAGGTCGGCGAGCCCGGCCGCGGCCGGGTCGACGGTGTGCAGGTCGACGAGCAGGTCCAGGACCCGGGTGCACAGCTGCCGGACCCGCTCGGGCGGCAGGTCCACGCCGAGTTCCTTGCGCGGGATGTGCCCGGCGACCCGCTGCATGACGTAGAACGGCGAGCCGATCACGGCGGCGTCGTCGCAGTACGCGACCATCCGCGGCACGTACCGGAAGACCGGCGCGAGCGCGGCCTGGATCCGGTACTCGCGGCCCATGTCGTGGGCGCCCGCCGCCTTCCTCCCGGCGGGCGGGCGGCGCAGGATCAGATCCCGGTCGGGGTAACGCAGCAGGTAGGTCAGGTTCGAGGCGCCGCCGGCGAACTGCCGCACCTCGGGCGCCACCTCGGAGCCCAGCCAGGCGCTGACCGCGGCGATGTCGAACGCGTCCTCGGTCCGGACCGGCCGGGCGCCGGGAACGCTCACACCATCCTCCGCACGACCGACAGCGGCAGCACGCGCAGCGCGACACCGATCGGCACCCAGGGCCAGGCCGGGACGTACGCCTTGACCTTGCGTTTCTCGATCGCGGCGACCATGGCCCGTACCCCGGCGGGTGTGTCCACCATGAACCGGGTCTTCTGCGCGACGTGCGCGTTCATCTCCGACCGGATGTAGCCGGGGTAGATGACCGAGACGTCCACGCCGGGGATCCGCTCCGACCGCACGCCTTCCGCGATGGCGGCCACCCCGGCCTTGGTGGCGGCGTACGTGGTCATCGCCTTCCGCATGCCGCGCAGCGCCGACATCGACGAGATCAGGACCAGATGACCCCGCTTCTGGGTACGGAAGATCTCCAGCGCCGCCTCGGCCTGGGCGAGCGCGCCCACGAAGTTGACCATGGCGGTGTCCCGGTTGGCGTCGAACCGGCCGGTGCCCAGCGGCGCGCCCTTGCCGAGGCCGGCGTTGACGACGACCCGGTCGATGCGGCCGAACTCGGCGGCGAACTCACCGAACACCCGGAACACCGCCGCGTCGTCGCTGACGTCCAGTTTGCGGACGCTGACCCGTACCCCGCGCAGTTCCGCCTTCAATGCTTCGAGCCGGTCGGTGCGGCGGGCGCAGAGCGCGAGGTCGTAGCCGAGCGCCGCGAACTGGCGGGCCATCTCCTCGCCGAGCCCCGAGCTGGCGCCGGTGATCAGCACGACTCCCTCAGGCACGGGGCACCTCCGCCTGCTCGCCGCGGCGGATCCGGGCGCCGACGGCGAGCATCCGCCTGTCGTACAGGACCCGGGCGAGCCGTTTGGTCCAGAACGCGACGCGGGCGGCCCGGTCCGGCATGATCAGAAACTTCCTGGCCTCCACGTCCCGTACCACCCGGGCCGCGATCTCGGCGGCGCCCAGCGACGCCCCGTTGATCAGCTTGACCGCGGCCCGCTCCATCATCGGGTCGTCGCCGGACATCGAGGCCGCCAGATTGGTGCGGAAGAACGTCGGGCAGACCACCGAGACGTGTACGCCCCACGGGCCCAGTTCGTGCCGCAGCGTCTCGGACAGCGCCACGACCGCCGCCTTGCTCGCGTTGTACGAGCTCATCGCCGGGGCGTGCACCAGCCCGGCGGCCGACGCCACGTTCACCAGGTGACCGGCGCCCTGCTCCTTGAACAGCGGCGCGAAGGTGCGGCAGCCGGTCACCGCCCCGAGCACGTTCACGGTCAGCACCCGCTGCCAGTGCTCGGCGCCGAGCCGGTCGATCCGGCCACCCGCGGCGATGCCGGCGTTGTTGACCAGGATGTCCAGGCCGCCGAACTCCGCCCGTACCCGGTCCCGGGCCTGATCCCAGTCGGTCTCGGACGTGATGTCCAACCGCTGGAAGACGGCGCCGACCGGCAGGGCCGCCGGCTCCGTCACATCGGTGACCAGCACCTGGTCGCCGCGCTCCGCGAAGCGGGCGGCGAGGGCGGCGCCCAGCCCGGACGCGCCGCCGGTGATCAGCACCCGGCTCATCGCGTCGCTCCGTGACCGGCGAGTTCGGCCCGGGCCACGACGCCGCGGTGCACCTCGTCCGGGCCGTCGGCCAGCCGGATCGCGCGGGCCGCGGTCCACGCGGCGGCGAGGGGGAAGTCGCTGGACAGCCCGGCGCCGCCGTGGATCTGCATGGCGAAGTCGATGACCTGCTGGGCCACGTTCGGCGCGGCCACCTTGATCTGGCTCACCTCGGACAGCGCGGCCGCCGGCCCTTGCGTGTCGAGCTTCCACGCCGCGTGCATGATCAGCAGACGCAGCGAGTTGATCGCGATCCGGGCGTCGGCGATCCGCTCACGGTTCCCGCCGAGGTTCGCCAGGGGCTTGCCGAACGCGGTACGGGACAGGCCGCGCTCGCAGGCCAGGTGCAGAGCCCGTTCCGCCAGCCCGACCAGCCGCATCGCGTGATGCACCCGGCCCGGCCCGAGCCGGCCCTGCGCGATCTCGAAGGCGCGTCCCGGTCCGGCGATCACGTTCGCCACCGGCACCCGGACGTCGGTGAACGACACCTCGCCGTGACCGAACGGCTCGTCGAAGAAGCCCATGGTGTCCAGCATCCGCTCCACCGCGACCCCGGGCGTGCCGATCGGGACCAGCACCATCGAGTGCCGGGCGTACCGGTGCG
The DNA here is from genome assembly GCF_055562375.1 of Actinoplanes sp. NPDC019969. Taxonomy (NCBI): domain Bacteria; kingdom Bacillati; phylum Actinomycetota; class Actinomycetes; order Micromonosporales; family Micromonosporaceae; genus Actinoplanes; species Actinoplanes sp. NPDC019969. The sequence goes on along the minus strand of NZ_JBVHFK010000011.1, from coordinate 34,505 downwards.
CGTCCGGGTCGGTCAGCCCCATCACGATCAGCACCGAACAGTCCGGGTGCCCGACACCGGTGGTCCACCACTTGCGGCCGTTCAGCACCACCTCGTCACCGTCGACGATCGCGGTGAGCCGCATGTTCGTCGCGTCGGAGGAGGCCACGCCAGGTTCGGTCATGGCGAAGCCGCTGCGGATCCTGCCGTCCAGCAGCGGGTCCAGCCAGCGTTCCCGCTGCTCCGCGGAGCCGTACTTCAGCAGCACCTCGGCGTTGCCGGTGTCCGGGGCGTTGCAGTTGAACACGTACGGCGCCAGGAACGACCAGCCCATCGCCTCGGCGACCGGCGCGTAGTCGACGTTCGACAGCCCGGCGTCACCGCGGGTCCCGTAGCGCCGCGCGTACGGCCCCTCGTGCCCGGCCGGCAGGAACAGGTTCCACAGGCCCTGGGCGCGGGCGCTGCGCTGCAACTCGCGCACCTGCTCCGGCACCTGCCAGCGGTCACCGCCGTCGCCGCCGGACCGCCGCAGGCGCTGCTCCACCGGCTCGATCTCGTCGCGGACGAACGCCCGGACCGCCTCGGTCAGCTCGGCCGCCCGCGCAGAAAGGCTGAAATCCATGCGCTCACGGTAGAGGCCGAGCCTTCGTCAGACTTGATCCTGCACGACAACCATTTGACTTGGTACGACACCGCGCTGCTCCGCCTTCACCAGGACTCAGTTCGGGTCGGGGGTGCAGACGGTGCGGAAGGACTTCTGGTTCTCGCGCTGCACGGTTGCGGCGTCCATCCAGCCCTGCGAGCCGAACAGGTAGCTCTCCGACGGGTGCTCGGCCGACTCGCGCAGCACCTGGGCCACGTCGACCCGTGCCCCGTTCGCGGTCGGGCCGTCGACGGCGAAGTTCAGCCAGGAGGCCTTTGCCCAGTCGTACGCCGCAGGCAGTGCCTTCTCGATCTGCAGCGGCCCGCCGGTGACCGGAACGGAACCGCCGGCCGTGGCCAGCAGGTCCATGCGCTCCACCTGGACGCCCGGCTGCGGCGCGGTCCACACCTGCTCGGCACTGTCCGCCGAGCCCACGTCGAAGATCAATCGCACCCGGTGGACGCCCTCGCACGGGGTTCCCGTCCACAGTCTCAGCACGCCGCCGTCCACCCGGAACCCCGCCGCCACCGGCAGTGACGGCGCGAACGGCGCCTCGGTGTCGCATGCCGTGGCCGTCACCGCCACGAGCAGGGCAGCGCACGCGGCGCGCAGCCGCCTAGTGATATCCGCCATCGGACAGTCCCGCGTCTTCCTCGGTCTCGTTGCCGCCGGTCGCCTGCTCCCACAGATAGGAGGAGATGTAGCCGGCGTGGCCCTCGCGCGCCCACTGCTGGGAGTGGCGCTCCTCATGGTGCAGCAGGCGGTCCATGTCGAGGCTTCCCTCGTACGGGCCGTTGTCGCCGGAGTACCAGGCATGGCCCGACGTCACCATCGCCCGCAGCTGCTGTGCCGCGTCGTCCGGGTCGTCGATGTTGACCATGAACGTGTCGCCCCAGGCGGTCCCGCCCTTCTGGCTGAACACGTCCTGGATGCCGTTGCCGCCCAGGCCCATCATCATGCCGTTGGGCGTGGTCACCAGCCGGCCGCCGTTGCCGTGGACGAACCCGACGTCCTCGTCGTAACTCCAGGAGTTGTCCTTCTGCCGGTCGATGATCCGCTGCAGTTCGCCGGCCCCGTACGGCGTCGGGGTGAAATCCCCTCCCGGGCCGTAGTCGGTGCCCGCGTTCAGGATGTAGGTCATCCGCACCGCCGCCGCCGCGTCGTCCCCGCTGACGTCGTCGGGCAGCAGGAAGTACGACTTGAAGATCCCGTCGCCGTCCTGGTCCTCGCGGATCTCCTCCATCCCGTCGAGAACCGTGAAGTCCTCCGGCGTGATCTGATGGTCGGCGGCGATCTTGAGGATCGTGTCGGGCGGCACACCGCGGCGTACGGCGTTCTCCAGCCACTGCCGGTACAGGCCGGACGGGGGAGGCCCGGTCAGCAGCCCCGCGTCCCGTAGCGACTGCTCCATCTCGACCACCTGGGCGTCGATCTCCCCACCCTTGCGGGCGCCGGCCAGCGTGGTCGCGTCGTGATCGCTGATCTGTCCCGCCTGAGCGAGTTGCAGCACCCGCGACAACGTGGTGTCGACGCGGGCGGCGGTCGTGAGGATCGCCGCGGTCTCCTGCTCCAACTGCAGCCGGATGCCCTGCCGGTGCCGGGCCGCCTCGATGCGCTCCTCGGCCTCGAACCGTGACGCCGGCGGCGGATCGGCGGGCTTGTCGTCCACGATCGCCCCACCGCCGGTGATGTGGAACTGGTAGGTGCTCGCGAGGGAGTCGTTGCCGGCGACCCGCTGTTTCAGCGCCAGCACGTCGTCGGCGGCGGTGTGCAGCGCCCGCTCGACCGCGGACAGCTCGGCGACCAGGACCTCCGCCTTGTTCCGGGTGCCGGCCAGTGACGTGCGGGCGCTCTCACCGGCCGGGCCGTGCCACTCCGGCAGCCGCCCGGCGTCGTCGAGCTCGTCCTGCAGCCCGATCAGCCTGTCCTGCCGGGCCCGCAGGTCGGTGGCCAGCGAATCCAGCGGCCCGGCGTCCCACCGGCGCACGTCGTCGTAGCCGGCGGTCATCCGCCGAACGCCTTCCGCGCGGACTCGTCACTCGCGGCGTAGTCCTTCGCCGCCGCCAGGACCGCGTCGCTCCAGCGGTCGATCTCGGCGGCCCACTTCTCGGCACGTTCGTTGAACGCCGAGGCCAGCGTGGGCGCGCTCGTGGCCGCGACCCCGCCCGGCAGCGCCGCCGCGATGTTCTCCACACCGGAGCCCGGGTGCACCGTCCGCGCCTGGTCCGCGGCGGAGGCCGCCGCCTTGGCAGCGGTGCGCAACTGACCGATCTGCAGCTCGAACCCGCTCACGTCCGCGCCCACCACCCTTCACACGGCCCTTCGGCACCGTACTAGAGATCCGCAAAGGTCGTTGTACCGGCTGTCTCGGCGTCACCGCAGGTCGGGGATGTGCGCGAGGTCTCCGGGGGAGGCGCACAAGATCGGCATCGTGCTGGTACTCGTGTGCCTCGATCGGGGAACGAGTCTTCTGCTCTGCTGCTCGCGCCCTCATCCGCTTATCGCTCGACGGGGGTACTCGCGAGTTTCCATGAAGAGCTGCACGAGTGGAGATCTTGAGCAGGGATCACCGGAGAGATGGCCACCGCCCGTGATCTTGGGCGGTGCGCGCCGGGCTTCTCGGCTCAAGATCGGCAAGGCTCGCGATCGTGGATTCGGAACATCGGCTTTCCGGATCAGGGCGCACAAAGTTGGAGCCGATTCTGATCTTGTGCGCCGCGATCCGGTGCTAAATTCACAAGATCGCTAGCCAGCTAGTCAGCCAGTCGGCCAGCTAGCCAACCAGCCGGTCGGCTGGCGGGCGGAGCGGTTCGCGCCGCACAAGATCTGGCTGGTCGGGGGCGTTGCGCAGGGTCGTGGCTGGTCGGGGCGGCGCGCAAGATCGCGGCCAGCCGCAGGCGTTGCACAGGATCGCGGACGGCGGCCGGTTCCGGTGCTCGACGGGTCAGGATCGTTGATCGTGCATTGGCCTCACGAGAACGCGCGGGACCGGATCCGCCGTGTGTGGGTTCAGGAGATCTGGACGTCGTCGTAGTAGACGGTTCCGGTGTTGTCGCCGGACTTGAGGTGCAGCTGGACGCCCGCCGCGGTGGCCGGGGCGGTCGCGTCCACCGCGAGCCGGGTCCAGCCGGTGTCACCGGTGGGCAGCCGGTTCGAGAGGTTCTGGCCGATCCACGTGCCGTTGATGTCGAACCAGCTCAGCGCGATCTCCGTGGTCCCGGTCGCGGCCACACCCCGGGCGTACGCCTCGGCGTGCCACGGCTGACCCGGCTGCACCGGCGTGACCGGCGAGGTGAACAGCGACGGCAGGTTGCCGCCGTTCCGGGTGGTGCCGCTGAACCGCGCGGACTTCGACCCCGTACGCGGGGAATCGGTGGTGATCGTGGCCGTCCCGGCCGTGGGCTGGAAGTTGCGCCACGGCGAGTCGATCGCGGCGGCCTCGAACCCCAGGTTCAGGATGGCGTTCGAGGTGGCCCCGGTGGTCCAGGCGGCCCCGACGACGGAGGCGCTGATCTTCGCGGTGGTGTCGGTCCGGTACAGCCCGTACCGGTACTGGGCCGGCATCGTGGAGACCGCCGAGTTCGGCGGGATCGCGCCGGGGGAGAAGTCGTTGAGGATCCACGGCGCCACCGAGCCGACGTTCGCCTCGCTCGCGGCCCGGAAGACCCGGGCGAGGTACGCGCCCTGTTCGCCTTCGGTGCCGGTGTGGGTGCTGACCCCGGTCTCGCCGATCACCACCGGGTCGGGGGCCACCGCGTTCTGGGCGCGCCGGATCTCGGCCAGGGACCGTTCCGACGCGCCGTAGAAGTGGTAGTCGTAGTAGTCCAGCGGCGTCGTGGCCAGCTGCGACCTGATGCTCGCCATGCCGGTGGCGCCGCTCGCCCCGTCGACGGACAGGGTGAGCGGCATGGCCGGGGCGGTGCCGCGGATCGCCGGGATCACCTGCCGGACCCAGGTGACCGCGGCCGCGTCACCGGGCTGGAACTCGTTCTTGACCTCGACGGCGATCACCCGGGGATCGTCGGCGTACGGCGCCAGCAGGGTCTGGGCCCACGTGATGCTGTTGGCCACATCGGTGTATCCGGACCACCAGTCGAAGAGGGTCAGCTTGACGGTCAGCCCGCGCGCCTCGGCGATGCCGGCGAACTGACTGAGCTTCTGGGCGTACGCCGCAGTCGGCACCGGATATCCGAAGGTCTGCGGGAAGACGATGACCCGGACGTTCGTCGCGCCCAGGCCGGCGGCGCGGAGCAGGTCGGCGTCGATGCGTACCGGGTCGAAGCTGGTCCACATCGCTGACCAGCCGGCGTTCGACGGGTAGTAGTTGATGGTCTTCGCGGTCCGGACCGCGGACATCCGGCTCGCCTTGGTCGGGACCAGGGAGGCGGCGTGTGCGGGGAAGACCGGCAGGATCGTGACCAGTGTCAGCGAGACGGCGAGCACGATGGCACTGACGCGGGAACGGCGCATGGGGGAGGGCCTTCCGCAGGGATGACGACGCTCATCTATCGATGACGGTAGGAGCGGTGTGCGTACGCCGCAATGCCTGCCCTATGCCATGCTGCCCATATGGATCCGTCGGTCGAAGTCGCGCTGTCCGGGATGCTGGCGGCCGCGGAGGACGCCACACCGGTGAACGCGGTCGAGGCCGTCACCCGGGAGCTCGGCGCGGCCCTGCACGCGAGCAGCATCTCGTTCCTGATCGCCGACCTCAGCGGCCGGGCGCTGGTCCGGCTCGCACACGTCCCGTTCGAGCCCGCGGCGAACGGCCGCCGGGACGGCGACGAGGTCGCGACCGTGCTCCCCTTCGACGGCGGCCCGCAGGAGGAGGCGCTCCGCACCCAGGCCGTGCAGGTGGTGAGCGGCGACACCGCATGGACGATCCTGGCGCCGGTCACCGAACGCGGCGAGGTGATCGGCCTGCTGGAGATCACGATGGCGGCGGAGCCGACCTCACAGGCGCTCGCCGAGATCGTACGGACGGCCCACGCGCTGGCGTTCGTGGTGATCGCCAACCGCCGCCACACCGACCTGTTCGAGTGGGGGCAGCGCACCACCCCGTTCAGCCTGTCCGCCGAGATCCAGCGCCGGCTGCTGCCGTCCGCGTTCACCTGCGAGGGCGGCTCGTTCACCCTGTCCGGCTGGCTGGAACCGTCGGCGAGCATCGGCGGTGACACCTTCGACTACAGCCTGGCCCGCGACACCCTGCACTTCAGCGTCACCGACGCGATGGGCCACGGCGTCACCAGCGCCCTGATCGCCACCCTCGGCGTGGGGAGCCTGCGCAACTCCCGCCGGGCCGGGCACAGCCTCACCGAGCAGGCCGACCGGGCCGGCGCCGCGATCATCGAGCACGCCCCGGCGCGCGGGGCCTTTCTGACCGCCGTCCTGGGCCGCCTCGATCTGAGCACCGGGGCCTGCGAGATGGTCAACGCCGGGCACGTGCCGCCGATCCTGGTCCGGGACGGCAGCCCGCGCGAGCTGGCGTTGCCCCGCAACCTCGGCCTCGGCATGTTCCCCGACCGCGCGGCCGACGGCGGCGTGGTCACGCTGCATCCCGGTGACCGCCTCGTCATCGTCACCGACGGCATGCACGAACGCCGGGCCGCCGCCCTCGACATCAAGGCCCGCCTCCGGGCGCTGCAGGACCTGCATCCCCGCGAAGCGGCGCGGGCCCTGGCCGACGGGGTCCTCGGCGTGGCCGGGCCCACCCTCGAGGACGACGCCACCCTGCTGATCATCGACTGGCACGGCCACCACGGCCGGGCCCGCCGCAGCAACGCGGGCGCCGACGTGTCCGCCGCCAGCTCCGCCGACTGCCGCTGAGGCGTCACCCCATGCCGGCCTCAGCTGCCTGCACCGTGTCGTACACGTCGAGCTCCTGGTCGACCGCCGACACCCGTAACACGTATCCGACGAGATCCTGCACCGCGGCGACGGCCAACCGCCCGCCCCTGCCCCGCAGCTCCTTGAGCCACACGACCAGCACGCCGAGGCCGCTGGAATCCAGGAACGAGACGCCGGTGAAGTCCAGCACCACGTGAACGGCGCCGTCATCGACCACCCGTTGCAGGACATCGTCCAGCTCCGGGGCGGTCTCCATGTCCACCTGACCGCCGACCTCCAGCACGGTCCAGTTCCGGCCCGCGCGCGCCGACAACCGTAACTCCACCCCTACCTCCGCCACACCCGATGTGACGGCCGCCCGCCGCGGCCCCGCTCCTTCTTTAACCGATCACAGCGTCCCGGAACCCCGAGCCGGTATAGGCGGTTCTCTGCGGGGTATCCGCATCATCATGTCTGTTCGGCCGGCGGTGATCTCCCAATCCCAGCGGCGAGACCACGGCACATCGAAGATCCGTACGCCTGGCCTCCCGGCCCTGTCACCTGTCATGGTCATCCCATGATCACGGACCGGCAGGCGCATGACGGGTTCCGGCACAGCGCGCTGATCGTCGACACGGATCGCGACATCACCGGCACGCTCGCCGCCGAACTGCGGCACGCGGCGGCCACCTGTGACGAGGTGCTCCTGGTGGTCAGCGACCGCACCCGGGCCCTCCTCGGCGACGGTGACCTGCCCGCGGCGCTGCGGTGGGCCGACACCACGGCGTTCTACCAGCGGCTCGGGTTCGCCTACGAGGGTTTCCGCCGCTATCTGGCCGACCAGGCGAAGGCCGGGCGCCGGGTCCATGTCGTCGCCGAACCGGCGCTCACCGACGGCATCGACGACGAATTGCGGAACACCCGGGCCTTCGGCTATCTGGAGTACGAGGCCGTCTGCAACGAGACGTACGCCCCGTACGGGTCCGCGGTGACCTGCGTCTGGGATGCCCGCGCCCATCCGCGCGCCGTCATCGACGCGGCGCGGGCCACCCACTCGTACACCTGCACACCGGCCGGCCCGCAGCCCAGCCCGGGGTACCAGCCGGCGGAGCGGTACCTCGGCCACCGGCGCCACGAACCCCTGCCACCGCCGCCCCCGGCGGTGGACCACGACCTGACACTCGCCGACAGTGGCCGGCTCCGCGAGCTGCGGGCCACGCTGACCGGCTGGGCCACGGCGCACGACTTCGCCGAGGAGCCCGCCGACGACCTGGTCGTCGCCGCCGTCGAGGTGGCCAGCAACGGGCTGCGGCACGCCGCGACCCCGGTCCGGGTCCGTGCCTGGCGTCACGGCGGCACCCTGATCGTCCAGTGCGACGACGCGGCCGGTACGCCGGTCCCGGCCGCCGCCGGGTTCCGCCGTCCGGACGCCACCGGCGCGCAGCCCGGCGGCCGCGGCCTGTGGCTGGCCCGGCAACTCGCCGACATCGTGCTCGTCGACTCGGTCCCCGGCCGCACCACGGTCCGGATGCACTTCCCGTACGCGGTCATGCACCCGGGGGTCGTCAGCCGTTGAAATCGGTCATCAGCCAGATCCGGTCGAAGGCGCGCTCGGCCAGATCCGCGTGCCTGATCATGAAGTTGACGACGAGCAGCGTCTCCCCGAACGCGTCACCCACCCGCCCCTCGTCCAGCCAGACGGTCGCCAGCACGACGTGGTCGTTCGCGTCGAGGATGGGGTTGTCCGCCCCGCCGGTGCTGGCGGCGCCGTACCCACCGAGCGAGAACTCGTAGTCGTTGTCGGCGAGGTACCACATCACCTCGCCGATCGCCTCCTCGACCTCGTCGTCCAATCGGAGGTCGAACGGCGCCTCGTGCTCCCTCTCCGGCAGGCTCCAGCCGGCCCGGGCATGCAGCGGAAGCGGATCGAAGACCGGCACGCCGGGGTCCCGGTGCTCGGTGACCGGGACGCCGGCCGGCACATGAACGACCCGGCAGGCGGTCGGCGTGAAGTCCGGCTCGACGAAGAACAGCAGCGACCCTCCGGCCGGCAGGTCCAGGTCGTGCCCGTGCGAGGGGATCGCGGCGAGGTCGAGCGTCAGCACGAGACACAGCCCGGGCGGCCACGGCTCGCCCTCCGGCAACGCCGCGAGCCCACCGAACCGGCCCGCCACCGGCAGGCCGTCACCCTTCGGAACCAGCTCCGTCTGTGGCCGGGCCAGCCGAACCCAGCGCTCGATCTCGCCGACCGGCACACCCTGTTCCCGGGCCGCGCTGCGAAACTCCTGTCGTACATCCATGGCCGCGCATTGTGCCGGAAGGGTCCGACAAGGATCGTCACCGCCGGATCAGTCGCATCGGTGACGGCGCGGCACCCGCCGTCCGGGTTACGGTCACCGGGTCATCGCCCCGCGTCGGCAGGAGGCCGCCATGCGCGCCGAGACCGCTGTTCAGCTGCTGCGCCCGTACCTCGGCAAGCGTCTCCTGCTGCCGGAGGACGGCGACTATCCCGCCGCCCGCCGGGTCTGGAACGCCGATGTGGACCGGCGGCCCGCGATGATCGCGGCCTGCGCCGACGCGACCGAGGTGGCGCGTGCGGTGGGCGCGGCGCGGGACGCCGGCCTGCCCTTGTCGGTACGCGCCGGCGGGCACGACTGGGCCGGGCGGGCCATCCGCGACGGCGGCCTGGTCGTCGACCTGACCCGGATGCGCGGGGTCACCGTCGACCCGGCCGCGCGGGAGGCGACCGTCCAGGGCGGCGCGCTCACCGCCGACCTGCTGGCCGCCACGACCCCGCACGGGCTGGCCGCCGCGACCGGTGTGGTCAGCTCGGTCGGGCTGGCCGGGCTCACCACCGCCGGCGGGTACGGCGCGCTGATCGGCCGGGCCGGCCTGTCCCTGGACAATCTGCTCGACGCCGAGGTGGTCCTCGCCGACGGCGGCACCGTGACGGCGGGGCCCGGGGCGGACACCGATCTCTGGTGGGCGTTGCGCGGCGGAGGCGGCAACTTCGGGGTGGTCACCCGGTTGCGTTTCCGGTTGTACGAACTTCCGGTCATCCTCGCCGGCATGCTCATGTTCCCGCCGGCGGAGGCGGCGGCGGTGCTGGCCGGGTACGCCGAGGTGGTGGCCGACGCCCCCGGCGAGCTGACCGTGATGACCGGGTTCCTGCCGGGGCCGGACGGGCGGGCGACACCCTTCCTGTGCCCGTTCTACTGCGGCAGCGACCTGCCGGTGGGGGAGCGGCTGGTGGCGCGGCTCCGGTCGCTGGGTCACCCGGTGGTCGATCAGGTCGGCCCGATGCCGTACCCGGCGGCTCTCGGCATGTTCGACGCCAACGTCTCCGACCGTAACCATTACCTGCTGCGCAGCCGCTGGTTCCCCACGATGGGGGCGTCCGCCGCGCAGGCCCTGATCGCCGGCGCGGAGGCGTTGCCGTCACCGTACTCGGCGCTGATCATCAACCGTTTCCACGGCGCGGCCACCCGGGTCGACCCGGCGGCGACGGCGTTCGCGCTGCGTACGCCGCATCAGGTGGCGGAGGTCATCGCGGTGTGGCCGCCCGGTGAGAGCCCGGACCGCTACGCCGGCTGGGCCGATTCGGTGGTGTCGGCTCTCGACGAGGGCGCGCTGCCGGGCGGCTACCCGAACCTGCTCGGCCCCGCCGAGGACGACCGCGCCCGCGCCTCCTACGGCCCGAACCTGGACCGGCTGCTGGCCACCAAACGCCACTACGACCCGGACAACGTGTTCTCGGCGATCCCCGCCCTCCTGCCGTAGGAGCAACGCCCCCTTGATCCTCGACATTTCCGATCGGAAAAGCAGGAGGAATATCACTTGAAGTAGTCACACTGGATCGTGCAGTTGTTTGATCTTCGCGCTCGCTCTCCGTGAGGTGGATCCCACATGCCTGACCTTCGAGATCACGGAGACCGCGCTGATCGAGAACCGCAACGAGGCTCTGGCGTTCGCCCTCGGGATCCGTGAGATCGGCTGCCAGCTCGCGCTCGACGACTTCGGCACCGGGTATGCCGCCCTTGCCTACCTCGAGCACCTCCCGGTGGATCTGCAGGAACCGCAGAACATGATCGAGATGGAACTGTGGTTGCCGCAACCGCGTGCAGCCAGGGTGTGAGCAGCACTTCCGTTGCCGGGCCGAGGCCGGTCACCTCGGCCGGCCCGGTCGTCCACCGGACGGCAAGGCCCACCTCCTACGATGCGTGCATGGGAAAGCTGTTCGACGGCATCGACGACGCCTTGCGGGACTGGATCGAGGCGCAGCCGATGTGGTTTCTCGCCACCGCGCCGCTGGCGGTGGACGGGCGGGTCAACGTCTCGCCGCGGGGTGGTGACTTCTTCTCGGTGCTCGGGCCGCGCCGGGTGGGCTGGGTCGATTTCACCGGCAGCGGGGTGGAGACGATCGCGCACCTGCGGGAGAACGGCCGCATCTGCGTCATGTTCGCCTCCTACGATCAGCGGCCGCGCATCGTGCGCCTGCACGGGCGGGGTGAGGTGCACCTGCCTGGCTCGGAGGCGTTCGAGGAGCTGACGGCGCTGCACCCGGCGCACTCCAGCACGCGGGCGGCGATCACCGTCGACGTCGAGCGGGTCAGCGACTCGTGTGGCTGGGGCGTCCCGGTGATGGAGGTGGTGACCGGCGAGCGGGACCTGATGCGCCAGTTCGCCGAGAGAAAGGGTCCTGACGGCATGGACGCCTACCGGGCCCAGAAGAACGCGACCAGCATCGACGGGCTGCCCGGCCTCTGACGAGCCGGGCATCCTTCCGGGGAACCGCGATCGGTGCGCCGCGGCGATCATCCGGATGGAACGTGTGGGATGCGACCATCGACGGCCTGGAGCCGGCCCCGGAGCACAAGATCGAAAGACGGGCGGTGCTGGAGCGTACGTTCGACCAGCTCATCGAGGTGATTCGCGCCCGTTGACCCGGGTGGGTCGCGCTCACCGTGAGCGAGTGGGACAGTGGGCGGCATGACGGAGACCGAGTTGTCGGAGCTGCGGGCGCGTGCCGCGGACGGAGACGGGGACGCGATCGGCCAGCTGGTCGAACTGGCGGGCGAGCGTGGCGACATGGCCGAGCTGCGTCGTCTCGCGGATGCCGGCAGCAGCGACGCCGCGGACGAACTCGTGCAGCTGGCGGGGGAGCGTGGCGACATCGCCGAGCTGCGGCGCCTCGCCGACGCGGGCAGCAGCGACGCGGCGGACATGCTGGCCGAGATCGAGGACGACTCAACGGCTGAGTGACTGCGCCGCCGCCACCCGGGCCTGCCATTCGCGGCGGATGGTGAGCAGTTTCGCGCTGTGCCGCACGGTCCAGGCGTCGAGCCGCCGGTCGACCAGCCGCATGGCGGCGATGTAGGCGGGCCGCCGGCAATCCACGTCGGCGGCGAGGATCGCCTTCGTCTCGGCCAGTCCGCGACGCCATTCCGGGCTGCCCGGTCTACCGCTGCTGAGCCTGGCGAACAGGAAATCGGAGCGGTCCGGGCCGACGACATAGCCGTGGCGGTTCTTCATGCAATCGTCGTACCCTCGCCAGGCTTTGGCGACGACGCGGTCACGGTGGACCACGGCCAGCAGGTCATCGAAGCCGGAGAGTCCATAGGCGCCCGCGGGCGGATCGATATCGAGATAGGACCGGTGCTGGTACGGGGCCCGGCATCGGTTGAGAACGTCCACGTCCTCCGGCCGGCCCGGCATGTCGATGACGCCTTCCCGATACAGCCGGACGCTCGCGTACGCGTTCAATGCGAACCGCCGGGTTCCCGCGGTCAGCGAGTCGATGATCGTCGCCCCGCCGCTGCCGTATCCGAGATCCGCGTCGGTGAAATCACGATAGAAATCGGCGAAGGGCATCATGCGGTACGGGCGACCGTGCGCCCGCATGCAGTCCGCCGTGCCACCTTCGACGCGGTGATGGTTCAGCAGCTGCGTGGCCCGCAATTCCGCCACGTTCCCCGTGATGCTGATCTGCACGGCGTCGAGACGCGCCGCCGCCGCGGCCAGGTCGAAGTCGGACCGCTCCTCGAACACCGCTCCGACGGCGAGCACCGCGAGCCACGACACCACCGCCATCAGCCGACGCTTCACGGCCCGCTCAACGAAGATCCGGTCGCCCACGTTACGACGCGTGACCCTGCCGGGAGCCGTCGGGGCGTTAGAGTCGCCGGGCATGGGACTCCTTACCTTCAGCCTCAACCTCACCCTGGACGGTTGTGCCGACCACCAGGAGGGGATCGCCGACGACGAGACGCACGCCCACTTCACCCGGCTCATGAACGAGGCCGGGGCCATGCTGTGGGGCCGCGTCACCTACGAGATGATGGAGGTGTACTGGCCGTCCGTCGCCCGCGGTGACGTGGAAGCGCCGCCGGCCCTGTATGACTGGGCGGTCGCGCTGGAGGCCAAACCCAAGTACGTGGTGTCGTCCACGCGCCAGGACTTCCCGTGGAACAACAGCCACCACCTCGCCGGTGACCTGCGCGAGGGCGTGCAGAGTCTCAAGGACGCGACCCCGGACGGCGTCCTCCTCGGCAGCGGCAGGCTGGCGACCGAACTCGACCGGCTGGACCTGATCGACGAGTACCAGTTCCTCGTTCATCCCCGGATCGCCGGCCACGGCCCGAAGCTGTTCCAGGACGGGCTGCCCGGCACCCGCAAGCTCGAACTGGTCGAGGCGCGGCCGCTGAGCAACGGCGTCATCTCCGTGCACTACCGCCGCGTACCCTGAAAGCCCCGGGTGGTGTCGCGTTCGACGATGTGCGCCTTGGGGGCCTCGTAGACGGTCCGGGCGGACGGGTCGCGCATCGCGGCGAGCACGGCGCCGGCGCTGAGTTCGCCGAGGCGGCCGACGTCGTGGCTCATCGCGGACAGCGCCGGCACGGTCAGCTGGCACTGCGCGGAGTCGTCCCACGCCACGACGCCGACGTCGTCCGGCACCCGCAGCCCGTGCTCCCGGATCACCTCCAGGCCGGCCACCGCCATGATGTCGTTGTCGTACACGATGGCGGTGGGCCGGTGCGGGTGGGCGGCCAGCACGGCCGCGGTGGCGGCCCGCCCCGACTCCTGCGAGTAGTCCCCTTCCGCGGTGACCAGGGTGAGCCCTCGATCGGCGGCTTCGGCGGAGATCCCGCCACGGCGCAGCTGGGTGTGCGCGAACGTCATCGTCCCGGTGACGTGCCCGAGGACGGTGTGGCCACGGTCGGCCAGGAACCGGACCGCGTCCCGGCCGAACCCGGCGTCGTCGGTCCAGATGGTCGGCAGCCCGTCCGCTGTCGACGGGTCGCCGAGGACGACGGCCGGGATGCCGAGCCGGGTCACCTGCCCGGCCCGTTCGTCGCCGGGCACCAGGTCGACGAGGATGACCCCGCCGACGAGTTCCCGGGCGGCCCAGGACTCGTACGTCGCTCTCTCGGCCGCCCGGTCGGTGACCACCTTGACCAGCAGCGACACCCCGGCCGGTGTGAGCACGCGTTCGAGCCCCTCGATGAACTCGTGGTAGAACGGCTCCTCGCCGAGCACCTGCGACGGGCGGGTCAGCACCAGCCCGACCCGCTGCGGTTCCTGGTTCACCGGTCTCCTCCGGGGGTGTGGCCGGGCGCGACCGCGGCCTGGACGACCAGCACCGCGGCGCCGATGCCGGCGGCGTCGCGCGGCTGCGCGGACAGTTCGACGGTCAGGGTGTGCCGGTGCCGCGCGTGGGCGGTGCGTTCCAGGTGGGCGCGCAGCCGCCGGGCGTAGATGGATCCGGCCAGGGCCACTCCGGGCCCGGTGAGCACGAGCCGCCCGAGGTCGAGCAGGTTGACCATCGAGGTGGCCGCCATGGCGAGATATCCGGCGGCGCGGTCGACCACGGCGTACGCCTCGGGGTCGCCGTTGACCGCGGCCCGGGCGATGGCGTCGTACGCCCCCGCCTCGCTGCCGTCCAGCGGCAGCCGTGCCCGCAACCCCGGGTCGGCGCGGGCCGCTGTCACGGTGGCCGACGTGGACGCGTACTGCTCGACGCACCCGATGTTGCCGCACGGGCAGGGCCGGCCGGCGTAGTGGACCGAGACGTGCCCGAGTTCCCCGGCGTCGAAGCTCGCGCCCCGGTACAGCGCGCCGCCGAAGACCAGCCCGGCGCCGATGCCGCCGGACAGGTACACGCAGCCGAACGCCTGCTCCCGCGACACCCGGCGGCTCCAGAACTCACCGAGCGCGGCCGCCGCGGCGTCGTTCTCGACCAGCACGGGTACGCCGATCCGCCCGGCCAGCTCGGCGCGCAGCCCGGTCAGTTCGGCCGCGATGTCCGGCCGCCCCGGCACTGACGTCGGCGCGACGATCGCGAGACCTTCGACGCGGTCGTGGGCCAGGTCGAGGCAGCGGGTGAAGTCGGCGAACCGCGCGGCGATGCGGTCCGCGCGCCCGGTGAGATCGGGCTCGCGGGGCACGACCTCGCGGCCGACCACGCCGCCGGTGAGGTCGATCGCCACGCAGGTGAGGGTCTCCGGGCCGAGGTGGAAGCCGATGCCGTACCGGCTGCCCGCGTTGATGGCGATGAGTTTGCGCGGCCTGCCGTGCGCGGACCCGGCCTGGCCGATCTCGTGGATGATCCCGTCGGCGATCAGGTCGCGCACGATGTTCGAGATGGACGGCTGGGTGAGGCCGGTGAGCGCGGCGAGTTCGCCACGGCTGATGGTGATCGCGGACCGGACCACGTCGACGATGAGGGCGCGGCTGCCCGGTCCTGCCGCAGGAGCTTCTCGACGTGCCATGAGCAGCAGCATACCTAAAATAAATTAGTAATCTATCCTTGACAGTCCCGTAACGGCAGCACCATGCTGTGGCCTCAACGAGCTACCGCAGTCGATCTACCGAACAGGTGCTTCCATGATCAATAGAAGGTTCTTCCTCGGCGCCGCCGCGGCCACGGCGCTGGCCCTGACGGCCTGCACCGGTGGCGCCGGCGGCGACACCGCGACGTCCGGCGACTTCTCCGGCGAGATCAAGGGCGACATCACCGTCCTGACCAACCGGACCGACCTGGTCACCACCAAGCTGCCGGAGCTGGCCAAGAAGTTCGAGGCCAAGTACCCGGGCACCAAGGTCACCTTCGAGGGCGTGACCAACTACGAGGAGGACGTCACCACCCAGCTGGGCAGCGGCGACTACGGCGACGTGCTGCTGATCCCCACCGTCGTGGCCCTCGACCAGTACCCGCAGTTCTTCGAGCCGCTCGGCACCGCCGAGGAGCTGAAGGCCAAGTACCGGTTCACCGCCCCGGGCGTCTTCGAGGGCAAGGGGTACGGGCTGTCGCTGGGCGGCGTCGCCAAGGGCCTCGTCATCAACAAGCGGATCTGGGCGCAGGCCGGCGTCACCACGCCGCCGAAGACCCCGGAGGAGTTCCTGGCCGGGCTCAAGGCGGTCGCCGACTCCACCGACGCGATCCCGTACTACACCAACTACAAGGACGGCTGGCCGCTGAGCGAGTGGAACACCCACCGCGCCGTCTTCGGCGACCCGGAGATCAACGACAAGTTCCCGGAGGACCCGAACCCCTGGCAGCCGGGCAAGATCCAGCACCTCACCGACAGCCTGCTGTTCGACGTGGTCAACCGGAAGCTCAGTGAGCCCGACCCGCTGACCACCAACTGGGAATCCTCCAAGCCGATGCTCGCCACCGGCAAGACGGCCAGCATGCTGCTCGGCTCCTGGGCCGTCCCGCAGATCCAGGAGGCCGCCAAGACGGCAGGCGCGAACCCGGATGACATCGCGTTCTGGCCGTTCCCGTACCAGACCGGCGGCAAGTTCCACGCCGCCATCGACGGCGACAAGCTCGCCGCGGTCAGCAAGGCCTCCCAGAACAAGGCCACCGCCAAGGCCTTCCTGGACTGGTACGTCAACGAGTCCGGCTGGTCCGCCGACCAGCAGGCCATCCCGGCCGCCCTGGACCAGCCGCTGCCCGCCGGCCTGCAGAAGTTCACCGACGCCGGCGTGGAGTTGCTGGAGGTCCCGGCCGCCGTCAGGAACGCCGGCAAGGAGGACCAGATCATCAAGGAGTCCGAGGTCGACCTGAAGGGCGACATCTACCGGCAGAAACTCGTGGACATCGCCCGCGGCGCGGCCAAGGGCACCAAGGACTCGTACTTCGCCGACCTCAACAAGCGGTGGAGCGAAGCCCAGTCCACGGTGATGAAGTGACCGGTCAGGTCCTTCCCGGCGGCCGGGCGACCGGCCGCCGGCCCTGGCGGAGCCCGTGGCTCTACGTCGCGCCCGCGCTGATCCTGCTGATCACGTTCACGTACGTGCCGGTCGGCAACATGATCTTCTACAGCTTCCACAAGTGGGACGGCCTGGCCCTGACCATGGAGCCGGCCGGCTTCGACAACTACGTGCGGGTGTTCACCGACGAACGGTACTGGCGGGTCTTCCTGATCAGCCTCTACTACTTCGCCGCGTCGTTCGCGCAGATCGCGATCGCCCTGTACTTCGCGGTGATCCTGTCGTTCGAGACCCGGTTCCGGAACCTGTTCAAGGGCATCCTGTTCTTCCCGTACCTGCTCAACAGCGTCGCCGTCGGCTTCGTGTTCCTGTACCTGTTCCAGCCCGACGGCACCCTCGACACGGTGCTGCGGCTGATCGGGCTCGGCGAGCACACCCAGCAGTGGCTCGGCGATCCCGACATCGCCAACCTGTCCCTGGCGGGCACGTCGGTGTGGCGGTTCACCGGCCTCAACTTCGTGCTGTTCCTCGGCGCGATCCAGTCGATCCCGGGGGAGATCTACGAGGCGGCGGAGATCGACGGCGCGAGCCGGTGGCACCAGTTCCGGCACATCATCGCCCCCGGCATCCGGCGGATCATCAGCCTCTCCTTCATCCTGGCGATCTCCGGCAGCCTCGCCGTCTTCGAGATCCCGTTCATCATGACCGGCGGCGCGAACGGCACCCGCACGTTCGTCGTCCAGGCCTACGAGACGGCCTTCCAGTTCCGGCAGATCGGCCTGGCCTCGGCGATGGCTGTCGCGTTGCTGGTGTTCGTGCTGATCCTCACCTGGGTCCAGCGCCGGCTCCTGCCCGACGAAGAGGTGACCCTCACGTGAGACTCGTGGCCCGCACCGTCAAGTACGCCTCCCTGATCCTGGCGTCGATCATGGTGCTCATCCCGCTCGTGGTGGTGCTGTTCGCCTCCTTCAAAACCCGTGCGGAGTACGACACCACCGGTCCCCTCACCCCGCCGGAGAACTGGCTCAATGTCGACAATTTCGCGACCGCCTGGTCCGAGGGGCACATGCTGCGGGGGTTCCTGAACACCTCGCTGATTCTCGCGGTGTCCCTGGCGGGCACGGTCCTGGTCGGGACGCTTGCGGCGTACGCCATCAATCGTTTCGAATTCCGTTTCAAGCGTCTGATCCTCGGTGCCTTCCTGGTCGCGGCGCTGGTGCCGGGCGTCACCACCCAGGTCGCGACGTATCAGATCGTCAAGTCGATGGGCCTGGTCAACACCCCGTGGTCGGCGATCGTGCTGTTCATGGGCACCGACATCATCTCGATCTACATCTTCCTGCAGTTCATGCAGTCCATTCCGGCCAGCCTGGACCAGGCCGCGATGATCGACGGCGCCTCCCGGTTCACCATCTACCGCCGGGTCATCCTGCCGCTGATGAAACCGGCCATCGCCACCGTCGTGATCATCAAGGGGATCGCGGTCTACAACGAGTTCTACATCCCCTTCCTCTACATGCGATCACCCGAGTTGAACGTCATCTCCACCGCCCTGTTCAAGTTCAAGGGCCCGTTCGGGGCGCAGTGGGAGACCATCGCCGCCTGCACCATGATCGTCATCATTCCCACCGTGGTGATCTTCCTGTTCTTGCAGCGCTTCATCTACAACGGCATCACCGCGGGAGCCACCAAATGATCAACACCCAAGACCTTTCCGGTACGTGGCACCTGCACGGAACCGACGTCGCCGCCACGGCCGTGGCCCGCGTCGGTACGCCGGTCAACATTGACCACGCAGACGTGCCGGTCAACATTGATGCCGCGTCTGTGCCGGTCAACATTGATGCCGCGTCTGTGCCGGTCAACATTGATGCCGCGGTTGTGCCAGCCAATGTTGGTGGCGCGGCTGTGCCCGTCAAGGTTGATCTCCCGGCGGTGGTGCCAGGGTGCGTGCACACCGATCTGCTCGCCGCCGGCCGGATCCCGGACCCGTTCTTCGACGACAACGAGCACAAGGTCGCGTGGGTGGGCCGGCAGGACTGGACCTACCAGCGCGACATCACCTGGGACGGGCCGGAGCACGACCGGATCGACCTGGTCTTCGAGGGTCTCGACACGGTCGCCCGGGTCGAGCTGGGCGGCACGGTGCTGGGGGAGACCCGCAACATGCACCGCTCGTACCGCTTCGACGTGACCTCCCTGCTCGGCGCAGCAGCTACTGACGCGGTTGCTGCCGCCGGGACGTCGCTGCCGCTCAGTGTGCACTTCACCTCCGCCTACACCGAGGCGGCGCGGGTGGAGGCGCTCGTCGGGCCGAAGCCGAACTGCTACCCGGAGCCGTTCCCGTTCGTGCGCAAGATGGCGTGCAGCTTCGGCTGGGACTGGGGGCCGACCCTGGTCACCGCCGGCATCTGGCGGCCGGTCCGCCTCGAGGGCTGGAGCACCGCCCGGCTCGCCACGGTTCGACCGCTGGCCACGTACCACGAAGGCGCCGGAAACCTGGACCTGACCGTCGACGTCGAACGCACCCGTGACCGGGCGCTCCGCGCCCAGGTCCTGCTCGACGGCAGGGAGATCGCCGCCCTGGACCTTCCGGCCGGCGCGTCCGCAGCCCGTGACACGATCACCGTGCCCGGCGTGACGCCGTGGAACCCGATCGGCCACGGCAAGCCCCAGCTGTACATGTTGACGGTCGTCTTGACTGCAGTTGACGACGACACCGAACTCGACCGCTATCAACAGTTGACCGGATTCCGCACCGTCACCATTGATCGCAGCGCCGACGACGCCGGCACCCGCTTCGTCATCGAGATCAACGGTGAATCCGTCCTGGTCAAGGGCGTCAACTGGATCCCCGACGACATCTTCCCGTCCCGGATGACCCGCGCCCGCTACGAGAAGCGGCTGCGTGAGGCCGTCGCCGCCGGCGTCAACCTGATCCGGGTCTGGGGCGGTGGCATCTACGAGAGCCGGGACTTCTACGAGCTGTGCGACGAACTCGGGCTGCTGGTGTGGCAGGACTTCCTGTTCGCCTGCGCCTGCTACCCCGAGGACGAGCCGATCTTCTCCGAGGTGGTCGCCGAGGCCCGGGAGAACGTGACCCGGCTGTCGCCGTACCCCAGTCTGATCACCTGGAACGGCAACAACGAGAACCTGTGGCTGCACGACGCCATGGGCTGGGCGAACGAGCCGGGCGGCGCGGAGAGCTGGGGCGAGAAGTATTATCTCGACACGCTGCCGGGGATCGTCGGCGAACTCGACCCGACCCGCCCGTACCAGGCCGGCAGCCCCTGGTCCGGCGCGCGCGAGCACGCCCCGAACAGCACCGACCACGAGACCTTCCACTCCTGGGAGGTGTGGAACCGGGAGGACTACCTCAACTACCGCGACTCCACGCCCCGGTTCGTGTCCGAGTTCGGCTGGCAGGCCCCGCCCGCCTGGACCACCCTGCGCGACACCGTCTCCGACCAGCCGATGCTGCCGGACTCGCCCGGCGTGCTGCACCACCAGAAGGCCGACGACGGCAACGGCAAACTCGCCCGCGGCCTGGAACCCCACTTCCCGGCGCCGGCGTCGACCGAGGCCTGGCACTACCTGACCCAGCTGAACCAGGTCCGCGCCGTCCGTACCGGTGTCGAACACTGGCGCTCGCACTGGCCGCACACCGCCGGCACCATCCTGTGGCAGCTCAACGACCTGTGGCCGGTCACCTCGTGGGCCGCGATCGACGGCGCCGGCCGGTACAAGCCGCTGTACCACGCGCTGCGCGAAATGCACGCCGACCGGGCCCTGACCATTCAGCCCCGCGACGGCGGCCTGGTCGTGGCGATCCTCAACGACCACCCTTCGTCCTGGACCGGCACCCTCACTGTCGAATCCCGCGGCACGCAGCAGATCCAGACCGAACACGTCGACGTCGCGCCCCGGTCGGTGGCCCTGATCCCGATCAGCGGCGGCGACGTGCTGGTGGCGACCCTCGGCGACCAGCGGGCCCTCTGGTTCGCCGCCGACCACCACCTCGGCGATCCCGGCCTGACCGTCACCACCACATCGGTCCCCGGCGGCCTGGACGTCCACGTGCACGCCGCCGGCCTGGCCCGCGACATCCTGCTGCAGCCCGACCGGATCCACCCGGACGCCACCGTCGACCAGGGCTTCGTCACCCTGCTGCCCGGCGAGTCCATCACCCTGCACGTCCGCGCGCCGATCGACCTCGACCCCCGCTCGGTGAAGGACCCGTGGGTCCTCACCGACCTCGCCTCCGTTCTCCGGGAGAACCTCCAGTGAAACGCAGAACCGCGATCGCCGCCCTCTCCCTCGCCGCCGCCTCGGCCGCCCTGCCCGCCCCGGCCCACGCCACCCCCGGCCGGTTCGTCACCCGGGACGGCGCCCGGCTGCTGCTCGGCGGGAAACCGTTCCGGTTCGCCGGCACCAACCTGTACTGGCTGGGCCTGGACGAGAACGTCGACGGCATCGACTTCCCGACGTACTTCCGCATCGGCAACGCCCTCGACACCGCCAAGGCCATGGGCCTGACCGTCGTCCGGTCACACATGATGACCTCGACCGGGCACCCGAAGACGCTGCTGCCGTCGAAGGAGGCCGGGTACAACGACGACGCGTTCCACACCATCGACTACGCGATCGCCCACGCCGGCCGGATCGGCGTCAAGCTGATCCTGCCGCTGACCGACAACTGGGCGTACTACCACGGTGGCCACGCCGACTTCACCAAGCCGTACGGGGCTGCCGATTTCTACAGCGACCCGCGGGTCATCTCCGACTTCCAGGCGTACGTCTGGCATGTGATGAGCCACCGTAACCCGCTCACCGGCAAACGCCTCATCGACGACCCCACGATCATGGCGTGGGAACTCGGCAACGAACTCGAGGGCATGACCCCCGACTGGATCAACACGAACGCCGCCGTGTTCTCCGGCTGGGCGCCCCGCCAGCTCATCGCCGCCGGCCGCCGCTTCGACATCGACCCGGACACGCTCACCGCGCCGGACGTGGACATCGTCGACGTGCACTACTACCCGCCGACGGTGGCGAAGGTGCGGGCCGACGCGGCCACGGTCACCGCCGCTGGCAAGGTCTACATCGCCGGGGAGTACGCGTCCACGGCCGCGAGCAGTGAGCTGCTCACGCCGCTGGCCGCCGACCGCAACGTGACGGGGATGCTGTCCTGGTCGCTGTTCGGCCACCACGACCGGCACGGGTTCGTGCAGCACGACGACGGGTTCACCTTCCACTATCCCGGCGACGGCGAGCGGATGGCCGTTTCTGTTCAGGCGCAGATCGCGTACGCCGAAGCTCTCGGCGCACCGATCGCCCGCCGCCCCGCCGGCATCCCGCTGATCACCGAGATCGCCAAGCGGGGTGGCCTCAACGTCGTCGCGTGGCGCGGCGCGGCCAACGCCGAGGGCTACCGGGTCGAACGCTCCCGCACCGCGCGGGGGCCGTGGAAGCCCGCCCACAGTGGCCTGCTGACCGACAACGACACCCCGTGGATCGACCCGGCCCCGCCCGGCGACCTCTGGTACCGGGTCGTGCCGGCCGGTGGCACCGCGTCCGAGCCGGTCCATGCCGGCAGCCGCGACGTCGTCGTCACCGATCCGCTGCAGACGTTCGCCCGCACGTCCGGGCACACCGGCGCCGAGATCCGGCCCGAGGGTGTCGTCCGGGCGGCGGACGGCCCGGCCTCGATCAGCTGGAACCGGCCCGGCCTGCGCGCGGTGGCTTTCGCGGTCGACGGGGACGTCACGGTGCAGGTCTCCGCTGACGGGACGGTGTGGCGCACCATCCGCGCCCGCACCGGCCGTTCCACCGTCTCCGCCGGCACCCCGCCCGTCGATCATGTCCGGGTCGTCTGGAGCGGCCGCCGCACCGGCATCCGGCAGGCGCTTCTCCGGTCCGCCGACCCGGCGCCGGTCGACGGCCCACCCGGCGCGTTCACGACGCTGACCCCGGCCGCCGGAGCCACCGGTGTCATCGGCGCCCGCACGTTCACCTGGGCTTCCGCTGCCGGCACCGGCTATTACACGATCGTCGTCTCGACGAAGGCCGACCTGAGCGATCCGGTGCTCACGGCCACCGGCCTGACCACCACCACCCATACCACCAGCGACGACCTCAACCCCGCGACGACCTACTTCTGGGTGGTACGGGCCACCAACGCTCGCGGTACCACCAGCACGCCGGTCGCGACCTTCACCACCCGCGCCCTGCCGACCGTCCCGACCGTGCTCGACGACTACTCCGGTTATGCCGACAGTGCCGCGCTGTCCGCCGCGTACGTCCGCAACCCGGGCGGCGACCTGATCGTCCCGTCCCTGGTCAGCGGGGTGATGCGGCTCGATGTGACAGCCGGCGCGTCCGGTTATGCCGGTGTCACCCGTACCTTCACCGCGCCCGTGGACCTGTGGGGCCAGCACGGTATCGAGTTGCGGCTCGACCGTTCCGGAACCCAGGCCACCATCACCGTCCAGTTCGTCGCCGACGGCGCCTACTGGGAACACACCCTCCCCGCCGGCACCCCCTCCGGCACCGTCCGCATCCCGTTCACGGCGTTCGCCCCACCCCCGTGGGCCGGCAGCGGCGTCCTGAACCTGCAGAAGTTCACCCAGCTCTCCTTCTACCTGGGCGGCACCACCGACAGCACCCTGACCGTCGGCACCGTCCAGGCGTACCCCACCCTCTGACCGGCACCGCCCGTCCGGCTGGTCGTCAGCGTCGTCTCCACCGTCCCGAGACAGCACTGACGACCAGCCGAAATCCTCGGCCGGCTCTCATGGCTGTCTCGCCCGTCCGGAGACAGCCATGAGAACCGGCCGCAGGCTCTCGGGCGTTGCTGCGGGCGGTGCCTTTCTCCGGCATTCACTACAGCCGCCGTCGAACACTTGGCGTCACCGGGAGCACCGACCGGGACGAACTGCTGATCACCCACAACTTCGTGATCGGCTGGTCGGCTGGTTCGTACGCCACGTGCTCGACGCCCCGGAATGGCGGTGGATCGGCATCGACCAGGACAACTGCGCGATCACCATCGTGCAGTGGGACGCCGATCGGCCACCGAGCCTGGTCGGTTGCAATGACACGGGCCACCTGCAGCCGCGCACCCCGGTACGCGATCCCGCCCGGCCGTGACCGACGGGAGCGAGGACGAGTACCTCGAATGTCTCCACGGCGAACGGCGCCGCTACGAGTGGGTGATGCAGCGCCGGCCGCCGGCGCTTGCCGCACGGCTGTGTCACGGACGATGAGTCGCCGGGCTGTGGAAGTTGCGGACGTCCACCGACCGGATCATCCAGAGCCTCACCGTTCACCATCCCGATTCCTGACCTCAGGAGTACGGATCCCGGCCGGGCCCGCGGACAGCGGCGGCAGCGGCTTCAGCGATCTCGGTGGCGGTGCCGGCCAGGACGTAGACGCGCCAGGTCGTTCCAGAGGCGCACCGTCCACTCGTACCGTCGTCGCACTCGTTGTGCAGGGCGGAGAGAACCGTCTCCGAATAGTCGAAGAGGCCCATGAGCGGGGTCTGCTGGACATACGTCAGGGCGTCCCGGTAGCCGATGACCGCCTGCTGGGTCTCGTCGCTGGCCTCTGCCGACATGGGGGCATGCGCGACGAGCGCTCGGGCGTCCGTACTGCTGATCGTGATGTTCTCGATGGTGTTCGAGCCCTGGATCGCCGCAGCGAACGGACTCCTTACCGGCTCGGCCAGACGAGACCCTGATCGGTCCAGGTGACACCCTTGTTGCGGCACAGGCAGAACGGATGGCCGACGATGTCGGTGTAGACGCGGAACCCGTAGCCGTCGGGGTCGACATGATCCTGCTTCAGGGTCGCGCCGAGGGCCAGGACGCGGCTCTGCTCCGCCTCGATGTCATCGACCTCGAAGTCCAGGTGGAACTGTTTCGGGTGTTCACTGCTGGGCCACTGCGGGGCGCGATAATCCGCCACCGGCGTGAAAGCCAGTTCGATCTCACCGAACTGGATCCCGGCCCAATGCTCGGTGCTGCTCTCCTTGACCGGCCGGCCGGTCACCTCCGCGTAGAACGCCACCAGCGTCATCGCGTCCGGGCAGTCGATGATGACATCGGTGAGTCTCAGCATCCGGCAATCCTGGCACAGTCCGAGACGGTACGGTCGTGCCGCCGGAGAGGGTCAGCCCGCGCTCGTGGACGTTTCCGGGTCGGCATCGGGCGCAGGAGGCGTGGATTCGGACGCTGACGATGCGCCGCCGCGGGCGAGCCGGCGGACCTGGTTCGAGGGTGGCTCCGCCCTTCGACGGCGGCCGCATGGGCCGCCGCGACGAGATGGCGACGGCTCAGGCGGGCCCCGGGATCCCGGCGACGGAGCCCGTCGAGCGAATGGTCCTGAGGGCCTCGGGTGTGTAGAGGTAGGACCCGAGGAGGACGAACACCTGGTGGGTCTCGAGACCGTCCTTGACCGACGCCTCGACGCTCGCCACGAGGCCGCTGCGGCCCACGCCGTCGCCGAGCACGCTCTTGTACCGCCTGTCCTGGCCGATGGTGGGGCCGGTGCTGGCGGCGAGCCAGTTGTCGACGTCCTGCGCCCGGATGCCCCACACCTTCTCGTCGTCGCGGAGCAGCGCGGCGGCCGCGGCCCGGTCCCGGGGATCGCGGAAATAGGTGATCGTCGCGGTGCGCTCGCCCGGTATGACGTCCAGCGTCCGCGTGGTGATCGTCTCGGTGCCGTCCGGTCCGACGAGCTCGACGGTGATCTCCGGCCGGGACGGGTCGCCGATGATCGTGCCGGACGTGTCGTCGGGGGGAAGCCCGATGTCCGACGGCAGCAGCGTTCCGTCGCGGAGGTCGAACCGCGCGAAGCGGTTCTCCTTGATCTGCGCGATCCCGGCGTCGTCGAGCCGGGAGAACTCGTTGGGGCCCAAGGTAGGCGTCTCTTTTCCGGGTGTGCGGATGCAGGCGGCCAGGAGTACGACGGTGAGGAGGGCGCCGGCGACGCGGCCGGCTCTCACGGGCGGTACTCCCAGTCGCGCAGGAGATGTTCGGCGATCTCGTCGGCTCGTTCCGTCAGCCGCTGGCCGCCGATGCGGTCGCCGAAGTCCGAGGCGATGAGGTCGCGGGCGCCCTGCGGGTCGGTGGCCAGCAGATGCTGGTACGCGGGGAGGGTGTCGGTCTTGACGAGCTTCCAGCGATCCTCGGCGACCGAGATGTTGCCGTCGGGGAGCGGCGTCACGATCTCGCCGGCACCGGTGTCCACGACGAGGGGGAACTGCTGCGGGAAGGTGTGCGCGCCCGGGATCGAGGGAGCACCGACGACGGTCGCGGCGTAGGTGAACACCTCGCCCGTGACCGGGTGGTTGCGCATCGTGTCGTAGTCGTCGCGGATGATGTCCCACTGCTCGCGGTGCAGCAGCGCCGTGTTGCCGGCGGCCACCAGCGCCGGGTCGTCGCGGGCGACGCCGTCGGCGATGGAGTGCCAGGCCTGGGCGGTGTCCCGGTCGACGACGCCCGCGCGCTGCAGCCGGTCGATCTCCGCCGTCCCACCCACCAGGTAGGCCTCGTGCATCGACGCCTGGTCGAGGAAGATCTCCTTCTGCATCGACAGGAACGTCGACTCGTAGAAGTGCAGCTCCGCGTCGCTGAGGTCCGCCAGACCGTCGATGGCGATGCGCAGGGCGTCGTCGGTCCCCGTGAACGGGAGGTTCGGCATGGCGCCGCCGGCCTCCTGGACGCGCCGGGCGATGTCGCGGAGCATACCGAGATCGTAGAAGCCACCGGCGAACGACGGCCCGATCATGTTCGCCATCCCCGCCCACTGAAGTTCGGGATGGTCGAGAAAGAGCCGGCCATAGTACGTGTACACCTGCTCGATGATCGCCGCGTTCGCCGCGGTGCCCCGCGACGGATCCCAGGCGTCGATGTCGATGCCCGCCGCCTCGAGCGCCTCACGCTCCCAGAAGTGATCGAGGAACTCCCGGTAGCGGGCGTCCCTGGGTGGCAGCAGGCCGGCATCGACCGCGCCGTCGAGCAGCCGCTTGGCCGCGTCCGGGTGCCCGGCCATCCACGCCACGAACGCCGGGTCGTTCAGGAGCGCCCCGACCTGCGCCGGCGTCATGCCGGTCAGGCTCGGCGGCGGCGCGTAGTCGGTGCCCGCCGTCACGTCCTGGCCGGTCGACCGCAGCTCGTCGAGCGCCGCGTCGATGGTGAACGAGGCACGGTGGTCGACGTCCGCGAGCTGGCGCAGGGCATCGGCGACGAGGTCGGCGTGGTGCGCCAGGCGGGCGCGGCGCTCGGCGTCGAGCCGGGCCACCTCCGCGGGCGGCATCTGCGCGCGCGCCGACGGCGGCACTGCCGGCCCGGGGTCGGTGACCTGCCACTGGTCCGACACCGAGAACCCGTCCCCGGCGGCGTCGTCCACACGGGCCAGGGCATGGTCGCGGACGGAGCGCAGGTTCTTGGCGCCGGACCGCAGGACGGAGATCGCCCCGTCGGCCGCCGCCACGATCCGGCGGCCCATCCGGTTCTCGGCGAGCGCCCGGGTGTGCGCCGCGGCGGAGGCGGCGCCGTCCCAGCTCTCGGTGACCCGGTCGGCCGCGCGCAGTGCCTGCTGGAGTTCGCCCTCGAAGGCGTCCAGTGCGGTGACCAGCCCGTCGGCGACGTCGTCGAGCACCTCCGGGCGCCACGCGCGAACCCCTGAGACGGTGTACGTCATCGTGGCCTCCACGGCCCGTGGACGGCAGCGGGCGGGGCGAGGCGCTTCAGCCCGCCGACCACCCGCTCCTCGGACGCGGTGTACCGGCCGTCGGCGCCCCGGACCAGGGAGGCGAGGTCCTCGTGCCGCCGCGCGACCGTCCCGAAGGCGTCCCGGGCCCGGTCCGGGGCCGGGTCGGCGGCCTTGCCGGCCAGCGAACCGGGCAGCGCGCCGGTGACCTCGGCCGGCCGTGGGCGGATCGCCGCGATGCCGTCGGCCGTGGTGTCGTAGGCTCGCGCGAGCGCCCGCAACAGCTCCTGATCGACCTCGAACCCTGCCATGCAAACCCCCGCGTCCGGCGACGGGAGTGATCAAAGCATTTCCGGCGCCGCCCGCGATACCCCGTCGATGCTCCACCGCGAGGCCACTGGTGGCCGACGTCCGAGCACTACTTCCAGGCGCAGAAGTACGCCGGGTCAAGGACGACTCGATGCGCACCCGCAGCCGGCTGAGACAGCGGCGATAGTTCTCGAACGCTCACTACGATCACCGGATGCGCTATCTCACCCGGGGGTTCGCCATCGGCGCGTTACGCCGTGGCATCGGTATCGAACATTTCCTCGGCGGTCTCGAGTTCGACGGCGAACCCGCCATCCGGTGGGTGGCGATCAGCCCTTCGGAGGGGCGGTACCGCATCTCGCTGCACACCGTGCAGGACCCTGACGACGACAGGTTCGGCGACCTGCCCAACCTCATCTCCCTCGATCCGGTGCATGAGACGTACATCGGCGAAGGCCGGGAATTGGCTCTCGGCGACGACGAGGCGGCAGTGATGGCGCTGGCCGAAGAACTGACCGGCGCCCGCGCGGACCGGTGGGTCAATCACGCGGTGGCCGGTGAGGAGTACATCGACTACGTCAAGAGCCGTCGTGCTTGACAGGGGACAGCGGTAGCCGAGAGGAATCCGGTGGCGCTGGAAGAACCGCCACATCAGCTGGTTGGCGTCGATGTCGTGGGTGACCGTGCCGTTGCCGTTGTCGACCGGGGTCCCGGGCCAGGTGTGGCCGCCGTCGGCAACGGTGTAGAGGATTACGTCGGCGTCCCGGTCGCAACCCCGATAGGCGGTCCGGGTCACGGTCGCGCTGATCCGCGTGGTCGACGGCAGGGGCAGGCAGCCGTTGATCCGGGCCCACCGCTGCTGGGCGGCGGCCACCGCATAACCCCAATAGGCGGAACCACCACCGTGGTACGGGTTCGTCCCGTCCTGCTCGCCGTGGAAGGTGAGCACGGGGACGCCGCGGGCCGGCGTACAGGAGAAGGGGTCGGGGATCGTGGGGTCGGAGGGATCCGGGCGCCCGGCGCGCAGACCGGCGACGGGGGCGATCGCGGCCAGGCGTTGCGGGCGGTGGCAGGCGAACGCCGACAGCATGCGGCCTCCGCCGGAGTAACCGGTGCCGTAGATCCGGGCCGGGTCGCCGCACAGCGTGCGAACGGCGGAGGAGATGACCTGGTCCAGGTAGGCGACGTCGTCACGGGCGCCGGGAGGCGGGGTGCCGACGCCGGGTACGTTCCACGCGAACCCGGCGGCCGCGGGGATGGCGCCGCTCGGGGCGACCACCAGGTAGCCGCCGGCGTCGGCGGCCGGTCTCATGGCGCTGTAGTGGAGCTGGCCGCTGCCGGTGCTCTGCGTGCCGTGCAGGTTCAGGACGATCGGGAGCCGCCTGCCGTGGCGGGCGCCGGCGGGAACGTAGACGTCCACCGGGTACTCCCGGCCCTCGAAGGTGACCGGGATGGTGCGCTCACCGGGACGGCACGAGAAGGTCGTGGCGGACGCCGGGTTCGCCACGGCGCAGGCCGACAGGGCGATGACAGCGCCGATCATGATGCGGGACAGCCATTTCACGCCGGGAGTTCCTCTCTGGTGGGTGGGGCGGCGCCGGTACGCGACACCGTGATCGCCGCGACCAGGGCGGCGTGCGACAGCACCTCGCGCAACGGTGTGGCGCCGATGGCGTACAGGGCCGGTCGTGCCGTGGCGCCCAGCAGGCCGCGGGTCGCGCACGCGTCGAGCAGGCCGGACATGAACGCGTCGCCCGCGCCCACGGTGTCGGCGACGGTGACCCGGACCGGGGGCACCGTCACGTGGTGGCCGCCGGCGACGGCGAACGCGCCGTCCGCGCCGAGCGTCACGGCGACCAGGGCGGGGCCCAGCGCGAGCCACCGGCGGGCGGCGTCGGCGGGGGAGACCCCGGGATAGAGCCAGGCGAGGTCCTCGTCGCTGGCTTTCACCACGTCACTGGCGGCGACCATCTCTTCCACCCGGGTACGGCACGCGTCCACCTCGCCGACCAGCGAGGGGCGGATGTTCGGGTCGTAACTGACGGTCGTGCCGGGGCGGCGGGCGTGCAGAAGCCGTACGACGTCGGCGGCGCCCGGGGCCATCAGCGCGGCGATCGAACCGGTGTGCAGATGGCCGGAGTCCTCGTCCGGGGCGGGGCCGCCCGGCCAGCGGGGCCACGTGACGGCGAACTCGTACCGGGCCGAACCGTCCGCCGCGAGCTCGGCCAGCGCCCGCGAACTCACCCCGGCCACCGGGGCCGGCAGCGTGACACCGGAGCCGGTGAGATGCTCGCGCAGCAGGTCACCGGGCCGATCGGCGCCGAGGTGCGTCCACAGGGCGACGTCGTGACCGAGCCGGCCCAGCCCGACCGCCACGTTGGCGGGACTGCCGCCGGGCAGCTCATGCTGCACGGAATCGGCGGTGATGACGTCGAGGATGGTCTCGCCGACCACCAGGAACCGGGTCACCGGGCCGCTCCGATCCGGGCGCAGGCCGCGGCGAGACCGGGGGACAGGGGAAGGCGGGGCAGCAGCATCGCCTGGACGGCGTGGTACAGGTCGGGCTTTCCGGGCCACGTGGTGGCGGCCGGCTGGTTGGTGGGGTCGAGTTCGTGCCACCAGGAGCCGCGTACCGGATCGGCGAAATGCTCCCGGACGTAGGCGCACCAGATCGAGAACCACATGGTGTAACGGTCGTTGCCGGTGCGCGTGTGCAGGGCGGCTGCTGCGGCGATCGCCTCGGCGGCGACCCAGTGCATGCGCCGGCGTACGACGGGAGCACCGTCCCAGTCGGTGGTGTAGACGAACCCCGGCGCGCCGTCGACCGCCCAGCCGTCCCGGACAGCCTGATCGAACAGGGCCTTCGCGGCCGGCAGCAGCCAGTCCCCGGCGGCCGGCCCGAGCGCCGCCTCCAGGTGCAGGATCAGCCGCGACCACTCCAGGGCGTGCCCGACGGTGGCGCCGAACGGCTGGAACGGGTCGTCCGGCCGGTCCCGGTGGTGGTCGAGGAGCGGCTCCCAGCCGGCGTCGAAGTGTTCCGGCAGGCGCCAGCCGTGCTGCCGCCCCCACACGACGGCCCGTTTCGTGATCGCCAGCGCCCGGTGCAGGTGCTCCTGCTCGCCGGTGGCGTCGAAAGCGGCCAGCATCGCCTCGACGGCGTGCATGTTGGCGTTGAGCCCCCGGTACTCGTCGAGCCGCGTCCACCCGGTGTCCCAGCGGTCGGCGAACATCTCGTCGTCGTGATGCCAGAACCGCTGGTCGAGGACGTCCAGGGCGTCGATGAGCAGCTGCCGCGCGCCCGGCCGCCCGGCGAGGGTGGCGGAGGCGGCGGCCAGCACCACGAAGGCGTGGTCGTAACAGGACTTGCCGGGCTCCGGCCGGCCGCCGGCGCCGACAGCCGGATGCCAGCCGCCGTGGGCCCGGTCGTGCAGCACCTCGGTGAGACCGGCCAGCGCGGTGTCGGCCAGGGCGCCGGCATCGGGTACGCCGAGCAGGTGGCCGATGCTGTAGACGTGCGCCATCCGCGCGGTGATCCAGGTGTACCGCGGTCGGCCGAGGTCGGGGTTGCCGTCGGCGTCGAGCCAGGCGGCCGCGCCGAGCGGGTGCGGAAATCGCCGGCCGAACGCGAACAGCCGCGCTGTCTCCGCGGCGAGCCAGTCGGCGTCGGTGGGGGTCACGGAAGGTCGCTCCTTCGTCCGAGAACGTCAGAGCGACAGTAGATTATTAATTTAATTTAAGCCAGGCTTCCGGTTCGGGCAGGTCGCTCGTCGTCCGGGCGCCGGAGGGCCGGTTCCACCGGGCGTCTTCGTCCTCGTTCTCCGCCCCCGTCCGGGCGGGTGGCCAGGTCGGCTTCGCCGGCGGGAACGACGGAAGCGGCTCCATGGGAAGGGCGGCAGGCGGGTGAAGCCGAGCAGCAGCGCCACGATGGTGCCGAAGAACCCGATCGCGACACCGGCCCCGATCGCCCGGTCACGGCAGTCCGCCGCCACCCGGTCCGGGCGCCGCACCGGCTCGAACAGATGGTCCTGCAGCTCCTCGGGGAGCGCCCGGCTGATCGGGGCGGCGCACTCGTACGAGTCCGGCCGGGAGGACGGCGACGTGATCGTGGGTCCGTCCAGGCAGCGCCGGCTGGGATGTGGAACACGCCGCCGCCACGACCGGCCGCCGGCGAGGGATCCGCAGCATCACGCTCGCCGGTTCCCGCTGGGCATCACCACGGAACCCGACGTGCGCGCTCACCGCGGTCGCGGAGTTCTCCGCCCGGCGCGACTTCACCGTTCCCAGCCGGACTCTCACTTCCGGCCTGCGGCTGACCGCCACGGACAGCCCGTTCCGGGCCGGTGGCGGAGCGCCGGTCTCCGGTCCGGCCCTGGTGCTGGCGATGGCGATGGCCGGGCGCCGTGCGTACCTCGATCGGCTCGAAGGCGAGGGCCGTGACCTTCTCGCCGACCGCATCGCGTGCCGGCCGGCGGGTCAGTCCGGAGGCACGCTGGAGGCGTTGTACGCGTTCTTGGCGGCGATGACGGCGGCCTGAAGGTGTTCGGGATCGACGCCGTGCACGTTCAGCGGTGGGTGCAGGCGCCGGACCAGTTCGGCCTCGACCTCGACCGCCTCGGGTTCCTCCGCCCAGGTCAGGCGGAGATTCGCGTGCATCCACCGGGTCAGCCGGGTCTCGTCCTCGGGCACCAGGACGACGCGGTCGGTCCACTGTGTCCGGTAGCCCTCTGCCATGAGCAGCCCGGCGAGCGTGCGGCGCAGCGTCGAACTGCCGGAACGCCGCAGGTGGTTGCGCAGGATCCGGCCCCGCAGGTTGGTCGCCCGGCCGAGATACAGCAGCCGGAGCGACGGAACGTTCTCGTTGGGCAGGCCGGGCAGATCGGGAAAGACCGACGGGGCAGCCCACCACGCGTAGACACCACTGCTGCGACTGAGCCCCTTGGCGGCGACGTTGAGGTCGGCGGGCGTGCCGGCCAGCAGTCGCAGGGCTTCCTCCGCGGGGGTCCAGCCGTCCGTGGCACCGGCGCTGCGCTGTTCAGAATCGGTCATCAGAAGGCATTCTAAGCGGCGAGGCGCTCGCGCAGGGCGGCGAGGTCGGCGCCGGACAGGCCGCCGTCGCGCAGGTACCGGGCCGAGCCGCCCCGCTCGTCGAGCCACCCGAACACGGCCTTGATCGCCTCCGGCGGTGTGGTGGTGACCAGGTCCGTGATCGCCGGGATGAGGGGCACGCCCCAGGCTTTCAGGCGGGCCAGCATGAGATCCGCCCACTCGCCGGCGAGATTCGTCTCGCTGAGCACGTAGTCGGCGATGACGGCGCCACGGTCCGCGCCCGCCGCGTCGAGCAGCAGCGCGACGGCCACGCCGGTACGGTCCTTGCCGGCGGTGCAGTGCACGAGCACACCACCGTACGGGCCCGCGGGCGGCCGGGCGACGAGCCGCGCGACCTCGGCGAAGGTGCCGGCGGCCGAGTCGAGCATCCGGATGTAGAGGTCGGCCAGCGTGGGGACATGCGCGCGGATCGAGGCCTCGTCGAGGTCGGCCACCGCCGGCATGCCCGTGAACGCGCCGTCGAGCAACGGCAGTTCCACAGTGGTGAACTGCCGCCCCGAGCCGATCCGGTTCGGCACACCGGTCTTCTCCAGGTCGGTGCGGAAGTCGACGATCGTGCCGATCGGGCTCGCCGTCAGGGCGCGGATGCCGTCGTCCGTCGTCCCGGCGAGGGCGTCGGACCGGTAGAGCACCCCGGCGCGGGTCGAACCACCCGCCGCCAGCGGGATGCCCCCGGTGTCCCGGGAGTTGTAGGTTCCAGCGATGATCGCGCTCACGCGGCTCCCTTTTTCACTGCTACGGCGGCGTACGTCCGCAAGCGCAGAACCTAACCGAGCGCCGTGCGGAGGTCCACCGGCCGCTAGAGTCGCGCCATGATCGAAGTGGCGCGGGTGCGGGCGGAGTCGAAGGTCGCGCCCGGCTGGTTTCATGACCGATGGTGCGATCTCGCCACTCACCAGGAGTGGAGCGACAGCATGGAGTACCTGCGCCTGAGCGAACCCCTGGCGGTCGGCGCCCGTGGGGTCTCCCAGGCGGTCGGTGGCACGCCCACCCCGTTCGTGGTGACGGCCCTGGTGCCCGGGACGATCTACGCGGACACGACACTGCTGCGGGGCACCCGCCTGACCGTGCACCACGAGGCCCGGGCCGTCGACGGCGGCAGCCGGCTGGAGGTGCACGCCTACCTGCGCGGCCGCCGCGCCCGCCAGTGGGCGCGGCGGATGGGCGACGACGTGCAACGGTCCCTGGAGACCGACCTGGCCAACCTCGTCGCCCTGGCCGGCCGCGCCTGATGCGTCCCCTCATCGACGTGATCGACACAGCGGAGCCGGCCTGGCCGGAGGTCCTGACCGCCGTCGCCGGCGCGCCCTGCCCGGTGCGGGTCCTGCCCGCCGAGCAGTCCCGGGCCGACGCGGAGCTGGAACGGCTGCAGGTGACGACCCGGTCGTGGCTGGGTGCGGTCGTCCACCGTACCGGGGCCTGGGCATCGACCACGGCTGGCTGCGCGTCTTCGGCTCCGGCAGCGCGGCGGACCGGCTGGCATCGCGCGGCGAGATGAACCCGGCAGGCGGCCCGCTGCTGGCCGGCGTGGACGTGCTGGGCGGCAGACGGTGGAC
The DNA here is from genome assembly GCF_055562375.1 of Actinoplanes sp. NPDC019969. Classification (NCBI taxonomy): domain Bacteria; kingdom Bacillati; phylum Actinomycetota; class Actinomycetes; order Micromonosporales; family Micromonosporaceae; genus Actinoplanes; species Actinoplanes sp. NPDC019969. Next base: position 158 of record NZ_JBVHFK010000011.1, on the reverse strand, counting down.
TTCCGTCGATCCGCTACCCCTGACACCCCGCGCCCGGTCAGAAGCGCACGGAGCATGCATCCGGGTCACGTCCACCGAAGTGGTGTATGAACTGGACTTCCCAGGACGAAAGAGGCGGCCACCGCAGATCCTTCGGATTGTCTAGATCACGAAGGGGA
>NZ_JBVHFK010000010.1:0-378524 GCF_055562375.1 Actinoplanes sp. NPDC019969 | reverse complement strand
CCCGGCTCCCCACCCCCCCCACCCCGCCCGCCCCCGCGCCTCCCACCCGCCCCCAAACCCCCCTTTGATGTCGTCCGGTTGGTGGGCTGTGCTGTCTCCCCTGCCCCGAGACAGCACTGACGACCAGCCGGAGAAACCACTGCTGGCTCTCATGGCTGTCTCGCCTGCCCGGAGACAGCCATGAGGACCAGCCGGTGGCCCGGCCGCAGTGGCCGAAGTTCCCCGGCATCACCCGTGACGAGCTGGTGGAGGCCGCCCGGCGCATCATGCTCGGCCGCAGTCCGACGACCCGGACGCCGCTATGCCGGACGCCTCGTCCTCGTCTTCTCCACGCCGAACAGATCGTGGACGAGGCCCTCGCGTACCGCCCGATCGCCCTGCCAGAAGTGTTGAGTTCGGGCGCGCATGACGGCCGAACTCAACACTTCTGTTGGTTGTCGGCGAAGCCGTCCTTCAGGAAAGAAGTGCGGCTTCGCCGCACGACCTTTCAGGCATCCTAGGATTCTAGGCAAGGAGGTTGGTGACGCGGGCGCGGCACTCGGCGACAAACGCCGGGAACGTCGACCAGTAGTAGGCGATCCCGGACACCGCCACCGCGACGGCCCAGGCCCGCGCCCGGCCCCAGGTCACTTCATCGAGATCAAGGGCTTTGCGGTACGCATCCCGCGCCCCCGACGGCACATCCCAGATCGTCGCGTGCTCCGCGTCCGGCAACCCGACCGACAGCGCCCCGAAGTCGATCACCGCCGCCAGCCGCCCGTCCGCGACGAGGAGGTTCGTCGGCTTGAGGTCCCCGTGCAGCCACACGTGCGGCCGCTGCGGCGACGGCAGCGCGAGCCCGGCCCGCCAGATCTCCTCGAGGGCGTCCACCTGCGCGTCCCCGATCAGCGGCCGGCACACGGCCAGGTCCCGGGTGACCCAGTCGTCGCAGGGCTGCAGTTCCCCGCCCCGGTACCAGCTCAGATCCCCGTCCCGCCGCGCTCCCCCGAGTTCCAGAGCGTGCAGTTCACTGACGAACCCGGCCAGATCCGACCCGAACGACGCCCAGTCCTCCACCGTCAGCGGTCCCGACTCGTCACCGTCGATCCACGCGAACACGGCCCAGTCCGCCGGATAGGAGCCGGCCGGGCGTCCGTCGTACACCGGCGCGGGAATCCGCAACGGCAAGCCGGCCGCGAGGCGCGGCAGCCACCGCACCTCCTTGCGCAGCGCGCCGGCTTTCCCCGTCGTGCGCGGGAGCCGGACGAGTAGCGTCTCCCCGAGGCGGTACATGGTGTTCTCGGTGCCCGCCCCGGCCGGTGTCAGCGGGAGCCCGGCCCATTGCGGGCACTGCTGTTCGAGCAGCCGGCGGACCCCGGCCTCGCCGATCGTGATCTCTCCCTCGTGCAGCGTCATGCCGGAATGCTGCCAGCCCGTTGCTGTGTACGCGAGTACATTACATGTGTACGCTCGTACGCATGAGCACCGACACCCGCACCATGCGCGACCGCATGCTCGCCGGCGACCTCTACATCGCCGACGACCCCGAGCTCGGCGAGGCCATGCTCCGCGCCCAGGAGCTCGCCGACGCCTACAACGCGACGTCCCCCCGCAACCCCGCCGAACGCCGCCGCCTCCTCGAGGAGCTGCTCGGCGGGATCGGCGAGGGCGTCGACATCCGGCCCCCGTTCCGCGTCGACTACGGCAGCCACATCACGATCGGGCCCCGCACGTTCGCCAACTACGGCCTGATCGCCCTCGACGTCGCCCCGATCACCATCGGCGCCGACGTGCAGATCGGCACCAACGTGCAACTGCTGACCCCGACCCACCCGATCGAGCCCGGCCCGCGCCGCGACAAGTGGGAGGCCGCGAAACCCATCGTCATCGGCGACAACGTGTGGCTCGGCTCCGGCGCGATCGTCCTGCCCGGCATCACCATCGGCGACAACACCGTCGTCGGCGCGGGCGCCGTCGTCACCAGGGACCTGCCGGCGAACGTGGTGGCCGTCGGCAATCCCGCGCGCGTGGTCCGTACCATCACCGAACCATGACCGGCACCGCGCCCGCCCGGCGGACCAGGCGGCACGATCCGCACCGGCGCGACCGGCTGATCGACGCCGCCCTCACCGTCATCGCCGAGCGCGGCGTCGCCGGAACCACCCACCGCGAGATCGCCCGCGCCGCCGACGTGCCGCTCGGGTCGATGACGTACCACTTCGCCGGTCTCGACGACATCCTCGCCGAGGCGTTCACCCGGCACACCGAATCCATCGCCGGCGTCTTCGACGAGCGTCTCGGCGCCGCCCTCACCCGCGACGAGGCCGTCGAAGCCGTCGTCACCCTGGTCGCCGACGACCTGCTCAGCCCCGGCCACGACCTGGTCCTGACCGTCGAGCTGTACGTCGCCGCCGCCCGCAACCCGCGCCTGAAAGCCGTCACCCAGGCCTGGATGCAGCGCAGCCGCGACGCCCTCGAGCGGCACTTCGACCCGACGACCGCCCGCGAGGTCGACGCCCTGATCGAGGGCCTGACCCTGCACAGCGCCCTGTCCACCGACCCGATGACCCCGGCACAGATCCGGCACGCCATCGAGCGCTACCTGCGCTGAGAAGCCCTTCCGGAGATCCTTCGTGTCCCGCTCCACCACGGCCGCGCCGCCCGCCCGCCGGGCCCGCGCCGCCGTCGCCGCCCTCTTCCTCACCAACGGCGCCGTCTTCTTCAACGTCGTCCCCCGCTACCCGCAGATCAAGGCCGACCTGGGCCTCAGCAACGTCGCCCTGGGCGCCGCGATCGCCGCGTTCCCGGTCGGCGCCCTGCTGGCCGGCCTGTTCGCCGGAGCGGTGATCCGCCGCTACCGGTCGGCCCGGGTCGGCGCGTTCGGTGTCGTCCTGACCACCGCCGCCACCCTGACCCTGCCGTTCGCCCCGGACGTCACCGCCCTCGCGGCCGCGTTCTTCCTCGTCGGCGCCCTCGACTCGGTCATCGACGTCGCCCAGAACACGCACGGCCTGCGGGTCCAGCGCCTGTACGGCAGATCGATCGTCAACTCCCTGCACGGCGTCTGGAGCATCGGCGCGGTCCTCGGCGGCCTGATGGGCTCCGCCGCCGCCGGCCTGAACCTGCCCCTCACCCTCCACCTGACCGTCTCCGCCGTCCTGTTCAGCACGGTGGCCCTGGTCGCCTACCACTTCATGCTCCCCGGCGACGACGTCCCGGACGTTCCTGCGCGGCCCGTCGCCGATGCTCCGGCCCGTTCCGGGCACGCCACCGCCGTACGGCTCCTCGCCGTTCTCGGTGTCCTCGCCGCCTGCGGCGCTCTCGTCGAGGACGCCGGCGCCTCCTGGGGCGCCATCTTCCTCACCGGCGAGCTGCACACCGGCGCCGCCACCGCCGGGCTCGCCGTGGTGGCCCTGCAGACCGCCATGACCATCGGCCGGCTCATCGGGGACCGCGTCGTGGACCGGTTCGGCCAGCGCACCGTGGTCCGCGCCGGCGCCGCCCTCGGCACTCTCGGCATGGCCGCCGCCCTGGCGTTCCCCTCCGTGCCGACCGCCCTCGGCGGGTTCGCCCTGGCCGGCCTCGGGGTGGCGACGCTGGTTCCGGCCGCCATGCACACCGCCGACGAACTGCCCGGCCTGCGCCCCGGCACCGGCCTGACCGTGGTGAGCTGGCTGCTCCGGGGCGGTTTCCTGCTGTCCCCGCTGCTGGTCGGATACCTGGCCGACCAGCACGGATTGCGCGTCGGCCTGCTGACCGTCGTCGCCGCCGGCGTGATCACCTTCGTCCTGGCCCGTTCCCTGGTCAACCGCACCACACCCACCGCCTGACCGCGCTTCCAGAAGACCCGGCCGGCACCGCAGTGGGAAGCGGTGCCGGCACACCCCCTAGAGCTTCCTAGGAACCTAGATGCCTGGCCGACGCCGCAGGCGCCGTCGGTGCACGATTGTAATGGGAGCGCTCCCATGCAACGATGTCGCTCTATCCCCACACTCTCCCCCGAAGGAGCCCGCGGATGCGCGCTCTCCCCCGCCTGCTGGCCGCCCTGATGGTCGCGGTCCCGGTCGCCGCCGCCGCAGCGATCGCGAACGCCGCCGAAGACCCCACCCCGATCACCGTCCTGACCAGCGACTTCGAGGACGGCACCGCGCAGGGCTGGGCCGGCCGGTCCGCCGAGACCGTCGCGCCCAGCACGGCAGCCGCGCACGGCGGCGCCGGCAGCCTGCTCGTCACCGGCCGGACCGCGACGTGGCAGGGTCCCTCGCTCGACGTGCTGGACACGTTCGAGAAGGGCACCGCCTACACGATCTCCGCCTGGGTACGCATGGAGTCCGGCTCCGACAACGCCCGCCTCAGCGTGGAACGGCGTTCCGGCGGGGTCGCCGCCTACGACCAGGTGGTCGGCAACACCGCCGTGACCAGCGATTCCTGGGTCAACCTGACCGGCCGGTACACGCTGGCCTCCGACGTCGACTTCCTCCGCGTGTACGTGGAGACCGCCTCCACGACCGGTTCCCTCTACCTGGACGACGTGACCGCGAGCTACGTGCCGGCGCTGCCGATCCAGACGACCATCCCGTCGGTGAAGGACGTGGTGACCGAGTTCCCGGTCGGCGCGGCGATCACCGGCGCGGAGATCATCGGCGAGCACGGCCAGTTGCTCACCAAGCACTTCGGTTCGGTCACGCCGGGCAACGCGCTGAAGTGGGACGCCACCGAACCCACGGAGAACACGTTCACCTACGCGCAGGCGGATCCGCTTCTCGCGTACGCCAAAGCTCATGGTCTCGCCGTTCGCGGCCACACCCTGGTGTGGCACAACCAGACGCCGGCCTGGGTCTTCACCGGCGCCGACGGGCAGCCGATGACCGCCACGGCCGACGACAAGGCGCTGCTGCTGGCGCGCCTGGAGAACCACATCCGCAACGTCGCCGCCCATTACGGCGCCGACATCGGCGTGTGGGACGTGGTCAACGAGGTGATCGACGAGAGTCAGTCCGACGGTTTGCGCCGCAGCACCTGGTACACGGTGACCGGCCTGGACTACATCCGTACCGCGTTCCGGGTGGCGCGGGAGGTGGCGCCGCACGCGAAGCTGTTCATCAACGACTACAACACCAACGTGCCGGCCAAGCGGGACCACCTGTTCAACCTGATCCGGCAGCTGCGCGCGGAGGGCGTGCCGATCGACGGCGTCGGGCACCAGGTGCACATCAACATCAACTGGCCGGCGATCGCGGAGTCCCGGGCGATGCTGGCGAAGTTCACGCCGCTCGGCATCGAGCAGCAGATCACCGAGATGGACGTGAGCATCTACAGCAGCGACAGCGAGAGCTTCCCGGCCCCGCCGGCGGACCGGCTGCTCAAGCAGGCGTATGTCTACCGCGACATGTTCGCCCTGTTCCGCGAATACTCCGACGAGATCACCTCGGTGACGCTGTGGGGCCTGGCCGACGACAACACCTGGCTGGACACGTTCCCGGTGACCCGCAAGGACGCGCCGCTGTTGTTCGACACGCGGTTGCAGGCGAAATCGGCGTACTGGGGCGTCGTCGACCCCAGCAGGATCACCGACCCGACCGGCTCACCGTCGGCGAGCGTCAGCACCCCGGTCGAGACGGCGTCGTGCGTGGTCGCCTACCGGGTCACCGGCAGCTGGCCGGGCGGTTTCCAGGGCGAGATCAAGATCAAGAACTCTGGCGGTACGGCGTTGAGCTCCTGGAAGCTCGCCTGGCAGTTCACCGGCGGCCAGCAGGTCAGCCAGTTGTGGGGCGGCGCCCACAGCCAGTCCGGTACGGCGGTGACCGTCACCAACGCCACCTGGAACGGCACGATCGCCGCGGGCGGCTCGACGTCGGTCGGCTTTCTCGGCAGCTGGACGGGCAGCAACCCGGTCCCGGCCGCGTTCACCCTGAACAGCACCCCCTGCACCGTCTCCTGACCCGGAATCCGGGGGTCGCCGCGCACTCCGGCGGCCCCTGATCCGGCATGATCACCGCATGCCAGGTCAGCTTCAGCCCGGTCTTCCTCGGCTTCGGCACGCCTCTCTCCTTCAAAACCCGTGGCACGCCACCCGCCCACCCCGGCGCCTGAGATGAGCAGCTACCACACGTACCTGCGGCAGGCCCGCGACCCGCATCTCCCGGACCGCCGGCGGCTGTGGGCGGCCCGGGAGTGCACCCGCCACTTCGCCCCGTACGGTTTCCGCGCCACCTGGCACCACCTCGTCACCAGCGCGCACGTGCCCGAGCCGGGCTCCGCGGCCCGCGCGGCCGACGAACTCGACGAGGCCCGCCGTCTGTGGCACGACCGGCTCGCACTGGCGACAGCATGCCGTCGCCTCGCCAAGGCCGCCGGTCGCCGTCCCGTCCCGCGCACCGGCACCGACGCGTGGATCTGGGCGCCCGGCCCGCCCGCCTACTGCCCGGACTTCACGATCCACCCGCGGGAACGGCTGACCGTGGTCCTCTCCCGGCTGATCACGGCGTACGACGCGGGCGGTTTCGCCGGTCCGGCATGCCCGGTGTGCTCCGCGCCCCGCACGTCGCCCGCATGCCCGCGCTGCGGCGTCGACCCGCTCGCCGAAGCCGTGTACGAGCCCTTCGGCGCCACCGTCCGCTGGCGCATCTTCCTCACCACGACGTGGCCTCACCGGAGCGATCCGGGTACGCCCTCGTGAACCGGAGCCTTCGCTTCCGGGCGGGCGGCGCGCCGCAGGGCCGCCTGGACCCGGCGGTTGCTGGTCATCGTCGACGTGACCGCGGTCATCGTGAGAAGCAGGCCGGCGCGATCCAGGCAGGCGCCCGACCGCCGGTAGAAATACGCCTGCTGGACGGCCGTCGTCGTGAACGCGATCGCCGCCAGCCCCGCGCCCGCGATCTGCCAGGCCGGGTCACCGCCCGCGGCCCGCAGCACCACCTGCGCCGCGAACAGTCCTGCTGCGATGCCGAACCCGGCCCCCACCCGAGCCGCCGCAGCCGGGTCGCCTCGGCCACCGCGAGTTCCCGCTCGCCGGGCGGCAGTTCGGCGCCCGTGCGGATGGCCCGGCCGACCCGGGCCCGCACCCGCCGGGAGGCGCCCCACAACGGCGACACCACCACTCCGGTACGCCGTTTCAGCAGCCAGAACACCAGCACCGCCGCAATCGCCGTACCCACCAGGACAGCACCCGTGACGACGGCGACGAGCCCTGCGGACGCCTTCCCCGGCGAGCCGGCCAGGAACCCGGCGAGGACAGCGAGGGCTCCCGGCCCCAGGACCAGAGCCACCATGATCCACATCCGCCGCCGGGCCCGCCGGCGCATGCCGGAACCGTCGTCCACACCGGACCGCTGCCCGCCGTACCCACAACCCGAACCGGAACCCGTGCCGAGCCGGTCAGGGCATCGCCTCGACTGCGCCATGGGGAACGGACAGACCCGCAGCCCGCTCGATCTTCGCGCGGTGTGCCGCCCGGGCCGCCGTGTCGATCTCCGGCTCGTACTCAGCCCTCAGCCCGGTGCGGCCGTCGAGCCGCTCCCGCAGGATGTCAGCGTGGCCGGCATGCCGGGTGGTCTCCTGCAGGACGTGGATCATGACGCCGAACAGCGTGACATCGGGCCGCGGCCACCACGGCACGTGTCCCGGCGCGCCGAGAGGAAGCTCTCGGATCGTCGCGTCCGCATGTTGGCCGGCACGCCGGTAGAAGCCGATGATCTGCTGGCGTGTCTCGTCCGGGGTCACCCACAGGTCGCTGCCGTCCGCGTCCTTCCACCGCCCGAGCGGCTCCGGGGACGGGCGGCCGAAGACCTCACCGAAATACCAGGCCTCAACGGTCGCCACATGCTTCACCAGGCCGAGGAGGTTGGTTCCCGTCGCTGTCAGGGGACGCCGGATGTCGTACTCGGACAACCCGTCCAGCTTCCAGACCAGCGTCTCCCGGATCGTCGTGAGCCGGCCGTGCAGGAGGTCCTTCGCGACATCATCGATCACGGCGACGAGCATGCCAGGGTCAGGTCCGGCACGTGAAGAGGAGCGGAGCGATTCCACAGCAGGAGATGAAGAGGGAGAAGGTGATCGCGACCGTCGTACGGAGGGCCGCTCCGGCCCGGCCCTCCTGGCCGGACCCGAGAGCCTGCTCCACGATGACGGCCGTGAGCCACACGAACACGAGGGCCGGTAGATAGAAGTCCCAGTCGGAGTTCCGGAAAGCGCTGAAATCACCGTTGCCGCCGGCGATGTACTGGGGACATTCCTTCAGCTCGGTGGCCGGATCGAGGACCACGAGCAGGACGCCCAGGATCAGGCCGCCGACGCCGAACGACCACAGGCCACGTAACGCCGACGGACGTGACTGATCATCTCGTTCCACGGGCGCCACGATACAAAGGCCCGGTGTAGCCGGTGGCGAGGAGATCGAGCAGCCGGTCGAGGCGGCCCGGGTCGGCGGGCATCCGCTCGCTCGCCCAGGCCAGGGCGTTGACGGCGGTCAGCAGGTCGTCCACGGCGACCGCGACGGGGTTGCCGGTGCGGTGCAGGAGCGCTGCTCCGACCGTACGGATGGAATCATGGCAGCCGGCCAGAGCCGCATCGCCTGCCGCGACCAGCAGCTCGGTGGCCACCAGCCCGCGCATCGCCGTCGCGTGCGCCGCCACCTGCCGCAGCCAGAGCCGCAGCGCGGCGTCCGGCGAGGGGTCGTCGAGCAGCGCGTTCCCGGCGGCGCAGAGGGCGGCCACGTCCTCGGCGATGATCGCCACGAGCAGCGCCTGCGCGGTCGGGAAGTGCCGGTAGAGCGTGCCGGGACCGACCCCCGCCCGCTGCGCGATCTTGTTGAGGGAGGCGGCCGCGCCGTGGGCCGTGAACTCGGTGCGGGCCGCGGCCAGCACCCGGTCCCGGTTCTGCTGGGCGTCACTGCGCACGTAACCTCCCGTTGCCATCTGGAGAACCTCTCCGTATATTACCGAACGTCAAACGGAGAACCTCTCCAGATGGGGTGGAGCATGCGGATCAGCATCATGATCGGTGAGGTGGACGGCCCGGTCACCGCCGCCGAACTGGCCGGGCAGGTCTACGCCGCGGACGGCGCGGCAGGGCTGTGGTCGGCGCAGGCGCTCGGCTGGGACGCGCTCACCGCGCTCACCGTCGCCGGCACGCACGCGCCGGACATGCCGCTCGGCACGGCCGTGGTCCCGGTGCGGCAACGTCATCCGCTCACCCTCGCCAGCCAGGCGCTGAGCGTGCAGGCCGCCACCGGCAACCGCCTCACCCTCGGCATCGGCGCGGGCATCGGCGCGATGGTCGGCGGCATGTTCGGCCTGCCCACCAGCGCACCGGTCCGTTTCCTGCGCGAGTACCTCGCGGTGTTGCTGCCGCTGCTGCGCGGCGAGGCGGTCGCGCGTTCCGGCGATCTCCTGACCCTTTCCGGTACGGTCCACCTCCCCGGAACCCTTCCACCCCCGGTCCTGCTGGCCGCTCTCGGCCCGGCGATGCTGCGCCTGGCCGGCTCGTCCACCGACGGCGCCGTCACCTGGATGGCCGGCCCCCGTACCCTCGCCTCGCACGTCGTCCCGCTGGTCACCGCGGCGGTCCGGGACGCCGGCCGGCCCGCGCCCCGGATCGTCGCCGCCCTGCCGGTGTGCGTCACCGGCGACGAGGCCGGCGCGCGGGCGGACATCGCGCGGCGGTTCGGCATGGCCGGTCAGGTCCCGGAGTACCGGGCGGTGCTGGACCGGGAGGGCGCGCCCGGCCCCGCCGACGTGGCGCTCACCGGCGACGAGGACACGGTCACCCGGGCGATCGGCCGCCTCGGGACGACCGGGATCACCGAGTTCGTCGCCGCTCCGGTGGGGGACGCGGCCGCCCGCGGCAGAACCCTGGAGCTGCTACGTCACCTGCGCCGACAGCGGTAGGCCAGGACACCGAAGCAGACGATCCCGAGCCCGGTGAACGCGTGATGCCACAGCGGCCGGCCGCCACGCTCACCACCAGCGCGGCCACCATGAGCAGGAGGCCCACGACCTGGGGCGCGTGCCGGGGCTCCCCGTCGGCGTAGGCGAACACGGCCACCGCGGCGAGGACGGTCCGCCCTTTAGCCAAGGCCGTGCCGGTAGGTGTACACGATGAATCCGTGGTGGTCGGCGACCGTGTCGTACAGCGCCCGCGCAGCGGTGTTGTCCTGCTCGGTGTTCCAGTAGAGCCGCGGGAACCCGTGCTCGGCGCCGTCACGCGCCACCCAGGCGAGGACGTCGGTGGCGATGCCGCGCCGCCGGGCTTGCGGAGCCACGAACAGGTCGGCGAGGAAGCAGCGACCGCCGGACCACAGGCCGGCGTGGAAGTAGTAGTGGGCGATCCCCACCATCCGGCCGTCGAGCCGTGCCCCGGCCCCGCGGATCTCGTCCCGGGCGACCAGCCGCTGCCAGGTCCGCTCGTACAGCTCGTCGCTGGTCACCGTCCCGAAGTGCTCGTTGAAACGGCGGGCGAGCGGCTCCCACTCGGCCCGATCGGTCGCGGTCAGCAAGCTGATCTCCACCACACCGTCCATGGTGCGCCACCGCTACGGTAGTGGGGATGGGGAACATCTTCAGCGCCGACGGTTCGACCGGGCCACGAGATCTGGATCTGACCAACGGCGGCACCGACGTGTTCTACGACGTGCTCACCCTGGCCGGCTGCGCGATCGCGGAGACGCCGTGGGAACGCAACCTGGTGGTGCGCTTCGCGGACGGGCACCGGTGGGGCCGCGGATGCGACGGCTTCGACCTCGGGGAACTGCCGTGGACCAGCGACTGGCCGGCGGAGAAGGCCTTCCTCGACCGGTTGATCGCGCTCGCGTCGGCCCGTCACGGCTGGGACCGGCTGACGTACGATCCCCCGCGCGCCCCGCAGTACCTGGCCAGGTTCCGGGCGATGGTCGCCGGTTTCACCCCGTCCCCGGTGCCGGAGCCGGCGTGGGGTGACTGGCGGGTGCCCCCGGCCGCCGAGCTGACCGCCCGCTGCCCGATCCACGACCTGTTCGCGGGGGAGGCCGGCTGCCGCTTGTGCGACACCTACATCCAGCCGTTGCCGCCGCCCGGCTGACGCGGCCGGTCCCCGGGAAGGGCTATGGACGGCCCTGGGTGGGTGTGCTCCGATGAGGGGATGCGGTTCGACGTCGACACGACGGCCTCGCCGGAGCAGGTGTTCCGGGCCTTCACGGCGTTCGGCGACGAGCGGGCACGCATCTGGAGCCGCACGCTCGATCCGGAGAAGTACGAGCTGCGCGACCGCGGCGAGACGTGGGCGGTGGCCCGGGAGAGCACGCCCGGCTCACCGTTCTGGGTGACGTCCCGCTACGACTGGTCCGACCCGGCGGTGATCCGCTGGACCGTCGTGGAGAGCAGTTACGGTGGCGGCGGCGACGGGTTCGTGCAGATCATGCCGGGCCCCGCCGGGGGCAGCCATCTGCACGTCGAGTGGACCAACACCGGCGCACGCGTACGGTGGAGGCCGTTGCTCTTCCTGCTGCACCTGCGCCCCATGAACCGGCTCCTGGCCCGGATGTACACCACCACCCTCGACCGCTACGCCGGCACCGATCGCCACTGACAGGGTTTCCGGGCACCATGTGCCGATGGCCGGTACCGCAGCCCTGCTGACCGTCTACGACGCGGGTGACCTCCCCGCGCTGCGCACCCGGCTGATCGAGCGGGCGGCGCGGATGCTGCGCGCCCGGGAACCGATCACCCTGCGTACGCTCGTCGCCGGAACCGGCATGTCGACCATGGCCGTCCACACCCACTTCGGCGGCATGGACGGCCTGTGGCGCGCCGTCCGCCAGGAGGGTTTCCGCCGTCTCGCCACCGAACTGGCCACCGTCCCGCGGACCGACGACCCGGTCCGTGACCTGGCCGCGCTCGGTGCCGCGTACCTGTCGAACGCGCTGGCCTCCCCCGACCTCTACCGGGTCATGCTCGACGCCGGGTTCGGCCTCGAGGACCCGGCCGCCGCCGACGAGACCCTGCAGAGCCTGGTCCACGGCGCCGACCGCGCAAAGCAGGCCGGCCGCTCTGCGGCGACACCCCCGCCCTCTGCCGAACCTCCGTCGAACAGGGCTGGCGGATCCGACTGCCCCGCCCCTGACACCCATGCCGGCCCTCAGGGGACCAGCGGACGGGCGAGCACCTGCTCCGCAGCGTCCCGATCGCCGGCGAGCCGCTCCCAGGGCCAGGCGACCCGGCCCCACAGCGCGAGCATCAGCTCCTGCGCCGTACCGCTGATCGTGGCGACCGCCTCCCCCGGCCCGAGCACCCACGCCGCCGCGGTGTCGGTGGCGTGCAACCGCACCGCCGCCTCGGGCGCCTCGGCCCGGCCGAGCCTGATCTGCCGGGGCAGGAACATCTCGATCACCTCGGCGACGCCGTCGGCGCACAGCAGCGGGTCGAGGTCGCCGGCCCGGCCCAGGGCGTGTTCGGCGTCCCAGCGGTGCACCACCGTCTCCAGGCAGCGCCGCCGACGCCAGAACCCGACGGTGCGCGGCGGAGCGAACGTCCACGCCCCGGCCTCCGGATCCCGGGCGAGCGCGTCCGTCAGCGTCCGGGCGCTCCGCGCGAACCAGGCGGCGAGATCCGCCGGCGGTGGCTGCTCCTGATAGCGGCCGTGGCCGTCGGTGATCGCCGTCGCGGCCCAGAGGTTCCCCTGGCCGAGATGCACGACGAGGTCCCGCAGCGTCCAGTCGCCACAGTGCTCCACGGGGGCGGTCAGATCGCCGTCCAGACAGTCCTGGAAGGCGGCGAACTCGTTGTCCAGCAGGGTCAGATAGTCGATGGTCACGGCGAGACGGTAACGCCTGTCAGGCGACCGTCACGACGATCTTTCCGTCGACGCGGCCCCGGTTGATCCGGTCGAGAGCGTCCGCCGCCTCGTCGAAGGGATACGTCCGCTCGATCACCGGGCGGATCCGGCCGGTGGTCACCATGGACGCCAGTTCGGTCAGGTCCGCGCTGTTCGGCCGGGCGGTGAAGGTGCGCACCCGCCGGCCCCCGGTGACCACGCCGGCGAGGATCCGCCGGGCCGGCCCGAGCCAGCGCCCGCCGGTGCCGACCGATAGCACGAGAGTGCCGCCGGGTGCGAGGGCCCGCCGCAGCGCCGGCAGCGGATAGTTGCCCGCCAGGTCCAGGATCACGTCGAACACCTGCCCGAACGTGGCGAGGTCGGCGGCGGTGGTCTGCTCGTAGTCGATGATGTGCTCGATCCCGAGGCCGTGCAGCATCGCCACGTTGCGGCCGGCGCAGACCGCCGTGACCCGGGCGCCCTGGGCGGTGGCCAGCTGCACGGCGAAGGTGCCGACCCCGCCCGCGGCCCCGGTGACCAGCACCCGCTGCCCGCGCCGCACGCCGCGGAGGCTCTGCAGCGCTGTCGTCCCGGCCACCGGCAGCGCCGCGGCCTCGGCATAGGACAGCCCGGCGGGCATGGCCGCGGCGAGCCGGGCCGGCACCCGCGCGAACTCACCGACCGCCGCCGGGCTCTCGGCCAGCACGTCGTCGCCGACCGCGAAGTCGTGGACGTCGCCGCGAACCTCCTCCACCCGCCCCGCGACCGCCCTGCCGACGACGAACCCGGCCCGGGGCCGCAGTAACCCACCGGCCAGCGCCCGGACGGCATAGGGCTCGCCGCGCAGCAGGAACCGGTCCGAGGCGTTCAACCCGGCCGCGTGCACCCGAACCAGAAGGTCGCCGTCTCTCAGAACCGGCCGCGGCACCTCCCGCAACGCGAGGGCGTCCGGTGACCCGTACCCCGTCTGGATCAATGCTCTCATCGCTCTCCGCCTCTCCTGCTTACACAGTAAGCTTACGTCGTAAGCAAGAGTGCGCTAAGGTCGAGCCGACCCGCAACTGATTCGAGAGCCGATTTCATGCCAACCTCGCGAGCGCCGCTCAACACACGCCGCGTGCTGCAGGCCGCCCTGGAGCTGGCCGACTCCGGCGGCACCGACAAGCTCACCATGCGCCATCTGGGCCGTGAGCTGGGCGTGGAGGCCATGTCGCTCTATCGCCACGTCGCCAACAAGGACGCCGTCCTCGACGGGATCATCGACCTGGTGGTCAGCGAGATCGACCTGCCCGAGACCCGGCAGGACTGGAAATCGGCCATGCGCCACCGCGGCGAGACCGCCCATCGGGTGCTGACCCGCCACCCCTGGGCCCCGCCGCTGCTGATGTCACGCACCAACACCGGCCCCGCCATGCTGCGCTACATCGACTACACGCTGGGCGTTCTGCGCGACGCGGGCTTCTCCTGGCGGCTCGCCGACCACGCCTGGAACACCATGGACAGTTTTGTGTATGGGTACACGATCCGCCGCCTGACCTTCCCGGTGGCGCAGGCCGACTACGCGGAGACCGCCGCCGCCCACGCGCACCTGCTGGCCGGCGGCGGCTTCCCGCACATGGCCGAGCTGACCCGGGAGGTGGCCGAGGGCCGCCATCCCGGCGACCCCGACATCACCTTCGGCCTCGACCTGATCCTGGACGGCCTCGAGCGCCTGCGTGACGCCGAGACACCGCCATGACCTCACGCCACGAGGAAGGTGCCCGCCATGAAGGTCACCAGGAAGACCGCCTGCAGGGCCACCCCGACCATCAGCACGGTCCGGTCCACGATCTGGTTGGCGCCCATCCGGGCCAGCACGAGGAAGACCGCGACCGCTTCGAGGGTGTAACGCGCCGCCGACTGCATGGACCGGCCACCCACCTCGGTCGACATCAGCAGCAGCAGGGTGAGCCCGGCGTGCACGACCAGATAGACCTGGTCCCGGCGGAACCGGAAACGCCCGGTCACACAGAGCACGAGCAGCACCACGGCGATCAGGATGGTGCCCGCGTCCAGGATCGCCCCCAGCGACGACGGCGACAGCAGCGGCTGCTCGGTCATCTGCCGCACCGAGATCAGCCACGCCTCCCCGGGGAAGGTGTAACGCCTCCCCCACTGGTCCTGGGCGATGCTGAAGGCGAGCGGGCTGCCGAGATCCACCAGGCAGTAGACGCTGTACGCGACGACACCCATCGGCACCATCATCAGCCCGATCACGTCCGGCCGGATCCGGCGCGGCCGCCAGCCGACCTGCCGCAGGTATTCGACGGCCAGCGGGATCATCAGCAGCACACCGAACAGCCGGGTCGCCGACGACAGCGCGCCCAGCCCGCCCGCGAGCCACCAGTGGCCGCGGCGCCCGGCGTACAACGCCCCGACCGACAGCAGGATGAACAGCGACTCGTTGTACCCGATGAACAGGAAGAACCCGGTCGGGAACGCGGCGAGGTACCAGGCCGCCCGCTGCGCCACCCGCGGGCCGAACTCGTGGTCGGCGAGCCGGTACAGCACGGCCAGGGCCCCGTACGCCGCCGCGTTCGCCACCACGATCGCAGCGGCCAGCGCACCACCCGGCAGCACCACGTCGAAGACCCGGATCAGGATCGGGTACAACGGGAAGAACGCCGGGAAGCCCGGCCCCAGGTGATAACCGCTCTCCGCGATCCGTACGTAGTGCCCGGCGTCCCAGCTGTTCCAGCCGAGCGCGACCATCCACAGGTCCGGCGCCCGCTCGGCCTGCCGGGGCAGCCAGGCCAGCGCGCTCACCGCCAGGTGCGTGACGCTGCTGGCCACCCAGACCGCCAGCGCCGCCAGCAACGCCGACCGCCACGGCCGGCGGGTCTGCTCGACGATCCGGTGAGCCGTCGTCTCCAGCACCGGGTCGGCGGGAAGCATCAGCGACTGCATGCGGCCTCCCCGGTCCCGGACACCGGCAGGACTACGGACAGTTGCGGTACCGAGGCAGGTTCACCTCTGCCGAAGCTGTCGGAGTTCATGCGACGTCCCCCATTCCTGATCTTCACGGAGCAGAGGTTGGCCGAGGTCAGCAGACCACGGCGAAGATCAAGTAGGGGGTTGGCACGATCCTGGGAGTTCCGTCAGAGTTTCCTCATAAGTTCCGCACAATCCCCACCGACAGCCACCCCCGCGACGGGTGCGGAGCACCGGCCTGTAAGGTTTCCCAGGCAAGTCCGGGTGGCGGAATGGCAGACGCGCTAGCTTGAGGTGCTAGTGCCCTTTATCGGGCGTGGGGGTTCAAGTCCCCCTTCGGACACGTTAAACCCCATATCGATCTTCGCGCTCGTCGCAAGATCGGATGGGGTTTTTGCTACCTGGCCTTTCTAACCCAGCGCGGCGCGTCCTCAGAAGCTGGTTGAGCACCGGTGTGCCCATGCCGGCAGCGGTAACCGGCCCGGCCGTTCACCCAGTGCCCGGACATCCGCCGCCCGCAGGCCACACAGATCAGCAGCCCGGTCAGTGCGTACCGGTGCTGCATACCGCCCTCAGGTGTGGCGCGGGCGGTGATCTCCTGGACCGCGGTGAAGTCCTCGTCACTGACCAGCGCCGGATGAGTACGCTCCGGGTGAACCACCCAGTCCGTCCGGCGATTCCAGGCCCAAACCGGGCCGAGACTGGTCCGCCGATCCCCCGGCACCGCCTCCCGATGATCGGTGAACTGCCGATTCCACACCTGCCGACCCGTATACCGCGGGTTCGCCAGAATCGCCGCCACCGTCCGCAACGTCCACACCGCACCCGCACGATGCGGATTCCGGGCAGAGTCGTAGACACCCGGCGACGGCACCCGCCGCTCGTTCAACACCCGCGCGATCCCCGCGGCAGCACAACGCTGCCCCTGGTCTCTCTGGCGCGACGGCACTCTTCAACCAGGACAGGATTGAGTGTCTCGTCCACGCCGGGACACAACTGGCGAAAGCCACGAAGGCAACACCTGGCAACTCTTTGCGCTCAGTTCGGGTGAACTGGACGCTTGGCGCATGGCAACGGATCCCCTCTCCCAGACCGCCATCCCGAAGCGGCTGTCGTCCGTCATGACGCCGATGCAGCATCAGTACCAGCCGCCTCGGCCGCCGAGCGCGCCGTCGCCTTCCGCGGCGCCGCCCTGCCAGACCCGCACCTGCACCGCGGCCGGCGGTGACATATGACCACTCCAGCCGATGTGCTGGTCGTGGGCGCCGCCGCGGCGGGTCTGTCCACCGTCGTCGCGCTACGGAGACGCGGCTACACCGGCCGACTGACGATTCTCGGCGCCGAGGCGCACCCGCCGTACGACCGGCCGCCGCTGTCGAAGCAGATTCTCTCCGGTGCCTGGGAGCCTGACCGGGCTCAGCTGCGTGCTGACGAGGCGTTGTCCGCGCTCGACGCGACGTGGCTGCTGGGTGATGCCGCGGTCTCACTCGACACGGTCAACCGAACTGTTCGTACCGCCGCCGGCCGGAGTCTCGGCGCGGACGCGATCGTCCTGGCCACCGGTGCCTCACCCCGGCTGTTGCCAGGGCAAGGCCTGGTAACCGGTACGCACGTCGTGCGGACCCTGGACGACGTGCTCGCGCTGCGCGCCGATCTCGGCGGCCACCGCCGGGTGGTCGTGGTCGGCGATGGGGTGCTCGGCACGGAGGTCGCGGCGACCACGCGGCAGCTGGGTCACGACGTGACTCTCGTCGGTCCGCAGCCGGCACCGATGTTCGCGCAACTCGGCCCGCGGGCATCCCAGGCTCTGGCCGAACTGCACGCCGGGCACGGTGTGCTGATCCGGTCCGGCGCCGGTGTCAGCGCCCTGGTGGCCGAGCAGTCGCGGGTGACCGGAGTACGCCTCGACTCCGGTGAGGTTCTGCCCGCCGACGTAGCCGTCATCGCGTTGGGAGCGGCCCCGGCGACCGGTTGGCTGACCGGCAGCGGGCTGATCGTCGACGACGGCGTGGTCTGCGACGCGCGATGCCAGGCCGGGGACGGCATTTTCGCTGTCGGCGATGTGTGCCGCTGGTACCACGAAACCTTGCAGGCGTCGGTACGCCTGGAGAACCGGACGAACGCGACCGAGCAGGCCGACGTCGTGGCGGCGAACATCCTCGGCGCGCGGATGTCGTACACCCCGGTGCCCTTTTTCTGGACCGACCAGTTCGGCGTCAAGGTCCAGGTGCACGGCACGCCGTCGCCTGAGGCGCACGTGGAGCTGCTCGACGGCGACCCCACCGCCGGCCGTTTCGTGCTGCTCTACCGCCGGGCCGGCGTACCCGTCGCGGTCCTCGGCTGGAACATGCCCAAACAGACGCGTCTGCACCGGCGGCTGCTCGATGCAGTGACAGCCGCCCCTTCTTCCCTGCCCTGAAAGGAAGATCATGACCACTGCCTTCTCGAAGGACACCGAGACACCGGAGTTCCCGCTGCCCCGAGCCTCCGGATGCCCTTTCGACCCGCCACCGGAACTGGGCAGACTGCAGCAGCAGGAACCGATCACCCGGATGCGGATCTGGGACGGCTCCACACCTTGGGTGGTGACCCGCTACGCCGACCAGCGGCGGCTGCTCGCCGATCCCCGGGTCAGCGCGGACGCCCGGCGCCCGGGTTATCCCAGTCCCACCCGCAGCGCCGACCAGGGCAACGCGTCCTTCGGGTTCATCCTGATGGACGATCCCGAGCATGCCCGGTTGAGGCGGATGGTCACCGCCCCGTTCATGGTGAAGAGGATCGAGGCGATGCGCCCGGCGGTGCAGCGGATCGTCGACACGCTGATCGATGAGATGCTCGCCGGCCCGAACCCGGTCGATCTGGTGGAGGCGTTCGCGCTACCGGTTCCCTCACTGGTGATCTCCGACCTCCTCGGCGTCCCGTACGCCGACCACGATTTCTTTCAGCGCAACAGCAAGGACCTGATCAGCCTCGCCGTCACTCCGCAGCAGCGTGGGGCCGCCTTCAAGGCGCTGTACGAGTACCTGCATGCCCTGATCGAGTCGAAGATCGCCTCGCCGGCCGACGACGTCCTGTCCGGACTGGTGCCGCGGATCACCGCCGGTGAACTGACCGTGGCGGAGGCCGCGGGCATCGGAACACTGCTGCTGCTGGCCGGCCACGAGACGACGGCGAACATGATCGCCCTGGGCACCGTTGCCCTGTTGGAACACCCTGAACAGCTGGCCCGGGTCCGCGACACCGACGACCCGAAGGTCGTCGCCGCCGCGGTGGAGGAGCTGCTGCGGTACCTCAACATCACCCACAACGGCCGCAGCCGGGTCGCCGCCGAGGACATCGAGTTCGACGGGCATCTCATCCGCGCCGGTGACGGCATCCTGATGCCGACCGAGATCGGCAACCGGGACCCGGAGGCGTTCACCGACCCGGACCGGCTCGACGTCGGCCGCGACGCCCGCCATCACATCGCCTTCGGATTCGGTGTGCATCAGTGCCTGGGGCAGCCGCTCGCCCGGATGGAGTTGCAGGTGGTCTTCGGCACCCTCTATCGCCGGATCCCCGGCCTTCGGCTGGCCACCGCGGTGGACGCCGTCCCGTTCAAGCATGACGGCGCTGTCTACGGCGTCTACGAACTGCCCGTGACCTGGTAAGGGAGGAAGATCGTGAAGGTATTGCTGGATCAGGAGAAGTGCGTGGCCTCTGGTCAGTGCGTCGTCGCCGCCGCCGACGTCTTCGACCAGCGTGACGAGGACGGCATCGCCGTCCTGCTCGATGCGGAGCCGCCCGCGGAACTCGCCGGTGACGTCCATCAGGCGGCCGCGGTGTGCCCCGCCCTGGCGATCATCGTCGAGAACGACTGACGCAACGATACGAGCGCCGCCAGGGTTGCCCTGGCGGCGCTCGCGCATGGTGGCCTGAAGGCCGGTAGGTTCCTACCGGACGGATTTGATTCGGGTGAAGACGATGAGCCCGCCGATCAGGGCGAGCACCGCTCCGGTCAGATACAGCAGGGTGTAGTTCTTGTCGCCGCCGCTGGCGCCGATCGCGATGATGAACGGTGCGATCAGTGGAGCGAGCGCGCTGGGCAGTTTGTGGGCGAACTGCACGACGGCGATGTACCGGCCGGCCTCTTCGCGGCTGGGCAGCACCGCCAGCACGATGGCCTGGTCGACGGCGCTGAAGAAGGCGATGGCGAGCTGCATCAGCACCGAGCCGATGAGCAGCGTGGGGAAGGAATAGGCGAAGGCTTCCACGATCGCGCCGACGACGAAGAACAGCGACCCGATGAGAGCGAACAGCCGCCGCCGCTGCAGTTTGTCCGAGAGGTAGCCGCCGCCGAGCGCACCGGCTGCCGCGGCGAGGACACCGATCACGCCGATCAGGGCCACGGTGCCGGCGACCTCACGGACCGGCAGGTCGAGTCGTTGGGCGTAGAAGAAGGTGCTGAACGTGGTGTTGAAGTAGAGGCCCATGAAGAAGGCCAGCCGGCCCAGCCAGTTCCAGCCGAAGTCGGGGTGCTTGCGGGGGTTGAAGACGTAGCTGGACAGCAGGGTCCGGGCCGACACCGGTGCGGCTGGCGGCAGGTTCCGGCTGTCGGGCTCCTTGCCGGCGACGAGGAAACCGGCGAGCAGGGCCGCGCCGATCAGTCCCGGCAGGACGAAGACGAGGAACGTGCTGCCGCTGACCAGTGAGGTCACGCCGACGCCGAGGATCGGGGCGATCTGGCCGGTCAGGCCGGTGAAGCCGGAGATCCGGCCCCGTTGCTCCTCGGGGATGCGGTCGGCCTGCATGCTGAGGATGAGCTGGGAGACCGTGGCCCAGCCGAGCATCGCCAGGATCCAGCCGGCGCCCACGAGCAGCAGCGTCGGTGCGGCCGCGATGGCTACCAGGGCGGTCAGGCCCAGGACGGCACCGGCGAGCATGAGGGGCCGGCGGCGACCGAACCGGCTGCGGGTCCGGTCGCTCCATACCCCGATCAGTGGACTGAGGATGAGGAAGACGGCCTGGGCGGTGCCGGTGACGTAGCCGAGCACCTCCTCACGGCCGGGGGCGAGTTCGTCGATGCGGACCGCGAGCGAGAAGGCGATCGGGACGATGAACGCCATGGAGACGCCGAAGTTGGCGGCCATCATCCAGAAGATGTAGCGGCCGCTCACCTTGGGCAGGTCGTCGGGCTTGTCGACGCCGACCGGTTCGAGGGGTGTTGAGTCCACGGTCATCCCTTGATCAACTCCTGCATCTTGCGGGTGATGAGGTTCGCGGCGCGCCGCGGGCTCAGGCGGTACATCCGGTCCATCAGCCGGGCGTCCCGGCCGACGAGCACGCGGTAGGCATTGGCCTCAACACCGTCGAGGATCTCGCGGGCGGCGCGCTGCGGTGTGGTGATGCTGTGATTCGCGGTCGTGCTGTCACCGCCCGCTCCGGGCAGGGCCACACCGGAGTTGGCCGAGATGTTGGTGGCCACGGCCCCGGGGAAGGCGACCGTGACGTGCACGTTCGTGCCGGCACATTCGGCGTGCAGACCTTCGGTGAGCAGCTTGACCGCGGCCTTGGACGCCCCGTAGACGATCTGGCCGGGCACCGGCAGGAAGCCGCCCATGCTGGAGACGTTGAGCAGGTGCGCCTCCGGCCGGCGGTGCAGCACCGGCAGGAAGGACTTCGCCAGGTACAGCGTGCCGTGCCAGTTGACGGCGAAGACCCGGTCGATCGCGTCGTCGTCGAGGTTGTCGAGGGTGACGAACGGCTGGATGATGCCGGCGCAGTGCACCAGAGCGTCGGCGGGGCCCAGCTCCGCCTCGACCTTGCCGGGAAGTTCCTGCACAGCAGTACGGTCGGTGATGTCGACGACGTGGGTGGACAGGCGGCCGGTGGCGAGTCGTCCGGTCTCGGCGAGGGCGGCCGGGTTGAGGTCTACAGCGGCGACCCGCGCTCCCCGGCGTATCGCTTCGAGGGCGACTTCTCGGCCGATGCCGCTGCCGGCGCCGGTGACCACCACCGTCTTGGCGGCCAGTTTCATATGTGTCTCCTGCGGGGGTTCAGAGTTTGAAGACGTGCGTGGGCTGAGTGGTCACCAGGCGGGTGAGGATGTCGTGGGCTTCGTCCTCGTCGAGCCGGTGGGCGGCGACGAGTTCGGCGAGGTGGCCGGCGTCGAGGCGGCGGGCCATGTCGTGGCGTGCCGGGATGGAGCAGAACGCCCGGGTGTCGTCGATGAAGCCGGACAATCGGGAGAATCCGGCGATCTCGGTGACGGCCTGTTGGAAGGAGCGGATGGCGGAGGGGTTGTCGAGGAACCACCACGGCACGCCGGCGTAGACCGACGGGTAGAAGCCCGCGAGGGGCGCGATCTCCCGGCTGTAGACGGTGGCGTCGGTGGTGAACAGGACCAGGTGCAGGTTGGGGTGGGTGCCGTACCGGGCCAGCAGGGGTTGCAGCGCCCGGGTGAACTCGACGGTGGTGGGGATGTCGTGGCCGCTGTCCGGTCCGTACGCCGCAAGGGTCTGGGGGTGGTGGTTGCGGTGGATCGCCGGGTGCAGGGTCATGACCAGGCCGTCGTCGCAGGACATCCGGGCCATCTCGCAGATCATGTGACGGCGGAACGCGGTTGCTTCGGCCCCGGTGGCGTGCCCGGCCAGCGCGCGGGTGTAGATGCGGTCGGCGTCGGCGTCGTCGAGGGGTTCGGCGGCGGCGTCGGCGTGGCTGTGGTCGGTGGACACCGCGCCGTGGGCGGCGAAGAACCGGCGCCGGTCCTCCAGGGCGGCGAGGTAGCCGCGGTAGGTGCCGGTGTCGATGCCGCTGACCACGCCGAGGGCTTCGACCGTGTCGGGCCAGCCGGGGCGGGCCGGTTCCAGGTAGCGGTCGGGGCGGAACGTCGGCACGATCCGGGCCGTCACGTCCGGGTCGGCAGCCAGCGCGGCGTGGGCGTCGAGGGGGTCGGCGGGGTCGTCGGTGGTCGCCAGGAAATCGATCTTGAAGCGGTCGAGCAGTGCCCGGGGGCGGTGGCTGTCACGGGTCAGCTGGGCGGCGACCTGGTCGTAGATGTCGTCGGCGGTGGCCGCGGTGGGCCGCCGGGTGACGCCGAAGACGTCGGACAGTTCGCTCTCCAGCCAGTAGCGGACCGGGGTGCCGGCCAGCAGCGGCCAGTTCGCGCACATCAGCCGCCACGCCTCACGGGCCCGCCCGGCCGGCAACGGGCCCTCTCCCACGCCGAGCCGGTCGAGGGGCACACCACCGGCGTGCAGCAACCGGGTCACGTAGTGATCGGGTTGCAGGAACAGGGCGGTGGGGTCGGTGAACGGGATGTCCTCGGCGAGGACGCGCGGGTCGACGTGCCCGTGCGGGGAGATGATCGGCAGGTCACGGACCGTCTGGTAGAGCCGTCGCGCGATCGGCCGGACCGGTTCTGTGGCGGGCAGCAGCCGGTCGGGATGCGGGTTCAGAGTGGGGTCCGTTGCCATGCCGCTGAGAGTGCGGATTGTTTCCGCCGTGTGGCAAAGAGTTGCCATCTGTTGCACGGCGTTGTTGCGGCTCTGAGGTCCGGGAGCGCACGGTTCGCTGATGGATAACATCATCGGCGCCGCCGGACAGATCCTCACGGACGCGGAGGTACGCGCGTTCGTGCTGGCCCGGCTCGCGGACGAGGACCTCGACGGCCGGCGGGTGTGTCTGATCGTCCCGGACGCCACGCGCAGCTGCCCGCTCCCGCTGCTGCTGGGCGCCGTGCACGAGGCGCTGCACGGGCGGGCCGCGGCCGTCACGGTGCTCATCGCGCTCGGCACCCATGCCCCGATGACACCGGACCAGCTGGACAAGCACCTGGGTGGCCCGTACCCCGGCTTCGAGGTCCGCAACCACGAGTGGTGGCTGCCGGAGGCGCTGGTGTCGCTCGGCGGTATCGCCGCCGAGCGGGTGGCGCAGTTGTCGGAGGGCCGGATGCGGCAGAGCGTCGACGTCACGTTGAACCGGGCCGTGGTGGAACACGACGTGTGCCTGGTGATCGGGCCGGTCTTTCCGCACGAGGTGGTCGGCTTCTCCGGTGGCAACAAGTACTTCTTCCCCGGCGTCGCCGGTCAGGAGATCATCGACTTCTCGCACTGGCTGGGCGCGCTGATCAGCAGCGCCGAGATCATCGGTACGCGCGGTCTCACCCCGGTCCGGGCGCTGATCGACGAGGCCGCCGCGATGATCCCGGCCCGGCGGCTGGCCCTGTGCCTGGTGGTGCAGTCAGGTTCGGGGGCGCTGCACGCGGCCGCGTTCGGCCCGCCGGAGCAGGCGTGGGCGGCGTGCGCGGACGTCTCGGCCGAGACCCACGTGCGCTACCTGGACACGCCGGTGAAGCGGGTGCTGTCGATCGTGCCGGAGAAGTACGACGACATGTGGACCGGGGCGAAGGGCTTCTACAAGGTGGAGCCGATCGTCGCCGACGGCGGCCAGGTGATCATCTACGCCCCGCACATCACCCGGATCTCGGAGATGCACCCGGAGATCGAGCAGCTCGGCTACCACTGCCGGGACTACTTCGTGAAACAGTGGGACCGGTTCAAGGACCATCACTGGGGCGTCCTCGCGCACTCCACGCATCTGCGCGGCGCCGGCACCTGGGATGCGGTGGCCGGGGAGATCCCGCGGGTCACCGTCACCCTGGCCACCGGCATTCCCGAGGCAGTCGTACGGACGGCGAACCTCGACTACCTGGACCCGGCGGCCGTCGAGGTGGACGCCGTGGCCGCTGACCCGGAGACCCTGGTGGTGCCCCAGGCCGGGGAGGTCCTGTTCCGCCTGCGGTGACCGGTCGAGGCCCGCACCACCAGCTGAGCGGGCAGGCTGACCGGCCCGTGCGCGGTCGGCCGGGCCCCGCGGGCCAGGGCGAGGAGGTTACGCACCGCGGCCTGGCCCATCGCGTGCAGCGGCGCCGCGACCGTGGTCAGTGCCGGGGTGATCAGCTCGGCGGCGAAGATGTTGTCGAACCCGACCACGCTGACGTCGTCGGGCACCCGGACGCCCATCGCGGTCAGGGCCCGGATCAGGCCGATCGCCATCAGGTCGTTGTAGGCGATCACCGCCGAGGTGGGATGCCGGGCCAGGTCCGCGGCAGCGGCGGCGCCGCCGGCCACGGTCGGTTCGTACGGGCCGAGCCGGTGAGCGTGCAGATCCAACTCGTGGACGGCCTCGTGCAGCGCCCGCCATCGGGTGCCGTCGGCCCACGACGCCTCCGGCCCGGCCAGGTAGGTGATCCGCTCATGACCGAGCTCGCCGAGATGTTCCACGGCCCGGCGCATGCCGCGCGGGTTGTCGGTGACCACGCTCGGCACATCGGTGACGGCCCGGTTGAGCACGATCACCGGCCGCTGCTTGGCGATCATCCGGATCGCCGAGTCCGACATCCGTGACGTGGCGAGCACGATGCCGTCGACGAGCGAGACAGCCCGTTCCAGCGCCTCGCGTTCCTTCGCCCCGGATTCCTGCGCGTCGGTGAGCAGCGTCGTATAGCCGGCCTCGGTGGCCGCCGCCTGCGCCCCACGGATGATCTCGTTGTAGAACGGGTTCGTGACGTCCGAGATCACCAGGCTGATCATGGAGGTGCGGCCGGTGGGCAGGGCGCGTGCGAGGGGGTTGGTCCGGTAACCGAGCTCGGCGGCGACCTTGCGAATACGCTCGGCGGTCTCGGCGTTGACCCGGCCGGGCCGGGCGAACGCCCGTGAAACCGTCGAGGAGGCGACACCGGCGGCGCGGGCCACGTCGTAGATGGTCGGTGACTTCGCCACCTGCTCCGTCATGTTTCCCCCCTGCTTCCCGGCGAGGCGACGCTAACCGGCGGCGCAACATTTGGCAACCGCTTGCCAGGGTCTGCGAACTGCGATGAGCTGGGGATCGGCGACGAGGGGAGATCAGGATGGGCAGCACGGAAGTCGACGTCGCAGTCGGGCGGCTCGGTGGGATGCTGACCGGCATCGACCGGCTCGCGGTGGCCTTCTCCGGCGGGGTCGACTCGTCGCTGCTGCTGGAGCTAACGGCACGCGCGCTGGGCCGGGACCGGGTCCTTGCCGTGCTGGGAGTCTCGCCGAGCCTGCCGGAGCACGAACGGGCCGCCGCGCACGACGTCGCCCGGCACATCGGGGTTCCGGTCGTCGAGGTGGAGACCCGCGAAGGCGATCGGGCGGCGTACCGGCGCAACGGCCCGGACCGGTGTTTCCACTGCAAGGACGAGCTGTTCACCCGCATCGGCGACGAGATCCTCGCCGAGCACCGGGTGGATGCGGTGGCGTACGGGGAGAACGCCGACGACGTACGCCGCCCCGACCGGCCCGGCGCGAGAGCCGCCACCGAGCATCGGGTGCTGCGGCCGCTGGCCAAGCTGGGGCTGACCAAGGCAGATGTACGCCGCCTCGCTGTCGCCTGCGGTCTGCCCTGCGCCGACAAGCCCGCCGCACCGTGTCTGGCGTCGCGGATCCCGCACTTCCACGATGTCACCCCGGAGAAACTCGCGCAGATCGAGCAGGCTGAGGCGGGATTGCGGCGGCTCGGTTTCATCGACTTGCGGGTACGCCACCACGGTGACATCGCCCGCATCGAACTGCCCCCGGACGATCTCGCGAGGGCGGTCAGCGGTCCGCTCCGCGACGCGGTGCACGCCGCCGTGCTGGCCGCGGGCTTCCGGTTCGCCGCCGTCGACATCGCCGGGATCCAGTCCGGCGCGTTCACCCTGCCGCTGGTGCAGGCCTCCGGTGTCTGACGCCCTCGGCTACGCCGACCTCGATCTGGACCGGACCGCCCGGCGTGGCTATCCGGAGGCCGTCTACTGCGCGGGCAAGACCCCCGCCCAGGTCGCCGGCATCGCCGCCGTGGTTCGTGAGCGCCCGGACGTGGTCACGCTCTTCACCCGCGCCGATCCCGACCACGCCGCAGCGGTGCTGGCCGCACTGCCGGACGCGCGCCACGACCCGGACGCCGGTCTGCTGGCCTGGCCCGCCGAGCCACCACCTGCCACCGGCGGGCTGGTCGTGGTGGTCGCCGCCGGAACCTCCGACCTGCGGGCCGCCCGCGAAGCCGAACTGACCGCCCGCTATCTGGGGCGGCCCACCGAGCTGGTGGTGGATGTGGGAGTGGCCGGGCTGCACCGGATCCTCGCACGCGTCGACCTGCTGCGCCGGGCGAGAGCCGTGGTGGTCGCCGCCGGCATGGACGGGGCCCTGCCCAGCGTCGTCGCGGGCCTGGTCGCGGCGCCGGTGGTCGGCCTGCCCACCTCGGTCGGCTACGGTGCGGCCTTCGGCGGGGTGGCGCCGCTGCTGACCATGCTGAACGCGTGTGCGCCGGGGGTCGCCGTGGTGAACATCGACAACGGGTACGGCGCGGGTCATCTGGCCGCACAGATCGCCGCGGACCCGGTGGCATGAGCGGCCGGCACGCCTGGATCGACGCGTCCGCCGGGGTGGCCGGGGACATGCTGCTGGGCGCGCTGCTGGATGCGGGCGCCCGGCTCGCACGGGTGCAGGCCGCGATCGACGCGGTGGTACCCGGCTCGATCCGGGTCAGCAGCACCGAGGTCACCCGGGCCGGGCTGCGCGCCCGCAAGGCGCACGTCACAGCGCTCGCCGACAGCCCGCCGCACCGCACCTGGACGTCGATCCGATCCCTGCTGACCGGAGCCGCCCTGCCCGAACCGGTACGCGAACGGTCCGTCGCGGTCTTCGCGCGGCTGGCCGAGGCCGAAGCCCGGGTCCACGGCGTCGAGCCCGGCGACGTGCACTTTCACGAGGTCGGCGCGCTCGACGCCATCGCCGACGTGGTCGGTGTCTGCGCGGCACTGCACGACCTTGAGGTCACCTCGGTCTCCGGCGGGACGGTCGCCGTCGGATCCGGGCACGTCCGCGGCGCCCACGGCCGCTTGCCGGTGCCGGTGCCGGCGGTCGCCGAACTGGCCCGGGGGTGGCGGGTGTCCGCCGACGGGCCGGGTGAGCTGGCCACCCCGACCGGGATGGCGCTGGTGCGGGCTCTCGCGGAGGTCTGCGAGGACCTGCCGCCGATGACGCTCGACGCCATCGGCGTGGGCGCCGGAGGACGGGATCGCCCGGACCGGGCCAACGTCGTCCGAGTCCTGCTCAGTGCGCGAACCGCGGCCGGCGGCGATCTCGAGGACGCCTCGGGTGGGAGCAGCACGCGGACGCCAGCCGGTCATGATCCAGCCGAAGCCGCGGCCGTGGGCAGCACGGAGGTGGACGACGCCCGGTCGGAGGAGGCGGTGCTGCTGGAGGCCAACGTCGACGACCTGGATCCACGTCTGTGGCCAGGTGTCCTGACCGGGCTGATGGAGCGGGGTGCCGCGGACGCGTGGCTGACACCGATCGTGATGAAGAAGGGCCGTCCCGCGCACACCCTCGCTGTGCTCTGCGCGCCGGAGCAGGTGGAGGGTCTGCGTGCGCACGTGTTCGAGCACACCAGCACCCTCGGTGTCCGCGAATCCGTTCGCCGTAAGACGCCCCTGGACCGTCTCTTCGTGAGCGTCCAGGTACGGGACACCGCGATCGCGGTCAAGGTGGGCCATCGCGACGGCGTCATCGTGCAGGCCATGCCCGAGTTCGATGACGTCGCGGCCCTCGCCCGCGCCAGCGGTCTGCCCGAGCGGGTGGTGCTGCAGGAGGCCCTGTCGGTCGCTGCCGCCGCCGGCTACATCCCCGGCGGCAAAGTGACGCTCACCTGAGCGAGGATCTGCTCGACCACGATGGCGGGCGTGGCGCCGATGTCGGCGACGAAACCTGTCTCGCCGGTTTCGAGTTCCTCGAGGGTCTCCAGCTGCGAGGCCAGCAGCGCCGCCGGCATGAAGTGCCCCTGCCTGGCGGCGAGCCTGCCGGCGAGCAGATCAGCACCGGCGTGCAGATGGACGAAGTGGATCGGGCCCGCGCCGGAGGTGAGCAGGTCACGGTAGCGGCGGCGCAGCGCTGAGCAGGCCAGCACGACTGGCCGGCCGGCGGACCGCTGGGCGGCGACCGCGGCCGCACACGACCGCAGCCACGGCTCGCGGTCGGAGTCGGTGAGGGGAATGCCGGCCGCCATCTTCGCCTTGTTGGCCGGCGGGTGCAGGTCGTCGGCGTCGAGGAAGACGGCGCCGGGGACGGCGGCGGCGAGCAGGGCTCCGACCGTCGACTTCCCGCACCCGGACACCCCCATCACGACGATGGCCAGAGACATGCGTGAGCTCCTCGATCAGGTGGTGGGCCGGCGGCGCGGGCAAGGGGTCCCGCACCGCCGGTGATTCGATCAGGCCGGTTTGCGGGTGCCGAGTTCGCGCCAGCGGCGGCGCAACTCCTGGGCGGCGGCCTTGGGACGGCGCTCGCGGGTGAAGACGCCCTTCTTGTTGCCGTCGACGCGGTGGATGCCGTGCGAGGTCTGGAAGTCGGCGAAGTTCCACACGTGTTCGCCGACGAAGCCGTCGATGCGGTCGAAGACGCGGTGGTGCATGGCCAGGAACGCGGACTGGTATTCCTCGGTCCACGGGGTGTCCCAGATCGAGTGCAGGCCGGCTTGGGTGTCGGCGCCGTACTCGCTCATCATGATCGGCTTGCCGAACCGGGCGAGCCAGCCCCGCAGGTCGGCTTCGAGGTACTGCTCGGCGGTCTCCAGGTCGCCGGTGGCCACGTACCAGCCGTAGTAGCGGTTGATCGACAGGACGTCGAACAGGTCGGCGATCTGATCGTTGGCGGCGGTGGCGAACATGACCGCCGAGTAGGTCAGCGGCCGGGTCGCATCCAGGGTGCGGGCCAGCTTGACCAGGGGTTCGAAGTATTCGCGGGCGCCGTCCTCGTTGGAGGCGGGCTCGTTGGTCAGCGACCACATGACGACGCTGGGATGGTTCTTGTCGCGGGCGATCAGCTCCCGGATGGCCTGGGCGTGCGCGTCGCGGGTCTCGTCGCCGAAGGTCTCCGGGGAGAAGGTCTGCCGCGGCGGGGCGCCGGTCAGCCCGGACACCACGGCCAGGTTGAGGCCGACCGCCGCCGTCTCGTCGATGACGACGATGCCGTGCCGGTCGGCGAAATCCATGACTTCTTCGGCGTACGGGTAGTGCGAGGTCCGGAACGAGTTGGCGCCGATCCAGTCGAGCAGCTGGAAGTCGTGCACCAGGTAGGCGTCGTCGTGGCCCTTGCCGCGGACCGGGGTGTCCTCGTGCTTGCCGAACCCGGTGAAGTAGAACGGCTCGCCGTTGATCAGGAAGTCGGTGCCACGGACCTCGACGGTGCGTACGCCGAAGGGCTGGTCGTAGACGTCGTGGCCGTCGATCGTGGCCTGCAGGGTGTAGAGGTAGCCGGCGCCCGGTTTCCACAGCGTCGGGTCGTCGACCTTCGCGACGCCGTCGGTTCCGGTGGCCACCGCCGCGCCGGCGGCGTCGAGGATGCGCACCTGCACGTCGGCGGGCTCGCTGGTGGTCACGTCGTAGGTGACGGTGCCGTCGAGGGCGGTGACCACGGTGACGTCGGTGATGTGCACGGCGGGGACGCTGTGCAGCCAGACCGAGCGGTGCAGGCCCGCGTAGTTGTAGAAGTCGTGCTGGTACTGCTGCCGCTTGCGGCCGGCGGCGTCAACGGTGATCGTGCCGGGCGGGATGGTGGTCTCGGTGAGCTCGTTGTTGACGCCGATGGTCAGCGTGAACTCGGCGCCGGCCGTGACCAGATCGGTGATGTCGGCGTCGAACGGGGTGTACCCGCCGACATGCTCGGCGACCAGGGTGTCGCCGACGTAGACCCGGCCGCGGTGGGTGGCGGCCTCCACCCGGATCAGGATCCGTTCGCCTGACCAGCCGCGCGGGACCCGGACGGTCCGCCGGTACCAGACCCAGCCGACGTGGTCGCGGATCTTCGGGTCGGTGAACAGGTCGTTGTAGCTGGCCGGGACGGGTGCTTCCAGGGTGGTGTCCGGGTCGGCGGAGTCGCCGGCCGAGAACTGCCAGAGGCCGTCGAGGCGGATCTGCTCACGGGTGGCGGTGGGGCGGGGCTTCAACATGGTCAGAATCCGTTCCGGCGGGCGACGGAACCGAGCCAGGCCAGGCTCGGTTTGGGGGTGCGCTCGAACGTCTCGCGGTCCACCGCGATCAGCCCGAAGGTGGGCGCCCAGTGGCCCCACTCGTAGTTGTCGAGCAGGCTCCAGTGCAGGTAGCCGCGTACGTCCACGCCGTCCGCGACGGTCGCGGCGAGACCTTCCAACGCGGCTTCGGTGTAGGCGATGCGCCGGGTGTCGTCGTCGGTGGCCATACCGTTCTCGGTGACCAGGATCGGCACGCCGCCGGTGCGTTCCCAGGTGTGCCGGACGGCCATGCCGAGCGCGTCCGGCCGGTACGCGGTGCCGACGAGGGTGTTGTCCGGGTGGACCGGGTGCGGTTCGATGCCGTTCTCGTTCACCCACATGCTGGAGTACGACTGGACGCCGACGAAGTCGTCACCTTTCGCCCCGTCGAGGTAGAGGTCCTCCCGGGCGTACCGGACCTCGCGCAGTCTGTCCTCGCCTCCCGGCCGGGCGACCAGGGCCTGGTTGGCGACGGTCCAGCCGACCTTGGCGCCGGTGCGCTCGCGGACCAGGTCACGGACGGCGTGGTGGGCTTCGACGAGGCGGTGGCCGATGGCCGGGTCGGGGCTGGGCAGCACCGGACGCTCGCCGGTGTCCACGGTGGGGCTCTGCCATTCCCCGGAGGCGGCGAGCCGGGCCATCATCGTCATGATCGCGAGCATGTTGGGCTCGTTCATCGTGCACACCCACGGCACCCCGTCGAGGATTCCCGAGACAGCGGAGGCGTAGGACCGGAACCGGTCGATCGCCCGCTCCCCCATCCAGCCGCCCTCGGCGGCGAACCAGCGCGGGTTGGTGAAGTGGTGCAGCGTGACGACCGGGGTCAGGCCCAGGTCCAGCGCGGTGTCGATCATGCGGCGGTAGTGGGCGAGCTCGGCGCGGGAGATCAGGCCCGGTTCGGGTTCGATGCGGGCCCACTCGATGCCGAACCGGTACGAGTTCAGGCCGGCATCGGCGAGCAGGCGCATGTCCTCGGCGTACCGGTGGTAGCTGTCGCAGGCGTCGCCGCTGCGTTCCATGCCGGGCATCATGCCCTCGGCGGCCCAGAAGTCGCTGTTGACGTTGTTGCCCTCGATCTGGTGCGGCGCGGTGGCCGCGCCCCAGAGGAAGCCGTCGGGGAAGGTGGTCATCTACGGGGTCCTCATCTGTTGCACGGTGATGCGGAAGTCGTCGTCCGCGGCGAGCCGCGGATCGATCTCGGTCAGGTCGAAACCGGAGGCGGCGATCGCGGTCGCGCATCCGGTGGCGGGCCGGCCGGCGGCGCGTTCGAGCCGGGTGACCGGGACGATGCGCAGCCGCAGTTTGGTGAGCGCGTCCTCGGCGATCTGGGCCAGACGGTGCTCGATGCGTGGGTTGGTGAACCGGTCGGCGAGCGCCTTGCGGTAGTCGTCGATCTCCAGGGCGGGCAGGTGGCGGGCTGCCTCGTCCCACAGCGTCTCGACCTCCACGCGGCAGGCGGGGTCGGTGAACGCCTGCGCGACGCATGTGTGCCCGCGGCGGCGGCCGGCTGCGGCGAGCAGCGTGTGCGCGCCGTTGAGCAGCCACAGCTTGCGGTTCTCCCACGGGCCGATGTCGTCGGTGAACCGGGCGCCCGCGGTCTCCCACGCCGGGCGGCCGGACGGGAAGTCGCCGCAGAGCACCCAGTCGGCGAACGGTTCGGTGACCACCGGCGCCTCGTCGCGGTAGCCGAGGGCCGTCTTCACCCGGGCGGTCTCCTCGGGCGTGACGCGCGGGGTGATCCGGTCGACCGAGGTGGAGACCACGCTGACAGCGGTGTCGAGCCACTCCCGCAGTTCGGGTGACACCTGTGCGGCGAGGGTTTCCAGGGCGATCCGCACGGCTTCGCCGTTGGCGGCCAGGTTGTCGCAGGGCACGATGGCGAGCGGGCCGGCGCCGGCCCGGCGGCGGGCTTCGAGACCGAGCAGGATCCGGCCCAGCACGGTACGGGGAGCCACGGCCGGATGCTTTCCCCGTACCGGAAAATGCTCTATGTCCGCACGCACCGCATCGTCGGAGAGATCCGGACCGCCGCCCGGGGCCAGCCGGTAGGCCGCCTCGGTGACCGTGAGTGTCAGGATCGCCGTGCGCGGATCGGCCGTCGCCCGCACGAAGGCGTCGATGTCGGCGCCGGGGACGGCCCGCACGATGCTGCCGACCGTGGTGAAGCGGTCGCCGTCCGGGGCCCGCTCGACGAGCGTGTAGGCGCCCTGCTGGGCGGTCAGTTGTGCGGCGAGCCCGGCGCTACGACCGGTGAACGCGACGATGCCCCAGTCACCGGCGTCGGCGGCACGGTCGGTGTACCAGGCCTGGTGGGCACGGTGGAACGCGCCGAGGCCGAGGTGCACGATCCGCTCCGGCCGGTCACCGAGGGTGGCGCGGGAGGGAAGGGGGCTCATGGCGACCATCAGAGCCGGGGTCCGGTGAGAGGGTCAATCGGTTGCCGCTTGTTGTCGACCACCCCCCGATAATGATTGCCTCAACGGCAATGTTGCAAATTTTGCAACCAACAGTGATGGTGGGGGCATGACCGAACACGCCGCCTCCGGCCCCCGGCTGTCCGTGCAGCTCTACAGCGTGCGTGACCAGCTCGCCGCCGACCTCGACGGCACCCTGACACGTCTGGCGGCCCTCGGCGTCGACGCGGTCGAGCCCTACACGGTGTTCGACCGGCCCGCCGAACTGGCCGAGGCTCTCCACCGGCACGGCCTCGCCGCGCCCACCACGCACGCGCCGTTCCTGTCCGACGAGATCGAATATCAGGGTCACCTGGTGCCGCTGCCGCCACCCGCCACCGCCTTCGAAGCCGCCCGGGCACTGGGCGCCGAAGTCGTCATCGACTCGATGACCTCCCCCGCCCGGTGGCGGAAGCCCGGCGATGTGGCAGCCACCGCCGCCCGGCTCAACGCCGCCGCCGAGACAGCTGCGGCATTCGGGTTGCGAGTGGGCCACCACAACCATTCCTTCGAGTTCCACCACAGCTTCGACGCTGTCAGCGCGTACGAGTACTTCGTGTCGCTGCTCGACGAGGCGGTGCTGCTGGAGGTCGACCTGTATTGGGCGGCGCTCGCCGGCCAGGACCTTCCGGCATTGCTGGGACGCCTCGGTGACCGGGTGCACGCGGTGCACGTCAAGGACGGTGCTCTCGTCGCCGACCCGTTCGTCTCGTCGGTGACCTACGACGCCACGCTGCTGGGGCAGCAGCCGGTCGGCAGTGGCGAACTCGGCATCGCCGCGGCTCTCGGCGCGGCCCGCAACGTCGCCCTGCACGTGGTGGAGTTCGACCACGCCGACGACCCGTTCACCGCGATCGGCGAGTCCGTGCGGTACCTGCGCGAGAGGGTGACGGCATGACACAGCCGGGACTGCGGGAACGCAAGAAGGCGGCCACCCGGGCGACGCTGAGCCGGACCGCGTGGTCGATGATGCTGGAGCAGGGCCTGGACGCGGTGACACCCGAATCGGTGTCCGCAGCCGCCGACATGGCGCCACGGACGTTCCGCTACCACTTCCGCAACCGCGAAGAGGCGATCCTCGACGAACTGGCCCAACAGCATCTGACCCTCGCCGACCAGCTCCGGGCCCGCCCGGAGCAGGAACCGATCTGGGACAGCCTGCTCGCGGTCCTTCCCCCGGCGGTCGCCCGGATGTGCGGCGATCGCCACGTCTTCGCCACGCTCATGCAGGTCATCGGTGACAACCAGGCCATGCTCGCGCAGAACCTGGTGGTGCTGGAACACAGCCGGCGCTCCCTCGCCTCGGTCATCGCGGAACGGACCGGCACCGATCCGCACACCTCCACCGTGCCGAACCTGTTCGCCGGTGTCGCCGTCACCGCGATCAGCACCGCCGTCACCCACTGGGCACAAAACACCGCCGACACGGATCTGGCCGACGTGCTGACCGGCTGCCTGACCCGGCTGCGGACGGGACTGCCATGATCCGGCTGATCTGCAACCCGATCGACCTGCTCGACGTCGACACGTTCGACGCCGCCGGTGTCACCCGCGGCACCCCCGTTGCGATCGAGGAGACACCCCGGTGACCACCCCCTACGACCTGCGCGCCGACACTTCCTCGCCCCGGCCCCTGTTGTCCTGGAAGCCCGGTGGCAACGGCGCCTGGCAGCTGCACGCCCGCATCGACGGCGTCGAGATGCCGCCTGCCACCGTGTCACAGCACCTGTTCGCCACCTGGCCCTGGCGTGACCTTGCCAGCGGTGAGACGGTCGCATGGCGGGTCGGCGACTCGGACTGGAGCACCTTCGAGGTGGGCCTGCTCGACGAGGACTGGACCGCGTCCTGGATCTCCCCCGCCGAACCGCACACGCCGCCGCTCGGGCAGCGGCCCGCCTACACGCTGCGCGGCCGTTTCCAGGTGACCGGTGAGGTGGCCCGCGCCCGGCTGTACTCGACCGCGCTCGGCGTCTACGAGGCCTTCGTCAACGGCGACCGCGCCGGCGACGCCGAACTCACCCCCGGCGCCACCTCCTACGCCGACACCCTCTACGCGCAGGCCTGCGACGTCACCGCCGCCCTGCGGCCCGGCGCCAACACCCTGGAAGTGCTGCTGTCCGACGGCTGGTACCGCGGCATGAACGGCACCTGGCGCAAACCCGGCGCGTGGGGCGACCGCACCGCCGCCCGCGTCGAACTTCACCTGCGCTATACCGACGGCCGCACCCAGGTCATCGGCTCGGACGGCGACTGGACCTCGCAGCCCAGCGCCGTCACCGCCGCCGACCTGATGAACGGGCAGACCACCGACTTCACCGTCACCGCACCGCCACCGGCGCCCGTGCTCGTCGGCGCGGTCACCGCACCGCCGGTCGGCTGGTCGCCCGCCCCGCCGGTCCGCCGCGTCCAGCAACTGCGGCCGCGTGACGTCCGCCGGCATGCCGACGGGTCCTGGATCGTCGACTTCGGCCAGAACGCCGCCGGCTGGATCCGGCTGAGCGACCTCGGACCGGCCGGCACCCGTACCGTCATCGATCACGGCGAACACCTCGACCCGACCGGTGATCTCGACACCGCCCACCTGGACAGCGCGAGACCCGGCCAGCCATCGATCCCGTTCGTCCAGCGCGACCAGGTGATCTCGTCCGGGACGCCCGGGGAGGTGTTCGAGCCCCGGCACACCGTGCACGGCTTCCGGTACGCGCGGATCAGCCGCAGCGACGTACCCCTCGACCCGGCCTCGATCGTCATGCAGGTGGTCCACACCGACCTGCGCCGCACCGGCACGTTCACCTGCGGCGACGACGACCTGAACCGGCTGCACGAGATCGCCGACTGGAGTTTCCGCGGCAACGCCGTCGACATCCCCACCGACTGCCCCACCCGCGAACGCCTCGGCTGGACCGGCGACTACCAGGTCTTCGCACCCACCGCCGCCCGGCTGTACGACGTCGACGGGTTCAGCCGCAAATGGCTGCGCTCGGTCCGCGACGACCAACTCGATGACGGCCGGATCGTCAACACCTCCCCCGACCACGCCCGCCTCAAGACCATCGCCAACCCTGAGGCCGACATCATCACCGGCTCCGCCGGCTGGGGCGACGCCATCGTCCACGTGCCGTGGGTGCTCTACGAGACGTACGGCGACCATCAGGTCCTCGCCGAGAACTTCGACGCCATGACCCGCTGGGTCGAGTGGGCGCTCGGCAAAGCCCGCGACAACCGTCACGCGTCACGTGTCGAGCGATCCGCCGACCCGCTGCCGCACGAGCAGTTCCTCTGGGACGGCTCGTTCCACTGGGGCGAGTGGCTGGAACCCGACGGGCTGTCCCCGGCGAAGGACCCGATCGGCTGGTTCATGGCCGACAAGGGCGAGGTCGGCACCGCCTACCTGTACCGCTCCACCCGGACCCTCGCCACGGCCGCCGAGGTCCTGGGCCGGCGGGCCGAGGCCGAGCACTACGCCGGCATCGCCGAGCAGGTCCGCGCCGCCTGGCAGACCGAATTCCTCGACGGCGGCAGCCGTGCGCAGGCCTTCTACGTCCGCGCCCTCACCTTCGACCTGGTACCGGATCACATGCAGGCCCGGTACGCCGAGGAGCTGGTCGCGCTCGTCGAAGCCGCAGGTTTCCACCTCGGCACCGGCTTCCTGTCCACGG
Source organism: Actinoplanes sp. NPDC019969 (assembly GCF_055562375.1). Lineage (NCBI taxonomy): Bacteria > Bacillati > Actinomycetota > Actinomycetes > Micromonosporales > Micromonosporaceae > Actinoplanes > Actinoplanes sp. NPDC019969. The sequence continues at coordinate 341,629 of NZ_JBVHFK010000010.1, read as the reverse complement.
CCGACCTGCTGCCGGTGCTGGCCGACACCGGCCACGCCGACGTCGCCTACGCGCTGCTGTACCAGCGGACCACGCCGTCGTGGCTGGGCATGATCGACCGCGGCGCCACCACCATCTGGGAGGAATGGGACGGCGTCGACGCCGACGGCGCCGCGACCGCGTCGCTCAACCACTACAGCAAGGGCGCGGTCATCCGGTTCCTGCACACCCACACTCTTGGGCTGCGCCAGGCACCCGGCTCGATCGCCTGGGAGCGGTTCATCGTCGCGCCGGTCCCCGACGATCGGATCGGCTGGGCAAGGGGCACCTTCGACAGCCCGCGAGGCACCATCACCGTGAGCTGGCGCCTGGAAGCGGGGAAGCTGCTGCTCGACGTCGATGTTCCGCCAGGATCCACCGCGGAGATCGTGCTGCCGGACGGCCGGGGGCGCACCGTGGGCCCGGGACGGCATCACGCGTAACCGCGATGCCGGTACGGCCCCGGCCGGGGCCGTACCGGCTAACGATCGAGGGTGCGCGACGGCGGCAGGACCGCGCCGAGGATGCGAGCGAGATCCGCCTCCGACGGAGGCGTGCCGTGTGCCTGCTCCCACATCACCACGGCTTGGAAGATGACGTAGGCGATGACGGGCACGTCGCATGCGGCGCTGATCTCGCCACCGTCGACGGCGCGATCCAGCACCCGATGGAACGGCGCAAGGGTACGGGCGTTGGCGGCACGGACCAGCTCCCGTAGCTCAGCGGCGCCGGTGATCGCCGCCGTGACCATCGCACGGCCCTCGGGTGTGGCGGCGTTGTCCCTGATCAGCACCGTCAGCGCCAGTAGATCGCCGGCCACCGAGCCGGTGGCGGGATCGACGTCGTAACGCTCCAGAAGTGGCTCCACCACCATCTGGAGCAGAGCCGCCTTCGAGGGCCAGCGCCGGTAGATCGTCGGGCGGCTCACCCCTGCCGTCTTCGCGACGGCGTCGACGGTGAGGTTGATGAAGCCGGTCCTCGACAGCTCCGTCAGGACGGCGGCCCGCACCTTTTCGACCACCTGGATGCTGCGGGGGCCTCGTTGAATGCCGCGAGTGGGCCGGTTCGGTGCCGTCATCAGGCCTCGACCTTAACGAACGACCCGCCAGCCAATGAATGTTTACACTCTGTTGCCATCTGGCGATCGAGGACCTACCGTCGGCACTCACCACGACTCATACAGAAAGGCCCCACCATGTCCACTGCTGAGGTATCCAGCAAATCCCTGGCCGAGCTCCTCTCCCTGACCGGCCGCCGGGCCGTCGTCACCGGCGGGGCGCGAGGACTGGGCAAGGCGATCGCGCTGCGCCTGGCCGAAGCAGGCGCCGACCTGATGATCGGCGACATCGAGGAAGGCCTGGCCCTCGAAGCAGCCCAGGACATCGCCCAGCGTCACGGGGTACGGGCCGTCGGAAGCGCTCTGGACGTCACGGACTCGGCTTCGATCCGGGCCGTCGCGGACCGGGCGGTCACCGAACTGGGCGGCCTGGAGATCTGGGTCAACAACGCCGGAATCTTCCCCAGCGTCCCGCTGCTCGACATGACCGACGAAACCTGGGACAAGGTCCTCGACGTCAACGCCCGAGGCACCTTCGCCGGCGCCCGGGAAGCCGCCCGGCGCATGACCGCCGCAGGCACCGGCGGCGTCATCATCAACGTCATCTCCACGGCGGGCTTCCGCGGAAGCGCCCCGGGCCTGGCCGCGTACGTGTCGTCCAAACACGCCGTACGAGGACTCACCCGCGAGCTCGCCCTGGAACTCGCGCCCCTGGGCATCCGGGTACTGGGCGTCGCACCGAGCCACGTCCCCACGGAAGGCAACATCGCAGCGGCGACCGCCGCCGGAGTCCCGGCCGAACAACTCTCCGCGATGGCGCTGATGATGACCGGCCCGATCGGGCGCCCCGGCGTCCCGGACGACATCGCCCGGGTCGCGCTGTTCTGCGCCTCGGACCTGTCAACCTTCATGACGGGCAGCACCCTATTGGCCGACGGCGGCACCACCGCCTGACAACGTCCACATCGCGGCCGCCGCGGGCAGGCCGGGATCATCCGGTGTTCGCCCTTGCCACAGCCGTAGGTGTGGCAGAACGAACGCTACGGACTGCAGGCACCGTACGGGCGCCGCCGGGGCGAGCCGGCCAACTGTCGGCGCAGCGACCCGACGTCGATGCCATGGCGGAGTGCGTCATACATGGCGCCGTGACCCCGCCGGCGCTCCGGTGCCAGCAACGACCCCACCAGGGTCTACACCGGCCCGTCGATGCACAGCAGGGTGTCCGTCAGCTCGAACAAGGCGTCGGACCGCCTGATCATGCATCGATAGAGCTGCTCACGGCAAACCGCCAACACATCGATCGCCTGCGCCTTCATTGTCACGGCCGCCACAATGAGCGTCGATAGGTGCCAGATGCGCCCATCCCCGCGTGAACTCGCAGGGCCGCCAGTGTTCGATCTCCATAGGGGCTCATTCGCGAAAAGTGCGCCGGAGCCCCAAGCTCACGAACAAAGCCAGCTCGAGCCACGTTGGGTACTCGCGGCCACCTCGTTGATCATGTCGATGCTGATATGTTCGGCTTCCGCCAGCCGGCTCTGGGCCGCCAGAGGCAAGGTGACGCCGAGACCCGCTGCAGCGTTCACCGCCATGGCCGTGTCGCGGAGCGCCGCAGGCAATGCCAAATTCGGTACGGGGTTCAGCAGCTCCGTAGCCACGTACGCGTCGGTGTCATCGGCGTTGGCAATGGCTCTGATCGCCGCAGCAACATGATCAACATCTTCTCCGGCCGCGAGCTCGCAGACGGTAAGTCCGAGTCGGACGGCGAAGACTGCCGTCTCGCCGTCCGACTCGAGTTCATGCACTGTCGGTGGCGCCGGCCCGCTCGACGGCGTCCGCCACGTTCTGCAACCACGGCCCTGTAAGCCATTGCCGGCTTCTGACGGCACCTCTGGCCAGCAGATCCAGTGAGCTCTGCGCTGAGCGCCGTTCGGACAGCCACTCGTACTTATTGCTCGCCATGGCGATCTGCGGGTGCAGGGTGATCACGCGCTGGACTCGTTTCCAGTCGCGGTCGATGTCGTCCTTCTTGATACCGCGTCGATCAACGGCTGCTTGATGTCCTGGGCACGCAGCGGAGCTGGTGAGGCGCGGATGATGTCGACGAACACGGAACCCGGATCTTTCCCGAACTGCCTGACAAGACCCTTTATGCCCACGGCTCACCGCTCCCAGCCAGAGTCACCTATTCCCGGATGATAGTCATTCGAAAGAGGCGAAAACGTGTCAGCTGAGCGACAGAGGACATCCGTTCTGATCAATGCCACGTCGGTGCTAAGAGACTCGGCGTTCCCCCGCCGCGACCGCTCGTCACGTTGCCGCGCGGCCGCACGCGACGGAGGCGGTCCGCCTGCGCACACTGCGGTGAGGGACTGTCAAGAAGACGGCTCTGGCGCAGAAACGGCGGTCAGCCGGCGCGTCCGGCGGCCCCGGCTGTTGTGGGCGACATGCTGGGTGGTGGTGCGGCGCCGGCGCGGGCCAGGATGCCGGTCGTGGCGACCAGGCCGGCGGCTCCGATGGTGAGCAGGATGATCAGGTAGCCGCCGGAGGTGGCGAGCAGCGCGGCGGCGGCCAGGGGCGCCCCGGCTTTGGCGAGGGTGACGCATGCGGACAGGGTGCCGGCGATGCTGGCGTACGCGGTGGTGTCGTACCGGTCGGCGAGCAGTTGCGGGGTGGCGAGGCTGGCGACGCCGAAGCCGAGCCCGAAGCAGGTGACGGCGAGGATCGCCCCGGCCCGGCTGCCGGCAACGGTGGGCAGGCTGAATGCCGCGGCGGCTTGCACGGTGAAGATGGCGGCGACGAGGCGGTGCAGCCGGATGCGGCGACCGGTAATGGTCAGCAGGAGCCGGCCGGTGACCGACAGGACGCCGAGGAGCCCGGCCACACTGGCGGCGAAGGTGGCGGGGTGGCCCCGGCTGATCAGGTAGCCGACGAGGTGGACGGTCATGGTGGTCATCGCGGCGGCGTGGGCGAGGAACGCGCCGGCCAGCCACCAGAACCGGGGGTCGCGCATCGCTGCGCGGATCAGGATGCGACGGTGCTCGACGGTGTGCCGGGCCGGATGGGTGGTTTCCGGTGGGCGGCGGACGACGAGCAGATGCAGGGGTACGGCGACGGCTGCGTACAGGGCGGCGAGGAGCAGTACGGTGGTACGCCAGCCGTGGTGCTGATTGAGCCAGCCGGTGAGCGGCATGAAGATGGTGCTGGCAAACCCTGCCACGATGATCATGCCGAGGATGGCTTTCGGCCGGCGGCCGGCGTCGAACCAGGACACCAGCACGGCGGTGGCCGGTTCGTAGAGGGCCATCGCCTTCGCGATGCCGAGCCCGGCGAAGATCAGGTACAGCTGCCCCACGGTACGGGCGTGTGCCCAGGCCACCAGCATGCCGGCGCCGAGCAGGGCGCCGGTGGTCATCAGGGCGCGGCCGCCGTACCGATCGAGGCATCTGCCGACGGGTACGGCAACGGCGGCTTGGACCAGGATCGCGGTGGTGAAGGCTCCCGTGACGGCTGCGGGTGTGGTGTGCAGGTCGGTGGCGATCGGGTGCAGCAGGACAGCGAAGGCGTAGTAGAGGCTGCCGTAGCCGATGGTCTGGGTGATGGCGAAGGTCGCGACGATCCACCAGCCATGGAACACCCGCCGGCCACCGGTGGTGGCCGGCGGGTTCTCAAGGCTCACGATTGTCAGCAGCAGGAGCCGGTCTGGTCCTCGGCGGGTTTGTCGCCGAGGGTGATCAGGTTCAGCGGTGCGGTGAGCAGCCCGCCGGCGATGCCTGTGGCCAGACCGCGTCCGGCCGGCTCCACGGTGGGCGCACCGCAGCAGCCGCCACCGGCGGCGACGGTGTCCTCGCCCTCGACCGGGTTGCTGTTACAGACACCGGTCTCCGGCAGGTCGAGCCGCACATCGCGGGCGGCGTCCCAGTCCCCGGCCAGCGCGGCGACGACCGAGCGGGCCTGTTCGTAGCCGGTGGCGAGCAGGAACGTCGGCGCACGGCCGTAGCTCTTGACGCCGATGGCGTAGTAGCCGGGCTCGGGGTGGGTGAGCTCGGCGACGCCGTGCGGCGGGACGGTGCCGCAGGAGTGCTCGTTCGGGTCGATCAATGGCGCCAGCGCCCGGGTGGAACCGAGGATCGGGTCGAGGTCCAGGCGCAGTTCACCGGTGATCGTGTGGTCGGGCCGGAAGCCGGTCGCTGACACGATCCGATCCACCGTGACCGGCCGTTCGCCGTCGGACACCGTCACCGCGTCCCCGTCGGCGGTGAGGCTCTGCACGGCGAAGCCGGTGTACAGGGTGATGGCGCCGTTCTCGACGTGCTCGCGCAGCCGGGACCCGAGCGCGCCACGGGCGGGCAGGGCGTCGGCGGTCTCCCCGCCGTAGGTGCGCGCCGGGCTGATGGCACGGACCGCCCAGCTCACGCTGGTTCCCGGCGTCTGGGTGGCGAGGTCGGCCAGGGCGAGCAGGGTGTTGGCGGCGGAGTGCCCGGCGCCGATGACGAGGGTGCGTTTGCCGGCGAACCGGTCGCGGTCGCGGCCGAGCACGTCCGGCAGCGCGGACTCCACGAACCGGGCGGCGCTGCTCTCACCGTGGGCGGGGATGCCGGAGGCGCCGAGCACGTTGGGAGTGTCCCAGGTGCCGGAGGCGTCGATGACCGCGCGGGCGAGAAGATCCTCGCCGGTGGCGAGGCGGATCAGGTACGGGGTCTGCTCGCGGCCTGCGCTGCGCACCCGGTCGAGGCCGAGGCGGGTGATCGCGGCAACCCGGGCGCCGTAGCGGATGTGCGGCTTGAGGGCGGGCAGGTCGGCCAGGGGCTGCAGGTAGTCGGCGGCGAGTTGGGCGCCGGTGGGCAGCTTGTCGTCGTCGGGGCGCACCCAGCCGGCGTCGCCGAGGAGGCGGGCGGCGGCCGGGTCGATGTTGAACCGCCACGGCGAGAACAGCCGCACGTGTCCCCACTGCCGGACCGCGTCGGCCGGGCCGTTGCCGGCTTCGAGTACCACGAAGGGCAGACCGCGGTCGGCCAGGTGAGCGGCGGCGGCAAGACCGACCGGGCCGGCGCCGATCACGGCGGTGGGCGGCTCGGGGAGGTTGCTGGACATGCGGATGGCTCCCTGTCTGAGATGACGATAGAAGGTGGTCGAGGCCGGGGTTTCAGATCGGCGGGGTCAGCCGCAACAGCCCTGGCCGGTGGCGATCGCAGTGGTCTTGGCAGTGCTGCCGCAGCAGGAGCTGTCGGTGGCGGCTTCGGCGCTGGTGCCGCAGCAGGGAACGGCCTCCGGATCAGCCGGTGCGGTGCCGGTGCCGGTGGGGCAACAACCGGCGGCGGCCGTGGCCGGCGCGACGGTGGGATTGCCAGGAACGGGTGCGGGGTGGCTCATCGTCGGTCCTCTCCTCGGTGACTGACCGAGCGTGGTTTCGATGGATGCTGGATCCGATGGTTATCGAAACCAAGACTTGCACGCGGCTTCGATAGTTGTCAAACTCGATTCATGTCGAAACCGGCCGCCCTCTCCCCCGTCCCGTCCGTCGCTGATGAACAGGTGCCGTGCTGCCCGCCGATGGCACAGCAGCGCGTCGACGCCGGCACGGCGGTGAACCTGTCGGCGGCGTTCAAGGCCCTCGGTGACCCGGTCCGGTTGCAGCTCATGTCGATGATCGCCTCCGCGCCCGACGGTGAGATCTGCGTCTGCGACCTCACCCCCGCCTTCGAGGTGTCCGGCTCGACCATCTCCCACCACCTGAAGACCCTGCGCGAGGCCGGCCTGGTCGACGCCGAGCGCAGGGCGAGCTGGGTCTACTACCGCCCCCGCCCCGCCCTGATGCGGCAACTCGCCACCCTGCTCACCCCCAACGACTGACCCGAGACCTCAACTGCCGAGCCTCACCGCGATGCCGCTTCACCCGGTGTTCGTTCGACCATGCAAGGTTGACTCAGCGATCATTGAGTCAATGAAAGCTGATACTTCCTCGTTGCCGGCGTGGGCCCGGGTGCACGCCGCGCTCGGCGATCCGGCCCGCCTCGCGATCGTCGACGCGCTCACCCTCGGCGACGCGTCCCCCGGCGAGATCGCCGCGGAGTTCGGCATGCCGACCAACCTGGTCGCTCACCACGTGAAGGTGCTGCAGGACGCGGGTCTCCAGCGAGTCCACCCCCGCGCGGTGCGGGTCGCCCACGAACACGGCCTCGCCTTGAACCGGCCGGCACCCGGCACGCCGACGACGTGCTGCAGGACGGCGACCTGGTCATCGCCGTCTGCGACAACGCCCACGAGGATCTGACCGGCCCGGCCACGGCTGCACTGGCCGGTGCCCGGCCCCGCCCGCGTCGACACCGACGCCGCGTTCGAGGCCGCCTACACCGACCTCGCCGACCGCATCGACCGGATCGCGCCTGTCCTCGGGTGCGGCGCGCTTCCGATGCACCCCCGACTTTACAATGAAAACCGTTTCCAACAAGATGTGCGTGTCAGATTCCCGCACCGGAGGAACACCCATGGCCGTCCCGAAACGGCGCACCTCGCGCGCCAACACCCGCCACCGTCGTGCTCAGTGGAAGGCGACCGTCCCCACGCTGGCCGACTGTCCCTGCCCGCGCGGGGAGAAGATCGTCCCGCACCGGGCCTGCACGCACTGCGGGCTCTACCGCGACCGGCAGGTGACCGACCCCCGATGAGCAGCACGACCACACCGGAACGCCTGCCGGTCACCGTCCTGTCCGGATTTCTCGGCGCCGGCAAGACCACCCTGCTCAACCACCTTCTCGCCAACCGCGACGGGCTGCGCGTCGCGGTGATCGTCAACGACATGAGCGAGATCAACATCGACGGCGCGCTGGTCCGCGACGGCGGAAGCCTGTCCCGTACCGAGGAACGTCTCGTCGAGATGACCAACGGGTGCATCTGCTGCACCTTGCGCGACGACCTGCTGGGCGAGGTGGCCGGCCTCGCCCGGCAGGGCCGCTTCGACTATCTGCTCATCGAGTCCAGCGGCATCTCCGAACCGCTGCCGGTCGCCGCCACGTTCGCGTTCGGCATCGACGACCAGGAGCGGGTGCTCGCCGACGTCGCCCGGCTCGACACCATGGCCACGGTGGTCGACGCCCCGCATCTCATCGCGCAGATCGATGCGGGCGAGACCCTGGAGGCGCGCGGCCTGGCCGCGTTCGAGGACGACGATCGTACGATCGCTGATCTGCTCGTCGACCAACTCGAGTTCGCCGACGTCGTCGTGATCAACAAGACCGACCAGGTCACCGCGGCGGAACTCGCCCGGGTGCAGGCGCTGGTCACCCGGCTCAACCCCGGGGCACGGCAGATCCGGTCCACGTTCGGCCGGGTGCCACCGGCCGAGCTGCTGGGCACCGGCCGCTTCGACATGGACGCCGCCGAGGCCGCGCCCGGCTGGGTCGCCGAGCTCAACGGCGACCACATCCCGGAGACCATCGAGTACGGCATCGGCAGCCTGCTGTTCCGCGCCCCCGAGCCGTTCCACCCGCAGCGGCTGTGGAACCTGCTGGACACCGCGGTCACCGAGTACGGCGTACTGCGCTCGAAAGGTTTCCTCTGGCTCGCCACCCGGCCCGGCATGATCGGGCTCTGGTCGCAGGCCGGGCCGAACGGCAGGTGTGATCCGGCCGGTGTGCCGGTCGCCGTCTCCGGACAGTGGCCGGACGACCCGGAGGAACGCGCCGTTCTGGAGCGGCGCTGGCATCCCGTCTTCGGTGACCGGCAGCAGGAGCTGGTCTTCATCGGGGTCCGGCTGCCGGTCGAGGAACTTCGCGAAGGGTTGCGCCGCTGCCTGCTGACCCCCGACGAACTGGCGGCCGGCGAGGAGGTCTGGCGGACCTGGAACGACCCGTTCCCGCAGTGGGACCTCGACGAGAGGGAACCCCATGCCCACCAGCACTGACCTCATGATCTGCGGCTTCTGGCCACACGCCACGGCCGAGGTCGCGGGACGGCACACGGTGCTGCCCGAGACCGTCGAACCGGACCAGCGGCGCACGCCCGGGAGCCCCAACCCGGCGATCATCACGGTCGTCCCCGCCGACCTGCTGCTCGACGGCCTGACCGACGACCGGCCGCTGCACGACCTCGAACCGCACCACGGCGACGAGCGCAGCATCGGTGAGCTGGTGGCTCGGCAGATCGAGCAGGCCGACGGCGTCCTGCTGACCGGGGACCTCGACGACGAGTGGGAGACCGAGCAACTACGGGTGCTGCTGCGCCGGATCGCACCGTGGGCGGTCCACCTGCGCCCGGGTGACCCGTTCACCACCGTGCACGGCCGTACCGGCCCGGCCGACCCGATCACGCGAGGGCTGCGCGGCTACCCGGTCGGCGTGCATGAGCCGATCGGGTCGCATGCGGTGAGCGCCTGTGTCTTCCGTGCCCGCCGCCCGTTCCATCCGGGCCGCCTGCACGACGCCCTGGACGAGGTCACCCACGGCGTGCTGCGCTCCCGCGGGCACTTCTGGCTGGCCGGCCGTCCGGACCTCGTCATGACGTGGGAGTCGGCCGGCGGGCTCTCCATCGGGCCGCACAGTGGCTGGCTGGCCCAGCTGCCGGACCAGCACTGGGCCGAGGTGGACCTCGAACGCAGGCTCGCCGCCGACCTGGACTGGGACCCCTACTACGGCGACCGGCACCATCACCTGTCGTTCACCGGCATCGACATGGACCCGGCCGGCATCCATCGCGCCCTGACCGGCTGCCTGCTCACCGACGACGAACTGTCTCGCGGTGAGCGGCACTGGCGACGGCTGGCGGACCCGTTCCGCCGGGCCTGTCCCGCGTCGGCGGCTGACCGCTCACCATCGAGGAGAAGTAGGTGAAACCCGTCGCCCGCACGCCCCGGTGATCAGCGGGCCACGAAACGGACGATCTGGTCGACCAGCCTGCCGGTGGCCTCCCCGGGCAGCGCGTAGTACACGTGCCGCCCCCGCCGGCTGCGCCGGATCAGGCCGGCATGGGTGAGGTTGCGCAGGTGATGCGACACCACGGTGGGATGAACGGCGGTCGCCTCGCACAGTTGCGCGGGCGTCGCCTCCCCGTCGCGCAGCAGCACCAGAATGTGCAACCGGGTCTGGTACGCCATCCCGCGCAGCACCTCCACCGCCCGGTCCAGGTCCTCGGGGCTCATACCGCCACCACCGCCCGCTTCACCGGACCGGCCGCCGGAGCCGTCAGCCGCACCAGCGCCCAGGACAGCAGCAGCACCGCGGTGGCAGCCAGCGAGATCGCAGCCCCCGCGGCGACGTCCCACCGGTTCGACGCCCAGAGACCGGCCAGGCCACTGCCGACGGCGAACACCACCGCCAGCCCGGTGATCACCGGCATCCGGTCCGACCACAGGCGGGCCGCCGCGGCCGGTGCGACGATCAGCGACAGCGCCAGGATGGTGCCGACCGCGGGGACGACGGTCACCACCACCACCTCGATGGTCAGCAGCAGCACCACGTCCCAGCCGCCGATCCGCACCCCGGCCACCCGGGCGCCGGACGGGTCGAACCCGGCGTACAGCAGCGGGCGGGCACAGACGGTCAGCAGCACCGCGACGACTGCCAGGACGACCGCGGTGACGACCAGGTCGGTGGTGCTGACCGTGAGGATCGAGCCGACCAGGAACGACGACAGGTCCCGGGAGAAGCCGCTCTGCGTGGCGACCAGCGCGGTGCCGAGCGCGAACCCGCCGGAGAGCACCACGCCGGTGGCGGCCGCCGCGTCCTGCCCGCGGCGGCGGGACAGGGCCGCCACCCCCAGCGCGATCACGGCGCCACCCAGCACCCCGCCCAGCAGCAGGTTCAGCCCGAGGATCGAGGCGGCGACCACGCCCGGGAAGGTGGCGTGGGTCAGCGCCATGGTGAAGAACGACAACCGCCGCAGCACCACGTGCACGCCGACCAGCCCGGTCAGCACACCGACCAGGACCACCTCGGCGACGGCCCGGTGCATCACGTCATCGAACCAGTTCATGCGGGGACCTCCTCGGCGCCGGGATCGTCGCGGTGACCCGCCGGCGATCCCGGATCAGTCGCACCGGCAGAAGCAGCAGATAGGACAGGACCAGCGCCAGCACCACGGCGGACGCCGACGGCAGCGACACCTGGTGGTCGAGGGAGGCGGTCCAGCTGGCCAGCAGCCCGGCGTATCCGGCGGCCAGGACCAGCCCGGAGCCGGCCACGGCCATCACCGCGAGCCGGTCGGTGATCATGCGGGCGGCCGCGGCCGGCACGATCAGCAGGGCGACGACCAGGATGGTGCCGACCGCGCGGACCGCGGCGACCACCACCAGCGCCAGGACGACGTTGAACCACAGGTCGATCCCGCCGACCCGGAACCCGGCCGCGCTCGCACCGGCCGGGTCGAACGTGCGGAACAGCAGCGCCCGCACGCCGATCAGCAGCGCCAGCAGGATCACCGCGGCGAGCACGGCGGTCTCGGCGAGCTGGCGTTCGGTGACGGTCAGCAGCCGGCCGAACAGGAACGACGTCAGGTCGCTGGTGTACGAGGCACGCCGGGACACCAGGATCACGCCGAGGGAGAACATGGCGGTCAGCACGACGGCGGTGGCCGCGTCGTCGGACACCTTCGCGGTACGGGTCAGGACGGTGAGGACCACGGCGGTGAGCACGCCGGCGACCAGTGCGCCGGCGACGATGCCGTCCAGCCCGGCGGCGACGAAGCCGATGACCACGCCGGGGAAGACGGTGTGGGTGAGCGCGTCGGAGACGAACGCCAGCCGGCGGGCGAAGACGAAGACGCTGACCGGGCCGCAGATCACCGCGAGCAGGGCGATCTCGGCCAGGGCGCGGGCCATGAACGGTACGGTGAACGGCTCGATCACGGCTCGGCCAGCACCATCCGGCCGTCGGCCAGGTCGATGGCGGCGTGGCCGTACGTCTGCCGCAAGGCCGTGGCCGTGAGCGTCTCGCCCGGCGTGCCCACCGCCCACTGCCGTCCGTTGATCAGGCAGACGAGATCGGCGAGATCGCGGGCGACGTTCAGGTCGTGGGTGCTGAGTACCAGGGCGGTGCCGGCGTCGCTGAGGTCGCGCAGCACCCGGACGATGGCTTCCTGACTGACCGCGTCGACGCCGTTGAACGGCTCGTCGAGCAGCAGCAGGCGCGGTTCGGCGACGATCGCGCGGGCCAGCAGCACCCGCTGGCGCTGGCCGCCGGACAGCAGGCCGAACCGGTGCCGCGCCCGGTCGGCGAGCCCCACCTGTTCGAGGGCGCCGGTGACCGCGCGGCGGTCGGCGGTGCGGGTGGGCCGCCACCAGCCGAGCTGCCGGTAGCGGCCCATCATGACGACCTGCCGGACGCTGACCGGGAAGTCGGCGTCGAGGGTGTCGGTCTGCGGCACGTACCCGACCAGGCCGCGCGCCTCGGCCGGTGGGCGTCCCAGGACGGTGGCCGTACCGCTGAGGATGCGGGCGATGCCGAGCACCGAGGTGATCAGGGTGGACTTGCCGGCGCCGTTCGGGCCGACCAGGGCGAGCCGCTGCCCCGCGCCGAGCTCCAGGTCCACGTCGGTGAGGACCGGTGTGGCGTGGTATCCGACGCTGACCCCGGCGTAACGCAGAGCAGCGGGCGACATGTCAGCCGGCCAGCGCGTCGACGATGGTCCTGGTGTTGTGCCGCTCGGCGCCGAGGTAGGTGCCCTCCGGGCTGCCCGGCTCGCCCAGGCTGTCGCCGAACAGCGCGTCCTCACCGGCGATCACCTTGACGCCGGCCTGCTGCCCGATGGCCTCGGCGGTCTTCGGCGGCAGCGAGCTCTCCGCGAAGATCGCCTTCGTGCCGGTGCTCCTGATCTTCGCGACCAGATCGGTGAGCTGCTTGGCGCTCAGTTCGGCGGAGGTGTCCAGGCTGGGGATCACCGAGCCGACGAACTGCAGCTCGTAGCGCTCGATGTAGTAGCCGAAGGCGTCGTGGTTGGTGACCAGCTTGCGGTTCTGCGCCGGGATCTTCGCCCAGGCGGCGGTGTTCTCCGCGTCCAGCTTGTCCAGTTCGGCGGTGTAGGTGGTGAGGTTCGTCGCGAACAGGCCGGCCTTGGCCGGCTCGGCGGCGGCCAGGCCCTTCTGGATGTTGGTCACCATGGTCTTGGCGTTGCGCGGGTCGTGCCAGATGTGCGGGTCGTGTTCCTCCTCCTTGCCTTCCTCCGCCTTGTGCTCCTCCTCGCCCTCCTCGTGCTCGTGGCCGCCCTCGTGCAGCTCCACGCCCTGGCTGGAGTCGACGACCGGGCCCTTGTAGCCGGCCGACTCGATGGTGCGGTCGAGCCATTCCTCGAGGCCGACGCCGTTCTTGACCAGGACCTTCGCGCCCGCGATGGCCTGCAGGTCGGCGGGGGTCGGCTCATAGTCGTGGGGGTCCACGTTCGGCTTGAGGATCTGGGTGACGGCCACGGCGTCGCCGCCGATGTTGCGGACGAAGTCGGCGACCTCCGGCGTGGTGGCGACGACGGCCAGCTTCGGGGCGCTCGCGGCCGGGGTGTCGGTGGTGGCTTCGGCACCGCAGCCGGCCAGCAGGACGGCGGCGGCCACGGCAAGGGACATACGCCCGTGTTTCATCGATCTCACTCCTGTCACTGAGGAGCGAAACGATAATCGTTGTCAAAAAATATCGTCTAATGGCAAATTGACGATGTGTCAGCAGATGTCGGCCGCCGGGCAGCAGCCCAATGAGCATGTTAACGTCTTGCTGAAAACGAGAGTCATTTTCAATCTCGTGCTCGTCCCGCTTTCTTCTCAAGGAAGAACACAGTGCTCCTACGTTCACGCCCCCGCCGCAGGGCCGCGGCCCTGGCGGTCCTCACCGTCGCGACAGCCGCCGTGCTGGCCCCGGCGTCGACCGCCACCGCGGCCGACGGGCCGGCCCCGCAACCCCGCGAACACCGGGTCATCGCCGGAGTGCACACCGACGCCGTGTCCACGTTCCTCGACGACGGCAGGCTGACCCTGGCGTCCAGGGCCGACGTCGCCGAAGGCAACGGCACCCGCTTCAGCGCCGACGACGTCTGGTTCCACCTCGCCGACGATGCCGAGGTCACCGTGCCCGCCGGCTACGAGTTCCTCGCTCCGGCCGGCAGCCGGGCGTGGATCGCCCCCGAGTCCAACCCCGGGACGGGCCGGCTGTGGCCGGGCTTCTCCACCGAGTCGGTGCCGCTCGGCGCCATCGACGGCAACCAGACGACCCTGGCGCTGACCAGCCTCGACGGGCCGGGCAGCCTGGAACTGTTCACAGCCGCCGGGTTCGGTGGGATCAAGCGCCTGTGGTCCTCCGACGACGACGGCTTCCGCGCCTTCACCGCCGGCCGCACCCACATGCACGCCAACTGGGCCTTCACCGCCGCCGGCACCTACCGGATCGGCGTGCGGGCCACCGCCACCGTGGCCGGGCAGCAGCAGACCGCCGACGCCACCTACACCTTCGTGGTCGGTGGGCTGCCCGCGGCGACCGGCACCACGACCGGCCTGACCGCGAGCGCCACCACCGTCGCGGCGGGCGGGACCGTGCGCCTCGACGCGACCGTCGCCCCGGCCGAGGCGGCCGGCTGGATCGAGTTCCTGGACGGCGACACCGTGCTCGGGCACGCCGCACCGGCGAACGGGCGAGCCACCTTCGACGTGGCGGCCCTCCCGCTGGGCGCCCGGCCGTTGACCGCACGGTTCGTGCCGCACGTGCTCAACCGGTACGCCCGGTCCTCGTCCGCGCCGGTCACCGTCACGGTGACCGAGAAGCCCGGCGGCGAGGTGTTCGGCATCTCCGGGCTGGCCGGCAGGTACCAGGCCGGCGAACAGATCGATCTGGGTGTCGTCGGCGCGACCCTGGCCGAGGGCCAGGAGTGGTGGTGGCTCATCCGGCCCACCGGGCAGACCACCGAGTACCTCGCCGTCCGCGGCGAGCGCTACCGGCGGGACGCGACGGTGGGGCTGCACGGCGCGGACATCACGGCGCAGATCCGCGACGCGGGCGGCAAGCTCGTGCAGCAGACCGGTTACCAGCGCCTGACCGTGGACGGCCCGAACGTGGGCACCGGCGAGCCCGTCACGATCACCGGGATGCGCGACAGCCACCACATGGGCGATCCGGTGCGCGTCACCGTCGAGCACCGCGCCCTCGCCGCCGGCGAGAAGGGCCGGTGGATGAACCGATACCTGCCCACCGGCACCACCTGGGAGGAGGTCGGCGAGTGGGCGCTGCCCACGACTGTTCCCGGCAGTCCCGGCACCTACCTGATCGACACCCAGTGGATCAACTCCAGCGAGTGGGCGTACGAGATCGTCGCCGCGGACGGCACGATCGCGGGCCGCTCCCCCGCCGCCACCGCGACCATCGTCAACCGGGAGCTGCAGCTCTCCGGCCTGCGCACCGTCTACCGCGCCGGTGACACGCTGACCGCGCGATCGGACATCCACCCGGCCCGTGACGGCGTCACCTACGAGTGGGGCATCGCGGACGACCAGTGGACCCCGATCCCCGGCGCCACCTCGCCCTCGATCGAGTTGCCGGTCACCGCGCAGCTCGACGGCACCTACCTGTACCTGACCGTGACCGACGCGGCGACCGGCTTCTACGTCGGCAGCGTCCAGCACGAACTGCGGGTCACCGACGCCGCGCCCGGCGAGCAGCTGCTGTTCCTGGACTCGCTGTCCGGCCACTACCACCAGGGCGACACGATCCGCCTGGGCGCCTTCGGCGACCCCGCCGCCGGCGACACCGACACCTACCGCTGGCTGTGGAAACGCCCCGACCAGGCCGGCTTCGTGGTGATGGACGAGGTCACGGCAGCCGGGCATCAGCTCCGCGCCGAGCAGGCCCTCGACGGCGCCCAGGTCAAGGCCGAGCTCTACTCGGCCGCCGGCACCCTGCTGGCCACCAGCGAACCGGCGACCATCCACGTGGACGACCACGGCGCCGCACCGCGGCAGAAGGTGGCCGTCGCCGGTCTCACCGACAACTACCGGGCCGGCGACGAGATCGCACTGTCCGCCACGGTCACGCCGGAGTCGGTGCTGGCCCGCTGGGAGTGGTACCTGGACGGGCAACTCGTGCCCGGCCAGAACGGCGCGCGGCTGTCCGTCGTGGCGGCGGCCGAGCACGACGGCGCCGCTGTCGTCGCCCGGCTCACCTTCGACGACGGCCGCAAGTACGTCGAGTCGACTCCCGTCACGCTGCACGTCGACGGCTCCGGTCAGCCGGGCGGCCCCGCCCTGACGGTGTCGGGCCTGTCCGATGGCGCGTACCAGCCCGGCGACGCGGTCACGGTGCAGGCCGTCCAGTCGCCGCAGGGACCGCTGACGACGTATCAGTGGTTCGTCGAACGGGCCGGTGACGCCGGGTTCACCCCGGTCGAAGGCGAGACCGGGGTTTCTTACGGCTTCACCGCGACCACCCAGCTCAACGGGGCCCGATATCTGGTCAAGCTGTACGACGGCGCGACCGTGGCAGCCGTCAGCAGCCCGGTCACCATCAAGGTCGCGACCGGACCGCAGGGCGGCGCCGCCGCCAAGACGGTGACGGCGACGATCAGCGACACCGACGGCGCTTTGGTGATCAGCGTCGACGACGCCGACCGGGCCGTCACCCTGCCCGCGGCCACCCTCAACGGGGCCGGCGACCGGTGGGAGAGCACCGGCGCGCTCAAACCCGTGACGGTCACCGACACCCGGTCCGGGCAGCCCGGCTGGACAGCGTCCGGGCAGGTCGCCGACGGTTTCCGTACCGCCGACGGCAAGAGTTTCGCCGGTGGCCACCTCGGCTGGGCGCCCGTCGTCATCCAGCAGAACGACACGCAGGGTGTGGTGGCCGGGCCGGTCGCCGTGCCGTCCGGGCCGGGCCTCGGGAACGGCGCGGTGCTGGCGACCGCACCGGGCGGCTCCGGCCGGGGAACCGCCCGGCTCGACGCGCGGTTGCGGCTGAGCGTGCCGACCGACACGGCGCCCGGAACCTACTCCGGCACGCTGACCCTGACCGCCATCTGAGACGTTTTCCGCCGTACCCTCAATGCATTAACAATTGCGCATAAGAGCAACCGATCCGGAGATCGACGATTCGCCGCACGGATATTGCATCCGTGCGGCGAATCGGCAATTCTATTGACGGCCATGACTGGGAATGGCTGTCGGGCGAACTGACGCCGGAACGGGAGCGCGTTGTTGAATTCCCTTAAGAATGCCGCGACCGGCACGCGGACCGCCCGTCGCCCCGCCGCGCCGGCTCCGCGATCCGGGTCCCGGCGTTTCGGCTCGGTGGAATGGCTGGCGGTCCTGCTCGTCCTGCTCGTCGTCTTCCGGGATCCGCTCGCGGGCCTGGTCTCCGGTCCCCGCCTGCAGACCTGGACCACGGTTTTCGTGTCCGTGCTGGTCCAGGCCATGCCGTTCCTGGTCTTCGGGGTCGTGCTGTCCGCCGTCATCGCCGTGTTCGTGCCCCGGTCGTTCTGGGCCAAGGCTCTGCCCCGGCATCCCGCGGCCGCCGTGCCCGCCGCGAGCCTGGCCGGGGTGGTCCTGCCCGGATGCGAGTGCGGCAGCGTGCCGATCGCCGGCTCGCTGATCCGGCGGGGCGTCACCCCGGCCGCCGCCCTGGCCTTTCTGCTGGCGGCGCCGGCGATCAACCCGATCGTGCTGACCGCGACCGCGGTGGCGTTTCCCGGCAATCCGGAGATGGTCGCCGCCCGGGCGGTCGCCGGCCTGGTCGTCGCGATCGCGATGGGATGGCTGTGGCTGCGGTGGGGCAAGAGCGAATGGATCCGCCTGCCACGCCGTTCCGACCTCGACGGCACTTCCCGGGCCCGGGCGTTCTGGGCCGCCTGCCGGCACGACCTCATGCACGCCGGTGGCTTCCTGGTCGTCGGCGCGGCAGCGGCCGCGACCATCAACGTCGTCGTGCCCGAATCCTGGCTGCAGGGTCTGGCCGCCGATCCGGTCCTGTCCGTGCTGACCCTCGCCGCCCTCGCCGTTCTGCTGTCGATCTGCAGCGAGGCCGACGCGTTCGTCGCCGCCTCCCTGTCCCAGTTCTCGCTGACGTCCCGGCTGGTGTTCCTGGTCGTGGGCCCGATGGTCGACCTCAAGCTGATCTCGATGCAGGCCGGGGTGTTCGGCCGGCGGTTCGCCGCCCGGTTCGCGCCCGCCACGTTCGTGGCCGCCGTCGTCGTCGGCACCGGCGTCGGGGTGGTGCTCTGGTGAACCGGCGCGCGCAAGCGGTCATGCTGATGCTGCTCGGCGGGGCGATCCCCAAGGCCGGCCTCACCGACATCCACCTGCGCTACGTCAAGGAAGGGCTGCAACCGTTCCTCATCGCGGCGGGCGCGCTGCTGGTCGCCGCCGCCGTGATGACCCTCTACTACGAACTGCGGGCCGGCCGGGAGGCGAGCACCGGCCACACCCACCACGAACCACGCGTCGGGTGGCTGCTGATGCTGCCGGCGCTCGGCCTGGTGCTCATCACGCCTCCGGCGCTGGGCGCGTACGCCGCCGGCCAGTCCGGCACCGCCCTCACCGCCGCCCCGGCCGACGCGGAGTTCGCACCCCTGCCCCCGGGCGATCCGGTGCCGTTGAGCCTCATGGACTACGCCTCCCGGGCGGTGTTCGGCGACGGCCGCAGCCTCACCGGCCGCACCGTACGGCTGATCGGCTTCGTCACCGCCGGCCCGGACGGAGCGCCGATGCTGACCAGGATGGTGCTGGCGTGCTGCGCGGCGGACGGCCGCCCGATCAAGGTCGGTCTGACCGGCGGCGTACGGGTGGACGCACCGGCGGACACCTGGATCCAGGTCGTCGGGACCTACCACGAGCGGGTGGAGAAGGACCCCGTCAACAACGCCGACGTGCCGTACGTCGCGGTGACGAGCTGGCAGAAGACGACCGCGCCCCGGCAGACGTACGAATGACCGCCGTACGTCGAACCCGTGGTCTCCCCATCGCCGGCCTGGCCGTCGCGCTCGCGGCGACCGGCGCCCTGGTGATCGGCGGCGGCCCGGCCGCACCGGAGCCCGCCGCGTCCGGCGGGCGGCCGTCCGCGGCGACGGCCTGGCCGGCCGCGCGGATCAGCACGATCGCCGGCCTGCCGCTGCGGCCTCTGCTGTTCCTCGACACGGCCACCGTGGTGGGCACCGCCCCCAGCCCGGACGACCGGTTCCTGCGGCTCCTCCTGCACTCCGGCGGTGGCGAACCTCGGGAACTACGCCGCCTGGCCACCTCGGGCAGTCCCCGCTTCGAGAACCTGACCGCCGCCGGCGACGACGTCGTCTGGACCGAATACGCCGACGGCCGGCCACCGGAGATCTGGGCCGCGGACATCCGTGCCGGCGGCCCTGCCCGGCGGCTCACCGCCGACACCGGCGCCGTGATGTTCCACGGCAGCCAGTACGACGTGGTGCACCATGCCGGCCGGGTGTACTGGACCGCCACGCCGCAGGACGGCGCCGGAGCCACGGAGATCCGCTCGGTGTCGTTGCGCGGCGGCCGCGTCCGGATCGACCGGACGCCCGGCGAATGGACGATGGCGGCGTGGCCCTGGCTCGACGACGGCGCCAGCGGCGGCGCCGGCGCGACCCTGCTGCGTGACATGAGCACCGATCGTGAGATCACGGTGCCCACCACCGCCGGGGAGTTCGCGGCGTGCAGTCCTGCCTGGTGCCGGGTCCTGGTGACCGGCGAGGACGGCCTGGCCCGCATCGACCTGATGCGTCCCGACGGATCGCAGCGCCGGCGGATCTCCGGCGGGACGGCGCGCACCGCGGTTCCCGACGTCGCGATCCTCGACCGCTTCGAGATCCTCGCCGAACCCGGCCCGCATTCCGCCACCACCGGCACCGCGGGCCTGCTCGTCCACGACATCCGCACCGGCGAGACCCTCGAGCTGGACGCCGCCGCGAACGACACGCAGAGCCGCGGCGGCCTGGTGTGGTGGTACTCCGGCAGCACGGGCTCCGCCCAGTGGCACGTCGTCGACCTGCGCACCGCCTGACAGCACGGTAACCCGTAGGCCTCGCGTTCCGTGTCCCCCGATGGCCGTCACCCCCCTATCGCTTTGTAAACGAAAACCGTTATCGTTTGCAAATCGGGTCACCTCGTCAGTCGGGAGTGCACGGTGGGTCATGTTCTGTTGGTGGAGAGCTGGGTCGGGGCGATGAGCGCGTTGCTGCCCCGGGCGATACGGGAAGGCGGGCACCGGTTCACGTTCTTGACCAGGAACCTGCATCACTACCTGCGGGCCGGCTCGGCCCAGGGCGTACACCCGCTGCTGGCGGCGGACAACGTCATCACCGCCGAGACCAATGACGAGGCCACGCTGCTGCCGCGGGTGGCACGCCTGCATGAGGTGATGCGGTTCGACGCCGTGATGACCTCCTGCGACTACTACCTGGGCACCGTCGCACGGCTCGCCGCCCATCTGGGTCTGCCCGGCGCACGGCCGGACGCGGTCGAGCACGCCTACCGCAAGGACCTGGCCCGCCGGCGCCTGCAGGCGGCGGGGATCCCCGGGCCGGCGTTCGCCGTGGCCGACGGCTGGCCGGCGGTGCGCGACGCCGCCCGGTCGCTGGGGTTCCCGCTGGTGGTCAAGCCGGTCGACCTGTGCGCGGGGATGTTCGTCCGGCGGGTGGACGACGAACGGCAGTTGCGCGAGGCGTTCGACGCGACGGCCGGCTTCCCGGTGAACGCACGCCAGCAGCCACGGTCGCCGTTGATGCTGCTGGAAGAGGTCCTGGTAGGGCCGGAAGTCAGCGTGGAGACAGTCACCGCCGACGGGCGCACCACGGTCGTCGGGGTGACGGACAAGAGCCTGGCGGGTGAGCCGTGGTTCGTCGAGAGCGGCCACATGTTCCCGGCGGCGCTCAGCCCGGCGGCGGCGTCCGCGGCGGCGGACATGGCGGTGGCGGCCCTGAACGCCGTCGGCTTCGACCGGGGCGTGGCGCATACCGAACTGCGGTTGACCGGATCGGGGCCACGAGTCGTCGAGATCAACCCCCGGCCGGCCGGCAACCAGATCACCGAGCTGGTCCGCCGGGTCACCGGCGTGGATCTGCCCATGGTCTCCACGCGACTCGCCCTCGGTGAGCGACCGGACGTCGCGGCGACCGACACCGGGGTCCGCAGTGCTGCCATCTGCTTCCTGCTGCCACCGAAGGCGGGCACCGTCGAACGCATCGACGGGATCGCGGCGCTGGCGGAAGCGGCGGACGTGGTGGATTGGACGGTGAAACCGGCCGGGCACCGGACCGCGGACGCCAGCAGCAACAACAGTTACCTCGGGCATGTCATGGTGGTCGATACCACGGGGCCGGGGGCGCGTACCCGTGCGGAGGAACTCGTCGCCGGGCTCCAGGTCCGGTTCGCCGGCGATCGGGCCGAGGTGCCCGCGTGACCGCCGCGTCCGAGCTGCGGGCCGGCTACACATCGGTGGACGAGCTGATCGGCGCCATCGGCGCCGGCCACCTGGGGGTGGACCCACGGACGGTACGGGTCAGCGTGGGATTCACGACGCGGCAGGGGGTCCGGCACTCCGGACGTGGCCGCGGCTACCGCAATCAGGTGCTGAGCCTGCGGGTGGGCGCCGCGGTGGGCTCCTGCGCCGTGGAGCCGGATCAACTCGACGACGAGTCGGTGTTCGCGTGCGTCGGACGCAGCGTCGCCGACCTGCTCGGCCATCCCGATCCCGCGGTACGGATCGCCGCGGCGGACGCCTACCTCGCCGAGACCCGGCCGCATGCGTCCACCGCGCACGACACGGTGACGATCACGGCCGGCAGCTCCCTGGAGAAGTCGATGGCCCGCGCGGCCGCGGTGCTCGACCTGTTGCCGGTCACGGCGGGGCAACGGGTGCTGGTCGTCGGTGTCGTCAACTCCCTGCTGCATCAGCTCCGGCAACGGGGCGTGGCGTATCTGCCGTGCGACCGTGCGGGCGGCGCCACCGAGTGGGACGAGCCGTGCCGGCCCGACGCCGCCGGCCTGCTCGACGACTGTGACGCGCTTCTGGTGTCGGGCATGACGGTGGGCAACGGCAGCTTCGACGCGCTGCTGGAGCACGCCCGCCGGACCGGCAAGCCATTGGTCGCCTTCGCACAGACCGGCAGCGCACTGCTGCCGTACTTCCTCGGCGCGGGTCTGAGCGCGGTGTCGGCGGAGCCGTACCCGTTCTTCTGGCTCGACGGCGGCCCGACCACCATCTATCGCTACCGCGCCGCGGCCGGTGTCCCATGCTGACCTCCGCGCCGCCCGCCGGCGCCCCGCACCTGCTGCGGTTGCTGGGGCAGACCCCGGTGGCGTTCGTGGACGCCCCGCTGCCGTTTCCGCACAGCGGGTTTCACGCCAAGCTGGAGTGCCTGAGTCCGGGCGGGATGAAGGCGCGGGCCGCCGTCGCGATGTTGCACGCCGCCCGCGAGCGGGGTGAGCTGCGGCCGGGCGCCACGGTGATCGAGTCGACCAGCGGCACCCTCGGGGTCGGGCTGGCATTCGCCGGGCAGGCGCTCGGCCACCCGGTCGTGCTCGTCGTCGACCGCGACATCGACGCGTCGATGCGGGCGCTGCTCACCGCGTACGGCGCCACCATCGAGGTCGTCGACCGGCCGCATCCGTCGGGCGGCTGGCAACAGGCCCGCCTGGACCGGCTGCACCGGCTCCTCGACCGGCTTCCGGGCGCCTTCTGGCCGGACCAGTACCACAATCCCGACAACGTCACCGGCTACCGCACGCTCGCCGAGGAACTGGTCGCCCAGCTGGACGCCGTGGACGTGCTGGTGTGCAGTGTCGGCACCGGTGGGCACAGCGCCGGATTGGCCCGTACGCTGCGCCGCCACTGGCCGGCACTGCGGCTCGTCGGCGTCGACACCGTCGGCTCGACGATCTTCGGACAGCCGGCCCGGCCACGGTTGATGCGCGGCCTGGGCAGCAGCATCTATCCGCGCAACGTCGATTACCGCGCTTTCGACGAGGTGCACTGGATCGGCCCGGTCGAGGCGGTCGACAGCTGCCGCCGCCTGGCGCGCGCCGCGTTCGTCACCGGCGGCTGGAGCACCGGCGCGGTGGCCCGGGTCGCCGCGTGGATCAGCCGGATGGAACCCGGCGCCCGGGTGGCGACGGTCTTCCCCGACGGGCCGCACCGCTATCTGGACTCCATCTTCGACGACGCGTACTGCGCCGCGCACGGGCTGCTGGCTCCGGCGCCGGCGCATCCGATCGAGATCTCACACCCGTACGCGGTCGAGGTGACCCGGTGGAGCCGCTGCCGTACGGTGCTCGACCCGGTGGCGGTGGCGGCGTGAGACTCACCTGGCACGGCTACCGGCTGACGCTGCGCGAACCGCTGCGGATCTCGCGCTCCACGATGGCCGCCCGGGACGCCGTCCAGGTGGAGCTGTCCCACGACGGTGTCAGTGGGCACGGTGAGGTGGTCACCAGCGTCTTCTACGGCCTCGAGCGGGACACCATCGAGGAGCTGCTGACCGGCGTGCGGCCACGGCTGTCGGCGTACGAGACGCCGGAGGAACTGCTCGCCGAGCTGCCGGAGCTGAGTGACCATCTGCCCGCGGGAGTGCTCGCCGCGGTGGACGCCGCCGCCCACGATCTGCTGGGCCGCCGCGACCGCACACCGGTTCATCGGCTGCTCGGCCTGCCGGCCGCGGCCGGGACACCGACCGCGTGCACGATCGGCCTGACACCGCCGGCGCAGGCCGCGGAAACGGCCCGCATGCTGGCCGGCCGCGGTTTTCAGATGATCAAGGTGAAGGCCGGCGACGATGCCGACCCGGCCCGGATCGCCGCCGTACGGCAGGCCGCGCCGCA
Organism: Actinoplanes sp. NPDC019969; assembly: GCF_055562375.1. Lineage (NCBI taxonomy): Bacteria > Bacillati > Actinomycetota > Actinomycetes > Micromonosporales > Micromonosporaceae > Actinoplanes > Actinoplanes sp. NPDC019969. Next base: position 317,783 of record NZ_JBVHFK010000010.1, on the reverse strand, counting down.
CGCCCGGCTGCTGCTGGATCCCAACGGGGCGTGGACGGCGGAGCAGACGGTCCGTCTGCTGGACCGGATGAGCCGGCACCGCATCGACGGCGTCGAGCAGCCCATCGCTCCCGGCGCCCCGCGGCGGCTGGCCTGGATCAGCGCCCGCACCGACATCCCGGTCATCGCCGACGAGGACGCCGCCACCGTCGCTGACGTGCACGCCCTGGCCGGCGCCGTCGCGGGCGTCAACATCAAGCTCGCCAAATGCGGCGGCCTCGGCGCCGCGACCCGGATCATCGCCGCAGCACACGAACACGGCATGGACGTCATGCTGGGCTGCCTGGTCGCCAGCTCGCTCGGCATCGCGCCCGCCGTTCACCTCGCCGCGCGGGCGCGCTGGGTGGACCTGGACGGTCACCTGCTGCTGCGCGACGACCCGTGGACCGGCATCGGCGGCCACGACGGTCTCCTGCGCCTGACCGGCGTGCCCGGCCTGGGCGTACGGCCGGCCCGATGACCTCCACGTGGGCTGCGCTGCGCGGCTTCCCGTTGCCGATCCGGCTGCTGGTGATCAACCAGTTCGGCGTGAACCTCGGTTTCTACCTCCTGCTGCCGTACCTCGCCGGATATCTCACCGACGACGTCGGCCTGTCGGTGGCGCTGGTCGGTGTCGTGCTCGGCGTACGCAATCTCAGTCAGCAGGGTCTGTTCCTGCTCGGCGGGTCCGCCGCGGACCGGCTCGGCGCTCGTGGCGTCATCATCGCCGGCTGTGCGCTGCGCAGCGTCGGGTTCGGCCTGTTCGCCCTCGGTACCGCCCTGCCGCTGCTGCTGACGGCGTCGGTGTTGTCCGGGCTGGCGGGGGCGCTGTTCAACCCGGCCGTGCGCAGCTACGTCGCGCAGGCCGCCGCGGACCGGCGGGCGGAAGCGTTCGCGCTGTTCACCGTGTTCGCCAACGCGGGCGCCGTGCTCGGGCCGCTGCTGGGCAGCGCGTTGCTGCTGGCCGATTTCCGCACCGGCGCGGTGGTCGCCGCCGCCGTGTTCGCGGTGCTGACCGTGGCGCAGGCGGTGTGGCTGCCCGCCCAGAAGGTGGTGCCCAGCGGCGCCACGGTGCTCGGCGACTGGCGTACCTGCCTCAGCGACCGCCGGTTCCTGGCCTTCAGCCTGGCCTGCGCCGGCATGTTCGCGCTGCAGACCCAGCTGTACCTGGTGCTGCCCGTGCAGGCCGAGCACGTGACCGGCCGGCCGGTCGCGATCGCCGCGCTGTTCGTGGTGTCGACGCTCGCGACGCTCCCCCTGCAGGTCCCGGTGACCCGGTGGTTGCAGGCCCGCTGGGCGCGGGGCCGGTCCATCACCGCCGGATTCACCGTGATGGGAGCCGGGTTCCTGCTCCCGCTGCTCGATCCGCGGGACGCCGGCCCGTGGCCACGGCTGGCGCCGGTGCTGGGCGCCGCCGTCCTGCTGGCGGCCGGGGTGATGATCGCCCAGCCGTTCGTGCTGGAGCTCATCCCGGCGTTCGCGCCCAGCGGGCTCACCGGCACCTACTTCGGTCTCTTCTATCTCGTCTCCGGGCTCGTCGCGGCGGGCTGCACCGCGGTCATCGGCGCGGCGGTCGACACCACCGCCGACGGCGGTGTCCCCGCCGCCGCGTGGCTGCTCACCGCCGCGGTCGGTATCGGCTGCGCCGCCGCGCTGGGGCTGCTGCACCGGCGCCGCAGGCTCACCCCGGTCTCCGCCTCCTCCACGGATGGATCATGAACGAGCGCAACCTGCTCACCGACAACCCGCATCTGTACGAGCAGCAGTTCCCCGACCCGGAGCATGTGGCGGGCCGCTTCGTCGACGACGTGGTACGCCGCTTCACCGACCCGGCCACAGGACCCGCACGGCTGCTGGACGTGGGCTGCGGCACCGGCCGCGACGCCGGGTACCTGCACTCCCGCGGCTACACCGTCACCGGGCTGGACACCTCGCAGCCGATGCTCACCCATGCCCGCCGCCGGCATCCGGCGGTGCGGTTCCTGCACGCCGACATGCGCACCTTCGGCCTGCCCGACCGGTTCGACGTGGTGACGTGCCTGGACAGCGCGATGCTGTACTGCCACACCACCGCCGAGCTGATCGGATTCCTGCACCGCTGTCACCGGCATCTGCGGCCCGGCGGGCTGTTGGTGGCGGAGATGCGCAACGGCGCCTTCTTCCTGGGCAACACCGAACTGCTCGACGGCGCCCGTACCCGGACGGTCGCCTGGCGCGGGATCACCTACACGTCACGGACCCGGCTGTGGATCGACCACGCCGCCCAACTGCTGCGCCGCGAACGGGTCTGGAGCTGGCCCGGTGGTCCCGAGCCGCTGGTGCAGGAGTCCGCGTGGCGGCTGCTGTTCCCCGCCGAACTCCGGCACCTGCTGGACACGACCGGCTTCGACGTTCTCGCCCTCTTCGACGCCCCCGGCCCGCGCACCGACCCGCCCTGGGACCCGGCTGCCGGCCTGTCGACTGCTCTGTCCGGCGACCGCCTGCACCTGGTCGCCCGCCGCCGCGACGACGCGGCCTGATCACCGTCGAAATTCCTCCGGAAGGACCGCCTGATGTTCGACTCCCTCACCACCCCGCTGAGCCGCCGTGGGCTGCTCGGCGGCGCCGCGGCCTTCTCCGCCGTGCTTCTGACCGGCTGCGGCGCGGAGGCCCAGCCGGCGACCGCCACCGCGGGTCAACCGCGCCGCGGTGGCCGCCTGCGGGCCGCGTTCGCCGGCGGCGGCGTCAACGAGACCCTCGATCCGCACCTGGCGAACCTGTTCAACGAGGCGTCGCGGGCCAAGGCGATGTTCGACAAACTCGCCGACTACGGCCCCGACGTGTCCATCCAGCCCCGTCTGGCCGAGAGCTGGGAACCCAGCGCCGACCTCACCCGCTGGACGATCCGGCTGCGGCAGGCGACCTTCCACGACGGCAAACCGGTCCGGGCCGCCGACGTGCTCTACAGCTACACCCGGATCACCGACCCGGCGAAGGCGTTCCGCGCCAAGGCCAGCCTCGACATGATCGACCTGAAGAACAGCCGCGCCGTCGACGACCGTACCGTCGAACTGGTCTTGAAACGGCCGTTCGCGGAGTTCCCCAACGCCCTCGCCGCGTTCGGCGCCTACATCGTCCCCGAGGGTGCCACCACCTTCGACAAGCCGATCGGATCCGGGCCGTTCGCCTTCGGCTCCTGGCAGCCGGGCCGGTCGCTGCTGCTCGAACGCCACGACGGCTACTGGGACGGCGCCGCCCACCTCGACGAGCTGGAATATCTGATCAGCAACGAGGAGTCCGCCCGGGTCAACGCGCTGCTCGCCGGTCAGGTCGACTACGCCCACGACATCACCCCGACCACCGCCCGCACCCACGAACGCGACAACCGGATCACGATCACCCGGATGCCGAACAGCACCATGCAGTCGTTCGTCATGAAGGTCGACCGGCCCCCGTTCGACAACCGGGACCTGCGTGAGGCCATGTTCCTGCTCACCGACCGGCAGCAGCTCGTCGACACCGTCCTGGCCGGCAGCGGCCAGGTCGGCAACGACCTGTTCGGCAAGGGCTACCAGCACTACGCCGCCGACATCGCCCAGCGCACCCGCGACCTCGATCGCGCCAAATCCCTGATCGACAAGGCCGGCGCCAAGGGCCTGCGCATCACCCTCGACACCGCGCCGGTCGCCAGCGGATTCGTCGAAGCCGCCAGCGTCCTCACCGAACAGGCGGCCCAGGCCGGCCTGGTCATCGAGACGAAACTCGGTAACAAGGACACCTACTGGAAGGACATCCTCAACTCCGGGGTGCTGGCGTCCTACCGCTCCGGGGCCATGCCGATCGAGACCCACATCTCCCAGAGGCTGCTCACCGGCTCCACCACCAACGCCACCCGATGGGCGCGCCCCGACTTCGACGACCTCTACAACCAGGCCATCTCCAGCAACGACGAGCAGACCCGCAAGCAGGCGTACGGCGACATGCAGCGCATGCTGCACGCCGAAGGCGGGTTCCTGATCTGGGGCTTCGCCGACTTCCTCGTCGCCGCCCGGCCGCAGGTCGGGGGCATCTCCGCCGACGCCCCCGCCAACACCCTCAACTGGGCCCGGTTCGACAAGGTCTGGCTGGGTTGAGTCTGCCCCGCTACGCCGCCCAGCGGCTGCTGCTCGGGCTCGGGCAGGTCGCCGGCATCGCCACCCTCGTCTTCGTGCTCACCGAGGTGCTGCCCGGAGACGCCGCCGTGGTGATCGCCGGCGACCAGCCCGACCCGGCCCGCATCGCCGCCATCCGCGCCGAGCTGGACCTGGACCAGCCCGCCTGGCAGCGCTACCTGCACTGGCTGAGCGACCTGCTGCACGGCGATCTCGGGATCTCCCTGATCTCGCAGCAGCCGATCGCCGCCCGGCTCGCCGCCAGCGCAGGCGCGACCCTGCTGCTGGCCGTGCTCACCCTCAGCGTGCTGGTGCCGCTCGCGGTGACCGTCGGGATGCTGGCCGCCCGCCGCGAAGGCGGGCTGCTCGACCGGACGCTGTCCACGGTCGCGGTCGCCCTGTACGCGGTACCGGAGTTCGCCCTGGCCATCCTGCTGGTCGCCGTGTTCGGCGTTCAGCTGGGCTGGCTGCCGCCCACCGCGTTCGGCACCGACCTGATCAGCCGGCCGGCCGTCCTGGTGCTGCCGCTGCTGGTCCTGCTCGCTCGCCCGATCTGCACCATCAGCCGGCTCACCCGCGCCGGCATGCTCGAAGCCCTCGCCTCGGAGTACGTGCGCCACGCCGCCCGGCTCGGCGCCACCGGCCCCCGGCTCTGGCTCGATCACGCCCTGCCCAACGCCCTGGCGCCGGTCGTGCAGCAACTCGCCCGCACCACCGACTGGCTGCTCGGCGGGGTCATCGTCGTCGAGGCGGTCTTCGTCATCCCCGGCCTCGGCACCGCCCTGGTCGACGCCGTCGCCACCCGCGACGTGCCGACCATCCAGGCCCTCTGCGTGCTGGTCGCCGCCGTCACCGTCACCGTCAACCTCGGCGCCGACCTGATCGCTTTTCGCCTCGCGCCCCGTACCGGAGCCGTCCGATGACCCGCCCCGCCCGCACCGTTCTCGGCATCCTGCTGCTCGCCGTGCCGCTGTCGCTCGCCGCGCTCGGCCCGGTCGTCGCCGGTTCCCCCGGCGCGCGCGGCGTGCCGTTCGCCACCGACGGGCTGCTCGGCACCGACTTCGTCGGCCGTGACGTCCTGCGCCAGGTGCTGCTCGGCGGCCGGTCCATCGTGCTCGTCGCCGTCTCCGCCACCGTTCTGGCCTATCTGGCCGCCGTCCCGATCGGGCTGCTCGCGGCGACCAGCCGCCGCCGGTGGCTCGACGAACTGCTCATGCGGCCGCTGGACCTCGTCCTGGCCGTACCGTCGCTGCTGCTGCTCATCCTGCTGGCCGCCACCGCACCACCGGGACCGGCCACCCTGATCGGCATCGTCGCCCTGATCGCCGTGCCGGAGATCGCCCGGATCACCCGGGCCGCCGCCCTCCCGCTGGCGCACGGTCCCGCCATGGAGGCGATGCGCCTGCACCGGGAGACCTGGGCCCGGCGCGCGATCGGCCATGTCGCCCACGGTATCCGCCGGGTTCTGCTCGCCGACGCCGGCGTCCGGTTCATCGGCGCCGTCTATCTCGTGGCCACCGCCAGCTTCCTCGGCATCGGGGTCGCGCCCGACGCCACCGACTGGGCGGTCATGGTCGACCGCAACCGCACCGGGTTGTTCCTGCAACCGTGGTCGGTCGTCGTCCCCGCCGTCCTCGTCATCGCCCTGGCGGTCGGCTTCAACCTCGTCACCGACCGCATGCTGACGGCGCCACCGGCGCCACCGGCGCAGCGCCCGGCGCCGCCCGCCTCGTCCCGGCGACGGGCGACGCCCGCGACAGCGGTCGTACGGGCGAGCGATGTCACCGCGACCACCGGCGACCGTGTCGTGCTCAGCGCGGCGAACGTCGAGGTGGCCGCCGGACGGACACTCGCCGTCATCGGCCGCTCCGGCAGCGGCAAGAGCACCCTGGCCCGGGCCCTGCTCGGCGAGGCGACACCGGGAATCACCTGGACCGGCGACATCACCATCGCCGGCCACCCGGTCAGCCAGGGCACGCCCGCCCCGCCGGGCACCGTCGGTTACGTTCCTCAGCAACCGTCGGCCGCCCTCAACCCGGTGCGCCGCATCGGCGCCGTCCTGCGGGAGGTCGCCCGCCGGCACCACCCCGGCAGCGACACCCGGCAGGCGGTCACCGACGTGCTCACCAGAGTCAGCCTGCCCGGCGACCGGTCCTTCCTGCGTCGCTTCCCGCACCAGCTCTCCGGCGGCCAGCAACAACGGCTCGTCATCGCCCACGCCCTGCTCAGCCGGGCCGTCCTGCTCATCGCCGACGAGCCCACCACCGGCCAGGACGCGCTCACCCGCGGCGACGTCGCCGGCGAGCTGGACCGGCTGGCGCACGACGGCATCGGTGTCGTCCTCCTCAGCCACGACCTGGAACTGGTGCGTTCGGTCGCCGACCACGTGGTGATCCTCGAGGAGGGGCGCACCGTCGAGCACGGCCCGGTGGCCGAGGTGCTCGACGCGCCCCGCCACCAGCACACCCGAGCCCTCGTGGCGAGGCCCGGGCCCATGGCGCGCGACATCACCGCCGCCGGCGCGCCGTTGCTGCGCGTCGACGGGCTCTCGGCGGTCCACCGCGACAACGGCCGCAGCCGGACCGTGCTGCACCACGTCGACCTCACCGTTCCCGCCGGGCAGTGTCTCGCCGTCGTCGGCCGATCCGGCAGCGGCAAGACCACCCTCGCCCGGTGCATCGCCGGCCTGCACAGCGCCCACGACGGCACGATGACCCTCGACGACCGGCCGCTGCCTTCCCGGCTCGACCGGCGCAGCGGTGAGCACCTCGCCGCCGTGCAGTACGTCTTCCAGGACGCCCGCGCCAGCTTCAGCCCCTACCGGCCCGTGCTCGACCAGATCCGTCGAGCGGCGCAGCGCCTCACCGGGGCGAGCCCGGACACGGCCCGGCGCGCCGCCCTCGACCTGATCGATCGCGTCGGGCTCACCGCCGACATCGCCGGCCATCGGCCGGACCGGCTCTCCGGAGGGGAACTGCACCGCGCCGCCCTGGCCCGCGCGCTGATCACCGGCCCACGCCTGGTGATCTGCGACGAGATCACCGCCGGCCTCGACGCCCTCACCCAGCGCCGCATCCTGGACCTGCTCGACGACCTGCGCCGCGACCTCGCCCTCACGGTCCTCACCATCACCCACGACCGCGACGTCGTCGCCCGGCTCGCCGACCACATCGCCGTGCTCGACAGCGGACGACTCGTCGAAACCGGCCCGGCAGCCACCCTGCTGACCCGGCCCCTGCACCCCTTGACCCGTGCGCTGCTGCACCCCGAACCGGCGCCCACCACGCGGTGCCCATGACCGGAGGAGAATCCATGCCCCACGCCCACCACAACGCCGGCCGGTACCACATTCGGACGGCCCGGCATCAGGACCTCGGCGGCGCCCGCAGCGTCATGCTCGACACCTTCTACTACGAGTTCGGGTACGGCTACCGCCCCGACTGGCACCATGACGTCGTCGACCTCGCCGGCACCTATCTCGACCCCGAGGACCACGCCCTGTTCGTCGCCGTCACCGGTGACGAGGTGGTCGCCACCACCGCCGTCCGCGCCGCCGCACCCAACAGCCCGCCCCACCCGCGGTTCCTCGCGCAGCGATACCCCGCCGACACCACCGCCCAGCTGTTCCGCGTCTACGTGCACCCGCAGCACCGGCGCAACGGCCTGGCCCGGGCACTGGTCGAACGAGCCGTCGCGTTCGTCACCGGCCGGCCGCGATACCAGGCGCTGTACCTGCACACCGACACCCGTGTCCACGGCGCCGGGCCCTTCTGGTTCGCCGTGGCCCACCCCGTTCACGACGCCCGCGACGGCCACGCCGACACCGCGCAGACGGTGCACTTCGAGATCCCCCTCGCCGGACGGTCGCGCCGCCTCCAGGCTCTCCAGGCTCCCGGCGACCGCAGGGAAAGCACCGCGCCGCGCCGCTGACGTTCGGCCGGATCACCGCGACCGCCGGCGACCCGGAGACGCTGCGCACCGCAGTGAACCGCTTCTTCGGCGAACCGGCCGCCCGGACCACCGGCCGTGCGGCGGTGAACCACGCCGTCAGGCCGGCTCGGCCACGATCAGGCCGGAGGGAGGCGGCAGCTCGTGCAGGCCGGCGAACCGCCAACCCGTCGCGCCGAGCCAGGTGGCGACCTCGTCCACCTGGTACAGGTCGCCGCCGCTGATCATCAGGAACTCGCCGGCGCCGAACCGCGCCGACGGGTGCGGCGCCACGTCGGTGCGCCACCAGTCGACCAGCAGCAGGCGCCCGCCGGGGGCGATCGCCGCGCGCGCCCGGCGGAACAGCTCGGCGATCTGCTCGGGCGGAAACAGGTGCACCACGTTGGCGACCAGCACGGCGTCGTGCCCGCCGGGCAACGGCTCGGCGAAGATGTCCTGCCCGACGGCGGTGAGGCGGCCGGCGAGCGGCCCGCCCGCCGCCTCCGCGGCGACCGCCGACGCCACGTCCGGCAGGTCGACCAGCGTCGCACTGAGATCGGGGTACGCGGCGAGGATCGGCTTGACGAACGTGCCGTAGCCGCCGCCCACGTCGAGCAGCCGCCGGTGCGGGCCGAAGTCGTAGCCGCGGGCCAGGTCGGCGGCGGTCTCGGCGGTGACCAGTGTGACGGCGGACTCGTACGCCTCGGTCTGCGTCTTGTCCAGCTGCGGCCGGACACCGCGCCGGGTGCGGTACGCCTCGGTGGCGTGCCGCCAGGTCGGGTAGCTCACCAGATCCCAGTAGCGGGCCAGCGGCCGCAGGTCGAACGGGCCCCGCCCGGTGAGGAACGTCTCGGCGTCGGGCGCGTTACGGAATCGGCCGCCGTCGCGCACCAGCAGGCCCGCGTCGGCCAGCAGGTCGGCCATCGCGCGGGCACTGCGCTCGGGAATGGAACATTGCTCAGCCAGCTCGGCCGGGGTGCGGCCGTCGGGCGCGGCGGCAGCGAACAGTCCCACCTCGATGGCCGCGAACAGGGTCTTCGAGACCATGAAGCCGGCTGCCAGCTCGATGATGCGGGCGGGCAGCGGCGGGTCGGCCGCGGCGCTGCCGGTCTGCCCGGTCGGCGTGAACATGCGCTGCGGCTCGTCGGACATGGCGTGGTCCCCCTGTCACCCGTCGTTGGGGCCCATCGTAAGCCGGTCCACTGTGGTCGTGTCACCCGGCGAATCGGCCCCGACGCGCTCGGCTACGGGGCGCGGGACGCCTTCGCCGACCCTGACGCCCCGAAGTGATTTCCTCCGCATCCAGGGGTATCCGGGGCATATGACTCGGACGAAGGTCGGCCTGTGCGGAGCCGGCATGGCGCTGACGTCCTACGCGCAACGCTTCCGGGTGCTTGAGGTGCAGCAGACGTTCTACGAGCCACCCCGCGAGGCGACCTTGCGGCGGTGGCGGGCCGGCGTTCCACCGGCGTTCGAGTTCACCGTCAAGGCGTGGCAGCTGATCACTCATGAGGCGAAAAGCTCCACATACCGGCGGCTGCGCACGTCACTGACGGCCGAGGAGCGTACCCAGGTCGGTGGTTTCCGGTGGACGCCCGTCGTTGCGCGCGCCTGGGAGACCACGCTCGGCTGCGCCGCGATCCTGGAAGCGACTGCGATCCTGTTGCAGTGCCCGGCGAGCTTCCGGCCGACCGAGCCCGCCGTCGCGCGGCTGCGTGAGTTCTTCACCAGAGCGCGCCGGCCGGCCGGTGTCCGGCTGTTGTGGGAGCCCCGCGGCCCGTGGCCGGACGAGGTGGTCCGGGACCTGTGCGAGGAACTGGACCTGACCCACGCCGCCGACCCGTTCCTGCGCCGCAGCCTGACGCCGCTGGCCTACTACAGGCTGCACGGCATCACCGGCGCCCGGCACGTGTACACGGATGCCGAGCTGGCACGCCTCGCCGACACGGTCGGCGACGGCCCGGCCTACGTGATGTTCAACAACCTGCCCCGGGCCGCCGACGCCTGGCGGTTCCATCAGCTGGTGCGCCCGGATGCCGGCGCCGGACACGTTGACCCCTAGACCGCGGGTTCGATCCCCGGCGTACTTCAGCTTGCGGCGCAGGCCACCGTGGCGCCGCTGCCGTTTCCGGCGCCTTGGAAGCCGAAGGTGGCGCTCTGGCCGGCGGCCAGCCGTCCGTTGCAGCTCTGGTTGGTGACGGTCACCGCGCCGCTGCTGCCACTCGCCACGGCGTTCCACAGCGAGCTGATGGACGCTCCGCCGGGCAGGCCGAGCGAGACCCGCCAACCGTTGAGCGAGGCCGAGCCGGCGGTGACGGTCACGCCGGCCACGAAGCAGCCGTTCCACTGGTCCTGCACCGCGTAGGTCGCTGAGCAGCCCGTACCCGGCTCCTCGGTGGGCGGCGGCGTGTCACCGTCGAGGGTCAGGTTCCTCTGCTGGACCTGCCCCTGGCCGCTGCGGCACAGACCGCAACCGGAGCCGGCGAAGTTGGTGCCGGCGACAGCTGATCAGCCCTTGCGGTACATCGACGATCTGCAATGATTCGGGAGCGCTCCCAAACCTGTGAGGAGAACCGATGCGGAAGCTGCTCGCCACGATCACCGCTGCCCTGACGCTCGGCGCCATGGCGGGACCGGCAGAAGCCGGCCACCGCCACCGCTGCGCACGTGACCTGCTCTTCTGCGAGGACTTCGACCGGCTGCCGACCGGCGGTCCCAGCACCCTGGACTGGGGCGTCGACACCCGCAACGGCACCCTCACCGTGGAGCGGGCCCGCCACGGCAACAAGGTGCTGCACGTCCGTACCCTCGACAACGGCCGCGCGTTCCTGCGCGTCGACGACTTCGCCCCGCCGGGCAACCGTTTCTTCGGCCGGATGCGGCTGCGCGTCGACGCCTTCCCCACCGCCCCCGACTGGGCGCACTTCACGCTCGTCGAGGCGACCGGCACCGGCAGCGCGGAGATCGTCCGCCCGATCGGTGGGCAGTACGCGCCCACCGTCCCCGGCATCTTCTGGGGCGTCGGCGCCGACGGCGGGCCCACCGGCGACTGGACGAACTGGCGCGAGTCGGCCCCGGTCGCCGAGGACACCTGGCAGTGCTTCGAATGGATGCTCGACCCCGCGGACAACCGCGTCGCCGTCTGGATCGACGGCCGGGCGAACCCGGAACTGACCGCCTCCACCACCGAGCACGGCGGCAACGACGTGCCGTTCATCCTGCCCGCGGTGAACACCGTGAAGATCGGCTGGCAGCTTTACCAGGGCGGCACCACGCCGAAGCGGTTCGACCTCTGGATCGACGACATAGTCCTGTCCACCGAGCGCGCCGGTTGCTGACCGGGCCGCTGTCGACCCAGACGTCCGGGCCTCGGGCACTTCCGTGCCGTTCAGGAACGAGACGTAAGGATCGTCGGCGAACGGTGACCGGCCACGGGTGGCAGCCGTGCAACCCCAGCGTGGGGCTCGGACACGGACCGCATTCCAACCGGGCCGGGCGAGATCGATGTCAGCCCGCGCCGGTCGGTGTTCCGGGTGAACGTCGGCCGCCGAGGTCTTCACTCCCCGCCGTGCTGTTGGCGCCTCGACAGCCGGACGGTCGCGACGGTACCGCCGGGCTGGTTGCCGTCGACGGTGACGGTGCCGTGGTGACGGTGCACGATGGTGCGGGCCGGCGTCAGCCCGAGGTCGTGCCCGGCGACGCCGTGGTGGCGCAGGTCGCTGCCCTGGTGGAACCGGTCGAAGACCCGCACCTGTTCGGCGACCGGGGTGCCGATCCCGGTGTCGATGACGGACAGGGAAAATAACGCAGCTCATCGGAACGACATGGCCCTGGTGCCGGACGAGTGCCTGCGCTACGTGGGCCTGGCCCCGGTACGCGCGCACGAGCTGCACCACGCCGGCCGCCAGTTCGCCGACCGGATGGGCGCGGAGATGGCCGAAGCGCTCGACCCACGGGCGCTTCTCGGTCTTCTCGGCATCGTCAACCCGGTGGTCTGGGTGGAGGCGGTGATCTCACCGGTGCGATTCGCCGCGGGCTTCCTGCTGCTGCCTGGCAAGGCGGCCGTGCCGGCCGCCGGCGCGGGGCCCGCCTCGGGGTCCGGCGAGCCCGCGGCGCCGGAGGCCACGCCGCGCGAGCCGATCCCGCTCACCCCGGAACAGGAGGCGTTCCGGGCCCTCTTCCGGCTCAGCGCTCATCGCCCGCTCGCCGGACAGCTCGCCGAGATCGCCTACCGGCGGCGGTACGCCTTCAGCGGCGACCTCGCGTCCACGGCAGGCGGCCTGCTGCTGTTCCTGGAGCGCTACACCGGCACCCCGCTCGCCGTCAGCGAGTCCCACCTGCACCTGCTGCGGATGGGCCGCCGCCCGGACCCGGACAAGGCCGACCACCGCAAGCCTCAGCTGCTGTGGAGCATGCCCCGGAAGCGGATCGTGCGGATCGACGGCGACCACGGCACGGCCCGGCTCATGGGTTTCCCGTCGACCATCACGTTCGACGACGGGTCGTGGATCCGGATCGTGAACCCGTCGATACGCGACGACCAGGACCGGTTCCTGGCTGCGGTCCGCGACATCGCCGGGGACCGGCCGGCGGCCTGACCGAGCCGGTCAGCGGCAGGTCTGTCGGCTACACGCTGGCGCGACCCCGCCGGGACGCCGACACTGTGCCTCATGACGAACCTGGGCGACGTCATGGACGACGTTCGCTGGCAGGGCTTCGTCGGGCGGGCCGCGCAGGTGGCCGCCTTCGACGATGCGCTGGCCGGGCGATCGGCACGCCGTGTGCTGTTCGTGCACGGGCCCGGCGGCGTCGGCAAGACCACCCTGCTGCTGCATCTGCGCAGCCGGGCGCGGCGAGCCGGCCGTCACGCCGTCTACCTGGACGGCAGCGAGCTCGATCCGTCCCCGGAAGGCTTCGTCCACGCCGTCCAGTCCGTCGACACCGGCGCCGCGCCGGTGCTGCTGGTCGACGGATACGAGCATCTCGCCCCGATCGACGGCTGGTTGCGCCGTGACCTGGTGCCCACGCTGCCCGCCGACGGGATCGTGGTCGTCGCCGGCCGCGACGCGCCCGCGCCGGCCTGGCGGGCCGATCTGGGCTGGCGGGGACTGGTCGCCGTGCATTCTCTGGGCAATCTGGACGAGGCCGACAGCACCGCCCTCCTCGATCGGGCCGGTGTCGCCGCACCGGACCGGGAGGCGATCATGCGGCTGGGCCGGGGCCACCCGCTCGCACTCGCCCTGCTCGCCGACGCGGCGCTGACCGGCACGGTGCCGAGAACCCTCGCCGACGCGCCGGACCTGATCTCCGCGCTGATCGCGTCGCTGGCGCACGACGCGCCGTCGGACGCGCACCTGGTCGGCCTGGGCACCTGCGCCAAGGTGCTGCTGACCACCGAGGACCTGTTGCGGCGTACGGTCGGCGACGACGCGCCCCAGGTCTGGGAGTGGTTGCGGGACCGGCCGTTCGTCACGGTCCGTCCGCACGGCCTGGCGCCGCACGACCTGACCCGCGCCGTCCTGGAGGCCGAGTTCGAGCGGCGCTTCCCGGACCGTTACCGGGATCTGCACCGAATCATCCATGACTACGTCATCACCGGCCTGCACGCCTCCTCCGGCCCGCATCGTCAGCTGCTCGCACAGCAACTCGTCCAGCTGCACCGGGAGGGGCCGTTCAGCGCTCGGTTCCGCGCGATGGGGGCGAACGGAACCATCGCTCTGGCGCGGGCGCGACCCGAGGAGCTGTCCCGTGTCGCCGAGCTGATCGGCCGGCATGTGGGTCCCCGGTCGGCCGAGCTGGCCCGCGGCTGGTTCGCCGCGCAGCAGGCCGGCGCCAGTGTGATGCGGGCCGAGGGCGGGATCGGTGGCTTCGTCCATCACGCGCGGTGCCCGTCCGGTTCCATGATCGAGGATCAGGATCCGGTGGTACGGGCGATCCTCGATCATGTCGCCCGTACCGCGCCGCTGAGACCCGGGGAGCAGGTCGACATCTCCCGGTTCCTGCTCGGGCGCGACGGGGCGCAGAGTGACCCGAACGCGGTCTTCGCCGGATCCATCTCGTCGATCGTCGAGTGGTGCGGCCGTCCGCTCGCGTGGGCCTTCATCGTGTCGGTGGAGCCGTCGTTCTGGGGCCCGTTCTTCGACTATCTCGCCTTCCGCGAGATCCTCGAGGTCACCTTCGACGGACGGCGTCACGTGGTCTACGGCAACGACTGGCGGCGCTTCCCGGTCCCCGCGTGGCTCGAGCTGATGGCGGAGCGGGAACAGTCCGGCGGCACCGGCCCGCCGCCGGACGGGATGCAGCTGCCCGCGCCGCTGAGCCGGGAGGCGTTCGACGCCGCCGTACGCGCCGCCCTGCCCAACCTGTGCCGGCCGGACCGGCTCGCCGCGTCCCGCCTGGTCGGCACCCATCTGGGCGGCGATGCCGCCGCTGTCCGGGCAGCGTTGCGCACGGCGGTGGACGAGCTGACCGGGCTGCCGCGCGGCGATCGGCTCCGGGCGGTGCTGCACCGGACGTACGTCAGTCCCGCACCCACCCAGGAGGCCGCGGCGGAGGTGCTCGGCCTGCCCTTCAGCACCTACCGGCGGCATCTCGCCAAGGCGGTGGACGCGCTCGCGGAGCGGCTCTGGGCCCGCGAGACCGGGCAGGGAATGACCGGCGACTGACCTGGAGAGTGAGCAGCGCCCGGCCCCACCCTCGGGCCATGACGACGATGACGATCCTGGGCGCCGGCCTCGCCGGCCTGACCACCGCGATGATGCTCCACCGTGACGGCCACGAGGTGACCGTCCTCGAACGTGACCCGGCGGTGCCCGCGGACCTGCCGTGGGACGACTGGGAGCGGCCCGGCGTGAGCCAGTTCCGGCTGCCGCACTACCTGCTGCCGCGCTGGTGGGCGGAGTTGCGGGCCGAACTGCCCGACGCCGCGGCCGCCGTGCGCGCCGCCGGGGCCGCCGTGATCGACCCCCTGGCCGCCCTGCCGGCGGAGATCCGCGGCCCGGACCGCGACGGCGACGACCGGTTCGCCGCCGTGACGGCGCGGCGCCCGGTCCTCGAGGCGGCACTGGCGGCGGCCGCCACCGCCGCCGGGGTCGAGATCCGGCGCGGGGTCCGGGTCACCGGCGTACGCACCGACGGCCACCACCCGGTGCCCCGCGTCACCGGCGTCACCACCACCGGCGGCACGGTGAGCGCCGACCTCGTGATCGACTGCGGCGGCCGCCGGTCCGCGCTGCCGGCGTGGCTCGCCGCGGCCGGGGCGGGGCGGGTCGCCGAGGAACGGGCCGACGCGGGCTTCGTCTACTACGCCCGCCACTTCCGGTCCCCGTACGGCAGGCTTCCTGAAATCACGTCGATGTTGATCCAGCCGTACGACTCGCTGTCAATGTTGACGTTGCCGGCCGACCACGGAACCTGGAGTGTGGTGGTGACCACCAGCGGCAAGGACCGGTCGCTGCGGGCCCTGCGCGAACCGGCGGTCTGGTCGGCGGTGGTGGGCCGCTATCCGGCGGCCGCTCCCTGGCTCGGCGGCGAGCCGATCACCGGCGTCGACGTGATGGCCGGCCTGGAGGACAGACTGCGCCGGTACGTCGTCGACGGCCGCCCGGTCGCCACCGGCGTCGTCGCGGTCGGTGACGCGTGGGCGTGCACCAACCCGTCGCTGGGCCGCGGCGCCGCCTTCGCGATCATCCACGCGCGCGTCCTGCGGGACGTCCTGCGCGAGGTCGGCGCCGCCGACCACGACAAGCTGGCCCGCCGGTTCGACGAGGCGACGGCTCAGACCGTCGAACCGCTCTACCGCGCCACCAACTTCGTCGACACGCACCGGCTCGCCGAGATCGACGGTGACGTCGCCGGTGTGCCGTACCGGCCGGACGACCTGCGGTGGCTCGCCTCGAAGGCGCTGTTCGCCGCCGCCCTCCGCGACCCCGGCGCGCTGCGCGGCTACCTGTCGATCAGCTCGTTCCTGAACACTCCCGACGAGGTCTTCGCGACGCCGGGCCTGCGCGACCGGGTCCTGGCCCTCGGTATGCCGGCGCCGCAGTACCCGCTGCCCGGGCCGTCCCGCCCCGAACTCCTGGACGCGCTGCGGCGACGGTGAGAACGACAGTCCGGTCGTCCTGTTCGATGCCGCCTGGCCCGGAGCGGCGCTGGAAACCGGCAACCACCTCGTCATCGATCTCACGCCGGGCGCGTACCGGGTTCGGGCGACGTGCCGCGCCGACGACGACAACCGGATGATCCTCGTTCAGCTCCAGCCGATAACGTGAAACGCCCCCGGGACAGTCATCGCTACGCCGGTGGTCGCCAACGCTTGACGACCACCACAGGCGCTGCCGGCCACACCTGCAATCGCAGGCGTTCCATCGTCTGCGGATCACCATCCGAGTCGATGCCGGCCTGGTAGGCGCGATCAAGGTTGGACTGGGCAACGCGTAACCGCAGCCAACCCGCTGTCGTCGGGCGGCGGCCCGCCTATCAGCTCGACACTGACCGCAACGTCGGCGTCGACGGTGGTGCCGACGGCGACCGCGTCCCGGCTGACGGCCAGATGATCGTCCATCGCCTGGTCGGCCCACGCGTCGCCGAGGTCCGTTTCGGATCCCTCGTCGCACCTCACTCGCGGTGGGTCTGTACGGACGCGGCAAACCAGACCGTGACGGTCACGGACTCCACGTCGTGCACGTGGAGGACAAGCGCTTCGTCTGGAGCAGCATGGGGTGAGCGGTGATGAACCGGACCCGGCCCGTGGAGAGCTACGGCGGTTGACGCGGTCCGGTGGACGTGTCGCCCGCGCCGCGACAGCCGCCCGCCTTGGACATCTCCTACCCGGCAGACGAGCGACGGCTGACCGCTGCCCTCGCATGCCCGCACGACGACGTCACGGCGGCAGCGGACTTGATCGATGCGGCACGGTGGTGGCTCGTGCACCGTGCCACCGATCTCCCCCGCCGGCCATGACCGGCCGGCATGCGCGGCGACCCCATGGCATACCGTTTCGCGGTGATCGCCACCCCGCCCGAGCCGTGGGACCCGCCGCCGGCCCGGCCCAGCCTCGTACCGGCCTGGATCGGCGCGTCCCTCTCGTCCGCGATGATCATCGCGCTGGCCGCCGCGGGTGGCGTGGTCGCCTACGCCTGGAACGACGAACGCTACCGTGACAGCGGCGACGCCTGTTCCCGGCTCGACATCGCGGCCGTCGCCGGCCGCCTCGGCGATCCCGCGCTCCGGCCGCAACCGTCAAGGACCACCGGCGCCTGCGCCTACGTCGTCGCGAACGAGGACGGCCTCTGGCGAAGCTACGGCAGCGTGCAATTGTCGTACGGCAGGAACGCGGCC
This sequence comes from Actinoplanes sp. NPDC019969, assembly GCF_055562375.1. Taxonomy (NCBI): domain Bacteria; kingdom Bacillati; phylum Actinomycetota; class Actinomycetes; order Micromonosporales; family Micromonosporaceae; genus Actinoplanes; species Actinoplanes sp. NPDC019969. The sequence goes on along the minus strand of NZ_JBVHFK010000010.1, from coordinate 300,369 downwards.
GTCGCGTGGGTCGAGTGGCGATACAACGAGACCCTGGAAGACCCGCGGGACGTCCCGGACCTGGGGCGAGCCGCGCGCCTCGCCTCTCAGACGAGAACCGTCGAGGGGAGAACGGTCTGTTCCGTGTTCCTGGAGGTGCTCGACTCGAACCTGCGGATCAACACCGGCCTCGGCGCGGACGCCGACCTGCCGTCGCGGCCCTGCGATGACATGGAGGCGCTCGGCGACGCCCTGATCGAGAGCACCCGCGCCTCCCTGGCCCGCCTCGCCGAGAGCCCGTGACCAGCGAGTCAATGGATCGCGGCGAGTTCGTCGCGCACTGAGCGCGCCGGGCGCCCGAGCACCTTCTCCAGCGTCGGATCGGTGACCGCGAACTCGCCCCGGCGCGCGGCCCGGAACATGCCGAGGGTGAACTCGGCCGCGGCCTCGGGCATGCCACCGGCCACGGCAGCGCTCCTCCACTCCTCGTCGGGCACGACCACGCGGGTGATCGGGCGGCCGGTCAGGTCGCTGAGGGCGGCGGCCACGGCAGCGAAGTCGAGCAGGCCGGGCGCGGTCAGCGGCGGGGTGACCCCGTCGAGGACGTCGCCGGTCAGGGCGATCGCCGCCACTTCGGCCAGGTCGTCGTGCGTGGTCCAGGAGAACGGCCCGTCCTCGGGCAGCGCCAGCCGGCCGGACTCGAGCGCGGCGCCGAGGTAGTGGCCGAGCGTGCTCGTGTAGAAACCGTTGCGCAGCGCGGTGAAGGGCACGCCGAGCCCGGCCAGGCAGTCCTCGGTCCGGGCATGGGTGTGCTGCGGCGTGAACAGCGAGGACGACGACGCGGCCTGGTGGCTGGTGTAGAACACGCGCTTCACCCCGGCCGCGCGGGCGGCGTCGAGGGCGGCCTTGTTCGCCGCGAACGCTCCGTCGCCGCGGATGGCCGCCGAGATGACGAGGAGCCGGTCGGCGCCCTCGAAAGCGTGTGCCAGACCGGCGGGGTCGGTGAAGTCCCCGGCCCGGACCCGCACCCCGCGCTCGGCGAGGTGTGCCGCCTTGCCGACGTCGCGGACGCTGACCCCGATCTCGGCGGCGGGCACCCGCTCGAGCAGACGCTCGACGACGCGGGAACCGAGCTGCCCGGTGGCACCGGTGATGACGATCATGACAACTCCTTGTTTCCGTGGATACCGGCGAAACGTTATCACCGATAACACCGCCGATAACAATAGGCTGTTAGCATCGCTACATGACCTCCCCGAACGAGACGGCGCTCGACCACAGCAGCCGGGTCAGGATCGTCGAGGCGGCCACGCGCCTGTTGCGGGAGCACGGCATCGCCGGCGTCACCACGCGCGCCGTCTCGCAGGCCGCCGGCGTGCAGGCGCCCACCATCTACCGGCAGTTCGGCGACAAGGACGGCCTGATCGACGCGGTGGCGGAGCACGTCATGGCCACCTACGTCGCCGAGAAGTCGGCGACGGCGGCGGACGAGAGCGCCGACCCGGTCACGGACCTGCGTGCCGCCTGGCGGACCCACATCGATTTCGGCCTGGCCAACCCCGGGCTGTACGCGCTGCTCAACAGCCCCGACCGAGCCCGGCGCTCCGCCGCCACCCGGGCCGGCATCGAGGTGCTCCGGGCCCGCGTACGCCGGGTCGCGGCCGCCGGCCGCCTCCGCGTCGACGAGGACCGCGCCGTCGCCATGATCCACGCCGGCGGCTCCGGGACCGTCCTGGCGCTCCTCGGCCTCGCTCCCGCCGACCGCGACCCCGGCCTGCCCGACGCCATGTTCGACGCCGTGGCCGCCGCCGTCCTGACCACCGCCCCCGCCACCCCGGACTCCGACGTCGCCGCCGTGGCGGTGACCTTCGGAACCGTGCTGGCCGACCTGCCGGCGCTGACCGGCGCCGAACGCGCCCTGATGGCCGAGTGGCTGACCCGCTCCCTGACCCACCTGCGCGCCGGCGGCGATCCCGGCCGGGCGGAGTAGCCGAATCGCGAACAGGCGGGGGCGAGGTCCCCGAGAATCGGGACAGGCGGCGGGACGTGGGCGGGGGTGACGCCGTGCCGGTACGGCTGTCGAGCTGCTCCTGGCTTCTCCTGGTCGCCGTGGTGCCGGCCGCCCTGTTCGTCGCCTTCATGACGTGGCCCGCCACCGGCATCGGCTACGTCGCCGGCGTCGCCGTCTGCGTGGCCGCGGGCATCGCCGGGGTACGCCGCAACGTCCCCGCCGGGCACCGCCGCCCGTGGCTGCTGATCCTGACGGCCCAGATCCTCTCGATGGCCGCACAGGCCGTCCAGCTGCTGGCCCATCTCGCCGAGGGCCTGACCCATACCGTGCTCACGGTGATCCCGGGGGTGTTGCTGCTGCCCACGTACGTGCTGCTGGCCGGCGGCGTCGTCGACCTGGTCCGGCGCACGCGGGCGGCCGACGACCGGCCCGCCCGGGTGGACACGCTGCTCGTCGGGGTCGGCGCGTCGCTGGTGGTGTGGTCGCTGTGGATCGAGCCGTGGTTCGCCGGTGACGACCCGCGGCTGCTCAACCTGGTCACGGCGGTTCTGCCGCTGATCGCCGCGCTGCTGCTGACCAGCGCGATGCCGATGCTGCTGCTGGGCCGGGCCCGCACCCCGGCGGCGTGGTTCTTCGTGACCGGTGGCCTGGCCGTTCTCACCGCCGACATGCTGCTGGCGACCCGGGGCTGGTTCGCCACCGGGCCGGGCGGGATCACGCTGAACCTGGTCGGCGGGGTGATGCTGGTCGCGGACGCGGCGATCGCGGCCTGCATGCTGCATCCCACGGTCGGCGTGCTGACCGAGCCGGTCCGGGCCCGCTCGCGGTTCCTGCACAAGCGCCGGATCGCCGCGATCTCCGCCGCGCTGTGCGTGCCGACGTTCCTGAGCCTGACGGCGCCTCCGGCGGAGAAGACCTTTGCGGTGGTACGGGCCACGCTCTCACTGGCTCTGATAGCCGTCGTCGTGTTACGGGTGGTGCAGGCGAACGACTCCCGGGCGCACGCCGAGCAGCAGGCCCGCTGGCGTGCCGAGCACGATCCGCTGACCGGCCTGCCGAACCGGGACGTGCTGACCACCACCGTCGACGGCTGGACCGCCGGTGACCAGCGGATCAGCCTGCTGCTGCTGGACCTGGACCGGTTCAAGCTGATCAACGACCACTGGGGGCACGGGGTCGGCGACGAGCTGCTGCGCGGGGTGGCGGAGCGGATCACCGCGGCGGTCCGGGCGGAGGACCTGGTCTGCCGGGTCGGTGGTGACGAGTTCGCCGTCGCGGTGACGGCGCCCGCGGACGAGCCGGTGGCCGAGAACCTGGCCGTGCGCCTGCTGGCGGCGGTGACCGTACCCCTCGATCTCTCGGTGGGGTCCGCCGTGGTGACCGCCTCGATCGGCATCGCGCACGCGTCGGGGCGCGGCGGCGCCGTGGAGCTGTTCCGGGACGCGGACACGGCGATGTACCGCGCGAAGGAGTCCGGCCGCAACCGCTACGACGTCTTCGACTCCCTACTGCGCGAGCGCGTCCAGCGCCGGTTCACCATCGAGCGCGCGTTCCGGGGCGCGCTCGAACACGGGCAGCTCGCCGTGCACTACCAGCCGCTCGTGCACCTGGCGACCGGTGAGGTGCACGGCTTCGAGGCGCTGATGCGCTGGACGCATCCGGAGCTGGGCGCGGTGTCACCGATGGAGTTCATCCCGGTCGCCGAGGACACCGGAATGATCGTGGCGGCCGGGGCGTGGCTGCTGGCGGAGGCCGCCGCACAGACCGCGGCCTGGCGGGCGGAACTGCCACCGGGCACGCCGCTGCATGTCTCGGTCAACCTGGCCGTCCGCCAGCTGCGCGAACCCGGCCTGGCCGGGCAGGTCCGGGACGTGCTGGCCCGTACCGCGCTGCCGCCCGAAGGCCTGTGGCTGGAGATCACCGAATCCGGGTTCATGGAGGACCCCGAGACCTGCCTGCGGACCCTCCACGAACTCGAGGAACTCGGCGTCACCCTGTGCATCGACGACTTCGGCACCGGCTACTCCTCGCTCAGCTACCTGCAGCGCCTCCCGGTGGCCATCGTCAAGATCGACCGCGCGTTCGTGGCCGGCGCCGGCGACGGCGGCCCGAACGAGCCGATCGTCCGGGCGGTGCTCGCGATGTCGCACGCGCTGGGTCACCGGGTCGTCGCCGAGGGCGTGGAGACCGCCGTCCAGCGCGACTGGCTGCGCGCCAACGGCTGCGATTTCGGACAGGGCTGGTGGTACGGCAAACCCCTCCCCGCCGAACAGCAGAACCCTTCCGCCGCGGTGTACGCCGCTACTTCAGGGGGCACGCGGTCACCTACGCGCTGACCGCCTCCCCGAGTTCCGCGCTCTGGCGGTCACGGCGATCCGGCATCCCGGGATGCCGCACACCGAGGCGGATCTGTTGCAAGAGCCTTCCCGTCGAGCCCACGTTCGGGGCGATGCGGGGCGAGCCCGCAGGGCCGAGATCCTTGAATCAGACCCCGCGCTCGACGCTTCTATACGCGCCGCCACCGGGGCAGCCCGGCCCGCAGGTTCGTCCGGGCCTGCGCCTCGGTCGACTCGGGCCACAGCAGGCCGGCCACCCGGTCGCGGCGCTGCGGCTCGTCGCGGCGCAGCGCCAGGTACGCCAGCAACGACTGGGCCCGCGCGGAGGTGAGCACGACGGGCTCGCCGTCGGCACGCAGCTCGAACGTGCCGAAGAGCCGGATCTCCAGCATGCGGCCATCCTCGCCGGGCGGGCCGTCCGGACGCGCCCCCGCGACGCCAACCCGACAGCCGGGCCCGACGGCGCGACCAAAAAGACCAATATGCTCGCAGGCTTCACAATAGTGACCCGGGTCACTGGGTGCGGCAGGGTGCGTAACACCTTCGACTTCACCTGGTGACAGGAGCACAACCTTCATGTTCAACAAGAGCCTCGCGGCCGCTGTGCCGGCCGTCCTGCTGCTGGCCACCGGCTGCGCCAACCAGTCCGTCGGGGGCTCCCCCACCGGCGCGGACGCCGCGTACCCGGCCAAGACCCTGCAGATCATGGCGCCTGCCGGGGCCGGCGGCGGCTGGGACACCACCGCCCGGTCGATGCAGAAGACGATGCAGGACGCCGGGCTGCTCAAGGGCCAGTCCGCGGAGGTCCGCAACGTCACCGGCGCGGCCGGCACGATCGGCCTGGCCGAGCTGGTCACCAGCCACCAGAAGGACGCGCACCAGTTGATGGTGACCGGCCTGGTCATGGTCGGCGGGGTGGTCACCAACAAGTCGCCGGTCGACCTCAGCAGGACGACGCCGATCGCGACGCTCACCGCCGAGTCGGAGGTCGTGGTGGTCCGCAAGGATTCCAAGTACACGACGCTCAAGCAGCTCGCCGACGACATCAAGGCGAACCCGGCCGCGGTGAAGTGGGGCGGCGGCTCGGCCGGCGGCACCGACCAGATCCTCGTCGGCCTGCTGGCCAAGGCCGCCGGCGCCGACGCGAAGACGGTCGCCAAGCAGTACATCGCCTACTCCGGCGGCGGCGAGACCAAGGCCGCGCTGCTGTCCGGGGACGTGAGCGTGGCGGTCTCCGGCACCAGCGAGTTCGCCGACCTGGTGAAGGCCGGGACGGTCCGGGCGCTCGCCGTCTCGAGCGCGGCCGGCGAGGACGCGGGCGCCGGCACCCCGGCCCCCAGCATCAAGGAGTCGGGTTACGACCTGGAGCTGATGAACTGGCGCGGCGTGGTGGCCCCGCCCGGGATCAGCGACAGCGAGCGTACGGCGGTCCTCAAGCTCGTCGACGACCTGCACAACTCCGCCGCCTGGAAGCAGGAGCTCAACGACAAGAAGTGGCAGGACTTCTACAAGTCCGGTGACGCGGCCAAGGCGTTCTTCGACGCCGAGAGCACCCGCATCAAGACGGTCCTCACCGAGATCGGCCTGGGCTGAACCCGATGACCATCGAGCAAGAAGCGCCGGAGGTGGCCCGTCCCACCTCCGGCCCGGTGGCCGCCGGCGTCGTCCTGCTGCTGGCCGGCGTGGCGCTGCTGTGGCAGGCCGTCTCCACCGGGGCCGCCGGCGGTGTCACGCTGGGCGGCCCCACCCTCGCCCCGATCGTGGTGACCGGCCTGTGGGTCGCCGTCGCGACGGGTTATCTGATCGACGCCGTCCGCAAACGGGCGGCCACCGGTGAAGCGGCCTCCTGGCGGGCGCCGGTGCTGCTGCTGGCCGCGCTGATCGGGTACGCCGTCGTCCTCAAGTTCACCGTCCTCGGCTACGTGCTGGCCACCGCCGTGTTCGTGTTCGCCGCGGCCCGGCTGCTGGGCGACCGCCCGATCCGTGAGGTGCTCGTCCGGGACCTGGTCACCGCGGTGGTCCTGCCGCTCGCCATCTATCTGGTCTTCACCCGGCTGCTCGGGATCGTCCTGCCGTCGGGAGTGCTGCCGCTGTGAGCTCGTTCATGGATCTGCTCGCCGGTTTCGGCACCGTCCTCACCCCGGTGAACCTGCTGTACGCGGCGATCGGCGTCACCATCGGCACCCTCGTCGGGGTGCTGCCGGGGATCGGCCCGGCGCTGACCATCGCCCTGCTGCTGCCGGTCGCCCTGCAACTCGACGACCCCACCGGCACCCTGATCATGTTCGCGGGCATCTACGCGGGCGCGATGTACGGCGGCTCCACCACCTCGATCCTGCTCAACACCCCCGGCGAGTCCGCGTCGGTGGCGACCTCGATCGAGGGTTACCAGATGGCGCGCGCCGGCCGGGCCCGGTCGGCGCTGGCCACCGCGGCGATCGGCTCGTTCGTCGCCGGCACGATCTCGACGATCCTGCTGGCCTTCGTCGCCACCCCGATGGCGCGGCTGGCCGTCTCGTTCCGGGCGTCGGACTACTTCGCCCTGGCGGTGCTGGCGATGGTGACCGTCACGGCGATGGTCGGCGCGTCCCTCGTACGCGGCCTGATGTCCTTGACCTTCGGCCTGTTCCTGGGCCTGATCGGGCTGGACTCGCTGACCGGGCAGGCCCGGTTCACATTCGGCGTGCCGGAACTGCTCGACGGGGTCGACATCGTCACCATCATCGTCGGGCTGTTCGCCATCGGCGAGACGCTGTACATCGCCTCCCGGCCGCGGGACCTGCCCGGGACGGTGACGCCACTGGAACCGGCCGGCAGGGGTTTCGCCTGGCTCAGCCGTGCCGACTGGTCCCGCTCGTGGCGGCCGTGGCTGCGCGGCACCGCCCTCGGTTTCCCGTTCGGCGCGCTGCCGTCCGGCGGCGCGGAGATCCCCACCTTCGTCTCCTACACCCTGGAGAAGCGCCGCTCCAAGCACCCCGAGGAGTGGGGACGCGGCGCCATCGAAGGGGTCGCCGGGCCGGAGGCCGCCAACAACGCCTCGTTCTCCGGTGTGCTGGTGCCGCTGCTCACGCTCGGCATCCCGACGTCGGCGACCGCCGCGGTGATGCTGGCCGCGTTCGGCTACTTCGACCTGTCCCCCGGCCCGCAGCTGTTCGAGAAGTCCCCGGACCTGATCTGGGGCCTGATCGCGTCGCTGTTCATCGGCAACGTCATGCTGCTCGCGCTGAACCTGCCGATGATCCGGGTCTGGGTGAAGGTGCTGCAGATCCCGCGGGCGCTGCTGTACACCGGCATCCTGGTGTTCGCGACGCTCGGCGTGTACGCGGTCTCCGGCAACATCGTGGACGTGTTCATCGCCTTCGCGATCGGGGTGATCGCCGTCTTCATGCGGCGTTTCGAGTTCCCCATCGCCCCGGTGATCCTCGGCGTCATCCTCGGGCCGATGATGGAGGTCCAGTTCCGGCGGGCGTTGCTGCTGGCGGACAACGACCTGACCGTTTTCGTACGGCGCCCGCTGACCCTGATCCTGCTGCTGCTCGCGGTGGCCGCCCTCGGGCTCCCGCACCTGCCGAAGCTGATCGCCCGGATCCGGGGCCGTGGCGACGGGCGGCGGCTGGCCTTCAGCGACGAGGACTGATCAGGTCAACCACGCCACAGGTAACGATGCTCGGGCCGGCCGGCTCCCCCGTACCGCGAACGCACCTCCGCCTTGCCCGCCTGGACCAGATGCTCCAGGTAGCGGCGGGTGCTGACGCGCGACAGGCCGGCCCGGGCGGCGCATTCGGCGGCGGACAGGTCGGTCGGGCTGTCGCGCAGAACGGCGACGACGAGATCGACGGTCCGGCCGGCCAGACCCTTCGGCAGGTTCGCGTTGCCGGCGCCTCCGAAGAACCGGTCGACGTCGGCCTGGCCCGCCTCCGGCGCCTCGTCCAGCCGAGCCATCGACTCGGCGTACCGTTCCAGCCGTTCCCGCAGCGTGTCAAAGGTGAACGGTTTGATGATGTAGTGCGCGACCCCGCCGTGCAGGGCGGCCCGGACCGTCTCGGCGTCCTTGGCCGCGGTGATCGCGATGACGTCGACGGCACGCCCCGCCCGGCGTAGCCGGCGCAGCACCTCGAGACCGGTGATGTCGGGCAGGTAGATGTCGAGCAGCACGAGATCCGGCTGCAGCCGCTCGACCGCCTCCAGCGCCGCGGTGCCGCTGTGCACCGCGCCGGCCACGGTGAAGCCGGGCACCTTCTGCACGAAACCCTGGTGGATGCGGGCCACCATGAAGTCGTCGTCGACCACCAGCACCCGCGTCACGACGGACGCCCCGACGGCACCGGCAGCCGCGCGGTGAACGCCGACCCGGCCACCGTGATGCCGCCACCGCGGGCGGCGCACACCCGGCTGATCAACGCCAGCCCCAGCCCTCGGTGCCCGTCACCGGCCTTGGTGGTGAATCCGCTGGTGAACACCTTCTCGGCGTGCTCACCGGCCACCCCGGTGCCGGAGTCGGCCACCGTCACCTCGATCTCGTGCCCGAGGTCGCGGATGCGCACGCTGACCCAGCCACCGGCCTGCACCGCGTCGACGGCGTTGTCGATCAGGTTGCCGGTGACCGTGACCAGGTCGGCGGCCAGACGTTCCTCGACCGGGCGCGGCATCATCGTCTCCTCGGCGATCCGCAACTCGACATGCTGTTCGGAGGCGACACTCGCCTTCGCGATGATCAGCGCGGCGAGCGCCGGATCCGCGATCCGCGACTGGACCTCACGATTGAGGGCATTGTGCATCTCGCCGGCCGTGATGATGAAGTTGACCGCCTCGTCGTACTCGCCGAGCTGCACCAGCCCGGAGATCGTGTGCAGCCGGTTGGTGAACTCGTGCGCCTGCGCCCGCAGCGTGTTGGTGGTGTGCCGGCTCAGGTCCAGCTCGTGTTCCAGCGAGGTCAGCTCGGTCCGGTCGCGCAGCGTGGTCACCGACCCGGCCGGGGTGCCGCGGACGACCACCGGCATCCGGTTGAGCACCAGGATCCGGGAATCGTGCACCAGCACATGGTCGGGGTCCTCGGAGTCGGCGGTCAGCAGGGTCAGCAGCTCCGGCGGCACCCCGAGCGAGCGCAACGGCACGCCGGTCACGTCACCGGACAGCCCGAGGAGCCGGCGGGCCTCGTCGTTGACGAGCGTCACCCGGCCGGCCGGGTCCAGGCCGATCAGCCCTTCCTTGATGCCGTGCAGCATCGCCTCCCGGTGCTCGACCAGCCCGGCGATCTCGGCCGGCTCCAGGCCCAGGGTCTGCCGTTTGATCCGCCGCGACAGCAGCGTCGACCCGGCCACCCCCAGCGCCGACCCCAGCAGCAGATAGGTCAGCAGGTCGGCGGCGGCGCTGCTCAGCGACTCCGGGAACGACGGGTACGCCTTGCCGACCACGACCAGGCCGAGCACCCGCCCGTCGCCCGGGTCGAGCACCGGCGCGTGCGCCACCAGCGACCGGCCGCCGTGCTCCACCACGCCCAGCCAGGCCCGGCCGGTCGGCCCGCCGCTGTCGCCGAGGTCCGCCGCGCGGCCCCGCAGCGGACCGGTCAGCAGGATCCCCCGCGCATCGACGAGTTCGACGACCGACGCGCCGGAGACACTGCGGGCGGTCTCCGCCCCGGCGGCCAGGGAGTCGTACCGGACCGGGGACCGCATCCCGTCCCGGATGGCGTCGGTGGCGGACAGGTTCTCCGCACTCGACCGCAGTTTCGCCCCCTGCTCCCGGCGGAACGCGGCATCCGCCTCGGCCAGCGACACCGCGGCCACCGCGCACACCACCACCAGCACGATGCCGAGCTGCAGCACGAGGAACTGCCGGGCGAGGGAGAACTGCCAGCGCACCTGTTCCTCCTTGCCTCGTCGGCCGTAGGTTACCGCCCGATCCGGCACGGGCGGCGGCGCTATCGTGGCCCGGTGCGCCGTCGTACCCTGCTCACCGCTCCGCTGGCCGCCGCGCTGGCCGGCGGTTGCGCGGCCGGGCCCGATCCGGAGCTGCGGCTGATGGTGCCCAACACCCCGGGCAGCGGGTACGACATCACCGCCCGTACCGTCGCCACCGTCCTGGACCTCGACGCCATCCGCCGCGGCGTCGAGGTGTTCAACCTGGCCGGGGCGGGCGGCATGGTCGGCCTGCGGCGGCTGGTGTACGAGCGGGGCAACGGCAACCTGATGATGCTGATGGGCCTCGGCCTGATCGGCGCCCAGCACACCACCCCGATCACCGTGACGCTCGCCGACGTCAGCCCGGTCGCCCGGCTGATCGAGGAGCCGGAGGTCCTGGTCGTCACTCACGACGCGCCGCTGCGCACCTTCGACGGCTTCCTGCGGGCCTGGCGGCGCGACCCGGCGGCGGTCGCCGTCGGCGGCGGTTCCGCGCCCGGCGGACCGGACCACCTCGCCACCATGCTCGTCGCGAAAGCCGCCGGCATCACCCCGCGCTCGGTCCGCTACACCGAACACGACGGCGGCGGCGCCCTGCTGGCCGCCGTCCTCGCCGGCCGGGTGGCGGTCGCGGTGTCCAGCCTCGGCGAGTTCGCCGGCCAGATCGACTCCGGCCAGCTGCGGGTCCTCGCGACGACCGGCGGCGACCGGCCCGCCGGCGTCGACGCGCCGACCCTGCGCGAGGCCGGCCTCGATGTCGTGTTCGCCAACTGGCGTGGCCTGGTGGCGCCACCCGGCCTCGGCGAGGCGCACCTGCGGGCCCTCGAGACGACGGTGTACCGGCTGCGCGGATCGCCCGGCTGGCAACAGGCGATGGCCGGTTTCCGGTGGACCGACGCCTACCTGCCGGGCGCGGAGTTCGGCGCCTTCCTGCACCAGCAGGACAGCCGGGTGACCCGCGTCCTCAACGAGCTGGGCCTCGACACCTGACCCCGAGAGCGTGTGGAGTTGGCGCGCTATGCCCGCCCCAACTCCACACCCCGGCCCGGATGTGAACAGCGATTGACCACGATCTGACGTGGCGAACAGGCACCCTCACGGCCCACTCTGAGCACTCAGCGCATCACCACCCGGAGGGGCCCATGGTCCGATCCCCCGTCGCGCCGGTGAGCACCGCCCGGCGTTCGGCGATGTCGCCGCTCGCGGCCTGGACCGCCAGTCTGGCGGCCACCGCGGCGTCCACCTACGCGCTGGACGCCTGCGCGGCGGCCGCCGGAGCCGGCCTGGTCGCTTCCGGGCTGCTCGCCGACCTCGGCCATCGGCCGGTGGTGGCGTTCCTCCTGGTGAGTTACACGGTCTGGGTGTTCGGGCTGCGCGCCGGCGTGCGGATGAACGGATCCCTGCTGGCGACGACGGGGACGAGCACGAATGTGCTGTCCAAGCTGGCGTACGACGTCACCCGGCGCCGGCGGGCCGGTGAGCGCGCCGCTCGCCTGGCCGCCGCCGTGGCGTACACCGGCACCGAGATCGTCAAGGAGGCGCCGTACTACGCGGCCGCGTTCGGCGCCGCCGCCGCGTTCGGCTCGATCACCACCGACGAGGCCCTGGTCTTCCTCGGCGGCGCGAACCTCGGCGCCGCGTGCTACGAAGCCGCGCTCGCCCGTCTCACCCGGACCGTCCTGGGCCGGGACCGCGGGCACGCGTCGTTCGACACGGACTGGGTGCCGGCCGAGTACCTCGCCGACTACTACCGCACCGTCGAACCGGACGAGATCGCCACGATCGCGTTCCTCGTCGGCGCGATGCGTCACGCCGAACGCGATCAGCCGATCCTGTACTTCGGGACCGGTCCCACCCTCCACCACGTGTTCGCCTGCGCCGAGACGGCCTCGGAGATCCATCTGGGCGACTATCTGCCCGCGAACCTGGCCGAGATCCAACGGTGGATCGACCGCGCGCCGGGCGCTCACGACTGGCGGCCGTTCGTCCGCTACACCCTGCAGTGCGAGGGCGTCGGCTGCCCGACCGACGACGAGGTGACCGCACGCGAAAACCTGACCAGGGCGAAGATCACCTCCCTCGTACGGGTGGACGCCCACCATCCCCGCCCGGTGACCCGGGACTACCCGACGGTGGTCAGTGCCTACTGCGCGGACTCGGCGACCAGCGACCGCGCCACATGGAACCTGTTCATGCGCCACATCACCGGCCTGGTTCAGCCGGGCGGCCTCTTCCTCACCGCGGCGCTGCGCCGGTGCCGTGGCTACACGGTCGGCGGCAAGACCTTCCCCGGCGCCGACATCGACGAACACGACCTCCGAGCGGCCCTCCGGCCCGGCTTCGACGTGCCGCCGGAGGGGATCAGGGTCGTCCCGACGGCCCAGCACGGTTCGCACGGCTACGCCGCGATCCTGCTCTGCCGGGCACACCGGACCGCGACGGACTGATCAGCGCGTCGAACCCGATGGCGTATGCATCGCTCACCACCCCGTCGTGGCCCGCCCGGGACGCCGGCAGGTGTACTCCCTGGCCGGCGCCCACGTCGCCCGGCTCGTCACCGAGACCCTGCGGACCGCCGGACAGCGGACGGCGGGGTCATCGGGCGCGGCGTGGCCCGCCCGCCGCGATCCGGCCGGCCCGGCGGGCCGCGTCGACCACCGGGTCGGTCTCGTCGTCGAACTGGCCGATCACCTGCTCGAGCAGGTCCTCCAGGGTGACCAGGCCGGCCACGGCGCCGTCGTCGGAGACCAGGGCGAGATGGCTGCGCCGGTGCCGCATCGCCGCGATCGCGTCCAGGACGCTGGTGCCGGCCGGCAACGGCAGCGCCGCGGTCATCAGGTCCCGTGCGGTCGTGGTCCGCCCCGCGCTGACGGCCTTGGCGGCGTCCCGGACGTGCACGACGCCGACGATCGTCCCGGTGCGGTCGGTGACGGGCAGCCGGGAGCGGCCGGTCTCGGTGCTGCGCACCTCCACAGCGCGGGCGCCGGCGTCGGCGGGCACGTCCAGGATGTCCGCGGTCGGGACCATCACGTGCCGTACGGTCATCGACTGCACCTGCAGCATCGCCGACAGCAGCTCGTGGTCGGCGTCCTCGATGGTGCCGTGCTCCTTCGACGTCTCCAGGAGCATGCGCAGCTGGTCGGCGTTGTGCACCTGCGCCAGCTCGTCCTGCGGGGTCACCTTGATCAGCCGCAGGCAGGCGTTGGCCAGCCCGTTGAGCGCGACCAGAACCGGCCGGAACACGGCGATGAACCCGACGAACGGGATCGCCAGGAGCTGTGACGAGTTCTCCGGGTGGCTGATCGCCCACGACTTGGGCGCCATCTCCCCCACCACCACGTGCAGGAATCCGACCAGGGCGACGGCCAGGACGAACGCCACCACGTACGCGGCGTCGCCGGGCAGCCCGATCGTGGTGAACACCGGTTCGAGCAGGTGCGCGACGGTCGGTTTGGCCAGCGCGCCGAGCCCGAGGGTGCACAGGGTGATGCCGAGCTGGGCGCCGGCCAGCATCATCGACAGCTGCCGGGTGCCGGCCAGCGCGGCACGGGCGCCGCGGGAGCCGTCGGCGGCGGCGGTCTCCAGCCGGTGCCGTTTCGCGGCGACCAGCGCGAACTCCGCGGCGACGAAGAACCCGTTCAGCGCCAGCAGGATCACGGAGACGATCAGCGACCAGGTGGTGCTCATGCGGTCACCCGGCTTCCGGCACGGTCGTGGACGACGGTGAGGGCGACCCGGTCGGGTACGAGCCGGCGGACGGCGACGACCGTCAGCCGGGCCACTCCCTGCGGCACCGGCTGCCCGTCGGCGTCGACCACCGGTGGCAGCGGCACCTCGACCCGTTCGTGGACGGCGGGCAGGTGGCCGAGGCGGGCCAGGATCAGGCCGGACACGGTGTCGTACATGTCGTCGTCGGGCAGCCGCACCCCGGTGGCGTCGGCGATCTCGTCGACGCGGGCCCGGCCCGGGATCAGCCAGGCGCCGTCGCCGGCGGCTTCGATGGCCGGTTCGGGCAGGTCGTCCTCGTCGTGGATCTCACCGACCAGTTCCTCGGCGACGTCCTCGAGGGTGATGATCCCGGCGAAGCCGCCGTACTCGTCGACGACGACCGCCATCTGCCGGTGCTCGCGTTTCAGCGCGTCGAGGACCTCGGGCAGCCGCATCGAGTCCGGCAGCGCGACCGGCGCCGTCGCCAGCTCGCGGACCGCGGTGGTGGCCCGGGCCGCCGGGTCGAGGGTGACCACGTCGGCGATGGAGACCACACCGATCACGTCGTCGACACCGGCGCCGATCACCGGGAACCGGGAGTGGCCGGTGTCGAGCAGCGCGACGACCCGGGACGCCGGTTCGGCCGCGCCGATCGTGGTGACGTCCACGCGGGGGCGCATCGCCTCGGCCGCCGTCCGCCCCCGGAAGTCCAGGCCGTGGTCGAGCAGCCGGGCCGCGCGCGCGTCGAGGCCGCCCTCGCTGCCGGCGGTGGCGATGATCCGGTCGAGGTCCTCGGTGGTGGCGCCCTGCGGCAGCTCCTCGATCGGCTCGATGCCGATCGCGCGCAGCAGCCGGTTGGCGGTGGCGTCGAAGACCCGGATCAGCGGGCCGACCACGGTCAGGTAGATCAGGGTGGACCGGGACAGCGCCCGGGCCAGGGCTTCGGGCTTGGCGATGGCCAGGTTCTTCGGCGCCAGCTCACCGAGCACCATCTGCACCACGGTGGCGAACAGCAGCGCGAACACCATCGAGATCGAGGTGCTCAGCGTCGCGGGCAGGCCGGTCAGGCCGAGCAGCTCGGCGGTGCCGCGGCCCAGGAACGGCTCGGCGACGTAACCGGCGAGCAGGGCGGTGACGGTGATGCCGACCTGGGCGCCGGACAACACGAACGACAGCCGCTGCGTCACCCGCAGCGCGCGTTGCGCCGCCGGGTCGCCGTCGTCGGCCATCGTGCGCAGCTTCTCCCGGTCGACGGCCACGTAGGCGAACTCCTGCGCCACGAAATAGCCGGTCGCCGCGGTCAGCAGCACGATCACCAGAACACCGATGGTGATCAGCACGAGGAGTCACCGCCAGAGCGGGACCCACTGCGTGGGACTCGGGGCCGGGTCACACCCGGCCGGGTACTACAACCTTCGATCGCATCATCGGACACCCCCGCAAACTAGTACGCCCAACTGCATGATCGCTGAAAGCCGATCATGGGGAGAGCGCCGCCGAACACCGCTGCCGGTCAGGAGACGCCGAACTCGTCCTTCATCACCTCGGCGACCGGTGAATCGGGGCGTTGCCGGGGCACGCCGTCGACGGTCACGTCCACGGCCTCGTCGAAGAAGGCGACCAGACCGGCGAGCGGGGCCGCCTCCGGCAGCGGGTCCGGGTAGGTCCAGGCCAGGTTCTCCCCCACGGCGAACGACAGGTAGGTGGCACGCCCCTTGTACGGGCAGGCCGTCACCAGATCACTGGGCAGGGCCTCCGCGACGACATCCGCGCGTGGCAGATAGAAGCGCGGGTGCAGCTTCGTCTCGAAGACGAGTGCGGGGGTACGCGACTCGGCGAGCAGCACGCCGTCGCGTTCGACGCGGACGTGCCGGCTGCTGCGGCGTACGTCGACGCGGGAGAACGGGTCGCGGGGGTGGGAGAACACCGGCTCGTCCTCCTCCGTCCAGTCGAACGCCGCGAAGTCGAGCAGAACGTGGCCGGCGAGGTCCTCGTCGTGAGGGCGGAAGGCGGCGCGCTCGCGGAT
Source organism: Actinoplanes sp. NPDC019969 (assembly GCF_055562375.1). Classification (NCBI taxonomy): domain Bacteria; kingdom Bacillati; phylum Actinomycetota; class Actinomycetes; order Micromonosporales; family Micromonosporaceae; genus Actinoplanes; species Actinoplanes sp. NPDC019969. Next base: position 284,409 of record NZ_JBVHFK010000010.1, on the reverse strand, counting down.
GTCTTCGCCGAGGCGTACGCCGTACGCCCGCCCGGGGGTGGAATGCACGGCGAACGGGATGCCGGGGTGGAGGATCGGCACGTCACTGCCCGGGGCCGGATCGGCGGGGACGAGTTCGGCGTGCACGTCGCCGGCGGGCACGGCGTAGGTGGGCACGATGCGGCGCGGTTCCCACACCAGCAGGGCGGCCCGGCTGTCGGCGACGAGCCGGCCGCCGAGCCGGGCCCGGACCCACTTGTCCGTCGGCTGGTGCCGCAGCACGCCGAGCAGCCTCGTCATCTCGTCACCGACGTTGTGGCTCATGCCGCGAGTCTGGCCGCTGCACCGGGGCCGGGGATGTCTTCCATCGGATTCGCGACTCGGCATCTGGCAGCACGAAACATTTATGACGCTTGCCGTTGACAGCAGTTAACAAACCGAACAATGCTGTGAGAGCGCTCTCACTCCACACCGGAGGAGCGTCGGCGATCGATCCCCGTCGCCGTCATCCCCACGAAAGGAGGTGTCGGCTTGCGTACCCGAATGAGATGGCTGACCGCCGTCGCCGCGCTCGCGGTCGCGGCGCCGATCGCAGCCGTGGCGACGCCCGCCGCGGCGGCCTCGCCCGCGGTGCTCCCGATGACCGTCACCAACAACACCGGCCGCGGCGACGCCGTGTTCCTGTACGTCATCGGCACCATGAACGGGCGCTGGGGCTACGTCAACAGCGGCGGCGCCTTCACGCCCTGGCCCGCCGGCGGCAACCCGCCGGTGCCCGCCCCGGACGTGGCGATGGCCGGGCCCGGCAACGGCGGCACCACGACGATCCGCATCCCGAAGGGCCTGTCCGGCCGGGTCTACATGGCCCTGCGCGACAAGATCAAGTTCTTCATCACGCCGGACGGCTTCGTCCAGCCCGCGCCGTGGGCGCCCGGCGACCCGAACTACAACGTCCTCTTCGACACCAGCGAGTTCACGTTCAACGACGCGGGCCTGTGGCTGAACAGCTCCCAGGTGGACTTCTTCGGCATCCCGCACGCGGTCACCGTGACCAACGGCGCCGGGCAGACCAAGCGCACCGGCGACGTCGTCAACGACGGCCGCAACAAGGTCATCAATGCCATCAAGGCCCAGCCTGGCTGGCAGGACTCGGTGATCACCCGTTCCGACGGCACCGTCCTGCGGGTGCTGGCGCCGGGCAAGGCCATCGACGCCGGGAAATTCCCCGCCAACTACCTGGACGCGTACATCAACTCGGCGTGGAACGCGTACACCGGCAAGGTCTTGACCGTCGTTCCTCGCCAGAACGAGCCGAACCGCAAGTTCTTCGGCCGGACCGTCGGCAACACCATGCGGTTCACCGACAGCACCGGCGCCGAGGTCGCCACCGTCGACAAGCCCACCACCGCCAACGTGTGGGGTTGCGACGGCGTCTTCAACGCGCCGAACGTGGCGCCGTTCATTCAGAGCGAGGTACGCCGGACCATCTGCACCGCCCTGGTCCGCGGCACGCTCGGCGCCTCCACGGTGGAGCCGGTCTACGACGCGAACCAGTTCTACAAGAACAGCGCGCCGAACCACTACTCCCGGATCATCCACGCCAACATGGCCGACGGCAAGGCGTACGGTTTCGCCTACGACGACGTCGGTGGCTTCGAGTCGCTGGTCCACGACGGCGACCCGCAGCAGGCCGGCATCATCATGAGCCCGTTCGGCGCCGGTGGCGGGAACCCGCCGGTCACCGGCAACCGGATCCTCAGCAACTGGAACAACAAGTGCGTCGACGTCAACAACGCCAACTTCGCCGACGGGGTGCCGCTGCAGGTGTGGACCTGCAACAACACCGCCGCGCAGGCGTGGACGTTCGCCAACGGCGCGATCAGCACGCAGAACAACAAGTGCATGGACGTCGCATGGGGCTCACGGGACAACGGGGCGGTCATCCAGATCGCCACGTGCAGCGGCAACCCGGCCCAGCAGTTCGTGCTCAGCGCAGCCGGCGACCTGGTCAACCCGCAGGCGAACAAGTGCGTCGACATCGCCGAGTGGAACCCGAACGACGGCGCGCGGCTCCATCTGTGGGACTGCGTCGGCGGCGCCAACCAGAAATGGCGCCGCGGCTGACCCGGCCGAGTGCCTGAGGGGCCCGCGTTGTCCGGCGCGGGCCCCTCAGGCGTCGGGCCGGTCGACGGTCGCCTCGCCCTCGGCGCCTTTGACCGTCCATTCGATCACCGAACGGCCGCCGGGCGTCGCCTTGGCCGGGGCGGCCAGCGACAGCAGCACCACCACGTCCTCCTTACGCACCGGGGTCTCCGGTGCGGGCCAGTCGTCGCGATCCACGGTGAGGTAGACGAGCATGGCCGCCCGCCGCCCGTGCTCGTCGCGCAGCTCGTCGGCCGTGGGGTCCGGCACCGCCTCGTCCGAGCCGGCGATGCGCTCGGGCGCGTCACGGTGTTTCGGGTCGCTGCCGGGGAACGTGTCGGGGCGGTCCCGGCGGCGGCGCTTGCGGACCGCCTGGGCCATGCCGAGATCCGGGAGCTGGAAGTCGACCGCGTTGGTCACCTGGGGCCACACGATGACAGCGCTGTCGAGCCGCCCGTTGTCGTGCAGCCGGCGGTAGAAGCGGATGACGGGATCGATGACCTCGCGATAGCGATCGTTCCACCGCAACCCCTCGAGCATCGTCACGAAGGCGCCCGCCTCGACCTCGGTGACCTTCGCGTCGAAGCCGGTGATCTTCGCGGCGCCGGTCCGGGCGGAGACGAAGCGGCGCGTCCGTCCTTCGGCGGCCTTCGCGAGCAGGGGAACGATCAGGTCGTAATTGGCCCGCTTTCCCTCCGCGTCGTCGGGGGCCGGGACGCCGTACCGGTCCTTGAGGCTGCCCGACTCCGCCACCGTGTTGATGACCGCGTTGAACATCTTGGTACGGCCGACCGGCTTCAGGTACGGCAGGTGCTGGCTGACGATCGGCGGCACCTGCCACGGCTCGATCATCGACGCGCTGCCGTCCTCGGCGGTGCTCTGGTATTCCAGGAGCCGTTCCCGCAGCGACATCTCGTCGCGCATCAATCCTTCGAACGCTTCGTAGAGGTCCACGGCCCGGCCCGTGCCGGGCGGGTCGCGCCGGATGAACAGGCGAACGAGATCGCGGTACCCCGGGCGGAACCCGAACCAGCGCCCCGCCTGCATGAGGGTGTCCCCCTGCAGCGCCCGGCGGGTGTAGAAGGTGATCGTCAGGCCCTCGACGGTGAAACCGCGGCTCAGCATCGCCCCGCCGATCAGGACCCGCCACACCTTGTTGCGGTCGAAGTCGAGCGCCTGCTGGTTCTTGCGGACGTCCTCGTCGCTGTTGACGATGATGACCGGATCGCGGACCTCACGGATCCGCCGGTAGGCCTCGCCCATCGGCTCGATCAGCCGGCCGAAGGAGTCCGGCACCGGATAGCCGTCGCACCGGGCGAGGCAGACCGGCCGGTAGTCGGATTCCCACAGGGCCTCCAGGCGGTCGAGCGCCGCCGGGGAACTGTAGTTCGCCCGGGACCAGACCTCTTTCACCAGGTCAGCCATGTCGCCCTGGTCACTGTTGCGAACCGTCTCGTGCACCATCATCGTGTGATGCCGGTACCGGGCCGCCCCCGCCTGCTCCCGGAACACTTTCACCGCCCCGGACAGCACGAACGAGTCGAGGGCCTTGAGCATCTCCTCCTCGCGCTGTGGGCGCTCCTCATCGGTCTCCGGTGCCGGGCCGACCGGACGGACATAGGCCCGCTCGTTCGACGTGGCCGGATCGTCCTTGGGATCCTCGCTGTTCCAGTCGACGTCGTGGAAATGCCGTACGCCCATGTAGTTCGCCGGTTCGGGCAGCGGAAGGATGAAGTTGCGGGGAAAGATGTCTCCCGCGTCGGGGTCGACGAAGACGTTCGCGGCCGGCGTCGCCGTGTACATGACCAGTTGAGCCCTGGGCAGCCGCTGCAGCAGGTCGACGATCGCCCGGTTGATGGTGGTGCGGTCCTTGGTCTTCGCCGGATTCTTCGTGTTGACCGAGGCGAGGTCGGACTCGTCGTCGATGATCAGGGCGGGCAGCTGGTCCAGATCCTTGCTCTTGGCCAGATCCTTGGCGAGCTTGCCCAGCACGTGGGCGTTCTTCTTGACGACCAGCAGGCGTACGGGGGCCGAGCGCAGATTGTCCGGATGGTAGAACGGCTTGGCCGGGTCTCTCGGGTGGAGCTTCATCGTGCCGGGACCGACCGTCAGGGTGTCGAAGTCCTTGGTGAGCATCGTGAGCCGCTCGATCGCCGGGTGGCCGAGGTCGGTGAAGCCCGCACCGTGCCGGACGAACGCGTCGTCGTGCCATTCCTCGTCATCGGCGTAGTCGAACTCCTTGGCCGACTCGCTCTCGACGCCTTCCAGCAGGTTCTCCCGGCCGACGAGTTCACGGTCGATGCGCCGCTGGGTCTGTGACCGGAGCAGCTCGATGGTGCCGGTCATCACGATGACGAGGCGGTAGCCCGCGTCGATCGCCTTGGCGATGACGCCGGTGAAGTTCGCCGTCTTGCCGCTCTGCACGAAGCCGATGACCAGCCCTTTACGCTGCAGCGAGTCGGCGGAGCCGGCCTGGGTCGGGTCGGCGAGGCGCCGGATGACCTTCGCCGTGGTCTCGTCCAGCAGAGCGACGGCGTCGCCGTGCCAGCCCCGCCGGTCGAGCAGGTAGTCACGGTAGTGCGGCCAGTAGAACGCCCACCGGGAGACCCGCTCCCCCTCGTACCAGGGCTTCCACTTGCCGTTGATGGGCTCGGGGATCGTCGGGTAGACGATCGGCGCCAGGAAGTCGAGACGGTCGACGGCCGCGGGCGAGAGCCGCAGGCGGCCGTAGACCCACCGGCGGCGCTCGGCCGTCCTCGGCGCTGTGCCGTCGGCAGCCCACGACGGCGCGGCCTCCAGATCCCATTCGGCCAGGAGCAGGGCCAGATGGCGTACGGCTGCGCTGTTCTGCTGGGTGCGCTCGTCGAGGAGCTGTTCGAGATCCCGGTCGGTCAGCGGTGGGAGGTCGTCGTCGAGGAACGCGTTCATCGGCTTGAGCAGCGCGGACGGCCCGTTCTTACGGAGGCCGGTGACCGCGCTGTCGAGGGCCTGTTCCCAGGCTGCCGGCGTCATGATGAACCTCCCTGCGTGAAGGCGTCACCGGGTGGCGGCGGCGTCGCCGGCGCGAGCGTCGTCACGTCGATCGCATAGCTGGCGCCGACGATCAGCGACGGCTGAGCACAGCCGCGCCGGAGCACCTCGCGGTTCAGGACCGGGAAGTCAGCGTCCACCGGGTACGCCGCGGGCTCGCTGCGCAGGCGGCGGCACTCCTGGTAGAGCGGGCGGTCACGGTCGCGCCAGCCCGCGTGCCGCAACGAGATCTCGAGTGCGCCGCCGGCCGGCCCGGCGGCTGCCCGCACGTCGTCGACCAGTCCGGCCAGGCTACGGCCGACCGCCGGCGTCGCGACGGTGATCTGCACCGAGACGAACCACAGCGGAGTATCCGGAGTGGGTTGCAGCTGCTCCAGGCCACCGATCGTGTGGCGGCGCGACTCCATCCGCGTCGTCTTGATCTCGAAGCAGGCCTGCGGGAAGACGAAGTCGTGCTCGTTCGGGGCGAAACCCTTCCACGCGGCCACCGCGGCAGCCGGGCCGGCCACGCCGATGCACGACTCGAGGAAGAGCATCTCGCCGTACAGACCGGTCTGCCGTTCCGCGGAGAGGCTGCCGGCCGGAGCCAGCAGCTCCCCGAAGGTAGCCAGGGAGGAGAGCACCGCCGCGTCGAACGGCAGACCGTCCTGCTGGATCAGATCGGCCACATCGCTGAGCAGCAGATAGGCCTCGTACTCGCTGTCGGAGCAGCGGATCAGCAGCTCGGCGTACCGGCCGGCGCCGTCCTCGACGATCCGGGCGGTGACACGCTCGTAGGCGGCCAGATCGGGCGGTTCCTGGCCGGAGTACGGCACGCGCAGCGCCATCTCACGGCGCGGCGGATCGAAATCGATCCGGCAGACCGGGACACCGTCCACGGCGATGGCCGCCGGCGCGCCGCGGAGGTAATCGGCGAGCGCCTCCCGGGACAGGTGCCGGCCGGTGACCGGTGCGCTCATCAACGGTCTCCGGCCCGGTACGCCCACTCGGCCCGGACGGCGGCGCCCAGCACCGCGTCCCAGACCTCGAGCAGGTCCTTGTCCCGAGGTCCCCACTGCTGCCCCTTGAAGTGGTCCTCGGTCAACAGGAAGACCAGGGTCTTGAGCAGCGGGGCGTCGCTGAGACCGATGGTCCCGCCGGTGAGCAGCTGCCGGTACTGCTTGTTCAGGAAGATCGTCCGGCCCTCCCGGTCGAGGCGGAGGAAGCGGCCCGCGGGAAGAGCACCCCAGCGGATCTCGACCGGCCCCTCCTCCTCACGGAGCGGGATCTCGGACCGGATGACACGCCGGACCTCCTCGTGCAGGCCCTTGGAGGGTTCTGCCATGGGCCGCCGCCGATGCCGTCGTCTCCGCGACTCGGTCAGTACGGACTCGGCGTGCCCCAGGAAGTCAGCGAACGACGCGCCGTCGCCGCCCTCGGCCGCGTGCGCGATGGCGCCCTGCAGGTCGTGGCTGAAGACGATGCCCTTCTTCTCCGGGTTGAGCCGGACGTGACCGGACAGGGCTTCGAAATCGTCGACCACCACCCGGGCCAGCGCGCGGTGCGGCGCCGCGGTGACGACGTGGTTCCAGCCGCCGGCCTGCAGCAGCCGGTCATGCCGGTAGATGTAGAAACCCTGGAAGTCGGCGCCGTCGCGGCCGTAGAGGCGGTAGTTCGGGCCGCTGGAACGGGGTGGGACGATATGGCAGGTCAGCATGATCCTGCCGGTTCCCATCCGGGCGGCCAGCGTCCGCGGGTAGCCGGCGACCGCTGCGGCGGGGAAGTCCAGCGGGTCGATGGCGGAGATCGGTTCGGGGATGCCGGCCCGGCCGAGTGCCCGGTCGAAGATCTCGACGTCGATCCGCAACCGGCCGGCGGCGATCAACCGGTGGTAGGTGAGGCCGAGGTGCAGACCGAGACGGGTACGCGAATCCTCGAGCCAGTTGCCGAGCCCTGGGCCGCCGGTACGCGGGAAGTGCGTGTCCGTCCAGGTGACGACGGTGCCCGAAGCCGAACCGACCCGGGCGAGCAGCGGCTCCGGGCGTACCGTCGCCGGATCCAGCACGTCGCAGCCGAAGTCGCGCTGGAAGTCCGACCGGCGTAGTCGCCTGCCGTGCCGCTCACCGGAACGCGGCACGGTGTGAATGGTGATCGTGTCGGCATGACTGAAGGACGCGGCTTTGAGCCCGATACCGAAATGGCCCTGGTCCCCGGCCTGATAGGTGCGCTGGCGGCCCAGGCGCATCGCCTCGTCGGCCTGATGCCCGTCCATGCCCCGGCCGTTGTCGACGACGTGCAGACCGACGGGTTGCGCCCCATCGGCCTCGAAGCGCACGAGGATCCGGTCCGCTCCCGCGTCGATGCTGTTGTCGGCCAGGTCCGCGACAGCCGACTCGAGCGTGTGGTGAGCGCCGAGCCCCTTGACCAGTCCCGGATCGGGTTCCAGGACCTTGCGCTCGAGGACATCGCTCACGCTCACACCGTACGTGCGCTATGTCTTGTTTTCCGGTCTTCTCCGAAATCAGGGTTCAGGGCCGGGCCGGTGGCCGCCGGCGCCGGCTGCGCCGCGTCACCCGGGCCACCCGCACCCTGCGATGCTCCTTTCAGGAGGTCTGGCTCAGAACGTCGTTGGCGAGCTTCTGTACGTTGTCGCGGCCCTGCATCGGAGCGACCGCGCCGACCGCCACCTGCCAGTACGTGGTGCCACCACCGCTTCCGTTCCAGCTGATGAAGCTGGTCAGGTAGATGCCGTACTTGCCGCTCCGGTCCGGGGTGTCCTCCACGAACCGGGCGGACCCGCCGGCCGACAGCAGCCGGTCGGTGGGGCGGAACCACACGTCGTTCATCCGGTCGGCCTCGGCACGGCTGCACGTTCCGGGGCAGGCCCGCAGCATGACGACGGCGTACTCCCCCGCGTCGGCCCGGTTCGCCGGGCGGCACACGTACTGCTGCGAATCGGGCAGGTTGACCTGCTGGTCGCTGCGTCGGGTGCACTGCCAGCCGGCGGGCGCCCGGAACGCGAACGGCCACCCCGGCACGGCGACCACCTCGGTCGCCTCGCCAGCGGCGAACGTGGCGCCGGCGGCCCGGCGGGTGGGTGCGCCGGCGCGCAGACCCGGCGTGGCCCCGGCCTCAGCGGTGCCGCCCTGGGTGGGCACGCCGGTCGGCACGGCCGGGGCCGCGGTGCTCAGGCCGTAGCTCGTCCGTGGTTCCCGGGGACTGTCCGCGATCGCGTACCCCAGCACGCCGATGACGCACGCCATCACCAGGAAGATCGCCATGAACATGACGAACAGGACGCCGCCCGGGTACTTCTGCGGCGCGGGGCCGAGAGCGCCCCGCAGGAAGACCACCACCGGCGCCTTGTATTCCAGGTCGATGATCTGCCCGGGATGGACGTCGACCATCAGGTCGGCGTTGCCGATGCGGCGCGGGATCAGGTACGGGGTGTGCAGGTGAAGATGATGGCGCCCGGGTGGGACCGGGACGCGTACCGGATCGCCCCAGCTCATCGGGACGGGGTGACCGTTGAGGGTCATGACCGGCCGGACGAGCGCGAGCAGGAAGGCGAGGGGGAAGAATTTCGCGGTGACGCCGATAGCGGCCGGCGCGCCGGGCGGGGGGTACGCCGGCGGCTGCCACTGCTGGTTGTACATGAACTGCCTTTCGATCAATGTGCCGGGCACACGGTACCGACGGGATGCTCGTCGCCGGCGCCACCTCCGGGTCAGAACGACCAGTAGTCGCTCACCTATAGTCGTGAGCATGACGGCAGGACACCACCCTCATCTGCTGGGCACACACGAGATCCGGATTCGTCTCGGCGGACTGAGCCGTCAGCGGGCGTACGAGCTCACCACCAGGGACGACTTCCCCGAGCCGGTCGCTGATCTGGCGCAGGGCAAGATCTGGCTCGCCGACGACGTCGAGGAGTGGACGCGTACGCATCGCCGCGGTGAGCCTGAGTCCTCGTGAGCGCCGGCCGCCGGCACCGCCTGACCGTCCCGTTTGCCCGGCCGGGGCAGAATGCGAGCCGGAGAGCGGACCGGGATGAAGGGGCGGCAGATGTTCGATGCCTTGTTCTGGGAGGACGTGCGTGACGTCCTGTGGTCCCGGCCGGTGTTCGTGCTGGCCGCCAACGCGGTCACCCTGCTCCTTGCCGTCGCCGCGGCGGTGCACTTCTGGTCACAGTCGTACACGGTCGCCGGCTACCTCACCGTCCAGACGGTCCTCCTGCTCAGCCAGGCGGTCGCTCTGCTCCCCGCGGTGTGGCCCGGCGACCTCGACGACGCCGCCGGCTTCCACCGGAACACGGCGATGCTCGTCGTGCTGGGCTCGCTGTTCTTCGGGTTGTTCCCGGCCGTCGTCCTGCTCACGGCCTTCGGCGTGGACACCGACGGCTCCCCGTGGGGGGCCGTGCTGTTCTCCGGGACGGCCCTCATGCTGGCCTGCATCGCGAGCATGATGGCCGCGGTCCTCCTCACCCGGAAGGATCGGGCGGCGTCCGGGTTGCCGGCCCACCACGACGGCCCCGACTTCGCCGACAGCGACAGCGGCTCCGGCGGCGACTGACCCGCCGAGCGGGAGCCCGCTGATCCTGCCCTCTCACCCGGCCTGATCCTCCGTCTCGAGGCCCCGCTGGACCGTTGCGACCCCGGTCGTGCCAGCTTCTGCGCCGGCTGGTCACGGCATCCACGGTGACGCCGTTGTTCATCCCCTGGCCCCCGGGAAACGTTGCGCCGACGCCGCGCGACATGCGGCTACCAGAGAGCACGCACACGATCTCTTAGAATCGATGCCGATGGCGGGCCGGGGCCGACTTCTCCTGGACCCGGACTGCAGCCCGAGCGAAGGATGCGCGGTGGATCTCAACGAGTTGTGCTTCCATCTGCGCCACCGGCGACGGATGTACGTCGGCGACGACAGATTCCTGACCGTCGTTGCTTTCGTGGAGGGCTACAACTACGCGTTCACCGTGCGGCCTCTGCAAGGTTTCGGAGATTACGTGGCGGCGCGAATTCTCGGCCGGCACACTCCCCGGCACTGGTCAGCTGTCATTGCCGGGTCCGTCTCTCCGGCCACGCTGGAAGCGCGGGCAGACATCAACGACATGCCACCGGAAGCGCAACTGAACGCGACTCGGCGCCTCTTGGAGTTGCTCGATGACTTCAACTCCATCGGAGGACCTGGCGAATGAGCGGACGTCTGCTCTCCCGTCATGGACAGAGCCCGATCAACGTCGGGCTCACCTCCTCAGCCTCCCCGGCACATCGGTGGCGACGCGGGATCGCAACGCTGTCACCGGGCGGTCGCACCGCCGGGTCCCGGCGATCATCCTGGCCCGCGCCTGCGGCAGGACAGTGGTCCGGGCCGGTGCTCTGGTTCCTGGACGCTCGGGCCGGCCGGTGCCCGAGGTCTATCGGCTGGCCGGACCGTAGCCTTCCGTCAGCGCTTGCCTCGCCGCCGCGAGGACGACCGGGTCGGTGCAGCCGCGCGCATACGCTTGGATCCGCCGGTTGATGTCGTGTCCGAGCAGCCGGCGGCCGAGGCGCTCGGCCACCGGACGCAGGAGCGCAGGGCGGCACCGGAAGCTGTACCGCCACGTGGCAAGGGTATGGCCGGGGGATTCCTCGGCAGCGGTGAACCGCCATCCTCCGGCGAACATCTCGAAGAACCACGGGCCGCGAAGCATTTTCATGCCGACGTTGGTCGGAGGAGCGAACGACACGTACTGACTGATCATGGTCAAGCCGTGGCGAGACTTGGTGAACGTCCGCACGCCCTTGCCGGGCCTGGTGGCGCCATCGAGCAACCGCTGTTCGCGTACGAAAGGATCCCATCGATACCGTAGCGGCGCCGTGGTCTGAGACACTGCGAACGCCAGGTCCGGCGGCACCGGCACCACGACCGCGGCTTCAACGACTGGCATACGCCCATGATCCATCGCGCGACCATCGCGCGCATCCCCCAAGAGGGCTCGAGCCGCCTACGTACTCCCGCCGCGGACCCCGCACGGTAGTCAGATCTTCATGAACCACCGTCGGAGCGGTTGGGGACGCCGGTGGTTGTCGGCAGATTCATCGATAGGTGGTCGGTGGTCGTCTCACCGAGATGTTCGGCGAATAGTCTTTTCGGCAGCCTGCTGGTGCTCAGGAATTTCGTTGCGCCCGGACAATCTGGCCAGCGGTTCAGCGATGCCGCCAACAAGTACCCGGATCGTGGCATGAGAGAGTTGACATCGTGGCGGGAGGCGGTGGGGAATTCCGCTGATTGAGCTGGCCGCCGAAAACCCTGATATTCGACCACTACAAGATCAGGAGGCCATTAGCGAGTGCCGCTTCCATGCCTTTTCAGAATAAAGTTTCGATACCCGAGGTCGCGGAGTCGCGGCCCTGCTTGGATGCCGGACGGGACGGAACAGTGGGCCGGGCGCTCGGCGCGGCAGGTAGGTCAGGGTCTTGAGCGCTTCGCCCGGAACGGCCTGGTTGCCGTGCACCGGGGTGCCGTCCTCGCCGAGCACGACCTCGGTGGTGCATGTCGGCGCCAGAAACCGCCAGCTGGCAAATCGTTCGAAGTATCCATCCAGGGAGTCAACGTCGACTTCTGCGATTTCCCGGACTCGCATGCGCCCCAATACGAACAGGACCTGCCGGTACACGCCGATGGGATAGAGCAGGTCACCGACACTGACCGTGGCGTGTCGGAAACTCGGCTCGGACACGTGCGGGCCGCCGAACATGACCTCCAGCGGTCGGTGCACACGCAACGCCAGACGCCAACGATCTTGCGGCCAGTAGACCGTGTACGCGTCACTCATTCGCGCACTGTAACGACCGCCACCGACAAGACCGGGAGACCGTCTCGTTTGCCGGTAGCACTGCGCAGCAGCACCTCAAGGCGGTATTGCAGCAACGCGGTCCCCGAGCTGCTGATCTGATCAGCATGATCCGGGAACTCGTAGGTGTGTGCCCCAAGCCGTAGTCGACCACCAGCGTCAGCGCCACCACCGCGGTCTTCGAGCGCGTGGGCTACCGCCTGTAGGTACAGCTCGCGGTCAGCGGCATGTTGGTGAACACGCCGCACCTGCGGATACCGGCCATACGTGCGTGGTTAACCTTATAACCATCCCGGACCCGGCGCCGGAGGACGTTTCATTGAGGTACGACCGCAGCCCGGCCGGATGCGTGTGATGGACCTCCGAGCGTGACGCCCGAAAAGCAGGTGTACTCGCAGTGCGGTGCTCGGACAATGCACTGATGCGCCGACTCACTGAGGACGATGTCACTGGTGCCCCACTGCCGCCGGACCTGGTCGAGGAGTGGAACTCCTACCTGGCGTTGTGGCAACGAGGACTCCGCACGGATGCTCTGGAGGCTGCCAACCGCTTCGTTGATCGGCTCGCCGGCTCGGGTTTTGACACGTGCACCGGGTTCGCGGGGTGGTTGTGCGCACTCCTTTTCGACGAGAGCGACTTCTGGGCAGGTCAGTGGGGCGGCGGCATGGTGCCGGTCGCGGTCGGGTGGCACCGGCCGGTAGCGCCGGCGCTGACCGCCCACCCGATCACCGCGAGAATCACCTTGCCGTACCTGACGTCCATTCTGTCTGACCCGGACGGCCGCCACCTGCGGTGGGCGTACCAGTTCACCGTCGGGCAGAGTCGTCGTCTGCCGCCGCCGCTACGGCAACGCTGGGAGCGTGCACTGCAAGCTCTGTGTGGTCCCGACATGGCGCCGATCGAACTTCTTCGACGAGCCCAGGACGATGCGGTCGCTCGCCGCATGCTTCGCGACGCCGAGGAGGCTTGAACAGCGCCGACACCGCCGAAATTCGACCCCTCGGCTATGTTGCGGCCGGTAGACAGCATCCGGATCGCGGCTGCTCTTGAGTGTGTACCGCTGAAAAGATAATCGGCACCAGGTGCTTCATTGTTCACCGATCAATGATCTTTCGAATCCCACCACCGCAGGTGCTCCGGTTGCGAGGCGTCCGGATCGAGGAAGCTGAAAGGGACGCCCAGCTCTCGGGCTACCGCCGCGCCTTTGTTCGCCGCTTCGGCGGCCGGTGGCATGCGTAGCCCTACGTCGGTATTTGTTGGCGCGTCCCGACCGTCGGCGAACATTAGTTCGTGCTCGTCGAATAGCGGGTGCTGCAGGCTGGGACGGCGCACGATGGCGAGCAGAAGAACCCCCCAGCGCTGCGTGTCGCCGTCCCAGAACGCCTCGATGGCCACCACTGGGTCGGCAATGGCCAGAGCCCGCTCAGTGAGTTCCGGCAACGACACCGGCGGAGGCAGAGGCTCCACCAAGCCGGCTCTGGAAAGCTCGTAGTGGCGGGCCTCGGTTAGATCCAGAGCCTGATTAATCGAGACTGGTCTTTCAAGAGGGGTTGCTTCCCGGATTATTCGGGCAGCCTGTACCAAGTGACGCCGGCAAATCAAATCATCGACAAGAGCGCGGCTGTCTTCCGGCAGCATCGACCAGATGTCTTCGTTTTCAAGGCTCACGCCACCATCATGCCGGAGGGTGGGTTTTCTCTCCGTGCGGACCGTCGAGCAACACACGATCATCGACGGATTCGTGTGCGCGTAGGGTCCCCTCCGGTCTGGCCGCCGGTGATCGTGCGTCATCCGGTGGGGAAGGGCGCATCGGCGCATCTCGACCCGCGGCGCCGGGTGCACTGACGGGTAGGTCACGACGCTGGTCGGGTTGTCGCTGGCGCCAGAGCACCGGCGTAGCCGCGACGCTTCGTATGACGCGTTGAATCACGGCCGTATCGAAATCGAGTGCTGCGCAGAATTCGGTGAAGAGTTCGTGGTCGCGGTCGCCGGGTTCGAGGTCCTCGGGTGGTGGGCCGGACGCCGTGAAGGCCAGCAGTCCTCCAGGCATGAGATCCGCTTGAACCTACGTGACGCGGCCCCGGAACTGCTGGGCAAATGGACCACGAAGCCAGCGGTGACGACATCGAACGCGGCGTCGTCGAACGGCAGGGCCACCTGCCCGTCAGCGACGGGGGATAGCCGAGTCACCATCGCGACCGATCCATCGACTGCGGACACCTCGTATCCGCGACGCTGAACCGAGAGCGCCACGGCCTCGGCTCCCGAGCCCCTGTCGAGCAGTCGTTCGCCCGTAGCCGGTACCGGTGAAGCGGAAACCAGGAGTTCGCCGAACGGGACCACGATGTCGTACGACTCCGCAACTTGTTCGACTACGTCGATCCAGGCATTCGTCATGGGCTGTGAGGGCACCGATCCGCGGGAGAATCGTATGGCGCTACGCTGCGGCGCGTGCCGACGAGTGAGGAAGCGGAGCCGCTGCCGTTGACCGGGTGGCGAGGGCTGGTGCTGGTGGCCAGGTTCCTCACCGAACTGGTGATGTTCGCCGCGTTCGCCTACGTGGGGGCGGTCCTGCCGGACCCGCTCGGGGCGGCGATCGTGTTCGCGGTGGGCGCGCCCGCGACGGCGATCGTGGTGTGGGGCATGTTCATCGGGCCGCGGGCTGGGCGGCGGCTGCCCGAGCCGTTGCGGTTCCTGGTCGAGGTGGCGCTGTTCGCCGGCGCCGGGGCGGCGATGACCGCCGCCGGCCAGCCGCTGCTCGGGATCGTTCTGGTCGGCGGCGCCGGGATCGGGGTCGCCGCGCTGACCAGGGTGGCCGCTCCCGGGCGATAGGGCGGCGACGGACTGCGGTCGGGTGTGTACCGTATCGCGGTGAAAGCGGATTGGCCGGCGGACCTCCGGCCCGGCGTGACCAGGCCGTTCTCGTACCCGAACACGACAGCGTGGACCCGGTCGCGCAGGTTCAGCTTGTTCAGGATCCGGCTCACGTGGGTCTTGGTGGTCTGGGCGGATGGTCACCGGCCCGGCGGGGATCGAGCAGTTCGGCGGTGGCGGCCAGCCCGTCCAACTCCGGCATGCGCACGTCCATGAGCACGATGCCGGGGCGCAGGCTGCGGGCCCGTTCGACACCGATCCGACCGTTCTCCGCCTCACCGACGACCGCCATGTCGTTCTGGGACGCGAGGATCGCGTGGATGCCGGCTCTGATCATCGGCTGGTCGTCGACGATGAGAATGCGGATCATCAGGGCTGGTCCTCCCGGCTCGGCAACGGCAGCGTGGCGGCGACCCGGAAGCCACCGGTGTCGAGGGGCCCGGCCGTCAGCGTGCCGCCGGCCAGCCGGGCGCGTTCACCCATGCCCGCCAGCCCGTGCCCGGTACGGTCGCCGACGTCGACGGCGGGCGGAGGGGCGGCCGCGGTCTCCCTCCCTGGCCACACCGGTGGCAGCCCTGATCGGGCTGCTCGTCCTCGGTGTGCTGTTCGGCTACGCCCAGGCGAACCTGCTCGGAACGGTCGCGGAGAACGTCGTGCTCGACGTACGCACCTCGCTGGTGCGCCGGTTCTTCCGCGGGCGCCTGCCCGACCTGCAGCGCCGGTCCTCCGGCGAACTGGTCTCCCGCGTCGTCGCCGACACCGTACTGCTGCGCGAAGCCTCCTCGACGAGCTCGTCAACCTGATCAACGGAGCGGTCTCGCTGACCGGCACCATCGCCCTCATGGCAGTGCTGGACGTGCCGTTGCTGGGCGTCACCCTGGCCGCGGTCACCATGGTCGGGCTATCGGTCGCCGCCCTGATGCGGCCGATAGCCGAAGCCCAGAGCAAGGCACAGGACGAGATCGGCAAACTCGGGGGCGTACTCGCCGCCGGACTCGACGCCGTACGCACCGTCAAGGCCGACGGCCCTGCGCATCGGAGGCTGACCGGATCAGGCGGAGCTGCGCGAGACGCCCACCGGCGCGTACCTCCGGGCGGCACCGGTGACATCCCGGTGCCGCCGGGAACGACCTCGTCCCGGTGCTCCCGCGGCCGCACAGCATCGGCCGGTGCGGGCGAGCTGCTGCCTGAACCGGTCGAAGCGGCGTCGATCACCCGCCAGGGGTGAGGTGCCCGCACCGAAAGAACCGAAAGCTGAGCGGGTCGGGGATGCTCGGTCTTTTTCGCGAGCAAGCCCGCAGCCGAGTGCAGGCATCAGGCCGTTTACCTCCAGGAAGGTGATCTTCGGATGGCAGCCGAAGTTCCGTCTCGACCGGGCGTTCAGGTAGGTCCGACCAGTGAGTTCTCCCTGTTCTTTCATGTGAAGCCGGGGCATGGGCCGGCGCTGCGGGAGGCCTTGCGTGCTCTGCAGGAGTCTCCCGGTTATCGGCCCGGGGACTATGACGTGCCGATCGCGTCCATTCACGAAGCGCGGTTCGTGCCGTTCGACGACGACACCCGATTGCTGTTCGCCACCAGTTTCGACGGTCCCTGGGACGCCTACATGGTCGATTTCGCGTCCAAACCGTTGAGCCTTTTCGATGCCATCTTCCGGCACGTGGAGGGTTACGAGGGCCTGCCGAACCTGGACGCGGTCAAGACGTTCATCCTCTCGGCACAGGTCAGCGCCGGTGGCTACGCCCGCAACTACGGCGGGACGGTCAAGGAGATCCGCAAGGCCCAGCGCGTGAACACAGCGTTCCAGCAGGTCCTGGACGACCCTGAGGCGGCCAAGCTACTCCAGGAGCCGGCCTTGGCGCCGTTACTGGCCGAGGCGGCGGACTGACGGCGCGGGCAGGGGAGACCACATGTCTGATCACATCTCGGGTCCGCGAGCGCTGGCCGAGCCCATCGCCGACATCACCGACGTCTACGCGTTCCCCAGCCCGGAGACACCGGGGAATCTGGTGCTGGTGGTCAACACCCTGCCGTTCGCCGCACCTGACGCTCGTTTCTCGGACGGGTTGATCTACCGGTTCCGGCTTCGGCCGCTCACGCTCTCCGGTGGCCGCCCCGGGGCTGCGCTGTTCGACGTGGGCACGCGAGAGTACGTCTTCGACTGCGTGTTCTCCGACCAGTCACCCGACGCGGGCCCGCAGTCCGGCATCTGCCGCACGCCCGCCGGTGACGAGGTGCTCTTTCCCTGCCTCGACCCGGAGGGCGGCAAAGGCGCCGGAGTACGCGCATTCGCCGGCCCGCGTTGGGACCCGTTCATCCTCGACGCGCCGGCGGCGTTGAAGACGGTGACGACCGGCCGGCTGGCATTCACCGACCCGTCGGCGATCTTCTTGGACGGCAAGAACGTGCTGAGCATCGTCGTCGAGTTCGACTACGCGCAGGTGTTCGGTGAGCAGGCGGGCCTGGTCGGTGTGGTCGCGGAGACCCTGACCCGGGGCCGGCTCACCGTGCGTATCGAGCGGACCGGCCGGCCTGAGGTGAAGAACCTGCTGCTGGCCCCGAAACAGTTCGACCCGGTCAACCGGGATCTGGAGATCCGCGACATCTACAACATGGAAGACGGGTTCCACCTGGCGGACGGATATCTCGGCGCCTACTGGGCCCGGCTCAACGCCAACCTCGCCTTCTGGGACGGCCTCGACGGCCGCGTGGACTGGCCGGCCGGCAAGCACGGCGACCACCCCCTGACCGGCCTCGTGCTCGCTGACCATCTCGTCGTCGACGTCGGCAGGCCCTACCAGGAACACGGATCCTTCCTGGAGATCGAACGGGCCGTCCTGGCCGGCAGACAGCACGTGACGTGCGGCGGGCGGACCCTCAACGACGACGCGATGGACACCCTGTTCACGCTGCTGGTCAACGCCGGAACCGGCCCCGTCATCCGGGACGGCGTCGACATGTCCTCCCGGCCCGCGTCCGGTGTCTTCCCGTACCTGTCACCGGCGAATCCGGCGCCACCGCAGCCACCCGCACACCTGTAGGCGATCATGACTGTTCTTGATCTTGACGACATCCAGGCCGGTGCCCTGCATGAACGGCCGTCGCCGTACGTCGGCACCTACGTCCTGCTGCGGGTCGGCGACCCACAGGACGGCCGTGACCTGGTCCGCCGGTTGATCCCGCTACTGTCGCCGGCCCGTTCCGTGGTGGACGGCACCCCGGCGGCGTGGATGACCCTCGCCTTCACCTACCACGGTTTGAAAGCGCTGGGCGTGCCGCAGCATTCGCTGGACAGCTTCGCGCCCGAGTTCCGGCAGGGCATGGCCGCCCGCGCGGCAGTGCTGGGTGATGTCGGGGACAGCGGCCCCGAGCATTGGGAACAGCCGCTCGGCAGCCCGGCCGTGCACATCGCGCTCGCCACCCTGGCCCCGGACCGGGCCGCTCTCGATCAGGTGGTGGAGCGGGCCCGGAGCGCCCAGAAGCAGTTCCCGGGCATCGACGTGATCTGGCGGCAGGACTGCTACCAGCTCGCCACCGGCCGCACCTCGTTCGGGTTCAAGGACGGGATCGGGCAACCGGCCGTGGAAGGCGTCGCCACACACCGGTCACGCCCGGATCGGCCACCGATCAGGGCGGGCGAGTTCATCCTCGGCTACCCGGACGAGACCGGCACGCTCGCGCCGATGCCCACCCCCGACGTGCTCGGCCGCAACGGCACCTACGTGGTGTTCCGCAAGCTGCACACCCGCGTCGCCGCCTACCGCCGCTACCTGCGCGAACGTGCCGCCGATCGCCGGGAGGAGGCACTGCTCGGGGCGAAGATGGTCGGCCGCTGGCAGTCCGGGGCTCCGCTCGCGCTGACCCCGGACAGCGACGATCCGGAACTCGGGGCGGACCCGAAGCGCAACAACGATTTCGGCTACCGCGACGATCCGCGCGGGTTCAAGTGCCCGGCCGGCGCCCACGCCCGGCGCGCCAACCCCCGCGACGCGCTCGAGGACGAACAAACCGTCGACGTCCGGCTGCACCGCATGATCCGCCGCGGCACCAGCTACGGCCCGGCCTTGCCCGAGGGCGTGCTCGACGACGACGGCGTGGACCGGGGCATCATCTTCGTCTTCGCCGGGGCGCATCCCGGCCGGCAGTTCGAGTTCGTCAAGACGCAGTGGCTCAACGACGGCATCTTCATCGGCGCCCCGCAGGAGAGCGACCCACTCGTCGGGCCCCGTGACAGCACCGGAACCTTCACCGTTCCGCGCCGGCCCATCCGCCGCCGCCTGCCGGACCTGCCGCCGTTCGTGACCACCCGGGGCGGCGAGTACTGCTTCGCTCCCGGCCTTCGCGGGCTGCGATGGCTGGCCGACCTGACCGAGGAGAGCAGATGACCCACACCACCGGCACCGACCGCTGGAAGGCCCTCGACTTCGGGCCACCTGCGCCGGGCGACGTGGACCCGGCCCCGTCGGTGCTGGTGGACCATGCCGCCGGCGGCGCCGTCGCGGTCATCACCCTCAACCGGCCGCGGGCCGACAACGCCATCACCACCGAGATGGGCGCCCAGCTCACCGAAGTGCTGGAAACCATCGCGGTGGAGCCGGCGATCCGGGTCGTGATCATCACCGGCGCCGGCGACCGCGCCTTCTCGGTCGGCAGCGACCTGCGCCAGCGCAAGAGCATGACCAAGCAGCAATGGCTGCGCCAGCGGCAGGACTTCGACCGCACCCTCTACACGCTGCGCCAGCTCCGCAAACCGATCTTCGCCGCGGTCAACGGCATCGCCTACGGCGGCGGCAGCGAGATCGCACAGAGCACCGACTTCATCATCGCCGCCGACCACGCCACCTTCGGCCAGCCCGAGGCGATGATCGGGCTCGCCGCCGGCGGCGGCTCACCGGTCCTGCTCCCCCGGGTCCTGCCACCCGGCCGGGCCATGCAGATGCTGATGACCGGTGAGCCCATCACCGCCCGGGAGGCCCACCGGCTGGGCATGGTCAACGAGATCCACCCCGGCGACGAGCTTCTACCGGCGGCGCACCGCATCGCCGCGAAGATCGCCGGCAACTCGCCGACGGCCGTGCAAGCCGTCAAACGCGCGGTCCAGATGGGCGCCGGCCAGCCCGTCGAACAAGCCATCGCGATCATGATGGAGGCGCACTGGCGCTCCGCGGTGCACCCGGACCGGGCCGAGGGGATCGGCGCCTTCAACGACGACCGGGAACCGCGCTTCCAGGACCCCGACTACTGATCCGTGCCCGAACACATCCGGCCATCGAGGAGCGCCCTCATGTCCCTGACCGTCAATGACGCCATCGTCGCCAACCGCGCCGCGCTCGCCATGATCAAGGAGGAGCCGTTCAACGCGGAGGCGCCGCACGTCGCCCTGCGCGACCACGTCACCTCCACCGACGAGCACTACGTGCGCAGCAACTTCGCGCTGCCCGAGCACGACGGCACCCTGCAGGTCGGAGGTGCGGTGGGTACGCCCCTCGCGCTCACCCTCGACGACATCCGGGCGCTGCCGGCCGTGGAGCACGCCGTCACCCTGGAATGCGCCGGCAACGGCCGCCTCGACATGAAACCGCTGCCGGCCGGCGAACCGTGGGGCGGCTACGCGGTCTCCACCGCCCGGTGGAAGGGCGCCCGTCTCACCGACGTGCTCGCCATGGCCCGGCCCGGCCCCGCCGGTGTCGAGCTGCGCTGTGAAGGCGCCGACCACGGCAAATACCACCTCGCCTCCGTTCTGGAGGACACCGAAGACCTCACCTTCGTGCGCTCGCTGCCTCTGGCACACGCCGCCGACCCGGCCGCCGAAGTCCTCGTCGCCTACGAGATGAACGGCGAACCACTACGACCCGACCACGGCGCACCGTTCCGCCTGGTCGTACCGCACTGGTACGCGGTCGCCTCGGTGAAGTGGCTCGCCCGCCTCGACGTTCTCACCGAGCCGTTCCATGGTGAGTTCCAGACCGGCCACTACATCTACCAGTGGCCCGGCCGCGACTTCGAGCCGGTCACCCTCATGCGCGTACGAGCCCGGATCACCGACCCCGCCCCGGGCGCCACCGTCCCCGCGGGCACCTGCACCATCCGCGGCAAAGCCTGGTCCGGCTCTGGCCCGATCACCGAGGTCGGCGTGAGCTTCACCGGCGAGAGCCCCTGGAGCCCAGCGGTCGTCGAACCGGCCCGGGGTCCCTACCAGTGGCAGGACTGGCACTGCACGTGGGACGCCACACCCGGCAGGCACAGTCTGCGGGCCCGTGCCGTCGACGCGGCCGGCAACGTCCAGCCCGACGTCCCGCCGTGGAACCGGCTCGGTTACGGGAACAACGCCATCGAGATCTCCTACGTCGAGGTCCGCTGAATCGCACAGGGAGGATCGCCCGGTCCGCCTGCATCGTGCGGCGGCGTCGCCGTCGCGACAACCACGATGGGACGCTGTGCCGGGCGGTGTGCCCGGCACAGCCGCCGCTATCCGCGCCCGGGGATCACCCGCATGAACGGGGCGACGGTGACCTTGTCGATCACCGGTGCGTACTTCGAGCGGAGCAGCACGTCCGGCCAGGTGGCCGAGGCGTACGTCGTACCGTCGAAGTTCGGGAGCTCCTACATCAACCTCGCCTGATCCGGTGATCGTGATGGCCGGGCCGCTCACCCGGCCCGGCCATCGCCTCGATGACGAGGAACCGGACGGGTTCGTGAGAGCATCGACGGCGATGACCACCTCGGAACCCGGCGACCGCCTGCTCGCCTTCGGTAACCAGCTGATGGAAGTGCACGTCTCGATCCGTAACGAGCTCGCTGACCTCCACGACGACCTGGCCGGATATTTCGCCGGCCGTGAACCGGCGCCGCGGGACCTGCGGGTGCACTGTCTCGCCTTCTGTGACGCCCTGCGCCGGCACCACACCGGCGAGGAGCAGGCGTTGTTCCCGGAGATCCTGACCCACCACCCCGCCCTGAACGACCTGATCGTGCGGTTGCGCACCGACCACAACCACATCGAGTGGACCATGCGCAAGCTGGAAAGGCTGCTCGCCGAGCTGCCGGAACGCCCGGATCCGGCGGCGACCGCCCGGTTCCGGGCCGAGTTCGAGGCGATGAGCGCGGTGATGGAGACCCATTTCCGGTACGAGGAGAAGCAGCTCCGCCACACCCTGGACACCATGGACGTTCCGGGATGGCGTACCGATCCACCCGAGTTCCTGCGCGACCCGTTCCCGTACCAGGACTGATCCGGACCGGTCAGCGCAGGGCCGGGGACAGGTGCAGGGTGCGGTCGGCGAGGGCGGCCTCACCGTCGTCGTGGGTGGCGACGACGACGGCAGCGCCGGCCCGGACGCGGGCGGTCAGCAACTGGTGGACGAGGGCGCGGCTGTGCGTGTCGAGGGCGGCGGTCGGCTCGTCGAGGACGAGCACCTCGGCGTCCTGGGCGAAGGTCTGCGCGATCAGGGTGCGCTGACGCTGACCGCCGGAGAGTTCCCGCAACCGGCGGTGGGCCAGGTGGGCGATCTCCAGGTGTTCCATCAGGCCGGTGACGGTGGCGCGGTCGTGGCGGGTGAGCCGGCGTAGCAGCCCGCCACGGGTGAACCGCCCGATCCGGACGCATTCGGCGACGGTCAGCGGCAGCGCGTCGATGTCGGTGGTGCGCTGCGGGAGCAGGGCGACGCGGATGCCGGGGTCGCGGTGGACGGCGCCGTCGCCGGGTTGTTCGACGCCGGCGAGCAGGTGCAGCAGGGTGCTCTTGCCGCAGCCGTTGGGGCCGGTGACGGCCAGCATGGTGGCGGCTTCGGCGCGCAGGCTCACGTCGTGCAGGACCGGAATTCCGGCATAGCGGAATCCCAGGTGTGAGGTGGACAGCAACACTTCCCCTTAATGGCAACGGTTTTCATTGCAGTATATTCGGCCCGGTGATGTCGTCATTGACCGAGCCGTTCACCGTCTCCTTCGTCCTGCGCGCCCTGCTCGGCGGCGTGCTGCTGGCCGCCGTGTGCGCGCTCACCGGCGTGTGGGTGATCGCCCGCGGGATGACCTTCCTCGGCGAGGCGATGAGCCACGGCATGCTGCCCGGCGTCGCGGTCGCCTCGATGCTCGGCGGCCACCTCGCCGTCGGCGCCGGAGTGAGCGCGTTCGCGATGGCGGCCGGCGTCACCGCGCTGCGCGACAGCCGCGAGTTCGGCCGCGACACCAGCATCGGGCTGCTGTTCGTCGGCATGCTGTCGGCCGGCGTGATCGTGGTGTCGCACTCACGGTCGTTCGCCACCGACCTGACCGCGTTCCTGTTCGGTGACGTGCTGGCCATCCGCACCACCGACCTGCTGCTGCTGGCCGGGGCGCTCGCCGGGGTCGCGGTGGTGGCGGCGGTGTTCCACCGGCCGTTCCTGGCGCTGACCTTCGACCCGCGCAAGGCCCGCACCCTGGGCCTACGGCCCGGCCTGGCCAACGTGGTGATGATGATCATGCTGACCGTCACGATGGCCGTCGCGTTCAGCGTGGTCGGCACGCTGCTGGCCTTCGGCATGCTGATCGCCCCGTCGGCGGCGGCGATGCTGGTCGCCCGGCGGCTGCCCGCGGTGATGCTGGTCAGTTTCCTGATCGGCGCGGCCGCGACGGTGACCGGCCTGTGGATCTCCTGGTTCGCGGCCACCGCCGCGAGCGCCACGATCGCCGCCGTCGCCGTCCTGATCTTCTTCGCGATCCTCACCGTCCGCCGGATCATTCCCTCCCCGAAAGGATCCCTGTGATCAGAAAAGGACTACTGCTCAGCATGGCGCTCGCCCTGTCAGCGTGCGGCGCGCCGTCGCCGGCGGCGGAGGAGCCACACGGGTACGTGGCCGGCGCGCAGGAACTGCCCGAGGCGCAGACCACCCTCGCGTACGCGGCCCGCGACGCCCGGGAACTGCACCTGCTCGGCCTGGCCGGCGAGACCGAGCACCGGATCGGCCTGACCGTCGCCGCACGGGAACTGTCCGAGGACGGGCGGTTCGTGTACGTCGGCGACGGCGACCGCACCCTGGAGATCGTCGACGCCGGGGTGTGGACGGTCGACCACACCGATCACGTGCACTACTACCGGGCGCAGCCGCGCACGCTCGGGACCGTCACCTTCGGCACGGCGATCGAGACGGTCGCCGGGTTCGGGCCGCACACCGCGGTCGGCACCGCCGACGGGAAGATCCGGGTGCTGGACCGCCGCAAGCTCGAGGCCGGGCAGGTGGCCGAGGTGGCGACGATCGACTCCGGGAGCACGACGGCGCTGGCCGTACCGTACGCCGAAGGTCTTCTCGTCGCCGTCGGCGATGATCGCGGCAGGCCGGCGGACCGGATCGTGGCGATGGGCGCCGACGGCCGGGAGACCGGCGCGCTGCAGGCACCGTGCAAGGCGCCACGTGGGTGGGTGGTGCTGCGCGGCGGCGCGGTCATCGCTTGCGAGAACTCGCTGGTACGGGTCAAGCAGGCCGCCGGGAAACTCACCGCGCAGGTCCTCGCCTCCCCCGCCGGCGCCATCCCGCCGACCGATTTCGGTCATCGCCCCCGTAGCAACGAGGCGGCAGTGGCCGGAGCCGGCGGCATCTGGTCGGTGAACGCGGCCAAGGCGACGGTGCGGCACCTGCCCGCGGACGGCACGGACCTGGTCGCCGCCGCCTCCCCCGCCGACAGCAGGACCGTGCTGGCCCTGGACCGGGCCGGCACGCTACTCCGCTTCGACCTGGCGACCGGCCGCCGGACCGCCGCGTCGCCGTTGAAGGCGTCGACGCTGACGCTCGACATCAGCCGCGCCTACCTGGCCGAACCGGCGGCCCGGGTGATCCACGAGATCGACTACCGGGACGAGCTGCGCACGGCCCGCACTCTCCGCACCGCACAGCAGCCGGACCTGGTCGTGGAGGTCGGACGATGAGAACGCGCACAGCAGACGGACCTCGTCGTGACGGCGGGCCGATGAGACGGCTCGCGGCGGCGCTGCTCGCGGTGACCGTGGCGCTCGGCGGGGCCAGCGCCTGCACGCGCGACGACGGCGCGCACATCGTGGTGACCACCGACATCCTCGGCGACGTGGTCCGGGAGATCGCCGGCGACGAGGCGGAGGTGACGGTGCTGATGAAGCCGGGCGCCGACCCGCACTCGTTCGCCGTCTCGGCCCGTGAGGCGCACACCATGCAGACCGCCGACCTGGTGGTCTACAACGGCCTCGGCCTCGAGGAGGGGGTGCTGCGGCATGTCGCGGCGGCAGAGGCGGAGAACGTGCCCGCGGTCGAGGTCGGCGCCCGGATCGCGCCGCTGGACTACGCCGACGGCGACGCGGCGGGAACACCGGACCCGCATTTCTGGACCGATCCGGCGCGGGTCGTCGCCGCCGTGCGACTGATCACCGAGGAGATCGTGGCGCGGGTGGACGGGGTGGACGCGGCGGTGGTAAGGGCGCGCGCGGACGCGTACACCCGGCAGGTGAACGCCCTGGACGCGGACCTGACGGCGCGTTTCGCCGCCGTCCCCGCGCACCGCCGCGTGCTCGTCACCAACCATCACGTGTTCGGCTATCTGGCGCAGCGGTACGGCCTGCGGGTGGTCGGCGCGATCCTGCCGAGCGGGACCACTCTCGCCTCGCCGAGCGCGTCGGATCTGGCGTCGCTGGTGACCGCGATCGAGGAACACCGGGTGCCGGCGATCTTCGCGGACACCGCGCAGCCGGCCCGGCTGGCCGAGGTGCTCGCCGCGGAGGCGGGACTGGACGTCCGGGTGGTCGGCCTGTACTCGGAGACGCTCAGCGATGTGGACGGTCCGGCGGCGAGTTACCTGGCCATGATGCGGTTCAACACCGACGCGATCATCGGCGGCCTGTCCGCCTGACCCCCGGCGCTCGATGTCCCGGGCCCCTCCGATACTGTTATTAAAAATGATTTCCGTTTGCAAAATGGGGAGAACACTGTGAACCGACGTGGCATCGCCGCTATCGCGGCCGCTTCGCTGGCCCTCGCGGCCTGCGGCAACGAGACGACAGCCGCGCCCGCCGCGCCCGCGCCCGCCGCGCCGACGGTGAACGCGCCGCTCGCGATCACCTACGAGGGCGGCATCCACGTCCTCGACGGCGAGACCCTGACGGTGGCGCACACCGTCGCGCTGCCCGGCTTCAACCGGGTCAACCCGGCAGGCGACGACCGCAACGTCTTCGTCTCCACCGAGTCCGGATTCCAGGTCCTCGACGCCGCGGCCGGCAGGCTGACCGACATCACCTGGCCCGGCGCCAAA
Organism: Actinoplanes sp. NPDC019969; assembly: GCF_055562375.1. NCBI lineage: Bacteria > Bacillati > Actinomycetota > Actinomycetes > Micromonosporales > Micromonosporaceae > Actinoplanes > Actinoplanes sp. NPDC019969. Next base: position 258,326 of record NZ_JBVHFK010000010.1, on the reverse strand, counting down.
CCCGGCCACGTGGTCCGGCACGGCGACAAGACCATCCTGTTCACCGACGGCACCGGCGAGGTGCACAGCTTCGACCCCAAGGACCTGGCCGGAGGCAAGCCGCAGGGACGGCAGTACAAGACGGCGACACCGCACCACGGCGTCGCCGTCGAACTCGCCGACGGCACGATGATCGTCACGCTCGGCACCGAGGAGTCGCGGACCGGCGCGCTCGCCCTCGACAAGGACGGCAAGGAGATCGGCCGCAACGAGCAGTGCCCCGGCGTGCACGGCGAGGCCGTCGCCCAGGGCGACGTGGTCGCGCTCGGCTGCGAGGACGGCGTGCTGCTGTTCAAGAAGGGCGGATTCGTCAAGGTGAACAGCGGCCGCGAGTACAGCCGGATCGGCAACCAGGCCGGCAGCGACGCCTCCCCGGTCCTGCTCGGTGACTTCAAGATCGAGAAGGATGCGGAGCTGGAGGCGCCGGAGAACTTCTCCCTGATCGACACCACCACCGACAAGATCACGGTGGTCCCGATGCCGAAGGGCGCCAGCTACACGTTCCGGTCGCTGGGCCGCGGCCCGAAGGGCGAGGCGCTGATCCTCGGCACCGACGGCAAGCTGCACGTCATCGACCCGGCCACCGCGAAGATCACCGCCTCGTGGCCGGTCGTCGCCCCCTGGACCGAGCCCACCGAGTGGCAGCAGCCGCGCCCCGCGCTGTTCGTCCGCGGCGACGACGCCTACGTCACCGAGCCGGCCGCCAAGAAGGTGCACAAGGTCGACCTGACCACCGGCAAGATCGTCACCTCGGTCACCCTGGACGCGGCGCCCAACGAGATCAGCGGCGCCGTCGCCGGCCACTGACACCCGCCGCGCACCGGCCGTCCCGTCCCGGGGCGGCCGGTGCGCGGCGTCGTTTCAGCGGCCCTCGAACGACTCGCGGATCCGGGCTCCTGATTTACTTGCAACTTCAACAACTTGCGGCGTACATGACCCGGCCTGGGCCACGAACGCGTTCCTGAACAGGATGATCAGCCTCTATCCGAACAACGCGTGGAACAACACCGCCAACACGATCGGGGCGATCTGCCAGGCGGTTCAGGTTTCCGCCTACCCGGACGCCTACCGACACGCCGGGCGTGTTCCGTCCGTCGTCCACCCAGTTCCTCCTGCGCAACTCCCACAGCAGCGGCAACGCGAACATCACGTTCACGGGCTTCCTCGCGACGTCCGTCCCCCTCAGCGGAGACTGGGACGACGTCTGACGATGTGAGGCGGCGACCATGCCGGCGTCGCACCGCGTTGAACGCGGCAGCCGGGGACATGCCGGGAGGGGGTGCCGTCACAGCACGCGAACGTTGATGGTTCACTTCCTCGCGTCAGCGATCGGCGTACGCGGGGAGCAGGAATGTCAGCCCAGTTGGTCCGGATCGTTCTGGGCTCGGCAGGAGTCATCCTCACGATCGTCGCCATCCTCGCCACTGCCGACGCCTTCCGCGGCGACGACAGCGCGCCCGCCGCCGCGGTCTTCTACTGGGTGCTGGCGCTCGCCACGTTCCTCTTGATCAAACCGGTGTCCTGGCTGGCCGGCAAGGTCATCGACCTGATCGCACCGCCGCTGCGGCGGGCGATCGCCGCGATTCCCCGGCCGCGCTGGATGCGGATGCCCCGCGTCCCCGGGCTCGGACCGGCCCGGCGGGCCACCGGCATGGTCCCCGCACTGATCGCGGCGACGACGGGCGACGGGATCGGCCTGATCCGCGTCTTCTCCGGCGACGACGACGTGAGGGCGCCCGACTGGACGCCCGAGGAACAGGTGGCCGAGCGGCACATGCGCGCCCACGGCTTCCCGGACGCCCGGCTGACCGAACCCCGCTGGGAGGAGGGCGTCGACATCGTCGCCACGACCGCCGTCGCCCGCGTCACCGCACAGGAGCAGCCGGTCAGCGTGCCGATGGTGCGGCGGCTGCGCGACACCCTCCCGGACCTGGCCTCCCACCTGTTCTACTCGACCTCGGGATACACGAAGATCACCCGGGACACCGCGGACAAGATCGGCGTCAGCCTGTTCCTCATCACCGCGCACGGCACCGTCGAGCCGGTCAACACCGCCGCCCGAGGAATCCGGCGGGAACGCGATCCCCGCTCCTAGGTTCTCGGGCTCATTCCGGCGAGGAGGGCTTCGAGCACGCCTTCGACGTACGCGTGCGTCAGCCCACGTCATGGTCGACAACGCGGGGCCGGAGTGCGCCTGCGGGGCCACCGGTTGCCTGCAGTGCTGCGCCGGGCTGCAACGGATCCTGGACGCCGTACCGGATCTGCCGCCCTCCTCGCAGCAGCTCGCCGTCAGAATCGACACCGTCGCCGCGGCCCTCGACCGGGCCGTCACCTCCCTCGGTGTCGCCCTGTCCGCGCTGGTGAACGTGGACACCGTCCTGCTCGGCGGCGGCTACTCGCTGCTCACCTCGTGGCTGACCGCCGGCATCGACCGGGAACTGCGCCGCCGGGTGCTCACCGCCCGCTGGGCGCCGATCGAGGTCCGCCCGTCCCTGCCGGGCCCGGACGCGGCCGTGATCGGCGCCGCCCTGCACGCCGTCGACGAGGTCCGCCGCGACCCGAACCGCTGGCGCGCCCGGTGACCCCGGCGCCGTACGTCAGCCCGCCGTGATCGCGGCGCGCCCGCGCAGCTCCGCACGTTCGGTGTCCGGGATCGTCATCGACTCGGCGAGCACCGCCGCATTCCCGGAATTCTCGTTCCCGGCGGACTCGGTCGATTCCGTTGATTCCTGCATGCGTGCTCCTCCCCCACGCGAACACGCCACGCCCGCGTTCGCCGCCGCAGTCTACGGTTTCGGTCCGGCGCTTTCCCGGCAGTCCACGCCACCGAGAATCGAGAACTCCGGGTACGCCATTTCGCGAATGAACCACCCTTTGACGCGAATGGTTAAACTGCGCGAATGGTCCGGGATGAACTGCTGCGGTTGCGCGCGGAGGCGGAGGCCGAGTCCGCGACACTCGCTCGCGACCTGGAGGCCTTGTTCGACGCGTCCCGGGACTCCAACGCCGACGACGAGCACGATCCGGAGGGCGCCACCGTCGGCTTCGAGCGCGCCCAGCTGACCGCCGTGCTCACCGCGAGCCGGCAGCGCGTCGCCGAACTCGACGACGCGCTGCACCGCCTGGACGCCGGAACCTACGGCGTCTGCGAGTCCTGCGGGCGCCCGATCCCACCGGAACGCCTGGTGGTGCGCCCGTTCGCTCGCCGCTGTGTCCCCTGCTCCTCCTGACGGCGCCGGCCCGGGACCGTCACCCGGCGGACGGACGCGGCAGGGCGGAGACCAGCGCGTGGTCGTACGTCAGAGGCCCACCCCTGGCGGCCCCACCCGGGGTTCCGAGGCCGGTGAAGAACTCGGCGTTGACGGCTTCGTACACCTTCCACTCCGCGGGCAGATCATCCTCGTAGAAGATCGCCTCGGCCGGGCAGACCGGTTCGCAACCACCGCAGTCGATGCACTCGTCCGGCTGGATGTAAAGCATCCGCTCACCCTCGTAGATGCAGTCGACGGGGCATGCGTCGACGCACGCCTTGTCCTTGACGTCCACGCACGGCGACGCGATCACATAGGTCATGCCGACGGAGGCTAGGACTTGAACCGTGGTTCAACTCAAGCGTTGTTGATCTCCATCACCGCACCGCGACGCCCGGCGATGGGCGGCGGCTCGGATAGCCGAGACCGATCATCACGGGGGAGAACGGCGGCGCCGTGAGCACGCACCCCGCCGGGGTTCAGTGCCGCTCGGTAGAACTACGCCTTTGTGGCGGCCGTCCGGGCGGCCTCGATCGCCGATGTGAAGTCGGGGGTGGCCCCGATCTGAGCGAGCAGCACATTCGCCGCGTTGTAACAGTTGAACGTCTCGATTTTCCCGTCACGGAGATACCAGAGATCCGCCGTCGGCACGTCGATCCGGTTGCCGGTCGGCGGAATCTCTCCGACCAGGGTCGGGAACGCGCCGCGATGGGTCGCCTGAATGCGCAGTTCGACGGCGACGACATCACCGAGGACATGCACTTCGAGCAGCTCGCGGTGGACGTCGGGGAAGATGCCGGCGAAGCCCCGCACCGCCTGCGGGATCTGTTCCCCGCGGAAGGTCAGCGCATTCGGCACATCGTTGAACGTTCCGTTCTCGGTGAACAGGGCACGAAAGCCGTCCCCGTCGAGGACGTCCCCTTCCGACAGCCGGTACGCCTCACGAACCACCTCTTCGTTGCTTTTCACTTCTGTCCTCCCTGTCGTTGCCGGAGATGTGCGCCTCCGCCAAGCTAACAGGGTTTTTGACTAGATAGTCAATAACGTAAGCTCGCTCACATGGCTCGCCCCCGCAAGTTCATCGAGAGTGACGTCGTCAGCAGCGCCAGTGAGGTGTTCGCCGTGCACGGCCTCGCCGCTGCGACATTGGATGACCTCGTGCGGGCGACCGGCCTGGGGAAGCAGAGTCTGTACAACGCGTTCGGCGGGAAGCGGGAACTGTTCCTCCGCGCGCTCTCCGAGGACCGGGAGGAGGCGACGCGCGCCGTCTCGGAGGCGCTCGGACACGACGACGCCTCGCCCGTGGAGCGGATCCGGGGTCACATGCTCGGGATGGCGATCGAATTCAGCAGCACGGACCGGCGGGTCTCGCTCGCCACGCGCGCGCTGGTCGAATCGACCGGTGCGGAAGATCCGCTGTCGACGGCCACGAAGGCCGGCATCGAACAGCTCGCCGGGGTGTACGCGCAATGCCTGGAACATGCGCGGGAAAGCGGTGATCTCCCGGAGGACGCGAACGTGCCATCGCTGGCGGTCTACTTCGTCGCCGTCACGCGGGGGATGGAGTTGCTCGGCCGCGCCGGCGTCGGCCGCGGCGTCCTCACCGCGGTCGCCCTCGACGCGCTGCGCGTGCTCCACGGTCAGCGGAGGGAAGAGACCGGGGACTGACCCGGCCGGGCAGTCGAGACGACGCCGGAGACCATCGAGCGGATGCCGAGGCCGGCATCCGCTCGATCGTTGCGGCGGTCAGCCGAAGGCCTTCACCTCCAGCAGGCCGACCGAGGCCGTTCCGCTGGTCAGGGCGACCCGCAGGCGGGTCGTCGCGACCGGGGTGAAGGTGACCTCGTTGTAGCGGTCGGCCGCGATCGGATAGCCGCCGGCCCCCGGCACGTCCGCGTACGCGCTGCCGGTCCAGTACTGCAGCTTCCACGAGGCGGGCAGGTCGATGCCCTGGCCGTCGTCGAAGAAGTACACCTGGGCCGACTTCAGGTTCTGCGCGCTCGGCCAGGTCAGCTCCGCCCACTGCTGGCCCTGGTTGGGCCAGGTGCCCCAGCGCCGGTTCACCGTGTCGTTCGACGACGGCGGGTCGATGCCGTCGTTGATCGCCGCGACGCTCTCCCACGACGAGGTGTAGGAGGCGCTCGGGGTCGCCGATCCGGCCAGGTTCACCGGTCCGGGGTCGACGCCGCCGCCACGGCTGTACATCTTGATCTCCGTCAACCCGACCTTCGCGCTGCCGGCCGGCTGGGTGAACGAGATCCGCAGCCGGGCCGTGCTGACCGGGGTGAAGCTGACCTTGTTGTAGTTGGACTGCGGCGCCCCCGGCGTCTTGACCTGCGAGGCGGCGGCGACCCAGGCGGAGCCGTTCCAGTACTGGACGGTGTACGCCGAGGGCGGCCGGTACCGGTTCCCGGCCCGGTCGTTGCGGAAGTACAGCCGGGCCTCGTCGACCGTCTTGGCGGTCCCGAAGTTCACCTCGTACCAGTCGGTCGTGTTGGGGCTGCCGTAACTGCCCCACAGCGGCGCGTCGGTCGGCAGCCCGTCCGCCGCGCCCGCCGCCGAGGTGCCGGAGGTGGTGTACGACGCCGACACGCTGCTGCCGGTGACCAGGTTCGGCGCGGTCGAGGTGAGGTCCACGCCGGCCTTGGCCGCGATGTCGACCATCCGGGCGCTCGACTGCACGACGTTCTGCGGCGCCTGCAGCGCCGGGAACGCGGTGCTCGCCGCGACCGTGCCGGTGGTGGTGACGGCCCCGGTCGCCGGGTTGTAGGTGAACGGCACGAGCTGGTTGACGGTCGCCACCCGGGTCCCGTTGAGGAAGATCGAGTAGCCCTGCGGCACGCCGGCGTACCGGGTCACCCCGTCCGCCGGGTCGTCCCACACCACCGACAGGTTCGCGTTGCGGTAGCGCAGGTTGTTGACCGCGAAGTGCGACCAGCCGATGTTGATCGGGGACAGTTCGATCTGGGTGTCGGTACGCGGGCGCAGCCCCGCCACGTCCTCGATGATCGTCCAGTTGCTGCTGCCGAGGATGTTGTGGTGGATCCACGACCGGTACGTGATGGCGCTGCCGTTCCAGTCGGCCCAGAACTCGTTGGCGTCCGGCCACGCCGTGTCACCGTTGACGTATTGCGCCCAGGCGTTCCAGTACAGCAACTTCTTGTAGTCGTCGTTGTTCATCCACTGGTTCGGGTAGTTCCGCAGCACCGACGAGTAGAGCCGGAACTGCACCGTGGAGTTGATCGTGGAGAAGTTGTTGCTGCCCGGGTTGCCCGCCGCCGCCGCAGCCGCCTTGTCGACCTGGTTCGCGGTGTAGAACGGGAAGATCGGGTACTGCGCGGCGTCACCGAACAGGCGCAGCGCCTGCCGGTACTGCTCGGTGTTCGGCATCAGCCCCACCGCGTACGGGTAGTAGTTGTTGATCTCCTTCCACGGCACGTGCGTGTTGGTCGCCACGTGCTTGTGCTCCAGCAACTGCCGCGACGGGTTCCACAGGGTGTTCACCACGCCGGTGCGGATCCGGTCGGCGAGCGTCTGCATCTCGGTGGCCTTGGCGGTGTTGCCGAGCAGGGTGTACGCCTGCTGGGCGGCGACCGCCGCGGACCACACGTACGCGGTCTCGGCCCGGTCCAGGTTCCCGGCCCGCCAGTGGAACGACACGGCGTCGGCGTCGTTGCCGGTCATCGCGCCCCAGTCGTACTCGATCACCCCGTTGTTGTTGGTGTCGTACGTCGCGAGCTGGCCTTTCACGTCGCCTTCGGCGTACCGGGCGAAGTTCGTCAGCATGGCGGGCTGCCCGCCGTGGATCTGGTAGGCCCGCCACGCCGCCTCGGCGATGTACTGGGTGTACGAGTTCGACCAGTTCTCCGGGTCCCCCGGGTTGTCCTTGAACCTGCCGTTGGCCGAGTACTGCCCGACCGCCAGGTACGGCCCGAACGAGTACTCCGCGCCGCGCAGGTACTTGAGGTCGTCGATGTGCATGGGCTGCGTCAACGCGATCGCGTTGTTGTACCCGGTCACGCCCTCGATCGACTGCGGGAACTGGAAGTCCTGGCCCGGGATGTCGGCGTCGAGGTGGTTGAAGCGCATCAGCCACCAGCGGTAGTAGATGTTCTTCTTGATCGCCGGGTCCGGCACGTCGATGTACGGGACGTTGTCGGCCCACCAGCGGTTGTAGTCGCGCACGTGCGTGGCGAACGCGTCGGCGGCGGTCCGCGCACGGTAGGCGTCGTACTCGGTCCGCGATGCCGGGATCTCGGTGGCGACGAACCCGAGCTGCACCTTCACCGTCACCGTCTGCCCCGCCGCGACCGTTACCGATCGGCTGAGCGCCCCGTTCGCGGCGGTGAACCCGTCCCCGGAGAACCGGGGGTACAGCGTCGTCAGGTTGTTCTTCACGGCCCGGGTGCCGGTGAGTTCGCTGCCGCTGACGGTGGTCGCGTACGGCGAGGTCGCGTTCAGGGTCAGCGTCGTCGCGGCGCTGCCGGTGTTGACCACTGCCACGTTGGTGACCAGCACGTTGTTGTTCGTGATGAACTTCGTGACGTCGAGCCGGACCGACCCGCCGGTGTGCACGCTGCGCCAGTGGCTGGGCGTCTGCCGGCGCTGCGCGGGCTGCTCGGTGAACGTGCCGGAGGAGGCGGTGATCGCGTACGCGTTCTGGCTGGAGATGTTGTCCCAGTAGGCGGCGTTGCCGCCGAAACCGATCACCGCGGGATTGTGCGTGTACATGAAGGCGGCGCGGCCGCGGGTCATCAGCCAGGTTCCGGCCGGGTCGTTCCCGGTACGGGCCAGCAGCCGGTCCATCCAGAAGTCGGTGCCACCGGCCTCCGCGTCGTAGATGGCGCGCATGGTGTCCCCGGTCGAGTACCCGACCGGCGGGGCCGGGATCGACCCGGTGTTACCGAAGGTGGGGAACCCGATCGGTTGCGCGGCCTGCGCCGGCTGCTGCGCCACCACCAGCGAGGACAGGATCAGAAGCAGGGCCATGGGGTACGCCCGGAGCCGTCTCATGCCTGGAACGCCTTCCACTCGAGGACGCCTGTGGAGAACCCGCTGCGCGACGTGATCTGCAGCCGCAGCCTTGTCGTGTTGATCGGCGCGGTGAACGTATTGACGTTCTCAACGTTGCCGGCGACGCCACATGGTGACTGCAGTGGGACGGGTACATATTGACTGCCGTTCCAGTACTGCAGTTGACACGACGCCGGCAGGTCGATGCCCTGGTTGTCGTCGAACCAGTACACCGCGCTCTTGTTGATCGACGTGGCGGCCGGCCACTGGTACTCGATCCACTGCACGCCCTGCTGCGGCCAGTTGCCGTAGGCCAGGTTCGACCGGTCCTGCGAGCTGGCCGGCGCGCCCCCGTTGTTGATCGCCGACAGGCTCTCCCAGGACGACACGTACGACGTGGACGCGGTCGCCGACGGCCCGAGGTTCGTGCCGCTGCCCCCGCCCGGGTTCGGCGGCGGCCCCGTGGTCGTCTGCACGACCGGCTGGATCGTGCCGTCGGCGTTGAAGTACAGCCGATCCACCGCCACCGACCTGCGGAAGTTACCGCCGCCGGGCGCGTTCGCGTTGTGGTAGACGATGTACCACTGGCCGTTGAACTCGACGATCCCGGCGTGGTTGGTGGTCGACGACACCTGCCCGAGCACGATGCCGCGGTGGGTCCACGGGCCCATCGGGTTCGTCGCGGTCGCGTACCGCTGGCAGGCGTAGTTGGAGTTGGTGACACAGCCGTTCGTGTCGTTGGCCGCGTACATCATGTAGTAGAGGCCGTTGCGTTTGAACATCCACGGGGCCTCCCAGTAATTGCTGAGCCCCTGCGGCGTGACGACCGAGCCGACCGTGTCGATCATGTTGCCGGCCAGGCGTACGGCGCGGGGTCCCCAGTACCCGCCCCAGTACATGTACGCCTGCCCGTCGTCGTCGACGAAGACGGTCGGGTCGATGTTGAGCCCGGACGAGCCGGGGGTGCCGTCGCTGATCAGCGGCCCGCCCTTGGCGTCGGTGAACGGCCCGGTCGGGCTGTTCCCGACGGCGACGCCGATGTCCATCCACCCGGCGCCGTTCCCGTTGATCGACGTGTACCAGTAATACTTGCCGTTGCGCGGCTCGACCTCACCGGCCCAGGCGTCGGCGCCGGCCCACGGGAAGGTCGCGATGTTCGCCTTCGCGCCCTGGTCGGTCCAGGTGGCGGCGTCGGCCGACGACAGCACGTGCCATTCCCGCATGACGAAGTTGCTGCCGCCGGTGGGCGCCTCGTCGCGGCCGGCGTAGATGTACATGGTGTCGCCGACGACCAGCGGCGCCGGGTCAGCGGTGTAGATGCTGGTGATGATCGGGTTGGCGGCCTGCGCCGGGGTGCCGGCGGCCGCGACCGCGGCGACCGCCGTGACCAGCACGCAGAGCGCGGCCGGCCATCTCCTTCTCGACATGCGACTCCTTCGTCGTGGACCGGTGCCCGGCCGTCTCCGGCCGGGCACGTGAACCTGGGGGGTCAGTAGCCGTAGCGGCTCTTGAGGTGCCGCCACCAGTCGCGGAACATCCAGGCGTCGAACTCGGTGATCTGGGCGGCGCTGCCGGCCTTCATCAGGAACCCGCCGACACCGCTCGGGGTCCAGTCGTAGAAGTCGTCCAGGCCCCAGGTATGACCGATCTCGTGCAGCAGGATGTGCATGTTGACGGCGTTGATGTTGTTGAGGAAGTACTCCTTGCCGACCCGCTGGCCCCAGTCGCCGCCGGCCCCGCCGCCGAACCCGTCGGTGAGCCACAGTGACTGGTCGTAGTGCCGGGCCACCCCGCCCGGGCAGCGCGGGTACTGGCCGTTCTGGTTGAAGAACCGCCCGCACGGCACGCTGCACTGCGGCGCGTTCTCCCGGATGTCGTTGACGTAGATGTCGACGGAGCTGTCGGTCCACTGCAGCTGCGACCGATTCCGTACGGCCCAGCCGACCACCTTGACCGGCACCTGCGCGTACGGCCAGGCGTTGTGCCCGGTCAGCTCGTCCATCCACTTCTTGTGCTGGCGGGCCAGCGCGGCGTGGATCTGATCCCGCTGGGCGGCGGTCACGGTCGCCGAGGAGTCCCAGCGCACGCAGTAGTTGATGTAGCCGCGATTGGCCATCACCTGATCCCAGCCGTAGTTGCGGAACCCGTACAGATTGCCGTTGTTGTAGGTCTGCTCCTGGTGCTGCCACACCTGGTTGAGCGGGGTGACCAGGTTCGCCGGCGGGCTCCAGGTGGCCGGGGCGGCGATGGCCCGCGCCGGGGTCAGGGCGAGCGCGGTCAGGATGGCGAGGAGGGCCGAGCACAGGGCCCGGACCGTTCGTCGGGGTCTCACAGAACCTCCATGAACTGATGAGGATCAATGCGTTACGGCGATCCCATCCCCCGCGTGACGGCATCGGTGATCAACGGGGCACCCCGCTCGCCGCACCACCCCGCCCCCGGGGCCGTTGTCCGGCGAGTCCGCTCCCGGTGTCAGGTTTCACTACGAAAACGTTTTCGGCAAGATGTGCGGCGCGTTACGAAGAGATGTTCTTCAGGCCGTCCCCGTGCTGGTCGGGTCGCCACGACTGTGAACGGGGGCGCCGAAAGCAGTGAAAGCCCTCGTTAACGCGTGAGGCGCGGCGGGACGCGATTCACCGCCGGAAGCCACCTGTCGTCACGGCCTGCCGGGCCGGCTCAGCGTCCGGGATTCGACAGTGCCGACGTTACGACGCACTGCCCGACAAGGAGGGTCACCACACCCCTGAGCTGCCGGGACAGTGAGATTCATGAATGAGCTGACGCATCTCGCCCCCGCCACCCGTGACCGGTTCGACGACCTCAGTGACCGGGAGGTACAGATCCTCACCCTGGTCGCCGAAGGCAAGACCAACAAACAGATCGGCGCCCACCTGTACCTGAGCGCCGCGACCATTCACAGCCACCTGGCCAACGTCTTCCGCAAGCTCGACGCCAACGACCGCGCCCACGCGGTGGCGAAAGCCTTCCGCGCCGGCGTCCTGCAGTGACCGATTCCCACTCCGACCGAACAGGCCCGGCGTGCGCGGGTGCGCGCGCCGGGCCGCGGTGGGCTCACCTGCCGGAGAACCTGCGCAGAACGGCATATCCCAGGCCGGCGCCGACGATCCAGGGCGCGGCGACGATCAGCGGGTCGAGCGGGTGATGCGCGACGTCCGTACGCCCGCGCCCTCGCCGTGAGCGCACGCCGTGATGCGACCGCTCCGCCCGCACGCCGGTCTCGGCGATCATCCGGTCCGGCCGGCCGGTGACCAGCGACAGCAATCGGCTCTCCGCCACGTCGACCCGGTCGGCGGCGAGCAGCAGCAGCCAGTGCGCGGCCCGGCCCTCGCTGTACTTGGCGTACGAGTACCGGCGGATCGCCCCGGACAGCCCACGCGGCGGGCTCGACGTGCCGAAGACGGGGGTCAGGAACTTGTGCTCGATCGACCGTTCCCGGGGTACGCGTTCCGGCTGGCGTTCCGGGAACTCCCAGTGCGCGCCGCCGAACTGCGGGTCGAACACCTCCCGCGGCACCGACGGCCGGTCCTTCGGATCCAGGTCGGCGCCCCAGCCGGGGATCCGGGCACGCAGCTCCTCGCGGGATTCGGGCAGTTTCGGCTTGTCCGGCGTGTAGGCCACGAGGTCTCCCCTATCCGGCGTTCGGAACGATGAGCGGCTTGATGCAGTCGTCGAGCTTCGCCGAGAACAGGTGGTACGCCTCGGCGATGTGCTCCAGCGGGATCCGGTGGGTGACCAGGTCACTGGGTTTCAGATAGCCGTTGCGGATGTGCTCGAACAGCCGCGGCCACTGCCGTTTCACCGGGCACTGGTTCATCCGCAGCGTGAGCCCCTTGTTGACGGCGTCACCGAACTTGACAGCGCTGAACATCGGCCCGTACGCGCCCATCACCGAGACCGTGCCGCCCTTGCGCACCGAGTCGATCGCCCAGTTCAGCGCGACCGGGGAGCCGCCCTGCAGCTTCAGCTTCGCCGACGTCACATGCTGCAGCAGGTTGCCGTCGGCCTCGGCGCCGACCGCGTCGATCGCCACGTCGGCGCCGAGATGGTCGGTGATCTTCTTCATGTGCACGACGATGTCGTCGTACTCGGCGAAGTTGTACGTCTCCGCGTGCGCGAACGTCCGCGCCTTCTCCAGGCGGTAGTCCAGGTGGTCGATGACGATCACCCGGCCCGCGCCCATCAGCCAGGCCGACTTCGCCGCGTACAGCCCCACCGGCCCGGCGCCGAAGACGACCACCACGTCACCCTCGGCGATGTCCCCGAGCTGGGCGCCGAAATAGCCGGTCGCCAGGGCGTCGGTGAGCAGCACCGCGTCGTCCTCGTCCAGCCAGTCCGGGATCAGGCTCGGGCCGACGTCGGCGAACGGCACCCGCACGAACTCGGCCTGCCCGCCGTCGTAGCCGCCGGTCGTGTGCGAGTAACCGTAGATCCCGCCGACCGCCGTGGCGTTCGGGTTGACGTTGTGACAGTTGGAGTACAGGCCGCGGGCGCAGAAGAAACAGGTCCCGCAGAAGACGTTGAACGGCACCATCACCCGGTCGCCGGGTTTCAGCCGCTGCACCGAGGAGCCGACCTCGTCGACGACACCGACGAACTCGTGCCCGAACGTGGTCCCGACCCGGGTGTCCGGCATCATCCCGTGATAGAGGTGCAGGTCGGAGCCGCAGATGGCGGCACGGGTCACCCGTACGATCGCGTCGTTCGGATGTTCGATCGCCGGCCGGTCCTTCTCCTCGACCCGCACCCGGTAGGGACCGCGATAGACCATCGCCTGCATCAGCACCTCCTGTGACGGCGGGCCGTCACCCACCGCCGCCCCGCCTACCCGCTCCCACCGCCCCCAAACCGCGGCCGGCGACGAGCCGCGGTTCGGGGCCGACAGAAGACGGGTCCGTCAGGCCCGGGCGCAGGCGGTGCCGTTGAGAGTGAAGCTGGACGGGCTGGCGAAACTGCCGCTGTACGAGCCCTGGAAACCGAACGACGTGCTGCCGCCCGCCGGGATGCCCGCGTTGTGGGCGGCGTTACGGGCGGTGACCGCGCCCGAGGTTCCGCTCAGCGAGGTGTTCCAGGAGCTGGCGACACTCTGGCCGGCGGGCAGCGTGAAGCCGAGCGCCCACCCGTTGATCGCGCTGCCGCCGGTGTTGGCGACGGTCACGGTGGCGGTGTAGCCGGTGTTCCAGACGTTGCTGGCGTACGTGACCCGGCAGGCCGCGGGACCCGGCGGCGGCGTCGACGGGTCGGTCGTTCCGCCGCCGTTGACGGACGCCGAGAAGTTCGTGACGGCCAGGCCGGCGCCACCGATCCACGGCTCGAAGCCGGCCTGGATGCTGGTCAGGTACCAGGAGTTGGTGATCAGGCCGCGGTTGCGGGTGTCGTTGATGAAGTCCAGGACGCTGAAGCTCCAGCTGCTGATCGGGGACGGCGCGACGTACGAGATGACCGCGTTGGAGCCGTTGCTGCCCTGCCACACCTGCCAGGTCCGGCCGCCGATCGTGGTGGTGCCGACCACCGAGCCGATGGGCTGGATCGAGCCCTGCCGGTTGAACCAGATCATGATCTCCTGCGCGTTGACCCCGTTGGTCCGTGGCGTGGGGTCGAGCCAGATGTCGAACGCGGCGTCGTACGTCGCCCCCGACACGTAGTTGAAGCCGACGCTGCTGGTGGCGCTGGAGATCGAGCCGACCTGGATCGGCAGGTTGGTGCCGGGCGAGCAGTTGGTGTAGTGGCAGCCGTAGTAGACGGCCGGGTAGGAGACCGGCGCGCCGCTGGTGTTGCCGGTCCCTTGCTGGCTGACGATGCTGAAACCGGTCCCGGTCACGTTGATGCACTGCTCGGCGCTGGTGCCCCAGCGGTTGTTCATGACCACGTAGCGGCCGCCGATGGTGGTCGATCCGTACTGGTCGCAGATCCGGGTGTCGGCCTGTGCCGGGCTGGCGACGGTCAGGCCGAAGAGTCCGGCGGCGGCGAGGAGGATCGCCGCCGCGAGGGCGCGCAGGGGATGTCTCATGGAAGCTCCTTGTCCGAAGGCCCGAGGGGGGATGCCTGGGAGCGCTCCCGGCGGACGTTACAACACATCGACGAACATGAGAAGCCGAACCGGTGCGAGCCTGGCGTACGGCATCCCGTACGCCAGGCTCGTCAGGGGTGTGTCAGCAGCGGCCGAGGTCCTGCCACTGCTCGGTCCAGCCGGGCTCCGAGCCCTGCGTCCAGTACCGGGCCCGCCACAGGTGCACGCCCTCGCCGGACTTCGGGCCGGACGGGTCGCCGTACCGGCTCTTCTCGTGTTTCACCGCGGCGCCGCCGGTGTAGACGGCGCCGTGCTGCCAGGACGGAGCGCCGGAGCAGTCCCCGCCCGACGGTGTGGACGGAGACGTGGAGACCGACGGCGACGGGTTGACGCACGGCCCGGACGAGGCGACCGTGTCGGTGAACCGGGTGCCGGCCGTGCGGTACGCCGCCGTCTGGGCGCTGACCTGGGCCGGCGACAGCACCTGGTTCTTGGCGAACAGCACCCAGTCGACCTGCTCGATGTAGGTCGACAGCCCGCCGGTGTGCGTCGCCGTGTCGATGAACCACAGGTTCCAGTTGATCGTCATCGTCTGGCGCGGGAAGTACTTCCCACCGTGGTCGCCGACCTGCACCCCGTCGATCCAGTAGACGACGTGCCCGTTCGACACCTGCGCGACCAGGTCGTGCCACCCGTCCAGGCTGGAGCGCTGTTCGGAGTGCAGGTTGTCGGCGTACCAGGGGTCGGCCCGGTACGTGTACCAGCTCGTCTGGTAGTTGATCGGCCCGGTCTCGCCCCACCCGCCGTTCGGCAGGTACTCGGAGATGTCCAGCTCGCTGTACGTGGGGTCCATGTCCCCGTTGAGCGGGCTGATCGTGAAGAACGTCTGGTTGATGTGGTCGCCGTCGTTGCCGCTGACCGGTGCGTCGGTGAACCGGATCCGGCTGGCGTAGGTGCCCTCCAGGTAGCGCTTCTGGGTCGAGTACAGCTCGGCGTGCTTCGTCCCGGCGGCGGTGCCGTCGGTCGACGCGGTCAGCTGCATGACCTGCTGCCCGCCGCTGGTGGGGAAGGTGATCGCGGACGGCGACCAGTTGGCGCCGGGCACCCCGGGACCGCCCTGGTAGCTGCGGGGCGTCCAGCCGTTGGCGGTCAGCGCCGGGTCGGCGGAGGAGGTGTAATGGAAGTCGTCGAACAGGTAGCCGCAGTCCGCGGCGGCGGCGCTGCCGGCGTGGGCGGCGACGATGCCGAATGCGGATAGAGCAGACACAAGCAGGCCGGCGAAGAGCCGTTTACCCATGGACATGGTGACTCCTAGATGGGGGATTTACCGGACCGCGCCGGCGGTCAGACCGGCGCGGATGTGTCTCTGGAACGCGACGTAGGCGACCAGCACCGGCAGCATGGCGATGGTCAGACCGGCGAACAGGCCACTCCAGTCGCTGCGGTAGCCCTGGCTGACCGACAGGGCGGCCAGACCCTGCGCCAGGACGTACCGGTCCGGGTCGGGGTTGAGAACCAGCGGGAGCAGGTACTGGTTCCAGAGCCCGAGGAAATTGAAGATGCCCACGGCGACCAGGCCGGGGCGGGCCAGCGGCATCATGACGCGGAAGTACACCCCGGCGTGCGAGCACCCGTCGAGCACCGCCGCCTCGGCGACCTCGCCGGGCAGGCTGCGGAAGAAGGCGTGCAGGAAGAAGACCGTGAACGGTACGGCGTACGCGGTGTACACCAGGATGAGGCCCGGATAGGTGCCGAGCAGTCCGAGTTGCTGCACCACGAAGAACAGCGGCACCAGCGCCAGGAACACCGGGAAGAACATCGCCGCGACGAACGTGTAGTAGATCAGCCGGTTGCCCCGGAACTGATACCGGGCCAGGGCGTACGCGACCATCGACCCGAGGAACATGGTCAGCAGCAGCGCCCCGCCGACCACGAGCAGGCTGTTGAAGAAGTACCGGCCGATGCTCGCGGCGGTCCACGCCCGCGACCAGTTCTCGAAGTGCGGTGAAGCCGGCGGCGACCACGGCTCGTTGAGAATCTCCTGGTCGGTCTTGAGCGAACTCATCACCGCCCAGAGCAGCGGCAGCCCGGTCACCACGGCCCAGGCCAGCATCGCCAGGTGCGGCAGCGGATTCCACCGCTCCCGCGGCGCCGGTGCGGCCGTCTGCGTGCGGACCGGTCGTTCCATGAGCGCTGTCATGCCATCTCCACGTTCGAACGGCGGCCGAAACGCAGGGCGAGGACCGCGAGGGTGAGGGCGGCGAAGAACAGCGCCACCCCCATCGCCGTGGCGTAACCGAACTTGCCGTACGTGAACGCCGTCCGGTACAGCGACAGCCCGACCACCTCGGTCGCCCCGTCCGGACCGCCCGGTCCCACCGTCATGACCTGGACCAGCACGAACCCGTCGAGCGCCACGATCCCCAGGTAGACGAACGCCACCTGCACGCTCTCCGCGACCAGCGGCAGGGTGACCCGCCGCAGCGTCGCCCACCGCCCGGCCCCGTCCAGCACCGCCGCCTCGAACAGCTCCTTCGGGATGCTGTCGATCGCCGCGCTGAACAGCACCACGTAGAACCCGGCCGACGACCAGACCACCACCGCCATCACCGCGATCAGGGCGAGCGACGGCTCGGCGAGCCAGCTGCGGGCCAGAGCGTCCAGGCCGACCGCCCGCAGCCCCGAGTTGAGCAGCCCGGTGTTCGGGTTGTAGACGAACCCCCACAGCACCGCGATGATCACCAGGGAGAGCATCTGCGGGAAGAAGTAGACGATCTGGTACGCCGACGCGCCGCGCACCGGCCGCCGCCCGTGCAGCATGCTCGCCAGGAACAGCGCCAGCGCCACGGTCAGCAGCGGCACCACGACGAGCATCACCGCGTTGTTGCGGACCGCGTCCAGGAACAGCGCGTCGCCGCCGAGCCGGGCGAAGTTGTCCAAACCGACGAACCGGGCCTCCCCGGCCACCCCGGTCCAGTCGGTCAGGGAGAGATAGAAGGCCTGGGCGTACGGGGAGACCACGAACACGACGTGCAGGACCAGCGCCGGCACCAGCGCGGCCAGCAGGAACCGCCACCGGCCGTGCCGCATCAGCGTGTGTACTTCGCGACGGTGGCGTCCTTGGCGAGGGCGTCGGACGCCTTCTGGATGCGGGCCGACCAGTCGGCGACGCTGATCCGGCGGTTCACGAGTTCGCCGGTGGCGTCGTCGACCGCTGTGGCCAGCGGCGCGTACCACGTACGGAAGCGGAAGTTGAAAGCGTCGCCACCGGCTGCCGTGACCGCGTCGCGAACCGATCCCAGGCCGCTGCTCAGGGTCAGCCCGTCGGTGGCCCCGGCCACCGCGGGCAGGGTGCTGTTGGCCTGCGCGAACGCCGTCGCCGACTCCTTGGCGAAGAGGATCCGCAGGTACTCCAGGCCGCCGGGCACGTTCTTCGCCTTCGACGGGACCAGGTAGGACTCGCTGCTGGCCGCCTGCACCGCGGTGCCCGGCATCCTGTCGCCGGTGGAGGCGGCCGGAACCGCTCCCATCACCATGTCGAACCCGGCCGGGGTGACGTCCTTCTGCTCGGACTCCAGCCAGGAGCCGCACGGGATGAACGCCGCCTTCCTCTGGCACCAGGCGGCCTGCGCCTCGGTGTGCGACAGCGCCTCCGACCCGGACATCAGGTAGCCCTTGCCGGCGAGTTCGGCGAACGCCTCGGCGGCCTGGGTGAGGCCGGGCTGCTTCCACGCCGCCGGATCCAGGTTGTCGACGGCTTTCACCAGGTCCATCCCGCCGGTCTTGGCGGCCATGGTGAGCAGCGGGTCGTTCAGGTACTCCGGGTATTTGCCCTGGTAGGTCCAGGGCGCGATGCCCGCCTTCTTGATCGTCTCGCAGAGGGTGAGCATCTCGGCCCACGTCGTCGGATAGGTCCAGCCGCGTTCGGCGAAGAGCGACTTCGAGAACCACAGACCCCACACCGTGTACGTGAAGTTCAGCGTGACAGTGGATCCGCCGAACGTGCCGTCCTCCACGACTCCGGGCAGCAGCGTGTCCCGGACCTTCTTGCCGGGCTGGTCGAACGCCGGCGCGTCGAGCAGTTCGGCCAGGTCGGTGACCTGCTTGGCGCCGACCAGGGTGGCGATGTCGAGACGGCCGGCGCCGGTGTTGTCGACCACGTCCGGCGGGGTGTTGGCGACGAACCGGGGCTGCATGGCCTCGCCGACCTTCTGCAGGCCCTGGTGCTTGATCTCGGCGCCCGGGTACTTCTGCTGGTACTTCTGCTCGGCCTTGATCGCGTACTCGTCGCCGTAACCGCCCTTGAAGACGACCACCTCGAGCGGCGCGTCCGCCTTGACCCCGAGCGGGTTGTCCGCGGTCTTGGCGGCGCCGCCGGTGGTGGCCGGCTCGTCGTCGCCGGCGGCGGTGACACAGGCGCCGAGCAGGGGCGCTGCCACCGCGGCGAGTCCGGCCGTGCGGAGCAGGGATCTACGGCTGGGGTACGGTTCGGGAAGGGATTCCGGGTTCATCACGGGCTCGTTTCTCTATGCGGTACGCCGGATGCGCCCGGCGTACCGCGCCTCGAGTTCTGCGTTGTGTTCCTTGCCGCCGGGCACGTTGTCCGACAGGTAGACGGGCGGGGTGACGCCCGCGCTGATCAGGTGGTCCACCACGGCGATGACGATCTGCTGGGCCAGCAGCGCCGCGGTGATCGAGGAGACCGCCCCGACCGCGCCGCCGCCGGGCAGCGGCAGCGCCGCGTCGCCGTAGGGCGCTCCGTTGTCGAGGGTCACGTCGGCGATGTCGCCGAGCTTGCGGCCGCTCGGGTGCCGCGAGGTGACCCCGGCCGAGTGGGCCGCCGAGGTGATCGCGACGAGCGGGTGCCCGCGTTCCTTGACCAGCAGCGCCATCTCGACGACCGCGCCGTTGATGCCGGAGTTGGAGGCGATGACGAACGCGTCGTCGGGTTTCACCGGCGCCAGCTCATAGAGCTTGTGGGCGATGCCCGGGTCGCGTTCCACGCCCGGGTCCGCAAGCGCTTCCAGCGGCGCACCGCCGTAGAGGACGATGTCACGCAGCGCGATCCGGTTGGTCGGCACGAGCCCGCCGGCCCGGCCGGCGATCTCCATGGCCAGGGCCTCGGAGTGGCCGCAGCCGAACGCCTGGATCACGCCGCCGTTGAGGATCGAGCCGGCCAGCAGGCCCGCCGCCCGGGACTTCGCCTCCTGCTGCCCCCGGCCCACCCCGGCCACCAGTTCTTCGATCGTGGACTGAAAATCCGCGCTCACGTCGGTCCTCTCTCTCCCCGCCGTTTACGGGTCGGCTGTTTCTCCGGCAGGCGGTGCGCGTCCACGGCGCGGACCGTCAGCTCCAG
The DNA here is from genome assembly GCF_055562375.1 of Actinoplanes sp. NPDC019969. Classification (NCBI taxonomy): domain Bacteria; kingdom Bacillati; phylum Actinomycetota; class Actinomycetes; order Micromonosporales; family Micromonosporaceae; genus Actinoplanes; species Actinoplanes sp. NPDC019969. Next base: position 238,639 of record NZ_JBVHFK010000010.1, on the reverse strand, counting down.
GGCCTCCGCCGTCCGCTCGTAGGTGCGCTGCGCCACCGCGACATAGATCAGGTCGAGGACGAGCAGCTGCGAGTGCAGCGCCGACAGCGCCGCCAGCCGGAACGTCGTCTCCAGCACGCTGGTGGTGAACACGACGTCGGCGACCTCGGCCAGCGGCGACCTGTTGAAACTGGTCACCGCCACGGTCAGCGCGCCGTGGTCGGCGGCCTCCGCGAGGGTCTCGATCACCTCGCGGGTGCGGCCGGAGTGCGACAGGCCGATCGCGACGTCGCCGGGGCGCAGCAGCGCGGCGTTGGTCAGCGCGGCGTGGCTGTCCTGCCGGTGCCACACCGGCACCCGGATCCGTTCCAGGCGGAACGCCATCTCGCGGGCCGCGGTGCCGCTGCTGCCGAAGCCGAACAGCTCGACCCGCTGCGCGCCGGCGATGGTCGCGGCGACCCGTTCGACGTCCTCGGTGCGGATCAGCGACGCGGTGCTCTGGATGGCCCGGGTGTCGGCCGCCGCGACCACGGAGAGGACCTGGTCGAGCGGGTCGTCCGGGCTGATGTCGCCGCTGATGTCGGTCTCCCAGCGGGCCTGCTCGGCCCGGCCGGTCTCGGTGGCGACGGCGACGCGCAGGCTCGCGTACCCCTTGAAGCCCAGCGTGCGGCTGAACCGGGTGACGGTCGCCGTGGACGTGCCGGACCGTTCGGCGAGATCCACGATGCTGGCGTGCGCCGCCGTCTCCGGGTCGGCGAGGATCGCCTCGGCGATGCGGCTCAGCGCCTCCGGCATCCGCGGCCCCTCGATGCGCAGCCGCCCCAGCAGCCCGCCGCTCTCACCCGTCATCGCATGGACATCCTTTTCATCGATTGCTCGTTGCGATGAAAATTACGACCGTCTTCACAGCTAGTCAACAATGAATTTCTGTGTTTCGATCTCGGCCATGAGGTTCGTGGTCGGTGTCGACGCAGGCGGGACGGCCTCCCGCGCGGTGGTGGCCACCCTGGACGGCTCGGTGGTGGGCCGCGGCAGGGACGGCCCCGGCAACCTGTTCGCCGGCGGTCCGGGCGCGGCGGCCGCCATCGCCGGGGCGGTCCGGCGGGCGCTGTCCGGCCTGGAACCGGCAGCGGTCGCCGGTGGGACCCTCGGCCTGGCCGGGCTCGGCGCCTGCGCCGACCCGGCGATCCTCGACGCGCTCACCCGAGCCTGGAGATCGACCGGTCTGACCTGCCCGTTCACCGTCGTCGGGGATGCGGTGACCGCCTTCGCGGCGGGCGCGAGCGAGGCGTCGGGCACGGTTCTCATCGCGGGCACCGGCGCGGTCGCCGCCGAGATCAAGGACCATCAGGTGGTACGTACGGCGGACGGGCTGGGCTGGCTCCTCGGCGACGAGGGCTCCGGGCACTGGCTGGGCCTTCGGGCGCTGCGCTCGGCCGTCCGCTCCTGGCCGTCCCCGTTCGCCACCGCCATCGCCGCGGAGGCTTTCGCCGCCCCGATCACCGCGGAGGCGCCTGCCACACCCGCCGCGGCGGCCGGCACCGGCGGGCGGGACGCGTTGATCGCCTGGGCGCAGACGTCGCCGCACGCCCGGATCGCCGGGCTCGCGCCGGTGGTGTGTGCCCTGACCCGGGCAGGGGACCCGCACGCGGCCGCGATCACCGGCGAGGCCGTCCGGCGGTTGACCGCCACCCTGGACGAGGTGGGCGCGGACGGCCCGGTGGTGCTGGCCGGGAGCCTGCTCACCGCGGCGACACCCGTGCGTGCCGGGCTGACCGGGGTGCTCCGGCAGCGTGGCGTACCGGTGCTGACCAGCGGTGATCCGGCAGCCGCCGCGGCCTGGCTGGCGGCTCGCGGCCTCTCCGCGGTCGGCCCCGCGGAACTGCACCGGCGGCTGGTCAGCCTCCCGGGGCCAGCGCCGTCAGGGGCAGATCCGGGTCGAGTCCGGCCTCGGTGAGCACGCCGGTCAGCGCGGTGACCATCCGGTCGGCGGCGGGCCGGTCGAACCGGTCGACGGCGTGGTGCACCAGGCCCTCGACCCCGGCCGGGACACCGTCGGCAGTGAAGGTCTCCCGCAGCTCCACGACCAGAGGGAACTCCGCGGTGTCCGAGTTCAGCGGCTCGACGGTGGCCCGCAGACCGGGCAGGGTGAGCCGCGGCTCGGTGAAGGTCTGCGACACCAGCGCGACCTCCGGCACCAGGCCGCCGCGGCCCTTCGTCACCAGTTCGAAGGGGGCCTCCTGGTGGGCGTACGCGGCCAGGTTCGTATCCCTGACCCGCAGCACCAGCTCCCGGAACGACGGATCCCCCGAACAGTCGGTGCGCAGCACCAGCACGTTGACGAAACACCCGACCAGCCCGTCGAGGGCCTCGTCGTCCCGCCCGGCCACCGCGGTGGCGATCGGCAGGTCGCCGCCGCCGGCCAGGACCGCCGCGAGGCCGGCCTGGGCGACCATGAACGTGCTGGCCCGGCACTGTGTGGCCAGCTCCCGCATCCGCCGGTGGGTTTCCGGCGGCAGGTGCAGCGCGACGGAGGCGGTGCGGTGGCGGGCGATCCGGGGCGCCGGCCGGTCCGGTGCCCCGGCCAGTTCCTCGCGCCAGAAGCCGAGCTGCCGGGCGACCAGGCTGCCCGGGTCGGCCGGATCGCCGAGAAGCTGCCGCTGCCACAGCGTGTAGTCGGCATACTGCACCGGCAGCGGCGTCCACTCCGGAGGCCGGTTGCGGCTCCGCGCCGCGTACGCGGCCCACAGATCGGCGACGAGCGGCCCGATCGAGTGGCCGTCGCAGGCGATGTGGTGCACCACCAGCAGCAGGAGATGCTCCCGGTCGCCCAGGGCGAACAGATGGGCTCGGAACGGGATCTCCGTGGCGAGGTCGAAACCACGGTTCACCTCGGCCGCGACCAGCGTGGGCAGCGGCCCGGACGTCCGCAGCACCGGGCCGGGCTCCGGGGGCAGCACCTGCTGGTACGGCCCGTCCGCGCCGTCGGGGAAGATCGTGCGCAGGCTCTCGTGCCGTCCGGTCAGGTCGCCGAGGGCGGCTTCCAGGGCGGGCACGTCCAGGTCGCCGTCCAGGCGCAGGCCGAGCGCGATGTTGTAGCCGCCGTCGGCCTCGCCCAGGTAGTTCGCCATCCACAGCCGGAACTGCGCGGCCGACAGCGGGGGTTGTCCGGGCCGGGTCATCGGGCGCAACGGGGGCCGGGGCCCGCCCGCCCCGCTGATCCGCTCCGCCAGCGCGGCCACCGAGGGGGCACGCAGGATGTCCCGGACCGGCACGTCGGCCCGCAGCACGGCACGGATCCGGTTGGCCAGCACCATGGCCCGCAGCGAGTCCCCACCGAGACCGAGGAAGTCGTCGGCGCCGGTGACCGTGGGGACGTCCAGCACCTCGGCCACCAGCCCGGCCAGCACCGGATCCCCTTCGACCTTCCGGGCCGCATCACCGACCGCCCGGGAGCCCGTCACCGCGGGCGCCGGGTCATCCGGGGCCGGGTTCAGCGCCGCCAGCGCGGCCCGGTCCACCTTGCCGCTGGACAGCAGCGGGAGCTCGTCGACGACGGCCACCGTGGCCGGCACCATCGGGCCGGGAAGCAGCCGTTCCAGGTGCTCCCGCAGGCCGGCCGGCGAGACCGGGTCCGAAGTGACGGCGTAGGCACGGAGTCTTCCCCCGGCGGCCACCACGACCGCCCGTTCGACGGCGGGATGCCGGAGCAGCGCCGCCTCGATCTCGGCGGGCTCGACCCGTACCCCCAAGACCTTGATCTGGTCGTCGGTGCGTCCCAGGTAGTCCAGGCTGCCGTCGGGGCGTTCCCGCACCAGGTCGCCGGTGCGGTACATCCGGGCGCCGGGAGCGCCGAAAGGGTCGGCGACGAACCGTTCGGCGGTCGGCGCGGGCCGGTTCAGGTAGCCGCGGGCCAGGGCGGGGCCGGACACGTACAGTTCGCCGGCCACCCCCGCCGGAACCCGGCGCAGCCGCTCGTCCAGCACGTGCAACGCGCCGCCGCCGAGCGGACGGCCGATCAGGCCGCTGTCGCCGGGGCCCAGCGGCAGGCTGGTGGTGACCGCCACGGTCGCCTCGGTCGGGCCGTACGCGGCCACCATCAGCCGGCCCGCCGACCAGCGCCGGACCAGCGGCTCCGGGCACACCTCACCGCCGACCAGCACGCTGACCCGCGGATCGACCCGGTCGGCGGGCAGCAGCGCGAGGGCGCTCGGCACGATCATCAGGTGGCTGACCCGCCCGCTGTCGAGGAACCGGGCCAGCTCCTCCCCCACCAGCGCCCGGTCCGCGACGCCGAGCACCAGGGCCGCCCCGGACAGCCAGGCGGTCGCCCACTCGGCGACCGACGCGTCGAACCCCAGCGGGGCGAGCTGCGCCATCCGGCTCCCGACATCGACACCGAATCGCGTGGCGGTGGCCGTGGCCAGGTTCGCCAGTCCCGCGTGCGTGACGACCACGCCTTTCGGCAGGCCGGTGGAGCCGGAGGTGTGGATGACGTACGCCGGGTGGGTGGGCAGCAGCGGCGCGATCCGGTCGGCGTCGGTCAGGGGCTGCCCGCTGTAGGCCGCCTCGTCCGGGAACTCCTGGTCACCGTCGAGCACCAGGACCGGCCGGGCGTCCTCGATCAGCTGCCGGATCCGCTCCGCCGGCAGGTGCGGGTCGATCGGCAGGTAGGCGGCCCCGGCCGTCAGCACGCCCAGGATCGCCACGGCCTGGTCCACGCCCCGCGGCAGCGCGATCGCGACCACCCGCTCCGGGCCCGCGCCCCGGGCGACGAGGAACCGGGCGAGCCGGTTGACGCGCTCGCTGAACACGGCATAGCTCAGCTCGACCGGGCCGCACACCACGGCCGGGCGGTCCGGGACGGCGGCGACCTGCCGCTCGAACAGGGCCGGAACCGGCTCCGGCGCCGGGTCGCTCCGGACGATCGCCGGCCGGTCCGGGCCGGCGCCGAGATCCGCCAGCAGCCGGGTGAGCCGTTCGGCCAGGCCCGGTACGGTCGCCGGATCCACCAGGTCGGGCCGGTAGCCGAGGGTCAGGGTCAGCCGGTCCCCGACGAGCGCGACGGCCAGGCTCAGGGGATAGTGGGTGCCGTCGCGGCCGTGGATGCCGGTGATGCGGACCCCGGGCGCCGGTTCGGCGAACGCCGTCCAGTCGGCCGGATAGTTCTCGACCACGACGGCGGTGTCGAACAGCACCGGACCGCCGGTGGCCCGCTGGATGTCGCTGAGGCCGAGGTGCTGGTGCGGGATCAGGGCGGCCTGCTCGTCCTGCAGGCGGGTGAGCAGGCCGAGCAGGGACTCCTCCGGTTCCAGGCGGACCCGGGCCGGCACGGTGTTGATGAGCGCGCCGACCATCCGGTCGATGCCGGGGACCGGCGCGGTACGGCAGGCGACGGTGATGCCGAAGACCACGTCGTCCCGGCCGGTCAGCTCGGCCAGCAGCAGGCCCCAGGCGGCGAGCACGGCGGTGTTCAGGGTGATGCCCGATGCCCGCAGCCGGCCGGTGAGCGCGGCGGTGGACTCCGCGGGCAGCGCGGTCTCCCACCGTTGCGGCGGGCTGTCGGCGCGGCCGGGGTCGGTGGGCGCCACCCGGGTCGGCGGCGCCCCGGCCAGCGCCGCCCGCCACGCCTCGGCGGCGGTGTCCCGGTCCTGCCGGTGCAGCCAGGCGAGATGGTCGCGGAAGCTCGGGGCCGGAGGGAGCGGCTGTCCGGCGTACAAGGCGAAGAGATCTTCGAGAAGCACCGGGGCCGACCAGCCGTCGGACAGCAGGTGGTGGTGGGTGAGCACCAGCCGGAAGCGCTGTTCGCCCAGGTCGAGGAGGGTGAAGTGGAGCAGCGGCGGGCGGTCGGGCGGGAACGCGGCGTCACCGGGGTCCGCGTCGTGCCACGGCGGGTCCAGTTCGGCGGGGATCACCTGGACCGGGCGGTCCAGGCCGTCGTGCACGAAGCAGGCGCGCAGATTCGGGTGCCGGTCCAGCAGCGCCCGCGCCGCGGCACGCAGCCGGTCCGCGCGCACCGGGCCGGTGAGGTCCACGATCAGCTGGACGGCGTACACGTCCGGGGTGTCCCGCGCCGCCACCGCGTGGAACAGCAGTCCCTCCTGGAGCGGGGTGAGCGGCAGCAGGTCCACCAGCCCGGGGTGCTCGGCTTCGAGGCGTGCGATCTGCCGCCGGGTCAGCGCGACCAGCGGCACGTCCACCGGGCTCCGGCCGGCGCCACCCGGGGCGGGCGCCCCGGCGATCAGGGCGCCGAGGGCGGTGCGCCACCGCTGGGCGAGGTCCGCGATCCGCTCCTCGGGCAGCACGTCCACGGGCCAGGCCCATCGCGCGACGAGGTGGTTCTCGTCGGCGTAGGCGTCGATCTGCACGGCGTGCGTCACCGGCGCGCCCGCGTCGGCGGCGGCGACGACGCCGAACTCGGCGGCGCCCAGCCGGCCGAGATAGTTGAAGCTGATCTGCGGCGCCGGCAGGGCGGCCAGCGCCTCGGCGGGGCCGGTGGTGAGGTGGCGCAGCAGGCCGTACCCGAGGCCGTTGTCCGGCAGGGCGCGCAGCACCTCCTTCACCCGGCGGACCGTCTCGGCCGGCGACCCGGCCGGATCGAGCGCGACCGGGAACAGGCTGGTGAACCACCCGACGGTCCGGGACAGGTCGATCTCGTCGCCGGACGGTTCCCGGCCGTGGCCCTCGACGTCGACGAGCACCGGCGCCGGGCCGGGCCGCCACTCCCGGACCGCGATCGCCAGGGCGGCCAGCAGCACCTCGTGGACCCGGGCCCGGTAGCCGGCGGGCACCCGGGTCAGCAGCGCGGCGGTCTGCTCCGGTGGGAGCCGCACGACGAGGGAACGCTGCCTGTCGTACACGTCGCGGGCGGGGTCCAGCGGCCGGGATCCCAGCAGCGGTTCGGGCCGCCGCAGCATCCGCTGCCACAGGCCGGGTTCGGCCGCCCGGCCGGCCAGCGACCGGGACCAGGCGCCGAAGGAGGCGCCCACCGGGTCAAGCCGGGGGCGGCGGCCCGCGACCGCGTCCGTCCAGGCGGTGGCCAGGTCGGCCGTCAGCACCCGCCACGACACGCCGTCGACGGCGAGGTGGTGGATGACCAGGGCGAGCCGGCGGTCCTGCCCGGCGCCGGGATCGGTGACCACGGCCTGGACCAGCACGCCGGCGTCGGGGTCGAGGCGGGTGCGGGCCTGCTCGGCCAGGCGGCGCAGTCCCGCGTCCGCTTCGGCGGCGGTCCATCCCGCGACGGACGTCCAGGTCAGACAGTCGGCCGCGGACACCTGCCGGACCGACAGCGACCACGTCCCGGAGCGGTCCAGCCGCATCCGTAGCGCGTCGTGCCGGTCCAGCACCGCCTGCAGCGCCTCGGCCAGATGCTGCCGCTGGACCTCGGCCGGGACCGTGAGCAGCATCGACTGGTTGAACCCGTCGATCGGGCCGCCGGTCTCCCGCAGCCGGTGCATGATCGGCAGCAGGGGGATGTCCGCGGACGGATCGGTCCCGCCGGCGCGGTCCTCGACCGCCACGGCGATGAGCGTCAGGGCGGCGGCGGTGCGCCTGCTGAACACGTCCTGCGGCGTGATCGCGAGTCCGGCGCGACGGGCCCGTCCGGCGAGCTGGATGGCGAGGATGCTGTCGCCGCCGAGGGTGAAGAAGTCGTCGCCGGGTCCGGCCCGGTCGATCCCGAGCACCTCGGCGATCAGCCGGGCGAGCAGTTCCGCGCGGTCGGTGGCGGCGGCCTGTGCCGGCCCGGCGGCGGGCACGGGCGCCGGGTCCGGCAGCGCGGCGTGGTCCAGTTTGCCGTGCCGGGTCAGCGGCAGGTCCGGCACGGTGACGAAGGCGCCGGGTACGAGGTGCCCCGGCACCCGCTGCCGCAGCCGGTCGGCGACGGCCTGCGGATCGAGGTCCGTGCCGGGGACCGCCGGGACCAGGTGGGCGATCAGGCGCAGCCGGCCCCGGTGGTCGGTGCGCGCGGTGACCGCCGCCCGGGACACGTCCGGGTCCTGTTCCAGCGCGTGCCGCACCTCGGCGGGCTCGATCCGGAAGCCCCGGATCTTGACCTGGTCGTCGGCGCGGCCGAGGAACTCCAGCACCCCGGACGGGTCACGGCGGACCCGGTCACCGGTCCGGTACAGCCGGGTCCCCTCCGGTCCGGCCACGAAGCGGGACGCGGTGAGCGCGGGCTCGCCGAGGTAGCCGAGGGCCAGTTGCGCGCCGCCGACGTACAGCTCGCCCTCGCCTGCCGGGTTCAGCCGGTCGTCGAGCACATGCAGGGTGGTGCCGGTGACCGCGGCGCCGATCGGCACGGTCGGCCCGTCCGTGCCGGCCCAGGTGTGCGCGCTGACCTGGACGGTGGTCTCGGTCGGGCCGTACAGGTTGACCAGCGGAACCGGCCAGCGGCGGACCGTCTTCCGGGCGAGCGCGGTCGGCAGCGCCTCCCCGCCGCTGAACAGGGCCCGCAAGGTCGGCCACGGCACGTCCTGGCCGGCTTCCGCCAGCGTCGCGGCCAGCAGGGACGGCACGAACTGGGCGACCGTCACGCCGTGCCGGGCGGCGAACGCGACCAGCTCGCGCGGATCGCCCGCCAGTTCCTCGGGCGCCAGGCACACGGTGGCGCCGGACAGCAGCGGATGCCACAGCTCCCAGACGGAGGCGTCGAACGTGGCGGCGGTACGGGCCAGCATCACGTCCCGCCCGTCCAGCGGATGGGCTTCGGCGAGCCAGTCGAGGTGCGCGGCCAGGGCGCCGTGCGGCACCACCACGGCCTTGGGCCGGCCGGTGGAACCCGAGGTGTGACACAGGTACGCCGGTTCGAGGGGGTTCCGGACGTGCCCGGTGGGCCGCCGCGCCGGCCGGGAGGACGCCGCCGCGACGGTGTCCCGGTCCACCACCAGCACCGGCCGGGCCGCGCCGAGCAGGTCCCGAAGCCGGGCCGGCGGGTGGGCCGGGTCGAGGACCAGGTAGGCCGCGCCGGCCTTCAGCACCGCGAGCAGCGCCGTCACCAGATGCGCGCGGCGGTCGAGGGCCACGGCCACGACGGTTCCCGGGCCGGCGCCGCGGTCGGTCAGCAGGCCGGCCAGCCGGTTCGCGCCCTCGTCCAGCTCCGCGTAGGTCAGCGGGCCGTCCCGGTCGACGACAGCGGTCGCGGTGGGACAGCGGTCGGCGGTGGCCTCGACGGCCCGTACCACGTCGGTGATCTTCTGGCGGGTGGGCACGTCCACCGGCAGCGCGCTGACCGGGGTGTCCAGCGCGTCCGGGCCGAGCGCCTCCAGCAGGCGGGCGAAGCGGCGCTGATGGCCGTGCAGCTCCTCCGGGTCGTACCACCGGGGGTTCGCGTCGAAGCCGAGTTCGAGGCCGGTGCCGTCGCCCCGGTCGTAGACGAAGACGGCCAGGTCCTCGACGGGGCTGTTGGGCAGCCGGTGTGTGGTGGCCGGGTGCCCGGCGAACCGTACGTCGTAGTCGAGGGCCATCACGTTGACCGTCGGCCCGGTCAGCCGCTGCCCGCCGCCGTCCGGCCCCAGGTCCCGCACGATGTCCTGGTACGGGTATCGCTGGCGGCGCAGCACGGCGGTGATCTCGGCGGCGACGGCTCCCAGGGTCTCGCGGAGGGTCGCGTCCGCGCGCAGCGTGACGCACAGCGGCACCAGGTTGGCCGCCATGCCGGGGGTCCGGCGGGCGGCCCGCCCGTTGCGGGCGCTCACCGGGAACCCGAGCACCAGCCGCGTCTCGCCGCTCGCCCGGTGCACCAGCACCGCCATCGCGGCGACGAGGACCGCCGGCCAGCTCACCGAGGCCGCTGCCGCGGTGGCGCGCAGCCGGTCGAAGGTGTCCCGCGACACCCGGGCGGTGCCGCGCAGCGGTGGTGCGGTGCCGGGGCCGCGCCGCCGGGCCAGGGTCGCCGGGGCGGAGCGGCCGGCCAGGCGTGCGGCCCACCACTCGCGGTCCTCGGTGAACCGGGGCGAGGAGCGGTAGCCGGCGTCCTGGTCCAGCAGGACCCGTACCGACGGGATCGTCCCGTCCGGCACCGGTTCGCCGGCGGCCAGGGCCGAGTAGATCTCGGCGACCCGCTGGACGATCGCCGCGCCGCCCAGCCCGTCCATCACGATGTGGTGGTAGGCGTGGTACCAGGCGTACCGGCGGGGGCCGAGCCGCAGCAGGGCGTGCGCGAACAGCGGCAGGGCGGTGAGGTCGAACGGACGGGACTGCTCGGTACGCATCCAGTCCAGTGCCGCCGCGGCCGGATCCGCCGCGCCGCTGAGGTCCACCACCGGGAACGGCCAGTCCGGCAGCGCGGCGAACTCCTGGACCGGGCCGCCGCCGGTGTCGGTGAACCGGAGGTTCAGGGTGTCGGTCTCGGCGACGGTCCGGCGGACCGCTGCCTCGAACCGCGCCGGGTCCACCGGGCCGTCGACGAGCAGGTACTCGGCGACCTTGAACACCGGGCTGTGCGGGTCGAGCTGCTGGGCGAACCAGATCCCGGCCTGCGCCGCGGACAGTTCCCGGCGATCGTGCGCGACGGTGGTCATGGCGTGGTCCCTCCCGAGGTGTCCCGGCCGAGCCGGCCACGGAGCAGCGCGGCGATGGTGTCCAGCGCCGGCCCCTTGAGCAGCGACTCGTGTCCGGCCGGGATCGGGCGTACGTCGAGGCCGGTCACGTACGGCCGCCAGGCCTCCGCCGTCGGGGTGCCCTCCGGGACGTCCCGGGTGGACACGAACAGCAGCGGCACCCCGTCGAACACCCGCGGGACGAACCGCCCGGACATCTCGGTGCAGTTGGCGGTGACGTCGACGACGGCGCGGATCCGGTCCTCGGTCATGCCGGCGAGAACGGTGTCGCTGTCCCGGACGATCTCGGCGAACCGCCGCACCGACGGCTCCGCGCCGCCCCAGATCGACTCGCCGTACCCGGCGAACTTCAGCAGTTCCCCGAGGATCCCCTGCTTGCGGGCCTCGAGGCGGTCCTTCATCGCGACCCCGTCGATGGGGAAGCTGTCGACCATGGCCAGCAGGTCGATCCGCTCGCCGTCGCGCTGGAGCCGGGTGGCGATCGCGTGCGCCACCACCCCGCCGAACGACCAGCCGAGCAGCCGGTACGGGCCCTTCGGCCGGATCTGGCGCAGGTGGGCGATGTAGTCCTCGGCCATCTCCTCCACCGAGGCCGGCAGCGGTTCCGGTTCGGCGATGCCGCGGGCCTGGAGGGCGTACACCGGCTGGTCGGGGCCGAGCGCGGTGGTCAGCCCGAGGTAGACCCAGCCGAGGCCGCCGCCGGGGTGGACGCAGAACAGCTCCGGCCTGGCGCCCGTCTCCCGCAGCGGGAACAGCACGTTGTAGACGCCGCGCCCGCTGGTCACCCTGGGCGTCGCCGGCGCCGCCCCGGCCACCAGACCGGCGACAGCCGCCAGCCAGTCGCCGGCCAGCGCGCGGACCACCGCGTCGTCGAGCAGGCCGGCCCGCCACTTCCAGGCCGCGCGCAGCTCCTCACCGGTACCCGTGTCGTGGAGATAAGCGGAGATCGACACGTCGTGGCCGAGGACATCCGGGGCGTCCACGGCGACCGCTGTGGTCTCCGGCGCGGGCGCCCAGTCGGCGGGCCGCCCTCCGGCGATGCGGCCCAGATAGGCGAACCCGATCCGTGGCTCCGCGGCAGTGACCGTCCCCCGCTGCCGCAGCAGCCCGTAGCCGACGCCGTTGCCGGGCACCGCGGCGATCTGCGCGCGGACCCGGTCCAGCGCGGCGTGCGGCGGGGCGCCGCCGGTGTCCAGCCGCAGCGGGTATCGGGTGGTGAGCCAGCCGACGGTGTCGGCGAGATCCGCGCCGCCGTGGGTGAGGTCGCGGCCGTGGTGTTCCACGGCGACCGTCACCGGGCCGTCCCGGCCGGCGGCCAGGGCCAGCGCGGTCAGGAGCACGTCGTTCACCGGGATCCGGCCGGCCTCGGCGAAGCCGTTCAGCGCGGCGGCGTCCAGGGTCACCGTCAGTTCCCGCGTGGCGAGTGGGCCCCTCGGCGGCGCGGCCCGCGGGCCGGCCGTGACGCCGGCCCAGAACTCCCGCTCGCCGGTCCGGTCCGGGCCCTCGGTCAGCAGCCGGGCCCACTGCCGGAACGGGGTGCCGGTGGCCGGCGCGAGCGCGGCCCCGCCGGCCGCGGCCCGGTACGCCGCGGCCAGGTCCGTCATCAGGGGCGGCCAGGAGAACGCGTCGACCGCCAGGTGATGGGCCACCACCACGAGCCGGCCGCGCTCGCCCGGGCCGGTGTCCAGGACCACGAACTGGATCATCACGCCGGACCAGGGCGCCAGCCGCCCGCGTGCCGCCGCGGTCTCTCTGGCGACCAGGTCGCCCAGCTCGGCCGGGGTGAGCCCGGCCGCGTCCACCCGGTGCAGGCAGGACGCGGCGGACACCGTGCCGGGCCCGGTGATCGCGGCGGTGAAGGCGTCCGGCGGGCCGGTGAGCCGCATCCGCAGCGCGCCGTGCCGGTCCAGGACGGTCCGGACCGCGCGGAGCAGGTGGTCGACGTCCAGGCCGGCCGGCGTGTACCACACGGTGTGCTGGCTGAAGCCGTCCAGCGACTCGGCGGCGGCCCGCAGGTCGGCCATGTTCGGGGTCAGCGCCACCGGCCCGGCGTCGTCCGCGGGGGCCGGCGCGGCGACGGCGGCGACCGGCTCGGCGTGGGCGGCCAGCGCGGCGGCGGTCCGGTGCTCGAAGATCTGCTGCGGGGTGAGGAGCAGTCCGGCCCGCCGGGCCCGGCTGACCAGTTGCACCGACAGGATGCTGTCCCCGCCCAGGTCGAAGAAGCTGTCATCGGGCCGGACCTCCGGCAGGCCCAGCAGCTCGGCGACGATCCGGCACAGGGCCTGCACCGGCGCCGCCGGCGTGACCGGCCGGGCCAGCGCGGCCCGGTCGAGTTTCCCGTTCGGGGTCAGCGGGAGACTGGCGTGCCCGGCGAAGACGGCCGGCACCATGAACTCCGGCAGCCGGTCCCGGAGGTGGGCGCGCAGATCCGCGGCGGCGGGATGGGCGGCCGGGACCAGGTGGGCGACCAGCCGCCGGTGACCCGTCCCGTCCTTCTCGGCGACCACCGCCGCCGCGTCGATCCCGGGATGCTCGGCCAGCGCGGCCTCGATCTCACCCGGTTCGATCCGGAAGCCGCGCACCTTGACCTGGGCGTCGGTACGGCCGAGACATTCCAGGTCGCCGGTTCCGGTCCAGCGGGCCAGGTCGCCGGTGCGGTACATGCGGGTCCCGGGCGGGCCGAACGGGTCCGCCACGAACCGGGACGCGGTCAGCCCGGGACGATTCAGGTAGCCGCGCGCCAGCCCGTCCCCGGCGATGTACAGCTCCCCCTCCGCACCGGCGGGCACCGGCTGCAGGGCAGCGTCCAGCACGTGCACCCGGGTGTTCCACAGCGGGCGGCCGATGGTGACCCGCGCGGATTCCAGGGTGGCGGCGGTGGACCACACCGTCGTCTCGGTGGGGCCGTACAGGTTCGTCACCGACCCGGCCAGGTCCAGCAGCCGGGCGGCCACCTCGGTCGGCAGCGGCTCGCCGCCGGTCAGGGCCCGCAGGCCCCGCAACCGTTCCGGGACGAGCGCGAGCAGGTTGCGCCACAGCGACGGGGTCGCCTGGACGGTGGTGATCCCGGCCTGGTCGATCAGGCGCTCCAGCGCTGCCGGGTCACGCAGCACCTCGGGCGGGCACAGGACGGTGCCGGCGCCGCTGATCAGCGGCAGGAGGATCTCCAGCACCGAGATGTCGAAGGACACCGTGGTGACCGCCAGCAGCCGGTCCCTCTCGGTCAGCGCGAACCGGTCCCGCATCGCGCACAGCAGGTTGCCCATGGCCGTGCGCGGGATCACCACGCCCTTCGGCCGGCCGGTCGACCCCGACGTGTAGATCACGTAGGCCGCGTCGTCCGGCCGCGCCGGCTGGGGAAGGCCCGCGTCGGAGTAGCCGTCCAGTTCGGCCTGGTCCGGGGACAGGCCGCCGGGGCCGAGGGTCAGCAGCGGGCGGGCGTCGGCGAGCACGAAGTCGCGGCGGCGTGCCGGCTGGTCCGGATCGACCGGGAGATAGGCGGCGCCGCTGCGCAGGACGGCGAGCATCGCCACCACCAGGTCGGCCGAGCGGGGCAGCGTCAGGGCGATCATCCGGTCCGGGCCGGCGCCGTGCGCCAGCAGGAACCGGGCCAGCCGATTCGCGCGGGTGGTCAGCTCACGGTAGGTGAGGGTGCGGGTGGCGTCGCGGACGGCGGGCCGGTCCGGGGTGCGGGCGGCCTGCTCGTCCACCAGCGCGGCGACGTCCCAGGACGGCAGGGCCAGTGGCTGGTCCGGGGCGGTGAGCAGGGTTTCGAGGAGGTGGGCGCACGATTGGGCGTACGCCGCAAGGGTTTCCTGGTCGTGATAGGCGGTCGTGGTCCGGAACTCCCACGCGGAGCCGCGCGCCACGATGGCGAGGGCGCCCTGCTCACCGTCCGGTGTCTCCGGGTGCACGGTGACCGCGTGCTCGGCGGTGAACCCGTCGTGGTGCCGCCACAGGTGCTGGTGACGGCGAACCCGCCGGATCTGTCGCGCCGTGTGCCGCACCACCTCGGTGAAGCGGGAGCCGGCCCGCACCGGGATCCGCAGCGGACGGGCCCGGCCGGCGACGACCAGGCCCAGCACGACGTCCTCGGTTGCGGCGCGGCGCCCGAGATGGACCGCGAGGCCGGCGAGCAGGATCGACGCCGGGTCGGTGAGTTCGGTGTCGGCGAGGGCCCGGAGCCCGGCCACGGTGGTCTCGGGCAGCGTCATGTGGTGCCGCACCGGCGCCCGGCCACCGTCGGCGCGCAGCCGGGGCGGGGCGGTGAACCCGGGGACGCCGGCCAGTTCGCGGTCCCAGTAGCCGAGGTCAGTCATCGGCCCGGCTCCCGGCGCGGTAGTCGTGGAACCCGTGACCGTTCTTGCGCCCGAGCCGCCCGGCGCCGACCATCTCGACCAGCAGGCGGCACGGCTCGAACCGGGCGTCGCCGGTGTGGTCGCGCAGCACCACCAGGGAGTCCACGATGGTGTCCAGCCCGATCAGGTCGGCGGTCCGCAGCGGTCCCATCGGATGCCCGAAGCAGCCCTGGAACACCCGGTCGACGGTGCCGGCGTCGGCGGTGCCGTCCTGGACGACGGTGGCCGCCTCGTTGACGGTCAGCATCAGCACCCGGTTGGAGACGAAGCCGGGCGCGTCGCGTACCACCACGCCCTCCTTGCCGATCGCCGTGAGCAGCGCCAGCCCGGTGTCGAGGGTGGCGGCGCCGGTCGCCGCGGTGATCACCTCGACGGTGTCCTTGAGCGGGGCGGGGTTCATGAAGTGCATGCCGAGCACCCGGTCCGGCCGTGCGGTCCACGAGGCGATCCGCGCGATCGGGATCGCCGAGGTGCAGGAGGCGAAGATCGCTTGCGGTACGCAGATCCGGTCCAGTTCGCCGAACAGCTCCTCCTTGACGGCCACCAGCTCCCGGGCGCACTCGACCACGAACCAGGCCGCCGACAGGTCCTCGAGGGAGTCGCTCCAGCGCACCAGCGCGGCGGCCTCGGCCGGGGTGGGCCCGCCCGGGGGAAGCCGGTCGAGCAGCCGGTCCAGCCGCAGGCCGGCCCGCAGCCGGGCCGGTCCGGAGGCGAGCGCCGCCGGGTCGGTGTCGACCACGACCACGGAGTAGCCGGCGCGGGCGAAGCACTGCGCCACCCCGAGCCCCATGGTGCCCGCGCCCACCACGCCGACCGGGCCGCGGCCCGGGCTGTGATCACTCATCGGTCGGTCTCCGTTCGCTGCTGGACCGGCCTCAGGTCCATGACGGGTGTTCCGGGTTCGCGCAGGGCGGCGCGGAGCAGGCTCAGCATCTGGCCGGCCTGCGTCTCGACGGTGGCGTGATCGAACCGGCCGGTGTCGAACCGGACCACGAGGGTGAGGTCGTCGCCGTCGGCCTGGGCGGTCCAGTTCTGCGCCGCGCCGCCCGGCTCCTCGCCGAAGCACACCTCCGGTGTCCCCTCGGACGGTGCGGGGGCGACCTGCCGGAGCCGGTCCACCAGGGTCCGCAGATCCGGCTCGTCGCCGAGATCGACACGGATCGGGAGCGGTCCCACCCCGATCAGCACCTCGTCCTGGTTGGAGCGGCGGGCCAGCAGCGTCACCAGGCCCCCGAGCAGCACGTCCGGCACGGTCACCGCGGCGGCCGAGGCGAAGTCGTGCAGGTCCGCGGCCAACGCCGCCGGCACGGCCCGCACGTGGACCCCGGCCGCTCCCCCTGGCTCCTGCCGTACCGCCGACCGCAGCACGCCGAGGAACTGTTCGACCATCCCGGCGGCGGTCGCCTCGTCGAACAGCTGGGTGCTGAACTCCAGGCCCGCCTCCAGGTGCCCGGCGCCGGCGCGTTCCGCCACCACCAGGGTCAGGTCGAACTTGGCGGTGCCGGCCGGCAGCCCGCCGAAGCCGCTGCCGCCGGCGTCGAACCGGACCTGTTCGGTCTGCGGGAACGACGTCACGGCAGGCAGCACCTGGTGGATGTAGAGCACGTCGATGATCGGGTTGCGGTTCAGGCCGCGCTGCGGGGCGATCTCCTTGACCACCTTGTCGAACGGGATCTCCTGGTGCTCCAGCGCGCCGAGCAGCACCCCACGCACCCGGCGCACCACCTCACCGAACGTGGGCCGCCCGGACAGGTCGGTCCGCAGCGCGATGGTGTTGTTGAAGAATCCGATGAGATCCCACAGCTCCGGGCGGGTGCGCCCGAGCGTCGGGGTCCCGACGATGATGTCGTCCTGCCCGGACCGGTCGGCCAGCAGCAGGTTCAGGCCGGCGAGCAGCACCATGAACAGGGTCGCCGACTCCCGTTGCCCGACCGCGCGCAGCTCCCCGGCCAGTTCCTCCGGGATGCGGAAGCCGATCACCTGGCCGGCGTAGTCCCGTTCGGCCGGCCGCGGCCGGTCGGTGCGCAGCTCCAGCGCCGGAGCGTCGCGCAGGGTCTCGCGCCAGTAGTCCAGCTCGCCGTCCAGCGCCGACGAGGCGAGCAGGTCGCGCTGCCATCGCGCGTAGTCGCGGTAGCGCACCGGCAGCGGGTCCGGCGTGAACACCGTGCCGGTGCGCCGGGCCTCGTAGAACGCCAGGAACTCGCGCTGCATGATGGCCGGCGCCCAGCCGTCGTTCACCGCGTGGTGCATCGTGTACTGCAGCAGGTGGTCCTCGTCGGCGAGCTTGACGACGGTGAGCCGGACCAGCGGGTCCCCGGCCAGGTCGAAACCGCGCCGGCAGTCGGCGGCCACCAGCGCGGTGGCCTCGGCCATCCGGGCGTCCTCGCCGTCGATCCCGGTCAGGTCCGTCACCTGGAAGAAATCGCCGAGATCGGGCCGGATCACCAGTTCCGGGCGGCCGTCGTGCTCGGTGACGTTGCTGCGCAGCACCTCGTGCCGGGCGGCCAGATCCTCCCAGGCCATCCGGACGGCGGCCAGGTCGAGCGGCCCGAGGATCCGGTCGGTGACCGGCAGGTTGTAGAGGGTGGTGCCCGGTTCGAGCTGATGGTGGAACCACATCCGCTCCTGGCCGAACGACAGCACCGGATCAGCGCCCGGCACGATCGGCGGCAGTTCTTCCGGCGCCGTCACCGGGCCGGCCAGCTTCTCGATCAGGACCGCCAGCCGGCCGACCTCGGCGTTCTCGTAGATGTCGATCATCTTCGGCCGGCAGCCGTACCGGTCGGCGATCCGGTTCACCAGCTGCACCGCGATGATCGAGTTGCCGCCCAGCGCGAAGAAGTCGGCGTCCTCGGCGACCGTCCCGGCGTGCAGCAGCTCGCCGAGGGTGTCCCGCAGCCACCCCGACACCGACCGCCCCTGGTGGGGTTCCGGCGCCGGCTCGGGACGGGCCGGAGCCGGGAGCGCGGTGGCCGACTGGATCCAACACCTTCCGCCCTGGAAGGGGTAGCCGGGCAGCGACAGCCGGCCGGCGCCGGGCGGGGCCAGGGCGGCCCAGTCCAGGTCGACGCCACGCCGGTACAGCTCGCCGAGCAGCGCGAGCGGCCCGGAACCAGACAGAACGTTCAGTACATCGGTGCCCGGACGGCCGCGCAGCAGGTCGCTGAGTTCGCCCCGGACGCCCAGCTCGACGAAGACCACCGGACCGGCGGCGGCCAGTTCGTCGGCCGCGGCCCGCAGCCGGGCCGGATCAGCGGCCCGATCCAGATCCCCGGTCCCGTCGAAGGATTCCAGCTCGGCGACGTCGGACGGCGACAGTTGCCCGCGGATCAGCCGCACCGCGTAGCGGGCGATGCCGGAGCTGAGCATCGCCTCGATCCGAACCCCGGCGCGGACGAGCAGGTCATGCGCCCGCAACTGTGCGGCGACCAGGCCCGCGGCCGCGCCGGTGAGCGGCAGCCGGGCGTCGGGTTCGGTGGCTTCGGCCGGTTCGGCGTCCCGCGACAGCAGCAGCACCACCTTGGGCGCTGCGGCCGGGGCCGCCCGATCGGAGTCCAGGCGCAGCCAGGTGACCTGCTCGGCGAGGCGCCCGGCCAGCTCGGCGGTGCCGGAGGCGACCATGGCGACGCGCCACGGGCGGTGGTCGCGGCCTTCGGTGAGGGTACGGGCCACGTCCGGGAACGGAGCCGTCCCGTCCCGGAGCCGCACCGCGAGACGTTCGCACAGCGTGATCAGATCCGCCGGGGTCCGCGCCGACACCCCGACCAGCGCGGGTCCGGTGCCGCCCGCCGGGCTCGGGTCCCGCGGCGGCGCCTGCTCCAGCACGCAGTGCGCGTTGACGCCACCGAGGCTGAACGAACTGACCCCGGCCAGCCGGGGCCGGTCTCCCGCCGGCCACTGCCGTCCCGCGACCAGCACCTCCAGCCCGGCGGCGGCCAGGTCCACCCCGTCGGCCGGCGCCACGAAGTGCAGCGACGGGAACAGCTCGCCGTGGTGCACGCTCAGCACCGCCTTGACCAGGCCGGCGATCCCGGCGGCGTGGTCGAGGTGGCCGATGTTGGACTTCACCGACCCGATCGGCAGCCGGCCTGCCGCCGCGGGCCGGGCCAGCGCGAGCCCTTCGACCTCGATAGCGTCGCCGAGGCGGGTCCCGGAGCCGTGCGCCTCCACGTATCCGGCCAGCGCCGGATCCCGTCCCGCCGCCCGCCACGCCGTGGTGATCACGTCGGCCTGGGCCGCCGGGCTGGGGGTGCTGATCGTGGCGGCGTGGAAGCCGTTGTGCAGGACGGCGCTGCCCCGGATCACGGCGTAGACCGGCAGCCCGTCCCGTACGGCGGTGTCCATGCCGGTCAGCAGCAGCACGGCGCCGCCCTCGCCGCCCGCCGCGCCGTCGGCGGACCGGTCGAACGAGCGGCACCGGCCGGTCGCGGCGACCACCTCGGCGAACGCGGCGGCGGATCGCCGGGACGGCGGCACCGGCCGGATGCTCACTCCCCCGGCCAGCGCGTACGCGGCGTCACCGGCCCGGATCTCGCGGCAGGCGTGGTGCACCGCGACGAGCGCGGCGTTGCAGCCGGTGTCGACGCCGTAGCACGGCCCGGTGAGGCCGAACAGGTGCGCGATCCGGGACGGCAGCGCGGCCGGCGCGTTACCGACCGCGGCGAGGGTGTCCAGTTCCGGCAGCAGGGCGGCATAGCCCGGCATGGGTGAGCTGAACACCACGGCGGTACGGGTGCCGCGCAGCGCCGACGGCCGGTACCCGGCGTCCTCGATCGCGCCCTGCGCCAGCTCCAGGGACACCCGGTGCTGCGGATCCATCACCTCGGCCTCGCGCCGGGACAGCCCGAAGAACTCGTGGTCGAACCGGTCGATGTCGTCCAGGTAGCCGAGCGGCCCGTAGTCGCCGTCCGGGTCCAGGCCGGTGGCGGCGATCCGCCCGGCCGGGATGTCCCGGACCGAGTCCCGGCCGGCGCGCAGGTTCGCCAGGAACGCGCCGAGGTCCGCCGCCTGCGGGAACCTGGCCGCGATCCCCACCACGGCGATGTCGTGTGCCGTTCTGCCCGTCATACGCCCCGTACCCCGCTCTCGTCGCGTGTGGATCACAGTTCGTAGCTGGCGCCGCCGCCGGTCGTCTCCACCGGTTCCAGGCCGGTCCGCCGGGTCAGTGCGGCGGCCTGGGCGCGCACCGTGGTCAGGTCGAACAGCTCGCCGACGCGCAGGACGGCGGGCCAGCGCCGCTGGATCCGCTTGTGCAGCGCGATGATCCGGGCCGAGTCGCCGCCGAGGTCGAAGAAGTCGTCCCCGGGCCCGAAGTCGTGATGTTCCAGGACCGCCGACCACATCGCGGCGACGTCCCGCTCGATGCCGGTCCACCCCGCCGGTGGCGTCTCCCCGGCGACGGAGAGCCCGCGCAGCAGCGCGTCCCGGTCGGCTTTCCCGTTGCGGTCCAGCGGCATCGCGGTCACCCCTTCGAAGCGGCGGGGTACGGCGGGGTCCGCGAGCCGGGACCGGCAGTGCCGGCGCAGCTCCTCCGCCGACGGCGCGGCGATGTCCGCCCGGGCCAGCCAGAACGCGACGAGCGTGAGGTCCCCCTGCGCGTCCGGGGCCGCCACGACGACGGCGGACGCGACGGCCGGATGCTGTTCCAGCGCCGCCCGGACCTCGCCCGGCTCGACCCGGGTGCCGCGGATCTTGACCTGGTCGTCGGCCCGGCCGCGGAAGTGCAGCACCCCGTCCGGCTCGGCCACGACCACGTCCCCGGTGCGGTACATCAGGCTTCCCGGCCGCCCGCTGAACGGGTCGGCGACGAACCGCTCGGCGGTCCGCCCCGGCCGGCCGGCGTAACCGTGGGCCAGGGCCCGCCCGCCGATGTACAGCTCACCGGGGGCGCCGGCCGGAGCCGGGCGCAGCCGTTCGTCCAGGACGTGCGCGGTGAAACCGGGCAGCGCCGCGCCGATCGGCACCGAGGCGCCCGGCGGATCCGGGACCGGATGGGCGGTGCTGGCGATCGTCGTCTCGGTGGGCCCGTACGCGTTCACCAGCCGCACCCCCGGCACCCTCCGGTGGTGCGCGGCGGCCAGCTCGGGCGGGCAGGTCTCGCCGCCGACGATCACCTGGTCCAGGGCGTCCGCCCACGGCCCGTCCTGGTCGAGGAGCAGCCGATGAAAGGCCGGCGTGAGCATCAGATGGGTGGCCCGCCACGTGGTGGCCAGTTCGGCCAGCGCGGTCACGTCGCGCAGCCGCCGGGCGTCCGGCAGAACCAGGGTGCCGCCACGGACGAGCGCTTGGCACAGCGGTTCGAGCGCGCCGTCGAAGGAGAGCCGGAACGCGCTGAGATACACCGGGCGGGACGGCGGGTAGAGGCCGGCCCGGGAGGCGATCGACCGGGTCAGGCTGCTCCGCGGCACCGCCACGAGTTTCGGCTCGCCGGTCGAGCCGGAGGTGGACACCAGATAGGCCACCAGGTCCTCGGAGAGCTCCGCCGGCGGCAGTGGCTCCGGGGCGGCCGGGCCGGGGGTGCCGGCGTCGATCAGGGCGACGCCGGGGATCGGATCGTGGTCCCACCGGCCGGAGTGGATCACCGCGGCGCAGTCGGTGACCTCGGCGAGGGCCCGCAGGCGGGCGAACGGCTGATCCGGCTCGACCACGGCCCAGGCCAGGCCGGTGCGCAGGGCCGCGAGCTGCCCGGCCACCGTGGTCGTGCTCTGTTCGAGGTGCAGGCCGACGGTCATGCCGGGCCGGGCGCCGGCCGCCAGCAGCCGGTGCGCCAGGCGCGCCGAGGCGTGATCCAGGTCCCGGTATGTCAGCATCCGCGTCCCGACGACCAGCGCCGGCGCGTCCGGGGTGCGATCCACGTGGCCGCGGAACGCCTCCCACAGCGGCTGCCCCTCCGGCGGGTTCACGGCGTGACCGTCCGGACCGTGACGTGCCCGGCCCGGGGCGCGGCCGGGCGGGCCGGGTCGACGGCCAGCACCAGGAGGTCGCCGTGCCGGCCGGCCGGCTCGAAACCGGCGAACCGGAGGGTGACGAGCATGACGCGGTTGACGGCGTTCGGCAGGAAGTGGGCCACCGGCCGCCGCCCGGCGGCCACCGCGGTCCGGACCAGGTGGTCCAGCAGCACCGCCCCGACCCCGCGGGACATCACCCGGCAGGACATCAGCAGCAGTTCCAGCACCGCGTCGGCGCCCTCGAACCGGCTGACCGCCAGCCCGATCGTGCCGTAGTCGCCGAACCGGTCCCGGAGGCCGGCCACCAGCACCTCGTGGTCCGGGTCGGCGCACCGGTCGCGCAGTTCGCCGAGGGAGAAGGTCCGGCCGGTGGTGTTGAGCTGATGGGTGCGCACGGTCAGCTCGTGGGCTCGCTCCAGGTCGGCCTCGGTCGCCGGGCGTACCGTCAGCTCCAGGTCCAGGGTCGCCAGGAACGCGGCGGCCGGGCCGTCGAACCCGGCCTCGGCGGCCCGGCGGTCCGACTCGGCGCGGTAGAGGTGCCGGCGCCCGCGGGCCTCGGCGGTGACGACGGCGGGCCGGAACTCGGGCCGCCCGGCGAGGGTGGCGGCGAGGTCGGCCGGGTAGCAGCGCACCTGCGGCAGCGCCTGCCCGACCTCGGCCCGTTCCACCTGGTCGTTGTCGAGGAAGGCGACGGTGTCCAGGCCGATGTTGAGGGTTGCGGCGATACGGCGTACCGCGTCGGATTTGGCACCCCAGTTGATCTCCACGGCGCTGAACAGGTCGTCGAGACCCGCCTCGGCCAGGTGCCGCAGCGCCGTCGCGCGGTCCCCGCGGCTGGCCACGGCGTGCAGGATGCCGCGCTGATCCAGGTCGTGCAGGGCCTGGACCGCGGCCGGGAACGGTGGGGGCCGGTCGCCTTCCAGCACCACGCCGTCCCACAGCGTGTCGTCCAGGTCCCACACCAGGCATTTCACGACGTCCGCGGGCCGGCTCACCCGTCCACCTCCGGCAGCCGGCGCAGCAGGGTGCTGCTCCAGGCCGCGACCGGGCTGCTGTTCAGCGCGAGCACCGTCGCGCCGGCGGGCAGGGTGGGCGCCGCGGACTCCAGGTTCAGCAGGATGTCGATGGAGGCGAGGTGGCCGTACTCGGCGAGGTTGGCCGGGCAGACCGGGTGGATCGCCGTCTCCAGCGCCTCGCGCCAGAAGGCGAACGCGCCGGAGGCGAGGTTCTGGGTCAGCACCGTGGCCAGGTCGCCGCGTGTGAGGCCGTTGCGTTCGAGGAGGTCGCGGTTCATCTCGCCGAACCGCTTGCGGCTCTCCACGGCGAGGCGGAACGAGTACGTCATCTCGTCGGTGCACTCCTCGACCCACCGGGCGCGCGGCGTGTCCTGGTAGTCGATGCGGTAGAGGTCGGCATACCGGCCCTCGCTGCGCAGTTCCGTGTCGATCAGCTCGTACCTGGTGCGCCCGTCGCCGTGACCGGCCCGGGTGAGCAGCACGGCGGCCCCGCCGTCGCCGAGGATCGTCATCGGAGGGCGGTACCGGGCGGGGGCGGCCGTCCGGGAGCCCATGGCCACCAGCACGGTGCGGTAATGCGGGTGGGCCCGCAGCAGCGCCGACCCGACGGTGATGGCCGCCGAGACCGACACGCAGCCCAGCTCCCCGACGCCGAGCGTCAGCGCGCGGCTCGCGCCGAGGCGGGCCTGGAGCAGTGTCGCGTCGGAGGCCAGCAGATAGCGGGGGGCCCGGCCCTGCACCAGGATCAGCGCGTCCAGCTCGGCCGCCGGCACCCCGGCCCGGCGCAGCGCCAGCCGGGCCGCCGGCTCGGCCAGATCCACCTCGGACAGGTCACCGGCGTCCCGGACCCGGTCGACGCCCAGGGAGAGGGCGTGCTGCCGGTGGGCGGCCGGGCAGGACGCCAGCTCCGGCAGGTCGGCCACCCGGTCCACCCGTGGCGGGAACCAGGTCGCCACCGGGCCCAGCTCGGCCAGTGCGGTGCTCATGACACCCCTGTCTCCGGCCGGGCCGCGACGGCCCGGCGCAGCGTGTAATCACCGAGGCGGACCTCGGCGACCTCGTCGGCCCCTTCGATGATCTGCATGACCTTGGCGTCCCGGAAGAAGCGCCCGACCACGCTGTCGGCCAAGCAACCGGCCGCGCCGTGCAGCTGCACCGCGTCCCGGCTCACCACGGCGGCGGCCCGGGCGGCGGCGTACTTGGCCAGCACCGTCTCGCCGATGGCGGCCGGATCACGGTCCGCGCGCATCCGGGCCGCGCGCCGGCACAGTTCCCGGGCGGCGGTGGTCTCGGCGTGGGCTCGGCCCAGCATGGCCCGGACGCTCTGGTGCCCGGCGAGCCGGACGCCGCCCTGGTCACGCCCGGCCACGTGCCGCGCGGACAGGTCGACGCAGGCCGACGCGAGCCCGGCACAGCCCCAGGCCACGGTGAACCGCCCGTGGTCCAGTGCGGTGCCGGCCACGTGGGACAGCCCGAACCCCGGGACCGCGACCAGGTTGCGCCCCGGCACCCGGACCCCGTCGAACCGCAGGTGCGCCACCCCGGCGGCCCGCAGCCCGAGCTGGCCGTGCACCGGCTCGATCGCGACACCGGTCCGGGCCGACTCGACCAGCACGGTCGCCGGCTGCCCGTCCAGCAGCCCGAGCACCAGCAGGACGTCGGCCTGCCTGCCGTAGGTGACCCAGCGCTTGCGGCCGTGGACGACCAGGTGGTCGCCCTGCCGTTCGATGCGGGTCCGCACCGCGGCGAGTTCGGTGCCGGCATCGGCCTCGGTCGCGGCGAACCCGGCCACCACGTCCCCGGCGGCCAGCGCGGGCAGCCAGGAGTCGCGCTGCGCCGCGTCACCCCAGCGGGCCAGGGCGGCGGCCACCATGCCCTGCACCGTCAGCAGGCTGCGGACCGCGGTGCACACGGCGCCCACCCGGGCGCACGACTCGCCCAGCCGCATCGGTGTCAGGCCGGCGCCGCCGTAGCGGGCCGGCAGGTCGGCGGCCAGCAGCCCGGCCCGGCCGGCCTCGGTCACCACGGTGCCGGGCAGCGAGCCGTCCCGGTCCCAGCGGGTGGCTTCGGTTCTGACGAAGGCGAGGAAGTCGGCGTCCGGCGTGGATCCGTTACCGGGCGGCATCGCCGGTCCGGCCGGTCGCGGCCAATTTCCCCCGGACGAAATCGGCCATCCGGTCGATCGTCCGGAAATTGTCCAGAGACAGATCCTCGACCTCGACCTCGATGCCGAACCGGCTCTCCACCTGCGTCACCAGCTCCAGGGAACGCAGCGAGTCGATGAGGCCGAGCGCGAAATAGTCGGTGTCGGCGGTGGGCACCTCGACGGCGAGTTCCGACCGCAGCAGTTCCGTGAGCTCATCGATCAGTCTTGCCCGTGTGCCGACCGACATCGCAGAATCCCCATCCCCGTGATTCCCGTTTCGGTAAATAGGAAAATGACTTTCGTCTATTCCAGGACGGAGTTTTCCAGACCCGCTCCGCACCTGTAAACCCCTACCTTCGACCCCCTACGAAAGGAGGAGATCCCTTTACCGCCGGGTTTCGCCATTTCTTATTCGTACGGGATATCGCTCTTGTTCACCGACGGCCGGTCAGAAGGTCAGCAGGTGCAGGTGCAGGTTGCCCGGGCCGGCGCCGGCACTCGTCATCACCGTCACCCAGCCGTCGCCGATGCCGGTCAGCCGGCCGCCGCGGCGGGCCAGCAGGCGGCCGGTCCGGGCGTCGAGAACCAGCACGTACGGCCGATCGCCGGTGGCGCCCATCACCGCGACCAGGTCGCCCGCGACCACCGCGTCCCGGCCGGCCGGTGAGCCGGACGGGCCGGGATCCGGCGCCGTCCAGAGACGCCTGCCGTCGGTGAGGTCGAGCAGTCGCACCCGGCCGGACTCGCCGTTGTCGCGGACCAGCAGGGTCCGGTCGTCACCGGCGACGGGCACGCCGGGCTCCGCCGCCCGCCAGCGGACCGTGCCGGTGCCGAGATCGACGAGCGTGGTGCGGCCGTTCCGGTCGACGGCGGCGGCCGTGCTGCCGCTCCCGAACATGACGGTGCCCGTGAAGGCGCCGCTGAGCCGCCGACGGCACTCGTTGTCGCGGCCGCGGCCGCTGTGGAGCTCGCCCTTCCAGGCCGGTCTCCCGGCCCGGGCGTCGACCGCGTCGATCATCACCGGGCAGTCGCCGGCGCCACCCGGTGGGTTCTGGTCGGTGGTGACGAGGGTGCCGCCGGCGGCGAGCACGTACCAGCCGTGATGGTCGGCCCGGCCGGGCAGCAGCTCGCCGGTGGCGGTGTCCAGCAGCGCGCCCTGCCGCTTCTCCCCCGCCGACGTGGTGACCGGCAGAAACGCCGAGGCGGGCGGGGCCAGGGGCCGCCTGCCGCCGATGACGTCGTCCTGCAGGCTCAGGTCCGGGGCCTTGATCGTCCAGGCCGTGCTGCCGTCGGCGATCCGGCGTTTGGTGACGGCACAGTCGCCGGCGGTGCGGTGCCGGTCCGGGCACGAGTCCAGGTAGAGCGCGTCGTCCCGGGCGATCATCCGCACCGTCCGCGGCTCGGACCAGACGACCCGGCCGGTGCCCGGGTCGACCACGTCGACGTGCCCGTCCACGCCGCCCTGCACGGCCACCATGCCACCGGCCACCGTGAACGTCGTGTCGTGGTCGGGATAGGGCAGCGACCACCGCGGGCTGCCGTCGGCGCTGTTCATCCCGATCAGCCGTTCCCGGTCCAGCGCGACCACCGTGTCGCCGATCAGGTGCGCGTCGCTGATGCCGGGCGCGGTCCGCACCGTCCACGCGATCGTGCCGCCGTCCCCGTCGAGGCGGGCCGGCCCCGGCCCGCCGGCGCTGACGGCGATCAGAACACCGAACGCGAGGAGTGCCCCCACCGCCGCTCCGGCCCGACTGCCCGCCATGCCACGTCCCCCCCGTCACCGCGCGACGCGGAGTCCGCCACCCTATCGCCCCCGGTCAATGACCGGGCCCGCGACGGGCGGCGGGCGCCCACCCTTCGGTGAGCGCCCGCCGGGACGGCCTACTTGTAGGTGATGTCGCTCTTGTTGACCTTGCAGTTGCTGTTGTTCCAGCCCTCGCCGAGGTAGCTGGGCTCACTGCCCTTGGCGACACCCTTGTACTGGCCGCAGACCGTGGCGCTGGAGCTGCTGGTCAGGGTGACCCGGGTGATGGTGGCGGTGTCGCCCCAGTTGGTGTTGATGCCGGCGACCATGTCGATGTCGTTCAGCAGCACGTTGTCGATCTTCACGTGGCGCTGGTACGACGAGGAGCAGTTGCCGCAGGCGCGGTACAGCTTGCCCGAGCCGCTGAGGTAGAAGCCGGAGATGCTGACCGTGCCGTTGCCGTTGTGCTGGAACGTCTTGTCGCTGCCCTTCCGGGCGCCGCCACCGATGACGTAGCTCGTACCGCCGCCGGTGCCCTTGAAGGTCGCGGCGTCCTCGCCGATGTCGTTCCACCACACGTTCTTGATGGTGCAGGTGCCCTCGCAGTGCACGCCGTCACCGGCGGGCGAGCCGATGATGACGTTCTGCAGGGTCCCGCCGTTGGCGATCTTGAACATCGGGTCCTGGGACTCGCTCTGCGAGCCGTCGCCGATGCAGCAGTACGTCTTCATGCCGCCGTCGAAGACGCCGGACACGTTGACCGTGCCGGAGATCGACACGTTGCCCGCCGAGGACGGCCACTGGCCGGTCGGCGTACCGGTGCCGGGGTTCGGGTTGCCGGTCGGGCTGGTCGTCGGGCTCGCGGTGGGGCTGGTGGTCGGGGTGGTTCCACCGGAGCCGTACGTCTCGAACTCGGCGATCCGCGGCGCGCCCGACGCGGCGGTGATCTCGAAGGTGATCTTCTTCAGCGAGGCCGAGCCGAAGGAGATCGTGCTCGGGCTGCCGCTGCCGCTGGCCAGGACACCGCCGGAGTCGGCGTTGAGCAGCCGCCACGAGCTGATCGAGCCGCCGCCGGAGGCCTGCTTGATGACAGCCGAGGAGACCGTCGTCGCGCTGCCCCATTTGACCGACACGTACCCGGTGGCGCTGTTCGGCGCCCAGTAGGTGCCGGTGTTGCCGTCCTTGACGTTGCCGTAGCTGGTGCCACTGGCCTTGCTGGAGCCGTCCGCGCCGGCGTTGAGGCTCAGGTTGTCGGCGGCCATGGCCTGCGCCGTCGGCAGGGCGATCATGATCGCGGCGCCCGCGATCGCGGTGGCGCCGCCGGCTAGCCACCGGAGGGCGACTGGTCGTCTCATTCCTGTCTCGCCTTCATCTGGGGATTTGGTCACGCCTTCAAGCGGGGGGAAAGCGCTTTCCTGCGGACGATAGGCGCTGATCGATGTGAACACAAGGCGTCGCCCGATTTACGGCCTGTCGCGGATCGCCGTCGCCATCCGGCCGGCGGCCCACCCGGCCCGGGAGACCGGCAGGCGGCCGAAACCGAGGACGAGCGCCGGCGGCCGTGGGCGGATCGTGTAACGCGACAACGGGATCGCGGTGACGCCCAGGCCGGCGAGCCGGCTCACCACGGCGTGCTCGTCGGCGTCCGGGGGCAGCGGCAGGGTCAGGTGCAGGCCGGCGGCCATGCCCGGCGGCGCTGCCAGATCATGGTCCCGCAGGGCGCTCAGCAGCGCGTCCCGGCGCAGCCGGTACGCCTTGCGCATCCGGCGCAGGTGCCGGTCGTACGCGCCGGTCTCCACGAAGTGGGCGAAGGCCAGCTGCTCCGGGATGCCGGGACCGGCGCCGGACGACTCCACGGCGGCGAGCAGCGGACCGCGCAGCGCGGGCGGCGGCACCAGCCAGCCGAGCCGGAGCCCCGGATGCAGCGTCTTGCTGGCGGATCCCAGGTAGACCACACGGTCACGGCCGAGGCCGGCCAGCGCGCCGACCGGGCGGCCGTCGTAGCGGAACTCGGCGTCGTAGTCGTCCTCGACGACGGTGGCCGAGACCCGGGACGCCCAGTCCAGCAGGACGCGGCGGCGTTCCGGCGACAGCAGCGCGCCGCTGGGGAACTGGTGTGCCGGGGCACAGATCACCGCGCCGACATCGACTCGGCGGAGCGCCCGGACGTCGATGCCGTGCTCGTCCACCGCGACCGGTTCGGGACGCAACCCGGCCGCGGCCGCCACCTCGCGCAGGCGGAACCAGCCGGGGTCCTCGACCGCGACGCCGCCCCTGCCGCCGGCCAGGACCCGGGCCACCGCCGCCATGCCGTGGGAGGTGCCACAGGTGATGATCACGTCGTCGCCGTCGACCGGGATGCCCCGGGCCCGGCGCAGGTAGGCGGCGACGGTCTGCCGCAGCCGCGGCGATCCGGCCGGGGGCGGGAAGACCGGCGGCGACCAGGCCGGATCGGTCAGCACGTGGTGCAGGGAACGCAACCAGGCCGCGGCGGGGAACCCGTTGACGTCGGGGGCGCCGGGCCGCAGGTCGACATGCGATGCGGGCGGTTCGGGGTCCGCGGTTGCGACGGGCGACGGCACGGTACGGGCGGCGGGGTACGCGGCGACCCGGGTCCCGGACCCCTGGCGGGTCGCCAGATGCCCCTCGGCGGCCAGTTGGGCGTACGCCTCGTTGACCACCCAGCGGGAGCAGCCGAGTTCGCTGGCCAGGACCCGGCTCGACGGCAGCAGGTGACCGGGTTCGAGCCGGCCCTGCGCGATGCCCGCGCGGATGGCGCCGGTGAGCCGCTCGTGCATCGGCCGCCCGTCGCCGGGCAGCTCGAGGAGCAGGGCGGTGACGCGATTGGTCCGGTCGACAGGCACGCAAGTGGACTGTACGCCCGTGCCGGTGCGCCCTAACGTCGGTGTCCGACAGCCCGGCGCTCATGACCGGGCACCGAACGGAAGATCCACACCGATGCCAGAGAACCTGACCGTCCTCGCCCACCTCCGCGCCAAGCCGGGCCGGGAGGCGGCGCTGCGGGAGGCCCTGACCGCCCTCGTCCCGCCGACCCTCCGCTCGCCGGGCTGTCTCGCCTACGACCTGCACGTGGCGGCGGACGACGCGGGGTCGTTCCACTTCTACGAGGTGTGGAGCGGGCCGGAGGAGCACGCCGCCAATCTGGAGCGCCCGCACCTGCGCGGTTTCCTCGCCCGGACAGACGAACTGCTGGACGGCGACATCCAGGTCAGCCTGCTCCACCGCCTCGCGCCGGCGTCCTGAACCGTCCGGCCCGGCGGCGGTCCGGGCCACCCTCACCACCCCGGACCGTCCGGACCGCCCGGACCTCCCTCACCACCCGCGCCTACCCGGCCGCCCCAACCACCCCCGGTTCTCCCTTTCGCCACCCGGGACCCGCCCGGACCGCTCACCACGGCGGACCGCCCTCACCTCCTCGACCGGCCGGTGCGCTCTCACCACCCCGGCCGCACTCGCTACCCCCGGAAGTGGCCGGCGGGCGCATCGTGGCTGTTCCGGGGACGTGGCGACCGCGTACGCTGGGTGACATGAGTACCGGGACTTTGGCGGCGGAACGGCGGAGCCGGCCGGGCCGGCGCGCGTTGGTGGCCGCCGACCTGCGCACGCTGCGCGGCCCGGTGACCGGGGTGGTGGATCTGCCGCACCGGCTGGTGTGGGCGCCGTCGCCGGCGGGCCGGTTCGACCTCGACGACCCGTACGACCGCAAGCGTCTTTATGAGATCGTCCTGCGTGAGGCCGTCCAGTCCGGGGAGCTGCGCACCTGGCTCAACGGAACTCTGCTGGCCGATCTGTGGCCGGAGCTGTACCTTCCCCGGGGTGTCCGGCAGGCGTGGGAGGCCGTGCATCCCGGGCTCGCCGCTTGACCGGCCCGATCGACGCGTTCCACCTGCAGGTCGCCCGGATCGCGTTGTCGGTCGCGGACCGGTTCGGGTTCGCGCTGGGCGGCGGTCTCGCGCTGATCCTGCACGGGATCGTGTCGCGCCCCACCGAGGACGTCGACGTGTTCGGCGACGAGGACTGCAGCGTGCTCGCCGCCACGGACGCGGTGGTGACGGCGCTGCGCGCGGCCGGGATCAGCGTGGAGCGGGTCGACGCCAGCTCGGAGATCATCGACGGGCTGGATTACGTGATGTCGGAGCTGGTCGCGTACCGTCCGGAGCCGGGCGCCGGCGCCGTCCGGCTGAGTCTCGGCCACCTGTCCCGCACACAGGAGCCGGTGCTGCTGGACATCGGCCGGGTGATGGCCCTCGGCGACCTGATCGCCTGGAAGGTCGCCGCCCTGGTCAACCGGGCCGAGGTGCGGGACTTCGTCGACGTCGCGGCGTTCCTGCCGGGCCGGTCCCCCGCCGTGCTGCTGGACCTGGCCCGGACGGTCGATCCGGGCCTGTTCGACGAGGACGTCGCCGCCGCCGGCAGACGCCTCGACGAGACCCCGGACCGTGCGTTCACCGCCTACGGTCTCGACGCCGCCGAGGTGGCCCGGCTGCGGGCCCGGTTCCGCGACTGGCCCCGACACGATGATCGACATGGATCCGAGGCCGCTGACCCCGCGTGAACGCGCCGTTCTCGACGCCCTGGTGGTCTCCGTGGCGGGTCTGCGTCCGCAGGCCGCCGAGGTTCGGGTGGTCAACGCGTGCGGATGCGGCTGCCCGTCCATCGATTTCGAGCACGGCTACGGCGAGGGCATGACGGTCCGCGTGGACGCCGTCGTCCGGGATTCCCACGCCGGCCGTCCTCTATTCGATCAAGGACCCGGAGCGCGGCGAACTGCTCGGCGGCATCGAGTGGGACAGCGTCGAGGACACCGGCCCCGCTGAGTTCCCCTCCCCCGACCTCCTCGACATCAAGCCCCGGCTGAGTTGACTCGCCGCACCCTCGGCAACCCGCCCTGGCATTCCCACCTTCCGCGCCCTCTCGTCAACCGGCCGAGGACCGTTCGGCTGTTATCACCTTCCGCGATCAATACCGGTCGCAACGCGTGCCGGGCATGACCGGGAAGACCGCTCCGTACCTCAGCGGCACTGCCGCGAATGTCACCACGACGGCCCTTTGATCGGCCCACGCGATGATTCGGCCAGGTGAAGCCGATGGCGAGCAGACGGAGTACCCAGCCGAGCCTCTCCCCTTCGTGATCATGCCGCCCTCATGCACGTGGCGCACCGCGACGACGTGAGAACAGTCCACCGCCATGATCAACTCCTTCCTCCGGCATCCGTGATCGGTCGCGGCCAGTTGCTCACCAGCCCGCCGGCGATCGTTCGCACTGGCAGTCCTGTGCGCTGGGCCTCGACATGATCGTCGCCGCCTCCTCTCGGTCGTTGGCCGGCCCGCTCCCGGAACGCCGCAGCGAACGGGACCCGCCGGCTGTCGCCCACCGGGCCCACCGCGGTCCGAGCCAACTGACGGGCCCCTTCGGTCGCGCCTCGGCAGCAAGATCGCTCAACTGGTCGCCCGGCCGGGCGATAGGGCGCGACATGCGGATCGAGCTGTACCAGGCGGAGGTCGTCGACAGCGGGAAACCCCTCGTGATGGCCGTCGACGACGAGGAACAGGTGCTGGAAGCGGTGCGCCTGCAACTGGGGCGTGACTACCGGCTGCTGACCGCCACCAGCGGCGCCCAGGCGCTGACGCTGCTCGCGGAGCACGGGCCGGCGGCCGCGGTGATCAGTGACATGCGGATGCCCGGGATGAACGGCATCGAACTGCTGCACCGGGTCCGGATGGAGCATCCGGCGGCCACCAGGATCCTGCACACCGGGTACGGCGACGTGGCCACCGCGGTCGCCGCGATCAACTCCGGTGGCGTCTACCGATACCTGGTGAAACCGGCGGACACCGAGACGTTGCGGGCGGCGATCCGGGATTCGGTCCGGCAGAACGCCGAGGCCGTCGAGGATCTGCAACGCCTGGACCGGACGTTGCGCACCAGCGTGCGGGCGCTGTTCGGGGTGCTGGAGCTGTCGAACCCGACGGCTTACCAGCGGGCCGGGCGGATCAGCGCCCTGGTCGGCAGACTGTGTCACCTGCTGGAACTCGGCGGGCTGTGGGAGATCGAGGCGGCGGCGATGGCGTCGCAGCTCGGCGCGGTGGCCGTGCCCGGCGACGTGCTGTCCCGGCTGGACCAGGGTCTGCCGCTGAGCCCGGCCGAGCAGGCCTCCGTCGACGACATGCCGGCGATCGGGGTGCGGCTGCTCGGCGACATCCCGGAGATGCGGGACGTGCTGCAGATCCTGCGGGGTCTCGGCGACGGCCCGCCCGCGACGGACGACCGGCCGGCGCACGTCCGGGACGGCATCGCGGTGATCCGCACGGCGATCGGCTTCGAGACCCTGCAGAGCCGCGGCATCGGTGCCGCCGAGGCGATCCGCGCCCTCGAGGAGCGCGCCGGTCATGCCCCGCACGTCCTCGCCGCGCTGCGCCGGCTCATGGGCGTGCGTGCGGCGTCGGACACGATCCGCAGCGTCCGGGTGGTCGAACTCGAGGTCGGCATGCGCCTGCTGGAAGACGTGGTGGCCGTCAACGGCCTCGTGCTGATCGGCCGCGAAACCGTCGTCACCGAGCTGATGCTGGACCGTCTGATCACCTTCTCCCGCGCCATCGAACTGGTCGAGTCGGTGCTCGCCGCCGTCCCCGACCGCCGGGTCGCCCTCAGATCCGGTCGCTGACCTCACCGTCGCCCGTCCTCTCATCCAACACGCCGTCGCCTGCTACACCGTCCTCTCGCCGGGCACCTCCCCCATTGGCTTCCCGCCGGGCACCTCCCCCATTGGCTTCCCGCCGGGCACCTCCTGCGCCGGCTTCTCACCGGCCAGGAGAGCGAAGAACATCAGCAGGGCGCCGACGAGCGCGTTCACCCCGATGACGAACCCGCGCTCCCCTCCGGCAGGCGCCAGCACGAAGCCGGCACCGACGGTGACGACCGCCGCCAGGAACATGCCGGCGCGAGCCGCCCGCTGCGGGCCACCCAGCAGGATGACCAGGGCGCCGGACGCGCCCGCGGCTCCGGCGATGAGCATCGGCACGCCCATCACTCGCGCGGCGGAGGCCAGCGAGGTGACGCCGAGCAACGCCATCAGCCCGAAAGCGACGACCGCGGCGGCATGCAGGACCGCGCTGAGGCCGGAGGGGCGGCGCGCGCTCACGGCCGCGCCTTCACCGTCGCGCCGTGGGCGCTCACATCACCGGTCTCCCGCCGGGCGGCGTGGCCGAGACCGGATCGCAGCAGGTGAAGGGCGGCCTCATCGGCCGATCCGGGCTTCGGCGTATACGTCAACAGCCGGTGTCCGTCGTCCTCCGGCAGGTGCAGGACCTCGCAGTCGAGTTCCAGATCGCCGAGGACCGGATGGTGCAGATATTTGGTGCCGGTCCCGCAGACGTGGATCGGGTGCTCGGCCCAGAACGCCGCGAACTCGGGGCTCTTCACGGTCAGTTCACCGACCAGCGCTGTCAGGGCCGGATCGTCGGCACAGCGGCCCACGGTCACCCGCAGCGACGCCACCGCCCGGCCGGCCTCCTCGTCCCAACGCCGATACAGCTCCCGGGTGTGCGGGTCCAGGAACAGCATCCGCGTCACGTTGGGCCGGTCCGCCGGCCGGGCCGGCGCCGCACTGTCGTAGTGCCCCGCGAACAGCAGGTGGCCGAGCTCGTTCCATGCCAGGACCTCGCTGTGCCGCCCCAGCACGATCGCCGGCACGTCCCGCATCGTTGCGATCAGCCGCTCGACACCTGGTCGCGCCCTTTCCGGCCGGGGCGCGCGGCCTCGCTTCGCCGGCCGTGGCCGGGCCAGCTCGTGCAGATATGCCCGCTCGTCATCGGTCAGGGCGAGCGCCCGGGCGATGGCCTCGATCACCGCCTCGGAGGCGTTGGTGCTCTGCCCCTGCTCCAGCCGGGTGTAGTAGATCGGGCTGACCCCGGCCAGCTGGGCCAGCTCCTCGCGCCGCAGGCCCGGGACCCGGCGCGTCCCATACGAGATCAATCCGATGTCCTCGGGCCGTAACCGGGCCCGCCGGGTCCGGAGGAAGTCCGCCAGCTCGTTCCGCATGGCCCCATCCTGCCCGGCATTCGCCGGTGTCGCCTGTCCCTGTTGGTACCACCATCAGCGGGTACCAGTATCGGCCGCTACCAGCCTGAACAGGGATCTGGTCACGCCCGGCGCGGCGCGCCAGGGTCGTGGCATGACCACCACACATCCGCCGCGGACCGCGATTCCCGGCCGGGAACGCCTCGTCCTCGCGGTGCTGCTGACCACCTCGTTCCCGGAAGGCCCACGGCGCGACCGCGCGCTCGGCCTCAACGGAGCCCTGATGGCCGCCGGTTTCACCACCGGGGCGATCCTCGGCGGGGTCCTCACCGACCTGCTGAGCTGGCGGTGGGCGTTCTTCGTCAACGTCGGCGTCGCGGTCGCGGTGCTGGCCGTCGCCCCGGTGGTGTTCGTCGAGAGCCGGCCCGGCCGTCGTCCCCGGCTGGACGTGGCCGGCGCGGCCACGGTCACCGCCGGGCTTCTGGTGGTGGTCTTCGGCTTCACCAGCGCCGGCGAGCACACCTGGGCCGACCTCCGCGCCTGGGGCGCCCTTCTGGCCGGCGCCGTGCTGCTGGCGATGTTCCTGGCGATCGAGAGCCGGGTCGCCGAGCCGCTGGTGCCGGTGCGGATCCTGCGCCGGCGCACCGTCGCCTGGGGCAATCTCGCCGGTGTCCTCGCGTTCGCGACCGAGACCTCGCTCGTCTTCGTGCTGACCCTCTACCTGCAGGAGGTGCTCGGCTTCACACCGCTCGCCGCTGGCCTGTCGTTCGCGGTCCTCGGGCTCGGCACCCTCCTCGGTGGCGTGCTCGGCCCACGGGTGATCGCCCGGCTCGGCGACCCGGCCTGGGCGCTGGCGCTCGGGCTGACCGTCCAGGCGACGTCGCTCCTGCTGTTCCTCGGCGACTCCCGGGAGGGGCTGGTGCTGCTGTTGATCGCCACGTTCGCCGGTGGCGTCGCCAACCTGGTCGCCATCGTCGGGTTCATGGTCACCGCCACCTCGGGACTGCCCGACCGGGAGCAGGGGCTCGCCTCCGGGCTGGCGATGATGAGCCAGCAGATCGGCATCGCTCTCGGCATCCCGGTCATATCGGCGGTGATCGGAGCTTCGGCGGGTGATGCGGGCACATTGCGCGCCGCGATCGCCGTCAACGCCACGCTGTGCCTGGTCACCGCGATCATCGTGGCGTTCAGCCTGATCCGGCGCGGGCCCGGCCGGCGGTGACGGCGGGGATGGCGGCCCTGCTCGGGGCACCGAACGCGAGCCGGCTGCCGGGGAGCAGGCTGGACACCGCCGAGGGCATGGCCATCGGTGTTGCCGGCCGGCGCGGACCCCGCTGGAAGGGCGGCGCCCTCGGGGAACGGTCAGCGGTCGGCGGTGGTCACGGGGTCGGCCGTGTCGAGGGTTCGGTCGTGGTTCAGGGACGAGCCGGCGGTCTCGCGGGACAGCAGGACGGCGATCACGGTGAGGGCGGAGGCCACGGTCATGTAGATGGCTACGGCGGTGGTGTTCGGGGCGGAGACGTCGCCGAGCAGCTTCAAGGCGATGATCGGGGCGAGCGCGCCGGCCAGGATCGAAGCCAGCTGGTAGCCGACGGAGGCGCCGGTGTAGCGGACGGAGGTGCCGAACAGTTCGGAGAAGAAGGCGGCCTGCGGGGCGTACATCAGGGCGTGCAGGATCAGGCCGACCAGGACCGCGAGGATGATCTTCGGTTCGGAGCGGCTGCCGATCAGGGTGAAGAAGACGTAGGACCAGAGGGCGAGGCCGATGGCGCCGGTGAGGTACAGCGGGCGGCGGCCGACCCGGTCGGAGAGCGCGCCGACCGGGTCGCGGTGCTGCACCACGGCGCGCTGCGGGCCTGCGACACCCCGGCCGCGGTGATGGCCGACCCGTTCGTGCAGCAGGCATACCTCGGGGAGGCCCTGTGAGCACCCCGATCCTGCGGGTCGCCGACCTGTCGGTGCGGCTCGGCGGCTCGCACATCCTGCAGGGCGTCACGTTCGAGGTGGCGCCCACCGGGGTGACGGCGCTGCTCGGCCGCAACGGCGTCGGCAAGACCACCACGCTGCGGGCCGTCCTCGGCGAGGTCCCGGCCGAGGGAACCGTCGAGTTCGGTGGCCGCCCGGTGCTGGGGCGGCGCACCCACCGGCTGATCCGGGACGGCCTCGCCTACGTGCCGGAGGACCGGTGCGTGTTCGCCGGGCTGACCGTCGCGGAGAACCTGCGGCTGGCCGAACGCGTCCCGGACCCGGACTACGCCCTCGTCCACGACCTGTTCCCGGAGCTGAAGGCCCGTGCCGGGCAGCGGGCCGGCACCCTGTCCGGCGGGCAGCAGCAGATGGTCGCGGTGGCGCGGGTGCTGCTCAACCCGAACCGGCTGCTGCTCGTCGACGAACCCACCAAAGGGCTCGCCCCGGCGGTCGTGACAGCGGTCGCCGGTGTGCTGGCCCGGGTCGCGGAACGCGTACCCGTGCTGCTCGTCGAACAGAACCTCGCCGTCGTCCGCAAGCTCGCCGCGGACGCCATGGTGATCGAATCCGGTCGCGTCGCCTGGCAGGGCCGCGCCGCTGAACTGCTCGGTGACGCCGCCGCGACGACCTCGCTGCTCGGTGTCGGATCCACCGCCGGGAGGCGTTGACGTGTCCACCGTGGTCCTGCTGACCCTCACCGGGCTCGGCCTGGCGGCCCTCTACTTCCTGATCGCCTCCGGACTGTCCCTGGTGTTCGGGCTGGCCGGGGTGCTGAACTTCGCGCACGGCCTGTTCCTGTCCGTCGGCGCCTACGCCACCTGGTGGGCCGCCCCGCGCTGGGGCCTGCCCGTGGCGGTGCTGTTCGGGGTCGCCGCCGCGGCCGCCACCGGCGCGCTGGTCGAGGTCGCGCTGATCCGCCCGCTCTACACCCGGCACACCGAGCAGGTCCTCGTGACCGTCGGACTGTCGCTGGCCGGGGTGGCGTTGCTGCAGTCGGTGTGGGGCGCCGACGCCCGGGTGTTCCCCCGCCCGGCGTGGGCGGCCGAGGTGACCGGGGTGCTCGGCGCGCGGGTGCCCGACGACAGGTTCCTGCTGATCGGCGCGGCCGTGCTGGTGCTCCTGGCGCTGCTGGCGTTCCTGCGCTGGACCCGGTACGGCCTGATCATCCGGGCCGGCGTGGAGAACCGGGCCATGGTCAGCGCCCTCGGCATCGACGTCCGCAACGCGTTCACCCTGGTCTTCGCGATCGGCGGGGCGCTCGCCGGGCTGGCCGGGATCCTCGGCGGCATGTACTTCAGCGCGATCTCCCCCGGCCGGGGCGCCTCCCTGCTGATCTTCGCGTTCATCGTCGTGGTGATCGGCGGCCTCGGCTCGGTCGCCGGCTCCGCGGTCGCCGCCGTCGCGGCCGGCCTGCTCCAGCAGTTCGGAAACTATTACGGCGCGGCAGGTGCCGGCGACGTCGGCGTGGTCGCGCTGCTCGCCGTCGTCCTGCTGCTGCGCCCGGCCGGCATCGCCGGAAAGGTGGTGACCGCATGAGGCGTCTCATCGGACCGCTGTCCCTCCTGCTCGTCGCCGTGGCGCTGCCCTGCACGACACTGTCGATCCCGGGGGTGTTCGACGGGGCGCTGAACTCCCCCGGCACCCTGCAACTGCTCGCCGTGTGCCTGGTGTTCGGTGGGCTGGCGCTCGGGTACGACCTGCTGTTCGGGCGGGCCGGGCTGCTGTCGTTCGGGCACGCGCTCTACATCGCGGCCGGCGCGTACGGCGTCGACATCCTGGTCAGCCACTACGGATGGCCGCTGTGGAGCGCCGCACTGGCCACCGTCGCCGCGGCGGCGGGACTGGCGGCGTTGCTCGGGGCGGTCGCGCTGCGTACGTCAGGAATCGCCTTCTCCATGGTCACCCTGGCGTTCGCGCAGGTCGGCCACATCGTGGTGAACCGCGACCCCGGCGGCCTGACCGGCGGCGAGGAAGGCCTGCCGATGCGGACCGCCGGGCTGCCGGACGCCCTGGTCGGCGTCCTGAACACGGTCAACCTGTACTGGCTGGCCCTCGCGTTCCTGACGGTGGTGGTGCTGGTGGTGCACACCATCGACCGGGCGCCGCTCGGCCGCACCCTGATCGGGTTGCGCGACGACGAGCGGCGGATCGCGGTGCTGGGGCTGTCGCCGTACCGGCTCAAGCTCGTCGCTTTCGTCACCGCCGGGGCCCTGGCCGCGCTCGGCGGCGTCACGTACGCCCTGGTGGTGGGCGGGGTGTCGCCGCACGTCGCGTCGTCGGAGCTGACCCTGTCGCTGATCGTGATGGCGGTGCTCGGCGGCGCCGGCAGCAGATGGGGCGCGGTGCTCGGCGGGATCCTGTACGCCTACCTGGACCAGCGGCTGGCCCGGGTCGGCGGCGGGCTGCCGGGACCGTTCAGCGAGCCGCTGTTCGTGCTCGGCTCGCTGTTCATCCTGGCCGTCTACTTCCTGCCCGGCGGCCTCACCGGCCCGCGCGACCGGATGCGGCTGGTGCGGCACGCTCTGGCCCGCTGATCAGGCGGTTCCGCAGGGTCTGCCCCTTGTGCAGGGTCTCGTCGTACTCGGCGGCGGCGTCGGAGTCGTACACGATGCCGCCTCCGACCGAGAACACTGCCGTTCCGGCGGTGAACGTCGCCGTCCGGATCGCGATGGAGAGGTCCATCGTGCCGTCGAATCCGAGGTAGCCGATGCTGCCGGTGTAGACGTGCCGGCGGACCGGCTCCAGCTCGTCGATGATCTCCATGGCCCGGATCTTCGGGCAGCCGGTGATCGAGCCGCCGGGGAAGGTGGCCCGGAGCAGGTCGACGGCGTCCAGGCCCGGGCCGAGTTCCCCGGTCACCGTCGAGACGAGGTGGTGGACGTTGCGGTACGTCTCCAGGCGCTTGTGCTCGCGCACGCGCACCGAGCCGGGACGGCAGACCTTGCCGAGGTCGTTGCGGAGCAGGTCGACGATCATCGACAGCTCGGCGTCCTCCTTGGTGCTGTCGCGCAGCTCGGCGCGCAGGGCCTCGTCCTCGGCCGGGGTCGCGCCGCGGGGCCGGGTGCCCTTGATCGGGCGGGTCTCGACGGCGCCGGCGCGGAGTGCGAGGAACCGCTCCGGGGAGGTCGAGACGATCTGGTGGTCCCCGGCGTTGACGTAGGCGAAGAACGGCGCCGGGTTCTCGCCGAACATGGCGGCGAAGCAGTCGTACGGGTCGCCCGCGAACGGCGCCTGGAAGCGCTGCGACATGTTCACCTGGTAGACGTCGCCCTCGACGATGTACTTGCGGATCGTCTCGACCGCCGCCAGGTATTCGTCACGGGAGAACCCGGACACGCACTCCCCGGTCGCCGCCGGCTCCTGCGCGCGGGGCGCCGGCGGGGCGGCGAGGGCCTCCTTGAAGCGGGCCACGTGCCGGCTCACCGGCGTGCCGTCGCCCGCCACCCGCATCACCAGGAGGGTCGTCTCCGCGGAGACCCGGTCGTGGATCAGCAGGACGGTCGGCGCGACGAGGTACATCAGCGGCAGCCCGAGGTCGTCGGCGCTGGTGGCCGGCAGTTCTTCCAGACGATCCTTGAGGTCGTACGCGAGATAGCCGAGCAGCCCTCCGGCCAGCGGGAGCGACGGCACCGGCGGCAACGCACCGTCCCGGAGGACCTGCCGCAGTGCCGGAAACGGGTCGTCGTCACTGTCGGTCAGCGTGAGCCACGGGTGGACGCCGAGGATGTGGTAACGGGCGCAGTCGAGGGTGCCGCCGCTGAGCAGGGCGACGGTGCCGGGCAGGTGGGCGAAGCGGCGTACGACGTCGGCGAACGGCTCGGTCAGCTCGATCGGCTCGGTGTGCACCCCGGTCACGCTGCGCATCTCTCGGCTCCTTTCAGCGGGCCGGTGCTGAGGAAGTTCTCGATCATGGTGAAGCCGTGGTCGGTGAGGAAGCTCTCCGGGTGGAACTGAACGCCGGACAGCGGGTGCCGGACGTGCTGGACACCCATCGGCACGCCGTCGGCGGACCGGGCGTTGACCCGGAGTTCGGCGCTGATGCCGGTGGTGGCCAGGGAATGGTAGCGGGCCACCGTGACCGGCTCGGGCACGCCCGCGAACAGGCCGGTGCCGTCGTGGTGCACGGGGCTCGTCTTGCCGTGCATCGGCTGGGGCGCGTGGACCGTACGCCCGCCGAAGGCCTCGTTGATGCACTGCATGCCGAGGCACACGCCGAGGATCGGGACGGCGCCGTGCAGGCGGCGGATCAGCTCGGTGGAGATCCCGGCCTCGCGCGGGCTCTTCGGGCCGGGGCTCACCAGCACGTAGTCCGGCCGGTCGCGGGCGACGTCCTCGACGGTGAGAGCGTCGGCGCGGACCACGGAGATGTCCAGGTCGTAGTTCCGGAACATCTGGACCAGGTTGAAGGTGAACGAGTCGTAGTTGTCGATGACCAGGAGCGTGGGACGCATGTGGAAGATCCCTACAGGGTGGTGAAGCCGCCGTCGACCGGCAGGTAGGTGCCGGTCATGAAGCGGGACAGGTCGCTGGCCAGGAAGATCACCGCGCCGGCCATGTCCTCGGGCAGCCCGTTGCGGCGCATGGGGCTGCGGGAGGCGATCGACTCCTTGACGTGACCGGCCATCGGCATCGCGGCATCGGTGAGGGTGAGCCCGGGGGCGACGGTGTTCGCGCGTACGCCGTGCTGCCCTAGTTCGGTGGCGAGCGTCCGCACGAACGCGTCGACGGCGGCCTTGGCGGTGCTCTGCGCGAGGAACCCCTCGTTGCTGCGTTTGGACAGCGTGCTGGAGACCGCGATGATGCTGCCGCTGCGCCGCCGGATCATCTCCGGGGCGACCGCCTGGCACGGGTGGAAGACGGCTTTCAGCTCGTCGCTGACCTTCCGGTCGAGGTCGGCCCAG
Source organism: Actinoplanes sp. NPDC019969 (assembly GCF_055562375.1). Taxonomy (NCBI): domain Bacteria; kingdom Bacillati; phylum Actinomycetota; class Actinomycetes; order Micromonosporales; family Micromonosporaceae; genus Actinoplanes; species Actinoplanes sp. NPDC019969. The sequence goes on along the minus strand of NZ_JBVHFK010000010.1, from coordinate 196,977 downwards.
TCGTATTCGAGGAAGGGCCGGTGCCGGAAGTGCATGTGCGCGTTCGCCACCAGCACGTCGACGCGCTCGAACCGGTCGTGGACGGCGGCCACCATCGCGGCGACCTCGCCGGGGTCGGTCACGTCCGCGCCGAAGATCTCGGCGGTGCCGCCCGCGTTCGTGATCATCTCCTGGGCGCTGCGGGCCTGCGCCTCGCTGTCCCGGTAGTTGATGGCGACGGTGGCGCCCTGCTCGGCGAGCAGCAGCGCGGTGGCCAGGCCGATGCCCCGGCTGCCGCCGGTGACCAGCACGACCTTGTCGTGCAGGAGCCCGGCGCCGGCCGGCGGCTTCGGCCGCCGCGCCGCGGGAGAACGTTCGGTCTCGGTGTCCCGGTCGATGATCGCGGCGAGGTCGGCCAGGCGGGGCGCCGTGAACAGCTGCGACAGGGCGACCTCGACCCGGAACGTGTCCTTGATCCGGGCCAGCACCCGCATGGCGGCGAGGGAGTGCCCGCCGATCTCGAAGAAGTGCGCGCGGCGGCCGATCCGCGCGGCGGGCACGTTGACGACCACGCCCCAGATGCCGGCGAGGGCGCGTTCGGTGGCGGTGGCCGGGGGCTCGTACGCGTCGCTCTGCTGCAGTTCGCCCGAGGACGCGATCAGCGCGCGCCGGTCCAGTTTGCCGTTCGGCAGCTGCGGCATCGCGTCGAGCCGCACGAACGTGTCGGGGACCATGTACGCCGGCAGCCGCTCCCGCAGGAACGCGCGCGGGTCGGTCACCGGCCGGCCGGTGTGGAAGGCGGTCAGCCGGTCCCCGTGGCCCACGACCGCACGGGCGCCGATGCCCTCGATGTCGCCCATCACCTGCTCGACCTGCCGCACGTCGACGCGGAAGCCCCGCACCTTGACCTGGAAGTCGTGGCGGCCGATGTAGTCGAGGGCGCCGTCGGGCAGGCGCCGGACCACGTCCCCGGTGTTGTAGAGGCGGCTGCTCGGCGTCGTCCCGAACGGGTTCGGCAGGAACCGTTCGGCGGTCAGGTCGTCGCGGCCGTGGTAGCCGTCGGGCAGGCCCGCCGAGGCGACGTGCAGCTCCCCGGCGACACCGTCGGGCACCAGCCTGCCGTGCCGGTCGAGCACGTACACCCGGGTGTTCGCGATCGGGGCGCCGATCGGCACGAAGCCGGACCGCCCGTCGAAGCCCGCCGTGTCGAAGTAGGTGATGTCGTTGATCTCGGTGCAGCCGTAGTTGTTGAACAGCCGCGCCTCCGGGAACGACCGGCGGAACGCGAGGACCACGTCGCCGGGCAGCGGCTCACCGGCGGTGACGCACACCCGCAGCGCGGGCAGACCCCGGCCGGTGGCCTTCAGGTGCTCCATGACACCGGCCAGGTGCGACGGGAGGATGTTGAGGCGGCTGACGCGGTGCTCGGCCAGCGCGGCGGTGAAGGCGGCCACGTCCCGGACGGTGGCGTCGTCGACGATCACCTGCGGGCAGCCGTTGAGCAGGCCCGCGAACAGCTCCTTGATGCCGACCGCGAAGACGGACGTGGTCTTCTGCGCGACGACCTCGCCGTCCTGGAACGGCAGGTTCGCCTCCAGCGACGTGAGCCAGTTGCCGAGCTGGCGGTGCGGGATGCGGACGCCCTTGGGCCTGCCGGTGGAGCCGGACGTGTACATGACGTAGGCGAGCGCATCGGGGCGTACGGGCAGGGGTTCCGCCTCGCCGTCGCCGGCCTCGCCGAGTGGCTCGGTGTCGCTGACGACGATGCTCGGGCGCGCGTCGTCGAGGATCTGCCGGGCGTAGGCGGCGGGGTAGGCCGGGTCGATCGGCACGTACGCCGCCCCCGCCTGCCAGACGCCGAGCAGCGTCGCCAGGAGCTCGCCGCCACGGGGCAGGCACACCGCGACGAGATCCCCCGGCCCGGCGCCCCGGGCCGCGAGCGCGTGCGCCACCCGCCGGGCCCGCCGGTCGAGGTCGCGGTAGGTCCAGAAGCCCTGGGAGTCCCAGCAGGCCACCGCCTCCGGGGCGTGCGCCACCCGCTCGGCGAAGCGGTCGGTGAAGGACCGGGCCGGGACCTCGGTGACCGCGCCCTCGCCGCGCCGCAGCAGGGCCGCCACATCGGAGTCCCGCAGCAGCGGGATGTCGAGCACCGGGCGGCCGGCATCGGCGAACATGCCTTCGAGCACGTGCTGGTGGTGGGCGAGCAGGCGCTCGACGGCGGCCCGATCGTAGAGGTCGGCGGCGTACACCACCTCGGCCTCGAGTCCGTCCACACCGTCGGAGTACGACAGTTCGATCTCGCAGCGGGCGGCGGCGTGCTCCCGGTCGAGCAGGGCGAGGACCTCCTGGTCGGTCTCGCCCGGCCCCGGGAACGGCTCGAAGGTCACCCCGCCGGGCAGGGCGCCGCCGAGCGACGTACGCGGGAAGTTCTGTTGCCTCATCACGATCGGGACGAGGGGGTTCCCGCTGTCCCGGCGGGCCACCCCTGCCGTCTGCAGGATCCGCTCGAACGGCGCCGGGTGCTCGAACGCCTCCAGCACCCCGGCGCGCACGCTCTTGAGCAGGTCGGCGACGCTGCGCTGCTCGTCGATGCGCATCCGCAGCGGCAGAATGTTGACGAAGAACCCGATCAGCGGCTCGAACGCGACGTCCGGCCGGTCCGACGTGGTGGTGCCGATGCAGAGATCGTCCTTGTCGGCGTAACGGGCGGCCGTCACGCCCAGCGCCGCGAGCAGGCACATGAACACCGTGCTGTCGTGCTCGCGGGCGAACCGTTCCAGGTTCCGCGCGAACCCGGGCGGGTAGCGGTGCACGAAGCTACCGCTGCGAGAGCCGGACCCCGGCTGCCGCGGGTACGTCGCCGGCAGTTCCAGGCTGTCCTCGTAACCGTCCAGGGTCTGTTCCCAGAACTCGAGGTCGGCGGACATGTCGGTGGTTCGCTGCCGGCGTGCGAAGTCGGCGTACTGGACGGTCAGCGGTGGCGGCACGGACTGCTCGCCCCGCGCGGCCGCGGCGTAACCGCTCTGCAGCTCGGTCAGCAGGATCGCCTTGAGCGACCACGCGTCCGCGGCGATGTGGTGCACGTTGAGCAGCAGCAGGTGCTCGCCGCCGGGCAGGCGCAGCAGCCGCCCGACGAGGACCGGCCCCCGGGTCAGGTCGAAGCGGTGGTCGAGGAACTCGTCCAGGTGCGCGAGCAGCCCGTCCCGGTCGACGTCCTGGACCGGCAGGCGTACGGGCTGCGGCGGCGCGACGAACTGCCGCGGTTCCCCGTCCACCGTCTCGCCGTACGAGGTGCGCAGGATCTCGTGCCGGGCGACGACGGCGCTGACACTGCGCTCCAGGGCCGCGACGTCGAGGTCGCCGCGGACCCGCAGCAGGAGGGGCAGGTTGTAGCCGGTGTCCTCCGGGCTGCGCCGGTGGTGGACCCAGAGCCGCTCCTGATACCAGGACAGCGAACTGCCTTCGACAGCCATGCCTGCTCCCGCGTAGTCGATTACTTACGCGGTTAAGCTAGTAACGTTCACTGATCGATGGTGTCCCCTAACCGACTACAGAGACATTACCCACATCCCAAGTTAACCGTTTCAGTGATCACGGTTTCCACAGCCAGGAGAGCGGCCCGTTCCGGCACGTCCACGCGTGTCCCCGCTCCTTCCCGCCGTCGGTGACCACCGACCGGGAGCACTCCGGGCAGCGCCGCGTCGCCGGCCGGCCGGCGACGATCGGGGTGAACGACACGTCGTCGTAGCGGGGCAGCGGCCGCGGCGTGCCCGTGCCGGCCTCCGGGGCCTGATAGCCGCGCAGGAAACCCCACACCTCCTCCGGCGGGACCACCTGCGGGGACGGCTTGGCCCACTGCGACTCCACGTACTGCGCGAGGAGCCGCTTGGCCGGGGTCTGCGACGGGTGGTGGGAACAGGTGGCGGCGTGGCTGAGCGGCGAGCGGAACGCGATCAGGCGGCCGCACTCCGGGCAGAGCGACGTGTCCAACAGGCTCGTCTGCAGATGCGGGAGCTTCTGCCGGTACCGGGCCGGGCCGGCCGGTGGCGGCAGGAACGTCGTCACCCCGACCGGGCTGGTGACGGCCTGCGCCGTGGAGACCGCGGCCACCGCGTCGCGCCATTCCCGGAGGGTCGGGCACGCCTGCAGGCTCGGGCTGCGCCAGGCCCGGGCGAACATCTGCTCCAGCCGGGCCGAGTACCTGCCGACGGCACGGCGCACCAGGTCGTACTTGGGGCCCTGCCGCCCGAGCTCGCCGACGGCGAAGACGCTGTAGTCCTCGACCGCCGCCCGGACCTTCGGATCGGACCAGGCCAGCATCTCGGTGAGCAGGATCGCCCCGGCGAAACGGTCGCCGTACGGGTTCCGGCAGCCCTTGCCCCTGTTGTGCGGATGGCCGTACCCCGCGGTGCCGTCCGGTGGGTAGGGCATGTCCACGGCGAGCGTCGGGTGGTACATGTCCTCGACGTCGATGAGCTCGATCCGCGGGTCGGTGACCCGGCCCTGGATGATCACGTTGCTGCTGGAGATGTCCGCGTGCACCAGCTGGAGCCTCTCCAGCCCGGCCAGCACCTCCGCGGTCCGCCGGGCCAGGGTCAGGCAGGTCGCGGCGTCGAGCGGTTGTGTCCGGTCGATCACCTCGGCCCAGGCCTGACCGTCGATCCAGGGCATCACCACGGAGAAGGCCAGACCGGTGTGGCCCATGCCGGCCGCCGTCCGCGGGTCGATCACCTCGCGTTCCAGCACCCGCAGGCCGGGCACGTCCTTCCACTGCATCAGGGCGGTCGCCTGGATGATGTTCTCGAACAGGGCGAACCTCTCGTTGAACACCTTCATCGCGACGGTCCGGTTGTTGTAGGTGGCCTTGTAGACCTTGGCCTTGCCGCCGATCAGGGCGTACGCCATGGTGCCGAGCTTGCCCCCCTCGGTGGCGACCAGCTGGAGCCGGCCGCCGGGCAGCTTGAACTGCTGCTTCAGCATGCTGTCCCCGTTGAACTCCCGGAACGTGTTCATGGTGCCCCCATACGTGCTCGCGGCGCATCCGTGTCAGGGGATCCGCACGTCGATGCGCTCACTCCAGTCATCCGCGTTCCGGCGTTCGTCGGCGCGGATGGAGATCAGATAGTGGGCGGGCGCCAGCCGTAACGTGGTGCGGCGCCCCAGGACCCGGAACTGGCGCACCGGCTCCCTGCTCCGCAGATCCTCGACCCGCAGGACGTACGCGTCCCCGCCCGGCCCGCCCTCCCATTCGAGGTAGACCTGCCCGGGCCGTTTCTCGACCCCGGTCCACCGGACGATCGGGCTCCTTCGCACCGGAGGGGGCGGCGCCGCCCGGCCCAGCTGGAGCACCTCGCTCCACTCCCCGTCGTGGCCGTCCACCCGGCACCGCACCCGCGCCCACGGCCGGGAGCCCATCGCCGGCGCCGTGAACGTGGTCCGGGTGACCCGGTAGGCGATCGGGTCGGCGAAGTCCCGGTCCTCGTCGACCTCGACGGTGTACTCACCGGCGCCGGGCACCGGATCCCAGCGCAGCGGGCCACCCTCCCGGTACGGCAGCCACTCCGGCGGGCCCGGTGCGGCACCCGCCGGCTCGCCGTCGTGCGCCGCCGGAGCCGGCGGCGCCGAGACCGGGCGGGCCGGCGGCTGGCCGGCCTTGGCCACCCCGGTCGGCACGGCCCGCGGCTCGCCCCGCACCGGCGGGACCGCGTCGGCGCGTACCGCGATGTCGACGAGCGCGATGTCGTCGCTGTCGGCCCGCCCGGCCAGCGCGGCGAGCCGGACGTCCAGTTCGTCGTCCGGCAGCCGCACCACGGCGGCGAGCTCCGGGAGCAGGCCGTCGGTGCAGGCGATGATCCGCCGTACCCGCTGGACCTGCCCGACCCAGACGTGCAGCTCGCCGCGGACGCCCCGGTCGGTCGACCAGCGTTCGGTGGTGCTGCCGGACAGCCGCAGCTCGCCGCTCTCGGTGAAGACGCGCAGGTGGCAGTCGCCGAGCCAGGCCAGTCCCACCCGGGCCGACCGTTCCGGGCCGGTGTCCATCCGCCCGCACACGAACATCGCCTCGCTGCCGTACTCCCGCTGCTCGGCCAGCACCGACTGCAGGATGCCGGGCACGTCGTCCGGGATCGGATAGCGCCGGACGTCCTGGCGGACCGCCTCGGACAGGTCGTGCAACCCGGCCGCCAGCCGGGCCTCCAGCCGGCGTTCGTCCGGCACGGCGGACAGCCTGGTCAGCGACTCGGCCAGGTACGAGGCCAGCAGTTGCGCGGCGAGCTCCCCACGGAACGAGGAGCCGACACCGTCGGTCACCGCGAAGCTGAGACCGGTCGGCGCGCCCTGGATGACCAGGTAGTCCTGGCTGGGTTCGGCGTGCCCGGCGCTGTCGGCGGACCGGTCCAGCAGGAACCGGACGACGTGCGGCCCGGCGGAGACCCGGGACAGGGACTGCCGGCGGCGCGCGTCCGGCGCGATGCGGGCGAGCTGGGGATCGTCGCGTGACCTCATCGGCGGGCGTCCGCTAGGCGACCGGCGTCATGCCGGACATCATGAAGGCGGCCTCGATCATCTCCGGGGTGTCCCCGGGGAACAGCATCCGGGCGGCGGGATCCACCGCGTAGCCGCGGTCGGTGAACAGCCGCAGATAGCTGGCCGGGACCGGGGAGGACATGTCGAACAGCATCTTGGCGGTGTGGCTGGCGAGCTGCGCGGTGGAGGTGACCCCGGTCCAGCGGCGCGGGTCGGCGACCGGCGGGTCGAGGGCGCTCGCGTCGAAGAAGATGTTCTCCACCAGCACCGCGCCGTCCGGGAAGGTCATCTCCTGGATGCGCCGGGCCACCGGCGCCGGGTCCGCGGTGTTGTACTGGCCGTCGGTGAGGTGGCAGACCAGCGGCGCCGGGCAGTTCCGCAGATTCGCGCGCTCCCGGATGAGCAACTGCTCGGCCTGCTCGAACGCGGCGGCGGTGTCCGTCTGACCGCTCGGTTTCATCTGCGGGACCCCGATCTCCAGCAGCTCGGTGATCGGCCGCGGGCCGCCCAGCAGATCCCGTACCTCGTTGTTGTAGGCGTAGATCGCCACCCGGTAGCGCGGTGACGGCGTGGCGCCCTTGGTCGAGCGGCGGACCATCTCGCGGACCACCGTCATCAGCGCGTCGGTGACCAGATCGATCTTGCGTCGACCCTGCAGCCGGTCGCCCATGGACGAACTCATGTCCAGCAGGTAGACGATGAGCGCGGGTGTCTTCTTGGTCGCCATCGTCTCGTACGGCATGGTCGGAACCTCCTCGGTGTGGTGGTGGTCGGCTCAGTCGAATTCGTCCAGGGGAACGGGCACGCCGGTGGCGAGCTCGAGATGCCGGACCAGCCGCCAGACGTGGTCCAGGACCTCCCACGCCGACGGCGGGGTCAGCTTGAGCATGACCACGTCCTCGTCCTGCAGCGCGACGGCGGCCTCTCTCAGCCAGGCCTCGGCCCGCTTCTGCCAGTCCGGCGGGCGGGCCAGATCCTCGGCCAGCACCCGGTAGTGCCATTCGCCCTCCTCGACGAGCCGGATGATGGTGTTCAGCTCGACGTCGGCGATCTCGGCGGTGACCTTCACCCGTCGCAGCGCCGTACGGAACCGGGTCAGGTCGACCGGCTGACGTGGATTCACGATCATCTTGATCCGCTGAGGAGAGAGGGGATGCAGCCGCGCGGGCACCGCCGGCATGGTCGGCGCCTCGGCCGGTTTCGCCGGCGGCTGGACCACCTTGATCCGCCTGGTGGCCTCCGCGTCGATGATCTCGCCACGCTCGTCGCACCCCCGGGCATGGACCGTCAGCCGACGGCCGCGCGTGCCATACGTGCGCTGGAAGCCGATCCGGTGCTCGGCGCCCGGCGCCAAGTCGAACGGCTCGGCGAGCACGTGCCCCTCCCCGTCGGTCAGCGTGACCTCGCGGATCCGGGTGCCGGCCGGGTTGGTGACGGCGCAGGTCCAGGCGACCGTGCCGTGCGGCGGGATCTTCGACGGCGACGGTGTGATCGAGACCCGGAGCTGTCCGGGCGGGGACTGCGGAGCGGGCGCCGGGGACCGCGGCGCGACGACGGCGACGGTGGCGTCGCCCTGGGCGTGCCCTTCCAGCGCGGTCATCGCGGCACGGGCCACCATCCTGCTGTCGTCGCCGGCGGCCAGTTGCTGGAGCTGGTGGCAGGCCAGGGCCACCAGGTCGGCGTCCCGGTCGTCGAGCAGCTTCGCCAGCTGTTCCGCGGCTATCTTGCGGGCCTGCGCCGACTCGCTGGCCAGCAGGGCGCCGATGATCTCGGGGAGCCGGGGCGTCGCGTACGCCGGATTGGCGAACAGCAGCTCCGTGGCGACGCTGCCCAGCGGCTGCCGTGGTGAGTGGATCTCCGGGAGGACCGCCAGGTCACGGAACTTGTCGACGAGGACGTGCCGGAGCCGTTCGGCCACCTCCTCGAGGCTGAGGTACCGGCCCCGGCCGGAGATGCCGGAGGTGAGCACGTGCATCAGGCATTCGCAGAACATGGTGTGCGGGCGCCCGATCGGGCTGATCGCCGGCTCGTCCTTGGACGACGCGACGAGCAGCGCGATGCCGTGGCGCAGCAGGTGCCCCTCGGCGAGCCGGCCCAGGCCGTCGGACTGGAACTCGCGGACCGCCTCGCCGGCGAAGCAGCAGTCCAGGATGATGTAGGCGCGCCGGTCGCCGAAGTGGTCCGCGACGATGCCGGACAGCGTCTCCGGCCGCAGGCCGGTCATCTCCTCACCGGGGCGCCGGGTGGTGCGCAGCGCCAGGAAGTAGTCGTGCGAGCGGTTGCGCAGGAAGCCGCCGTGCCCGACGTAGTAGACGATCAGGTCGGTCGCCTCGGGATGCCGGCTGAGCAGATCCCGCAGGTGGTCGGCCTGGTCGGCGACCGGTGCCTCGGAGTCGAACAGCGAGTCCACGGTGTACCGGCCGGGGCCCTTGCACTCCTTCTCGAAGTACTGCTGGAGCAGCCGGGCCGAGTTCTCGAACGCCGGGTTGTCCTCGAGCGGAAGCCCTGGGAACCGGCTCGCCCCCAGGATCACCACCAGGAATTCCCGTGGCTCAGGCACCGATGTGGCTCCGCAACGCCTCGGCGGTCCGCGCGACGTCGATGTTGGCGGCCCCGGACCCGGTGGCCACCACCCTCCCGTCGGCAGTCTCGATCACCACCTTGTCGCCGCGTTTGGAGAGGTAGCTGTAGATCGCCTTGGACAGGATGATCACCGCTTCGGTGCCGAGCACCAGCACCAGCGTCGCGCCGAAATCCTGGGTGTCGGCCCGGTCCTTGGCCACCTCGGCGCTGATGGAGTCCCGGGCGGATCGCCGGATCAGGTCCTGCAGCTCGGTGGCCGCACGGTTGGCCTCCGCCACGGACAGATCCTCGAACCGGATCGTGAAGGTGCCTGTGGGCTTCATCGCCTCGTCCTCACCTGGCTTGTCCCCATGGCTGTGAGGGGACACCGTCCAGGGTGTGACCCCGCCGGGCCGGGGTCAATCAGGATTGCGACATGCGGCAACAGGGGCGCCCGGCGGTGTCACCAGCGGCTGAACCGCAGGTGGTCGAAGGTGGCGGTGACGGCGGGCGCGGCGCCGCCGTGGGCGATCAGGCCGATCCGCGGGCGGGTGTCCGCGGGCAGGGTCCAGACGCCACCCCACGTCCAGGTACGGCCGTCGCGGCTCACCCCGGCCCGGTACTCGTGCTCGCCGTTCCCCGGATCGACGCGATGGGCCAGACGCAGCCAGGTCGTGGTCAGGCCGGGGGTTCCGGCGATGGTGCCGCCGTACGACGTCGCTCCGGCGTACGGCATCTCCTTGCCGAACTCCACCTGCCGGGTGTTCCAGATCGCCACCGCCGACAGCCGCGCGAAATGGTCGTCGTCGACGTACGCGATCAGCCCCGCCTGCTGATAGTTGCGCACCGTGTCCTCGCCGAGGTCCAGGGTCAGCTTCGTCTCGGCGATCCAGTTCCCGGCGGGCGCGTCCCGCAGCAGCACCCCGGCGTCGTCGGAGTCACCGGTGAGGTCGGCGCCCTGCACCGGCCACCGCAACCGTCCCCCGGAGACGGTGACCGCCGGGTCGGGCCGCACGAAGTCCCAGGCCGGGGAGAGCCCGCCGCGGAACTCGTCGGAGTACCCGGGCAGCGGACGTCCCGGGTGCGGAACCGGGGCGGGACGGACCGGGCCGTACCGCCGGCCGGGTGCGGTCACCGGTGTCTCGGACGCCCCCGCGCCGGCGTTGACCGCCGGCCAGCCGCCGATCCAGTCGAGACGGTCGAGCAGCATCGGCCGCTCGTTGATCCCGAACGGCTCGTCCAGGTACGGGTCGGCCCGGTCGATCGCGTGGTACACCAGCCAGTCCTGGCCGGCCCGGTCGGTGATCAGGCCGTTGTGGCCGGTGCCGACCCAGCGGTTGCCGTTCGGGGCGATCACCGGGGTGCCGCCGGCCCGGGACACGTTCAGCGACTGGCCGTCACGGTCCAGGAACGGGCCCTGCGGGCTGCGGGACCGGCCCACCGACACCGAGTAGCCGGTGGTGGGGCCGGCGCAGCAGTTGGCGGACGAGGCGAACAGGTGGTACCAGCCGTCACGGCGTACCACGTAAGCGCCCTCGAATTTGTTGTCGATCGCGACCCGGGTGGCCTCGCCGGTGACGTGCAGGCCGTCCGCGGTGAGGCGGCTGACCCAGATTCCACCGAAATAACTGCCGTAGTACAGCCATCGGGTGCCGTCAGGTGCGGTGACCCGGGCCGGGTCGAACGTCCACCACCAGCCGCCACCCGGTGCGGCGCGCGGCGGCACGACCGGTTCCGGGGCGAAGGTCCACGGGCCGGTGGGGCCCGGTGCCGTGGCGACGCCGATCGCGGAGGCGCCGTCGGGTTCGGTCTCGGTGACGGTCACGTACATCAGCCAGCGATCGCCGTCGCGGCGCACGTCCGGCGCCCACAGCGCCGCGGTCGGACGGGCGTATCCGGGCAGCTGATCCGGGGCGAAGGCGTCCCCCACGTAGGTCCAGTGCACGAGGTCGGTGGAGTGCGCCGTCGGGATCCGGTGCGGGGTGCGCTCGCCTTCCCGGAGCGGGTCGCTGGTGCCGTACGCGTACCAGTCATGGTCGTCGCCGGCGACGACCACCGGATCGGCGAAGGTGTCCGCGAACCCGGACGACACGGGGTTCTCATAGCGCGGCGCAGCCGGGCCGAGAAGGGTGACCACCGTCAACAGTGCTGTCAGAGGTGCCGCCAGAACCATGATCAGCCTTTCAGGCCGGAGCGGGAGACGCCTTCGATGATGTAGCGCTGGGCCAGCACGAACAGCAGCAGCGCGGGAACGCTGGCGACGGCGGCGCCGGCCATCACCACCGGATAGTTGATCGTGTATGCGCCCTGCAGGATCCCGAGGCCCGGCGGCAGGGTGAAGCTCTCCGGGCTGAACAGCACGTAGATCGGCCAGATGAAGTCGTTCCAGTTGGTGAGGAAGCTGATCAGGCCGAGGGTGGCCAGCGCCGGTCTGGACAGCGGCAGGATCACCCGGGTGAACACCTGCCAGGCGTTCGCGCCCTCGAGGACGGCCGCCTCCTCCAGCTCGCGCGGCAGGCTCTCGAAGAACTGGCGCAGGAAGAACACGCCGAACGCGCTGGCCGCGCCGGGCACGATCAGCGCCCACAGGGTGTCCAGCCAGCCGAGCCGGTCGATGATCAGGAAGTTCGGGATGATCAGCGTGAAGATCGGCACGAACAGCGTCGCGACGATCAGGCCGAAGAACAGGTTGCGGCCGCGGAAACGCATCCGGGCCAGGGGGTACGCGGCCGTCGACGCCACGGTCAGCACGAGCAGGGCCTGACCGCCGGCGGCGAGCATGCTGTTGACGAACCAGCGCAGCACCGGCGTCTGCGAACCGGCCTGGAACAGGGTCTCGTACGCGCCGGTGGTGACCTCCCGCGGCAGCAGCGCCGGCGGCACCTGTGTGGCCTCACCCGGCGTCTTCACCGAGGTCAGCAGCATCCACACCAGCGGCGCGACGAAGATCAGACTCAGTCCCAGCAGTACGGTGTACCAGGCGATGCCCTTCACGCGGCGCACGTCAGTCCTCCCTGCCGCGGAACAGGCGGAAGATGATCAGGCTGATCGCCAGCAGCGCCACGGTGAGCACATAGCTCATCGCGGCGGCGCTGCCCATCTTGAAGTCCCGCAGGCCGGTCTGCGCGATGTACATGATCGCCGTCCGCGTCTCCACGCCCGGCGCGCCCTGGGTGATCAGGTACGACTGGCCGAACATGTTCGCCGCCTGCAGCACCGTGTTGATCACCACGAACAGCAGCACCGGCCGCAACCCCGGCAGTGTCACGTGCCGGAACTCGGCCCACCTGCCGCCGCCGTCGATGCGGGCCGCCTCGTACAGCTCGCGCGGGATGTCCTGCAGCCCGGCCAGGTAGATCACCGCGTTGAACCCGAGCGTCCACCACACCGTGACCCCGACCAGCGACACCCACGCCCACGGCAGATCGGTGGTCCACGGGGTGGTGGTGCCGAGCAGGGCGTTCACCGCCCCGAGGTTGGGATCGAGCACGAAGCGCCACAGCACCCCGATCACGGCGACCCCCAGGACGTACGGGGCGAAGTAGACGGCCCGGAAGAAGGTCCGCCCCGGGAACCGGCGGTTGAGCAGCAGCGCGACGGCCAGCGGCACGACCAGCAGCAGCGGCACGCTGGCGACGGTGAACACCCCGGTCGCCGACATGGACTGCCAGAAGAACTCGTAGACCGCCGACCCCGGATCGATCAGCGCCCGGTAGTTGTCCAGGCCGACGAACGGCTTCCCGGGCAGCAGATAGTCCCAGTCGTGCAGGCTGATCCAGAGCCCGTAGACCGCCGGGACCAGCATGAACATGCCGAAGATCAGGGCATAGGGCAAGAGGAAGAGGTACGGGGTGGCAGCGGCGTGACGCCTCATGACGGTCAGCCGCCGTACTTCTTGCGGTTCTGCTCCAGGATCTGATCGGCTTTGCCGGCCGCGTCGGACAGCGCCTTCGCCGGCTCCTTGCGCAGCAGCACCGCCTCGTTGACCGCTGTCACCACGGTGTTCAGCGCGTCACCGATGCCCGGCACCGACGGCGGATAGTGCACGTAGTCGATCTGGGTGGCCAGCGCCGCCTGCTCCGGCAGGGCCTTGAACTCGGCGCTCTCCCGCACGTCCTTGCGCGCCGGGACCTGCCCGCCCTTGGCCCACTCCAGGGACTTCTGGCTGATCCAGTTGATGAACACCTTCCCGGCGGTCAGCTTGTCGTCGCTGCGGGCGCCCTGTTTGAACTGGACGAACTGATGCGAGCCGGCCCACACCGCCTTCTGCGTGCCGATCTGCGGGACCGGGGCGGCGCCCCACTTCAGGTTCTTGTCCTGGCTGAGGGTGTTGACGGTCCAGATGCCGTTCCAGTTGAACGCGTTCTTGCCGTTGCGCAGCGCCACCAGGTCGGCGTCCTGGGCCACGTTGCGCGGGCTGTAGCCCTTGCGGACCAGGTCGGTGTACCAGGTGAGCGCCTGCACGCCCGGGTCCTGGGCGAACGTGGCCTTCTGCGCGCCCGTGTCGAACAGGTCGCCGCCGAACTGCCACAGCAGCGACTGGAACCACAGGGCCCCGGTGAACTGGAACGGAGTGGCCCAGCTGCCCTCGATCCCGGAGGACTTGAGCTTGTCCAGCGCGGCCAGGTAGTCGTCACCGGTGGCCGGCGGCTTCTCCGGGTCCAGCCCGGCCCGCTCCAGGACGGTCTTGTTCCAGAACAGGCCGAGCGGGTGCACGTCGAGCGGGATGCCGAACCGCTGATCCTTGTAGACGCCGGCCTGCCAGACCGGCGGGGAGAAGTCGCCCTCGGTCAGGTTCAGCGACGCGGCCAGGTCGTCCAGCGGCAGGATCACCCCGCGGGCGGCGTTGGTGGCGACGCTGTCCACGTGCATGATCCCCAGGTCGGGGCCGTTGCCGCTGGAGACCGCGGCGGGCACCTTCTGGTAGTAGTCCACCCACTGGTAGACGTTCATCGTCACCTTGATGTTGGCGTGCTCGGTGTTGAACTGGTCGACGAGCCGCTTCATGTAGTCGCCGTCGCCGCCGGTGAACCCGTTCCAGAAAGCGAGCGCGACGTTCGGGCCGGTGTAGGCGGTGGCGGCCGGCCCGGCGCTGCGGCCGGCGCCGGTGACCTTCTCGTTCGGGCCACTGTCGCCGCAGGCGCCCAGCAGCACGGCGCCGCCCGCGCCCGCCCCGAGGGCGAGCAGGCCACGGCGGCTCAACGGTGTGTTCACGATGCCTCCTCGGTGGTGAAGCCGATCGCGTGCCACGACACCGGCGGCAGCCGGACCTCGGTGGCGCTGCGGTGGACCCGCGGGGTGACCCGGTCCGGGTGGGCCGCGGTGTTGGTCAGGTGCGCCTCGCCGGCCACCTCGACGTGCTCGCCGGGGGTGTGCCCGCCGAACGCGCGCAGGTCGAGGCGCAGGGTGACCGGCTCGGTGCCGCGGTTGACGGCGAAGACGGTGAGGGTCTCGCCGTCGTGGGTGGCGACCGCGTCGACGGCGGGGACCTCGCCGTACTCCCCGGTGGTCATGAGCGGGCCGGTCAGGGCCGGCCGCAGCACGGTGCCGCGGGCCAGCCGGGCGGTGTGCGCGAACGGGTGGAAGATGGTCTGCCGCCAGGCCGGGCCGCCCGGCTGCGTCCGGATCGGGGCGATGATGTTGACGAGCTGCGCCTGGCAGCCGACGGTCAGCCGGTCGGCGTGCCGCAGCATGCTGATCAGCAGGCTCCCGACGACCATCGCGTCGGTGACGGTGAAGTCGTCCTCGATCAGCGCCGGGGTGTCCTCGATGCCGCGGTCCTCGGGTTCGACCAGTCGCGACTGGTACCAGACGTTCCACTCGTCGAGGGCGAGCCGGATCCGCTTGGTGCGGCGCAGTTTCGCGCGGACGTGGTCGGCGGTGGCGAGCACGGCGTCGACGGCGGCGTCCAGATGGACCGCGGAGGCCCGGAAGCTGGCGCCGTCGTGCCGCTCCGGGTCGTAGTAGGTGTGCAGGGACAGGTAGTCGACCTGGTCGTAGGCGTGCTCCAGGACGGTCGCCTCCCACGCCGCGAACGTCGGCATGCCGGCGCCGGAGCTGCCGCAGGCCACCAGCTCGATGCGCGGGTCGACGCGTTTCATGGCGTGCCCGGCCCGGGCGGCGATCCGCCCGTACTCCTCGGCGGTCCGGCTGCCGATCTGCCACGGGCCGTCCATCTCGTTGCCCAGGCACCAGAGCCGGATGTCGTGCGGCCGGGTCACACCGTGCTTGCGGCGCAGGTCGGCGGCGGCGGTCCCCGCGTCGAGGTTGCAGTACTCCACCAGTTCGGCGGCCTCGGCCGCCCCGCGGGTGCCCAGGTTGACGGCCATCATCGGCTCCGCGCCGGCCAGCGCGGCCCAGCGCATGAACTCGTTGAGGCCGAAGGCGTTGCTCTCGATGCTGCGCCAGGCCAGATCGAGGCGGCGGGGGCGGTCGCCTGCCGGGCCGACGCCGTCCTCCCAGCGGTACGCCGAGACGAAGTTCCCGCCCGGGTAGCGGACCGTGGTGACCCCCAGCTCACGGACCAGGTCGAGGACGTCGGTGCGCAGGCCGTCGGGGTCGGCCCGCGGATGCCCGGGTTCGAAGACGCCGGTGTAGACACACCGGCCCATGTGCTCGACGAAGGAGCCGAAGAGGCGCCGGTCCACCGGGCCCACGGCGAAGGACGGGTCGATAGTGAGCCGCGCCACAGCCATGTTCTCGTTTTACAACGTTGGAAGTCCGGTTGTAAAGACGCCCTTAAATACCCGCGGTGCTCTCCCGGACCACCAGGCGATGATCGACCCGCAGCTCCCGGGGCGGCCCGGTGGCGGCCGGGCCGTCACCCAGGCGCTCGGCCAGCAGGTCCACGGCCAGCTGGGCGATCCGGGCGGTGTCCGGCGCGACGGTGGTCAGCGTCGGCGTGCTGAACCTGCCGTCCTCGATGTCGTCGAAACCGGCCACCGCCACGTCCTGCGGCACCCGCACACCCCGCGCCAGCAGGGTCCGGACCGCGCCCAGGGCGAGCAGGTCGTTGAAGCAGAACACCGCGTCCGGGCGGCGCGGCCGGTCCAGCAGGGCGGCCATCGCGGCGGCGCCGTCCGCACGGTGGAACCGGTCCACCCGGGCGACGAGCCGCGGATCGTACGGCAGGCCGGCCTCCGCCAGGGCCGCCCGGTACCCGGCGAGCCGCTGGTGGGCGGTCACCGCCGACGGCTGATCCTGCGCGCCGATCGCGGCGACGCTGCGGCGGCCCAGCCCGTACAGATGCCGGGTGGCCTGGGCCGCGGCAGCGGTGTTGTCGATCGCCACATGGTCCGCCGGGCCGTGCCACACCCGCTCCCCCAGCAGCACCATCGGGGTGTCGCCGCCGCGCGCCAGGTCCTCCCCGGCCAGCGCGAGCGGACTGAAGATCAGCCCGTCGATGGCGTGCCGGCGCAGGCCCGCCACCAGGTTGCGCTCACGTTCGGCGTGCCCGTCGGTCTGGTCGATCAGCACCGTCCAGGAGCGCCGCTCGGCCGCCTGAACGATCAGCCCGGCGATCTCGGCGAAGTACGGCGACTGCAGCTCCGGAACGGCCAGCGCGATCACCCCGGACCGTTTGCTGCGCAGCTGGCGGGCGGCCGCGTTCGGCACGTACCCGAGCGCGTCGATCGCCTCCTGGACCCGGGCCCGGGTGCGCGCGGAGACGTGCACGTAGCCGTTGACCACGTTCGACACCGTCTTGATCGACACGCCGGCTCGTGCGGCGACGTCCTTGAGGCCCGGGGGCGGCACAGCTGAGCACTATACAACGTTGGCAAAATCGGTTCGCGGCGCTGATCGCGGGTAACCCACCGTCATGACATCCGGCGTTCTGTTCGACGTCGACGGCACCCTGGTCGACTCGACGTACCTGCACACCGTCGCCTGGTGGGAGGCGCTGCGCCAGTTCGGCGCCGACGTTCCGATGGCGAAGATCCACCGCGGCATCGGGATGGGCTCCGACAACCTGCTCGACCACCTGCTCGGCCCGGACCGCGACCGGGACCACGACGAGGCCGCCACCACCGCCCACGACGTGCTGTACGGCGCCTGGTGGGAACGGCTGCGCCCGCTGCCCGGCGCGCCCGGCCTGGTCCGTGCCGTCGCCGGCCGCGGCCTCGCCGTCGTCCTCGCCTCGTCGGCCCGCGCCCTCGAACTGGAACAGCTGCGCCGCGTCCTCGGCGCCGACGACGTGATCACCGCCGCCACCTCGTCGAGCGACGCCGCGCGGAGCAAACCCGCCCCCGACATCCTGGAGGCGGCCCTCGACCAGTCCGGCGTCGACCCCGGTTCCGCCGTCTACGTCGGTGACTCGGTGTGGGACGTCCAGGCCGCCGGCAAACTCGGCATCCCGGTCATCGGCCTGTCCTGCGGCGGCACCTCCGCCGCCGAGCTGACCGACGCCGGCGCCGTCGCGGTCTACGACGACCCCGCCGCCCTGCTCGCGGCCCTCGACGACTCCCCCATCGCCGAACTGCGATAACCCCTTCCCGGTACGGGCACCCTGACTCGCGGCGCCCACGGCAGGCGCCCTCGCACGCCCACCCCGCAGGTGCCGTCACCCCCGGCTGGCTCTCACGGCTGTCTCAGGGCTGTCTCGACCGCCCTGAGACAGCCGTGAGAGCCAGCCGGGGGTGGGGGTCAGGCGGCGCGGCGGGTGTGTTTGGCGGCGTACATCGACTCGTCGGCGGAGGCCAGCAGCGTGGCGGCGTCCAGCCCACGGCCGGCGGCCACGCCCACGCTGCCGCGGATCGGGGTGCCGTCGGCGGCGCGTTCGGCGGCCAGGCGCTGCACGAGATGGTCGGCGATGGTCCGGGCCTCGTCGGGGCCGGCGCCCGGCAGCAGGAGAACGAACTCGTCGCCGGCGAGACGGCACGGCAGGTCGGCGTACCCCGCACGGGTGTGGCCGCGCAGCACCTCGCCCACCGTGACAAGCACCTGATCGCCTGCCGCATGGCCGAGGCGGTCGTTGATCTGTTTGAAGCCGTCCAGGTCGAGGAAGAGCACGGCGACCGGGTCCGGTGACGCGCAGTGCCGGCGCAGGGCCTCGGTGAACACCGCACGGTTCGGCAGTCCGGTCAGCGGGTCGTGGTCGGCCAGCTGCTGGAGGCGGTTCTGCAGGCGGCGCAGCCGTTCGGTGCGCCAGGCGAGCACCTCACCGACCGTGAGGTACAGCGGCATCGTGTAGCTGAGCGAGGACAGGTCGGAGGCGCTCGCCCCGGCCGCGGCCAGCGGCACCAGGTACGCGGCCACCAGGAACGGGCCCATCGCCAGGCTGATGCCGCGCGGCTCGCACAGGCCGAGCCACAGGAAGACCATGAAGAAGAACATGCCGTACCGGAAGCCGTCGGTGCCGGCGGCGATGTTGTGCAACGCGATCAGCACCATCGCCGACGGCGCGATCGCCAGCCGGATCAGGCGTGGGATGACGTTCCAGGGCAGCGCCATCGCGAACAGCCCGAACACCACGGCGGTCAGCGCGATCACCGAGACCCAGCCGGTCCGGAACCCGGGCGGCGTCGGGAAGAGGATCGTCACGAACGTGTACAGCCCGCACAGCGTGAAGAACAGGCCGACGGTGAAGCCGCTGACCACGGCGGTGTCGTCGGCGCGGCCGTTCGCGAGGAGGCGCCGCACATACCAGTTCACTCCGCTGTCTTCGGCAGCGGCGGTCGCGGCCTGAGGTTCTACCGGGTCACCGGAGGACGTGCATCGGCTCACCCCTCGACGGCGGGCCCGCACAGGGCGCGCGGGGCCGCCTCACCGGGCGAGGGCGTCGCGGACCAGGTCGGTGAAGCCGTTGGCGAGCAGCATCACGGCGATGCAGGTCAGCAGGATGCCGGCGATCCGGTCGAGGATGGCGGTGGCGGCCGCGGAGATGCGGCGCTCCACGTGGCCGGACAGGTACAGCGTGACCCCGGTGACGACGGCGTAGGCGAGCGCGGCCAGTGAGAGCCACAACCGCCCGGTAACGCTGCCGGCGTCGGCGGCCGCGGCGACCCCGAAGGCGAACGTCGTGCCGCCGACGGTCAGCGGAAACGTGAGCGGCGTGAACAGCACCTTCCCGGGGCCGGCCAACGCCGCGGCGGCCGGAACAGGTTCGGCCGCGGGGTCGGCCGGGTCTCCGGTGGCCGGGACGGGCCCGGGATCGACAGCGGGGACCGCTCCCCCGGTCCCGCGCATCAGCGGCACCGAGGCGAGGATCAGCGCGATGCCGCCGGTCGCCGTCAGCGCGGCGGTGCTGATCCCGAGCAGTTCCAGCAGCGGCTCACCGACCCAGATCGCCAGCAGCACGAACACCAGCACGTTGACGGCCAGGCCGGACGCCAGGCGCAGCTGCTGGCGGTGGGTGTAGGGGCGGACGATCGGCAGGTACGACGACAGCGCCGCGACCGGGCTGTAGAGGGCGAACAGGGCCAGGAACAGCACCAGCGCCTCGTACGGGAACGTCACCGGAACGTCACCGGGCTCAGAAGTCGACGGCGTCGCGGGCCAGCGGGCAGGTCATGCAGTGGCCACCGCCCCGGCCGCGGCCCAGTTCGGCGCCGACGATGGTGATCACCTCGATGTCGGCACGGCGCAGCAGCGTGTTGGTGGTGGTGTTGCGGTCGTAGGTGAAGACCACGCCGGGTTCGACGGCGACGGCGTTGTTGCCGCTGTCCCACTGCTGGCGTTCGGAGGCGTACACGTCCCCGCCCGTCTCGATGACCCGCAGCTCCTTGAGGCCGAGCGAGTTCGCGACCACCTCGACGAACGGCCGGTCCCCTTCGTCGACCACCTCGACGCCGGGGTCCCGGTCGCTGGGCAGCAGGGAGAACGTGTGAACCGCGTTCATGATCGTCGGGTAGAGGGTGACGACGTCCCGGTCGGCGAAGGTGAACACGGTGTCGAGGTGCATCGCGGCACGCAGTTTCGGCATCCCGGCGACGATCACCCTCTCGGCGGCGCCCCGGGCGAACAGGGCCGCCGCGACCTGGGTGACGGCCTGCCGGGAGGTGCGCTCGCTCATGCCGACCAGCACGACGCCGTTGCCGACCGGCATGACGTCGCCGCCCTCGAAGGTGGACAGCCCCCAGTCCTGTTCCGGGTCGCCCCACCAGACGGTGTCGCCGGTGAAGTCCGGGTGGAACTGGTAGATCGCCTTCATCAGCAGGGTCTCGTCGTGGCGGGCCGGCCAGTAGAGCGGGTTGAGGGTGACCCCGCCGTACAGCCAGCAGGTGGTGTCCCGGGTGTAGAGGGTGTTCGGCAGCGGCGGCATCAGGTATTCGCGGACGCCGGTGGACTCGCGGGCCAGTGACACGTACCCGGAGCGGAAGTCGTTCGGCAGGTCGCTGGTGGCGAGCCCGCCGATCAGGAACTCGGCGAGGTCCCGCGGTCTCAGCTCGTCGAGGAACGCGCGGGTGTCGGTGAGCAGCCCGATCCCCACCTCGTTGGCGATGATCTTGCGGTCCAGCAGCCACGCCCTGGCCTCCGGCAGCGCCATCGTCTCGGCGAGCAGCTCGTGCAGCTCGACCACCTCGACGCCACGGTTGCGCAGCTTGTTGACGAAGTCGAGGTGGTCGCGCTGGGCGTTCTCCACCCACATCACATCGTCGAACAGCAGGTCGTCGGCGTTGGACGGGGTGAGCCGCCGGTGGGCCAGCCCGGGCGAGCACACCAGGACCTTGCGCAGCCGGCCGACTTCCGAGTACACGCCGTGGGTGATGGACATGACGATCCTCCTGGAGGCTCAGATGGTGATCCAGCCGGCCGCGAGAGTGACGACGCCGGCGACGGCGCCGAGGACGGAGACGGCGAGGATGACGAGCTCGCGGCCGCTGAACAGCCGGCGGCCCTGCTCCCGGCGGGCCTTGACGAACAGCAGGGTGGCCGGGGCGTACACGATGAACGAGATCAGCACGAACTTCGGGCCGGCCGCCACCAGCAGGAACAGGGTGTAGACGACGGCCAGCGCGGCGACGATCAGCTCCCGGGGCCGGGCCCGGTCGGTCACCGCGATCTTGAGGGCGTACCCGGCGGCGAGCAGGAACGGGATCAGGCTGAGCGCGCTGGTCAGGTCGAGGGCGAAGTTGAACGCGTCCTCGGAGAAATAGGTGACGGTCAGCACGATCTGGATCAGGATCGAGGTCAGCAGCAGGGCGTTGAACGGCACGTCGCCGCGGGTGGTGCGGCCCAGGAAGCGGGGCATGTCCTCGTCCTTGGCCGCCACGTACAGCACCTCGGCGGCCATCAGCGTCCACGCCAGGTACGCGCCCAGCACCGACACGATCAGGCCGACGCTGACCAGGGCCGTGCCCCAGCCGCCGACCGCGGCCTCGAGGACGCCGCCCATCGACGGCTGGCGCAACTGGGCGATCTCGGCAGCGGGCAGGACCCCGTACGACACGATGGTCACCGAGGCGAACACCGCGAAGACCGACAGGAATCCGAGGATGGTGGCCCGGCCGACGTCCTCGCGCCGTTTCGCGTGCCGGGAGTAGACGCTCGCCCCCTCGACTCCGAGGAACACGAACACGGTCACCAGCATGGTGCCCTTGACCTGCTCGAACAGCGAGCCGTAGCCGACGCCGCCGCGCAGGTTGCCGGCGAACACCGCGGTGTCCAGGGTGAACAGGGCGAGCAGGACGAAGACGAGGATCGGTACGACCTTCGCGATCGTGACGATCCGGTTGAGCACCGCCGCGTCCTTGACCCCGCGCTGCACCAGGTAGAAGAAGACCCACACGCCGATCGTGGAGAGCACGACGGCCAGGATGGTGTCGCCGTCGCCGAGGGCCGGGACCACCGCCCCGACCGTCGACATGATCAGCACCCAGTAGGTCACGTTCCCGACGCAGGCGCTGGCCCAGTACCCGAAGGCGGAGAAGAACCCGAGGTACTCGCCGAAACCGGCTTTGGCGTACGCGTACACGCCCGCGTCCAGCTCCGGCCGCCGTACCGCCAGGGTCTGGAAGACGAACGCGAGCATCAGCATGCCGGTCCCGGCGATCACCCACGCGATCAGCGCGCCGATGACACCGGTCTCCTCGGCGAACCGCCGTGGCAGGGAGAACACCCCGGCGCCCACCATGCCGCCGACCACCATCATCGTCATGGTGGTGAGGGTGAGTTTCTGCGAGGTCGTCGGTGTCTCGGTCGTGGTCACGTGCGCCTCCGCGGGTCGGGTCAGTTGGTGGCGCCGAGTTCCTCGGCCAGTTCCTTCTCCTCGTCGTGGGAGAGCGAGGTCTGCAGGACGTCGCCGCCGAACGGCCGCAGCGCGTCGACGAACTTGTCCTCGGTCCGCTGCCGGCTCATGATCACGACGGCGGCCTTGCCGGGGGCCAGCAGCGCCCGTACCCGGTCCCGGAAGGAGTCGTTGATCCCGGACTTGCCGAGCTTGCCGAAAAGCGCGCCGAGCGCCCCGCCGACGACCGCCCCGGCGACCGGGATCAGGAACAGCAGCCCGAAGATCGCACCCCACAGCGCCCCGCCCGCGGCGCCGGTGGAGACGAGCTTGCCGGGCGTGTCGACGTGGCTGTGCCCCTCGGCGTCCACGGTGACCACGGCCAGCCCGTTGAGTTCGACGATGTGGTCCTTCTGCAGCTCGATGACCTTGTCGTAGGCCTGTTTGGCGGTGGCGTGGTCGTCGTACCCGATGATGATCAGATCGGACATTCCGGTTCCCTTCCGCGTCGGACACAGCCCTGGGAACGTATTCAGCCACCGGTTTCGCGGACATCATCCACCGTGGATGAATCCCTCCGCGGCACGACCGCCCTACATTCGGGGAAACCGGGGCGTGCCGAGGAGGATCAATGTCGACCGAGTCCCAGGAGAACGCGATCCGCACGATGGCGCCGGAGACGCCGTCGTCACCCGGCGCCGCCGCCGGCGAGGCCGGGCAACGGTCCGCGGGCTGCGCCTGCACGCTGACCGCCGCCGTCGAGTCGAACGGGACCCTGGTGCGGGGCTCCGGCGCCGTCTCGGCGCAACGGCTCGGCACCGGCATCTACTTCGTGACCTTCGATCGCGACGTGAGCGACGGCGTCTACGTGGCGACGATCGGGACCCCGGGCAACCTGTTCCTGATGCCGACGGGTCAGACCACCGTCGCCGGGGTGGACGGGTTCCCCGACTCGATCGACGTGACGACGCACGACAGCGCCGGGAACTTCGCCGACCGCGGGTTCCACGTCGCCGTGCACAATCCCGCCTGATCGTCAGGTCAGCGCGTCGACGATCCGGGTCGCCCGGTCCTCGTGGCCGGCGTAGGCGTCCGGGGTCGCGGACCGCTGCACCTCCTGCGCCGCGTCGCCGAGGCTCAGCGACTCCCAGTCGGAGATCTTGAGCAACCTGTCGTAGAAGGCGTCCGCCGCGTACCGCGGGGTCATCAGCTGCTTCACCGTGCCCCAGCCCTGGCTCGGGCGCTGCTGGAAGAGACCGACCGAGTCGAAGTCCTCGCCGACTCCCTCGTGCTTGAGGCCGAGGGAGGACGGCACCGACGAGTTGGCGAGGTTGCGCAGGCTGGACTCCTGGAACGCGGTCATCACGGCGATCAGCATCGCCCGGCGCGGCAGGTCCCGCTCCCGGGCGAGCCGGACGATCGTCGCGGCGTTGTTCATCTGCGTCTGATCGAGGCCGGCCACCGGCTTCGGCGGCCGGGAGACCTTCGGCGCCGGGGCGGACTTCGTGGCCGGCGCGGACTTCGTGACCGGCGCGGATGACGCCGCGGGCAGCGGGGAGGCCGTGGTCACGACGTCCGGGCGCTGGTCGGACGCCGCCTCGACAACGCTGGGGGCGGGCAGTCCCGCGCCGCTGACGGCGACGACTCCCCCGACACCGGCCGAGACGGCGGTCACCGCCATCAGGACGGACATCGCCCGTCCGCGCCGCCGGCGGTGTCTGCGGCGGCGCCGCTGTGGCGACCAGTCGGTCCGGTACATGTCGGGCCGATCGTGTGCCTCGGTGTTCCAGGGCGCATCACCGACGCCGGCATCGATGTACGAGACGCGCGAACCCGGTGCCACGAACGTGACCGTCCTTTCATAACCGACCTGTGGTCCTGGGGTACGGAGCGCGCCGCTCCGCGGATCAACGCGGGCCGGACGAATTCGGGGACCGCGTGATGTCGGCCACCTCGCCGCCGACCTGACGACCGCGCGGACCCGGGTACATCAGCTCGCCGACGGCATGGACAGGCTGGCGGCCGGCGCCGAGAAGATCAGCGCCGGCAACGCCGAGGCGGCGGCCGGCGCGACCACGTTGCGCGGCGGCATCTTCCGGCTCGCCGGCGGCGCCCGGGAGCTGGACGGCGGCCTGGCCGAGGGGGCCGCCGGGATCCCCGGGTACGACGACGCCGCGCACCGGGCCGACGTGCTCGCCGACCCGGTCGCGCTGGACCGGGACGTACGCCATCCGGCCGGCACCTACGGCGTCGGCTTCGCCCCGTACTTCCTGGCCCTGGCCCTCCGGGCCGGTGCGATGATCAACTACATGCTGCTGCGGCCGCTGAACCGCCGCCACCTGATGTCCGGCGCGCCGCCGCTGCGGGTCGCCCTGACCGGGCTGCTCCCCGGGGTCGCGATGGGCGCCGTCCAGGCCGGCCTGCTCTGGACCGTGGTGCACTTCGTGCTCGGGCTCACCCCGGTGCATCCCGCCGTCACGGTCGCGGTGATGACCGGGACAGCCGCCGTCTTCGCCACGATCATGCAGCTGATCGGCGCGGCGCTCGGACCGGCCGGGCGGGTGATCGCGCTGGCGCTGCTGATGCCGCAGCTCACCTCGCCCGGCGGGACCTACCCGGTGCAGACGTCGCCGGACTTCTTCCAGGCGATCCGTTCCGCCGTCGGCGGGGGCACGGCCGCGACCGTCTCGTACGACACCCTGGTCCTCGCCGTCGTCGGCGCCGCCGCGCTGACGCCGACCGTGCTGGTGGCCGCCCGCGAGCGCCGGATGCGCACCGCCGACCTGCACCCCGAACTGGTCCTCTAGGGTGCTGGTCGTGGGAACGGACGGGCGCAGCCGGCGGCGCGAGGACACCCGGCAGCGGCTGTACGAGGCCGCCGTCGCGCTGATCGCCGAGCAGGGTTTCTCGGCCACCACCGTGGACGACATCGCGATGCGGGCCAAGGTGGCGAAGGGCACCGTCTACTACAACTTCTCGTCGAAGGCGGAACTGTTCGAGGAGCTGCTGCGGCACGGGGTGGGCCTGCTCACCGACCGGTTCCGGGCGGCGGTCGAGGGGCTGCCGCCACGCGAGGCGCTGCGCGCGCTGGTCCGGGCCCAGCTGGAGTACATCCGGCGGTACCAGGCCTTCGCCCAGCTGCTGCTGTCGGAGATGTGGCGCACCAACCGGGAGTGGCAGCAGACCCTGGTCCTGCTCCGGGAACAGGCCATCGCGGTGATCGCGGAGACGGTGCGGGAGGGCGTCGAATCCGGCGACCTCCCGCCGGATCTGGACGTGCGGGTGGCGTCGGCCGCGCTGTTCGGGGTGGGCCTCGTGGTGGCCGTCGACTGGCTGGTGTTCCAGCCGGACCGGGCCATCGAGGACGTCGAGGAATCCCTGCTGGCCATCGTGCGCAGGGTGGCCTGAACACCGGATCGACGGAAGTGATCCAGATCAACGGCGCGCGGCGTACGGGTGCCGGTAGCGTGTCGGCGTGGCTTTGAAAGCAAATCTGACCAGCGCCGACCTCGACGAGATCCGGCAGACCGCCCTCGGCACCGCCGACCCGCTCGGACTCGCCGCCGACCTGGCCGCCGCCGCGCAGGGCGGGGGTCTCGCCGACCCGCAGGACGCCGGGCTCGCGCTGACCCTCGCCGCCGAGATCGCCGAGACCCGGTCGAAACTGGACGCCGCCCTGCGGTACGCCGACGCCGCCGTCGCCTCCTACGGTGACCGCGACGACAGCCCGGCCGCCGCCGCCCGCGCGCTGCGGGCCCGGGTGCTGTTCCGCGCCGGCCGTGCCGACGAGGCGAACCCGCTGGTGGAGCCGCTGCGCCCGCTGCTCACCCAGCACCCGGACGCCCCGGCCTACGTCACCGCCGCCCTGGTGGTCGGCGGCCGGGCCCGTGACGCGGAGAAGTGGCTGACCGAGGCCGTGCAGGAGGTCATCGCCGAGCGCGGCGCCCCCGAGCCGGCCGACGTCGACGACGCCGGTGTGCTGTTCTTCCTGCTGCAGCAGCGGCACCGGCTGCGGCACGCCCTGGGCCTGCAGCACGACACGCACGACAACCTCGCCGAGCGGCTGGAGACCCGGCTCGCCAACGCCGGCGCCCCGGAGCAGGCCGCGGCCACCGACCTGGTGTTCTGGCCGCGGGACGAGTTCGACCGGCTGGTCAAGCAGACCGAGGCGTACGGGACGACCTGGGACGAGCACCGCGCCCGCCTGGAACGCGAGCTGGTCCGGCTCGCCGGGTCCGGACGGGCCGACCTGGCGGTGCTGCCCGCGACGGTCGCCGGCCTGACCGCGCAGGCGGGTCCCGGCGGCGACCCGGTGTCCGCGGAGAACCGGACGGCGTACGCGAAGGCGCTGTCCACCGGCGCCACCACGCTGCCGTGGCCGCCGGAGCGCAACGGATCCTGCTGGTGCGGTTCCGGCCTCAAGTACAAGAAGTGCTGCCTGCCCCGGTCCCGGGCCTGACGTGACCGGCCGGCCGCCGGTGCTCCCGGCGGCCGGCCGGCTCCGGTCCTAGAACGACAGCATGCCGCTGACCAGCGCCTGCCAGGTCACCGGCCCGACGATGCCGTCGACGGTCACCGACGGGATGTCGGCGTGCAGCGCGGACTGGAAGGCGCGGACCGCGGCCTCGGTCTCCGGCCCGAAGATCCCGTCCACCTCCGGGGCCAGCGACGGGTCGTTGGACAGGTTGCGGAACTGGAACTCCTCCTGCACCCCGCGGACCGCGTCACCCTGCGCGCCCCGGCGCACCTCGATGATCAGCGCACGCCAGGTCTGCGGCCCGACGATGCCGTCGACGGCCAGCTTCTTCTCCCGCTGGAAGTTGCGGACCGCGGTGTCGGTCCTCGGCCCGAAGATCCCGTCCACGACGACCGACTGCCCGCGGGCGCGGAGCAGGTGCTGCAGGGTCACGACCGGGTGTTCCTTGGCGCCCTGTCCGGTCTGCGGCCATGGGCTCACTGTGGCGGCCATGTGCGTGTCTCCTTTCCGCTTGGCTCGGAGGTACGCCCCTATCCCGCCTCAGGAAGCTCGAAGACCACAAGGGCCGAACGTATCGACGTACGTGCCACGCTCGATGATCTGATCGACATCGATCCGCGTGCCGGACTGAGAGCCATGGCCCCGAAA
The DNA here is from genome assembly GCF_055562375.1 of Actinoplanes sp. NPDC019969. Classification (NCBI taxonomy): domain Bacteria; kingdom Bacillati; phylum Actinomycetota; class Actinomycetes; order Micromonosporales; family Micromonosporaceae; genus Actinoplanes; species Actinoplanes sp. NPDC019969. Next base: position 169,621 of record NZ_JBVHFK010000010.1, on the reverse strand, counting down.
GATCCGGCCCGTCGCCCGGCCCTGCGCCCGTCTGCCCTGCTGGGCGGCGCCGGCCGCCTGAACGATCGCGGTGGCCTCGGCGACCAGCTGCCGCGCCTCCGCCCGCAGCACGACCGACTCGGCGATCGCTTTCCTGGCTCGCATGTACCACGCGTCGCGCATGACGTCGTAGCCCATCGCACACCCCTCCCCAGTGGCAACGCAGCCATTATTCCGCAGCCGTCCCCCGAGGGAACCGACGGTTTCGCGAGGAGGAGGCCGTTCGGTGGAGCGCGGCGGGGCGGATCAGCCGGGGTCGGACTCGTGACCCGCCGGATGGGTGCGCAGCAGGCCGTCGTACGCCCGGGCGGCGGTGATCTCGCCGGTCACCACCCGGTGGATGGTCCGGGTGATCGGCATCGCCAGCCCGTGCCGGTCGGCCAGCGCCACCGCGGCGTGCACGGTCTTGACGCCTTCGGCGACCTGGCCCATCTCGGCAAGGATGTCATCGAGGCTGCGCCCGCGGCCGAGCTGCTCGCCGACGTGCCGGTTGCGGCTGTGCGGGCTGATGCAGGTGGCCACCAGGTCGCCCATCCCGGCCAGGCCGGCGAGCGTGCCCGGTTCGCCGCCGAGCGCGACGGCGAGGGTGGTCAGCTCGGCCAGTCCACGGGAGATCACCCCGGCCCGGGTGTTGTCGCCGACGCCCAGGCCCTGCGCGATGCCGGTGGCGATCGCGACGACGTTCTTCAGCGCGCCGCCGACCTCGCAGCCGATCACGTCGTGGTTGGTGTAGACACGCAGCAACCCGCGCCGGAACACCCGCTGGATCTCGGTGGCGACGGTCAGGTCCTCGGTGGCGATCACGGTGGCCGCGGCCATCCCGGCCATGATCTCCTTGGCCAGGTTGGGGCCGGTCAGCGCGGCTGCCGGATGACCCGGCAGGACCTCCTTGATCACCTCGGTCATCCGGGCCAGCGAGTCGCGTTCCAGGCCCTTGCTGAGGCTGACCACCGGGATCCACGGGTGCAGGTCCGGCCGGACGCTCTGCAGGGTGTCCCGGAACGCGCCGGTCGGCACCCCGACCACCAGCAGCTCGGCGTGGGCGGCGGCCTCGGCCAGGTCGGCGGTGGCGCGCAGCCGGCCCGGCAGGGTGAACCCGGCGAGATACCGCTCGTTGGTGTGCTTGGCGTTGATCTCGTCGGCGGTGGCGGGGTTGCGGGCCCAGATCAGCGACTCGTGATCCCGCCGGGTGAGAACCGACGCGACGGTCGTGCCCCAAGAACCGGCGCCGAGCACGGTGATCCGCATGCTTTCCCCCTCATTGGACCGAGTCCACCTGCTGAGAGAGGATACGGCGGATCCATCTATTTGATGGTGAGCGCGCCGGAGGTGGCCGACGACGGCTTGCCGTACGCGTCCCCGGCGAACGAGGCAGCGAACCGGAACTGGATCCCCTTCGTCGCCTCCACCAGCGTGAAGTAGTCGGTGCCCGAGTTCGGCAGGGTGAACGTCCTGGTCTGCACGGTCGGCCACGCGGAGCCGTTCTTCCGCTGCAGCCGCAGGGTGATCTTGCGGCCGGCGGCCGGCGCGGCGAGGGTGACCTTGGCGAGGACGTCGGACTTCTTGCGGAAGTACGCCACTTTCTGCACCGTCTTGTACTGCCCGGACAGGGTGATGGCCGTCCGGGTGATCGCCGTGAAGCCGGCCGACGCCGACGACGGGGCGCTGGTGTCGTTCCCGTCGTAGTAGGCGGTGACCTTCCCACCGGACGGCGAGGCGAGCAGGGCGGTGGCCGTACCCGCGGCATCGGTCTTCGCGGTGACGGTGACCGTCGCGCCCGGCCCGGTCCGCACGAACCGGACGGGAACCCCTGGCCGCCCGGCGACCGTCGCCGTGGCGCGGACCTTGTCACCGAACTTCGCCGGCGCCGTGAGCGTCAGCCGCGTCGTCGTCTTCGCCGGAACCGGAACGGTCCCGAACCCTTCCGCCAGCCAGTACCGGCGGGCGCCGTTGTCGTACTCCTCCAGCAGCGTGTACAGCCGGCTGTCATCCGCGGACCAGGTCAGCGTGCCCTTAACCGGATCCGGCTGGTTGTAGGCGGCCTTCGGATGGGCGTCCCCGGACAGCACCGCCCCGCCGGTCGCCAGATCGAAAGCGGTCACGTTTCCGGCGCCGTGCGCGCTGACCCCGCCCCCGAGCCGGGTCCCGTCATGGGAGTAGGCGACCGACACCGGGTACGGCCCGGTGTCGAAGGTCCCCGCGGGCGCCATGGTGTCGGCGGTGAACTGCGACAGGTGGTACGGCGACCCGGCCGCCGTCGCCACCCTGGTCCCGTTCTTGCTGACCGCGATGCCGCCCAGGTTGGAGCCGACCTTCGCGGACGCCATCGCGGTGACCGCCGAGCCCTCGACCCGGTAGGTGCGGACCGTGGCCGGGCTCAACCCCGGCACCGCCACGGCCAGGGTGCTGCCGCCACCGGCCAGCAGCGGCGCCTTGTAGAAGTCGGTGCCGGCCACCGTCTGCTGATCCGTCCCGGTCATCGCGTCGACCGAGCCGAGACCGGTGGCGCCGCCGTCACAGCCGAACCCGTAGAACAGCCGCGCCCCGGCGAACGCCAGATGGGCCGGGCACGGGCTGGTCGCCCAGCGCGCGACCTCGGTCAGGCTGCCGGTGTCCAGGACCGCGATGGCGCCGGCCTGACCGAGCGCCACGTACGCCCGGTCCCCCGACACCTCGATGTCGCCGGCGCCGAACATGCCGGTCAGCGTCTTCACGGTGACCCCGTCGGCGCCCAGCACCACGACATTGTTGCCGTCGGAGACGAACAGCTTCCCGTTCGCCGCCGCCATCGCCGTGGGCGCGGTCAGCGTCGTCGCCGCCGTCGGCACCGGCGTCGTCGCCGCCACGGCGGGGGTGGCGACGAGCAGGCTCGCGGTGATCCCGGCCAGGGCGGCCGCATACCTCAGGGACATGCCGCCAATCCTTCCCCGTCCCCCCGCTGCTGGTCCGGGATATCCACAGGCCCGCGCTGTCACGACCGGAATCCGCTTCGCTGTCCGGATTTCGGGGAACGCATCCCCGTCCGTACCGTCGCCTGGTTGTTGAGGGTCTCCCGACGGCGGTCACCGCGCTGCGCCTCACCGGCCTCTCTGGCCTCTCCGGCTCCGCGAACGGAAGCGGTCACGGCGGGCCGAGGCCCGGGTTTTCAGCCGCGCCACCACACAACCAGCGCACCGGTGCGCGGGCGCGGGCTCTCCTCGTCGCCGTCAGCCCGACGGGCTCTCCTCATCGCCGTCGGACCGGTCGGTGAACGCCCGGAGCCGCAGCCGTGCCGCCACGTGGCCGGTGAACCAGGCGAAGTAGTCACCGGCTGGTTCCGGGCTCGCGCGGACCGCGGCGCACCAGGCCGGCTGGTCGAGCACCGCGAGGTACTGCCGCACGATGCGATCCCGCTGGTCGGCGGTGCAAGCGCTGCGGTGCGGCGGCTCTGCGGTCAGCCGGTCGGCGATGAGAGCGGCGGTCGTGTACCGCTCCACCGTCGGCGTCTGCCGGGCGAGGTGGGCGGCATGCGCGGCCAGGACAGCAGGCGCGGGCGGGTAGGCGTCGAGAGTCATGCCCAAGCCATCGGAGACGCTCATCGTCTGCAGGAGCCTCCCGGTGTGATCGATCAGCTCGTCGTCGGCTTCGGCGGCGGTGATCGCTGCGTGGAGGTGGGCGGCGGTGGCGACCTCACCCACGAAACAGCGGTCGAGGTAGTCGCCGTCGCAGGCGTGCCGCAGCAGCCAGGCCCGGGAAGCCCGGGAGTGGTGGCGGCACAACGCCTCGACGGCGTAGACCCGGCCCCAGCCGCTGACCCGCTCGGCGAGCCACACCAACGCTTCGTCGCCGCCGTGCCGGCGTTGCAGCGCCTCGGCGGCCGGCGCCCCGAACGTGTCCGACAGCAGGCCGACGGTCTGAATCAGGGGGATGTGCTCGCCGGCCGGGTCCGTGGCCAGCAACGCCAGCCCGACCGTGACGGCGTTGCGGTGGGTGCCGTGCCGGACCAGCCACCGGCCGGTCCGTCGTACCCGCGCCCGTTCCGCCCGCAGCGCTGCGGCGGCGATGTGGTCGTTGCGGTGGATGGGGACGTAGACGTCGCGGAGGGCTTCGGCGAGTTCGGCCACGTCCTGCGGTTGGCTGAAGTGCCCGTCGAGAAGGGCGGCGACATCGGCGCCCTCGCGCCGCCGATCGATCCCGGGTAGTGGCCGGAAGCGGTAGGTTCCCTGGTCCGGGTACGGCTTGCCGCCGCGGGGAAGGGCGCCGTCGGGATGCTGCCGGTGGAGGCGCAGCGCATGTGCGAACAGGGTGATCCGGGGTCCGAGCAGTCCGGGCTCGGGCGTCACGCTCACCGGCGGACGGAGGACTCGATTCTCTTGATCATGCCCCCATGATGCCACCCCGCCGGACGGCGTGGCTTCTCCCAGCAGCGGGGAGGCGGGAAGCCGCCACCCCCGCCGTGGGAAGGCCCGGTCACCGGACGAAGTCGATCTCCGGGTAGCGCGGGTCCGGGGCCGCGAGCAGGCGACCGTCCCGGCATCGCAGGTGCTGGTCGAAGAAGGCCCGCAGGTAAGCGCGCTGGATCCCGATGGATCGTTGTGGTGCGAGGGTTCCGACCATCTCCGCCAGCTGTTCCGGGGGAAGGCCGATCTCGGCGGCGGCCTGCGGGTAGAGGGCGACACCGTCGTTGAACGACCCGTGGACCGCGCCGCGCAGGCTCAGCTGGCGTTTCCAGCCGCGCTGGGCCGCCCAGAACGTGTTCCAGGTGGGATCCTCGGCGCCGGGGCCGTGGTCACTGCTGAGCAACAGGAACGGCCGGGCCGAACCGCCGGCCGCGGCGGGGCCGACGAAGGTGCCGTCCAGGTTGACGCCGGCCTTGACGCGGGGGTCGTCGTGCATCACGGCGGCGGCGGTGCTGCCGCCCAGGGAATGGCCGAACATGCCGATCCGGCTCAGGTCGAACGCGCCGCGCAGACCGTCCGGCAGCCGGCGGCGGCCGGCGTCCGGATTGCGGCCGGCGTCGAGGGCGGCCAACTCGTCGAGGACGAACCGGGTGTCGGCGGCCCGGACGGCGGCGACCTGGAGGACGACCTCCTCGGTGAGGTCCGGCGGAAGGGCGGCGACCTCGACCCTGCCGTCGGGGAACTCGACCTCGGAGGCGTCATGGGTGTGATCGATGGTCACGACGATGTATCCGTGGGCGGCCAGCTCCTCCACCAGGACGGTGCCGGTGCCGCGGTCGCCGCCGAGGCCCGGCGAGTAGAGCAGCACCGGGTGACCGCCGGGCCGGCGCAGGACCGGCGCCCCGGTCCTGCCGTGCGTGCGGGTGTTCAGGATCCGGGCGGCGGGCAGGCCGAAGGCCTCGGCGAAATGGGGCACCGCGCCGGGTGACAGCCACGGCTCCGGCAGGTGACCGCGGAGGTCCCGGGCCGGATACCAGATCTGGATCATGATCTCCCGGGCCGGGCGGCCCGGCACCCATGGATCGGTGCGGGTGGTGTCGCGGAGGTGGAGAGCGACGGTGCCGAGCGCGGCGGGGCCGGTCGGCGCGGGCAGCACGTATCCCCCGGCGGCGCGGCGGAGGGCTCCGGCCGGCTCGGAGGCCAGGGCGGCGGGCGCGGCGGCCAGGCCGATACCGGAGGCCAGGGCGGCGGTGAGCAGCGTGCGGCGGCGCAGTGGCCGCACCGCAGCCGTCATGTTCGTGATCGTGGTCGGTTCCAGCATGCCGACAACGCTGCCGGAAGCGGATCGCGTTGTCGGTGGGGCGGGCAGCCGCTTCAGGGTGCGGTTTTCCGCACCCCGGACGGGCGGGTAGCCCTGTCGCCACGGCCCCGGACGGTGTCTACCTTGATCGCATGGCAGCGACCGAAGCGATGAACTCCTGGACCGTGCCGGTGACCCGGGCGCCGGCCGGCACGGCCCGCACCTGGCGGGTCGTCCTCCACACGCTGGTGGGCCTGCCGCTCGGAGTGCTCGGTTTCGCGCTGACCGGCGTGCTGCCGATCGGCGCCGTCTACTGCGCGGGCTGGAGCCTGCTCTACGCCGCACCCGCCGACTGGCCGATGACCGCCGGGTTCGTGCTGCTGGCCGTGGTGGCGCCGGGGCTGGCGCTGATGGCCGCGCGGGGCCTGACCGCGGTGCAGCGGCGGCGGTTCCGGGCGCTGCTCGGCGCCGACATCCCACCGGCGGCCCGGCCGGCCCGCGGGCGGCAGATCGCCTATCACCTGCAGGCGCTGTTCACCGGCGTGGTGTTCGCCGTTCTCATGGTCGCGGCGCCCTGGACGGCCGCCCGGGTGGCCCGCGCCGACACGGCGCTGGCCCGCGCCCTGCTCGGCCCCGGCCGCCGTGCGGAGCTGTCGATGCGGGTGGAGTCGCTGGCCCGGAGCCGGGCCGACGTCGTCGCCGCGACCGACGCCGAGCGCCGCCGGATCGAACGCGACCTGCACGACGGCGCCCAGCAGCGGCTGGTGTCGCTCGCGATGAACCTGGGCATGGCCCGCGCCAACCTCGCCGGGACGCCCGGACCGGCGACGCGGGCGATCGAGGACGCCCACGACGAGGCCGTTCAGGCTCTCGCCGAGATGCGCGAGTTCGTCCGAGGGCTGCATCCCGCCGTGCTCGACGACCGCGGGCTGGACGCGGCCCTGTCCGGTGTCGCCGCCCGCGCCCCACTGCCGGTCCGGCTGCGCGTCGACGTGCCCGCGCGGTGCTCGCCGGTGATCGAGGCGATCGCCTACTTCGTCGTCTCCGAGGCGCTCACCAACGTCAGCAAGCACGCCGGCGCCACCCAGGCCGTGGTGGTCGTCGAACGCGCCGCCGGCCGGCTCCGGGTCGTCGTCACCGACGACGGCCGGGGTGGCGCGACCACCGGCGGCGACGGCACCGGGCTGCTCGGGCTGGCCCGGCGTGCCGCCGCTGTCGACGGGACGTTCGCGCTGCACAGCCCGTCCGGCGGGCCGACGACGATCACCGTGGAGCTGCCGTGCGGATCGTGATCGCCGAGGATTCGGTGCTGCTGCGGGCCGGGCTGACCAAACTGCTGACCGACGGCGGTTTCGACGTCGTCGAGGCGGTCGCCGACGCCGGCGAGCTGCTCCGCGCGGTCGGTGCGCACCGCCCCGACGTGGCGCTCGTCGACGTGCGGATGCCACCGACGCACACCGACGAGGGCATCCGGGCCGCCCTCGTGATCCATCACGAGTTCCCGGCGGTCGCCGTCGTCGTCCTGTCCCAGTTCGTCGAGGAGCGGTATGCCACCGACCTGCTGTCCGAGCGCACCAGCGGCGTCGGCTACCTGCTGAAGGACCGAGTGGCGCACGTGCCGGACTTCCTGGCCGCGGTGCGCCGGGTCGCCGACGGTGGCACCGCGCTCGACCCGGAGGTGATCGCCCAGCTGCTCGTGCGGCATCGGGCCGACCCGCTGGAGCGGCTCACCCCACGGGAGTCGGAGGTGTTGCGGCTGATGGCCGAGGGCCGTTCCAACAACGGCATCACCGCCGAGCTGAAGGTCAGTCACAGCGCGGTGGAGAAGTACATCGGCAGCATCTTCACCAAGCTGGATCTTCCGCATACCGACTCCGACCACCGCCGGGTCCTCGCCGTCCTCAGGTACCTGCGCCCCTGAGGTGACCGCTCACGCGGCCGGCGAGCCGGCGTGGCGCAGCAGGATACGGGCGGTGAGGCGGTCGTCGAGATCGAGGCCGGGGAGGTAGGCGGCGATCGGGACGTCCAGGCCGATCCGGTGCTCAGTCAGCACCTGCCGGACCAGAGTGGCGGTGAACGCCCGGACCACACTGTCGGGGTCAAGGAAGGTGGCGTTGTGCGGGATCATGGCCGGGAGTCTCGGGCCGTCCGCGGGATTCCGACAACGCGTGCCGGGCTACGTGGGACACCGGAACCGGGTCCGGGCAGCGAGAACTCAGGGTGCGGAGCGCTGTCCCGGGACGGGACGGGGCAGGTGGTCCAGGCCGTGCGCGGTGGCGATCTCGCGGGCGGCCCGCAGGTGCGGTTCGGCGGCGGCCGGGTCGCCGGTGGCAAGGCACGCCCGGCCGTACCGGCTGAGGTTGCGGGCGAGCTCACTCGGCTCGCCGGCCCGTTCCAGGGTCCGCACCGCCTCGGTGTGCCGGGCGTCCGCGTCGGCGGTGCGGCCGAGGTGGCGCAGCGCTATCGCGACGTCGGTGAGGGCGGCGGCGTCGAAGATCGCGGCGCGAGCCGGCCGGCTGAGTTCCAGGGCCCGCTCGGCGAAGGTCACCGGGCCGGGTCCCGCCGGCGGACGCGGCGAACAGCCGGGACGCGTCGAGGGGCGGCAGCACGTCCAGGGAGATCGGGTGGACGCCGTCGAGCGCGGTCAGCAGCACCCGCAGCGCCTCCCCGGTGCCGAGGGGTTCCCGGCCGGGCGTGAACCCGTGCAGGTCCAGGTAGAGCTGACCGTCCGGGAAGTCCGCGGTCAGCAGGTGCGCGGCGTGTACGGCCAGCGCGGACTTGCCGATGCCGCCCATCCCGTCGATCGCGACCAGTGTGCCGTCGGCGGCGGCCGCACGCAGCGCCGTCAGCTCCGTGATCCGCCCGACGAACGGGGTGACGTCGTGCGGCAGCTCGTTGCGCACCGGCACGACGGCGGGCACGACAGCCGGGCCCGGCCCGGCCTTGGCGCGTTCCCACAGCTCACGCAGCGGCCGCGGGTCACGGTCGGCGGCCCGGCACAGCGCCACCACGGTCGGCCAGGCCGGGAGCGCCTGTCCGGTGAAATAGCGCGACAACGAGGAGCTGCTGGCGTCGACGTCGCGGGCCAGCTCCCGCAGGCTGCGCCCGGTCAGGTCCCGCAACTGCCGCAGCCGCTCGGCCAGCTCGTCGTACACGGCAAGATCCTAATAGGTCAGCCGAACCAGCCGGGCACGTCGACCGGGAAGCCGGCGTCGGGCACGACGGTGCGCAGCGACGATTCCAGGTCCGTGACGCGGGCGGCGCCGAGCCGGGCGACCCAGCGGTCACGCAGCTCGTCGAAGATCTCCGCGGACTTGACCAGCGCGTCGATGCCGCGGGGGGTGAGCCGGATCAGTTTGCGGCGGGCGTCGTACGGGTCGTCGGCCCGCTCGATGTAGCCGAGCGCCGCCAGCCGGTCGATCGTCTTCCCGGCGGCCTGCTTGGACACGCCGAGACGCCGGCCGACCTCGCTGGCGGACGCGCCGTGCACGCCGATCGCCTGCATCGCGAACCCGTACGCCGGCCGGACGTCGGGGTGACCGCGTTCGGCCAGCTCGGCGTGTAGCTGGTCGATCAGCGACCGGAACCCGGCGAACAGCAGCAGGGGCAGCTCGTACCCGGCCGGTTCGTTCTCAGCCATTGGCAAACTCGACAACCTGGTTTACGGTTTGGACAACCACGTTGACGATTCTACGGGAGTTCTCATGTTCACCGCACACACCCTCGACTCCGCTCCCGCCGCCTCCCGGCCGCTGATGGAGTCCACCGCCGAACACCTCGGCCACCTCCCCCCGCCGGTCGCCCTGATGGCCGAGTCACCCGAGATGCTCGGCGGATTCCTGCAGGCCAGCGGCCTCTTCGAGGCGAGCACCCTGGACCCGCTGGCCCGCGAGGTGGTGGTCATGACGATCGCGGCCCGCAACCAGTGCCGGGTCTGCGTCGCCATGCACACCGGCCGCCTGCGCGCCCTCAAGGCCGACCCGGCCCAGATCACCGCGCTGCGCTCCGGACTCCCCCTCGACGACCCGCGCCTGGAGGCGGTGCGGCAGTTCACGCTGCGGGTGCTCGCCACAGCGGGCGAGGTCCCGGAGGACGAGGTCGGCACGTTCCTCGCGGCCGGCTTCACCACCCGCAACGCCTTGGAGGTGGTGCTGGGCATCGGCACGTACACCATGTCGACGCTGGCGAACCGCCTCGTCCGGGCCTGACCCGTACCCCGTACCCTTGATCATGCCTTTGATCTCGCCGTTCCTGTGGGAACAGCACTGTTGCCTGCCGCTGACGCCCACCGCCGACCTCGGGGAACTCGCCCGTTACCGGCGGCCCGGCGGCAGCTTCGTCTCGGTCAACGCCGGCTACGCGCCGCACGGATACGACGAGGTGACCGCGCTGCTCGCGGACTGGCGGCCGCGGATCGACGGCGACGACCGGTTCCTGATGACCCGCGGCATCGCGGATCTGGACGCCGCCCGCGACACCGGGCGGGTGGCGGTGGCGTTCGACCTGGAGGACTCCGGGCCGCTCGACGGACGCCTGGACCGGGTGCGGGAGTTCTACGACCTGGGCGTACGCACGCTGCTGCCGACCTACAACACCCGCAACGCGGCCGGCGGCGGCTGCCTCGACGCCGACGACGAAGGGCTCACGCCGTACGGCAGGGACCTGATCCTCCAGATGAACGCCGTCGGGATGGTCGCCGACGGCTCGCACTGCGGCGCCCGCACGGCCCTGGACGTCAGCGCCGTCTCGGAGAAACCGATGATCTACAGCCACTCCTGCATGCGCGCGGTGTGGGAGCATCCGCGCAACATCACCGACGAGCAGGCCAAGGCGTGCGCGGAGACCGGCGGCGTCATCGGGATCACCGGCATCGGCATCTTCCTGGGGCCCAACGACGCGTCCGTGGAGGCGTTCGTGCGGCACATCGACCACGCGGTCGAACTGGTCGGGCCCGAGCACGTCGGGTTGTCCACGGACTTCTCGTTCGACTTCGCCGACGCCAACGCCGCGATCACCGACAACCCGGATCTGTTCGACGACTGGTTCACCCGTTGGGGGCCGATCGCGTTCACCCCTCCGGAGGGTCTGGTCGCTGTCGAGGCGGCGCTACGGGCACGCGGCTATCCGGAGGATGCGGTGGTGGCGATCCTGGGCGGCAACTTCCGGCGGGTCGCCGCCGCGTGCTGGGCGGATTGAGCCCCTTCGCCCAGCGGCTCCCGGCTGTGTGACGGCGGATTCGTTCAGCGGCCGCTCAACGGAGGTCCAGTACCGGTACTCGGCCACGGTCCGGAAGCCCATGCCGTGATAGACCGGCAGGCCCGCGGGCGTCGCCTGCAGCACCGCCGTGGCGGCCGCGGGCACGGCACTGATCGCGTGGGCGGTGACGAGCCGGCCGAAACCACGGCGGTTGGCATGCGACGCCTCCACAGACATCGCTCGATTCTCGCCGCACAAACGACCCGTCGCGGCCCGGCCCAGCGCCGATAGCGTGTCGCTCATTCCGCGGGAGGTTCAGGGACGTCGTTGAAGTCGGCCGCCGCTTCCCCCGAGGCCGGGAAGACGGACGCGGCGATGACGGCTGACCAGTGCAGGAAACTGCGCCGGCCGAGAAGCCTCGCCGCCACGTAGTCCCCGAAATCTTGTAGGGGCCGCACGGGGAACGCGTAGTTGGCCCTCCACGAAAGCGACGACGGTCAAGAACCTGTCGTCGCCCACGTACATCCGCCGCCGATGGCGCAGATGGAGGCACGACTCGTCGAGATCCACCGCGTATCCCTGAGAAGCCGACGCCAGGCCGGAGTCGATTCCAGAAGATCGGCCTAGAGTGGTGCTCGTCGCCGGCGATGTGGGGAGTGACAGGTGGGCTTCGAACTCGGCGAGCGGATCGCCGCCGCCGTTACCGAACGGGCGCCGGTCAACGGCATCCGGATCATCGGCGTCGATGGTCCCAGCGGGTCGGGCAAGAGTTTCCTCACGTCGCGCCTGTCGAGCCTCCTGGCGGCGCCCGTCATCGAGATCGACGACTTCGTCTCGTGGGACTGCTTCGCGGGATGGTGGCCGCGCTTCGAGGAACAGGTCCTGTCACCCCTCCTGGCCGGCCGCGACGCGACGTACCAGGCCAGGGACTGGAGCGACTGGTACGGATCGACGCTCGGCGCGTGGAAGACGCAGCCATGGTCGCCCACTGTGATCATCGAGGGCGTCACGTGTACTCGCCGGGACACCATCGGGCGCCTGGCGTACGCGATCTGGGTGGAGGCTCCCGCGGAGCTGAGGCTGGCCCGCGGTCTCGCCCGGGACACCGACTTCTCCGGCAAGGAGGATCGGTGGAAACGGTGGATGCGTGAGGAGGAGGAGTTCTTCCGCGCGGACGGAACACGCGAACGTGCCGACTGCATCGTCGACACGTCCGCCTTCGGCGTGAACCCGCGTCCGTAAGCGCTCATGGTGGACGCTCACGAGCGAATGGTGGCTTCCGGGCCGTTACGGATCTGGACCGAACGAGCCGGGGATCCGGAGCTTCCCGCTGTCCTGATGATCATGGGATCGGCTGCTCAGGGTGTCAGTTGCCCCGATGCGCTGGTGAGCCGGCTGGTCCAGCGTGGGGTCCAGGTGATCCGGTTCGATCATCGGGACACCGGCCGGTCCAGCGTCGTGGACTTCGACGCCCACCCGTACACGATCGCCGACCTGGGCCGCGACTGCCTGGCCGTGCTGGACGCCTATGGCCTGCGGTCCGCTCATGTGGCGGGGGCCTCGCTGGGCGGCATGATCGCGCAGTGGCTGGGAGTGCACGCGCCGGACCGGGTCCGATCCTTGACGATGATCTCCAGCTCGCCGGTCCCGGTGTGGGCCCGCGCGCTGGCCGGAGACCCGGCCGGCCTGGAGCGGCTGCCGCCGCCGTCACCGGCGTACCTCGCGCATCAGGCCGCCGGGCTGCCGCCCGGGGTGGAGTCCGACGTGGCGTTGTTCCGGGTCTTCAACGGGCCGGTGCGCCCGTTCGACGAGCCGGCGGCCCGGGCGATGCTGGAGCTGGCGTTGTCACGGGCCACCGACCCGGCGGCCGCCGCCAACCATGAGCGGGCCGCGTGGCGGCCCGAACCCGACCTGCTCGCCCCGCTGTCGTCGATCACCGCGCCGACCTCGGTCGTGCACGGCGACCAGGATCCGGTCCATCCCCTCGGTCACGGCGAGGCCCTGGCGGCGGCGATCCCGGGCGCGGTGCTGCACGTGGTGCCCGGAATGGGCCATGTCATGACGTCACCCGGCCTGCCCGAGGAGATCGCCGACCTGATCCGGCTGTGACCCGGCCCAGAAAGGCCGGTTCATCGAAGAAGCCGTTCTCGGCGACATCACCCGCCAGCAGGTGGACGCCATCGTGACGGCCGCCAACGAATCCCTGCTCGGCGGCGGTGGGGTCGACGGCGCCATCCACCGCGCCGCCGGACCACGACTGGCACAGGCCGGCGTGGCTGTCGCCTTTCCCGCGATCGCCACCGGTGTCTACGGCTTCCCGCCGGGCGACGCCGCGCGCATCGCGGTCGGCACCATCCGGGCGACTCCTACCGCCGTCGGCGGGATCCTCCTGGTCGCCTTCGACGAAGAGACCCGAGATCTGCTCGCGGCAGCCCTTCAGGAAGCCGGCTCACCCGGTGAATGAGGACGATCGGTGCACGACGACGGTGTCGGCCATCCGGTCGTGCAGCGTGCGGTGCCGGTCCCCGAAGACCATGACGGCGTCGATCAGCGTGTAGACGCCGAGGGTCACCGCGCCGAAGATGTAGGTGCAGACGATCTTCAGGAACAGTTCCCGGTACGCCATCCGGCGCCAGCCCACCGGCCGGGAGGTGCGGGCGTCGGCGACCACGTGTCCCAGGATCTGCCGGGCCGGGGTCTGCCCACGATCGAACAGCCATGAGGCCCACACCAGCCAGCCGATGCCGGCGGTCACGGTGAACAGCACACCGTCGACGATCTGTGCCACCAGCCGGCCGGCCGGGCTCACCAGGCGAGGGGATGCAGGGTTGCCGAGGTGCTGGTCGGTCTGGGGGGAGGTCGCCTGAGTCATTCGGTCCTTCTCGCGTATCACATGGTGGACTCGGCAACCCTATTCGATCATGTCCAGTTCCCCGGGGACCCTCGCTCCCCGTCGGCCCCGGATCCGCCGGCACACCGTCCCGAAGAGCGACCATGCGCACATCCTTCCGGAGCCGATGACAGGTGCGTGTGCAGGCCTTCGGCCCTGAGCAGCAGCATCACCGTCTGCAGGTACATGCCGGCGTCGGCCCACTGCCCGGGACCCATGCCGCGGTCCAGATAGCAGAAGAGGACCGCGGGGGCGCCGAACGCCTGGGAGTTCAGGGCGGCGATCTTCACGGGCCGGCCGGGGTCGTCCCGCTCGATGCCCAAGGCTTCGTAGCGCCGGGCGGCGGCGGAGGAGAAGCGTTCGAGGTACGGGGACAGCAGTGCCACCGGGTACATCGGGTACTCCCGCTCGTCACCCGGATCCCCGGCCAGCGCCCGTGCCGTGGCCCGCCGCTTCAGGGTGGCCAGGTGGCTGCCGGTCACCACGTACACGTGCCACGGCTGGAGGTTGCCGCTCGACGGCGCCCGCGAGGCCGCGGCCAGCACCCGTTCCAGCACGCCCCTCGCCACGGGCCGATCAGCGAAGGCGCGCACCGAGCGACGGGTGCTCACCGCCTCGTACACGTCCAATGTCCGCCTCCTCAGCGATCAGCCGTTCACAACTGCGTGGTAGAGATCAGCACATGAATCTCGGGATTGCGGGCCGGACCGCGCTGATCGTCGGTGGCAGTGGGCTGATCGGGCGGGCGGTCGCCGCCGCCCTGATCCGCGAGCAGGTGCGGGTGGTGCTGGCCGCCCGATCCGCGGACAGGCTGGCGGAGGCGGCGAAGGAGCTCGGCGATCAGGTCGGCACGATCACCCTGGACACCCGGGACCCCGGGTCGGTGCGGGCCGCCGTCGAGGAGCTGATCGGCTCGGAGAGTGGCATCGACATCGTCGTGAACGCCGCCGCGCCGCCCGCCAACACCCTCGACCCGGCGAAGGACCAGGATCCGGCGCAGGTGCTGGACGCGTTCGACGCGAAGGCGATCGGCTACCTGCGGGTGATCGACGCCGTGCTGCCGTACATGCGCCGGGCCGGCTTCGGCCGGATCATCAACGTCAGCGGCCAGAACGCGCTGCTCAGCCGCTCGGTGACCGGTTCGGTCCGGAACGCCGCGGTGATCGTCGCGTCGAAGGCCCTCGCCGACGCGGTGGCCGGCACCGGGATCACCGTCAACGTGGTGAACCCGGGCCTGGTCACCGTGACGCCGAGCCCGGCCCCGCAGCCCGCCGCGCCCGGCGACTCCACGCCGGAGCAGGTCGCCGCCCTGATCACGTTCCTGGCGTCGGCGCAGGCGGCGGCCGTCTCCGGCGAGTCGATCGCGGTCGGGCACCGGGTGCTCGGCGTGCAGTAGGAGCTTGTCACTCGTACCGGTGAATGAGGGCTTCGCGTTCGGTCTGTTCGATCTCGGCGATGGTCAGGCCGGGCATCCGCAGCTGGGCCAGCGTGACCTCGGCCGAGGTCGGCTGGGCGTCGGCGGGCAGCCACTTCGCCGGCTCCCAGGCGCCGGCGCGCAGGAACGATTTCGGGCAGTGCGGGTACACCTCGTCGATCCCGACCACGAGCGCGCTGGCCGGCGGCTTGCCCACGGCGGTCAGCTGGGACAGCAGCTCAGGGCGGGTGGAGACGCAGGCCCGCCCGTTGAGCCGCAGCGTGGTGTTGCGGCCCGGGATCACGAACAGCAGCCCGGCCCGCCCGGTCACGATCACGTTCTGCAGGCTGTCGATGCGTTTGTTTCCGGTCGCGTCGGGGATCGCCACGGTCCGCGCGTCGAGCACGCTGACGAATCCGGCGGGCCCGCCCCGCGGCGAGACGTCACCGTTGCCGTCGGCGTCCACGCTGGCGACCAGCACCAGCGACGCGAGGCCGATCAGCTGCCGGGTCTGCTCGGTGAGTTCGGTCATCTGCTTGCGCACGGCCGCCTCGCTGGGCTGCGCGTACACCCGGCGCAGCGCCTCGATATCGGTCAGGGCGTCCTGCCGCAGCGCGTCGAAGGCGGTTCCGGCATCGACAGTCGTCATACCAAGACCCTAGACCCACCTTTCCGGTACGGGCCAACGACGCTCCCGTGACTCGCGGCGGCCACGGCAGGCGTCCCTCACGGCCGTCCCGCGGGTGCGGGCCATGCATGCACGTCGCGGCTACCCCGCGGCTGGTTCTCAGGGCTGTCTCAGCGGCGCTGAGACAGCCCTGACAACCAGCCGGAGAAAGCGCCTACCGGACGGCGCCGGCGGGGAGGGCGAGTTCGACGCGGTTGCGGCCGGCGGACTTGGCGGCGTAGAGCGCCACGTCGGCGGTGTGGAACAGGGTCGTGACGTCGTGACCGGGGCGGGCCTCGGCGACCCCGGCGCTGACCGTCACCGACACCGCTTCGGCGATCGCCCGGCGTACCTCGTCGACCCGGGCCGCCGCCTCGTGCAGCCCGGCGCCGTCCAGGACGATCGCGAACTCCTCGCCGCCGTGCCGGGCCACCAGGTCCCCGGGCCGGGCCACCGCGGCCAGCCGCTCGGCGACGCGCTTGAGGACCTCGTCGCCGGCGTTGTGCCCGTACTCGTCGTTGATCTTCTTGAAGTGATCGATGTCGATCAGGGCGACGGTCAGGGGCCGGCCGGACGCCAGCATGCCGGTCAGGTTCGTCATCAGGTGCCGGCGGTTGTGCAGGCCGGTCAGGTGGTCGCGGGACGCCTGCTCGGCCAGGTCGCTGCGCAGCTTCTCGATCGTGGCGAGCTGGCTGCGCAGCTGGTCGTTGGCCTGTTCCAGGGCGCGGCGCTGCCGGTTGTGCTCGGTGACGTCCCGGGCGACCAGGACCCGGGCGGTGCCGTGCCGCTGGGCGCCGGTCACGTCGCTGATCTGGATGCTGAGGTCGGTGCCCGTACCCCCGATGTCGTTGATTGTGAACTCCTGGCACCCGCCGGCGGGCAGCTCGCCGAACACGTCCGGCAGCCGGCTGTGACCGGTCTCCACGCCGAGCCCGGCGAGCAGGCGGTCGGCGGCGGGATTGCAGTCCAGGATGCGCCGCCGCGCGTCGATGACGATCACCAGGTCGGACATGATCGTGAACAGGTCACGGTGGGTGACCGGCGCGGACGACGGGCCGGAGTCGGTGCGGACCATCCAGTACATGACCGGCGCGCCGAACGCGAACCCGATCGCGGTCAGGTCGACGAGCCGGCCGCCGGACAGCACCCCGGTCAGGTTGACCGCGACCGTCGGCGCCGAGGTCAGCACGGCCAGCAGGTAGCCGCGGTGCCGGCCGCTGGCCCGGATCACCAGCCGCAGCACCGCCACGCAGCAGACCGTCAGCATCACGTAGCAGTAGAGGGCGTGCACCCAGAACAACGGCCCGAAGATCGCGGCGTACGCCCCACCGACGCTGGTCTGCCGGAACCCGGTCATGAACAGGTGGTGCCACGGGTTCGTGGCCAGCGCGATCGTGCAGAGCACCGGCTCGACGGCCAGCAGCACGGCGGCGCGCGGCCGCAGCGTCCAGAACCGGTCGGCGAACGCGCGGGCCGCCGCCCACCAGCCGGCGACCAGGGTGAACACGCCCGCGTACGCCAGCGACATGGCCCACGCCGCCCCGGCCGGCTCGCGCATGAACAGGTTCAGCATCGACATCGCCGACCACCAGGCCGCCCCGGCGCCGACCACGGCGATCGGGCGGTAACCGGCCGCCTCGTCGCGCCGCTGCCACGCCGACACGGCGACCGCGAGGGAGATGGCGCCGGCGGTCGCGAAGACCGCCGCGAAGATCAGTACCGTCACCGGACCGCGGTCTCCTTCGTCGACACGTACGCCAGCTGCGGGATCTGCTCGGGCGGGACCGGGCGGGAGTACAGGTAACCCTGGCCGCGCTGGGCGCCCAGGTGCAGCAGCTCGGCGGCCTGCGACTCGTCCTCGATGCCCTCGGCGACGGTGGTCAGGCGCAGCACCTGAGCCAGCCGGATGACCGCCTCGGCGATCGCGGAGCCCTCGGCGGTGCCGTCGAGCAGCGCCACGAAACCGCGGTCGATCTTGAGGATGTCGACGGGGAGCCGCGTCAGGTACTGCAGGGAGGAGTAACCCGTACCGAAATCGTCGATGGCGATCCGCACCCCCGCGGACCGCAGGCGTCGCAGCGCGGCGATCTCGATCGCCTCGTTCACCATCGCCGACTCGGTCACCTCGACGACCAGATTGGCGGCGGGCAGGCCGGTGCGGCCGAGCACCGCCAGCACGTCGCGGGCCAGATGCGGCTCCTGCAGCTGCCGGGGCGCCACGTTCACCGTCACCGACAGGTCGAGCCCGGCGTCACGCCAGCGGGCGGCCTGCTCGCAGGCGCGTTCCAGCACCCACTGGCCGATCGGGACGATCTCGCCGGAACGTTCCGCGACCGGGATGAACGACGCCGGCGACACGTCCCCGTGCAGCGGGTGCCGCCAGCGCAGCAGCGCCTCCACGGCCACCGCCCGCCGGGTCCCCAGGTCGATGATCGGCTGGTAGACGACGGTGAACTCGCCCCGCTGCAGCGCGCCTTCCAGGGCTTCGGCGAGCGCGGCGTCGGCGGCCCGCCTGTCGTTCATGGCCGGCTCGTGCACGGTGAACGTCGGAATGCCGGACCGCAGCGCGTGGTTCAGGGCGATCTCGGCGTTGCGCAGCACCGTCCTCGCGGGCTCGTCCAGCCGGGCCACCGCGACCCCGATCCGGACCGGCACGTCGTCCAGGGCGGCCAGGATCCGCTGGGCCACCACCGTCGCCTCGGAGGCGACGGCGGCGTCGGTGAGCAGCACCCCGTACGTGGTGTCGCCGATCCGGGCGACCAGGTCGTCGGCGCGCACACACGAGCGCAGCACGTCCGCGACCCCCGGCCGCTCCGCCGACACCGCCAGCACCGCGAACGTCTCCCGGCCACGGACCAGCCGGGCGAGGGCCTCCTTGAGCGCGGCCCGGTTCGCCAGGCCGGTCTCGGCGTCCCGGCCGGCCTGCGCCTGGCTGGCCCGCAACGCCAGCCACTGCCGGGCCGTCACCGCGCCGATCATCACGACGGTCGCCACCAGCAGGCCGCTCCAGCGCAGCCAGCCCGACGCCTGCACGATCACCACGAGCAGCAGGCTGATCCCGGCGACCAGCGACACCAGCGGTAGGTACGCGACCCAGCGCGGCGGCGAGCTGCGCGGCGCCCGGTCGGTGGAGCTGAACATCCCGGACGCCGACATCATCGGTGACAGGGTGAGCAGCAGGTGCGCCAGGACCGCCACACTGCCGCCGGCCGGGCCGAGCATGTGGTCGACGCCGTCGGACAGGCCGGTCGCCCAGCCGGTGTCGACCAGGATCGCCAGCGTCATCCCGCAGATCAGCACCGTGATCGGGTCCCGCCAGCGGGTGACGACACCCCGCATCAGCATCGCCGTGACGGCCATCGCCAGCATCAGGCTGCCCAGCGGCAGCGCCGCCAGCAGCGGCCAGCCCGGGCCGGACCGCCAGAGCACCGGGTCGAGCCCCACGTACCACATGATCATGACGGTCGGCGCGGCCACGGCGAGCATCTCCGCGACGAACGCCTGCCGGTGCGGCCCACTGAGCCGCAACAGCGACCCGAGCACCGTCGCCAGCCCGAGCAGCGCCATCCCGGCGATGTGCGCGGCCTGCGAGACCCACAGCTGCCAGACCGGCGCGCCCGCGACCACCACGACGGTGAACAGCAGGCTGCCGCCCGCGTCCAGTCCCCGGGCGACCGCCCCGAGCCGGCAGGACAGCGGGTTCAGCCCCAGCCGTGCCACCCGGAGCAGGTAGTGGATGCCGAGCAGGTCCAGCACCACCAGGGACGAGCCCAGCACCAGCGGATACCAGTCGGGGCGTACCCAGCCGGCCACCTGCGCGGCCGCAACCAGCACGAGCAGCACCCACACGGCACGCGGCAGGCGCCGGGACCGGGTGCTGATGCTCTGCGCCATATCCGCACTGTCGGCCCGTACCCCACAAAGTTGAGGACAACCGATAGGGTCGCCGCATGTCCGCGCCCGGAGACGTGCCCCCGGAGATCCTGGCCCGCTTGCGGCCGATCTTCGATCAACTGCCGCAGACGTACGCGGAACCGGCCTGGATCGGCGTCCGCTGGCGGATCCGCGCCCGGACCGTCGCCCACGTCTACACGCCGGACCCGCAGGGTTCCCCGGTCTACGAGCGGTACCTGACCGGCGCCTCGTCGACCGTGATGACCTTCCGCGTACCCGCCGACGACCTGCTCGGCCTGACGGCCGCCGGTTTCCCGTTCTTCCGCGCCCCATGGGGCCACAACGTCGCCGCCGCCATCCTGGGCCCGCACACCGACTGGACCGAGATCACCGAACTCGTCACGGACAGCTACTGCCTGATGGCCCCGAAGTTCCTCGCCGCCCAGGTCCCCGCCCCCGGCTGACACGGACCGGCGCGTGGTCTGCGGCACATCACGAAGAGATGCAGCGCCTGAGCGCGAGGATGCCCTCGTGATCGCGAACTCCGACCGCGGAAAGAACGTTCGTTCTGACCGCGAGGCGCTGCGCGGCCAGCACATCAACGGGGGTGATGCGGGCCGGCCGCGAGGCCTCAGTCCCGAGACCCTCCCAGCGAGGCCCCGCGCCCGATCTTGCGAACCTGATACCGGAGCCGGGCGCACAAGATCGGATTCGCGCCCCTTCTTGTGCGTTGAGCTGCGGAAATCCGGTACCGCCCGCCCAAGATCGCGAGCCGCGCCGATCTTGGGCAGGCGCGACCGGGCCGAACCACACAGGATCGCGAGGCGGCCGATCTTGGGCGGGCGGCGCCGGGCCAAATCCCACCGGATCGCGAGGCGGGCCGATCTTGGGCGGGCGGCGCCGGGCCAAATCCCACAGGATCGCGAGGCGGGCCGATCTCGGACGGGCCATACCGGGTTGAAACGCACGAGAATGCCGGCCGCATCGGGGTCTCGTCGCGGGGCGTGCCGAGCGTCGCAGCCGATGACCGGGCTGCTGGTCAGACGCGGGAGGTGATCAGGCGGTGGAGTTCGTTGAGCAGGGTCTGGGCCTCGAAGGGCTTGCGGATCAGCGGGGCGTCGGCCGGCAACTCCTGACCGCCCGGCGCCGGGCCGCTCGTGTAGCCGGACATGAACAGGACCGGCAGGCCGGGGCGGTCGTTGCGCAGTTCTGCGGCCAGCTGCGTTCCCGACATTCCGGGCATGATGACGTCGGTCAGGAGGACGTCGAAACCCAGCGCGTCCTCCCGGCACATGCGCAGCGCCTCCGCCGGGTGCGGGGCGGCGAACACCTGATAACCGGCCTTGCGCAGCAGACGGCACACGATGTCGCGGACCAGCTCCTCGTCCTCGACGACCAGGACCCGCTGGCCGTCGCCGGCGCGGGCGGGAGCGCCCGGCGCGGCGGGGCTGACCCCGGGGGCTCCGGCGGCGCCGGCGGGCAGGCGGACCCGCAGCGTGGTGCCACGGCCGGGTTCGGATTCCAGGCTGATGGTGCCGCCGGCGTCGGTGACCACGCCGTACGCGGTGGCCAGCCCGAGACCCGTACCGCTGCCCCGGCCCTTGGTGGTGAAGAACGGCTCGAAAGCGCGGGCGAGGACCTCCGGCGGCATCCCGCAGCCGGTGTCGGTGACGGCGAGGCAGACCTGGTCGCTGCCGTCGCCGGGGTGTTCGAGGCTGGTGCCGAGGGTGAGGCGGCCGCCGGACGGCATCGCGGCGCGGGCGTTGAGCACGGCGTTCATGACGACCTGCTCGAGTTTGCTGCGGTCGATGACGACGGGCGGAAGACCGGGTGACAGTACGGTGCCGAGCTCGATGTCCTCACCGAGGGTGCGGCCGAGCATCCGCAGCATGTCGGAGGTGACCGTGTTGAGGTCGAGCAGTTCCGGCTGGGACGGTTCGGAGCGGCTGAACATCAGGAGCTGGCGGGTGAGCGCGGCGCCCCGGGCGGCGGCCTGTTTGATGCCGGCGGCGTCGGGGCGGCTGGGGTGGCCGTCGTCGAGTTCGTCGGCGAGCATGTCGGCGTACCCGGAGATCACGGCGAGGATGTTGTTGAAGTCGTGGGCGATGCCGCCGGCGAGCTGTCCCAGCGAGTCGAGCCGTTCGGCCTGGCGGAGTTGCTGTTCGAGTTCGGCGCGTTCGCGTTCGGCGGCCATCCGTTCGGTGACGTCGCGCAGGATGCCTTCGACGGCGACGATCCGGCCGTCTTCGCGGACGGCGCTGGCCCGCTGCTCGATCCAGACGAGTTCGCCGTCGCGGCGGCGCAGCCGGAACGTGATGGTGCCGGAGCGGGGCGCCCGCCACGACTCCTCGAAGATCGTCCGGTCGCCGGGGTCGATCAGGTCGAGCACCAGGCGCGGGGCGGCGTAGAAGTCCTCGGCCGGGTAGCCGGTGATCTGCTCGACGGCGCGGCTGAGGTATTCCATCGCCGGGTCGGGGGCCACCCGGTACCGGAAGATGATGTCCTGGGCGTGTTCGGCGAGCAGGCGGAACCGTTCCTCGCTGTCGCGCAGGGCGGCCTGGGCCCGGCTGCGTTCGGTGATGTCGGTGGAGATGCCGGCCACCGCGTACGCCACTCCCGCCTCGTTGACCAGCGGGAACTTGACCGTCAGGTAGGTATGGACGCCGTCGTCGCCGGGCGCGTCCTCCTCCAGTTGCAGCGGGACGCCGCGGGCCAGCGCCTGCCTGTCGTTCTCCCGGAACGCGTCGGCGATCTCCCGGGTGAACAGGTCGTGGTCGGTGAGTCCGACGATGTCCTCGCGGCGCAGGTTGAACAGGCGCTCGTACTGCCGGTTGACCAGCATGTACCGACCGTCCGCGTCGCGCATGTAGATCACCGCGGAGGTGTTGTCGATCAGCGCCATCAACTGGTCGCGGCCGACCTCGAGCAGCGGCGGACGGTTGTCCGGCCGCGGTGCGGCTTCCTCGTCTGACGTGCTCATCCGGCCATTTCCACGACGACCGGCGCGGTCGTTCCCTGTCCGGACCGTACCCCCGGATCGGCTGCCGGTTCGGCGTTTTCGGCGATCAGCACCGGGCGCAACGGGGCCAGGGTGTGCTGCTGGCGGGCCCGGGTCAGCCGTTCCAGGAAGCTCTCGGTCATCCCGGTGGTGCCGGCCCGGTTGGACACCAGCAGCCGGTCGCCGAGTCCTTCGTCGTCGCGGCGGCGCTGCGGCTGGAACAGGAACCGCTTGCTGAGCATCAGGTGCGCCCCGGACACCCGGGCGTGCATGGCCAGCAGCCGGTACCAGTCGACCAGCGCCGGGTGGTGCCCGACCAGCCGGCGCAGGTCGCCGTCGTCGCAGAGCCGCACGTCGGAGCTGTCGCAGCCGATCTCGGCGAGCAGCCGCTGCGGCAGGGTCGGCGCGTCCATCAGGGCGGCGATGTCGTCGCGTTCGCGTTCCAGCAGGGCCGGGAACAGCCGCCGGGCCTGCCGGTCGTAGCCGGGTTCGGCGATGCCGAGCAGGAAGTCGCGTTTCAGCGCCTCCGGGTCGAGGGCGCCGCTGGGCGGGATGTCGTCGAGGGTCCAGTGCGCGGCGAACTGCCGGAACACGTCCATGAACATCTCCGGGGCCATCGTCTGCTCCGGCGGCAGGGTCGCGAAGTCGACGAACAGCCGGCGCAGCGCGCCGAGCAGGACGGTGGCCTCCCGTACCCGGTGGCGGGCGTGTTCGCCGATCAGGTCGGCGTGTTCGCAGGTGAGCGGCTCGAGCAGGCAGTTGACCGCCATCTCGATCGCCTCGCCCTGCTTGACCAGCAGGAAGAAACGCCGCTCCCCCGGCGTGCCGGTGTAGCTGCGGACGTCGCCGTCGTCGAAGGCGCCCGGCAGCTCGGCGACGACCTCGTCGTGCAGCCGGACCACGACGGTGCCGACGTTCCAGCGCACCAGCGACGCGTAGCTGTCCCGGTCGTAGTGCCCGGTGCCGGTGTGCGCGGCCAGCATCGCGAAGTAGGGGCGGAAACCACCGTCGGTGAGGCCGTCGAACGCGCGTTCCGGGTGTGCCGTACCACCCTCGGTGTGTTCCTGGTAGTGCCGGGCGACCGAGGCGCCGACGAACCCCAGGTTCACCACCAGCCGCTGCGCCTGCGCGGGCGTCAGCTGGTTGATGTCCGGCAGCCGGTGCAGGACGTGTTCCCGCAATTCGGTGGTCAACAGCTCGGGTGGCGCGTGATCGTGCAGGATCGCCGTGTTCAGGCGGGGAAGTTCGTGCAGGACCCACTCGCCGACCTGTTCCGGAGTCATCCGGACCATCACCTCCGCGGACGCTTCATCTCTCTGTTCGGCGGGGCGGCACGCCGGTGAAGCGCGGCGGGACGTGGCGTGTGGCACCTTTCGCGGGTTCGGTGTTCCGGCCGGTTACCGCCCGGCGCGGCGCTTCCCGCGACACAATGACCGGATGAGGACGCGGTGGCTGTTCGCCGACCAGCTGGGGCCACACTTCCTCGACGAGCCCGGGCAGCCGGTGCTGCTGATCGAGTCGAAGGCGGTGTTCCGGCGGCGGGTCTTCCACCGGCAGAAGGCGCATCTGATCCTGTCCGCGCTGCGGCACCGCGCGCGGGACGAGAAGGTGCGGCTGGTGCGGGCGGACACGTACGCCGCAGCGGTCGATCAACCGGTGACCGTGTGTCATCCGACCTCCCGTGCCGCCCGCGATCTGGTCCGGCGCCTGCCGGGGGTCGAGATGCTGCCGCCGCGAGGATTCGTGACCGCCCCGCAGGATTTCGTCGCCTGGGCCGGCGGGCGGGATCATCTGCGGCTGGAGGATTTCTACCGGCATGCCCGGCGCGCGCACGACGTGCTGATGGACGGCGGTGAGCCGGCCGGCGGGCGGTGGAACCTGGACACCGAGAACCGGGAGCCGCCGCCGCGGGGCGCCGGGCGCCTGGACGTGCCGGCGCCGCCGCCGATCGTGGAGGACGACATCGATCGGGAGGTACGGGCGGAACTGGACCGCTGGCAGCACGACGAGGGCATCGCGTTCGTCGGTGGAGGGGTTCGTCCGGCAGATCCTCGGCTGGCGCGACTTCATCTGGCATCTGTACTGGTATTTCGAGCCGGGCTACCGGGCCGTCGACGAGCTGCACGCCCGGCGGGAGCTGCCGCGATGGTTCGCCGAACTGGACGCGGACGCGGTCGAGGCGCGGTGCCTGTCGGACGTGCTGGCCGGGGTCCGGGACCGCGGCTGGGTGCACCACATCCCGCGGCTGATGGTGCTCGGCAACTACGCGATGCAGC
Source organism: Actinoplanes sp. NPDC019969 (assembly GCF_055562375.1). Lineage (NCBI taxonomy): Bacteria > Bacillati > Actinomycetota > Actinomycetes > Micromonosporales > Micromonosporaceae > Actinoplanes > Actinoplanes sp. NPDC019969. Next base: position 144,568 of record NZ_JBVHFK010000010.1, on the reverse strand, counting down.
GCGGCTGGCGGCCCGGCGCGGTGTCCGACTGGTTCCACCGGTGCTTCGTCGACGGGTACGAGTGGGTGATGACGGCGAACGTGGTCGGGATGAGCCAGTACGCCGACGGCGGGCGGATGAGCAGCAAACCGTACGCGGCGGGCGGCGCCTACATCCACCGGATGAGTGACTACTGCGGGGGCTGCCGGTACGACCCGAAGGTGCGCGCGGGGGCGGACGCGTGCCCGTACACCGCCGGGTACTGGAGTTTCCTGGCCCGCAACGAGCAGCGGCTGGCCGGCAACCACCGGATGCGGCAGCCGCTGCAGGGCCTGCGCCGGCTGAGCGACCTGGACGCGCTGCTCGATCAGGAGAAGGCCCGCGGGTCCCGCGCCCCGTGATCGGTCCCGGTCAGCACTCGATGACGTTGACGGCCAGGCCGCCGCGTGACGTCTCCTTGTACTTGATCTTCATGTCGGCGCCGGTCTCCTTCATCGTCTTGATCACCTTGTCCAGGGAGACGTGGTGCCTGCCGTCGCCGCGCAACGCCATCCGGGCCGCCGTCACCGCCTTCACCGCGGCCATCCCGTTGCGTTCGATGCACGGGATCTGCACCAGCCCGCCGACCGGATCGCAGGTCAGGCCCAGGTTGTGCTCCATGCCGATCTCGGCGGCGTTCTCCACCTGCTCCGGGCTGCCACCGAGCACCTCGGCCAGCCCCGCCGCCGCCATCGCGCACGCCGAACCGACCTCGCCCTGACAGCCCACCTCGGCGCCGGAGATGCTCGCGTTCTCCTTGAACAGCCCGCCGATCGCACCCGCGGTCAGCAGGAACCGCACGATCCCGTCCGGTCCGGCGCCGGGCACGAAGTCCAGGTAGTAGCGCAGCACCGCCGGGATGATGCCGGCCGCGCCGTTCGTGGGCGCGGTGACGACCCGGCCGCCGGCGGCGTTCTGTTCGTTCACGGACATCGCGTAGACGGTCAGCCACTCCAGCGGGTCACCGTCGGCGGCCAGCTTGCGGGCGGTCTGCGCGGCACGGCGACGGACCTTGAGACCCCCGGGGAGTACGCCCTCCGCGTCCAGCCCGGCGTCGATGCAGCCGGTCATCACCTGCCAGATGCCCAGCAACCCGGCACGCACCTCGGCCGGCGCGCGCCGCACGGATTCGTTCTCCAGCATCAGACGGGAGATCGACAGGCCGGTGGCACGGGTCAGCGCCAGCAGCTCGGCGCCCGAGGAGAACGGGTGGGGCAGGGGCGTGTCGTCCGGGCGTACCGCCGCAAGGGTGTCCCCCACGACGAACCCGCCACCGACGGAGAAATAGGTCTTCCGCAGCAGTTCGGCGCCATCGGCGCCCAGCGCCGTGAAGATCATGCCGTTGGGGTGCTCGGGCAGCGACCGCCGCCGGTGCAGCACCAGGTCCAGCGCGAACCCGAGATCGTGCACCGACGGCTCCAGGCCGGTGTCGACCGTCTCCGGGTCGTGGCCCATCAGCCCGAGCAGCACCGCCCGCGGCGTGCCGTGCCCGTGACCGGTCGCGCCGAGGGACCCGAACAGCTCGGCCCGCACCCCGGTCACCGGCGCGTCCAGGTGCCGGGCGAACAGGCGGGCGGCACGCATCGGCCCGACGGTGTGCGAGCTGGACGGCCCGATCCCGATCGAGAACAGGTCAAAAACGGACACAGCCACGGGAGGCTCCTCGGAGGTCGGCCTCCCTCGCTCTGTCATGTCTGCCTGAGAGGTTCGCCGCGGAGAGCGGCTTGCACCGTGGGCGCAGCCCGGGTGGGCTGTCTTTCCAGAGTCGCCGGACCGCTGCGGTACGTGGGCCTGAGAGATTCTGAGGGAGAAGTTGCTCCTTCGGCGACCCGCTGTTTCCGGCGGATGCTCTCCCGCGGCGGCGTCACGGCGAAAGTGTTCGGTTGTGGGCTCGAACCTTACTACGCAGATCTGCGTACGGCGGGGCCGCCCGTGGACGGACGCCGGATCCGCCGCGATGATCCAGAGTCGAGCCCATGTCCGCTCGCCTCCGCACCGTGCTCTGGGCCCTGATCGTCGTGGCTTGCCTGGTTCTCATCGCTCCCTACCTGCGCTTCGACACCCGCGTCGAGGTACGGGACCCGCTGCACTACGCCGTGCTGGTGGCGCACGTGCTGACCGCGGCCGTGGCGCTGGTGCTGGGCCCGCTGCAGTTCATGCCCGCGGTACGGGCACGCCGCGCCCGGCACCGCCTGATCGGCCGGGTGTACCTGCTCGGCGGGGTGCTGCCGGCGGCCGTCACCGCGGTGCCGGTCGCGATCTGGTCGGCGAGCCCGCTGACCCGGGTCAGCCTCACAATCGCTGCCGTGTCCTGGCTGGTCACGGCCTGGCTCGCCGATGCGGCCGCCCGCCGCCGTGACATCACCACCCACCGCGAGTGGATGACCCGCAACTACGCGCTGACGTTGCTGGCCATCACCGCGCGTCTGATCGTTCCCGTGGTCCTGCTGTTCCGGGTGACGGTCGCCGGGGACAGCGGGGCCTCGATCGCCGACACCGCCACTTCGCTGATCCCGATCGGCCAGACCGCCGGCTGGATCGTCAACCTGGCGATCGCCGAGACCCTGATCCGCCGCCGCCGATCTCGTGCCGAGCCCACTTCGTGCACTCCGCGCCGTACCGTGACTCGCGGTACTCGCTGCCGGGGGTGAGCGAGGAGAAGAGCCAGCGGGATTGCCCGTCGCTGGTTTCGACGCGTTTCATCTCGTACGACTCCAGGTGCGCCCGCTCCTCGCCGTCCTTGCGCATGGCACCGCGCCAGTGGCCGCGGTCGGTGCAGAACGTCACCGTCATCTCGGGGCCACCGTAGTCGTCGACGCCCATGAGCTTGACCCAGAGCGGACCTGTCGTCCGGTCGGCGTCGGTGACATCGGCGATGCCCTCGAAGATCACCTCGTAGGCGATCTCGGTGACGAGCATCCGCCCGACCGGGATGATCGGACGGTAGTCGGCCGAACCCCACCTCCAGTAGTTGAAGACGAGAGCCCGCCGGGCGGCGAGGATTCTGTCGGTCTCCGGCGCCTGCGTCAGGTCCCAGGTGATCGGCACCTCCTTGGTCCCGTCGATCGGCAGCCGCCGGTACGCCTCCTCGTACGTCATCGGCAACGCCGTTCCGCTCGGCGCCGGCGAGGGCGAGGGGTCCACGGTGCCGGTGCAACCAGCCGTCATCAGACCCACCATCACGGCGGCGACCGCCGCGGCGCGTACCTTCACTTCTGTCCCCTCGTCTTCGGACCTTCGCCCCGTCGGCCTCAGCGGTGGCCTCACCGGAACGATCGTCAGGACGCTATCAAGGCGATGAATGGACTCGGTGCCGTCACGGCTCTCCGCCGCGGCCGTGACGGACTTGCGGCCAATTTACTAAGTGCGCATACTATTCGCCATGAAGACGATCGCTGCCGCTCGGATCACCTCCGATGTCCGGCCCGAGGCCTTCTTCGAGCGCTGGGCCGACGTGACCGTCACCCTCGCCGGGCCGCTGGCCTTCTTCTGGAACGCGGTGCTCGGCAAGGACATCGGGCGCGGCCTCAGCGGCGACCTGGCCCGGCTCGAGAAGGCCGCCCGCGCGGTCGAGGTGCGGGCATGAGGCACTGGCTCGGGGTGGTGTGCCGCGATCACGTCCAGCGCGGCACCCGGCTGGGTATCGCCCAGCTCGGGCACGGCAAACGGGACGGGCTGGCCCGGCTCGCCGCCGGGGACTGGCTGGTCTACTACTCGCCGCGGACCAGTCTGCGGGGCGGTGTGCCGTTGCAGGCGTTCACGGCCCTCGGCACGGTCCGCGACGACGAGATCTGGCAGGCCGACGAGGGCGACTTCCGGCCGTGGCGGCGCCGGGTCGGCTATCTGCCGGACGTCGCCGAGACACCGATCCGGTCGCTGCGGCTGGAGCTGACCGCTCAGCCGGGCTGGGGTGTGCAGCTGCGCCGAGGGCTCGTGCCGCTCACCGAGGGCGACTTCGCCACGATCCACGCGGCCATGACCCGTTCCGAAGCGGCGGGTTCCCGGCCGGAGGGATCGCGGGAGGCGGCGTGAGTGCGGGATCGCGGGGTGACAGCATGGGCGGGATCAACCGGAGCGAGGTGGGGACGTGAGCCTGGCGACCCGGCATGACAGTGCCGATGACAGCCCGGGCTTGCTGCTGTGGCAGGTGAGCAACCGGTGGCAGGCCGCGCAGCGGGCCGCGCTGAAACCGTTCGATCTCACCCATGTGCAGTTCGTGCTGCTGGCAACACTCACCTATCTGCAGGAGTCCGGGACGGTCACGCAGAAGGCGCTCGCCGACATGGCCGTCACCGACCCGATGATGACCTCGCAGGTGCTGCGCGCCCTGGAGAGCCGCGACCTGGTGCACCGCCCGCCGCATCCGACCGACCGGCGGGCCCGGGCGGTCGCCGTCACCGCGGCCGGGCGTGACCTGGCGAACCGGGCCGTGGTGGCGGTGGAGGCGTGCGACACGGCGTTCTTCGCCGCCCTCGGCAGCGGCCTGCCCGCCTTCACCGGCGCCTTGCGGGCTCTGCGCGCCTGATCGCCTCGCTCGTCTCCAGCATCTGTGGTGGGCTCGGTCTGGGCACGATCCTCGGCATGGGGTTCGGCATCGCCGCCCTGGTGCAGCTCAAGCGGAACCCTCAGAAGGGCCGCGGCCTGGCCATCGCCGGAATCGTCGTCTCCACCCTGACCCTTCTCGCCACGATCGCGCTGGCGGTCGCCGTGATCACTGACGAAGCACGGGACAAAGCAGCCGGCATCACCGACGTCGAGGCGATCGCGCTCAAGCCGGGTGACTGCATCCGCGAGTTCGACGAGTCGTCGATGGTGTACGACCTGCCGGTGGTGCCGTGCACGCAACCGCACACGGCCGAGGTGTACCACGTGTTCACGTTGCCGTCCGGGCCGTACCCGGGTGAGAGCGCGGTGGAGGACCAGAGCGGCGACAGGTGCGGGGAGGCGTACGAGCCGTACGACACCGTGCAGAACGACGAGCTGGAGATCTACTACCTGCACCCGCTGAGCAGCACCTGGAGTCAGGACCAGGGCGTCACCTGCGTCCTCGTGGACCCGAACGGAACCCGTACCACCTCGATCGTGAAGTAAGAGAGTCAGGAGGACCGGCCGGTGGCGGCCTCCGCGAGCGCGGCCAGCACCGACCGGTTCGTCTCGTCGATCGGGAGGCCGGCGAGGGCGGTCAGGGACCGTTCCAGCAGCTCGCTGATCATCGTCTCGACGGCGGCGAGCGCCCCGGTCCCGGTGATGATCGCGCGGAGGGCCTCGACACCGTCGGCGCCGAGGCCCGGGTCGCCGAGCAGGGATCGCAGGGTCTCCCGGCCGGCGGGCCCGGCGGCGTCGAGGGCCAGGGCGATGAGGACCGTACGTTTGCCCTCACGCAGGTCGTCCCCGGCGGGTTTGCCGGTCCGCGCGGTGTCGCCGAACACGCCGAGGACGTCGTCGCGCAGCTGGAACGCCTCGCCGAGCGGCAGCCCGAAGGCGGAGAGCCCGGCCAGGAGGTCGTCGCCGGCGCCGGCGAGCCGCGCGCCGAGCAGCAGCGGCTGTTCGACGCTGTACCTGGCGCTCTTGTACCGCACGACCCGGCGGGCCCGGTCCAGCGCGCCGTCCGGGCGGCGGCCGGCGATGGCCTGTTCCAGCAGGTCCAGGTATTGCCCGCCCATCAGCTGGGTGCGCATCCGGTCGAAGACTGCCCGCCCGCGGACGATGGCGGCCGGGTGCAGGCCGCTGCCGGTGTAGAGCTCGTCGCTCCAGGTCAGGCACAGGTCGCCGGCGAGGATGGCGGTGGACGTGCCGAAGCGGTCGGGGTCGCCGCTCCAGTCGTTGCCGCGGTGCAGGGCGGCGAACCGGCGGTGCATGGCGGGCGCGCCGCGGCGGGTGTCGGAGCCGTCCATGATGTCGTCGTGGATCAGGGCGGCGGCCTGGAAGAACTCCAGCGCGGCTGCCGCGGCGACGATGCCGGGCTCGTCGGGGCCGCCGGCGGCCCGCCACGCCCAGTAGCAGAACGCGGCGCGCAGGCGTTTGCCGCCGTCCATCAGGCCGGCCACGTACCGCACCAGCGGCAGGCAGTCGTCGCTCACCTCGGCGAGCACCTGTTCCTGTGCGCTGAGGAAGTCCGTGATCGTCTCGTGGACCCGGGTACGGAGGTCTTCGAGCTTGAGGGGGTTCGGATTCCTCTCCATGGCGATGAATCTTGGCAGAAGAGTAGTTAGATTGTCTTGCTACCCGTGGGGTTTATGATCTTTCCGTGACCGAACTCGCCCTCGCCGTCCGGGACCTGCTGCGCGCCAACGGGGAGGCCACCCACGGCCTGGCCCGGCGCCTCGGCGTCGGCGTCACCGACGCGATAGCGCTCGATCACCTGCTCAGCAGTCCGGACGGGCTCGGCCCGACCGAGCTCGGCCACCGCCTCGGCATCCGGTCCGCCTCCGCGACCACCCTCGTCGACCGCCTGGAGGCCGCCGGGCACGCCGAGCGCGTACGCCACCCCTCCGATCGCCGCCGGCAGACCGTGGTCGCCGGCACGCACACCCGGCAGCAGGCCGCCGAGGCCCTGCACCCGCTGATCCAGCGGATCGAGGCAGCCGCCGCCCGGCTGGCGCCCGGCGAGGTCACCGCCGCGACGGCGTTCCTGCGCGAGGTCACCGAGGCGATGCGCGACTACGCGGACCAGCGATGATGGCGACGTTGCGGCGGTTGCTGGTCCTCCCCCGGGTGATCTGGTACGCGGCCCGCGCGCCCCGCGACCGCGTGTGGGACACCTACTGGCGCGACATCGGCACCGGCGGCGCGCACGGCGACGTGCTGTGGGACGGCGCCACCGACCGCGGCACCCGATGGTGCCTGGACCAGGCGCAGCGCCATTTCGACCCGGCGCTGCCGGTGGCGGACGTGGCGTGCGGCAACGGCACCCAGGCGGTCCTTCTGGCGGACCACTTCGACAGGGTGCTGGGCGTCGACGTGTCCGGCGAGGCGGTGGCGCACGCCCGGCAGCGGGCGGCGGGACGGCCCGGGCTGTCGTTCCGGGTCGCCGACATCACCCGGCCCGGCGCCGGCCGGGAGCTGGCCGCGGACCTCGGGCCGGCGAACGTGCACATCCGCGGCCTGCTGCACATCCTGGACGAGCGGCAGCGCCGGGCCACCGCCGAGAGCCTCGCCGACCTGGCCGGCGAACGCGGGGTGGTGCTGCTGGTGGAGACCGCCGGGGCCGGCGGGGCGCTGCGCTATCTGGAACAGCTGGGGGTACGCCTGACCGCGTTCCCGCAGACCGTGGCCCGCTGCCTGCGGGCCGGCCTGCCGATCCCCCGCGACTTCGGCGAACGCGAGCTGGCCCGGGCGTTCCCGGCCGATCGCTGGCAGGTGCTGACCAGCGGCACCACAGACCTGGACGTGGTGGTGACCGGCGGCCCCGCGGCGGTCCCCGCCTTCTACGCGGTGCTCAAGCGCCGCGATCAGCTGTCACGTCCGCCATGACCACCACAACGACCATCGATCGGGTCGGACGCGGGCTGGCGCGCCGCACCCGGTAGCTGGAACGCTCGGGCAGCAGCACCTCTGGTTAGCATGCCGGGATGGCCAAGCGCGACGAGATGTCGGCATTCATCCCCTCCGCGGTAGGACCGCTCAGCCCAGCCCCGAAGAATCTTGGGTGGTATCGAGGCGACTGTCATGTGCACTCGCAGCGGTCGCACGCCGCCGAGTTGACGCCGGAACAGCTCGCGTCAGCGGCTCGTCTGGCGCTGGGCATCGCATCCGGACAGGTGATCGACTGGAGGTATGCGCTGCGCGACAACCGCATCAGCCAGGCCTTGGCCCAGGTTCATCGCGTCGAAGGTCTGTGCGTTGCGGCTCACCCCCACGCCCCGTACCCCACCGGCACCTTCGCGTATCCGTTCGAAGGCATCGACGCGGTTGAGGTGTGGAACGGGCTGTGGACCTCCGACCTGCCCTGGAACGCCGACAACGAGGCGGCTTTGGCCGAATGGGGCCGCGGTCTGGCAGCCGATATCCACCGTGGCCGGTGGCGTCCAGCGGTCGGCAACAGCGACGTTCATCTGCGTGGGCAGATCGGCACACCACTCACGGTGGTACGGGCACCGGAACTCGAGTCCGGTGCCATCCTCGCCGGCATTCGCGCCGGGCGTTGCTGGATCGGCGAGTCGGCTACGGTTCAACTCTCCTTCACTGCCGAAGCCGGTGACCGCGTTGCCGAGATCGGTGATCAGCTCAAGACCGACGGTCAGACCGTCGTGGTGCGGGTGCAGATCAGCGGCGTGCCGTCCGGGAGGGTCTCTTTCCACACCGACCGTGGCCGCTCCTACGAGGAGGCCTTGTCCCACGAGGGAGCGGGTTCGATCACATGGTCCACCGACATGCGGGAGTCGATGTTCGTCCGTGTCCAGGTGCGTCACGCCGACGGGCGCATGGCAGCCCTCACCAATCCGATCCTCTTGAGCTGACCACGTGACCCTCGCTGAGACGTCGCATGATCACGGAGGGCGGCGTGGGGCCCGGGTGTCCTCCTTCGAGGGCTGCAGCACGAGTTCGGTTCGGCCGCACGCGCAGGCCCGGAGACCGGGACTGTGGCAGGGTAGGTGCGGTGACGTTCCAGCGCTGCACCGACCTGTCCGCCGCCGACTGGCTCGTCCAGTCGGCCACCGACGCCGAGCAGCTGATCCTCTTCGGGCCGGCGGAGTTCGAGGCGTACGCGCGACTGCGCTACATCCCGGACCCCGCCTGGCCCGGTCAGCGCGAGACCGACATCCTCGTGGCCGAGGATCACCCGTCCGACCGGGAACAGGCGCTGGCGGCACTACGGCTGCTGGCCGGATTCACGTCCACCCCACAGGACGGCTGTTTCGCGGTGTGGGACGGCTACCCGGGCGTGACAGTGCCGCCGGGCCCACTGCTGACCGGGCTGCCGTACCGGCACTTCCACCTGCTGCGCGGGCCGCTCTCCGCACTGTCCGGCTGGGAGGCGGAGATCAGCGACATGCCGCCCGCGATGGTGTGGCCCGCCGACCGGGCCTGGTTCTTCGCCAGCGACGTCGACCCGACCTGGGCCGGCATCGGCGCCACCCGCGCGGCCATCGACGCCCTGATCGCCGCCCCTGACCTCGACGTGGTGCCGGCCGACCCTCGTCTACCCCTGGCGCAGTAGCTGCTTCGCGACCTCGGCGGTGAGCGTCGTCCGCGTCAGCGTGTGATGCGTGCCGTCGGCCCGGACGGGAGCCTCACCGTACGCCGTCGTCCTGGTGCTCACCCGCAGCGAGCCGGCCGGCTTGCGGGCACCTCGGAGGCGGTCCGGGGCGGCTGCGAACCGGTGTGACGAAGCGATCTCGCTCGCAGCGGCGTCGGGGTGGAGCGGGAGGTCGAACGGCAAGCTCAGAAGCTGTAGTGCGAGTAGCTGTAGGGGCGGCCTCGTTCGTAGACGGCACGCAACCGTGGCTGCCGCACCTCGGGCAGCCGGGCCAGAACGCTGAGGAAGATCCGGCCGTCGGGCTCGAAGCGGTAGCCCGGGTGGAGCGCCGGCAGGGCCTCCGGCGGGATCGGGACCGACCGCCCGACCGGCTTCGGGTCGCGATGGAACGCGAGGTGCCGCCAGGCGTCCCAGGCCAGCGGGACCGGCTTCACCGGCGGGGCCACCGGCCAGAGCTCGCCGGTCTGCGGATGGTCCGGGACGAGGGCGAAGTCGCCGCCGGCGTCCGGGAGACCGGGCCCGGCCAGGACCAGGGTGCGATGTGACCCCGTGCCGGCCGGGCCGACGAGACGGTCGAGAGTGGGCCGGAGAACCTCGGCGACCCGGTGATCCCGGATCGTCACCGGGTCGCCGCCGGAGACGGCCAGCAGGTGTGCCAGCGCAGAGCCTGTGGCGGCCGCCCACATCGGGTTCCAGCCGCCGTCCGGTTCGGACGGCGGGACACCGGGCCGCAGGCTGATCAGGTCCGCCCAGTCGAGTGCCGGGTGCGGGCCGGGACCGTCCTCGATCACGCGGGTGGTCAGCGGGTCCAGCCAGATCGCCTGGCGCAGGCCACAATCGTCGATCCGGATGGCCACCGGGGTGCCGCAGCCGACGCAGACCATGTTGGGTTCGCCGCCGTCGAGGCCACAGCACGCCGTGTCACCGGCGAGCGCCGGGTCGATGACGACGCCGCGGACGTCCCCCGGTGTGAGCAACACCTGGCCGGCCGGCCCGGTGGAGATGCCGAACCTCGGCGCGTACCAGCCGAGCGCCTCCGCCTCATCGGGTTCGAGTTCCGCCCAGGGGCGCCATGGCGAACCGGAGGGCAGTGGATCCAGCGCGAACGTGCCGGGCTCCAGTGCCGGTTCGAGCGACCCCGGCCCGTTCCCGTACTTCTGGTTCGCGTGGACGGGCAGAGCCACCTTCGACACCGCAACCGTGACAGGTGCGCCGCAGTTCCTGCAGCCGAAAATCGTCATGTATCTCCCGCGCGTCGACTGACGCCAATCTACGACGGGGGGTCAGACCCGTACGTCGCGGGTGATCAGGTCGTCGATGGCGGCTGCTGTCATCGGGCGGCCCAGGTGCCAGCCCTGCGCGGCGTCGCAGTCCAGGCGCCGCAGCCGGGCCAGCTGTTCCGGGGTCTCCACGCCCTCGGCGATCACCGACAGGTCGAGGACGTGCGCGAGGTCGATCAGGGTGGCCACGATGTGCGCGTCGGCGGGGCTGCCGCCGTCCTTGAGCCCGTCGACGAACTGGCGGGCCAGCTTGAGCACCCGGACCGGCAGGGTCCGCAGGTAGACCAGGTTGGAGTAGCCGGTGCCGAAGTCGTCGATGGCGATCCGGATGTCGTGCCCGGCGAGGGTCCGCAGCGCCTCCATCGGCTCGCCGGAGGACTCCATCATCGCGCTCTCGGTGAGTTCGAGCTGCAGTGACTCCGCCGGCAGGCCGGTGTCGGCGAGGACCGTCAGCACGTCGCCGACCAGGCGCGGATCGTACGTCTGGGCGGTGGCCAGGTTGACGCTGACCACGAACGGCGTGAACCGGCGGCGCCAGGCGGCGGCCCGCGCGCACGCCTCCCGCAACACCCACCGGCCGATCGGCCCGATCGCGCCGCTCTCCTCGGCCAGGTCGATGAACACGTCCGGGGACAGCGTGCCGAGGCGGGGGTGGTGCCAGCGCAGCAGCGCCTCCACACCGAGCAGCCGGCCGGTGCCCACGTCGACGAGCGGCTGGTAGACCAGGCCGAACTCGCCGCGGTCCAGGGCGGTCGGCAGTTCCTCGGCGAGGGTGTAGCGGGCCACCTGCACGGCGTTGAGTTCGGCGTCGTAGCAGAGCCAGCGGCCCCGCCCGGCGGCCTTGGCCCGGTACAGGGTGAGGTCGGCGGCCCGCAGGATCTCCGCCGGGCCGCTGTCGCGGGCCTGCTGGGCGACGATGCCGATGCTGGCCGACACCCGGAACTGGTGGGTGCCGGCCTGCACCGGGTGTTCCAGGCTGGCGAGGATCCGGTCGGCGACCGCGATCAGGTCGTCCTGGGTGGCGCCGGTGGCCAGGACGACGAACTCGTCGCCGCCCATCCGGGCGACCAGGTGGCCGGACTCGTCGGCGCAGCGGTGCAGCCGGCCCGCGATCGCGACGAGGAGCCGGTCGCCGACGTCGTGGCCGAGGCTGTCGTTGATCCGTTTGAAGCCGTCCAGGTCCAGGTAGCAGAGCCCGACCCGTTCGTCCGGCCGCTGGAACGCCGCGGCCAGCCGCTCGGTGAAGCAGGCCCGGTTCGGCAGGCCGGTGAGCAGGTCGTGGGTGGCCTCGTACCGCAGGCGTTCCTGCAGCCGGTGGTGTTCGGTGACGTCCTCCATCATCGCCACCGTGTACCGCGGGGTCCCGGTGTCGTCGCGCAGCAGCGAGATGGTCACGGTGGTCCACACCTCGGTGCCGTCCTTGCGGGGGTACGCCTTCTCCATCCGCACGTAGTCCCGCGCCCCGCTGATCACCTCGTCGTAGCGGGCCCACATGTCCGGCACGTCGCTCGGGTGGACCAGGTCGTGGACGGTGAGCGCCCGCAGTTCGTCCTCGGTGTAGCGCAGCAGCCGGGCCAGCGCCGGGTTGGCCCGGACGATCCTGCCGTCCACGTCGGCGATCCCGATGCCGATCGCCGCGTCCCGGAACAGGGTGCCGAACCGGGCCTCGCTCTCCCACAGCGCCCGTTCGGTCTCCTTGTGGGCGCGCAGCACCGCCTGCCCGATGCGTTCCTGCTCGACCAGGGTGCGGCCGCGCAGGGCGGCGGCGTACCCGGTGGCGAGGTCGGCCTGCACCTCGGTGATCCGGTCGGTGACCTGCTCCGGGTCCGTGCCGAGGGCGGTCAGCAGGGTGCGCAGCGGCGCGCCGAACGCGGTGAGCGAGGCGCCGATCGCGCCGGGGTCGGTGAGCCCGGCGTGCACCAGGGACTCGCCGATGTCGGCGCCGATCCGCGGGTCGCGGGCGCCGCCGGCCAGCGCCGCCAGGAGGCGGTGCGTGTGGCCGTGCAGCATCGCCTTCAGTTCGGCGGGGCTCAGCGGCTGGAATCCGGCCTGCCGCACGGCCCGCGCCCACTGGCGGACGAACCGCGCGACGGCGGTGTCACGCTCGGACATCACCCGCGAGGATCCCCACACCCGCGTACGCGGCGGTGCGCTGCGGATCGGGGTCGGGCTCCTCCCCGGGCTCGGGCCGCCAGGTGGTGAGGAGCACCAGGCCGGGGTCGACCAGGGTGAACCCGTCGAAGTACCGCAGCAGCTCGTCGTGGCTGCGCAGCCGCAGCGCCGAGTCGGTCTGGTCGGACAGGTCGTAGGCGGCGAGCACCTCGGGCGGCTGGCCGTCGCTGGTGACGTGCGAGAGCAGCAGGTAGCTGCCCGGGCCGACGGCGTCCCGCAGCTGCTTGATGATGCCGGCGGGGTCGTCGGAGTCCGGCAGGAAGTGCACCACCCCGGCGAGCAGGATCGCCACCGGCTGATCGAAGTCGAGGAGACCGGTGGCGCGGGCCTGATCGAGCAGGTCGGCGGGCTCCCGCAGGTCGGCGCAGACCACGACGGTGTACGGGTCGTCGCGCAGGATGGTCCGGCTGTGTGCCACCGCGACCGGGTCGATGTCCACATAGATCACCCGGCTGCCCGGGGCGGCCGCCTGCGCGATCTCGTGCACGTTGCCGGCCGTCGGGATGCCGGAGCCGATGTCGAGGAACTGCCGGACGCCCTGGCCCACCAGGTAGCGCACGGCCCGCCGCAGGAAGACCCGGTTGGCCCGCATGGTGTCGCCGACGTTCGGGGTCATCCGGATGATCTGCTCGGCGAGCTGCCGGTCGACCTCGAAGTTGTGCGCGCCGCCCAGGAAGTAGTCGTAGACCCGGGCGTTGCTGGGACGGTCCACATCGATGTCGGCGGGAACCCAGTCCAGTTGATCCGGCACCTGTACCTCCACGGAGGGTCGCGAATCCGGTTCGCGGAGTGTACCGGTGCGATCAACCCCGGCAGCGATCGGGTTCGATCTCTGCCGGGCTCTCAGGACGCCGAACGGCCGCGGCGGGCGAGGGTGAGGCCGCCGAGCAGGCCGGCGATCGCCAGCACGGCGACGGTGGCGATCAGGTTCCAGGGCGGCCCGGTACGGGTCGCCGTGGTGCCGGCGATCCAGTCGGCGAGGTTGTCGACCCGGGCGCTCATGTCCGGTCCCGGGTGCGGGCAGCCGGGGCCGGTGCTGACGATCGCGACCAGGACGGGTTCGTGGCCGGGGGTCTCCCGGAAGTACGGGCCGCCGGAGTCGTGCGGGCACGGGCTGGTGTCCGGGCGCGGGGCGTGCCCGGACGCTTCCACGAGGGTGTCGCCGACGGCGCCGACCAGGAACCGGCCGGTCTGCAGCCGCTGCGGCGGAGCCGTCCCGCCCGGGCCGGTGACCAGTCCGAAACCGGTCAGCCGCAGCACCTCGCCGCGCTCCGGGGCGGTGGTGGCGAGCCGGATCGGGGTGATGCCGGGGACGTCGGCGGCGAGTTCGGCGAGGGCCACGTCGGTGTGGCCGGCCTGATGCACGGCGACGACGTCGGCCTCGTACCCCGCAACACTGTTGATCTCGGTCCGCCCGATGACGGCGGTGGTCCGCTCGGCGACGGTGCGGCTCACCCGCTGCCCCGAGGAGTCGCGGAAGCAATGCCCGGCGGTGATCACCCAGCGTGACGCGATCAGGGCGCCGGAGCAGGAGCTGTCCCGGGTGCCGCCGTCGTCGGCGGGCAGGCCGGTCATGGTGAGCAGGACCGCGAAGGGGTACGCCCCGGGCCGCGCGTCCTCACCGTTGGCGATCGCGGCGGCCGGCTGAGCGCCCGGCAGGACAGCGGCGGCGGCCGCCACGGCGACCAGGAGACAGTTACGGAGCGTGCCTGACAAGGGTGATCATCCATCCGTTCGGCGGTGGGGTCACCGATGTTCGCGCCGGGACCGTCGCGCGAGCGTCATCGCCGTCTTTATCAGCGGCTTATCTTCGATGTGAGAGCCTGTGCCGCGGTCGGGGCGGGCGGATCGGGGGCGGGGCATGCGGGTGCTGGTGGCGGACGACGAGCGGCTGCTGGCGGACACCGTCGCCCAGGGGCTGCGCCGGCTGTCCATGGCCGTCGACGTGGTCTACGACGGCGACACCGCCCTGGAGCGCCTCGGCGTGAACCGCTACGACGTGGCCGTCCTGGACCGGGACATGCCCGGGCGGACCGGTGACGACCTGTGCCGGTGGATCACCGGCTCCGGCGACAACACCAAGATCCTGCTGCTGACCGCTGCCGCCGGGATCCGGGACCGGGTCGAGGGGCTCGGGCTGGGCGCCGACGACTACCTGACGAAGCCGTTCGCGTTCGCCGAGCTGGCCGCCCGGGTGCAGGCGCTGTCCCGCCGGTCCGCGCCCGCGCTGCCGCCGGTGCTGGAGCAGGACGGCATCGTCCTGGACAGCACCCGGCACACCGCGTCCCGTGACGGGGAGCTGCTGACCCTGTCGTCGAAGGAGTTCGCCGTCCTGCACGTGCTGATGCGCTCCGGCGGGCGGGTGGTCAGCGCCGAGGAGCTGCTCGAGCAGGCGTGGGACGAGAACGCCGACCCGTTCACCAACACGGTCCGGATGACGGTGATGACGTTGCGCCGCAAACTCGGCGATCCGCCGGTGCTGCACACGGTCCGCCGCGCCGGGTACCGGCTGGGCCGATGAGGACCCGCTCCCCGGCGCGGCGGATGCTGGCGCTGTGCCTGCTGGTGCTGCTCGCCTCCCAGGCGGCGGACATCGCCGCGCCGCTGCTGGTCCTGCTCTGGGACGAGTTCGTGCCGCCGATCTGCGGGGTGCCGAGCGAGACCTCGTCGTACGCCTGCGACATGGTGTTCCGGCATCCCAGCATGATCGACGCCGGCACGTTGCTGCTGGTCCTCGGCGTCATCCTGGCCGCCTGCTTCCCGGCGGTCCGGTGGTGCCTGCGGCCGCTGCGGGACCTGGTCGCGGTGATCGCCGACGTCGGGCCGCAGAACCTCGGGTACCGGCTGCGGCCCGGGCCGGGCCGCGACGAGCTGGCGGTGCTCGGCCGGACCGTCGACGAGATGATGGACCGGATCGCCGTCGGGTACGAGGCCCAGCGCCGGTTCGCCGCCGACGCCTCGCACGAGCTGCGCACTCCCCTCGCCGTCCAGCGGACCCTGATCGAGGTGAGCATGGACGGTGACCTGACGCCCGAGCAGCTGGACCTGCTCACCACCCAGCTGCTGGCCACCAACGAGCGCAACGAACGGCTGATCGAGGGCCTGCTGGTGCTCAGCGAGAGCGACCGGGGCCTGATGAGCCGGTCCCCGCTGCGCCTGGACGAGATCGCCGCCGACGTGCTGGCCGCGCACCGGGCCCGGGCCGCCGACGCCGACGTGAAGATCACCCGGGACCTGCAGCCGCGGATCGTGCTCGGCGAGCGGGTGCTGCTGGAACGCCTGATCACCAACCTGGTGCAGAACGCGATCAAGTACAACCGGCCCGGCGGCACCGTGGACGTGCGGGTCGGCGGCGATCCGGCGCTGGTCGTGGTGAACACCGGCGAGGACGTGCCGCCGGAGGAGGTGACCGCCCTGTTCGAGCCGTTCCGGCGGCGGGCGGCCACCCGCATCGACCACAGCGGCGGCGCCGGGCTGGGCCTGGCGATCGCCCGGTCGATCACGCAGGCCCACGACGGCCTGATCACCGCCTCCTCCACCGGCCGCGACGGCCTCACCGTGGAGGTGGCGCTGCCCCCGGCCCGGAACGGCTGACCGTGGTGCTCTCCCGGACGACGAGGCGGGTGGCCAGCTCGATGCCGGTCTGGGTGGCGGCCCCGCCGCGGCCCAGGGCGAGGGCCAGCTCGGTCGCGGCCATAGCCATCTCGGTGAGCGGCTGCCGGACCGTGGTCAGCGGCGGGTCGATCAGGGTGGCGATCGGCAGGTCGTCGAAACCGACCACGCTCAGGTCGTCCGGCACCCGCAGGCCGAGGGTGCGGGCCGCCTGGTAGACGCCGACGGCCTGCAGGTCGTTGCCGGCCACGATCGCGGTCGGCCGGTCCGCGCGCTGCAGCAGCCGCATCGCCGCGTCCCGGCCGCCGTCGCTGGTCAGGGCGGCGGTGATCACGTCGGCGTCGCGGACCGGCAGCCCGGCCGACTGCAGCGCCGAGCGGTGCCCGTCGACCCGGGCCTGGCAGAACAGGTGGCCCGGCCCGCTGATCACGGCGATGTCGCGGTGACCGAGTCCGATCAGGTGGCGGGTGGCCGAGCGGCCGCCGTTCCAGTTGGTGGCGCCGACGTACGGGACGTCCTCGGCGAGTTCGCCGGCCGGGTCCAGGACGACGAACGGGATGCCGCGGGCCCGCAGCTGGTCCTGCTCGGCGGCGGACAGCTGGGCGACGGTGACGATGCAGTCCGGGCGGCGGGCGATGGTGTCGTCGATCCAGTACCGGATGGAGCTGCGGTCCGGGCCGAACTCGGTGAGCACCAGGCCGACCCGGTGCTCCCGGACCACCTGCTGCACCCCGCGGATGATCTCCACGCCCCACTGGTGTTCCAGCTCGTCGACGACCAGTTCCATCAGGTTGCTGCGCTGGACCGGGCTGGACTTGCGGTACCCGTGCTGGCTGATCAGCGCCTCGACCCGGGCCCGGGTGTCCGCGGCGACCCCGGCCCGCCCGTTGATCACCTTGGACACGGTCGGGACGGAGACGCCCGCGGTCTCGGCGATGTACGAGATGGTCACGGGTTTGACCGGGTCGCCCGGCCGGAGGTCACGCGGGCTCATGGTCGAACCAGTCGAAACGCATCGTGCCCTCGGCGGCGTACATGCCCAGGACCCGGCCGGTGAACCCGCCCGCGACCTCGGTGGACAGGTAGCGGCCGTCCAGTGCGGCGAGCACCCGGAACCCGCCGTCCGGGTCCTCGACGCCCAGGCGCAGCGTGTCCGGCTCCTGACGTGGATGGCCCTCGCCGGGGCGGGCGGCCACGATGTCGATGCGCAGGAGGACCGGGCCGGCCGGCACCGGCAGCACCGGCGTGGTGTGCCGGACCGAACCGAGCCGGGCGATGACCCGTACCCCGCCGTCGCCCGCCTCCACCTCGTAGTGGTGGCCCTCGTCGAGCCGGACGGCCAGGCCGCCGCGGCCCGCCGACGTGTCGGCCAGGGCACGGATGCGGCAGGACCGGTGCTGCTGGCGGCGGCCGGTGAAGGTGACCGACGGGTCGTCCAGGGAACGGTCGCGAGCGTGCAAAGTGAGCCAGCCGGGGCGGTCGGTCAGGGACCAGCAGCTGTCCGGGCGGGAACGCGGCGAGATCCAGCGCGGGTGCAGGGCAGGCCCGTCGAAGTCGTCGCGGACGGGGTCCGGAGCCGGCGGTTCAGCGGGCCACGGGGCGGTCATCTCCGGTTCCAGGGCGCCGACGACCGGCCAGCCGTCGTGCCAGGTGACCGGAGTCAGGAAGGTCTCCCGGCCGAGCACGTGCCAGCCCGGGGTGCCGCCGCCCGGGCGTACCCCCAGCAGCACCATCCACCAGGAGCCGTCCGGCGCCTGCACCAGGTCGGCATGCCCGGTGTTCTGGATCGGCCTGCCGCTGCCACGATGGCTCAGGATCGGGTTGGCCGGGCACGGCTCGAACGGCCCGTCCGGGCTGGTCCCGCGGGCGATCGAGACGGCGTGGCCGCGTTCGGTGCCGCCCTCGGCGATCAGCAGGTACCAGTAGCGGCCGATCCGGTACAGGTGCGGGGCCTCCGGGGCCTGCGCGCCCGGGCTGCCGGACCACAGCTTGCGCGGCTCGTCGAGCACCCGGCCCGCGACCGGGTCGACGCGGACCTGCCAGATCCCGGCGTACGTGCACCAGCAGTTCCCCTCCTCGTCCCAGGCCAGGTCGGGGTCGATGCCGTGGACCGCCAGCCGGACCGGGTCGGACCAGGGCCCGGCCGGGTCGTCCGCGGTGCAGATCAGGGTGCCGCCGCCGGGCGCGACGTTCGTGGTGATCAGCCAGAACCGGCCGTCGTGGTGGCGCAGCGTCGGCGCGTAGATCCCGCCGGACGACGGGGTGGCCGGCGGCAGCTCCAGCTGGCCGGGCCGGTCCAGCGCGTTGCCGATCTGCTGCCAGTGCATCAGGTCGCGGCTGTGGAGGATCGGCACGCCCGGGAAGTACTCGAAGCTGGAGCAGGCCAGGTAGTAGTCCTCGCCCACGCGGCAGACGCTGGGGTCCGGATGCATGCCGGCGATCACCGGGTTGGTGAAGGTACGGGTGGTGGCCGCGGTCATCCGGGCCCCTTCTGTCGAAAGAAAGTTTCAGGCCGATTCAAGCACGACTGACGTGGTGACCGTCGTGCTGCAGGCTTGGGTGACCCCTCCATTCTCGCCCATGCACGGACTTCTCTTCGTGGAAACATTCGCGTCACTGACGGAAAATTTCTGCGGGAAGACAGCAGGGCCCGCTTCGATCGCGGGTTTGGTCGGCCATGAGAACCAGCCGGAGGTGGCGCTGTTACGGTGCTGGATCACATATTCATCATCGTCACGGGGAGGAACCTTGCGTTCACTCAAGGTTGTTGTTGCTGCTGTCCTGTTCGCTGCGATGGGGGCCGGCTGCTCCGGCGGGGATTCGGCCGCGTGTGAGGCGATCACGGCGGAGCTGAAGACGATCGCCGGCAAGGGCATGGGGCAGATCGACGACCGGGCGGGGCTGGCCAAGACGTACACGGACGGCGCGGCGAAGGTCCGCGACGAGGGCAAGAAGGCCGGTGGCGACGTGGAGACCGCCGCGAACGAGCTGGCGGCGTCGATGGACGACTTCGGGCGGATTCTCAGCTCGGACGCGGGCGAGATCCCGGACGCGGGCGCGTTCAGCAAGGCGAGCGTCAAGGTCGCCGAGGCCTGCAAGTAGTTTCGCGAGTGCGCTCGTGGCCGCCGCTGAGGGCGCGGCTGATGAACGGCTTCCCGGGGTTGCTGCTGTGGTTCCCGGCGCTCGCGGTGGTCGCCGCGGAGACGCCGCTGCCGGACTGGTCAGGGCTGATCCTCGTGGCCGGTGGAGCGGTGCCGGGCCGGCGCGGGTTCCGGATACGGGCGGACTGCGCGGACCGGAGGGTCACCGTGCACGGGTACTTCCGGAACCGGACGATCCCCTGCGCCGACATCGACCGGGTCCACCGGGGGATGGAGCGACGAACAGGGGCGGGACCGGTCGACGCAGCTCGCGGCGTACCGGCTGAGCCCGTACCGGTCGTCGCTCCAGCCCGCGCAGGACGAGAACCTGCGGCGGCTCGACCGCTACGTCAGGAGAAACGGACCGCGGCGAGGCCGGCGGTGATCAGCAGGCCGAGACCGTTGGTGGCCCAGTGCAGGGCCGCCGCGGCGAGCAGGCTGCCGGACCGGCGGCGCAGCTCGCACAGCAGCAGCCCGGCCAGGGCGGTGAACCCGACAGCGCCGGCGACGGCCAGGAACTGACCGGTGCCGCCGGTGCCGAGGACCGAGCCGACCGCCTCGTTGGCGCTGTTCAGCCGCAGTGACGGCAGGATGTGCCACAGGCCGAACAGGACCGACGAGGTGACGCTGGCCCACACCGCGCCGCGGTGCCGGTTGACCAGGCCCATCAGCACGCCACGGAACGCCACCTCCTCGAGCAGGACGGTGCCGAGCGGGACCATCACGAACGCGGTCAGCAGGGCGGCGCTCAGGTGCAGGTGGTAGCGGACGTCCTGGAAGGCGGGCCGGGTGAACGGGATCGCCGCCCCGATCGCGTAGACGACGGCGACCACCGCGACCGAGCCGATCGCCCATTTCAGGCCGGGCACGAGGGTACGCCGGGAGAGTCCCAGGTCGTGCCAGGTGAGGCCGGCGCGGCGGCCGAGCAGCACCAGCGCGAGGGCGACCAGCGGGCCGGCGACCAGGCCGGTGCCGGAGGGGCCGTACTTGTTCGCGACATTGACCGCGGCCAGTATGACCACGACCGCTCCGAGGACGAGAGCGAGCCGGCGGCGGGAGAGGTGGAGGTGACGGGAGGGCACGAGGAAAAGAGCCTATCCTGCGCCGGCACAATCCGCTCGTTACGCAACGAAACGTGTAAGTCGCTCCGCGTTGGCACGGCGGAGTCCGGGCAGGTCGAGGGCGGTCAGCCGGCCGTCACGTTTGACGA
The DNA here is from genome assembly GCF_055562375.1 of Actinoplanes sp. NPDC019969. Taxonomy (NCBI): domain Bacteria; kingdom Bacillati; phylum Actinomycetota; class Actinomycetes; order Micromonosporales; family Micromonosporaceae; genus Actinoplanes; species Actinoplanes sp. NPDC019969. The sequence continues at coordinate 123,937 of NZ_JBVHFK010000010.1, read as the reverse complement.
TTTCCCCGTCCACTATGACGGTGTGCACATCGGATGTGCCCAGGCAGGTGACGATCGCGCCGGCCAGGTCGGCGCCCGGTGACAGGTGCGACAGGCCGTCGAACAGGACCAGGTCGGCCCGCTTGCCGGGTTCCAGCGTACCGATCCGGTCGCCCAGGCCGATCGCGTGCGCGCTGTCGGAGGTGACGGCGGCCAGGAACTCGGCGGCCCGGCGCGGCCGGTTGAACCGGAGCGTGTCGCGCAGCGGCTCGAACAGGTCCGGCGGGGCGTCGACCGGGACGTCGGTGCCGAGCCCGGCCCGGCCCCCGGCGGCGGCGAACGTGCCCCAGGCGGATAGGCCGTGCCCCATCGTCGCCTCGACCACGGGCGTGACGGTGACGCGGGTGCCGGTGTCCACGAGCAACCGGGCCTCCTCCGGTGTCATGCCGTTGACGTGGACCAGGTGCAGGTGGGGGCCGAGCGCGCGGGCCTCGTACAGCCGCAGCAGTTGATCCTGACCGCCTCCGGCGTGCATCGTCGCGATCAGGCCGCGCCGCCGCGCCTCGCCGATCTGGCGCAGCGCGTCGCCGAACGAGCCGAAGGCGGTGGCGAAGACCGCGACCGCGCCGGTGATCCGGCCGCGCGGCGCGACGATCCGGGCGGGATCGGTGCCGACGACAGCGCGGATGCCGGCGGTGGCGTAGGCGTCGAGGACTGCGGCGGTGTGCTCGGGCGTGCGGGCGATGTTGGCGAAGTCGAGGACCGTGGTGATGCCGGCGTCCAGGGCTTCGGCGGCGCCGAGCAGGGTGGCGAGCCGGGCCGCTTCCGGGTCCATCGCGGCGGCGGCCCGGTCGAGGACGGCCCCGAGGTATTCCGGGAGGGTCATGTCGGGCCCGAGCCCGCGCAGCGGCGCCTGCCAGACGTGCCGGTGACCGTCGACCAGGCCGGGCGCCACGACGAGCCCGGTCGCGTCGATCGTCGCGGCGGCTGCCACGTGCGGGAACGTGCCGATGCCGGCGATCACGCCGCCGTCGACGAGGACGTCGGCGGCGGTGCCGTCGGCGAGCCGTCCCCCGGTGATGAGCAGATCCATGTCTCCTCCTGAAAAGCTTTTTAAAAAGCTAACTCAAAAGCTTTCTGAGCGCAACTAGGATGGCCGGGTGGGCAGGGACGTGGTGGATGAGATCGCCGGGGCGTGGGGCAGCGAGCTGCCCGGCGCGGTCGGTGCGGAGTTCGAGATCAGCAAGCGGGCCGCCCGGCTGTCCGCCCTGCTCAGCACGCCGGTCGAGGCGCGGCTCGGGCGGCTCGGGCTGACCAAGGCGGAGTACGAGATGCTGGCCGTGCTGCGGGCCGCCGGTCACCCTTACCGGCTGCGGCCGTCCGCGCTCACCCAGCGGCTCGCGCTCACGTCCGGCGGCACCAGCAACGTGCTGCGCCGCCTGGAGAGCGCCGGGCTGGTCGAGCGGGAACCCGACCCGGCCGACGCGCGCGGCTCCTGGGTGCGGCTCTCCCCCGCCGGGATCGACAAGGCCGAGGAGGCGGTACGGGCCGCGAGCGCCGCCCAGGCCGCCCTGCTGCGCGACGTGCCGCCGGAGACGAGCCGGGCCGCGATCGAGGCGTTGCGGGGGATCTTGATCGCGCTCGGTGACACCCCCTGACCCCTGACGGCGGGCCGCTGCACACCGTCAGTGGTTGATCCGTCGCCCTTTGAACCGTCGACCCTGCGTGTCCGTACCTTGCACGGGGAATCACATCGACGGTCCTGGGGGACGGCGTGGTGAAGCGGAACGGTGCGGACGACGAGCCGCGCCCGCAACTGCGGATAGCGGGGTACGTGCCGGGGCACGCGGAACCGGTCGCCGGACCGGAGCCGTACTCGCGGCCACCGGCCGACCTGCCGCTCAACGTTCCGAACATCTCCGACTACTGGCCGGACACCACGCAACAGCCCGCGCCGGCCCCGGCCGAACACTCGACCGCGGCTCCCGCGCGGACCCGCCGCCCTGCCGCCCTCGCCACCCTGCTGGCGGCCGTGGTCGCGGTCGGCACGTTCCTGCTGTCCCGACCGCTGACCCGGCCCGAACCTCAGCCCGTGGCGGCCGCCCCGACGACGACCACCGTCACCACCCCTCCCGCGGCGCCGGTCAGTGTCGCCCCCAGTGAGTCCCCGGCCCCGCCGCCGTCCTCGTCCGCTCCCTCGCCCTCATCGCCGGCGCCCACCACCCCGCCCGCGATGACCGCCGCCCGCTTCGAGCTGACCACCGGCGTCACCGAACTCTCCGTACGCACCGCCGACCTGGACGGCGACACCTTCCGCGTCACCACCCCGAAGGACTCCGGCCTCGACGTCGACACGACGTTCACCGACGGCGCCCTCAAGGTCCGCGCCGAACCGGACGGCTCCGACTCCGGCTCCGGACGGGTCGACGTGCTGCTCAGCGAGGACGTCGTGTGGCGGCTGCGGATGGGCGCGGGCGTGCACACCGCCTCGTTCGACATGGCGAGCGGCACGGTCCGCGACATCGACCTGATCGGCGGCGCGCAGACCGTCGACATCGAACTCGGCCGCCTCGACCGGACCCTGCCGATCCTGATGGCCGGCGGCGTCCACACCTGGCGGATCAGCACCACCCAGAAGGTGCCGGTCAGGATTGCGATGGGCAGCGGAACCGGCGGGCTCACCGTCTACGGCGACGACGAGGGTGGCGTACGGGGTGGCGAGACGATCCGAGCCGGCGACCTGGACGAGCGGCCCGGGCTCGACATCGACGCGGAGGCCGGCATCGGCTCCCTGAAGATCAGCCGCGATTGACGTACGGTCCGGACATGACCGCTCCCCTGGACGGCCTCCTGGTCGCCGACTTCAGCCGCGTCCTCGCCGGTCCGCTGGCCACCATGACCCTGGCCGACCTGGGCGCCACGGTGGTGAAGGTGGAACGTCCCGGTGGCGGCGACGACACCCGCGGCTGGGGGCCGCCGTGGACGTCCGGTTCGTCGGCCTACTTCGACGGGCTGAACCGCGGCAAGTACAGCCTCGCCCTGGACCTGACCGTGCCGGGCGACCGGTCGGCGGCCCGGGAACTGGCCGCCCGCGCCGACGTGCTGATCCACAACCTGCGGCCGGCCGGGATGGACGGTTTCGGGCTCGGCTACGAGACGGTGTCGGAGTTCAACCCGGCCGTCGTCTACTGCACGGTCACCGGCTTCGGCCCGGACACCGACCTGCCCGGCTACGACTTCCTGGTGCAGGCGGTCGGCGGGCTGATGAGCATCACCGGCGAGGCCGCCGGCGAACCCACGAAGGCCGGGGTGGCGCTGGTCGACGTGCTCACCGCCAAGGACGCGACGATCGGCATCCTGGCGGCGCTGCAGCGGCGGGCGCGCACCGGCCAGGGCGACCACGTCCAGGTCGACCTGCTGTCGAGTCTGCTCGGTGGCCTCGTCAACCAGGCCGCCAACTACCTCACCACGGGCGCCGCCCCGGCCCGGATGGGCAACCGGCACCCGTCGATCGCCCCGTACGAGACACTGCGCTGCGCCGACGCCCCGATCGCCGTGGCCTGCGGCAACGACCGCCAGTTCACCCGCCTCTGCGCCTCGCTCGGCATCCCTGAACTGGCCTCCGACCCCCGGTTCGCCACCAACCCGTTCCGCGTCGCCCACCGGGACGCCCTGGTCGCCGCATTGGAGGAGGCCCTCGCCGCCGACACCGCCGCGGCGTGGGAGCAGCGGCTGACCGCGGCCGGGGTGCCGGCCGGCCAGGTCGGCGACATCGGCGACGCTCTCGCCCGCGCCACCGCCTACGGCCTGAACCCGCTGGTCACCCTGCCGTCCGGCACCACCCAGATCCGCCATCCGGTCACGTACGCCCGCGCGTCCACGGCCCCGCCGTCGTCCCCGCCCGCTCTCGGCGAACACACCCCGGCGCTGCGCGCCTGGCTCGCCCAGCCGTCCGAGACGCCGCTGCCCCACCCCGGTCACTGATGCGGCGCGGCTGCCCAACTCGCCAGCAGGGGCAGCACCCGCGCCGTGGGCGAGTCGGGTTCGACGGTGTAGACGACCAGGCGCTGCTCCGGATCGTGTGGCCCGACGACGGACTCGATGCCGAAACTGAGCGGCCCGGCGGTGGGGTGGGCCAGGTGCTTGGTCACCGAGGTGCGGAAGGTGACCCGCTGGTCGTCCCACCACCGGGCGACGTCGGGATCGCCGCGGCGCAGGTCCTCCACCAGGTCGGCCAGGCGGCGATCGCCGGGGTGGCGTCCCACCTCGTAGCGCAGCGCTCCGACGGCGGCGGGGGCGAAGTCGGCCCAGTTCACGATCCGCACCCGCGCGCCGTGGTCCAGGAACAGCCAGCGCGCGAACGACGACCCCGGCTCCAGACCCGGCCCCAGCACCGCACGCAACATCCCGTTGCCGGCCAGCACCTGCGTACGCCGCCCCAGCAGCAGCACCGGCACATGGCTCAGTGCTCCCATCAGGCGCAGCATCCCCGGGTCGGGCCGTTGCGCGGCCTCCGGTCCCGCCCACCGCCGATGTGAGGCGGGGGCGGCCAGGTCCCGCAGGTGTGCGTGTTCGATCTCGTCGAGCTGCAGCGCCCGGGACAGCGCCTGCACCACCTCGTCGGTGACGGTGTGCTGGCGTCCCTGCTCCAGGCGGCTGTAGTGGTCCGGGCTCAGCCCGGCGAGCACGGCGAGCTCCTCCTTGCGCAGACCCGGAACCCGCCGGGGGCCGGGGAAGGCCGCGATGCCGGCCTGGGCAGGCGTCAGGCGGTCACGCCGAGACCGCAGGAACGCCCCGAGAGCAGCACGATCAGCAGGCACCCACCCAGCATAGGAGCCTGCGGCGGCACGAACCTGGTCATGGCATGCCCAGGCAGGACGCGCCCTGGCGCGTGCCGCGCGTCCCGGCTGAGGTAGTGATCATGACCTCCACCGGGACTCCTTCCGACCAGCGCCGCACCGTTCTGATCACCGGCTCCACCAGCGGCATCGGTGCCGCCGCCGCCCGCACCCTCGCCGCGCAGGGATGGCACGTCGTGGTCACCGGCCGCGATCAGGCCCGCGGCGCGGCAGTCGTCGCCGACATCGAGGGCAGCGGCGGACGAGCCGTCTTCGTCGCCTCCGACCTGACCGGCCCGCCCGAGGCGCTGCGGGACTTCGCCCGCGTCGCCACCGAGGCAGCCGGCGGGCGACTGGACGCGGTGGTCCACAACGCCGCCCTGTGCCCGGCCGTCGACACGGTGCGCCTCACCGACACCGACCTCGAGGCCACCCTCGCGGTCAACATTCGCGCCCCGCACGTGCTGACCGCGGCGCTGGCCCCCGGGATGGCCGCACGCGGCGACGGCGCGATCGTCGTCATCGGTTCCTGGATGGCTCACGTCGGGCACCCCTTCGTCGGGCTGTACTCCGCGACCAAAGCCGCCGAGATCCAGCTCGCCCGCAGCTGGGCCGCGGAGTTCGGTCCCCGTGGTGTACGGGTCAACACCGTCTCGCCCGGGGCGACCCGTACCCCGATCAACGCAGCCGACGGCGACGTCATCGCCCACATGACGGCCGGCACGCCCGCCGGGCGCCCCGGAACCCCCGAGGAGATCGCCGGCGCGGTGGCCTGGCTGCTCTCCGAGCACGCCGGTTACCTCCACGGCGCGGAGATCGCCGTCGACGGCGGCATCACGACGGCCCGCGCCGCCTAGACACGCGGACGAGCCGCCCCTCCGGGATCGGAGAGGCGGCTCGTCGGCGAAGGTCAGCGCTGGCGGGTCAGCAGACCCGGCCGGTACGGCCACTGGCCGTAGTCGCCGCCGGAGCCGGGCGCACGGCCCTGGTACAGCAGTTGCAGGTTGCAGGGGTCGATGGTCATGGTCTGGTCGGCGCTGGTGCGCAGCAGCTCACCGTGGCTGATGTCGTTGGTCCAGGTGGCGCCGCTGTTGGCCTTGCCGGCGAACGGGTTGCTGACGGTGGCCGCGTTCGGCGTCCACGAGCCGTTCAGGCTGGTCGCGGTGAACGAGCGGAAGTAGCGGCCGTTGGAGCTCTGGGCCTCGACGATCATCAGGTACTGGTTCTGGCCCTGCACCTTGTAGACCTGCGGCGCCTCGAACAGGTTCTCCGCGGTGTCGCTCATGATCGTCGTGTACGAGGAGCCGAAGTTGCCCGGGAAGTTCCCGATCGGCATGCTCGCCCGGTAGATCTTGCCGTTGTCACCGGCGAAGAACAGGTACATGTTCTGGCTGTCACCGATGACCGTCTGGTCGATCGGGCCGGTGCCGGAGCCGGTGATCGATCCGGTGAACAGGGGCTGTGCCGCGGACCAGCCGTTCGGGTTGGTCGGGTTGGTCGACGTGCGGTACATGAACGGCGCCGCACCCCACTGGTAGGTCAGCACCCAGATGTTCTTCGGCGCGAAGTAGAACAGGGACGGCGCGACCGCCCGCTGGCTCATCGCGTTCTGCGACGCCGAGCCCATCTGCGACCAGTTGGTGAACAGGCCGAAGTTCATCGAGCCCCAGTCGCTGCCGGCGCCGACACCGTGGGTGGTGGCGTACACGAGCTGCTGGCCGTTGTACGGCGCGACGGTGAAGTCCTTGAGCGACGCCCAGCCCGACCGGGGCTGCGCCAGCACACCGGTCGACGACCAGCGGTAGCTCGACGGCAGCGTGCAGGTGCCGCCCGGGTTGGACGGTGACGGCGACGTGCCGCCGACCCGCACCAGCTGCCACTGCTGATTGGCGCCGTTCCAGTCGCTGTACTGGACGATGTTGGCGTTGTCGGCGGTCGATGCGCCCTGCACTTCGACGGCCTTGCCGCTGTTGCGGTTGATCAGCTGGATGTAGCCGTCGATGTCCTGGATGCTGAATTGCTGGTTCGTGGTGTTGTTGTCGGTCCACTGCACGATCGAGCCGCCGTCGGCGGTCGAGAAGTTGTAGACCTCGAGGACCTTGCCGGAGTGCCGCGACTTCAGCCGGTAGAAGCCGCCACCGGAGTCGACGAACTGCCACTGCTGCTGGGCCTGGTCGTTGCGGGTCCACTGGGTGATGCGGGCGCCGTCGTTGGTGGCCAGGTTGTAGACGTCGAGGGCCTTGCCGCTCGTGCGGTTGACCAGCACATACGACGCGCTGGTGTCGATCGTGGCGGCGGACGCGGCGGTCGCGGTCACCGCGACGGCGCCGCCTCCGGCGAGCAGGACGAACGCGGCGAGAGCAGTGCGCCAGGGCCGCCGCTTCTGTGACGGTACGGGTGTGAGCTCACCCATCGACATGGGGTTCTCCCGGGGACTAGTGATGAAGGGAACGGGTGACCGCAGGACCGGGGGAATGATCCGGCAATCGAATTGAGAACGCTAACAATCGTGGATGCGATATTGCCAGAAGGTTTCGAGCGCATCAAGCTGTCGATATCCCTAAGTCGTGCGACTTTCTCGGGGCAGCGCACATAACGCTTTTCTTGAAAATTGTCGTCCAACAGTTCGGCACCTTTCTCGTGAGGGACCTGGCCGGCGACCGGGACGAGTCCCCGCCGTAGGCCGGCCGCGGGAGCCGGGCGCCGGGGTCCCGGTGCACGCGCTGGTGAGCCGTTGGTGGCGAAGGTTCCGAAGCCCGCCCCGCACGCGGGGCGAGCCGGCCACCCTCCTGCCATGACCGCGCTCCGGGCATCCGCGGCACCAGAACCATTCGGCCTACGCTCCGCGGACAGAGACGGGGCCAACCGCGCGTTGTCTGCGGCTGTCCACCGCGGTTTGGTGTGACTCTCTCCTGGCGTGCGGTATGCCGGTCACCGCGGCGCGGAGTGGCTCAAGAGGGGTATGCCCGGCTCGAAGTAGCGTTGCCCTCCCGCCGACGCATCCGTCGGAACCGGGAAGGAAACGACATGGCCGAGTCGTCATCGGCGTGGACCCGCACAAACGCTCCGCCCGGCTGCATATCCGGACGCTAATGAAGCGCGGATGCGGGATCGGTTCGGACAACTTCGCCGGCGCCGAGGCAGGCCGAGCCCGGGTCAGCCGAGCAGGGCTTGTGCCACGGAGCGGCCGGACAGCCAGGCGGTCTGGACCCGCGGGCGGCCAAACGCGTCGCCACAGAGCCATACCCGGCCGTCCACCGCATACGGGGCCTCGCCAGGTTCGGGCTGGGCAAACGTCCAGCGGTGCACGCTCACCTCCGGCTTCGCCGACAGGCCGAGCAACTCCCCAACCGCCCCGGCGAGGATCGACCCGGCCGCATCGGGGGAATTCAGGTGCCGAGCGGCCAGCTGTGCGGTGGAGTGGGCGACCAGAACCGGTGCGCCGTCGCCACGCCGGTCGCCGTCGTCGCAGACGGTGGCGAGTACGGGATGGTCGTTGACGAAGGCGCCTCGCAGGTCGCGCCACTCACGCAGCGGGTAGCGCAGAACGGCCACGATCACCGGATGCCAGGCCTGCGCGGCGGCCGCCGCCGCGATCCCCGGCGGCGGGGCCAGCCGCAGAGCCTGCGGGCCGGGCATGGCCAGCACCACCGCGTCAGCGTCCGCCGGCACTGCGTCGAGCGGAGTTGACAGACGTACGTCGAGCCCGGCGGCGAGGTTAGCGGCCAGCGATCGCAGGCCGCCGGGAGCCGCCCAGCGGACCGGGCCCGCGGCATCCCGGCCGCCCGGGTAGACCCGGAAGGACTCGGTCCACGGCCGGGCGAGTCCAGCGGCCTCCCAATCGGCGACCTGTGCGGCGAAATCCGGGTCGTCGGCGACGAGGTAGGCGGCCCCGATGTCGGCATACCGGCCGTCGTAGCGCCTACTGGCCAACCGTCCGCCGACGACCCGGCCGCGTTCGACGACACGCACACTGACCCCAGCGTCCGCCAACACGCGCGCACACGACAGCCCGGCGATCCCGGCACCGATCACGACAACGTCCACGCTCGAGACCTTACCGAGCACCCGCGCTTGGCGGCTCGGGGACCGAGTCGCCCCGCCGAGGAGGTGGGCGGCGCTCGCCGGCCTGGCGGTCATCTCGCTCTTCGGCTGCAGCGGCAAGGACAGGCCAGTCATTGCGCCTACGGCGAACTCACCTTTGCCATCGCTGTCGCCGTCCGTGCAGATCACGGCTGAACCGCTCGCCACGCCTATCCTCGCTCGTCTTGTCGGCCGCACGGGTCAGCGGCAGGTCTCGTTCGGACTGACAAGCGGACAGCGCAGTCTTACGGTCCGATACCGATGCACTGGTGGCGGAGAGATGACCGTCAGAACCTCGGATGGCGTCGAAAGTGCCGAGGTCAAGAACACCCGCGATGGTGTCACCAAGCTTCACAGTGGCAAATCGTTCAGAGCGCCGGCGGCCGTCGTAACCATCACGGTCGAGCCCACCGAGGTCGACTGGCCGGAACGCGCCGCGGAGATCGAACCTACAGGCCAAGACCAGGGCGGATTCCTTCATGCCGGATCCCCACCCGCTCAGGAGGGCGCCTGCGGAGCCGAGCGGCCCATCAATTCGGGCACGCTCAGCGGCATGTGAGCGCGCTGGAGAGCGACCCTGTCAAGACCGCCTTGACTTCAATCGCACTTCAACTGCCAGCCTGAAGGCGCGGGCAGTGTTGGGTGGGCAGAAAGGGGAGGTCAGTGCGGGCTCGAGGCATCTCGTGGGTCGGCGTGAAGACAGATTCGTACCAGCAGATGAGGGATTTCTTCGCTGACGTGGCAGGGTTGGCGATCGACCACGAGCAGCCGGACTTCGCCGTCTTCCGTTTTCCCGACGGCGACAAGCTGGAGATCTTCGGTCCCGAAGCGGACGATCCTCCCGACCAATTCGCCCGGGAGAAGGTCGTGGCAAGCCTCCTCGTGGATGACATGGACGAGGCCGTTGATGCACTGGTTCAGGCTGGTATCAACCTGATCGGGACGAAGCAGATCGGCGGCAACGGCTACTCCTGGCAGCACTTTCGGGCTCCCGACGGAAAGGTCTTCGAGCTCGTATGCGATCCCAGCCATCCATGGTCATGATCCTTTGACGACACGGCCTGGTCGCCGGCGTCGGCGTGGGTGAGCAGGCGAGCGGCCAGCGCCCGCACTTCGGCTCTGAGTTCGGCGGGCTGTTCGATGGTGAAGGGCCAGCCGAGCCCGGCCAGCATCTGCGCGGCGCCGTCGAGATTCTCGGCTCGGGCGGTCAGCCGTACGCCGCCGACGACCTCGGTGAGGGTGCCGACCGAGGGCGGGATCCGCTGCCGGGCCTGTGCCAGGCCGGTGTGCAGCAGGACCGAGACCTCGTGGGCGTACGGCACCGAGGCCAGTCCGGCGAGGACATGGCCGGTGGGGTCGAACCCGGCGGGTACCTCGAACGCCCCGTCGGTGGCCCGGATGGCGCTGATGCGGTCGAGCCGGAATGTCCGCGTGGATCCGCTGGCGTGGTCGTGACCGGTGACGTACCAGCGGCCGTTGTGGAAGACCAGGCCGTACGGGTCGAGGCCACGCTCGCCGGAGTGACCGTGCCAGGTGGTGTAGGTGAGCTGTACCGGGTGCCGGTGGCGGGCCGCCTCGGCGAGCACCAGCAGCACCTCGGTGCCGGGCGGGGCGGGTTGCCGGACGGGCCCGGTGACGTCCATGGTGGCCAGGAGGGCGTCGATGCGCCGGGCGAGGGCGGCCGGCAGTACCCGGCGCAGCTTGGCGGTGGCGCTCTCGGTGGCCGCGTGTTCGGCGGTGACCATGCCGGTGCGGCGTCCCGCGGCGAGGCCGAGGGCGATGGCGACCGCCTCGTCGTCGGTGAGCATGAGTGGCGGCAGCTTGTATCCGGGCGCGAGCCGGTACCCGCCGTAGCGGCCACGGCGCGCTTCGACCGGGATGCCCAGGTCGAGCAGGTGGGTCGCGTAGCGGCGGACGGTGCGCTCGTCGACGTCCAGCCGGCCGGCCAGGTCGCCGACGGTGAATGTGCCGCCGGACTGGAGGATCTCGAGCAGGGCCAGCACGCGTGCTGTCGGCCTGGGCAAAAGACGTCCTCTCCATCCGGGCGGAAACTGTCCGGTAATGACCGTAGCGTGCCGGGCATGACGACATTCGTACTGGTCCCCGGGTTCTGGCTCGGCGCGTGGGCCTGGCAATCGACGGCCGCGGAACTGCGCCGGCACGGCCACGACGTGTACCCGATCAGCCTGACCGGCCTCGGGGAGCGCGCTCACCTGGCCCGTCCCGACACCGACCTCGAGGTCCACGTCACCGACGTGGTCAACCTCCTGCGCTACGAGGACCTGCGCGACGTGGTCCTCGTCGGGCACAGCTACGCCGGTAGCGTCGTCACCGCGGCCGCCGACCGCGTCACCGACCGCGTCGCCCGGTTGGTCTATGTCGACACCGGCCCGCTGCCCGACGGCGTGGCCCAGTTCGAGTTCACCCCACCGGCCGAGCGCGAGCGCAACGCGGCATCGGTCGACGAGCACGGTGACGGGTGGCGGCTGCCGTCGCCGCACTGGGCCGACCTGGCTGCCGGCGCGCCGGACGTGGACGACTCGATCGTCACGCTGCTGCGCGAGCGGTCGGTCGGCCAGCCATGGGCGACCGCGACCACCCCGGTCCGGCTGACCGGGGCGTGGGAGAAGCTGCCCCGGCTCGGCGTGCTGTCGAGCTTCACCGCCGCGCAGACGCAGGAGATGGCCGCGGCGCTGCCGCTGTGCCGCCACATGGCCGGCCCCACGTGGCGCTACGAGGAACTGCCGACCTGGCATTGGCCGATGCTCAGCCGGCCGGTCGAGCTGGCCGCGATCCTGCACCGGGCATGACCGCCGCTGCCGGGTGACCACACCAGGCCACCCGGCAGCGGTACGCGTCAACGACGGGAACCGCCCACGATCCGGCGGACGTCGCTCCGTCACTCGGAGCGCTTGCGCCGTGCCCAGATCACGTAGGTGACACAGAGGATCAGCAGCACGGCAGTGATGGCGATCCACACCCAGCGGGTGAACGGGTCATCGGTCAGGAACGCCCGGACCCCCGCCAGCACGGCGAGCGTCAGCGGGCCCAGCCCGAACCATTCGGAGTGCTCCGTGAAGGCGAGGGCCTTGAGCGACTGAAGCATCCTGCCACCCTATGCGGTCGGCTCAGGGTTTGGTCGATAGGTTCGGCGGATGGATATCGAGCGGCATCTTGCTGGGGACGGGTGCCTGAACGTACGGGATCTCGGTGGGCTGCCGGCTGCCGACGGGGCGGTCACCCGGCGGGGGGCCGTCGTCCGGGCGGACAGTCTGGATCGGCTCAGCGGGGCGGGATGGGCGGCGCTGTATGCGCACGGGGTCCGGACCGTCGTGGATCTGCGGGAGGCCGACGAGCGGGAGGCCGAGGTCGTGCGGCCGGACGGGGTACGCGTCGTGGAAGTGCCGCTGGACGACAACGACGACGGCGATTTCTGGTACGGGATCATCGACGACGACTCGGACGGTACGCCGCTCTACTACCGGCGGTTCGTCGAGCACAAGGCGGACCGGTGTGTGGCCGCGCTGAAAGCGGTCGCCGACGCCCCGCCGGGTGGGGTCGTCGTGCACTGCGGGATCGGGCGGGACCGGACCGGGCTGGTGTCGTTGCTGCTGCTTGCTCTGGCCGGGGTGACGACGGAGGCGATCGTCGAGGACTACGCGCTGAGCGGGGAACGGCTGCGACGGCACTTCGGCGAGGACCGCCCGGGCGGGTGGGATCCGGTGGTGGAACGGCTCACCGGGCACGGCACGACGATCGCGGAGGTGCTCGGGGAGCTGCTCGGCGGTTCGGAAGTCCTGGACCGGCTGAAGCAGGCGGGACTGACGGACGCCGACGTCGAGCGGATCAGGGCCCGGCTGCTGTGAAAACGGGATGCGGCAGGGGACGGCTGCGGACATCATGGCGCGGTGTGGCGGATGCCGTTCTTCGAGGCGCTCGGTGACGCGCGGCGGATCCTGATCGCGGGGGCCGGTGGCGGGTTCGACGTGTACGCGGGCCTGCCGCTCGGGCTGTCGCTGACGGCCGATGGGCGGACCGTACATTTCGGCAGCCTGTCGCTCGTCAACCTGTACGGGCTGGACCGTTCGGTCTGGCGGGAGCCGGGCGTCGCGGCGGTCACCGCGGAGACCGCGTCGCACGAGGACTACTTCCCGGAGCGGACCCTCGCCCGCTGGCTGGACCGGCACGGACTGCCGTCGACGGTGTACGCGTTCCCGCGCACCGGGGTGCGGCCGTTGCGGGCCGCGTACCGGCGGCTCGCGAAACGGCTCGACCTGGACGCGATCGTGCTGGTCGACGGGGGCACCGACATCCTGATGCGCGGTGACGAGGCGGCCCTCGGCACCCCGGTCGAGGACGCGACCAGTCTCGCCGCGGTGGCCGCCACACCGGTGCCGGTCAAGCTGGTGGCGTCGATCGGGTTCGGGGTCGACGCGTATCACGGGGTCAACCACGTGCAGGTGCTGGAGAACATCGCGGCGCTCGACCGGGACGGCGCCTACCTGGGCGCGTTCAGTGTGCCGTCGCACGGGCGGGAGGCGGCGCTGTACCGGGACGCGGTCGAGCACGCGCGGGTCAATACGCCGGGACGGGCGAGCATCGTCAACGGGCAGATCGCGGCGGCGCTGACCGGGGCGGCCGGGGACGTGCCGCTGAACGGGCGTGACTTCGGGACGCCGCTGTTCGTGAATCCGCTGATGGCGATGTACTTCACGTTCGACCTGGCCGGGCTGGCGGCCCGGTCGCTGTACCTGGACCGGATCCGCGGCACCGACGACATGCTGCAGGTCAGCCACATCATCGAACGGTTCCGCGACGAGATCGAGCCGCGCCCGAGAGTTCCCTTTCCGCACTGACACCCGGCGGCGGGGCGGTGCTCGCGCGGACCACCAGGAGGGGCGGGTGGCGCCGGATCTCGAGGCCCCCGGCGCCGGACTCGATCTGTTCGAGCAGGATGGTGACCGCGTCGCGGCCGACGGCGTCGAGATCCTGGTGGACGGTGGTCAGCGGTGGCCGCAGGTAGGGCGACTCCGGCAGGTCGCCGAACCCGGCCACGCTCACCGCCCCGGGCACGTCCCGGCCGGCTTCGGCGAGCGCGCGCAGCACACCGACTGCCATGTGGTCGGTGCCGCAGAAGATCGCGGTGACCGACGGATCGGCGGCGAGCCGCCGGCCCGCCTCGTACCCGGAGCGGGCGGTGCCGTCACCGGCGAGCGGCGCCGGGACCGGACGTCCGGCCAACAGCAGGGCCTGCTGCCAGCCGGAGCAACGCTCCCTCGCCTCCGGGCGGGCAGACGGACCGTAGACGTGGTGGACCGTGCGATGGCCGAGGCCGAGAAGATGCCGGGTCGCCAGCCGGGCGCCGAGCGCGTTGTCGACGGCGACGCTCGGCAGATCCCGCAGATCACCGGCGATGACACAGGGCATCCCCGGCGCGACGGCGGCGACCGGGTCGATCAGGATCACGCCGGCGACGGCCTGGTCGCGCACCCGGTCCAGGGCGGCCCGGAGCGAGGGCTCGTCCGGGCGGGCACACCCGGTGACGGTGACCTGAAAACCGGCCCGGCCGGCCGCCTGCCCGACAGCGTGCAGCAGGACGGCGGACGCGGCGGCCGGTGCCGGGGTGACGACGCCGATGGTGCGGGAACGGCGGGTGACGAGGGTACGGGCGGCGAGGTTGGGCTGGTAGTGCAGGGCCCGCATGGCGGCGCGGACCCGGGCCCGCGTCTCCGGCCGGACGCTCGGATGGTCGTTGACGACGCGGGAGACGGTCTGCGCCGACACTCCGGCGAGCCGGGCGACGTCCTTGAGGACCGGGGCGCGCACGGTTCAGGCGCGGCGCACGTAGGTGTGGTAGGCCGCCGTGTCCCCCAGGAAGAACGGCTCGAACGTGACGGATCCGCTGGTGAAGGTGAGTGGCCGGGGCCCGGGCCGGACGGTTCCGGGCAGGTCGGCGGGCAGGCTGAGGTACGCGGTCGACGACGACTTGGCGACCAGCGCGAGCGGCCCGTAGAGCAGCGCCTGCAGACTCGGATCGTCGATGGCCCGTTCCACCGACAGCTGGTACGGGAAGCTGACCTGCACCCGATCCCCCGACGCCCAGGTCCGGTTGAGGCTCGCGTAACCCTCCGCGTTCACCGGGGCGGCGACACTGCTGCCGTTCACGGTGACAGCGAACGAGGCACGCGCCCACGACGGCACCCGCAGCCGCAGATCGAATCGCCCCGCCCCGGTGATCGTCAGCGTCGACGACGGGGTGCGCGGGTAGTCGCCGGTCTGGGCTACGGTCACGCCCCGTGAGGTCCAGCGCAGCGTCGACGGTATGTAGAGGTTGACGTAGAGGACGTCGTCGGCCGGTGACCGGAAGTAGATGGTGTCCTGGTACTTCGTGTGGTTCTCCAGCCCGGTCCCACCACAGCACGTGCCGATGTTGCCGTACCCTCGGCGGCTCCCCGGCCCCACCGGAACCATGTAGGTGACCAGCGGATCCGTGGTGCTGTCGGCGTCCCGCCGCGACGCCAGGATCTGGTTGACGAGGGTCTTCTCGTAGTAGTCCATGTACCGGCCGGCCGGCGCGTGCGAGAACAGGTTCCGGGCCAGTTTGAGCATGTTGTACGCCGCACACGTCTCGGCGTTGGTGTCCCCGGAGATGCTCCCGGCGATCACGTCCCGCCCCCGGAACACCTCGCCCTGCCCGGTGCCGCCGTGCGCGTACGTGCGGTGCGGCACGACCATGTCGTAGAAGTTCGCCGCCGCCGTCCGATAGGAGGCGCCCGCGCCCTGCTCGTACATCCGCAGGTACCCGAGGAACTGCGGGATGTGCTGGTTGGCGTGCTTGCCGTTGAGCGTGTCGGTCCCGTTCACGCAGTCGGCGAGCAGCTGGGTGTTGTCGAAGTAGCCGGCAGTGGTCAGGAATGTGGCGTTGCCGGTGAGGGCGGCCAGGTCGGCCATCACCTCGTTCATCCCGCCGTACTCCCCGGCGATGTACAGCGCCCACATCCGGTCCAGTTGGGCGCGCGGCAGTTTGCTGAGCCGGCTGTGCACCCACTCCCCCATCCCGCGCGCCACGGTGAGGGCGGTGGCGTTGCCGGTCAGGGTGTGCGCGTCCAGCAGCCCGCGCATGATCTTGTGGCAGGTGTAGTACGGCGCCCAGATCGCCGGGTACGTCACATACTGTTCGAGCTGGATGAACTGCGTCTCCGGATAGGCGGCGAGGAACCCGGCGTGACTGGGCCCGGGCGTGCCGGACCCGGTTCCGGTGACGACGGCGGCGTTCCAGCCGCGACCCGACGAGTCGGCGACGACGAACCCGGAGGTCTCCTCGAACCGGTAGCGGGCCAGGTTCCCCTGCGCCCCGGCCGCGATCTCGGCTGCGGTCAGAACCCGGTTGAGCAGGTGAAACTCGGTGACCGTGGCCTTCAGGTAGGCGTCGGAGTACTGCGAGCGGCCGATCCAGTTGTTCTTCGGGGCGCCCAGCGCGGCCGGGGTCAGCGTCATCGCCGTGTTGGTGCCGGCCACGGCACCGTTGACGTACAGGGTGCCGACGTGGCCGTTGAGGGTGACCGCCACATCCACCCACTGACCGACCGGCAGCGGGGTGGCGCTGCTGATCCGCTGTTCACCACTACTGCCCGAGGTGGTGATGGCGAACCGGGGGCCGGCGCCGTCGTGCACCGTCAGGAACATGTTGACGCTGGTCCCCGTACCGAAATCGAAAGCTCTCGACCAGGTCCGCAGCTCGCTGATCTTCAAACGGATCGCGATGGTGGCCTGGGTCAGCCCGTCGATCGTGGCGTCCGGCAGGCCCACGTACTGGTTGCTGCCCGACAGCACCAGGCCGTCCGGTGTCCACGTCGGCGGCACCGGCCCGGAGCCCGGCCGGCCGACCCGGGCCGCCCACGCGTCCTGGCACTGCTTCAAGCCGGTGACCAGGTAGTCGAGTTTGGTCTTGAGAACCGCCTCGCCGGTGCCCGCCCACGCCTGGGCCAGCAGGGACAGGAAGTGGCCGCTGTAGTGGCCGCGCAGGTTGCCGGTCGCGTCGTCCCAGCCGCCCGGCGGTTGCGCGCCGAGGGTGTCCAGGCCGGCGGCGGCCCGGAAGTTCGCCAGGATCCGGTCGGCGGGGTACGCCCGGGCGTAGGCGAGGATCCGGTCGCGTTTCTCGGTGAAGACGCTGGGTTGCAGGCTGACCTGGTCGAGGCCGAACGGGACGGCCTTCCAGGACGACGGAACGGCGGCCGCGGCACGCGGCACGACGAAAGGGACGGCCGCGGTGGCCTGGAGCAACTGACGACGGGACAGCATCGGGCACCTCTCAGAGGGTGGGGATCCAGACGCGCATGGCCGACGGGCCACGGCGGGCCCAGCGGTGGTACGGGTGGAGCGGGATCTCGACGGCGGCCCCGGCATCGGGGACCCCGGGTGCGGCGTACGGCCACGCATCATCGGCAACGGGCACAACACGACCGGTGACGATCACCGCACCGTCCCGTTCGACCAGGTCGGTGCCGGGGTCGAGGCGGATCGTGTCGAGCGCGACCCCCGGCGGCAGGTCGACGGACTCGGCGCAGTAGACGACCGGCCCCCGTTCGACGGCGACGCTTCCCCGTACCGCGTCGATCCTGGGGTCGGCAACCGTGACCCGGGGCCGGACCGCGAGATCCAGCACCACCGTCTCCCCGGCACGGAACCGGCGGGTGATCCGGGCGTAGCCCGGGGCGGCCGGAACCCCGTCCACGGTCGCCGCGTGGGCCCAGCCGGGAATCCGCAGCGCAAGGGTCCAGGGGGTGTCCGGGGCGCGCACGATCCGCACGGTGATCCGGCCGTCGTCCGGGTAGCGGGTGTCCACGTCGAGCGCGACGCCGTCGCCGTTGATCGACGCGGGCGTGTACTGGTGGATCTGCACGCCGGTGTCGTCGCTGGTGGCGACGTAGGCGGCGAGGCTGGCGAAGGTCCGCGACAGGTTGGTCGGGCAGCAGGACACCGCGAACCAGGAGGCGCGCAGGCTGGACGCGGCCCGCGGCACCTGGGTCCCGGCCGCCGGTTCCACGCCGGGCACCCGCTGGTGCAGGGTGTTGGCGTAGAAGAAGCGGGTGCCGTCGTCGGCCGGCGAGGTGGCGATGATGTTGAACAGGATCCGTTCGATCAGGTCGGCGTACCGGGCGTCGCCCCGGGCCAGCAGCAGCCGCCACGCCAGCATGATCGAGCCGACGCCGGCGCAGGTCTCCTGGTAGGCGCGGTCCGGCGGGAGCACGAAGTCGTCGCCGTACGCCTCGTCCTGGTGCCGGGAGCCGATGCCGCCGGTGAGGTAGGTGCGCCGGGCCGCCGCGTGCCGCCACTGCCTGTCGATCGCGTCGAGCAGCCCGTCGTCGCCGGTCTCCACCGCCACGTCGACCGCCCCGGCCGCCAGGTAGACGGCCCGGACCGCGTGGCCCCGCAGCGACACCGCGTCCCGGAGCGGTACGTCGTCCTGGAAGTACGCCCGCCCGAACTCGATGTCGTCGAGCACCTGGTGGCCGCGCCGTTCGATGAACAGCCGCGCCTGTTCCAGGTAGCGCCGTTCGCCGGTGACCCGGTACAGCTCGGCCAGCGCGGTCTCGATCACCGCGTGCCCGCAGACCGAGGCGATGCCGTCCGGGCCGAACGTGTCGCACACGTGGTCGGCGGCCCGCACGGCCACCGTCACGAGGTCGTCGTGGCCGTGGGTGCGGGCCCGGGCCACCCCGGCCTGGATCAGGTGGCCGTAACAGTAGAGCTCGTGGCCCCACTCCAGGTCGCTGTAGCGGGCCGCCTGGCCGGGGCGGCCGAAGTTGGTGTTGAGGTAGCCGTCGGGCTGCTGCGCGGCGGCGACCCGGGCCACGATCGCCCGGTAGCGGTCCTCCAGGTCCGGGTCGTTCGCCCAGGCCAGGGCCTCGAGGAACTTGTAGACCTCGGAGTCGGAGAACTCCCGGCCGCGCCGCCGCTCGGCGGGCAGGCCGAAGTTCGGCAGCCAGCCGGCCTTCTCCAGCCAGGACTCGATGTGCGCGAACGACGCCGTCCGCACCACATCGCGCCGCTGCTGCCAGAAACCGGGCCGCAGGGTCACCTCGCCGAGCCCGAACGGCCGCAGCCGCCCGGCGCCCGGCGCCGCCGGGGTGCCGCCGCGCCGGATCCACGCACCGGTCACTGTCACTTCGTCGATCGTCATAGGGTGCTCAACCTTTGAGTGCGCCGGACATGAAACCGCGGACGTAATGCCGTTGGAGGGCGAGGAACAGCACGATGCAGGGCAGTGCCAGGGCGACCACGCCGGCCTCGGTGGCGCCGTAGTCGACGATCCCCATCACCTGCTGGCGCATGTTCGCCACGGCCAGCGGCAGCGGCAGCTTGCCCGAGTCGCTGATCAGCACGAGCGGGGTGATGAAGTCGTTCCAGGCGGCCAGGAAGGCGAACAGGCCGACGGTGATCAGGCCCGGTTTCACCGCCGGGACCATGATGTGCAGCAGGGCGCGGAGGCTCCCGCAGCCGTCGACCAGCGCCGACTCGCCGAGTTCCTTGGGCACCGCCTCGAACGAGATGCGCATCATGAACACCGCGAACGGCAGCTGGAACATGGTCAGCACCAGCGCCAGCCCGACCAGCGAGTTCTGCAGGCCGAGGTCGTTGAGCAGCACGTAGAGGGGAATGAGCAGGGTCGCGTACGGGACCATCAGGATGGCGAGGGTCAGCAGGAACAGCACGTTGCGGCCGGGGAAGGTGAACATCGCGAACGCGTAGCCGCCGAGCAGCGACACGAACAGCGTGAACAGCACCGTCATCCCGGCGACGAGCGTCGAGTTGAGCAGGTACGTCCCGATCCCGGCCTGATAGTGGGCGAGGGTCTGGTAGTTGCCGAAGCCCCAGCCGTCGATCTGGTTCGTGCCGGCCTGCGGGCTGACCGACGCGACCGCCGCCCACAGCAGCGGGGCGAGGAACAGGATGGCGAGACCACCGGTGAGGATGTAACGGGGAGTGCGCACCATCAGTTCTCCTTGCCGCGCAGCCAGCGGAACTGCACGAGGTTGACGACCAGCAGCGCGCCGAGGACCAGGATCGACAGCGCGGCGGCCCGGCCCAGGTCGTTGGCGCCCTGGAAGGCCATGTTGTAGACGAGCTGGACGATGGTGATCGTGCTGTTGTCCGGCCCGCCCTTGGTGAGCAGGTAGAACTGGTCGAAAGCGAGCATCGAGCCGGTGACGCAGAGGATCGTGCACAGCGCCAGGGACGAGCGCAGCAGCGGCAGGGTGACGTACCGGAAGGTCTGCCGGCGGTTCGCGCCGTCGAGACGGGCCGCCTCGTACACGTCCCCGGCGATCCCCTGCAGCCCGACCAGCAGCAACAGCATGTAGAACCCGGCGAAGCGCCACACGATCAGCGCGACCGTCGACCACAGCGCGCTGGTCGGGGTGCCGAGGAACGAGACGCCGAGGAAGCCGAGCGGGCTGCTCTGCGGGGAGTACAGCGCGTAGAACAGCAGGGAGGCCGAGGCCAGCCCGAGCGCCGACGGCACCAGGAACGCGGTGCGCAGGAACCCGGACCAGCGGCTCGACTCCTGCACCAGCAGCGCCAGCCCGAGGGCCAGCACCAGCAGGATCACGGTGGTCAGCGCGGTGTACTTGACGGTGAACCACACCGCCGGCCAGAACAGCCGGTTCTCGACGGCGGCGGTGAAGTTCTCCGGCGCGTTGTACCCGCGGTTGCCGGCGAACAGGTTCCAGTCCGACACCGACATCCGCGCGACCAGCACGGTCGGCACCACGAAGAAGATCAGGACGAAGAGCGCGGTGGGCGCGGCGTACGCCCAGCCGGTCAGTCGCGGTCCGCGGCGCTTGCGCACGACCTTGCTGTGTACGACCGGAGCACCGCGCTGCCCGGTCTCGGCGAGACTGGTCGTCATGTCTACTGGGCGAGCACGCCGGTGAGCGCCTCGTTGTCCTTGCTCAGGCTCCCCGCGTCCCCGTACACCTGATTGCGGAGAAGGGTGACCCAGGGGCTGCCCGGCGCGTTGAACGCCTGCTGGAAGTTGACGGCGACCGGGGTCTTGCTCTGCGGCGACGCCGCCGCCTTGTTGATCGTGACCACCCGCGGGTCCTTGACCGCGTACTGGTTGTCGGCCAGGTCGGTGCGCGACACGCTGCTGTCGTTCTTGGCGAGCACCTCGACCTGCGCGGCCTCCGAAGTCAGCCAGGACATGAAGTTCCACGCCTGCTGGGTGAGCGTGGAGTCCTTGGAGATGCCGATCCCGTCCCCGCCGACGAACGTGGAGCCGGCTCCGGCGGAGACGCCGGGAATCGCGGTGACGCCGACGTCGACGGTCCTCGCCGCGGTCTGCAGCAGCGTCGCCGGGTACGGCATGACGCCGACCTTGCCCTCCTGGAACGCGGCGACCCAGGTGGCGCCGGTCTCGTCCTTGGCGCCGGGCGCGATCGCCCCCGCCGCCTGCAGGTCCCGCCAGGTGCGGTACACCTTCTGCGCGGACGCGCCGTCGAGCAGCGACTTCTTCCCGCCGTCGGCCATCACGTCCTCGCCGCTGGCCCAGATCATCGGGAACCAGGTGAAGACGTTGCAACCACCGCAGTTGCCGCCGAAGTAGGTGCCGTGGACGTCCTTCTTGCCGAGCTTCTGCACGGCGAGCGCCTGCTCCTTGAACTCGTCGAGCGTCGTCGGGCCTTTCTCCGGGTCGAGGCCGGCCTCCTTGTAGAGCGCCTTGTTCCAGAAGATCACCGACAGGTCCAGCACGAACGGCAGCACGTACTTCTTGCCCTCGTACGTCCCGGCCTGCAGGTGCCCCTGGTTGATCTTGTCGGCGTACGGCAGCTGGCCGATGCTCTCGGTCAGGTCGTGGAACAAGCCGGACTTCGTCCAGTTCGGCACGTACACGATGTCGGCGGCGAACAGGTCCGGCAGGTCGCCGCTGCCGGCCGCCGCACCCACCTTGGCCACGTAGTCGTCGTTCGGCACGATGGTCAGCTCGACCTGGTTCTTGTGCGATTTGTTGTACGCGTCGACCAGCGCCTTCGCCTGCAGCTCCAGCGGCGCCCGGGTCCACAGCGTGAGTTTCGAGCCGTCGTCGACGCCCTCGACGCCGGCGCCGGCCGGTGGAGCCGCCGTCTCCTTGGCGCCGCCGTCGCCGCAGGCGGCCATCGTCGTCATGAGCAGCCCGGCAAGGATCGCCCTGCTCAACCTATTCTGGCGCACGGAGTGCCTCCGATTTTCGGTGAGTTTCGGTCCGAGCAAACAGCAGGTACGCTGGGCACCTGATTAAGCGGATTTCGCGGTGCCGAAAAGGTTTTCAGGAACGTAATACGGAGGAAAAACTGTTGTCAAGAGCGTCGATGGGGCCGGTCACCTTGCGTGACGTCGCCCAGCTCGCGGGCGTTTCCATCGCGACCGCCTCGAAAGCCCTGAACGGCCAGCCGCAGGTCCGCGCCAGCACCCGTGACCGCGTCGTCCGCGCCGCCGAGCAGCTCAACTTCTCGCCGAACACGCTGGCCCAGGGCCTGATCACGCAGCGCACCGGCACCGTCGGCCTGCTCACCTCCGACCTGGAAGGCCGGTTCTCGATCCCGATCCTGATGGGCGCCGAGGACGCGTTCGGCTCCGACCAGACGTCCGTCTTCCTCTGCGACGCCCGTGGTGACGCCATCCGCGAGAAACACCACCTGCGCGCCCTGCTGTCGCGCCGCGTCGACGGCCTGATCGTGGTCGGCGCCCGCCCCGACGCCCGCCCGTCGCTCGGGCGCGACCTGCCGGTCCCGGTCATCTACGCGTACTCACCGTCCGACGACCCCGCCGACCTGTCCCTGGTCACCGACAACATCGGCGGCGGCCGGCTCGCCGTCGACCACCTGATCCGGCACGGCCGCCGGCGCATCGCCCACATCACCGGCGACGCCACCTACGGCGCCGCCCAGGACCGCGCGGCAGGCGCCCTGGCCCGCCTCGCCGAGGAGGGTCTCGCGCTGGCCGGCGACCAGGTGTGGTTCGGGTCCTGGTCCGAGGCGTGGGGCCGCAGCGCCACCCGCATGCTGCTGGAACGCGACCCGGGCATCGACGCGATCTTCGCCGGTTCCGACGAGATCGCCCGCGGCGTCCTCGACGTGCTCCACCAGGAGGGCCACGCCATCCCGCAGCGGGTCGCGGTGATCGGCTTCGACAACTGGAACATCCTGGCCGCCAACGCCCGGCCGCCGCTCTCCACCATCGACATGAACCTGGAACAGCTCGGCCGGCTCGCCGCCCAGCGCCTGTTCGCCGCCATCGACGGCACGCTCGGCTCCGGCATCCAGACCGTCGCGCCGCGGCTGGTCACCCGCGAGTCCACCGGCTGACGGTTGGGACTTCCGTGGCCGGGTACTACTCCTGCGTACACCTGAGACCGCATGGAGGTGCCCGATGTCGTTTGACGACAAGGTCGACAACAAGGCTGAAGAGGTCGGCGGCAAGGTCAAGGAAGGTGTCGGCAAGGCCACCGACGACGAGCGCCTGGAGGCGGAAGGCAAGGCCGACCAGAGCGCCGCGAACCTGAAGCAGGCCGGCGAGAAGATCAAGGACGTCTTCAAGTCCTGATTCATCCGGACCCGGGGACACCGTCCCCGGGTCCGTGACAGCATTCGGTACGTGTCCGACGAAGCCACCCAGATGCTGCCGAAAGCCGAAGAACGACGGCTCGAACAACACTTCTGGGTACGCTCGGCGGCCGTCGCCGCCCTCGGTGTCGTGGTCGTCGCCCTGCTCGGGTCGGCGCTGCTGAGCATCTTGCACGCCCCGAAACCGCACCACATCCCGATCGGCTACGTCGGCACCGACAGCACCCGGCAGTCCCTGGAGGCGAAAGCCGGCGACGCCCTCGACGTCACGGTCTACGACAGCCGGGACGCCGCACTCACCGGCATCGCCCACTTCGACGTCTACGGCGCGCTGATCGTCACCGCCACCGGCGTCGAGCTGCTCAAATCCACCGCCGCGTCACCGCAGGTCGCCGCCACGCTGACCGCCCTGGTCACCGCCACCTTCGCCGGCGCCGCCACCCCGACGATCACCGAGGCCACTCCCCTGCCGTCCAGCGACTCGGCCGGCGGCGGCCTCGGCATCATGCTGCAGGTGGTGATCCTCGGCGGCACGATCGGCTCGATGGGCCTGGGCCGCCTCGTCCCCCGCTACCGCGCCAACTGGGCCCGCGGCGAACTCCCCCTGGTCTTCCTGATCCTGTACGCCCTCTGCGTCGGCGCCGGCATCGCCGGCCTGGCCCGCGGCTTCGGCGTCGGCGATCACGTCGACTTCCTCGAACTGACGCTCAGCCTCGCCCTGATCAACCTGGCCGCCACCGCCTCCACCAGCGCCCTGGTCTCCCTGATCGGCACCGCCGGCGCCGGCATCGGCGGCCTCCTGTACTTCCTGATCGGCGCCCCGATCAGCGGCGCCGCCACTGCCGGCCCCCTGATGCCGGTCTTCTGGCACGACTTCGGCCAGGCCCTGCCGCCGGGCGCCGGCGCCACCCTGCTGCGCCGCGTCCTGTACTTCCCCGACGCGTCCCTCACCACGCCGATCCTCACGCTGGCCGCGTACGCCGGAACCGGCGCCCTGATCCTCGGCGCCGTCAACCTGATCGCCGGCTACCGTCACCGCAAGAGCCTGACCGGCCTCCCCTGACCGCGGGTAAGGTCTTCAGCGTCCACCGGGAGTGACACGCCCGGCGTAGCTGGTGCCGCACCACATGGTGTGTCAGCTCCACGGAGCGCCCTCCGGCATCGGGTCCAGCACCAGCGGCGAGACCTTCTGGACCCGCTCCCACGAGAAGTTGTACTTGTCCATCGCCGCAGGCGAGGTGATCCAGCGCTTCACTCCGTTGCTGACGATGTAGACGGCCGGGCGCTCAGGCGCCTTCGCCAGGAACGCGCCGGACGTGAGCGCCTCCCGCTCGGCGATCAGGTCGATGTGCGGGTCCTGGATCACTCCGCCCCAGTTCCGGAACAGGTTGTCGAAGGTCGCCGGATCCGGGATCCACCGCCGATACCCTTCCGGGTCGACGAGGTAGATCGCCGGCTGCCCGGGCGCCTGTATCCGGTTACCGGACAGCGAAGGATGGGGCACCGGCTCCATCCGGACACCCGCGGCGGCCGGGTGAAGGGCCGTGGTCAGCGTGCAGAGCAGGGCGGCGAGGACGACGCCGATTCGGTATGAGATTCGCATTCCCGCAGCGTAGGCACGCCCTCGATGGGGCAGCCGGGGAAATGGGAATCACGCTAATGGTCAGTTCAAACCCCCGGCGTCCGCCTCTCGGCAGTACGACGGTCCGGTATTCGCGGAAGTGCCGCAGCGCATCGATGAGACGGCGGGAAGATGGGCGCCAGGCTCAATCATGGGCACGATGGTGGCGCCGGCGGTCACCCTCGTTCTTCTGCGCCGGCCGGGCAGCCCGCGCTTTCTGCTCACCGCCGGCAGCCTGGTCCTGGTGGTGGTGCCGGCCATCTCGACGCAGCTGGTGAACGTTCCGATCAACGAAGAGATCAACACCTGGTCCGCGGGATCACTGCCAGCCGACTGGACCGAGGTCCGTGACCGGTGGGAGAGCCATCACACGCTGCGGACGATCTTTTCCGTGCTCGCATTGGTTCTGATTGCCGCCGCCGTGACATTGACCCGCGAACCATGTTGACACCTGCCGACACCGGCCATGCCTGACTGACCTGCGTCCCCCCGCGGCTCCCCCCACAACACCCCACGTCGCCCCCCGCAGCCGAGCCGCAGCATCGAGTCGTCCACCGGGCCCACGCCGGGCCCACGCCAATCGAGGGAGAACCCCACCGATGCGCACCAACCTGCTCCGTCGGCGTCTGCTTCGGCTCGCCGTTTCCGCGGTCGCCCTTCCGGCGGCGGTCGCCAGCCTCGTTCTCAGTGCCGGACCGGCCGGCGCTGCCCCGGTGTTCACCGACGGCTTCGAGCCGCCGCCCGCCCCGCAGGGGTGGTCGTTCACGCACGTGGGCGACGGCGCCGGCGGCTTCAGCGCCCTGGGCCCGCGCTCCGGCGTGCGGGACGCGTTCATCGCCCAGACCGGCGCCGGCTTCTCCTCGGTGCAGCGCACGGTGGCGATCACGCCGGGTGCGTTCTGCACGGCGTCGGTCTTCCTGGACCCGGCGAAGACCCCGGCCATCCCCGCGACCGAGGACATGGCTCTGGAGATCATCGAACCGGTCAGCTTCACCTACGTGGCGCGTGACCTGCGCACCATGTCGTCGTCGGCGCCGTACACGAAGTTCAGCGTCAGTTGGTCGGGCAGCCCGGCCACCGTGCTCGTGCGCATCACCATCGGCGGCAGCGTCGTCGACGGTGTCGCGAAGGTCACGGCACTCCGGGCGGACGACTTCAGCATCAGCTGCTGACGGCACCACGGGCGGGATTCGGGGACGGCAGCAGCTGGTATCGACGTACCGTCACCCGCCGCTCTCCGTCCCCGACCTCGCTTCGGAGCCGAGGGCGCGGCAACGCCGAGGCCCTCGCCAACACCACCGCGCTCGCCAACCGCGTGCGCCCCTGGCAGTGCCGTCACCCGTTCGGTGCGCTGCGGACAAGCTCAGTGGCACACGGTAGACGTCGTTGGCGAAGGACAGTTGTCCGGCTGTGTGTCGCTGTCGGGCAGCTCCTTCCTCATCTCGCCGACATCGATATCGAAGCGACGCACTCCAGCCCCGTTGTGCTCCCTACGGCGATCGCGCGTGGTGAGGTGGCCGCATGCGCTGCCTGCTCGAAGTCGTCGCCCCGAGTCCATTCGCAGTGTCAGCGGACGTCGAGCGATGCGCCGGATGCCGGAGCAAGTGCTTCGTCGAGCAGGTCGACTCGCCGCTTGCCTCGCATGAGGGTGACATCGCAGTGCTCGGGGTCGACGATTTCGCGATCACGCTGGTCGCAACCACGGCACCGTGCTGATCGCTGCGAGGCGCGCCAGATCGTGGATGTACTGCGGGGACGCGATGCGAGACGGTGACGGCCTGGCTGCGGGAGCATAGGAAACCGTCAGCGATATGCCGCCGAGCCCATCACGCCGGCTGGTTCGGTTCACGCGCTGGGAGTGGTTCGGGGTTGCATCCTGTACCGGGGTACAGGCTTACCGTCGAGGCATGACCACCGACGAGCACGTGTGGGTGCCCGAGGCGTGCACCCTACCCACCGTCGATCAGCCGTTGCGGCTGGCCGAGTTCGATGACCTGTTCGCCAGCGCGCTGCACGCCCAGCATCGACTGTCGTCCACGACGCTGCGCTGGGACCTCGATCCGGCGGCCGAAAAGACGGCTCGGGACCTGACCGCGCGGGAGAGCAGCTGCTGTTCCTTCTTCGAGTTCGCCTTCCATCCGGGTGGTGACGTGCTGCGGCTGGAGGTGGCGGTCCCGGACGCCCAGGTTGCGGTTCTGGATGCGTTGCAGCAGCGCGCCGCCGGCCGGATGCGGTCGTGACCGGCCTGCGCAGCAGTGAGGTCGCCGACGCGGCCGGGGTCAACCTGCAAACCCTGCGGTACTACGAACGCCGTGGGCTGCTGGCCGAACCGGAGCGCAGCCTCGGCGGGCACCGGCTCTACCCGGCCGAGGCGGTCACCGTACTGAAGGTGATCAAAGCGGCGCAGCGGCTCGGGTTCACCCTCGACGAGGTCGCCGACCTGCTCGACAGCGCCGGTCACCGGCACGGCCGCCCTGACGCGGGCCTCCAGGAACGGGCGCGGACGAAGCTCGCCGAGGTGGAGGCGAAGATCGCCGACCTCCAGGTGATCGCCTCCACGTTGCGGGCAGCCGTCGACGCCGGCTGCGACGACCTGATCACCTGTGCCGGCCAGCCGTGCTGCCCGATCCCGTTCGCCACCATCGCGCAAGGAGTTCCGGATGCCGACCCTCGCTGACCGCACGCGCCGCCTGCTGCCCACGGGGCTGACCGGGCTGGCCGCACTCGCGTGCGCCGCGTGCTGCGTCATCCCGTTCCTGCTCGCGGCCGGTGTCGTCTCCGGCGCGGGCTGGGCCGTCGCCGTCTCCTGGATGCCGGGTATCGCGGTCGTCCTGGCCGCCGTCGCGGGCGGCGCCTGGTGGTGGGCGTCGCGACGCCGTCGCCACACGGCCGGATGCGCCGGGAGCGGCTGCGCGTGCGCGACCCGGTGACCCGGCAACGGTAGGCGACAATCACCGGCCGGTAGGTTGCCCGGCATGACCATCGCCCGTTCGCTGCTGCTGTTCGCGCCGCGCTCGCCGAGATCGGCGGGGCCTGGCTGATCTGGCAAGGCTGGCGGGAGAACCGCGGCCTGTGGGGATCGCGACCGGCGTCGTCGCCCGCGGCGCCTATGGGTTCGTCGCCGCTCTGCAACCGGAAGGCCCCAAGTTCGCCGAGGCCGACGACCAGCCCGCCAACCCCAACGCCGATCCGGCGGTCATTCACTCGCCCGTTACGGCCGCATCGACCTGCTCTGCATCGATGAGCTCGGCTACATGGAGCTGGATCGGCGCGGCGCTGAGCTGCTGTTCCAGGTGCTGACCGATCGGGAGGAGAAAGATCGGTGGCGATCGCGTCGAACGAGGCGTTCTCCGGCTGGACCGAGATGTTCACCGACGCGCGGCTCTGCGCAGCGATCGTGGACCGGCTCACGTTCGGCGGCAACATCATCGAGACCGGCACCGACTCCTACCGGCTCGCGCAGACCCGCGACAGGCGCCGACAATCGGCTTGTCACCGACGGCGGAGTCGCCCTTGACGACATACACCTCCCACGGCTCGTTGCCCGGGCCGCGGACCCATACCTTGTCCTGCAACGCATAGCAGCACTCGGTGTCGTCCTCGGTCAGGGTGGATCAGGCCGGCGTCGGTGAGTCGGCCGGTCGCTGCGTCGACCTGCTCGGAGGTTCCGACCTCGACGCCGAGGTGGTCCATCACGGTCGGCTGGTCGGCCTCGCCTTCGAGCAGGACCAGCTTGACGACGCCTTGGTCCACGAACTTCCGGCGCAGGGCGCCGGCTTCCGGCAAATCGCGCGACATCCCGGCTGGCCGCATTGGACGGTATTCAAATACGCCCATGCCGCGACCTGGCAAGAACTGGTGGTCGGGCAGAAACCACGACCGGCCAGCACTCCGTGGGTCGGGCGCTGACCCAGACTGGCATCACGCCTGTTGAGGACCATGTAAGAAGATCAATCACGGACTTCGCGCCAGAACCCCGATCCCGCGAACAGAATCACCCCTTGGCACCTCACCGAGTATTCATAGGAGGCCCTCCCCGTGACCGCCGCACAACCCGTCGCCACGGTGGCCGTGCCGCTGGATGCCGCAACGGCAGACCCGCCCGTGGTGCTGGCTCGGCCGGGTCAGCCCGGCCGTCAACTGCTGGTACAGCGCAGCGATACGGAGTTGGTCGTTCACCACCTGGACGGATCCGAGCCGGAACACCGTTTCCAGGCACCGTGGCCTCGCGGCTTCGGCTCGGTGACAGTTTCCCCGGCCGGCGACGTCGCCGTGTTCGCCGGCCTGCACGCTCTACACGCTGTGGACGCGAACGGCGTACTCCTGTGGGAAGTACGGCACGGCTGTTGGTCGTCCAGCGTCTGCGCCAAGGCGCACGTCTCATTCGCTGAATACGTCAACGACGATGAGCACGAGTATCCGGACAGCGGCTCAGTGGCCTTCTCCTCCGACGGCAAACTGCTCTGGGCCCATGTCCGAAGCCTTACCGGCGATGAGGCGGAGGAAGAATGGTGGATCATCGACCCGGCCGACGGGACGGTGCTCGCCCGAGCCGCGACGATGACCGTGGGATCTGTGTCCTTCCACTTCCCTCACCCGCACCCGGCTTACATGGGCCTGACTGTCGGCGAGGGTGAGGAGGACTCTCCGGTGCTGTGGGGCCACTGGGATGGCCAGAGCCTCACCACGCGCCGGCTCCCCGCGGAGGTCCTGCTCGCCGTGAGCCCGTCCGGTGAGCATTTCGTCACCACGGACGTGGGCCAGTGGTCCCTGTACCTGCACCGGGCGGACGACGGCACAGAGGTACACCGAACTCGAACCGAAGACACGACCGGCAACCGCGATCGCTGGGCCTACGAGGCGGCCTTTCCTCGCGACGACACGATCGTCGCGGGAACCGACGATGCAGAAAACCCGCGCCACTGGCTCGTCGACCCGCACACCATGGCCGCACACGGCCCCATCGGTTACCCGTTCCCCGTGTCAGGGCCTCCGCGATCGGCAGGTACCGACGTTTGGTACACGATTTCCCAGGACGGGACGACGGTTCACCTGTGGCGGCTCTCCAGCCGGCATCGAGCTGGCTAGGCGGGCTCGCGGCAACCCAGCCGTCGCACCCGTGCACAACGCGACATCGGCGTCGGATCAAGCGCTTCCGCTCGGCGCAAGAATGACGAGATAGCGCTCGATGTTGGCGTCTCGTGCGATGTGGGACTCCCACTCCGAGTGCGGCAGGCCGTAGATCTCTCGCAGAGCGCGATCGGCGGCATCCCGTCCAGCGTAATGAACCGCGACATCGTAGAGACCTGGCCCGCCAGGCAGATCCATCGAATCCGCACGATGGAACATGTCGCCGGAACGCGCTATGCCGCTCGGGAAGTTGACCTCAAAATTGAGGAAATGTCACTTTCTCCAAGAATGCGGCCATAGCAAAAGCGACGAGGACTCACATGCCGCGCCACCGCCGCTGGAGGATCATCGGCGTTGCGGAGTCGGCCGACGATCCGGGTGTGCGATCGGTCGAGATCTTCCAGGGCCCGGATCTCAGCGAGCCGTGCCTGACGCTGCTGCCGGAGGATGTGCCGCAGTTCGTGGCCGGCCTCCTCGCGACGGTCATGTCAGGTGATCTGACTGCGGAGGACGACTGGTGTCGGCGGCGGCGGTGTCCTGCTCGAGGGTGGCGCCGACGAAACGATCACCGATCCGGGCGACGTCCTGACGGCCGTGACGTGCCGCATCACGGGCCGTGGCGGCGAGGAACGGGCGCAGCACCCGCTGGCGCCGGCCACGGTCGGGGAAGAGGTGCTGAAGCGCCGGATACTCGGCGTGGCTGCGGCAGAGGACCCGCGCCGCAGCCGGCGCCGATGCCGGGCCTGCCGTCTCGATGAGCACTTCGGTGGTCACGAAGCGACGGTAGGGGGCGGCCGCCGGCCTCGTGACCGCCCTCGACACGCCATGAAAGTCAAAGGGTGTAGAGGTACTTGGTGCCGCCGACCATCGAAGCGGCGACCCGGACGCCGGTCACCGCACCCGTTGATCCGCTGACCGGCATGTTCTTCCAACCGTTGTTCCTGGACGCCTCGTGGACCTGCCCGCCGCGCAGGGTGTAGACGAGCCGGTCGCCGTCAGTTGCCAGCACCGCCAGGTCCGTGCCGGTCACCACACCGGTTGCTCCGCTGACCGGCATGTTGTTCCAGCCGTTGGCACTGGACGCCTCATAGACCTGCCCGTCCCGCAGGGTGTAGACGAACTTGGTCCCGTCAACCGCCAGCACCGCCAAGTCGGTGCCGGTCACCGCACCCGTCGACCCGCTGACCGGCATGTTCTTCCAACCGTTGCTACTGGACGCCTCGTACACCTGCCCGCCTCGCACGGTATAGACCAGCCGGTCACCGCCGACCGCCAGCACCGCCAGGCCCGTCCCCGTCACCACACCCGATGAACCGCTGACCAGCATGTTTCTCCAGCCGTTGGCACTGGACGCCTCGTACACCTGCCCGTCCCGCAAGGTGTAGACGAACTTGGTCCCGTCAACCGCCAGCACCGCCAGGTCCGTGCCGGTCACCACACCCGTCGACCCGCTGACCGGCATGTTGTTCCAGCCGTTGGCGCTGGAGGCCTCGTAGACCTGCCCGCCCCGCACGGTGTAGACGAACTTGGTGCCACCAACCGTCACCGCAGCGACCTCGGAGCCCATCACGGCGGAGGCGCCGGTGACCGGCAAGTTGCGCCACGCGTTGTCGCTGCCGGCTTCGAACACCTGCCGGGCGACCCCTCCGGCACTGTCCGGGTACCAGTCGGCCGGCTTGTCCGCCGTGGTGAACCAGCTGGTCTGCTGGCGGGCGCCGGCCCAGGAGAACGCGAAGTGGACGTGGTTGGTGTGGCAACTGCCGGGCGTTCCGTCGCACGAGTACGGGTTCCACACCTTGCTCGAGGTGCTCCAGAGGCTGATCGCCCGGCCGTTCCAGATGATGTTCCCGATGCCCAGCCGGCGTGCCATGGCGTGCGGGTTGCCCTCGGCATCGGAGGCGAGCAGCCAGTCCAGGACGCGCTGCACGGTCGCGGCCTGGGCCGGGTCGTTCGCGTTCCGCATCCAGTCCCACGCGCGCCCCTCGCCGTGCTCGTAGCCCGAGCAGGCGTGGATGCCGCCGTTGGTCCCGCCGATCCGGCTGAGGATCATGGCGCGGAAATCCCGCACCCCGGGCTGTTCCACGGAGCTGAGACAGCCGGGGTCGGCATAGGCCTGGTAGGAGTCGACGGATGGCACGGCCGTCGCTGGTCCGGTGGCCGTCAGTGCGGCGACGGCCCCGGCGGCGACGCCGGCCACGAGCATCCTGATCCGAGACATGGTTGTACCCCTCTGCGAAGAAACGGTGGGATCGCGTCGGGGCCCGACAGCCCTGCCGCTGCGCACCAGTCTGTGCAGCGGCACTCGTCCCGGAACAGGCCGGCGGGACGGTATGGGACGGGACGGGTGAGCTGCCCGGGGGTCACGCCGGGTGGCCCCGGGCGGCTCACCTGTCAGAGGCTCGTGGCCTTGACGTCGCCGTAGCCGCTGGTCGCCTTGATGGTGACCGGGGCGCCGGCGCCCTCGCTGTTCCGCAGGGCGTTGTGGACCCGGCCGTGCGAGACGCCCGCGTCCAGAGTGGCGGAGACGCCGGCGGCGACGCCGACGGACACCTCGCCGTACGTGGTGGTCAGCACCAGCTCGCCCCGGACCGCCTCGTCGATCCGGATGTCGCCCTTCTCGACGCCGATCTCGGCGGGCCCGGTGAGCCGGCCGACCGCGACGTTCCCGGCCGAGGCGGTGACCTTCGCGCCGGCCGCCTCGTCGATCGTGACGGTGGCCTGCGCCGCCTCGACCGTCACCTGGCCCAGACGGCCGACGGCGCGGAACTCGGTGGCGGCCGCCTTCGCCTCGACCCGGGAGCCGGTCGGCAGCTGGATCGTCACCTCGACGACGCCGGAGGCGCCGAAGAGCTGATTCTTCGCCGGGGCGGTGACGCGCAGGACACCGTCGCGGTAGTCGACCTCGACCCGCTCGGCGGCCTTCACGTCGCGGTCCTTGCCGGCGTCCGCGGGACGGATCTCCACGGTGCTGTCGGCCCGGTCGGCGGCGATGACGCGGATGTTCCCGGCGGGGAGGTCGAGGACGGCGGCGACGGCGGCGGGGGTGTTGAAGGTCTGCATTGTTCTCTCCTGTGGCTCGTTGTTTCCGATGAAGGAAAAGCTACGTTGCTTTCCACATTTGGACAACAAGCTCGTTGCACGAAAAACACGTTATAGCAGGTAGATGGATTGCAATCGTTGCAACAGTCCAGAAATCAATGCAACGGGCGCTCTGCTACCATTGCAATCGACTGACGGTGAACGCTACTGAGGAGGCTCCGATGCCGGGCGGCAGGCTCACCCCGCAGGAACGCCAGCAGATCGCGCTGGGCCTGGCCGACGGCCTGGCGTACGCGGAGATCGCCCGGCGGCTCGACCGGCCCACCTCGACCGTGACCCGGGAGGTGATGCGCAACGGCGGCCCCACCGGCTACCGCGCCGATCTGGCCCACCACGCCACCGAGCACCGTGCCCGCCGCGGGCGCCGGCCCACCGCCCGGGGCCCGGCCACGGCCCCTCAGGCGCACGGTCGTGACGCCGCCGCCGTGCAGGCCTTCGAGGACACTCTGACCACCGTCTTCATCCAGTCCGGCATGCCGCGGATGATGTCCCGGGTGACGGCCTGCCTCTACATCACCGACTCGGGCAGTCTCACCGCGGCCGAGCTCGCCGCCCGCCTGCAGGTCAGCCCGGCGTCGATCTCCAAGGCGGTCACCTTCCTGGAGGGGCAGGGCATGGTCCGGCGGGAGCGCGACGAGCGCCGCCGCGAGCGCTACCTGATCGACGACGACGTGTGGTACCAGGCGACCCTGGCCAGCGCGCGGGCCCTCACCCAGGTGGTCGAGACGTCCCGGCAGGGTGTGGGCGTGCTCGGTTCCGGCACCCCGGCCGGCAACCGCCTGGAGAACATCGCCCGGTTCCTCGCCTTCGTCAACGAGAGCACGCTGCGCGCGGCCGAGCAGGCACGTGAGGTGCTCTACACCCAGCCGCCAGGCCCCGGCGAGAGCACACCGCCGCCAGGCCCCGGCGAGAGCGCCCCGCCGTCAGGCCCCGGCGAGAGCGCCCCGCCGTCAGACCCCGGCCAGGGCGGCGATTGACCGGCCCGCCGTGGTCATCGCGTTGTGGGCGGCCCGCGGCACGGTGCCGTGGTTGCCGTCGGGGGTGAGCGCGGCGACCCACCGCGGCGGGGCGATCCGGTCGTGCTCGCCTCGCAGCACCAGCACCGGCGCGGTGACCAGAGCCAGCCGCTCGGCGATGTCGTGCCGGGTGCTGTGCCGCAATGTCCGGTACACCCGGCGCAGCCCGGCGTCGCGCAGGTCCCGGGCGATGATCCCCGCCTGCCGCGGGTCCTCGTGGCTGACGTCGCGCAGCCAGCGGAACGCCTGCCCGGCGGGGGTCGGGGCGGCCGGGTCCACGGTCGGGCCGACCAGCACCAGAGCGGCGGCCAGGTCCGGCCGGCGGACGGCGATCTCCACCGCCACCTGGCAGCCGAACGAGTTGCCCATCAGGGTCGTGCCGGTCAGGCCCTCGGCATCCATCCAGGCGGCCATGATCTCGGCGTGCTCGCCCACGTCGTACACCCGGCGGGGTTTCCCGGACAGCCCGAAACCGGGCAGGTCAGGGACATACACATCGCCGGGGAGCATGGCGGCGGTCGGCATCAGATAGCGGTGCGACACCGCCAGACCATGGACCAGGACGTACGGGGAACCGCCCGAACCGTCCCGAACCCGTGCGTGCAGCCGCAGGCCGCCGACGTCCCGGAACCGGCTGGTGAACCCGCGCGCGCGGGCCGGCGCCGCGAGGGCCAGGCGCTTGTCCCCCGTACCCATGAGCGCGATCTTTCGCAATGTCACGGACGGGCTCTTACCCAGGTTGACGGAAGTCGTGCGCGGGTAGGGGCGAAGCCGTGTCAGCAGAACCCAAGGCCGGGCCGTCGCCCGAGGACCGCGCCCGCCTCGAGAAAGAGGACCGGGAGGAGCGGGAACTCGTCCGCGAGCCCGACGTCAACCAGGAGTCCAACCGATCCGCCACCCGCCTGGAGCTGTTCTTCGACCTGGCGTTCGTGCTGTTCGTCGCCATGTGCGCGGACGTGCTGTCGAAGAACCAGACCCCGGCGGGCGGGCTCACGTTCGCCGCGATCGTCGCGGTCGGCTGGTGGGCGTGGGCCAGCACCACCCTGTACGCGAACCGGTTCGACACCGACGACGCGATCTTCCGGCTGCTCACCCTGACCGGGATGGGCGGGGTGATCGTGATGGCCGCCTCCACCGACCAGGTCACCGGATCCGCAGGGGCCTGGTTCGCGCTCGGTTACGTCACGCTGCGGCTCGTGCTGGTCGTGGGCTATCTGCGGGTCTGGAAGGATCTGCCGGAGACCCGCAAGGGCATCCTGCCGTACCTGATCGGGCACGCCGCCGGCGCCGGTTTCTGGCTGGTCTCGCTGATGGTCGCCGCGCCCGGCCGCTATGTTCTGTGGGGCATCGGGGTGCTCGTCGACCTGCTGGGGCCGGCCATCGCCGCGCGGGTGCCGGACGCGCCGCCGCTGCACATGGAGCACCTGCCGGAACGTTTCGGGCTCTTCGTCATCCTGCTGCTCGGCGAGTCGGTGGCCGCGACCGTGCACGGGCTGCACGACGGCAAGTGGACCGGCGGTGTGGTGCTGACCGCGCTGCCCGCGTTCCTGCTGTCGGCGGCCCTGTGGTGGTCCTACTTCGATCTCTCCGGCGGCGCCGCGAAACGGCGCCTGGTGCAGGAGGGCGGCGAACGGACGCGGGAGGGCGTGCATGACTTCTACGTGTACGCCCACCTGCCGGTCGCCGTCAGCCTGGCAGCCGTGGCGGTCGGGCTGGAGCACGCCATCGTGCACGGCTCCGACGATCACCTCAGCGCCGGGACCCGTGGGGTGCTCGGGGTGGGGCTCGCCGGGTACCTGATCAGCGCAGCCGTCATCCAGGGCGTGCTGTCGCAGCGGTACCGTCCCGCCCTGGTCTGGCCCGGTCTCGGCATCCCGGCCGTCATCGTGATCATGCTGCTGGACCTGGCGCCGCCGGTGCTCGTCGGGCTGTGCGCGGCCGTGCTGATCGCGGGCGTCGTCACCGGCATCCACCAGCACCGGCAGGGTGAGATCAAGGTCGCCAAGGTTTGACCCCGGCGAGGTACGGGCAAGCAGGGGCCCGTACCTCCGCCCGGATCTCGACATTGGAGTGAGTGTTCATGGGATTTCTCAAGCTGGCTGCCGGCGTAGCCGTCGGTTACGTGCTCGGTAGCCGGGCGGGCCGCGAGAAGTACGAGAACATCGCGGCCACGGCCCGTAAGGTCGGTGAGCACCCCACGGTCGTGCAGGCGCAGGAGAAGGCCAAGGCGCTGATCGGCACCGGCACCGACAAGGTGAACGCGAAGCTGAGCGAGGCGGCGGCGTCGGCCTCCCCCTCTGCCAAGCCGTCGCCCTCCTCCGCCTCGCCGGCTCCGTCGACCTCGACCTCGACCGCCAAGCCGTCGCCGTCGGCCAAGCGCTCGACCTCGTCGGCTTCTTCCTCGACGCAGCCGACCGCTGAGTTCGGGATCGCCACCGAGCCGCTTCGGTAGGCAGCAAGCACCCTGCGGGGCGGGCGGCCGGGTCTTCCGGTCGCCCGCCCCGTTTCTGTCGTACCCCTGCTCTAGTCTTCGGCGCATGCATCCTCAAGCGCTGGCCGGGCCGCCGCGCCGGCCCAACGGCAGGTTGATGCCGGCTCGTGAGCTGCCCGGGTGGCTGGTCCTCCCGGCGCTGCCGCCGGTGACGCTGCACGATGACGGGACGGCGCTGCCGGCGGAGGCCGTGGAGCGGTTGTGCGGGCTGATCGCGGTCTCCCGGCCCGGCAAGGCGCATCACTCGCTCGCCGAGGTCCGTGAGCTGTGCACGCCGGCGAGTCTCGCCGGGTTCGCGTGGGCGGTCTTCCAGCAGTGGGCGGCCGCGGAGTTCCCGGCGGAGGACAAGTTCGCGATGGCCGCGCTCGCGGCGCTCGGAGACGACACCACCGTCGTGGCGCTGACCGCCGAGCTGCAGACCTGGGCCAACGGTGACGCCCCACGGGTGCGCCTGGCCGTGGAGGCGCTGGCGACGATCGGCACCGACCTGGCCATCACCTATCTGCTCCGGCTCACCCGCAAGGCCCGGACCGCCCGGTTCCGCCGCCTCGCCGGGAAACGCCTCGACGCGGTGCTCACGGCCCGGGGGCTGACCGCCGATCAGCTCGCCGACCGGCATGTCCCCCGCCTGGGTTTCGACCAGGACGGCAGGATGACCCTGGAGGCCGGCGCCCGCCGGCTCACCGTCGGCCTGGACGAGCAGCTCCAGCCGTGGGCCGCCGACGAGCACGGCAAGCGTCTGGCCCGGCCGCCCGGCACGGCCGCCCTCAAGAAGGAGCTGAAGGCGATCGCCGAGGACCGGGTCCGGGCGCTGGAGGAGGCGATGGTGGCCGAGCGCCGGTGGTCCGCCGCCGAGTTCCGGGAGCTGTTCGTCGAGCATCCGCTGATGTGGCAGCTCACCCACCGGCTGCTGTGGGTGAGCGGTGATCAGCTGTTCCGGGTCGCCGAGGACCGCACGTTCGCCGACATCGACGACAAACCCTGGGATCTCGACCCGGAGGCGACGGTCGGCGTGGCCCACCCGTGGCATTTCGCCGCCGATCAGGCCGCCTGGTCGGCGGTGTTCGCCGATTACGCCGTGATCCAGCCGTTCCCGCAGGTGGGCCGGGAGTTCTTCGGCCCTTTGGACGCCCGGCCGGAGTCGTTCACGGGTCGGACGGTGGAGGCCCAGGCGGTGCGGGCGCTGACCGGCCGGAGCTGGTGGCCGTCCGGCATCCATCCCGGCGTCCGGCGCGATCTCCGGGACGGTCCGAGCATCGACATCGAGTTGAGCGTCCACCAGCCGTACCGGCTCCTCGGCGTCCGGGTGTGGCGCCGGGACGGCACCGTTGCCGACTTCACCGAGCTCCCACCGATCCTGCTGTCCGAGGTGGCCCGCGACCTGCGCCTCCTGACCACCTGAACCCCCGGCTGGTCGTCAGGGCTGTCTCGGAGCGGTCGAGACAGCCCTGACGACCAGCCGGACCGCAGGTGCTGACCAACTCGTGGAACTGCCCGGTGGTCGCTGCTGACCTCCACGGTCACGCCCGTGACCGGGCCTACGGCAGGCTGTGGCGCGGCCGGCGCCGGCCTGGTGAACGCCCCCGCGGCGGTCCGCGCCGCCGTGGGGCTGAACCTCGAAGTTCCGCGGAGTCAGCCGACCACGGAGGGGCGGTAGGGATCGGTGGGCAGGATTTCGGTGTCCTCGAAGAGCTGCTCCAGGGCTTCCAGGTCGTGCGCGTGGCGGTACTGCTTCTCGGCCTTGGTGATCGGCAGCAGCCACAGGATCCGGGCGTGCCCGTCCGGGAGGTCGCACACCTCGAGTTCCGGCTCCCACATGTACGGTTCGCTGACCAGCAGATGGTCGCACGTCGAGCCGGGGATCCAGGGGCGGCCGATCGCGACGGTGTGCCCGTGGTCGAGGACGAAGTCGCCGCCGCTGGCGTGGTAGTAGGCGACCATCGTCAGGGTCTCGACGTGCAGTTCGTGTTCGGCGGTCGGCACGTACAGGACGAACTCCAGACCGTGCCCGTCGCGGCGGGTCGCGTCCCAGACTCCCGCGGTGACGTAGAGGGCGCCGTGATCGGGCAGGTCCAAGGTCAGAATGTGCAGGCCGGGCGCCACGTTACGGACCGGGCCCGGAGCCGGCGGCAGGACACCGACCTCCTGCCCGGGGAAGTGCCGGCGCAGATGCTCCAGAATGGCCCGGGCGGCCGGTGTCATGTCATGATCCACTGGGGAAGTGTGCCACGCGCCGGACCATGACCCGGCTGACAGCTTTTCCCATCTCCGAGGAACGGACGAAATGATGGCTCTCATCGGCACCGAACTCGACGTCTTCCCGCTCGCCCTGGGCGGCAACACGTTCGGCTGGACCAGTGACGAAGCCGCCTCGCACGACGTCCTCGACGCCTATGTCGCGGCCGGCGGCAACTTCATCGACACCGCCGACAGCTACTCGTCGTGGGCGCCCGGCAACTCCGGCGGCGAGTCGGAGACCATCATCGGCGACTGGCTGTCCACCCGCGACAACCGCGACCAGGTTCTCATCGGGACCAAGGTGAGCCGGCACCCGGCGTACCGGGGCCTGTCCGCCGCCACCGTCACCGCCGCCGCCGACGCGTCGCTGGGCAGGCTGCGCACCGACCGCATCGACCTGTACTGGGCACACTTCGACGACGCCGCCACGCCTCTCGAGGAAACGGTCGCCGCCTTCGACGCCCTGGTCAAGGCCGGGAAGGTACGGGCGATCGGCGTCTCCAACTACACCGGCGACCGGATCCGCGAGTGGTTCGCCATCGCCCGCCGCGAGAACCTGACCCGGCCCGTCGCCGTCCAGCCGCACTACAACCTGGTCGCCCGCGGCGGCTACGAGACCGGCATCGCCCCGGTCGCCGCTGCCGAGAACCTGGCTGTCGTCCCCTACTACGGCCTGGCCAGCGGTTTCCTCACCGGCAAGTACCGGACCATGGACGACGTGGCCGGCGCGCCGCGCGGCGGTGCCGCCACCGCGTACCTCAACGAGCACGGTCTCGCCGTGATCAAGGTCCTGGAGGAGATCGCGTACGCCCACGGTGTCGCCGTGGCCACCGTGGCGCTGGCGTGGCTGCGCACCCGGCCGCGGGTGGCCGCGCCGATCGCCAGCGCCCGTACGATCGACCAGCTCCCCGCTCTGATCGCCTCCGCCACCCTGACCCTGACCACGGACGAGCAGGCGGCCCTGGACGAGGTGTCCGCCCCGGTCCCGCAGTGACATCCACGCCCCGTTCTCATGGCCGAGCCTCGGCTCCCCCGCCCCGGCTCACCGGATCACCATCGATCCATCGGCTCAACTGATGCCGGGGGCCCGGGTGGTTTCTCCGCCCAGGCCAGTTGGCTTCGGCGTGGGCAGGCCGGTGATGAAGCCGGTCAGGTCCGTCGCCGGTAGCGTCGGGTTCATGTCGCCCGGCCCAGGGTGAGGGTGGTCAGCAGGTCGAGGGTGACGGTGCCGCCGAAGTCGTCGATCAGCCGGCCAAGGGCGGCGAGGCACCGGCGTTGCAGTTCCGGTGGGCGGGTCAGGAACGGGCCGAAGGTACTCACCAGCGCGAGGTATTCGTCGCGGGTCAATGGCAGCTCGCGCCGGAACCGTTCGACGTGGACGCCGGTGATCTCGCCGGCGGCCATGACGTCGTGGTACATCCAGTCCGCGGGACGTTCCTTCGCGGTGGCGTCGAGCGTGCCGAGCAGCGTGTGGATGGCGGTGGCCTGGCCCGGGTCGGCGTAGCCGTAACGGTGCCCGAACAGCGCGAGGGTCCCGCCTGACGTGAGAGCGGCGCGGGCTTT
This sequence comes from Actinoplanes sp. NPDC019969, assembly GCF_055562375.1. Taxonomy (NCBI): domain Bacteria; kingdom Bacillati; phylum Actinomycetota; class Actinomycetes; order Micromonosporales; family Micromonosporaceae; genus Actinoplanes; species Actinoplanes sp. NPDC019969. Next base: position 83,276 of record NZ_JBVHFK010000010.1, on the reverse strand, counting down.
CGCGTTGCGGGTGGCCGGGTCCAGCCAGTGCCAGGCCATCGCGCATGCCAGCAGGGCGGCGCCTCCCGGCGGCGGCCGCCACTGCTCGAAGGTGCTGATGACGACGTGGGTCTGCGGGAACCTGCCGATCAGCCGGGCGGCCATCAGAGGGTCCGGTTCGACGCAGGTCAGCGGGGCGCCGAGGGTGGCGAGGACTTCGGTGCCCTTGCCGGTGCCGGCGCCGATCTCCACGACGCCGGAAGGGATCCCGCCGTGGTAGGCGGTGATGGCGCCGGCGAGCTCGGGCGGATAGCCGGGGCGCGCGGTCTCGTACTGGTCGGCGACTGAGCCGAAGACGTCCATGGCCACCTCCGTATACACTGCCGTATACGGCGACGCTAGCGTCGATATACGGTGGCGTATACGGTGAGGTGGGTCACATCAGATTTCAGACGCGTACGCCGCGAGAGCGCTGGATCGCAGCCGGGCTGGACGCCCTTGCGGCCGGCGGGCCGGACGCCGTCCGGGTGGAGGTGTTGGCAAAGAGCCTCGGTGTGACGAAGGGCGGGTTCTACGGCTTCTTCACCGATCGGGAAGCCCTGCTGGAAGCCATGCTGGACACCTGGGAGCGGGAGAGCACGGACAGTGCGCTCGAAAGCGTCGAACGCCAAGGCGGGGACCCGAAGAAGAAGAAGATCGCCCGGGCCGGCCTGCTGACCTTCAGCGAGCACCTGCTGCCCATCGACCTGGCCGTGCGCGAGTGGGCCCGGCGTGACGAGGCCGTCGCCGAGCGACTGCGGCGCGTCGACAACCGGCGGATGGGCCTGCTGCGGGAGATGATCGGAACCTTCTGCACCGACCCGGACGAGGTGGAGGCGCGCAGCGTGCTCGCTTTCTGCCTGCTGATCGGCGAGCACTTCCTGGCCGCCGACCACGGCGGCCGCACCCGGGCGCAAGTGCTACGCCGGGCCGGCGACGTGATCCTCAGCCGGGAGTCCGGCGAAAATCCCCATGACACCGAGCGCTGATCCACATATACACGTCACCGGGCTGAGACCCACGGCGGACCCTGAGCCGTTCCGCGCACAGCCGCTGTACCGTATGGCACATGGCCGATGCGCGCGACGAACTGCTCGCCCGCGTCCTCGACTTCGCGGCCCGCAACGGGCTCGCCGACCGTAGCCTGCGGGAGATCGCAGCCGGCGTCGGCACCCGCCATCGGACGGCTGGGCTCACCACGAGCCGGCTGATAGCCACGGCTGTGCCGGCCGGGAGACCTCGGATCGGGTCCCGGCCTCGAGGACGCTCTAAGCTGACGACGGCCGGCCCGGCTGTTCACCTGCCGGCGGGTATGGGTACATCCGGCCTGTCGTGACCGGTCGCTCCTGACCCCGTGGAGTCGGCCATGTCATTCGTGAGCTGTGGAGGAATGCAAAGGATGATCAGTGTGCCGGAGTTCGCCCGTCGGCTCAGCACGCTCGGGTCTGCGGTCGTGACCAGCGAGGATGTCGAGGATCTCGCTGATGCCGCGGGCGTGCGCGTCGACCCGGCCCGTGGCATCGATGCCGGCCAGGCTCAGCAGATGCTGGATCACCTGACGCCGGCGGCGCCGGTCAGCGGGACCGCGATCGTGGCGTCGTCCTGGCCGCCGGCGGAGGCCGCGCGCCCTGCCGTTGCTCCGGTGGTGTTCTCCAATCCCGGCGCGGTCGACGCCCCGGCCGATCAGCCGGCACGGCCGCGCAGATCCGGGCAGGGACGCGCCCGACGGCCCAGGAAATAGGCCCGGCGCCGGACGAGTACGACCCGGCCTCGCGGTACGGCCGATGAAATTCACGCTCTCATTGATACCGACCCGGAGATAGGCGAGATCATCACCGGAGTCGGAACTGTAACCCGAGGTGCTGTTCGAATAGCTCGACATACCCACGTATTTGACAGAGCCACCGAGCGAGCAGTTCCCGAGCCAGGTCGGCAACGACACGTAGATGTACCCGGTGGCGGCACTCGCCGGAGCGGCGACCGTACGGAAAACTCTTTTGATTCTCATGTCCCTGTCCCTGACGACAGTAGGAACCGACGGCATCACGAAATCAAAAGGTACGCACCGGGTGGGCTGCCGGCTTCCGCCGTCAGGCCTTTCTGCGGAGCGATCGGTCCAGCCCGACCGATCGGGCGAATTGCGGAACCCGCCGGTAATCGCTATGCGTTCGCGGTCCCGTGCAGGGGAAGGCGGACGCGGGCGGTGGTGCCGGCCGGCTGGTTGGCGTCGAGGGTGATGGTGCCGCCGTGCAGGCCGACGATGGTGCGGGCGAGGCTGAGCCCGAGACCGCTGCCGGGAGTGCCGTGGTGGCGCACGTTGCTGGCGCGGAAGAAGCGGTCGAAGACCCGGGCCCGCTCCGCCGCGGGCGTGCCGATGCCGGTGTCGCTCACGAGCAGTTCGGCGTGATGGCCGTCGGCGCTGAGCCGGACGTGGATGTCGGCGCCGGCCGGACTGTAGGTGACGGCGTTGGCGAGCAGGTCGTCGACGACCTGACGCAGCCGCCCGGGATCGCCGGACATCCGTACCGGAGCGTCGATGCTCGTGTGCAGGCGCACCCCGGCGTCCGCGGCGGCCAGGCGGATGGCGGCGACCGCCGCGGCCACGACGGCGGCCAGATCGACATCGGCCGGGTTCAGTCGGTGGTGGCCGGCCTCCAGCGCGGACAGGTCGAGCAGCGCGTCCACGATGTGCTGCAGCGCCGCGGTGTTGCGGGCGACCGTGTCCAGCATCTGCCGCTGGTCCTCGTCGAAGCCGTGGGCGTCCTCGGCCAGCAGGGCGACGTTGGCGGTGATCGAGGTGAGCGGGGTACGCATCTCGTGGCCGACGAGGTCGAGGAAGTCATCCTGGGCGCGGGCCAACTGCCGGGCGAGTTCCTCGGTACGGCGTAACGCCACGTACACACCGATCTGCGCGGCGATGCCGTCGAGCAGCAGCACGAGCAGGTCCTCGTGGACCTCCGGTGTCGCGGCGTAGCAGGTGAGCACGCCGAGCAGGGTGCCGCCGTCGCGGACCGGGACGGCCAGCACGGTACGGATGCCGTTGCGTGCGCACACCGCGACACGCTGCCGTTCGTAGTCGCTGGTGAGATCCGGGTAGGCGCTGACGTCCGGCACCCAGAGCGGCTGACCGGTCTGCCAGACCCGGCCGGTGATGCCGAGGCCCTTCACCGGGGCGTGCCCGAAGAACCCGTCCGGGTCGATGCCGTCGTCGTGGTGGTGGCCGACGGCCCGCAGCGCCGCGTCGCCCTCGTCGACCAGGAACAGTTCGGCGCAGGGCCAGCCGAGAGCGGCGGTGACGGCCCGGAGGACCCCGGGCGCCGCTTCGGCGATCGAGTCGGTCGCGCGGAGAGCCTTCTCGATGTCCTGGTGACAGTCGCCGAACCGTTCGGTGCGGCGCCGCGTGGTGACCTCGTGCGCGACGGCGACCGCGCCCAGGCGCTGCCCGCCGTCGCCGACGATCGGCTGCGCGGTGGTGGAGAACGTCCGGATCCGCTCGCCGGGCACCTGCACCACCACGTCGACGTCGGCGAGGTGTTCACCGCGCCAGGCGCGGAGCAGCGGCAGCTCGTCCCGGGTCAGTGGCCGCATCGCGGTGTCGTGTATCGATGTCGGGCCCGAGACGGGCAGGTCGTCGGTCACCGGTCCGGTCTCGCGAAGATGGTGCACCCGGCGCAGCGCGCGGTTCATGACCGTGACCCGGCCGGTGTCGTCACAGGCGATGACACCGACCGACAGGCTGTCCAGCAACGCGGTCAGGAACCGGGCCTGCCGCCGCGCGGTCTGCTGGGCGGCGGCCTGCGCGGTCAGATCGGTCAGGAACACCGCGGCGAGGGCGCCCGCGGCGCCGTGCACCACCGACACCGAGGCCCGGGTCGCGATCCAGTGCCCGTCGCGGTGACGCATGCTCATCTCCCGCTGCACCGGGCGTACCGGTCGCGCCGTGAACAGCCGCTGCAGCGCCGCCGTGATCGGTTCACCGCCGTACCGGGGCGCGAGCGCCTCCTCCAGGCTGCGGCCGCACACCTGCTCGGCGGAGAGCCCGAACATCTCCTGCGCGGCCCGGTTGAAGCCGCGGATCATCCCGGCCTGGTCCACCGCGATGAACGCCTCCTGCACACTGTCCAGCAGCGCCGCACTGTCCAGCGGCGGCTGCGGGCGATGGTCGCCGCCGGCGCCCCAGACCGATGCGGTCAGCAGGTCGGCGATCTCGGCCAGGACGCCCGCGTCCTCATCCGACCAGGGCCTGGGCTGAACGTCGAGCACCACCAGCGCCGCCACCGGCAGGCCGAGGGTGTCCCGGACCGGTGCGCCCAGCATCGCGCGCGCACCGTGGCGGCCCGGCGCAGGGTTCGGTGGGAGGTCCGCCACGGCGAGCACCGCAGCGTCTCCGACCACGCCGGCTGCCAGCGACTCCGCCACCGGCCACGTATCCCGCCCGGCCGGTGCGGGCGGTAGCCCGTGTCCGCCGAGCCGCTGTTCCCGTGTGGCGGTGACGACGGACAGGGTTGCCATCGGCGCGTCCAGCAGATGCGCCGCCATCCGGCACAATCCGTCCAGCGAGATCCCGGCGCCGGTCAGCAGGCCTACCGCCTGATCCGCGGCGGCGGCCCGGGCAGGGTCCTCCAGTAAGCGCGTGTCCACGACCGTCCCCTCCCGTCACCCCATTCCACCGCTGCGATGCTCAGGGTGTGCACAATTGGGACATTCACTGTCGGTTTTCCAGATGGCGCACCATCCTCCGAACGGCCAGCCCGGCCCGACCGTCCGGGCGAAATATGTCCGCGTTGCCCTGTTTCTCCATGTTCGCTGGTCGCCGAGCGCAGACTGCCCTTAACTCAAGGGAGAGTGGTGCGATGAGCGCGGTCTTCGGGGAAAGGCTGACCTTTCCGCAGGACGCCGGACCGGCGGTGGAACTGGTGGTCTGGGGTGACGAGTTCTACGCCCGGCGGGAGTCCCTCACCGGGCACACCGTCGTCTACGACCGGACCATCGGCCGGTACTGCTACGCCCAGCTCGAGCAGGGCCGCTTCGAGACGACCGGCGTACCGATCACCGCCGCTCCCCCGCCGCACGTCGCACCCCACCTGTACGAACCACCGGTGGTCCGCCGGCAGCGCGCCGCCGTCCGGGCGAACGCGCTCGATCCGTCCCCGGCCGTCGACGGCGTCGATCTGACCTTCGGTCCGGCCGGCGGCCTGCTGACCGGGCGCCGCCTCGACCGCGGGACGGTACGGGGCCTCACCGTGCTGATCCAGTTCCCGGACCAGCAGTCCGCGGTCACCATGTCGCAGGTGGACGCCTTGCTGAACCAGCCCGGGTACGCCCTCGACGGCAACCGCGGCTCGGTCCGGGACTTCTGGCTCGAGATGTCCAACAGCAAGCTCGACTACCGCAACGATGTGATCGGGCCGGTCACGCTGTCCCGGCCGATGTCGTCCTACTTCGTCCCCGAGGAGACCCCGCAGCCGGCGTCCGCGCTGATCACCGAGGCTCTCGACCTGGTCCTGCGGCACGGCGTCGACCTGAGCGCGTACGACTCCCGGGGCGAGGGCGTCGTCGACGCGCTGAGCTTCATGTACGCCGGGCAGACCATCTACCAGATGCCGTTCTGGCCGCACAGCAGCGTGTATCCCCGCCGGCTCCCCGGCGGCCTGCGGAGCCACTACTACACCCTCACGAGCATGGGCCGTACCCGGGCGGATCTGTCCATCGGCACCTTCTGCCACGAGGCCGGCCACCTGCTGTGCCGGTTCCCGGACCTGTACGACTACGGCGCCCGGGACGGCGACGACGGGCGCAGCGCCGGCCTGGGGCGGTACTGCGTGATGTCGTCCGGCAACCACGTGGGCAGTGGCCGGGCGCCGGCCGCGCTCTCGGCCTATCTGCGTGACCTGGCCGGCTGGCCGGACGAGCTGGTCTCGCTGAACGAGCCGGGCGTCTTCGAGGTCGCGCACGGCGACTACCGCCGCGTGTTCCGGTATTCGACGGACCTGCCCAACGAGTACTTCCTGGTGGAGAACCGCAGCCGGCTGGGTTCGGACGCGCGGCTGCCCTCCAGCGGCCTGGCCGTCTACCACTGCGACACGCTGGGTTCCAACGAGCTGCAGGACGGCACCCCGGACCTGCACTACCAGTGCGCGCTGCTGCAGGCCGACGGCCGCCGCGACCTGGAGACGAACCCGAGGAACACGGGCGACGCCGGCGACCTGTTCCCGGCCACCGCGGGCGTGGCGCTCGACGACACCACCGAGCCTTCTTCCGTACGATGGGACGGCGCCGACTCCGGTCTGGTGATCAGCGACATCACCGCGCCAGGGCCGGTGATCAGGTTCCAGGCCGGAGAGCCGTCCCCTCTCGGTGACGCTGCCGCCGACCCGTTGCCCGCGAGAGTGGAGAGCCACGGGGCGCTGGCCGGCGCCGGCGCGCCGCTGCCGGCGGAATGAACCCGGCCGGCTCTCCCCGGGATGCGGCCCGGCGGAGACTGCGGGCGCCCGGCATCCGGTCACCGCGTCTCGCGTCCCGGCGCGGCGCCGGTAATCGGGCCGGTCCGGGCGACCAGAAGTCCCTGCTGCCGCTGGTCACGTCCGTGGTCACCGCGCTGACGGCGGTCCTGGCGGTCCTGATCTCGTGGCTGACCTTCCACATCAACCAGGACGGTCAGATCACCACGCGCTACACCAGCGCGGTGGAGCAGCTCGGGAGCAGCACGATGATCACCCGGGTGGGCGCCTTCTACTCGCTCGGCCGGATCGCTCTCGAGTCGGATCGGGACCGCTCGGCGATCATCGACATGCTGGTCTACTACGTCCAGAACGAGGCCGGGATGAAGCAGGGCTCTCCGGAGCAGTGCCACGAACGGCCGGAGACGACCTTGGACGTGGTCGCGGCGCTGCGTGTCCTGCTGTTCCGGATCGAGCGGACTCCCCGGGACCAGCGGCTCAACCTGCGCCGGGTGTGCCTGCGCGGGGTGGAGTTGCCGGGCGCCGACCTGAGGTGCGTCCATCTGGACAACGCGATCATCGCGTACTCGGACTTCACCGGCGCTACGTTCGCCGATGCGTCGCTGCAGCGCATCAGGTTCGGCGGGACCACTCTCGACAGCGCTGTCTTCGACCGGGCGAGCGCGCTGGGAGCCGACTTCCGCAACATCAACGAATACTCGATGACCACCCTGATCGACACCAGGTTGCGCGGCACCGATCTGAGGCAGGCGCGATTCGACGGCGCCGACCTCACCGGCGCCGATCTGACCGGGGCGCGGCTGACCGGGGCCGATCTGCCGGCCGCCTCCGCCCTGGTGCCGCCGTCGACGTCACCCGCATCGATTCCCTCAGGAGGAAACTGTCATGAACGCTGAGACCGCCACACCCGTTGCGGCCGTCGCCCGTCAGCCGAAGCCGGGCCAGCCCGCACCGTGCGCCGGCTACTGGCAGCCACGCTGCAAAGGGGAGGAGCCGCAGTATCTGAAGAAAGATCACCCGATTCCGGAATGCGGCAGTGGCCACCGCGAGGAGCACTGGAATCTCGTCAAGATCGGCGAAGGGTCCCGCGGCTACGGACGTCCGAGGCGGCCGTAGACCCAGTCCCAGAACCGCCGCCGCGGCCACCACGCCGTGACGAGCCGCAGCGGCGGCTTCAGCCACCACGCCGGCGGCCGGCCCGGCGGCGATGGCCGGCTCAGCACCCCGGCGAGCCACGATCCCGCCGACGACAGCGCCGACGGGGTGCCGGCGCCCCGTACCGTCAGCATCCGCAACACGTCCGTGACCGTGTCCCGGGCGATCGCCCGGCCGCTCGGCGTGCTGCGGATCAGGTCGAGAGTGGCCCGGGTGTCCAGTTCGTCGACCGTCCGCAGATCCTCGGCCAGATCCGCCGCGGTGGTGCCCTCCTCGGCCAGCACCGCTTCCTGCGCCGTGCGTACCAGACCGGCCGCGGTTTCGGGCAGCGGATCGTCGCCGTGCCGGACGAGCACCCCGATCAGATGAGCGGCCCCGTCGAGACGGCCCCAGACGAAGTCGGCGACCCGCCACTCGGGCCGGGCGAACGCGCCGAAATGCCGGAGTTGCGTGCCGTACAGCTTCCAGGCGCCCAGCGGCCGTCCCGGCTCGACCAGCGGCGAGGTCACATCCGGGCCCATCCGCAGCACGTCGAACCGGCTCATCCGGCGGAACGGGCCGTCACCGCCGGCCGCCGAGGCGAGCACCTCGGCCATCAGCGCGGCACGCAGCACGTCGCCCGGCCCGGCGTCCAGCCCGGCGCCGGCGAGATAACCGTCGGCGCCCGCGCGCAGCAACGCGCCCAGCACGGCCGGGCTCGAACTGGCCGCGGCCGCGTCGTTCACGGCACGCAGCAGCGTCTCCGCGTCGTCGTCCTCCGCGGTGACGACGAGAGTGGCGATGTGGTCGCGAACCGCGATGACGGCGGTGAGCACCCGGCTGAGCGAGCGCAGCGTGTCGTCGAGAGCGGGCGAGCCGGCGGCCCGTACGCGAAGGTCACGGATCAGCAGGCGGATGGTCCGGTCGGCGACCACTGTCCCCCACCGCCACTCCCCGGTGAGGTCGCACGCTTGATCGAAGTCGGCCGGCGGCACCCAGCGTGGCGCCCGCTCCGGGTCGACACCGCTCAGCGAGGGGGTGCACAACGGCCGGGTGGCCAGCTCCCCGGTGTGCGCCTGATACGCGTCGAGCAGGCCGGACTCGATGCGGTTACGGCGGTAGAGCGGATACAGGGCGTCGACCGCGGCCCGGGCCGTACCCGGATCCCGCAACGCCTCGGTGAACAGCTCCTCGGTCCCCCGCACCTGCCGTTCCGCCTCGGCCGAGCGGCGCGCCAGGGCGTCCACCCCGTTGCGGAAGGAACTCTCCGACCCCATCCGCATCGCGCTGGTGAGCACCGGGAACCAGTCCGTGTCCAGCCGGTATTCGCCCGACCCGTCCCGCTTCGCGACCGTCGCGTGGTCGAGACCGTCCCCGGCGGTCACGTAACCGATGACCCGACGCCAGTCCGACTCCACCGGCCGCCGCCAGATCTCGGTCATCAACGGCTCGAACGGGGTGTTGTCGAGCACTCCCCCGTCGATGAGCACCGCCCCGTCGCTGTCGCCGTGCCGGCCGATGTCGGTCTCGCATCGCACCCGGTAGGCGCCGAGGCCGGCCTCCGCGACCGGTTCGAAAGCGCCGGGGAAACCGGCCGTGGCCCGCGCGGCCAGGGCCACATCGGCTGCCGCCGCGGCGGTCAACTGGCCCGGGTCGGCCGGCGTGAACAACGTGAACGGATCCTCGGGCAGCGGCCCGGCCGGCGGCCGGAACAGCACCGCCCCCGGATCGTGGCGGAACCGGTAGACCCGCCGGTGATCGGGCACCGCGAACCGGCACCCGGTGCTGTCACTCCACACGGTGTCCTGATCGCCGAGGGCGGTGGCCGTGGTCAGCAGCGTCACCGCATGCCCGGTCGGCCTGCCGCTGTCGTGCAGCGCCCGGTCGAACAGCCCGCGCAGCTGATCGGTGAAGTACCCGCCGTCGAGCAGACTGGCCAGCGGCCCCGCCCCGGACCGGCGCAGCAGCTTGCCGCGCGCCAGTTGCGCGGCCTCCACCCACAGCTCCTTGAGCGACGGCAGCGGGTTACCGGCCGCGACCGCCGACGCGAGCACGGCGCCGTTGATGCCACCGGCACTGGTCCCCGCCACCACGTCGATGATGACGTCGACACCGAGCTCGTCGCAGAGCGCCCGCCAGCCGCGCAGCGAGGGCCCGGCATCGGCCGGCAGCTCGGCCCGGTCCGGCGCACCGGCCCGGCGCAGCAGGTCGATCTCATGGGTGATGCCGCTCATCCACACGGCCAGCGAGACGCCGCCCTGAAAGACCAGCCCGAGACGGATTTGGGTCCTGCTCATCGCCCCATCGTGGTGGACCCGGCACGCGGCGGGGCGGGAAACGGCCGGAGACCCCTGACCGGGTGCCGAGGTTTCTCTCGTGGCGCTGCGGCTCGCAGCGAGCGGCCGGCCGAGGCTCGCCCTGGAGCGGCGCTGACGGCGCGGCGTCGATCCGCTCGGGAGGATGGCTCCGCTGGTCAATGCGCAGGTCGCGCCGTGTCAGATGGCGAGGATCTGCTGGTCCAGGGATGTCATCAACGCGCCCCTTCCGCTCTCGCCGCGCCCCGTTTCTCACGGTAGATCTCGGGGGCCCCGCCGGGCAGGACCGGCAGACCCCCGTGGCGGGCCTTCGGTCCTCTCCGGGCACGACAGGGCGGTCCGGCGACCGCGCGAGCGGCCGAGAACGGTTTCCGGTAGCAGCCGGATGGTCAGCGCGGGTGCTCACCGAGCAGGCGGGTGGCCAGGACCGCTGCCTGGATACGGCGTTCCAGGCCGAGTTCGGCCAGGATGCCGACGGCAGCGGCATCGCCGCCCGCAGCCTCGCCTACGCCCTCGGCCAGTGGCCGGCCGCCGTGACGATGACGTGCTTCGCCGCATTGCTGACCGGCACGCTGCTGTGGATCACCACGGCCGGCACGCTTCTGACCCTCGTGGGATCGGCCGGTGCCGCCCGTCGCGATCTGCGGGCGGCTGACCCCGCGGGATAGGCCATCCGGCTACCCCGGGTGCGATGTCCACAGATCGATAGCCGACCCGGAGAGGAAGAACACCAGCGCGGTCCATCGCAACAGGTGCAGCGGCTGGGCGCGGTCGAGTTGCCGGGCCAGCCACAGTACGGGTACCGCCAGCACCCGCCATACGGCGGCCAGCGTCATACCGGGCGCCGACATCACCCGCAGCGCCATGATGGAGGCGAGAACGAGGGTCATCGACAGCCACAGCGTCCTATCCCACCATCCCGTCACCGACAGGTGCAGGGCGTAGGCCACGAGCGCGCCGGCCGCCGTCACGGCCGCAAAGGCGATGAATGCGAGGAAGGAGCTCCGGTTCCCGGCACCGATCGCCTGGCCGACGTATCGTCGCTGATCAGCCGGCAGCACGATCCGTAGCCAGTCACCGATCCGCTCCTCGAGGAACACGTCGTCCGCTCCGGACTGTGCAGGAGTGAGGATCCGCTCGTCGGCGGCGAGCCCGAACTCTCGCCGCACGTCGGCCGTCACCTCGTACCACCAGGCTTGATACTCCTCCACAGCGATGTCGTGGGCCGGGGCACAGGGCGGCGGCCCGACATTCAGCGTCAGGACCCGGTCGATGCCGTACGGGTCAGTACCCTGGCCCGTGACGATATCCAGGTAGGCCGACCGCTGCAGATCGACGATCCGCCGAATAGCCAGCGCCCGGCGCCGCCGCCGCCGTGCCCCCGCAGCCCGGCATCGCATCCATACGCCGCATCGGCGCAGCCGGGCGGCTCCGAGCAGATCGAACAGCACCGGAAGACCGGCCAGCAGTAGCAGCCATTTGCCTGACCACGCGAACCATGCCATGGAAGTCCACTGTAGAAACCGCAGTCGAGCATGGGCTATGCCACCGCCTGTGCCGGCTCGAGTCGTACGGCGGCGACCCGGGGACGGTACGTGTCAGCACCGTGACGATGGTCCGCTGCTGCTCGTTGGGGAACTGCCCTTGCACGGTGGCGACGCCGACCGCCAACGGCTGGGTGAACTGGGCCAGCAGGTGCCGGAGGAGTCTGGTCGGCGGCTGGCGTTCGTCGACCTCGGCCGGAGCCGTCACGTCTGTGCCATACCACCCAGCCTGTGCTCGCCACCCGGCGGCCGGGCAGGGCCGAACGGCCCTGTCGGAGCGAGCCCGGCCCGGGGTGTGCTCGAAGGAGCGTCCAGGCCCATGATGAGGGGAGTCCTGATGAGAGCGCTGGTCGTCTACGAATCCATGTTCGGCAACACCGCCGACGTCGCACGCGGCGTCGCCGACGGTCTCGCCGGAACCTTCGAGGTCACCCTGGCCGATGTCCAGAACCTGCCCCCGGTGCGCGACACCGCGCTGCTGGTGGTCGGCGCGCCGACCCACGCCTTCGGGCTGAGCCGGCCCGCCAGCCGGGCCGATGCAGCCAAGCAGGGCGAGGTTCGTGCCGGGGCGCAGGGCACCGGTATCCGGGAGTACCTCGCCGGTCTGGAGCCGCTGGCCGGGCTCGCGGTGGCCGCGTTCGACACCAAGATGGGCAAGCCGCTCCTGCCGGGCTCCGCCGCGCGCAAGGCCTTGAAGCGGTTGCGCCGCCTCGGCGGCCGGCCTGCCGCGCCACCGGAGAGCTTCCGGGTCACCGGCGTGACCGGCCCGCTGGCCGGCGGCGAGCTCGACCGGGCCCGCCGGTGGGCACAGGACGTCGCGGCTCGGACGTCCCCGCAGCGGGCCTGACCGGCACCACCGGGCCACGGAGACCGCGATGTCTGACCGGCTCACTCCCGAGGACCTGCTGAACCTGGCCGTCGAGCGGCCGGGCGTCCCGATCAACATGGCCGCCGTCGCGGTCCTCGAGGACACCGGCTCCCTGCTGGACAGCTCCGGGCGTCCGCGGATCACCGAGATCCGTGCCTTGGTCGGCGAACGGCTCGCCGTTGTGCCGCGGCTGCGCCAGATCCCGTACGTCCCCGGACCGTTCGCCGGTCCTCCGGTTTGGATCACGCCCGGTCGTTTCCGGATCGAGGACCACATCCTGGTGGCCGAGCCGCAACCGCCTGGCGACGAGACCGCCCTGATGGAACTGGTCGCCGGGCTGACGACAGAGACGCTGGACCGGTCCCGGCCGCTGTGGCGGATGTGGCTGGCACCCGCGCTGACCGACGGTCGTATCGCGGTGGTGTTCGTCATGCATCATGTGGTCGCCGACGGCACCGCCATGATGGCTCTTCTCGGGTCACTGGACCGCCTCGGAGTCCCCCCGGCCCTGCCACGGTGGACAAGAGGGCGACCGAGAGGCGGCACGTCATGACGGCGCCCATGCAGGCGGAGATGCTCCGGACACACACCGCGGTGCTGCTGTTCCTGGGCGGCACACAGCGCTCTGACCGAGACGCGCCCTCCCGGCAGCCGGCTGCGGCGGGTTGAGAAGAACCGCCGGAGATCACCGTCCCCGTCCGGCGAGTTTTACGACTCGACCCGCCGACCCGAATCCGGCGCCTGCGACAACCGCCCGAACTCCACGAGCCGGCACCGCGACGCATACAGTTCGCCCGCCGGCTCGGGCCGGCAGACGCACGCAGATCTCGCGTCCCAGGGCAGGGTCCTCGCCAACGATCCCGCGGGCTGCGCCTGCCGCGAGAAGGGGTACGCCCCCGGCTCCTTCGCGCCTCTGTCCGCGGCGGATCCGTCGACCTGGCAGACCGCACGGGTGAGTCCGGTCGATCTGAGCTCCACGCTATGGGTCGGACCGGTGCATCCGAATGCCGTCTCACCCTCTCGGACCGGCAGGTGCGGCGTTGACCTACGAGCGGCCGTTCGTCCTGTGACCTCGAGGAGCCCACCGATGGCTCGCCCGGCCATCGGTGGGCTCCTCGCCAGTGCCTACGGCACTGTGACGCCATGCGGCCTGGCGCACGTCCCCATCAGTGGGACGGAGCGGAGCGCGGTTCCGGCCGCCGAGCAGTGCTGCGCAGGCTCCAGATGATCGAGACGGTGATCGTCACGACGATGACGCCGAGGGTGACCGGGATGGGCAGTTTGCCGACCGGGGTTTCAGACAGGATCAGTTTGACGCCGGCGAAGGCGAGCAGCACGGCCAGGCCGTAGTGCAGGTGGACGAAACGGCGCAGCAGCCCGGCGAGACAGAAGTAGAGGCTGCGCAGGCCGAGGATCGCGAACGCGTTGGCGGTCCAGACGAGGAACGTGCTGGTGGTGATGGCCAGGATCGCCGCGACACTGTCGATGGCGAAGATCAGGTCGGTGGCCTCGATCGCGATCAGGACGACGAACAGCAGGGTGGCGACCCGCCTGCCGTCGATGCGGGTGAGGAACCGGTCGCCGTGGTACCTCGGGTCGATCGCAACGACCTTGCGAACCAGGCGTACGACCGGGTTGCGCTGCGGTTCGGCCTGGTCGCCGTGGCGGAAGGCCATCTTGTACCCGGTCCAGATCAAGAACGCGCCGAACACGTACGCGGTCCAGAAAAAGGTCTCGAGCAGTTCGGCGCCGACGAAGATGAACACCAGCCGGAACACCAGCGCGCCGATCACGCCCCAGAACAGGACCTTGTGCTGGACGGCCGGGGGCACGGCGAAGTAGGTGAAGACCAGCGCGAAGACGAACACGTTGTCGATCGACAGCGCCTTCTCGATCAGATAGCCGGCATAGTACGTTCCGGCGACCTCCCCGCCTTGCCACGCCCAGAGGATCACGCCGAACAGCAGCCCGGCGGTGATCCAGACACCGGACCAGACGGCGGCCTCGCGGAAGCCGATGACGTGGTTGTCGCGGTGCAGGAACAGATCGGTGGCGAGCATCGCGGCGATCGCGATCATCACCAGGGTCCAGGCCCACCAGGAGACGGCCATGCGGGGAGACTTTTCGTCCGGCCGGCCCGGGCAGAGGCCGGCGTACTGGACGAAGGTCTCCCCGGGCCACCGCACCGGTGGCTGCGCGGCCGGGAGCCGGATAGGCCGGTTCCGTACTGACGGCGGCGCGTGGGTCGTCGGGTACTCCCCCTCGAACTACGATCCAGTATTCGCGAAGTATCCTTCGCATGTCAAGGGGCCGGCGGAGGCGAAGGCGTTGCGAGTTTCGCGATTCCCGCAACGTATATTGAGGGCTGAAGGCCTCTGCTGGCAGGACAGAAGGAGGACCATGCGCCCGGATACGCCGTCCCGCCCCGACCGGGCCGCAAAGGACTGGACCTTTCTGACCAACCACGCTCATGTGCTGCTGGCCATCGCCCGGGAGCCGACGGCACGCTTGCGCGACGTCGCCGCGTCCGTCGGCATCACCGAACGCGCCGCCCAAGCCATCGTCGCCGACCTCGAGACCGCCGGTTACCTGCAGCGACAGCGCGTCGGGCGCCGCAATGAGTACACCGTCAATCCCCGCGGCCGGTTCCGGCACCCCGCCGAGGCCGACCATCGGATCGGCGAGCTGCTCGGCCTGTTCGCCGCTCCACAGCAACGCGAACCAGTAGGTCCCGGCCACGCCGGGTAAACATCACCCACCTCCCTGCCCGTCGGCGCGGGGCGGACGCGAGGGCTTGCCGGTGACTGCTGGTGCCGGCGCCGGGCGCGACAGCGACTTGTGCAGCAGGCCATAGGCGGTGACGGGCTTCTCCACGAAGTTGATGCTCGCGTCGAAGACGTGCGTCTCGCCGAGCAGACTGTTGCCGTAGCCGGGCATGTAGACCACCGGCGAGCTTGCCGGTTCCGTGACACGCTCACCCCACGCCGTGCCACCTGCCGGAGAAACATCCATGGACGACTCCGCGGTCCGCGTGCTGGCCGGCTACGACGGGTCGTTGCCTCATCGGCTTCATCGTCCAGGCGGTCACTCTGGTCGCCGGCCTGCAGCTGCTGCACCACGCCGACTGCCCGGTCCTCATCGTCCGCCCGTACCGCCTTGCCGCCGATGAACGATGACCGACGCCAGATCCGTCCGTCGAGGCGGGATTGGCTGATCAGGTAGGTGACCGCGGTGTTGCGGGGTGAGCTCGACTTCATGCGGTTACGGCACTTCTTCGCGGCGCGACTGGACCGGGAGGCCCGCCGGGTGGCCCGGACCGGAGCGGCAGTGACCGTGGTGACGCCCGGCCCGGAGGACCTGGCGGCGATCGGGGCCAACCCGATGGACGGGCGCCGCCGGATCGACGTGCTGCGCACCGCCCAGCGCACCGTCCCCGCGGCGCTGGCGGCGGGCCGTTAGGCTGCCCGGGTCATGGAGGAGCCGGTCACCCTCGGCGAGATCATCCGCCGGCAGCGTCAGCTGGCCGAGCTGTCGATGCGGCAGCTTGCCGGGATGGCCGGCATCTCCAACCCGTACCTTTCCCAGATCGAACGCGGCCTGCGCGCGCCGTCCGAGCGGGTGCTGCCCGCGATCGCGGCGTCGCTGCGGACCACCGTGGACGCGCTGGTGGCCTGGGCCGGGGACCTGCCGCCGGACATGCTCGGCGCGATCGCGGCCTACCCGAATCTGACCGCCGTCCGGCCGGGGCTCACGTTCGGCGAGAAGCAGAACGGCGAACCCGACGATCCGCAGGAACAGCCACACGGACACGATGACGATCAGGGCGTCCATGGCGGTCAGCCGACCAGGAAGACCGGGCAGAAAGCCCGCCGCGGCACCATGACTGCCGCCGGTCGCAGCAACGAACCCGTCAGCACGCCACGGACTCGGCCGACCACCACCGCGGCGGCCAGACTCGACTCCTCCAGCAACGCCGACGTGGGATCGCCGGAGATGATCCGGTGATGCACCACGACACCGTCACGAACCTCCAGACGACGCGCCAGATCCATCCGGTCACCGACGACATGCAACAGGGTCAGATCGCTACCACGGGCACGAGCCTCCACCAGCGCGAACTCCACCACTGACCGGGACGTCGGCGAGCTGTCGACAGCGGCCACCACCGGCCGCCGGCCGAACTCCGCCCCCGGCGGCCAGCCGGGCATCCGCACCACCAGAACCGGGCCCGGATGGTGCCGGCCGACTCGGTCGGCGATGCTGCGGCCCAGCGCCATCGTGGCAGCACCATGCCGGTGGCCGACGACCAGCAGATCCGCGTCCGCCGCCTCCGTCAGCAACTCCGCACCGGGCTGCGCCCCGGTGATGAGCCGGCCGGTGACCGGCACCGTGACAGAACCGGCGTGCGCCCGTTCGGTCAGCCGCCGCAACAGGGCTACCCCGGACTCGTCGGTCGCACTGTGCCGGACCGTGACCAACCGGAGATCCCAGCCGTGCAACTCGGCCTCGATCGCCGCGTGGTCCGCGGCGACGCAACTGATCGGGCTGTCATCCACACCGACCACCACGACACCACCACCCACTCCGGGAACCGCAACATGTTCCGCCGGGGCCGCGGCCGGCCCGACCGCGCACGGGTCCGGGTAACTCGCCACCCCGAGGTACCTGTTGATCATCTGGCTGAAGCGGTTCGGCAGCATCACCTCACCGGCGTGACGGCGTGCCGCGGACTCCGCCCTGAAGTCGTCTCTCCGGTTCATGGCAGCACCTCCGGACGAATGCCGGAACGCCGGCAACACGCCAGCGTCTCTCCCTCCATGCCACCATCCGACCGCGGTAGCTGACAGTGCCGATCGGCCCGCCGCGCACCGGCATTTCCACCAGCCGCCACATGCCCGTCCACCAGCCGGGCCCATCGACCCTGCCCCACCCATCCCCCAGCCCTCAGCAGTGGGAGGCGGACGGAGGTGGCCGCCATGCCACTGATCCACCGCCTTCCATGGAACACATCAGGAAAGGAGCAGCCATGCAGATTCCGTCCATCGTCGTCGGCACCGACGGCACCGGCCTGGAGGCCGTTCGGTGGGCCGCACGGGAGGCCGAGCGGCGGCACCTGCCGCTCCGGGTCGTCCATGTCCTGGACTGGGACAGGTCCGTGAGCCGCTACGACTATCCGGGCGAGCACTTCGAGGTGGCCCGGCGGCCAGCCGCATCGGCCGCCGCGGAGGCGGCCCGGCAAGCCGGCGAAGAGGCGCCAGGCGTCGACATCGCATTCGAGGTGCCGATAGGTCACCCGGCCGGCCTGCTGGTCCGAATGTCCGAGACCGCCGCCCTGGTGGTGGTCGGCAGTCGTGGCCGAGGTGGACTCGCCGGCCTGCTGCTCGGCTCGGTGTCCCAGCGGGGCGAGCCGCCCACGCACACTGCCCGGTGGCCGTGATCCGCGGCCGTATCGGCACTTCTCAGGAACCGGTGGCAGCCGGGGTGGACGACTCTGCCACCGCGGACATCGTCCTCGACACGGCCTTCGCCGCCGCGCGCGACCGTGGCGCCGGCCTGGTCGCGGTCCGCGCCTACACCCCGGCTGCAGCTGTCCCCCGAGGCCTTTCGGCACCAGCGGTCGGGCCTGGCGGCACAGGTGACCACACGACCCCGGGACGGATAGTCATCCATAGAGACACATGAGTAAGGAGGACATCATGACAGCCACCGGCCGCGACGCGGCCACCCACCTCGACCAGGCGCCCGTGCCCGGCTCGGCACTCACCCCCACGGCCGCCCGTTCCCTGGCCGTCCTGCGGATCTCCCTCGGATTCGTCTTCCTGTGGGCGTTCCTCGACAAGACGTTCGGCTGGAACTACGCCACCCCCGCCGAACGCGCCTGGATCGACGGCGGCTCCCCCACCAAGGGTTTCCTCTCCGGCGTCGACGTCGGCCCGTTCGCCGGCTTCTTCAACGACATCGCCGGCCAGGCCTGGGCCGACTGGCTGTTCATGCTCGGCCTGCTCGGCATCGGGGTGGCCCTGATCCTCGGCATCGGCCTGCGGATCGCCGCCGGCGCTGCCACGGTCATGCTGGTGATGATGTGGTTCGCCGAGTTCCCGCCCGCACAGCACACCAACGCCGGCGAGGCGACGCGCTCCACCAACCCGATCATGGACTACCACCTCATCTACGCACTCGGTGCCATCGTCACCGCGCTCACCTACGCCGGTCACACCTGGGGCCTCGGCCGCCAATGGGCTCGCCTGCCTCTCGTGCAGCGCAACCCCTGGCTGATCTGACCACCACACCCAGATGGCGCGCCCCGGAACCCGGGGCGCGCCGCCTCCTCCGTGGCCCCGCCCACGGAGACGTCCGTACCCCGGGAGAAGGCTGATGATCACTCCGATGGCGTTCGCCGTGGAAGAGGAGCTTCAGGCGCTGCGCCACCCGGCACTGACCGCCCGTTCCGGAGTCTGTGCCCGCCACGTCCCCACCGAATCCACCGTCGCCTCGACGGCTGCCGGATCCAGGAGACAGCCCCGCCGGTAGGCGCCGTGATCCGTCACCACCGGCGGAGGTGAGCCATGAAGTCGACGGTGAGACACACACCGGTGGACAGACTGGCGGCGGCGGTCCGGGAGTCCCTGCCCGCCGATACGTCCTGGCGGCTACGGCTCACCGCGGAGTGCCCGGGCATCGAGCTGTCCTGTGGCTGTCCAGCGACCGGCACGGTCGTGATGGCTGCGGTCACCGACGACGGGAGTTCCGGTGCGGCAGTGAGCTATGCCCGTCTGCGCACGATCAGCCGGGAGGCCGCCGTGCTCGTCGTGGACGCCACCAGCGGTTCGTTGACCCCGGCGCGGCCACTGGGCATGACCACGCGTGCGCTGATCGGCCGGACCTGCTGCCCGCTGGCGGTGGTCCTGCCATCGGGCGCCGGCGTGCCGTCCTGGTGGTCCGGGCGGGTGGGACATAGGGCCCGCTGAGACGGGACGTGCGCCCCTGCCTGTCATCCATCGATGGGCATGCCATGGAGGGAGAAAGACGGCGAGACCCGGAACGGAGAGGAGATCCGTACCATGCAAAAGAAGATCATCGTGGGGTACGACGGGTCGTCGTTCGCCGACTCCGCCCTGACCTGGGCGCTCGACGAGGCGAGCCGCACCGGGGCAGCGGTAGAACTGTTCTACGCCCGGAACTGGCCGGAGACCATGGTGCCGTCCATGGCGGTGCGGCCCGAGGACTACGGATACGAGATCATCAACGGCACACTGGCCGAAGCCGTCTCCCGGGCGAAGAAGACCCATCCCCTGGTCGACGTCGCCACGGCCGTCAACGACGCGCATGCCTCGGCAGCGCTGGTGGAGCGGTCGGCACAGGCGCTGATGATCGTCATCGGCGGACGCGGGCACAGCGCGGTCGCGGGCCTGCTCGGCTCGGTGAGCACGGCGGTCACCGCCCATGCCCGCTGCCCGGTCGTGGTCGTCCGTGGCGACCCGGCGTCGAACACGCCCGTGGTCGCCGGCATCGACGACTCCGCGGCCGCTCCGGCAGTGCTCGACTTCGCCGCCCGGCAAGCGGTGACCCGCAAGGCGCCGCTGCGGATCATCCACGCCTGGCCTCCGGTGCGCGGACTGTGGGAGGAGACGGCGATGGTCACCAACACGGTGACCGAGGCGGAACGCGAACGGTTCGACGCGCTGGTGCGATCGGTCCGGGAGTCTTTCGCCGGCCTGGAAATCGAGGACGAGGCGCTGATCGAGCACCCCGCCGCCGCGTTGACCGGCGCGAGCGCCACCGCCCAGCTGGTGGTGGTCGGCAGCCGAGGGCGCGGCGCGTTCCGCGGGCTGTTGCTGGGTTCGGTGAGTCAGCACCTGCTGCGGCACTCCGCGTGCTCGGTGGCTGTGATTCACGACGGCGCCGGCCACCAGTGACCGCGCCGACAGCATTCCGGGCCCGCATCGGGCCCGGAGTGCCTGAGTCTTACAGGACGGAGAAACGCCTGGTCCGTTCGGTGCGGTGACAACGCCGGCAGGTACGGGACTGGGCCGTCACCAGTTCCTCGTCGCCGTAGATCCACGGTCCCCACACGTGCTGGGTGCGCGACTCCGTCGCTCCGCACCGTTCGCAACCGCGGATCTGTTCGCAGCCGTCGTTCGCGACATAGTCGAACGGCCGCCACAGGTGGCACGGCTTCTCCTCACACTTCCCGCAGTGCTCGCAGATCCGCGCGATCTCACACCGGCTGCCCGGCAGCGACCACGCCCCGGAATGCCGCCCCCACCTGCACATCGCCTTCCGTAGAGTGTTCATTCCGCCTCCTGGCCGAAGGAACTATTCCTGGTCCAGACTGCGCCGGCTGCGGAGCCCTCCGGAAGGGCCGAAAGACAGGACCTCAGGCACTGCCCCGGAGGGCTTCGGGGCACCAGCCTGGAAGTATGGCCACCATCGAGGTACGCGACCTGACCCGGGCGTACGGACCGGTGCGGGCCGTCGACGGGATCAGCTTCTCGGTCGGCGACGGCGAGATCTTCGCCCTGCTCGGGCCCAACGGCGCCGGCAAGACGACCACCGTGGAGATTTTGGAGGGCTACCGTACGCGGGACGCCGGAACCGTCCGGGTGCTGGGTTTCGACCCGGCGACCGGCGGATCGGCGTACCGCTCCCGGATCGGGGTGGTCCTGCAGTCCGCCGGGTTCGAGGAGGAGTTCACGGTCCGCGAGCTGGTTCGCCTGCAGGCCGGTCTGTTCCCGCGGAGCCAGCACCCTGACGAGCTGATCGCCCTGGTCGGGCTGGAGGACAAGCGCACCGCACGGGTGAAGAGCCTCTCCGGCGGGCAACGCCGCCGCCTGGATCTGGCCCTCGGACTGGCCGGTGCGCCCGAGCTGCTGTTCCTCGACGAGCCGACGACCGGCTTCGACCCGGCTGCCCGGCACCACGCCTGGGAGGTGATCGCCGGCCTGCGGGAGCTCGGCACGACGATCCTGCTGACCACCCACTACCTCGACGAGGCGCAGCGGCTCGCCGACCGGGTCGCCGTCATGCGCGAGGGCCGGCTGATCGCCGTCGACGCGCCCGAGCGGCTGCGGGCCGGCAGCCACCTGCCCACGATGATCAGCTTCAGTCTGCCGCCGGGATCGTCCCCGGACGACCTGCCGCCGCTGAGCGCCCGTCCGGCGGTGACCGCCGGTCACGTGATCGTGGCGTCGCACGCGCCGGTGGCGGACTCGTGGCGGCTCGCCGGATGGGCCACCGAACGCGGCGCCGACCTGCCCGACTTCGCGGTCGCCCCGCCGACGCTCGAGGAGGTCTACCTGGCGCTGACCGAGGGAAGCGTCCGATGATCGCTTCGCTGTGGGCGCTGACCGGGCACGCGGTGCGGGCCTTTCTGCGCAACCCGATCGCCGCGTTCTTCACACTCGCGTTCCCGCTCGCCTTCCTGGTCATCGTGGCCACCATCGTCGGTGATCAAGACACCGGCGGTGGCGTCCCGATCGCCCAGTACCTGGTGGCGCCGTTCGCCGTGTTCGGCGTGGCGCAGGCGTCGTTCGTCCTGGTGGCCGTCGACATGACGGCGCTGCGTGACAGTGGTGTCCTGCTGCGCTGGCGGGCCGCCCCGGTGCCTGCCTGGACGGTTCTGGCATCCCGGATCGGCGCGTCGATCGCCGCCTCCGGTGCGGCGATGGCCCTGCTCGTCACGGTCGGGGTGCTCGCCTACGACGTCCAGGTCATCTGGCGCAAGGTGCCGGCACTGCTGCTGACGCTGCTGTTCGGGATCTCCTGCTGTGCCGCACTCGGGCTGGCGCTCGCCTCGCTGGCCCGGACCGCCCTGGTCGCCCAGACCCTGGCACAGGGCCTGCTGATCACCCTGGCCTTCATCTCGGACGTCTTCATCGTCGGCGCCGAACTGCCCCGCTGGCTCGACGCGGCCGGATCGTTGCTGCCGCTCCAACACTTCGCCCGCGCCCTGGCGGAGACCTTCGATCCCGGCGCCGGGTACGGTTTCTCCCCCGTCCATCTGCTCGTCCTGGCGCTCTGGACGGCCGCCGGGGCCGTCGTCGCGCGTTCCCGGTTCTCCTGGCAGCCGCACCCCGGCGCCACTGCGGCCGCGGCGTCATCGGTCCGGGCGGCGCAGCCCGTTCACCTGTCCGCCGCCTCCGCGGCCCACCACAGGTCCCCGCTGTCCGGCCAGATCGGCTATGCCCTGCTCGGGCTGCGCCGCGACCCGCTGTCGGTGTTCTTCGCGATGGTCTTCCCGGCGATGCTGCTGGCGCTGTTCCCGACGGTGTTCGGCAACACCAGCGTGCACGGCATGACGATGGCCCAGTACCTCTTCGCCGGCATGATCACTTACACGGCGGCTCTCACCGCGTACGTCGACATGCCGGAGAGCGTGGTCGGCGCCCGCGCCGCCGGGGTCCTCAGACGGCTCCGCGGCACTCCCCTGCCGTTCCGCTGGTACTTCGCCGGCCGGGTCGGCGCGGCCCTGATCGTCTCCCTGCTCGCCGCCGCGCTGCTCACCGTCGTGGGCACCGGCTTCCTCGGCGTGCGCCTGTCTCCGGCCCGGATCCCCGCACTGCTGATCGCGATCACCGCCGGCTCACTGTGCTTCGCCGCGCTCGGCCTGGCCATCGCCGCGCTGCTGCCGTCGGCACGGTCGATGGTCGCCGTCACGCTCGGAACGCTGCTGCCGCTCTGCTTCGTCTCCGAGATCTTCGTCGTCGGCGAGCAGCGGCTCCCCCTCTGGCTCACCACCGTCGCGGACGTGTTCCCGCTGCGTCACCTGCTGCGGGCGGTGCTCGCCGCCACCGATCCGGCCGTCACCGGCGCCGGGTTCGCCCCGGGACAACTGGCAGTGGTGGCGGCCTGGACCGCGGCCGCACTGCTGGTGGTCCGGCGCCGCCGCGCCGCCCTGTCCTGAACATCCGGCGCGACCAGCGCCTCACATCACGGCCCGGCTTCACGGGTCGACGCCGGTCCCACCCGTCCAGTCGTCGTGGCCGGTGAGAAGAAACAGCAATCGTACCGCCGGGCTCACCGCAGTCACGAGCACATCACCCCCTCGTCACGCCCGCGCGGGCGAAGAAGCTGAAGCTCCCGCATCCTCGCAATGTCACAGAAGCTCACGTCGGCAAGGTCCGATTCCACGCAACGGATGAGCAACGCGAGCAGTGCCGAGATTCGCGCCCGCAGGACGGATACGGTGAACGTGTCGAGGTCACCGCCCATGATGATCCGAATAGAGCCGTCATCCCGGCGATCGCCGGTCACTCACCACTGCCGGCCGACACCGTCGACATCGTTGTCCCCGTTAGCCATGGCGCACTCCCGCACCGACGGCTGACATCTCCATGACGGATACCAGCCTTCCAGCCCATTGTTTCGCAACAGGGATTTCGTCCGCCAGAAATAGAGTCCGATTCCGCCCGGCAGGGCTCTTGTCCCCACGACGACAGGCGCATGACCCGATGAACGAGAACACCACGACCGCGGGCAGACTCGGCACCGGCGGCGGGTCACTGCTGCTCCTACGGCACGGGCAGAGCACGAGTAAGGGCGCCGACCACGATCACATCGTGGCCCGCGGCGGGCCGGTGTCCCCGGTGGTGCCGAACGGGCCACGGACGCCGATCACATCACGCCTCGCTGGAGGTATCCGATGTCGCACACATCCTGGCAAGAGATGTCGCCGTGGCAACGAAAGGCGACCATGGTGCTGGCTCCCGTGGAACTGGCGCTCACCGCCTTCGCGATCGCGGACCTGGCCCGCAGGCCGGGGTCGCGGGTCCGCGGTTCCAAGGCCTTCTGGTGGCCGGTGCTCTTCGTCCAGCCGATCGGGCCGCTCGCCTATCTCGTCCGCGGCCGCCGGAACTGACCGCCCCCGCACACCTGATGTGGCGGGGTGTCGTACGGCTGCCGATCCCCGCCCGCCAGGCGGTCAGGCGCAGGCGTCCGGACGGTCGTTGCCGGGCACCGTCATCGGATTGCGTTCGTCGTCGCGTTCGGCGATCCGTGTGACCGCCTTGCGATACTGGCCATGACTGATCTCACCGCTGATGAGTTGTGCCACCAGCACGCCTTCAAGTGTCGTCGGCGCGGATTCGGCGTCGCTCGCAGCTTGTCCGGGGTTGTCCTTTCCTTCGCCGGCCTGGCTCGCCTCCGCGTCGGTTTCCGGCCGGAACAGCCCCACAGCGGCGATGATCAGAACCAGGGTGACGACCAGCAGAATCGCCATGGGAACCACCTCCATCAATCCTCATCCTCGGCCGCCCTGCTCTTGATCGGCAGGGACCGAAGTCTCGCTGACGCGGCACCATCAGAGAACGGACCGATGTCCGGCGGTTCAGTCGGCCGGCTCGAGCCACCCCGGCGGGACGAGCAGCACCGGGCACAGCGGACGCCCGGCGGAACCGACGGCGGTGGCGCTGTAGAGCTGCTCGACGAACCAGCCCTTGAGTCCCCGCCCGGCCACCAGAAGGCGGCCACGCCGGGACGCTCGCTCCGTCGTGTAGGCGATGTCGGCCTCGCCGATGGGCAGCCGTTCCACGGACACGTCCGGCCATCTCACCGACCAATCAGCGAGGATCGCGGCCGGCGGATCCACGGCCTCCTGGCGTCGGCCGGTCTTCTGTGGGCCGGACACGTGCACGGCGACCAGTGGGCATCCGAGTCGCGACGCCGCTTCGAAGGCGTAGTCCACCGTGGCGCTCCGCCGGCCGGAGACCGCGACCACGACCGGTCCGCGCTGCGGCGACGGGCTTCGATACACCAGTAGCGGGCAGTCGCTGTGATGCGCGAGGTACGCCGCCGTCGACCCCCAGCCATGCCCGAGCAACGCCTCGTCGCGATGCCGCACCACGAGCAGACAGGCCCGTGCGGAACGCCGCAACAGAGCTTCGGCGGCGCCGTCGTCCGCCAGACCTGTGTGCACCGGCAGGCCGGGATGACCGTGCCGGGCCCGGCGGCCGGCGAGTTCGAGCAGGTGGCGGCCCTCGGCAGGATGCGGCAGCGTGGATCGCTGGCGTGGTGCTCCCGGGTGCCTGCCGGGCCATGCGTGCACGACCTCCAGCGGCACCGCGCGGCGGGCCGCCTCGGCGGCGGCGACATCGACGATCTGCAGGTCGGCCGGCATGCCGTCGATGCCGACCACCACGGGCCGCTTCTCCTGAACCGACACGACACTGTTCATATCCGTACGCTAGAACGCCTTATGGCAGGCCCGGCAGGGCCGATCGGCATCATGGGGTGAGCTGATCGGCGTCCCAGGCGCCACATCACGCAGGCGCCACCGGCCGGAGCCGGTGGCGCCGTCTCGGTACTGCCCTCACTGGCTGCCGCGCACCACCACGACCGGGCACCGCGCGTGCTGGACACATTGCTGACTGACCGAATCCTCGTCGTACGGCGGCATCGGCGCCCACCCGTACCAGGAGGGGATCTCCCAGGCTGTCAGGGCGTACAGCCGCCCGCCGGTGAGCCTGGACCTGCCGCGCCGCCCGGGCCGACGGGGAACCGTCCACGCCGACCACGACGTCACCGACACGGGCGTCGGAGGGATCGCGTTCCTCGAACCGTGTCGTCGTCCACCTCCCGACAGTGGATCAGCCGCTCAGGTGAACCGGCCGGTGCACGACCGCCTCGATGTCCGCAGCGGTCACGTCGAGCAGCTGGTACGCCAGATCCGCCAGGGCTCGCGCCGTGGCCAGCTCGTCGCCGATCTCCGGAACCTCCCGGTCGCGCGGCGAACGGCGGGCGACACCCTCGCCACGTACCTGCGGGCGGGCTTCCGTGCGGAGCACAGCGACGGCACGGGTACGGCGGTCGTCCTCGTGCTCGCCGATGGTGATCTCGACCGTCCAGGTCCGGGTGTGCATCATCATGCGCCTCCTCACGGTCTTCTCTTTCCATCAGACTGCGCGGCTCCGCCCACGGCACAGGGTCGATGGTCCCGTCCCGGATACCGGCAGTTCACACGACAGCGGAGCAGGATGGCCCTCCCGTCGTGGCGCTGGTGCTGCCGGCCAGTGAGATCGCGGTCGTGCCCGCCGCGTCACCGACCGAGCGGATCGCTTCTCCGGGCTCGGATCGCATCGGCAGGCAGCATGGCACCGCCGGACCCGCGTCTCAGGTCTTTGTGCCCTGACAGCTGCTCCCTCCGGCCTGCCATCGTGAGGGAAACCCGCGACTGTCGGAGGTGTTGGCCATGACAGAGCCGACCGGCGACGTGAGCCGTGACGAGGCGCGCGACGCCTTGGAGACGGCCGCCCGGACCTCTCTCCGGGCCCCGTCCGTGTTCAATACGCAGCCTTGGAAGTGGCGCATCACCGGGTCCGTATTGGAATTGACGTCCGAACCGGACCGGCGGCTGGGCGTCACCGACGCCGAGGGCCGCCTGCTGCTGGTCAGCTGCGGTGGCGCCCTGCACCACGCCCGGGTCGCCCTGGCCGCCGCCGGGTGGCGCTGTGAGGTGCAGCGTCTTCCCGACGACTGGCGCCCGGACCTGCTGGCCAGGATCCGCATCACCGGTCGCGGCGAGCCGGACCCCGAGGCCCGGGCTCTCGCCGCCGCGATCAGCCGGCGCCGCACCGACCGCCGGCCCTTCGGCGAGCGCCCGGTGACCGAGCAGACCCTCGATCGGCTCCGCAAGCTTGTCGAGGCGGAGGGGACCCGGCTGCATGCCGTCCCCGACGACCGGGTGCCCGAGCTGGCGATCCCGGTCGATCTGGCCGCGGACGCCGACTACTTCGACCCCGCGCACCGCAGCGAACTCACCGCCTGGACCCACCGGCCGGCGTGGACCGGGGACGGGGTGCCGCCGGACACCGTGGTCGCGCCCGGCCTGCGCCGTGTGCCGGCGCGCAACTTCCTGCCCGGGGGCTCCCCTGGCCTGCTCGCCGGAGCCGACCACGACGAAGGCGCCACGTACGTGATCCTCTTCGGCGCCTGCGACGAGCCGGCCACCCTGCTCCGCGCCGGTGAGGCCATGTCCGCCCTGCTCCTGCGGGCCACGGCCGAGGGCCTGGCGACCGCGCCGATCAGCGAAGCGGTGGAACGGGCCTGGCCCCGGCACCTGCTGGCCCGGCTGCTGGACGGCGCGGGCGAACCGTACCTGATCGTACGGCTGGGCTACGTCGAATCGGCGGAGGAGGTTCCCCCGTCCCCGCGCCGCGCGCCCGGTGACGCCGTCATCGTCGAGGACTGAACCGGGCCGGATGGCCCTGCCGGACCGGTCCGGAACGGCGCTTCCCTGAAGAAAAGGGAGGTGTCATATGGAGCTCTACCCGTTGCGGGTGGAGGCCCGCCGCGACGATACCCTGAGCCGTTTGCTCTGGCTCGTCAAGTGGCTGCTGCTCATCCCGCACTACCTCGCCCTGCTGGTGCTCTGGACCGGTCTCGTGGTGCTCACCCTGGTGGCCTACCTGGCGGTGCTGATCACCGGCCGCTATCCGGCGCCGATCCGGGCCTACAACCTGGGTGTGCTGCGCTGGACGTGGCGCGTCGGCTACTACGGCTACCAGGTGCTCGGCACCGACGCGTATCCACCGTTCACCCTGGCCGACGTGCCGGACTACCCGGCCCGGCTGCACCTGGACCCGCAACAGCCGGAACCACCGCGCTGGCTGCCGCTGGTCGCCTGGCTGCTCGCGGTGCCGCACCTGCTCATCATCGGGGCGCTGACCGGCGCGGCCAGCCGTGCCGTCACCGACGACAACGTCGTGGTGTACGGCCCGCCCAGCCTGGTCGGTGCGGTGCTGCTGATCGCCGCGCTCGCGCTGCTGTTCACCGGCCGCTACCCGGACGGCCTGCACGACCTGCTGGCCGGCGTCGCCCGCTGGGGCCTGCGGGTGGCCGCCTACCTGACCCTGATCACGCCGCGCTATCCGCCGTTCCGGATGGACCAGGGCGGCTACGAGCCGGATCCGCACCCCAGCGGCCCGGCCACGGCGGCGCCGGAGCGGCCCGCATCGGTGGGCGGCTCGGTGGCCGCCCTGGTCGCCGGTGTGCTGCTGCTCGCCCCGGCCGCCGGCCTCGGCATCGGCGGCGGCCTGCTGCTGGCCCTCGATGCCGACCGCGACCAGGCGGGCTTCGTCACCAGCCCGACGCTGGTGCTGGACAGCGGCACCGCGGCGATCACCGCGGAGAACCTCGCCATCGTGGACTCCGGACAGTGGTACCAGCGGACCGGTGACATCGGCGCTCTGCGGATCAGCGTGACCTCGTCCTCGGGCGAGCCGGTGTTCGCCGGGATCGCGTCGCAGTCGGCGATCGACGGCTGGCTCGCCGGAACCGCACACGATCAGGTGATCGGCGTGGACTCCGGCCGGGCCGTCTACGCCAGGGCTCCGGGCACGGTGCGCCCGGCCGGTGACCCCGCCGTGCAGACCTTCTGGCTGGCGCAGGCCAGCGGGAGCGGCACCGTCGACCTGCGGTGGGACGACGTGCGCGACGGCGCGTACGCCGTCGTCGTCACAAACGCCGACGGGTCGGCGGGTATCTCCGCCGACGCTCGGGCGGCGATCCGGATCCCGGAGCTGACCGCGCTCGGGGCCGGGCTGCTGACCACCGGGATCGTGCTGTTCCTCGCCTCGGTGGCTTTGATCGTGCTCGGCGGGACAGGACTCGGCCGCCGGCACATCGAGCCGCCGCCCACGGGACCGGTGGGCCCGTCACCCCGGCTGACGCCGCTCGCCCCGACCCGCTGAAATATCGACGCTCTTCCTCAGGACCTCCGGCCCTGCCCTGCGGGCCGGAGGCGGCGGTACCACGGAGGAGAGGGCGGGACGGCCCGCCACCGATGGCGAGGAGAGGTATCAGCATGTCCCGCTACGTCTACAGCTTTCGCGAGGGCAACAGGGATCTGACGGACCTGCTCGGCGGCAAGGGCGCCAACCTGGCCGAGATGACCCGGATGGGGCTGCCGGTGCCGCCCGGTTTCACCATCACCACGGACGCCTGCCGTGAGTTCCTCCGTACCGGCGCGCCGCCCGACGGGTTGTTCGCCGAGGTCGAGGAGCATCTGCGGCAGGTGCAGGCGGTTCTCGGCAAGCGGCTCGGCGACCCGGCCGATCCGCTGCTGCTGTCGGTGCGGTCCGGCGGCAGGTTCTCGATGCCCGGCATGATGGAGACGATCCTCGACATCGGGCTCAACGACGTCACGGTCCTCGGGCTGGCGGCGCGCAGCGGTGACCCGCGGTTCGCCTGGGACTCCTACCGGCGGTTGATCCAGATGTTCGGCAAGACGGTGTACGGGGTTCCGGGCGAGCTGTTCGAGGCGGAACTGAGCTCCGCCCGTACCCTCAACAACGCCGCAAGCGACGCGGACCTGGACGCCGCCGCCCTCCGTGACCTGGTCGCCGCCTATCAGAAGGTGTTCACGGCGCATGCCGGCCGCGACTTCCCGCAGTCGCCGCACGAGCAGTTGCACGCCGCGATCAGCGCGGTGTTCCGGTCGTGGAACGCCGACCGGGCGGTGCTCTACCGCCGGCGCGAACGCATCCCGCAGGATCTGGGCACCGCGGTGAACGTGATGGCGATGGTGTTCGGCAACCACGGATCCGCCTCCGGCAGCGGCGTCGCGTTCACCCGGGACCCGGCCACCGGCAGGCGCGGCGCCTACGGCGACTACCTGCCGAACGCCCAGGGTGAGGACGTGGTCGCCGGTATCCGCAACACCATGAGCCTCGGCGATCTCGCCGCGATCGACCCGGCGAGTCACACCGAACTGCTGTCGATCATGGAGAAGCTGGAGCAGCGGTACCGGGATCTGTGCGACATCGAGTTCACCATCGAGGACGGCAAGCTGTGGATGCTGCAGACCCGGGTCGGCAAACGCACCCCGGCCGCCGCGTTCGTGATCGCCGCCCAGCTCGTCGACGAAGGCGTGATCAGCCTCGACGAGGCGCTGGCCCGGGTCACCGGCGACCAGCTCGCTCACCTGATGTTCCCGGGTTTCGACACCGCCACGGCCCCGGAGCCGCTGGCCACCGGGGTACCCGCCTCCCCCGGCGCGGCCGTCGGCGCGATCGTGTTCGACTCCGCGGCCGCCGCGGCCGCCACCGGACCGGTGATCCTGGTCCGGCCCGAGACCAACCCCGACGACCTGCCCGGCATGATCGCCGCCCAGGGCATCCTGACCAGCCGCGGCGGCAAGACCTCACACGCCGCGGTCGTCGCCCGGGGCATGGGCAGGACCTGCGTGTGCGGGGCCGAGGAACTGCTCATCGACACCACCGCCGGCACCCTCACCGCCGGCGCGACCGTCCTGCACGCCGGGGACGTGATCTCCCTCGACGGCACCACCGGCCGCGTCTACCCCGGCACCGTGCCGGTACGCTCGTCACCGGTGGTGCGCTACTTCGAGCAGGAACTGTCCTCGATCGGCGACCCGCTGCTCAGCGCCGTGCAACTGCTCATGACGCACGCCGGCCACGTCGCCCGGCTGGGCGTGCACGCCAACGCCGACACCGCCGCGGACGCCCAGCGGGCACGCCGCTTCGGCGCGAGCGGGGTCGGCCTGTGCCGTACCGAGCACATGTTCCTCGGTGAACGCCGGGAACTCGTGGAACGCCTGATCCTCGCCGGCGGCGACGACGAGCGCGAGGCGGCGCTCGCCGCCCTGCTGCCGCTGCAACGCGACGACTTCATCGACCTGTTCGCGGCGATGGACGGGCTGCCGGTGACGGTCCGGCTGATCGATCCACCGCTGCACGAGTTCCTGCCCCCGCTGGAGGATCTGACCGCGCGGGTGGCCCGGGCCGAGGCGCTCGGCCGGGACGCCGGGCACGACGGGCGGCTGCTCACCGCGGTACGCCGGATGCACGAGCAGAATCCGATGCTGGGCCTGCGCGGCGTACGTCTCGGCCTGGTCGTGCCGGGCCTGTTCGCGATGCAGGTCCGCGCCGTCGCGGAAGCCGCCGCCGCGCGGGTCGCCGCCGGCGGCGACCCGCGGCCGGAGATCATGGTCCCGCTGGTCGGCGCGGTTCAAGAGCTTGCGGCGGTACGCGCGGAAGCCGGCCGGATCCTGTCCGGCATCGACGGCGTCCCCCCGATCCGGATCGGCACCATGATCGAGGTGCCACGCGCGGCCCTCACCGCGGGCGACATCGCTACGGCCGCCGACTTCTTCTCCTTCGGCACCAACGACCTCACCCAGATGACCTGGGGATTCTCCCGCGACGACGTGGAGGGCGCGTTCTTCAGCCGCTACCTCGACCTGGGCATCTTCGCGGTCTCCCCGTTCGAGACCATCGACGCCGGCGTGGGCGAACTGGTCCGCATCGCCGTCGAACGCGGCCGCGCCACCCGGCCGGACCTGACCGTCGGCGTCTGCGGCGAACACGGCGGCGACCCGGCATCGGTACGGTTCTTCCACGACGCCGGCCTGGACTACGTGTCCTGCTCGCCCTTCCGGGTGCCGATCGCCCGCCTCGAAGCCGGCCGTGCCGCCACCCGGGCCGGCGGCTCCGACAGCCGATAGCTCACTCCGCCAGGCGGCGGCACACGGCCAGACCGGTGACCGCCGCCATGGTGAACGCCATCGACGCCGCGCCCGCCACCCCGATGACGATGATCACCCATTTGTTCCAGAGCCGCCGGCCCGATCTGTAGGTAGTGGCCCGCTGCCGCGCCTCCTGTTCGGTCCGGAGCTTGTCGAGTCGGTGCATGGCTACCTCCTGCCCACATTGCGCGATACGCGCCGGGAACGAGGCGGCGCCCGGGCATACCGGCGCTCCTACTGTCCTGAGACTGCTCGCGGTTCGAAACGGGCAGGGCTGGAAGTCTCCCATGGCCCACATCGATGTGGCCCGCCTGCCCGGCGGGCCACATCGATCGAGAATTCAGCGGGTGAGCAGCACCTTCAGCGCTCCGGTCCGGGCGGGCTGGGCGAAGACGTCGTACGCCTGCTCGATCGCCTCGAGGGGAACCGGCGGGTGACCAGTTGCGAGACGTCGAGCTGCCCGTCGGCCAGCATGGTCAGCAGGCGCGGTGTCGAGGAGGTGTCGACCAGACCGGTGGTGATCGTGACGTTGCGGATCCACAGGTCTTCCAGGTGCAGAACGGCAGGTCTGCCGTGCACGCCGATGTTCGCGACGGTGCCGCCGGGGCGTACCAGGGTGGTGCACAGCTCGAAGGTCTCCGGGATGCCGACGGCCTCCATGACCACGTCGGCGCCCAGCCCGCCGGTCAGCGCGCGGATCGAGCCCAAGGCGACCCGGTCGGGAGTGAGCGTGACGTCGGCGCCCAGGTTCTTGGCCGCCTGCAGCCGGCTCTCCGCCTTGTCGATCGCCACGATGTGCGCCGGTGAGAACAGCTTGGCGGTGATGATCGCGGCGAGGCCGATCGGGCCGGCGCCGACCACGACCACGGTGTCGCCGGGCCGCACCCCGCCGTTGAGCACGCCGACCTCGTAGGAGGTGGGCAGGATGTCGGCCAGCATCACCGCGGCCTCACTGCTGACCTGTTGCGGAAGCCGGTACGTGGACAGAGGTCCGGATCCGGTGCCCGCCGACGTCCAGCGCACCGTCGTCGGCCACCCCGACCGGGAGACCGAGCCGGCCGAACGTCGAGTCGTACTCGAGGAGAGGGGCCAGCGTCGCCGGGTCGTACAGCATGTCCGGCCGCTGTCGCCTTGGCGCCATCTGCGACGGCCTATCAACGGGAGAAGACGGTCAGGTGCCGTTGGGAGGCGGTCAGCAGGTGGGTGTGGACCTGCCGGGCGTCCGGCGCGGTCAGCCCCTGGAGGTCCGTCGTCAGACCGGTGATCGACTCCCGCTCGACCTGCTGTCCCACCGCCGGCGCCCCGGTCAGGCCGGCTTCGTCCTGCTTCCGGAACGTGTCGTAGGTGCTCTGCACAACCAGGTCGGTGAAGGTGCCGGTGACCCAGGCGATCCCGCGGCGGCTGCACGCGGTGGAGACCCTCGGCTCGGTCACCGTGATCGCCGCCGACAAGACCGGGCCACTGACCGAGAACCGGATGTCGGTGCAGCGGGCGGTCACCGCGGACGGCGCGGCCCATGCGGTCTCCGGCACCGGGTACGCCCCGGAGGGAACTGTCGAGGGCGGCGGTGACCAACTGCGGGAACTGGCGCGGGGCGCGGCCCTGTGCAACGACGCGGCCCTGCTCGCGCCGGATGCCGACCGCCGGGACTGGGCGGCCGCCGCACGGGGCACCGGCGAGGCGTTCGAGCGGGCGCCGCATCCTCGAGCGGGCCGCCCGGCGCGGCCGTTCCCAGCGCCGGCTCGGCACCGAGCCGGCTCACGAGGCGCCGGTGCTACTCCTCCAGGAGCCAGACGTGGGCCACGAGTCGTCTGTGCGCGGGACTGGGCAACTGGTCGATGCGCAGCATCGCCCAGCGGTTGCCGTAGCTGAGAGCGCAGACCCGGTCACCCACCTGGAGATCCTCGACGGCGAGGATGCCTCCGCCGCCCACACCGTCAGGCAGTCCCCGGCAGGTGCCCGGCGGGTCCTCCGGCCGCATCAGTTCGACCAGGTTCTCCGGCCGTCCGTCTACTCGCGGAATAGCATAGAGGGACGTGTCCGCGCCGGACAGATATATGTCGCGGTTCTTGGCGCTGGCATCCTTCCCGGACCATCCGCTGTTCTTCGTCACCTGGTCGCCCGGAATCAGATCCAGATCGTATCCGTGCCCCAATTTCATCGATATTCCGAACTCGGCGAAAATCTCCGAGGAACGGCCGCGCTGCACCGTGGATGGCGCACCGGTCGGGGCGTTCCCCGTCGAGGGAACACTGTTCGGGCCGACGGCCACCGGAGCCGACCTCACCGGGTCCGGCTGGCGCGAACCAGCCGCTCGGAGAGGCAGCGGGGCGGCGGCGACGGCGAGCCCGGCGAGTGCGAAAGACGCGGCGATGAACCTCCGGGGCCGAGACGAGCGCAGCTTGCCGGTGACCAGGAACGAGAAGAGGATCGCCGCCAGTACCGTGATGGATATGCCCAGCGCCCTCACGGCCGCGGGCACGGAAAGGGTGACGATCTGAGCGATGTCGGCGAGGAGGCCGATCCCGGCCAGCAGGGCGGTGACTCCCGCGCATCCGGTGAGCAGCAGCAGAATACGGGGGATGTGACCATTCGGGGCATCGGATCCGGTGGCGGCGGCACCGGATTCGGGGCTTTCAGTAAATGCTTCCGGCATTTCGATGTCCTTGCGCGTGTCCGTCGTGCCGCGACTCTAGCAGCGCGTCAACATTCCGTACCCGATTCGATCTCGGAATGGCTTGTCGGCTAGGTGACGGATTCGTTTCTTGAACTGTCGGCCTCACCTGATCGGACCATCCCCCTCGGGTAGAACGGCTGTCACCGGCCCTCGGCGGGTCTGCTGGATCAGCACCCCCATGGCCGCCGTGTCGATGCCCCGCACCCGGTCCTCAGCGGACGATCCGGCTCTCGCCGTAGGTGTCATGAGGACAGGTCGCGACGGCGGTAGCCGCCGATGCCGATGGCGGCCGGCACCGCCG
The DNA here is from genome assembly GCF_055562375.1 of Actinoplanes sp. NPDC019969. Lineage (NCBI taxonomy): Bacteria > Bacillati > Actinomycetota > Actinomycetes > Micromonosporales > Micromonosporaceae > Actinoplanes > Actinoplanes sp. NPDC019969. The sequence goes on along the minus strand of NZ_JBVHFK010000010.1, from coordinate 48,478 downwards.
CTGCGGTGAGGATGACCGCCGAGGCTGTCATGTCCGGACCGGTCAGCGGGACCGGTGCCAGGTGGGCGAACGGTGAGATGTCGCGTACCCACGATGGTGCGGCGATGCTCTCGGCGAGCACCAACAACAGGAATCCTCCGATACTGGGCAGGCCACCGAGCAGTCCGGTCCAGCGAGGTGCCCAGCCGGCCGCGAAGACGGCCGCGCCGAGGCTGAGCAGCACGATCGGCAGGACGTTCCAGACGCCTCGTAGCACGGCGGTCACGGCGATCTCACCGCCCATCACGGTGACACCGGCCCAGGTGAGCAGCCCGGCGCCGGTGACCAGGACGGTGGCGGCTACGGCGGTGACCGCCATCTCGGCGCCGAGCAATCGGAGGCGGGCGACGGGCTGGCTGGTGAGCAGGGTGAGGCGGCGGTCGGTTTCGGCGGCCAGGAAGGCGGTCATCCGGACGGTGGTGAACCCGGCGGCCGGCAGAGCGAGGATTGCGAACAGGGTCGCGGTGAATCCGGCGATGCTGCCCAGCCCGGCGAACCCCGCCTGTGCTGCTCCGCCGGCCAGGGCGGGGTTGTCGCGCAGGAACCCGGTGACCGATACGGTGGTCAACCCGATCAGCAGATAGTAAGCGCCGACACCGATCATCCAGCCGGTCAACGGGCGCAGCGCCCGGCGTACGGCGAAGGTCTCCACGCTCACCAGCAGCCGCGTTCGTGGACGTCGTCCGGCAGCCGCCGGGAGCAGGCCGCCCCGCACGTCGCGATGCCCGGCCGCGGCCAGCGCCACGACGGTGACCAGAACGGTCGCCGCGGCCAGCAGCAGCAATGGCAGGGGGCGGTCGTGGACGTAGGGGCCGCTGAGGGCCAGCAGCCCGAACGGTGACAGCCAGTGCAGCCAGCCGAGCGCGGTGATCCCGTCGCCGATCATGCGGGTCAGCAGGCCGACCCCCAGTACCGCCACCGCTGCGCCGGTCGCGGGTGCCCGGGCGGGAAAGACCTGGGCGGTCAGCGCGGCGACCACGGCGAAGAACATGCCGAGCAGGCCGGTGCCGGTGCCGTGGAGGATCGCCCCGGCCGGCGGGGTGCCGGCCACCAGGAGAACGGCCGTGATGGTGGTCGCGGTGGCGGCCGGGACCACCATCACGGCGGCCAGGTGGCGGATCAGGGTGTCGCGCAGCCGGAGGCGTCCGGACAGCAGCACGTCCCACCGTCCGGCGTCCTCCTCACCGCGGGTGATCCGGGTGGTGGCCAGGATCGACCAGACGCCCAGGGCGATCGCGACGACGGCGCCGACCCGCCACACCGTGAACCCGCCGGCGGTGTCGAGGCCGACGGGTGCGCCGAACAGGGTACGGATCGCCGGGTTGCCGGCCAGCGCCTGCAGACTGCCGGCCGCCGCCGGGTCGGCCATCACCTGTGCGTAGCCGGCGGCCACCAGCGCGGTCACACCCGTGGCGAGGCCGGTGACGAGCAGAGCGCCGCGCCGGATCTGCCGGACCGCCAGCCGGGTGACGGCCCGGCCCGGAGCGTGAGTGGTGGGAAGGCTGACGGTGGCCGACGGAGGGAGGGTGTCGATGGTCATCGGGCCACCTGCTCTCCGTAGTAGTCGAGGAAGATCTCCTCCAGGCTCGGTTCCCGTACGGCCAGCGCGGTGACGTCCGCGGCGGCGAGAGCTTGCAACGCCGATGCGGGCGGGCCGGTCAGCGTGAACCGTAACTGCCCGTCTCCGGCGCCCTCGATCGCGGCGACCCCGGCGATCGAGGCCAGCTCGGGTGCGGTGCCGGTGTAGGAGATCGTCACCTCGGATCGGTGCAGGCCCCGCAGGTCGCTGATCGTGGCCACTTCGACGAGCCGGCCGGCGCGCAGGATCCCGACGCGGTCGCAGACGGCTTCGACCTCGGCCAGCTGGTGGGAGCTGAGGAACACCGTCTGCCCGCGGTCGCGGGCGTGCCGGACGGCGGCACGGAATTCGTGTTCCATCAGTGGATCGAGGCCGCTGGTCGGTTCGTCGAGGACCAACAGCGGTGCCCGGGTGGCGAACGCGGCGATCAGGGCGACCTTCTGCCGGTTGCCCGTCGAGTACGTCCGGGCCGGTTTCGAGGGGTCGAGAGCGAACCGTTCGACGAGCTCGTCGCGGTAGGCGATGTCGGTGCCCGGGCCGGTCCGGGCTTGCAGGTGCAGGACCTCGGCGCCGGTGAGCTGAGGCCACAACGCCACATCGGCCGGCACGTAGGCCAGGTGCCGGTGGGCGCGGGACACGTCAGCAGCATCGACACCGAACACCTCGGCCCGCCCTGCGGTAGGCCGGGCCAGGCCGAGCAGCAGCCGGATGGTGGTGGATTTGCCTGCCCCGTTCGGGCCGAGGAACCCGAACACCTCACCCGGCTGGACTTCCAGGTCGAGGGTGTCGAGGGCGGTGAGGCGGCCGTACCGTTTCGTCAGCTGAACAGCGCGCAGCGCGGGATCGGTCATCGCGGGGTGCCTTCCGATCGGGGACGTGGAGCTATGACCGCCGACCAGACTTCCCGGCACACCTGTCGCTCACCGTACGCCTGTCCCGCACCTAGCGGGAAGACCCGCCGTCGGTCAGCGCCGCACGGGGTCGTCGTCCCAGAAGTCAGGGCAGATCGCGAGCTCCGCCGGGCTCAGTACGTGTCCGCCGTCGCCGAGCAGGTCTCCCGCAGCATGGAGACCGTGTCGGCCGGCAGCGAGGAAATGGGCGCCTCGATCCGGGAGATCTCCCAGAACGCCGCCGAAGCGGCCCGGGTGGCCGGCAGACCGCCACAACGGCAGAAATGAACCGCAGCGTCGCCGAAGCAGCTGGCGGCACCAACGACATCACCCAGAACATCACCCTCGCCGCGCACAACGCCAGCCGCGGCTGCCTCCGGCCGTTCGCCCGTCGCCCATGATCCGGCGAACGCCACGTGAAGGTCATCTCCAGTGCAGGCGGGCGTCAGCTGAGCCGCCTACAACCGGACCCTATGACAACGAACATCGACCGGCGCCGACTGATCGCCGGTGCGGCCGCGGTCGCCGGCGTCGCCGCGCTCGCCCAGGTGCCCGCCGACGCGGTCGCCGCGGCGCCGGCGCTGCCCGGGCGCAAGTACCCGTTCACCCTCGGCGTGGCCTCCGGCGACCCGACGGAGTCCGGTGTGGTGCTGTGGACCCGGCTGGCGCCGGAACCGTTCGCGCCGGACGGCGGCATGCCGTCCCTGCCGCTGCCGGTGCGCTGGCAGATGGCCCGCGACGAGCGCTTCCGGCACGTGGTCCGGGAGGGGGTGGCCTGGGCGGCGCCGCAGCTGGGGCACAGCGTGCACGTCGAGGTGAACGGGCTGCCCGCGGACGGCGAGTGGTTCTACCGGTTCGCGTACCGGGACCAGCGCTCACCGGTCGGGCGGACCCGGACCGCGCCGGCCCGGCGTGCCCCCGGCGGTTCACTGGACATGGCGGTGGTCTCCTGCCAGGCGTGGGGCGACGGCTACTACCCCTCCTACGCGCACATCGCCCGCGACGACCTCGACCTGGTGCTGCACCTGGGCGACTACGTGTACGAGGGCGGCGTCTCGGCCACCGGCGGCAACCGCAACGTCGCCGTCGCGGACACGGCGCGGCCCGCGCCGGTCACCCTGCAGCAGTGGCGGATCCGGTACGCGCTCTACAAGTCCGATCCGGACCTGCAGGCCGCCCACGCGCGGGTGCCGTTCGCGGTCACCTGGGACGACCACGAGGTGGCCAACGACTACGCGGGCACGGCGACCGCCTCCGACCCGGACATCGCCGCCCTGCGGGCCGCCGCCTACCAGGCCTGGTACGAACACCAACCGGTCCGCGCCCCGGCCCGCCCCACCGGCGCCGGCCCGCGCATCTACCGCCGCCTGCACTGGGGCCGGCTCGCCCAGCTCGACATCGTCGACGGCCGCCAATACCGCACCGCACCGGCCTGCTCCTGGGGCGAGGGCGACGCCTGCGCCGGCCAGTACGCCCCCGAGGCCACCATGCTCGGCACAGCACAGGAGCAGTGGCTCTACACCGGTCTGGCCGCATCCTCCGCCCGGTGGAACATCCTCGGCAGCAACGTCATGGTGGCCCGCCTCGACCACGACGGCGACGCCGGCCACCGGCTCTGGCACGACGCCTGGGACGGCTACCCGGCCGCCCGCAACCGCCTCACCCGGGCCTGGACCCGCCACGACGTACCCAACCCGGTCGTGCTCACCGGCGACTGGCACTCCACCTTCGTCAACGACATCCACGCCGACTTCGACCACCCCGGCTCACCGGTGGTGGCCACCGAGTTCGTCGGCACGTCCATCTCGTCCAACGGCGATCGGGAGGTGTACGGCCCGTACTACGGCCCGATGATCAAACACAACCCGCACATCCGGTTCTTCGACGGCGACCGGCGCGGCCACCAACGGATCCACCTCGACCGGAACGCGCTGCGGGTCGAGGCGCGCATGGTCACCACCGTGTCCCGGCGCGACGCCCCGCAGTACACGCACGCCGCGTTCGTCGTGGAGAACGGCAGGCCCGGCGCCCAGCAGGTCTGACCCGCCGACAGCCGGCCGTCGCGGCGGCCGGCTGTCACCGCTGCCGGTGGCCCGGCGGCGCGCCCTGGCCTTCCTGGAGCCGTGGCAGCAGACCGCTGGTCTCCGTGCCGTGTGCGGCGGGATGCCGGGTGGGCAGGCGGACGGTGAAGGTGGTGACGGCTTCGTCGGGCTCGCTGACGGTGACCGCGCCGCCGTGCTGGTCGACGATGGCGCGGGCCAGGGTGAGCCCGAGACCGGTCCCCGGCACGCCCTGGTGGCGGGCGGCTCCGCCGCGGAAGAACAGATCGAACAGCTGGGCTCGTTCGTCGGCGGGGATGCGGACGCCGGTGTTGGAGACCGCGAGGGTGGTGGCGCGCTCGTCGGTGTGGATCTGCACGCCGACGACGGTGTCGTCGCCGGCCCAGGTCAGGGCGTTGCTGATCAGCTCGTCGGTGACCTGGCGCAGACGGTGCGGATCGCCGTCGAGGTAGGCGGTGTCGGGTGTGTTGATGTCGATGGCGACCGGGGCCGTGGCGCTCCGCCGGGCGGCGTCCACGGCGGCGTGCACCACCGCGGCGAAATCGGTGCGGCGGATGGCCAGGTCGGCCCGCCCGGAGCGGACGCCGGCGACGTCGAGCAGTTTCGCGACGATGGTGTGCAGCTTGGCGGAGTTGCGCTGCATGGCCTCCAGCATCTCCCGGTGGTCGGGGGCCAGTCCGGGCTCGTGCAGCATCATCTCGGCGTTGGCCTGCATGCTGGTCAGCGGGGTGCGCAGCTCGTGGCCGACGAGGGCGATGTACTCGTCGCGGGTCCGGTCGAGTTCGGCGGCGAGACGTTCGGCGCGGCGGCGTTCCAGGAACTCGCCGATGTGGGCGCAGATGCCGGTGAGCACGGCGGTCCGTACGTCGTCCGGGACCTCGGTGGTGTCGCTGTAGCAGACCAGGACGCCCAGCACCATGGCGCCGCTGGGGATCGGGATGGCGATGGCGGCGCGCAACGGCCCCCAGTCGTGGGCTCGTTCCTCGGCGTTCAGGTCGGGCGCCCACACCGGCTCGGTGATCTTCCACGCCCGGCCCGGCAGGCCCTGGCCGGGCAGCAGCGGGTCGGTGAGACGACAGGGCAGATCCTGACCGGTACGGGTCCAGCAGGTCATCCGGCGCAGCACCTGGGTGACCTCGTCGACGGTCCAGAACTCGCTCGCGGCCCAGCCGGCCATCGCCCCGACGATCGCCACGGCCTCGTGCATGACCTCGTCGGCCGGCGCCGGCCGGGACAGCACCCCGGAGACCTGGAACTCGCATTCCCGCAGCCGGGCGGCCCTGCGGTGCACTGTCACATCGTGCATCGCCACCACCGCGGCCAGCCCGGGACGGCCGGCGACCGGCCTGCCGTGCACCCGGAAGATCCGCTCCGGCTTCCCCGGGGCGCGGACCACCACCTCGGCGTCGCGGACATGTTCACCGTTCAGCGCCCGTACCAGAGGCAGTTGCTCTGCTTCCATCGGGTGGCCGGCAGCGTCGTGCAGGTGCAGCCGTTGCGGCCACTGTCGCGCCGGCAGCCCGTCGAGCCGGTTCCCGACCAGGACCCGGGCCGTCTGGTTGACGAGCACCGGCCGGCCGGCGCCGTCACAGCCGACCACGGCCACGTCCAGGCTGTCGACGACCGCGGTCAGGGTCTGGTTCTCCTGCTGCAGACGGCGCCGGGCGAAGACCTCGCTCTCCATCTGCTCGGTACGCGCCCGCAGCTCCGCGGCCAGCTGACCGGACCCGGGATCCTGCCTGTCGCGCATGTAGGCGGTGACGTCCTCGGTGCGGTGCACGATCCATCGCATCTCGCCGTCAGGGCCGAGGATCGGCGCGTTGACCGGCGCCCAGTAGCGGGTGGCGAATCCCCCGGTGGGCTGCGGGATGTCGTACTTCTGGATCGCCATGACGTCGGTGACCCGTTCCCGCAGGACCCGCCGCAGGGAGGCGCCCCATGCCGCTGTGCCGTCGGCGTCCGGGTCCTCCGGGTTGTCCGGGAACGCCTCGTCGAAGGGCCGGCCGACGAGTTCGTGCCGATGTCTCATCGTCGCCGTGAGGTAGGCGTCGTTGGCTTCCACGATCACCAGTTCCGGGTCGAGGACGACCACCGGTGACGGGATCCCGCGGAATAATGCCTCGTAATCCATCATGTCGGACGAATCACCCATATAACCACCTTAGCCGGGGTCTCCCGGCCCGGTGGACGTCACGGCGAAGCGGCGGAAGCAGCCGTTCGACGGTGTCGCTGGAGACGGCCCAGCGCTTCGATCCCGCTCACTGACCCCTCCTCACCACGACGCCAGAGGCAGTGTGCCGTACCCCGGGGGCGTGGTCAGTACGAGGCGATGTGGTGGGGGGACGCGAGGTCGAAGCTGTGCCCTCCGGGGTGGCGGGCCGGGAGCAGGCAGTCATCGCCGGCTTCCACATCCACCCCGTCGCAGACCTCGCGGTGGAACAGCTCACGCTCGCCCGGACTCCAGGAGAGCCACCACGACTGGTCGCCGTTGCCGGCTGCGGCGACGAACGCGGTGTGCCGCCCGTCGGGGTGTTCGGCGGCCAACTCGCACCGCACGTGCCGGCAAGGAGGCTCCACGAGATCCTTGAGACCGTTCACGACGGCGAGTTCCATCACGGTGAGGATGGTCAGCGTCCAGCATCGCGACACCAGCGCTGCCGGATGGGCGCTCTCGTGAAACATCACCACCCGTCAACCGTAGCGATCGGCACGCCGGTTCGCCCGGCAGGGAGAGCGGCCGGCAACGCCGGATCTCCCCGCCGGACGCCCGGACGCGTCGCGGACGGCCTCAGCAGGGGTCCACGCCGTCGATCCAGTTCTGCCAGCCCCATCGCCCCAGGTTGGGATCGGAGTGCGGGGCGGTGCTGCCGAACTTGTAGGCCCAGCTCCCTTCCCAGTTGTAGAAGCGGGCGACCGTTCCGGTCGTCTGGTTGTTGTAGTACGAGTCGAGCCGGTCGTTCTGGCCGTAGTTGCCGAGATTGACCAGGCTGCAGGAATAGAGCTCGCGCAGCAGGCCGGTGTAGTTCGGGCCGTCGAACAGGCAGAGGTACTTGTAGGTGCAGATGGCCGCCGCCCGGGCGGCCGGAGCGGACAGCGCGCGGGCCCGTTCCTCGCCGGGAACCGGCACGACCACCTTGACCCGGCCGTCGTCGGACAGCACCTCGTTGGCGCTGATCTGCTTGCCGCCGACCTTCATCTCGGCGAGGACCTGGTCGACCTGGCTCTGCAGCCGGCGCGCCTGCGCCTGGTCCAGACCCGCAGCGCGCGCCTGCTCGGCGAACGCCGCGGGCGCCGCCGCGCTCGCGGGCGCCGCGCCGGCGACCTGTGCGGACGCCACCACCGCCGCCGCGACGGCCAGGGCGGCCGCCCATCTCCGGGCGCCCCTGATCATTCTTTCCCTCATCCCCGTTTTCCCTTCCGCTGATGGAGATACCGGTGCCGTCGGCTGGTCGCCGGCGGCGCGGATACGAGTCTCGGGAGCGGGCCTCGACAACGGCTCGCCGGAACCTCGACGTCATCGGCGCCGTCGTTGACAAACGCGGAACAGCACAGAAACATCGACGCAGACCTATGCGTACGGGGGATGCATGGAGCTGCGGCTGCTGGGTCCGGTGGAGTTGTGGGACGGCACGGCAGCGGTGAGCCCGGGACCGCCGCGCCAGCGAGCCCTGCTCGCGGCCGTGGCGGTCGACGCGCCACGCCCGGTGCCGGTGGACACGCTGCTCGACCGGGTGTGGGGTGAGGCGGCGCCGCGGCGGGCGCGCCACGGCGTACACGTCTATGTCGCCCGGCTGCGCCGGGTCCTCGCCGGGCCGGACCCGGCAGCGGAACCACCGGTCCAGCTGGTCCGCGGCCCGGCGGGATATCAGCTGCGCTCCGACCCGGATGCCGTCGACGTGCTGCGCTTCACCCGGTTGCTGACCGAGGCGTCGGCCGCGAACTGTGCCGACGAGCGGGCCGTACGCCTGCTCGGCGAGGCGTTGGGGCTGTGGCAGGGCGAGCCGCTGGCCGGCATCCCCGGTGAGTGGACGGCCCGGATCCGGCAGGGATGGCACGAGCGGCGTCTCGACGCGGCCGTCCGGTGGGCCCAGCTCTGCCTGCGGCTGGGCCGTGGCGCGCGGGTCGCCGGCCCGGTCACCGCCCTGCTGCGGGAGTACCCGACCACCGAACCGCTCGCGGCGGCGCTGATGGGGGCGCTGGCCGAGACCGGCCGGGCAGCCGAGGCGCTCGCCTGCTTCGCCGCGATCCGGGAACGGCTGCGCGACGAGCTGGGCGTGGAGCCGGGGCCGGACCTGCGGCGGATCCATCTGGCGATCCTGCGCCGGGCCGAGGACCCCGAACCGCCGCCCGCGGTGGCGCCCACCGAGCTGCCGCCGGACGTGCCCGCCTTCGCCGGGCGGGAACGGGAACTCGCTCGCCTGGACGCGCTGCTGGACGATGCCCGGCCGGGCACGGCGGTCGTCGCGGTCTCCGGCATGGCCGGTGTCGGCAAGACGGCCCTCGCCCTGCACTGGTCCCGCCGGGTGGCGCACCGGTTCCCGGACGGGCAGCTCTTCGTCAACCTGCGCGGGTTCGACCCGGTGGACCGGCCGGTGTCACCGGCCGAGGCGTTGCGCAAACTGCTGTACGCGCTCGGCGTGCCCGCGCACGAGCTGCCGCCGGACCCGGACACCCGGCAGGCGCGGTACCGCGGTCTGGCGGCCGGCCGGCGGCTGGTGATCGTGCTCGACAACGCCCGTGACGCGGAGCAGGTGCGCCCGCTGCTGCCCGGCGCTCCCGGCTGCCTGGTGCTGGTGACCAGCCGTGACGCGCTGGGCGGCCTGGTCGCCACCGACGGGGCGGACGCGCTGCCGCTCGGCGCCCTGGACGCCGGCGGATCCCGTGATCTGCTCGCCGGACGGCTCGGGACCGGCCGGTTGCTGGCCGAGCCGGACGCGGTCGACACGATCGTGCGCGCCTGCGCCCGGCTGCCGCTGGCGCTGGCGGTGGTCGCCGCCCGGGCCGCGACCCGGCCGCACTTCAGCCTGTCCGCGGTCGCCGCGGAGCTGATCGGCGCGAACCTCGACGCGCTGCAGGCGGGCGACGCCCGTACCGACCTGCGGACCGTGTTCGCCTGCAGCTACCGCGTCCTCGACCGGCCACCGGCCGACCTGTTCCGGCTGCTGAGCCTGCATCCGGGCGCGCACGTGACGGTACCGGCCGCGGCCAGCCTGCTCGGTGTGCCGCCCGGAGAGGCCGGGCCGCTGCTCGCCGCGCTGGCACGGGCCAACCTGATCATCGAAGAGGCGCCGGGACGGTACACGCTGCACGATCTGCTGCGCGCCTATGCCGCCGAGCTGGCCGCGCGGGATGAGGAGGTTTTCCGGTACGCGGCCCTGCGGCGGCTGCTCGACCATCTCCTGCACACCGCGCACGGGGCCGCTCTGGTGCTCGCCCCGGAACGCACCCCGCTGTCGCTGCCGCCGCCCGCGCCGGGCGTCCGGGTGGACCCGCCGGCCGGCGAGGCGGCGGCGCTGGCCTGGTTCACCGCTGAGCACGCGACGCTCATCAGTGCCGTGCAGACCGCCGGGCGGGCCGGTTTCGACAGTCATGTCTGGCAGATCATCTGGACCCTCGCGGACTTCCTCACCCGCCGCGAACACACCCGGCTGTCCGCGAACCCCGGCCGCCACGATCCCCGCGTGCACTTCCGGCACGCCCTCTACCAGTACGAGCATCTGAGCGAGCCGACCGGGCGGGCCCGTACCCACTTGAGCCTCTCGCTCGCCTGCGAACAGCAGGGCCGGTACGACGAGATGCTGTGCCACCTCGAGCAGGCGCACGAGCTGTTCCGGGCTGGGGAGCACCGTACCGGGCAGGCGTTCGCCCTGGTCGGGCTCTGGTGGCTGTACCTGCAGCTGGGCAACCTGGATCGGGCGTTCACCCACTGCCGCGAAATGCTGGAGCTCTATCAGCGGCACGGCGACGTGCCGGGTGAGGCCAGTGCCTGGGACAGCCTGGGGCAGACGCTGCACCACAGCGGCGACCACCGGCGGGCGGTCGCCGCGTTCCGCCGGGCCGCCGGCCTGCTCGCGTGCTCCGCGGACGAGTACAGCCGGGCGTACGTCCTGGTGCGGCTGGGCGACGCCTGCCAGGCGGCGGCGCAGACCGCGGCGGCCCGGTCGGCCTGGGAACAGGGGTACGCCCTGCTGCGCGACCTGAGACATCCGGACGCCGAGGCGATCGCCGCCCGCCTCGGTGACACCGCGCGGAGCCCATAGCAAAAGATTGCGGATTCCACCACGTCGGGAACTCGACACCATTCACTCGACGCCATTCAAATGATCAAAGAAGTGTCGGGTATCCACTCCATACGGATGAGATTCCCTCGGTTCCATTGACTCGGCCGGCGATTCCCCTGCTACCGGCCCTTCACGGCAAGATGTCCGAATAGGGCTTTCCGTGTCCTTGCGCCCACATCTCACGGGCGTACAAATACGGATTTGCGGCCCTCAAGATGATGCGCGGGGAGCCGAGCGGTTCCGACGGTTTACCCCGAAAGCATTGGCCACAGTGGATCCTTGCCATTGCGTAGGCGCGCTGTTACTGTACGAAAAGTCTTCACCGGAAGAGCACGTCCCATTCTTCTGTCCACGCGTGTTTCATCGCCCAAACGGCTTTACATGCGCAGTGACAAACGTCCGAGGACGCCGATAAGCCGCCCGGGAATTTTGATGACCGCAACGTCCGAGAACACATTGTCGCCGCATCGCGCACGCGATTTCCGGCTCTATTGGATCGCCGGCGGGATCGACGCGCTGGGCTCCCACTCGTCCAGCATCGTCCTGCCGTTGGTCGCCATCGCCATCTCCGGCTCACCCACCGCCGTCGGCGTGGTCGGCGCCCTGGCCGTGGCCGGCAGGCTCGCGGCGGCGCCGGTCACCGCGGTGCTGGCCGACCGGCTGCCCCGCCGCTCCATGATGGTCGGCGCCCTGCTGACGGCCGCCGCCGCGACGGGTGTCGTCTTCGGCGGGCTGCTGACGGACACCCTGGCCATCGGCGTGCTGGCGGCGGCGGCCTTCGTCGAGGGCGCCGCGCAGTCCGGGTACGAGTCCGCCGGCGCGGGCGCGATCCGCCGTCTGCTGCCGGCCGACGACCAGCGCGCTCTGGCCCGGATGGAGGCCCGCAACCACGCCGCCCAGATCCTCGGCCCGCTGCTCGGCGGAGCGCTGTTCCAGGTGGCGCGCTGGCTGCCGTTCCTCGCCGACCTCATCTCGTACGTCATAGCGGCGGTCTGCGTGGCGGTCATCCGCACCGACCTGACCCCGCACCGGGAGGAGCCCACCTCGTTCCTGGGCGACCTGCGCGCCGGTCTCCGGTTCGTGGCCGGCCAGCCGTTCCTCCGGTTCGTCACGGTGTGGGCCGCCGGCATCAACTTCGCGTTCGCCGCCCTGATCTACGCGGTCATCCTCATCTCGGACCGCCGGGGCGCCGCGCCGGTGTCGATCGGCCTGGTGCTGACGGTCGCCGGCATCGGCGGGCTGCTCGGGGCGCTCGCCACGCCGCGGGTGGTGCAGCGCCTCCGGCCCGCCGTCACCGTGGTGGCCGCCTCCTGGGCGATGGTGGTGCTCGTCGGCGCCCTGGTGGCGGCGCGGCAGACCTGGAGTTACGGCCTGCTGATCGGCCTGGTGTTCCTGCTCAGCCCGATGGTCGGTGTGCTCCTGCAGGCCCGCGCCATCATGGTGACCCCGGACCACCTCCAGGGCCGGGTGGCGACGGTCATCGGCACGGTCGGCGAGGTGCCGCAGATGTTCGCGCCCCTGCTGGCGGCGGTGCTCGTGGCCCGGGTCTCACCGGCTGTGGTGGCGCTGAGCTGCGCGGCGCTGCTCGCCGTGCTCGCCGCCTACGCCACTGTCAACGTCCGGCTGCTGCGCACCGGCGCCTCGCCGGCCGACCCGAGTGAGCCCACCGGCGACGCCACGCCGGCCGACGTACCGACGCCTGAGGAGGACCAGCGATGAGCCGCACGTTCCGGCTCTACTACCCGGTGCTGCCCACGATCGCCGAGCAGGCCCCGCACCGGGCGGTGTACGTGGGCGAGGCGGACGACCGCTGTCAGATCTTCGCCTGGAACCGGCGCACCGGGACGACCCGGCAGGTCACCGACCGGCCCGCGGGCACCACCCGGGCGGCGATCGACCCCGCCGGGGAGACCGTGTGGTGGTTCGACGACGACCTCAGTGGCGCCGGCCGGTGGCAGTTGGTCGACTTCGCCGGGTTCGCCGGCCCCCGTGCGGCCCTCCCGGCGACGGTGTCCGGCCGGCCCGCCGGTCTCGCCATGGCGGCCGACGGCACCGCGATGATCGGGCTGACCGACGAGCAGGGGCTGACCGTGCACGTACGCCGTCCGGACGGAAGCCACCGCGTCGCGGTGCGCCGGGACGGCTACGCGTACGTCGTCGACGTGGACGCCACCGCCCGGCTCGTCGTCGTGGGCGCCGATCCGGCCGCCGCCGACGCGGTCACCGTCCACACCGCCGACGGGGAACAGCCGGCGGTGCTGGCGGGCGGCCCCGACCGCCGCGTGTGGGCGCTGGGGTTCGCCCCCGGCACGTCGCGGCTGCTGCTCGTGGTGGAGACCGGCGGCGACTACCGGCTGGCCACCTGGACCCCGGAGGACGGGCTACGGCACCACGACGCGCACCGCTTCCCGACCGAGATCACGGCCTGCTGGTACCCCGACGGCGACCACGTCCTGGTCCGCCAGGACCGGTACGCCGAGAGCCTGCTGTACCGGGTCGGCCTTACCGGCGCCGACCGGGCCCCGATCGACGTGCCGGCCGGCAGCGTGCTGGACGCGGCGGTGTGGCCCGACGGCGACGTGGCGTACGTCTGGACCGACGCGGCCACCCCGCCGCAGTTGTGCTCCACCGGCGGCCTGACGCTGCCCGCCGGGGACGGCGCGGGCCCGCGCACCGGAACCGCGCCGTCGGCCCGCCGCGGTGACATCTGGGTGCCGGGTCCCGGCGGCGACATCCACGCGCTGGTGACGACGCCCGCCGACCGTACCGGCCCGGCGCCCGCGGTGTTCCTCGTCCACGGCGGACCGTCAGAGCACGCGCGCAACGCGTACGACCCGGTGGTGGACCTGCTGGTGCACACCGGCTGCGCCGTCGTCCGGGTCAACTACCGCGGGTCGAGTGGCTACGGCGCGGCCTGGCGCGGCGACTTCTCCGCCGGCGTGGGGCACACCCAGCTGGAGGACCTGGCCGCCGTACGCCGCCGGCTGGTCGACGACGGCGTGGTGCTGGCCGGCCGGACCGCGCTGTGGGGCCACTCCTGGGGCGGCTATCTCACGCTGCTGGCCGTCGGTGTGCAGCCGGACCTGTGGCGGCTCGGGATCGCGGTCACCCCGATCGCCGACTACGTCGCGGCGTTCCACGGCGCCAGCCCGGCCGTCCGCGCCCTCGACCGGACGCTGTTCGGCGGCGCCCCGGACGACGTACCGGAAAGCTATCGCCGCGCCTCTCCGGTCACCTACGCCGATCAGGTGCGGGCCCCGGTGTTCCTCGCCGTCGCGACCGACGACGTACGCTGCCCGCCGGAGCCGGTCGAGCAGTACGCGGCGCTGCTGACCCGGCGCGGTGTCCCGAACCGGCTTCTGCGCCTGCACGCCGGTCACGAGGACGTCGACGCCCGCAACCACGTCGCCCTCATGCAGGCGGTGCTGCCGTTCATGCAGCGGCACTTCGAAGGTGTCCGGGACGAGGGCACGCCGATCGCGCTGGCTCTGGCGCGACCGGCGGGCTGATCCCGGCGGGCCTGGCCCTGCGAGACCCGGAGAGGAGGAACAGCATGCGCAAGAGCGTCGTCGAGAACGACCCGATCAGCGGAAACCGGGAACAACTCCGGTCGAAGCCGTCGGTCACCGTCAGTGTCTCCGTGAAGTTCTGATCAGGTCACGGTGTGTGGGACGGGGCATTCCCGTACGGAATCTCCTGTCCCGCACGCCGTCACCCACCTTGGTGGTACCGATCCGGTCGCCCGGCGGCCGGCACAGCAGGAGGATGACGTGCGGATCGTGCTGGTCAACATGCCGTGGGCGTCGATCGACGTGCCGTCCCTGGCGCTCGGGATCCTCACCACGAGCGCCCGGCGGCACTTCCCGGACGCCGAGGTGGAGGTGATCCACGCCAACCTCGACTATGTCGACTGGGTGGTGGACCGCACCGAGTTCTCGATCAACGACTATCACTACTATTCGCTGTTCACCTACTTCGCCGGCTGCGGCGACTGGGTGTTCTCCGCCGCGCTTCACGACGACCCCGAGTGGCGGGTCGCCGAGTTCACCGAGCGGGTCGGCGACCAGATGTCCGACCACGAACGGGACCTGACCGTCGGGCTGCACCGGATGGCCCCGGCCTTCATCGGCGAGCTGGCCGAGCGGATCGTCGCCACCCGCCCGGACGTGGTGGGCTTCACCTCCACGTTCCAGCAGAACACCGCCGCGCTGGCCGCCGCCCTCTACGTCAAGCGGCTGGACCCGGCGATCACCACCGTCTTCGGCGGCGCGAACTGCGACGGCGCCCAGGGCGCCGCGATGCACCGCAACTTCCCGGCGGTCGACTTCGTGGTACGCGGCGAGGGCGAAGCCGCCTTCCCGCAGCTGTTGACCGCGCTGACCCGAGAACCCGCAGCCGGCGCCGAACCGTTCGCCGCCGTCGAGGGCCTGTGCTGGCGCGACGCCACCGGGCGGTCGGTGGCCAACCCGATGAGCAGCCGTCCGCTGCCCCCGGCCGACATCGTGGCGCCGGACTACGCGGGCTACTTCGAGCGGCTGGCGTCCTCGCGGGCGCAGAGCTGGGTGGAGCCCAAGCTGGTGGTCGAGGGCGCCCGCGGCTGCTGGTGGGGCGAGAAGCACCACTGCACGTTCTGCGGGCTCAACGGCTCGTTCATGCAGTTCCGCAGCAAGGAGGCCGGCCGGTTCCACGACGAGATCCTCGCCCTCGCCGAACGGCATCAGGTGCTCGACATGTTCGTCGTCGACAACATCATGGACATGGGGTACGTGCAGACCCTGCTGCCGCGCCTGGCGGAGTCCGACTACGACCTGCGGCTGCAGTACGAGATCAAGTCCAACATGCGCGGCGCCCAGGTGCAGGCCCTGGCCGACGCGGGACTGGTCAGCGTGCAGCCGGGCATCGAGAGCCTCAACGGCCGGGTCCTGAAGATCATGGACAAGGGCGTCACCGGCTGTCTCAACGTCCGGATGCTCCGTGACGCCGAGACCAGCGGCATCACGGTGGCGTGGAACTACCTCTACGGCTTCCCCGGGGAGAGCGACGACGACTATCTCGGCGTGATCGCCCAGATGCCGGCGTTGCACCACCTCGCTCCGGCCGACGGCACCTCCCGGATCGCCATCGAACGGTTCAGCCCGTACTTCAACCGCCCCGAACTGGGCTTCGCCGATCCGCGCCCGGCCGCGCAGTACCGGATGAACTACGACCTGCCCGAGTCGGAGCTGATGGACCTGGCGTACATCTTCGACGTGGCGCCGCAGGGCATCGGCGGGCGCACCGAGACGCTGCTGGCCGAGGCGGTGTCCGAGTGGCAGTACGAGTACGCCCGCAGCCGGCTCACCCACCACGACCTCGGCGACGAGATCGTCCTGATCAGCCGGCGACGGCACTTCGCCTGGCGGGTCCACCGGCTGACCACGCCGCTGGAGCTGGCCCTGTTCCGGCTGCTCGACCAGCCGCACGGCCCGGCGGCGGCCGCCCGGCGGCTCGACGTCGACCCGGCGACGGTCGACGCCCTGCTGCACCAGTGGCGCCGGCTCGGCATCGTCTTCACCGACGGCAGCCAGTTCGTGCACGTCGCGCCGGTCGCGATGAACCAGCACCTGCTGCGCATCGACCACCTGCACCCGGAACGCAACGACGGCGAGCCGGCCGAGCCCGCCGACCGTGCCGATGCGCTGACCGCCGCCTGAAGGAGCACAAGCGATGACCGTCCACCACGCCGCCCCGCTGTCCGTGCACCTGGCTCGCGACGCCGACCCCGCCGGCGGGGCGCGGATGGCGCTGGGCACCGCCGATCTCGCCGAACCGCCCGGCGAGGCGGTCGCGGAATGGTTCCGTGCGGGAGTCCGGCACGTGACGCTGCCGTCCCCCGTCGACCTGGCCGACCCCCACCCGGCGACGCTGGCCGGGTTGCTGCTGGTCCGGGAGGCGACCAGCCACGGCATCTCCGTCGACTGGCGGCTCACCCTGCCCGGCGACGGCGCGGACTGGCGGGTCTACTCGCACCTGCATCCGCCGGCGGACCTGCGTACCACTGAACCCGGCGAGAACGCCGAGCACCTGGCCGAGTGGCGGCGCACCTTCTACATCGACAAGTGCACGTACCGGCACGGACCGGGATTCGTCCAGGTCCGGGACCGGCGGACCAGCAAGCTGAACCTGCTCACCATCGACGATCCGGCCTACCTCGCGGTTCTCGACGCCACCCGGGACGGAGCGCCGATGACCGCGGTGGATCTCGACATCGCCCGGGACTTCGCCGCCGAGGGCCTGCTCACCAAGCTCGCCGACACCCTGGTGTGGCTGCCGTACCGGCTGCGCCGCTGGCCCCTCCCCTCCATGATCGTGTGACGGCCGGAGCCGGCACAGGCTTGTGCCGTCAGGACGCCGCATCCGCGCCCGGGCAAGGGCTCTACGGGTTGGTCGCGGCAGCGAGGGTGACGAACGCGACGGGCAGGCCGAACAGGACGAGCCACACCCACCATGCCGGTCTGCCCCGCTTCTGCCACACCCACACCAGCACGGGCGCCAGGAAGACGAGATCGACGAAGAGGGCGAAGAATCCCAGCGCCATTCCGTGCCCGAACTGCTCGCCGGGCCCGGTGGTCGCGACCGCTTCGCCGTCCGGCAGGTAGAGGAGCCCGAACAGCAGGAGCAGGATGGTGAATCCCACCCCCAGCCGGCGGAGAAGGGTGCCGAGTCGCCGGAAGCAGATGGCGAAGAGCGCGCACCAGACGGCCGGGAACAGCGCCGTGGCCAGCCCGGACAGCGTCAACGCCACCGGGGTGCAGGTGGTGACCGCGCAGGCGAGTTCTCCCGAGCCGTCACGGACCCGCAGTCCGTAACGCAGCACGAGCCACGCCATGGCCACGAACGCGGCGACGCCCACGCCGACCACCGGGCCGGCCCAGCGCGGGCCCTCGTTCACCCGCTCGACGGGGCCGTGCACGTCACGCCGATCACTCATCGACGGGGAGCATACCGGCCGCCGGCCGCACGGGGTGCGCCCAGAGGATCCGCACAGGGCCGGAGGGGCGCAGCCACCGCGACACGAGCACGCGATATCGGCCTGCGGGACGGCGGAAGGCCTGGTGGAGAACTGGTACGTTGCCGCCCATGGCACGATGGCACCTCGAACGACAGGCCGGCCCGGAGGCAGACCACCCGCGGCATCCCGGCCGGGTGACCACCCGCGTCCTGCAGATCCTGCTGGTGCTCTACCTGCTCGGCGCGTTCACGACATTGATCTCCGCGGTGATCCGGACCGGAGACTACGCGGCGTTGTTCGCACCCGGCCTGGAACGGCTCGGGGACCCGAAGGACTCGATCCCCTCGCTGGGGCCGGAGGTCTGGTGGAACCCGCTGGCCTGGTTCGTCGCGGTCCCGTTCGCCGTGGCGGTCTTCCTCTTCCTCGTGCTGCCCCCGGCCGCCCTGTGGGTCGCGGCGCTGTCGCTGATCAGAGCCCGCGGCCGGTCGATGCGGGCGGCGGCCTGGATCGCGGTGTGGACGGCGGTGACCGCGATGGCGTACTCCGACTACGGCGCCGACCTGCACCGCTGGATGCTGGACTGAACCCACCCGGGACCGCCGGTCAACGGCCCCCACGGAGCCCCTGTCCGGAAACTCCGGGCAGCCCCGTGCTGGGATCTTGATCTGGTGGTCTTGTCGTACCCGGCCCCTACGATGTGCCGATGACGCGATTCGTGCAGCAGCCCGGCTACGAGGGCGCGGAGTTCATCGACCTCTCAATGGCCGGCGCGACCTTCCGCGAGGTGGATCTCAGCGGCGCCCGGATGCGTGGCGTGCTGCTGTTGGACGCCGACATCGACGGGGCGATCGACGGCCTGCGCGTCAACGGCGTGGAGGTCATGCCATTGATCGAGGCCGAGCTGGATCGCCTGCACCCCGAACGGCTGCGGCTGCAGCCGGCCACACCCGAGGCGATGCGCGACGCGGTGGACGTGATCGAGGAGCTTTGGCAGGCGACGCTCCGGCGCGCAAGCGTGCTGCCGGAGGAAGCCGTCCACAGGTCAGTGAACGACGAGTGGTCGCTTGCCCAGACCCTGCGCCACACGATCTTCGTCGTGGACGCGTGGTATGGCCACGCGGCGGCCCTTCGCCCGAACCCGTTTCATCCGATCGGTCTGCCCGCATCGTTCATCACCAATGGCGCCGAGTTGGGCATCGACGAGTCGGCCGCGCCCACCCTCGGCGAGATCCTCGCCGTGCGCGCCGAGCGGATCGCCGATCTGCGCGCATATCTGGCCGAGGTTACGCAGGAGGAGCTGGACCGCGCGCGGGGGCCGAACACCGCGATCGGCTGCCCGCCGCCCGCCGAACGGACGGCGGTCACGTGCCTGCGAGTCATCTTCAGCGATCAGTGGAAGCACGTGCAGTTCGCCAACCGCGACCTGGCCATCCTGGAACAGGAGTATGCGTGATGCTCCGGCAGGGCCACTGCGGCACCGATGTGGTCGGTGCGACACGTCGCGGTGGTTGCGTGACACCCTTCTCATCGCTTACCCATCGGCTCCCCGAACCGTAGGCGCATGCTCCGCCGGCTGCCGGATCGAGCCCACTGCCGGGGGCAGCGTCAGGTGACCTCGCCCAGAACATACCGAGCAGCCTCGGCGACCAGAGTGTCGTCGGCTTCGGTGGCACGGCCGGTGCGGCTGGACATGACGGAGATCAGAACGGGAGCGGCGGACGGCGAGGGCCAGGCGAGAGCGATGTCGTTGGCGACGCCGTACACGCTGCCGGTGCCCGTCTTGTTGGCCACGGTCCAGCCGCGGGGGACGACCGAGCGGATCCGGTTCTTGCTGGTCGACGTCCGGTCGGCGCGTTGCATCAGGTCGCGAAGATAGGCACGGGCGTCGCCGGAGAGCGCGTCGCCCACCACGATCGTCCGGTAGTCCGTTCCGATGGCCCGGGCCGAGGTGGTGTCGCGCTGGTCGCCGGGTTTCCACTCGGCGTGCAGGGCCGGCTCGGGTCTTGACCGAGTTCCGCCAGTGCGCCCAGGCGGTACGGGTGTGCGTCGAGCTTTACCGCAGCCTGCGGCACGCCCCCGGGATCGTCCCGCGCACGGCCGCCGAACAGGTGGGCGCCCGCTACCTCACCGGGGTCTCGCGCGCTCTCTGACCGGTCACCGCCGGGCCGGGAGGGAACCTCGCAGACCACCGCCACGTCCCAGCCTGAGACAGCCCGGCGACTCGAGGAGCAGCCTCCATGCACGTACGAACGGCCGCAGCGGCCGCCGCCCTGTTCGCCGGCGGCTGCGCCCGCGCCGGCACGGACGGTCCCGTTCCCGCCCCCGTCCGCAGCGGCCCCTCGGCTCCCGCCGTCCACGACCGCTGGGAGTCCTGCGACAAGGCGGCGCCCGCCGCGGCGGACAGACTGTTCGGTGACGCTCAGGACGCGCTCGCTCTGCCCCTTCTCGGCGACGGCTTCGCACCGGTGTCCGCGGTCGTCTGCCGTACCGGCATCCGGGAGCGGCCGGGCGGCGGCACCGAGATGACCGCCGAGGAGGCCCGCGCCGACGACCTGACCGCGTTGCTGCCCACGCTGCGCCTGCCGGACGAGGCCGCCACCGCGGAGGCTTGCACCATGGACCTGCCGGCGGTGCCGTGGCTCGTGCTGCTCGACGGTGACGGCCGCTGGATCCGCCCCGGCGTCCCGGTCGACGCCTGCCGCAAGCCCCGCCGGGAGTTCCGCAATGCCTACGAGAAGCTGGGGACCACCACGGTGACGAGCCGGGTGGTGCGGCAGATCGAGTCCGACGAGGCAGCCCGCAGCGGCTGCTCGCAGAGTTGGGCGGACATGGCGTGGACCATGGGCGGTTTCGAGGACAGGCCGAAGGGCACGCTCGCACCGCTGCCGGAGGTCACCGCCGTCCACCGTTGCGTCTACGACGTCCCGGCCGGCGAACGAGGCAGCGCCAAACCGGCCGGTGACTTCCGGTCCGGCGGTCCGCTGCCCGCGACCAGTTGGACCGCGATCCGGGCGGAGATCCAGGCGTCCGCGGCCGGCGTCACCACGTGCGGCACCCCGGCCGGCAGGTTCGCCGTCCTGCACCTGGCCTCCGGCGGCACCATCTACGCCGAGGCCGACGGCTGCCGCCGTATCCTGATCGAACCGGCGAACGGCTCCAGCGTCTACCGCCAGAGCAGCACCCGCCTGACCTCACTGCTGTTCCCGTAGTTCCGTCCTGAGTGCCGTCGGCGTCATTCTCGTTGGCCGGAAGCGGTGACGGCTGGGAAGCTGCTCCCATGGTGACCTTGATCGACATTCCTGACAGCACACTCGTCTCGGCGGCGCTGGAGCATGCGCGCGCGAACCTCCGGCACATCCCCGACGACGGGTGGGAGCTGCAGGCGTACGGTCTGGACTGGACCTGCCGGGAGACGATCGCACACGTCCTGGACGACCTGGGCTCCTATGCGATGCAGCTGTCCGGGGCACACCGCCGTGCGGGCTGGACCCCGCTGATGGAGTTCGCGCTGTCCCCCGGACGCCCTCCGTGCATGTTCTGGCCGGAGGAAGAGGGTGGAACACAAGCCGTGCTCGACTGCCTGGACGCTGTCGGGGGTCTTCTGGTCGCGGTGATCGCCAGTGCGCCCGCCGACCGCGTCGGCTGGCATCCGTACGGGAATCCCGACCGCTCGGCGCTGGCCGCGATGGGCATCGTCGAACTGGTCCTGCACACCCGCGACATCCTGGGAGCGCACCACATCGACTATCGGGCGCCGGCACAGCTCGTGGAACCGTGCCTGGATCGCATCTTCGCGCACGCCGAACGTTCCGGCGACTGCTGGCAGGACCTGCTGGCCGCCACCGGGCGTACCCCCGGCAGCCGAGGACGCGCCTGGCGCTGGGACTCCTCCGCCCGGCCCGTTCGCTGACCGGTCATCGCTCGAACAGGCCGTCCGGTTCCACATGGTGCCGTGCCCCGGCAGACCGGTGAAGCCGTTCCGCGTACCGTCGCAGGCAGGTTCCAGAGGCCTCAGCGGCGTCCGCCGAACTGCCAGTCGTGCACCTCGACGGCGGCGTACCGGCCGGCGGTGAGGACGGCGCGGGCCTGGTCCGGGCCGGGCGCGCGGATCAGCAGAGCCGTGCCCAGCCACCGGGCGCCGTCGTCGGACAGCATCGGCCCGTAGGCGATCAGCTCGTCCCTGCCCGGCGGGACGGCCAGGTCGGCGGGCTCCCCCGCGCCGAAACCGAACACCAGGTACCGGTTGCCGCCGGTACGGCCGCCGGGGAAGTCCCACATCGTACGGCCGAGAAGGTTGTCCCACCGGCGCAGCAGAACGTCGCGGTAGACGCCGGCCTGATAGTTCGGTTCGTCGAAGGCGAACGCCCTGGCCGCCGCGGGATCGGGCAGGTCGACGATGTGCAGGCTGCCGGTGGCCGTCTCCCCGCCCGGCCCCAGCGTCGGGCCGCGGGCGATCAGCCGGTCGGCGAACCGGTCCATGTACGCCCAGTGCGCCTCGGCCAGCTCGTCACGCAACGCCATCGACCCCGGCCGGTCCCGGTGGTAGGACAGGAATTCCATTGCGGCAGTGTGCCTGACACTGTGCAGGGATGACACCTGGCTTCGAGATCACCGTGGCGGCGGACGCCGGCGATCCGCGCGGTCTCGCCCACTCCGTGCCCCCGGCGGCGCTGGCCGCGCTCGGTGGCGTCGCCGACGTGCACCTGATGACCATGGTTCCGGGGTCGGTCCGCGGCAACCACGCGCACGCGCGCAAGTGGGAGATCCTGGCGGTGCTGCACAGCGACCGGTGGGAACTGCACTGGCGCGATCCGGGTGGCGAGCCGCAACGACGGGAGTTCACCGGCCGCGGCAGCGTCACCGTGGTGGTTCCGCCACTGGTCGGGCACGCGCTGCGCAACACCGGGGCCGCCGATCTGACGCTGACGACGTTGTCGCCGGCGCCTTACGACCCGGAAAACCCCGACAACATTGCGGTACGGCTGGCGTGACGGACTCGGTTTTCCGGACGTTCTGCCACATCAGCGACTACAACGAGGCCGGGTACGCGAATCTGCACCGGCTCGTCGCGGGCAGCAAGCCGCTGGTGCTCTGGGCGCCGTCCAGTGTGATGCTGCGCGCCCACGGCAGCATCACGGTCGAGGAGTTCCTCACCCTGCTGCGGGAGGGCCTGATCCGCGTCATCGGCCGGGAGAGGTGGCTGCTGGACCGGTCCTACCGCAACCGGCGGGCGGAGAGCTGGCCGGCGGCGGCCTGGGACGAGGAGATCGACGGCGAGATCCATCGGTTGTACGTCAACGAACTGCACGTCGCGGACCCGTACGCCAAGACCGTGATCGTCGCCGAGGACGAGCCGGGCCGTGACTGGGCGGAGGACATGGTGTCCCGCGATCCCGGTCTGATCGATTTCTGGCAGGGGGTACGCGCCCGCCCGGACGTGGCCGACTGCCTCCCGGGCGGCAC
Source organism: Actinoplanes sp. NPDC019969 (assembly GCF_055562375.1). Lineage (NCBI taxonomy): Bacteria > Bacillati > Actinomycetota > Actinomycetes > Micromonosporales > Micromonosporaceae > Actinoplanes > Actinoplanes sp. NPDC019969. The sequence continues at coordinate 25,175 of NZ_JBVHFK010000010.1, read as the reverse complement.
CCTGGAGGCGATCGAGCGGGACGGCCTGGCCCCGGAGGCGGCGACGCTGCGGATCCTGCGGGACGCCCGCAACCACGGTCAGGCGGTACGGGACGCCGCCGCCGACGTGCCGTTCCTGCTCAGCCGCGCGGACCGGCGATTCCTGGAGATCCTCACCGAGTCGCGGCTGGGCGGTGCGCCCGTACCTCCGGACGGCGGTGTCCCGTTGCGGGCCGCGCCCACCGACACCCTGGCCGAGCAGCTCCTGGAGGTGCTGGGCCGTCTCGACGAATGCCGCGACGATCACGGGGTGCTGCCGTTCATCCGCCGTAAGGGTCACGACGCGCTGATCGACTGGCTGGTCGGGTTCAAGACGCTGATCGAGGGCGGGTCGACGATCGATCAGAACGCCCTGATGCGGGACCTGGCGCTGAAGGCCCGCCAGTCCCGGCGCCACGGCCTGAGCCGGTACCTCGACGGCGGCAGCGTCGTCACCGGATCGCTGCTGACCGCGGGCGGAACCGTCCTGACGGCCGGTCAGTTCGGCCAGGATCAGGGGTTGATGAACACGCTGGGGCTGGCGCTCAGCGGGGCCGCGTTCGTCAATCTGGTGGTCAAGGAACTCGGTCTGGCCGAGGGCTCCTACGACGGTGAGCAGTGGCCGTACCTCTACACCAACGGCAGGAAGGCGACCCGCCGGAGCCATCGGGCCATGCTGGACCATCTGGCCGCCCGCTGAGCCTGCCGTTCAACCGTCCGCTGCATTCTGACGCCACCGCGAATCGACCGACAACAGGGCCTCGGCTGAGACGGGGAACAGCATTTCTCAGTAAGCGCACAGGTTCAGGAGAGAAACATTCGGTGTCGGCACACTGCACCTCTTGGCATGTGCCGACGACCGGAAAACCATCATGTCTCCAACGGTTCGCCATCCCGGTCGCCCATCTCGACCTCTTCGACGAACGCCCGGACCTCGGAGTCGTCACGGGTCGCCATCAGCGCCGCTTCCTGGTGCTCGGTGAGCGCAAGGAACATCCCGCGGCATGCCATGGCCAGCAGGGTACGGGAGCGCCCAGCTTGACGTTCCAGCTGAAGGCACTCGCTCAGCGGCATGCTGTCGGTCCCCAGCCGGCCTGCCATCGCAGCGGCCGGCCCGAGCGCGGTCAGCGGCAGATCACGGCGTCGCCGGGTCTCTCGGAGCACCGGATGCGATGGGCCCGCCATCAGGCCGGCCGCCGCAACAACACCGGCGGGTTCAGCACATCCGGCGCCAGCATGGTCTCGGCCTTTGCTCAGCGGAATCCGGTGAGTGACAGCAAGGCGTATCCCCCTGCGGTCAGCGGAAGGGCGAACAGCAGCGCGAGCCCTCGCTGGGGCCATGATCGGCTCACCAGCACGGTGAGTGCCACCCCTGACGCGATCAGGACAGCGGTGTACCCGACGGTGTCCGCGGTTTCGTAGTTCGGGTCCCCGATGCGCGTCAGCTGCATCGATGCCTCGGCGAACAGCACCGCGCCCGGCATGGCCGCGGCGGCAGCGCGAAGACAGCCGCCGGTTCGCGCCAGTACGCCTGCCGCACCGAAGACCGTGCCGGCCACCACGCCCAGCCCCATCCAGAAGACTGCGGTGGCGTTGTACGTGTTCGCCAGGGCATCGCGCTGGATCAGCGTGGCGGCGAGGTAGTAGCTCGGCACGGCCACGACCAGGCAGACGATCGCGCCGAGAATGCCGATCGGCAACGTCCATCGGCTGAGGAAGGTGAGCAGGAACGCCACCACGGCCCAGACGGCGATGGAGTTGCCCAGCCCGCCGAACGGGAAAGGCACATACTTGATCCATACGAAGTCGAGGACGCCCAGGAGGACGCCCGCGAGGGGGCCCACCACGGCCACGTTCCGGTTGATCGTCATGATCGTTGATCGTAGGAATCCGAGGAGCCCGGCACATCGAACCGCGGATAGACCACGCGGCCCGATGACCGGCCGAAAGGCTGACCGCCGGCGGTCAGCCACCGAGGGCGGCTGACCCGGCGCCGAACCGGTGGCTGAGGCTGTCGGCAAGCTCGCGCAGGGTTCGCAGATCGTCCGGGCGCATCCCGGCCGGACGGCCGCTGGGGCGGGGGCGGGTCCCGCGCCGGGCGGCGGTTTCGGAGGCGGCGACGGTCACTGCGATCTGGACGGGCCGGTGCAGGTACGCGGTCAGGGTGAGATTGATCGACGGGCGGAGCCGGGACTCGATGGACGCCGGGCGTCGCCGGCGGCCGCCACGTGGTCGCGGATGGTGTCGTGGATGCCCGCGCGGTTGTACAGCTGACCGGCGAGCACCCGGTTCGCCTGCGCATCAGCGGGGTGGGCCGAAACGATCGCCTCCACGGCGGCGACGGCGCCGTCGGCATGAGCCCGTGCTTCGTCGAACCGGCCGGCGGCTCGCGCTCGCGCCGCCATCCCGGCCGGCTCGTTGACTTCCCGCTCGCGGTCGTATCGAGTCGGTTGCATGCCGCACGACCGCTATCTCGCGCTCGACGGCTTCCAGGCGCTCGATCCGGCGTACCCGATCCGGCATGTCAAACTCTCAGGCTCGTAGCCTCCAGCAGGGCGTGGACGGCGCCGGTGTCGCCGGTGACGGTGACACCGGTCAGCGGGGCGCCGGCGATGACCACGGCCTTCCAGGCGAGGGTGGTGGCGGTGACGTGCGCGTCGACGCCGGCGGGGATCGGCTCCTTGCGGACCGTCGTGCCGTCCGGGCCGAGCGTCGCCAGATATTCGACCGGGTCGTTGCCGCCGGTGCGGGAGTCGGTCAGGGCCAGCGCGACACGATGGGTCGCCGGAACCGGGCGGGCGTGCGCGCGCATGGCCAGGACCAGGGTGTCCGGGCTCATGTCGGCGTCGATCGGCAGCGTGGGTGAGCCCACCGCCCACCGGGACAGGGCCGCGTTGACGGTCTCCAGCTCACGGCCCCAGTCGGTGAGGTCGTAGACGGTGACGTCGGCGGGGCGGGGCAGCGCCCGCCGCACCACGATCCCGGCCGATTCCAGGTCCTGCAGGCGGCGGGAGAGCGCGCCCGGCCCGATGCCGGGGATGTCGCGCTGGATGTCGGCGAACCGTTTCGGCCCGAGGATCAGCTCGCGGACGACGATGAGCGCCCACCGCTCCCCGATCAGGTCGAGCGCGTGCGCCGAGGCACAGCCGTCGTTGTAGGACCCGTACGTCCTTCGTGTCGCCACCCCAGCAGTGTAGCTATTTGCATGGTAGCCCCAACTACTGTTTTAGTAGCACCATGACCGCCGACGTCTGGACCACCGTTCACCACGAGCGCCGCGCCCTCATCCGGGACCTGGACACGCTGACCCCGGAGCAGTGGGCCACCCCGACCGCCTGCACCGGCTGGGACGTGCACGACGTCGTCGCCCATCTCGTCGACACCGCGAAGACGACCCGGCTCGGGTTCCTCCGGACCATGGTCGCGGCCCGCTTCGACTTCGACCGCCAGAACGCCGCCGGCGTCGCCCGCGAACGCCGCGCCGACTTCCGGGACACCCTCGCCGAGCTGCGCGCCGTGACCATCCGCACGAGCACCCCGCCGGCGCCGCTCGCGACCCGCCTGGTCGAGGCGTTCGTCCACGGTGAGGACATCCGCCGGGCTGCCGGATTGCACGGCGACTACCCGGCGGATCAGGTGGCCGCGGCGCTGGAGTTCCAATTGCGTACGGCGGTGGGGATGGGTGGCGGCCGGGAACGCGCCCGCGGCCTGCGCCTGGTCGCCGACGACGCCCCGGTGGACAGTGGCACCGGTCCGGAGGTGACCGGGCCGGCGATCGCCCTGCTGCTCGCAGTCTCCGGCCGCCCCACCGGAACCGGGGAGATCACCGGCCCCGGCGCGGAGACTCTGCGTGGGCGGAGCACGGTCAGCGGGTGAGCGCGACGCGGGCCAGGGCGACGGCGTCGTCCAGGTCGGTGGGCGCGTCACGGTCGCTGGACGCCGCGTTGGCGGTCAGGGACACGGCGACGTCGCTTTCCGGGCAGTAGAGGGCGACCGCGTTCCAGAAACCGGCATGCCACCAGCACTGCTCCCCCGCCACGGTGACCGCGAAGACGCCCAGGCCCGCCCGGCCCAGATAGGGGTCCCCGGTGGGCACGGTGGTCAGCATGGCGCGCAGCGCGGACCTGCTGACGACCCGGCCGGCGAACAGCGCCCGGTAGAACCGGTTGAGGTCGGCCACCGTGGACACCAGGCCGCCCCCGCCCCACAGGTCGAAGGAGGGGTCGGCGTCGTGGAAGTCGACGTCCAGGCCGGCCGGAGGAATCACGAAGTACTGATGAGCCGGGGACGGCGCCCGCCGCGGAGCGGTCTCCAGAGACTCGAACCAGGTGGACCGGAGGCCGAGCCGGTCCAGGCCGAGCACCTGCCGGTACGCCCGCGCCTGCGGCAGCCCGGTCACCCGCTCGACGGCCCGGGCCAGGAGCACGTATCCGGTGTCGGAGTACCGGAAGGTTCCGGCCGGCTCCGGGCTGCTGTGCCGCATCGCCCAGGCGACCTGCTCGGCCGGTGTCCATCGCCGGCGCGGGTCGCTCAGGACGGCTTCCTGGTATTCCGCGTGGACGTGGTCGCCGAGGCCGCTGGTGTGGTTCAGCACCTGCCGCACCGGTATCCGCTCCGGGTGGTAGCCGCCCTGGCGCAGCAGAGTCGAGTACGGCGCGGGCAGGTACCGCCCGATCGGGGCGTCGAGGTCGATGCGGCCCCGGTCGGCGAGGGCGAGCACGGTGGCGGCCGTGAACGTCTTGGTCACCGACGCGAGCCGGAACGGATGCGCGGGTGTCAGCGGCCGGGCGCCGGACCGGTCCGCACCGCCCACGGCGGCGGCCCAGTGGAGCCCCGGCGCGTCGACCCGGGCGGCCATGCCCGGCGACGCGGGTGTCGCGGCGAACTGCCGTCGCAGCACGTCACGCAGCGAGGACGTCACCGGTGAGGCCACCGCGACCGCCGGGGTCAGGCCGATCAGGAGCGTCCCGGCAGCGATCACGGGGAGCAGGCGCGAGGCGAGGAATCCGGTCATGCCGCCAGCATCGCCGGATCCCGCGCCGCGGACAGTACGGCTGGACATACACCTCGGGTATGGCTGGCACTACCTACACGAAGCCGCTGCGGTGGGCCAGGACGACCGCGCCGATCCGGTCCCGCAGGCCGAGTTTGGTGAGGATCCGGCCGACGTGGGTCTTCACCGTCGTCTCGCCGAGGAACAACCGGCCGGCGATCTCCGCGTTCGTCAGCCCTTCGGCGACCAGGCTCAGCACTTCGCGTTCCCGGTCGGTGAGCAGGTTCAGCCGCGGGTCCGGCGGGGCGGGCGCGGCGCCACCGAGCAGCCGGTCCACCATCCGCCGGGCCAGTGACGGCGCGACCATCGTGTCCCCGCGCAGGACTCCCCGCAGCGCCACCAGCATCTCGGCGGCCGGGGCGTCCTTGACGAGGAAGCCGTCGGCGCCGGCCCGGAGCCCGGCGAACGCGTGCTCGTCCAGGTCGAACGTGGTGATCAGCAGCAGCCGCACGCCGGGCAGAGTGGCGCGTACTCGCTCGGTGACGGCCACGCCGTCCAGGCCGGGCATCCGCACGTCCACCAGCATCACGTCGGGGCGGAGTTCGGTGGCCAGCGCGACCGCGGCCACCCCGTCCGCGGCCTCTCCGGCGACGGTGAGGTCGGGCTGGCTGCCGACGATCATGCGCAGACCGGCCCGCATCAGCTCCTGGTCGTCACAGATCAGCACCCGGGACGGCGGCGTGGTCGTCGGCATCCGCCCATCCTGGCGAGGCGGGGCTGTGAGCGGGCTGTGAGAGCGGCAGCGTCACGGCCACCCGGAAGCCGCCGCCGGGACGCGGCCCGGCCACCATGGTGCCGCCGGACCGGGTGACCCGCTCGCGGATGCCGGTGAGGCCGCGGCCGGACGACGGCAGGCGCGGCCCTCCGGCGGCTCCGCCGCTGTCGCGCACCTCGACCCGGACGGCATCGTGCCGCACCTCCACGAGGACCTCGGCTCTCGCGCCCGCGCCCGCGTGTTTCACCACGTTGGTGAGAGCTTCCTGGGTGATCCGGTACACCTGGGACAGCACTGTCGCCGGCACTTCGCCGGCCGGCCCGGACACGGTGAGCGCCGCGCCGGACCGGCCGGCGAGACGGTGCAGATCGGTGTCGCCGACGTCCAGCGCGGCGAGCAGCCGGCGCAGCTCGGTGAGCGCGGCCCGGCCGGTGCCGCTGACCAGTTCCAGGGTGTCGTGCACGACCGTGGGGTCCTGGTGGCGCATGAGCAGCGCGCCTTCGGCGTTGACCACCATCACGCCGATGCTGTGGGCGAGGACGTCGTGCAGCTCGCGCGCGATGCGGGCGCGCTCCTCGGCGACGGCGGCGCGCGCCAGAGCGGCACGTTCGGAATCGGCCAGCCGGGCCCGCGTCTCCACTTCGGCGAGGTAGGCGCGGCGGGCGCGGACGTATTCGGCGAGCAGCCAGGCGGTCGTGAAGGACAGCCAGTAACCGGCGGTGTCCCAGCCGAGTTCCGGCCCACTGACGTGGCGGGAAGCCCAGACGAGGACGAATCCGGCGGCGGCCGCGGCGGCGGCCGTGGCGGCCCGGCGATGGCCCCGGACCACCAGCGTGTACAGCATGATCTCCAGGGCGAGGTGGGCCAGCGGCAGGCGGTGCTGCCACACCTCGCCCAGCAGGGCCGCCCACGCGACGGTGATCACCACGGCGGTGGCCGGGACCGGATGGCGGCGGCGCCAGAACAGCGGCACGACCAGTCCGGCCAGGGCCGCGGCCTGGATCACGGCGGGCCGGCCGGGCGGCGGGTCGAACCCGGCGGCCACGGCGAGCAGGACGATCACGGTGACGTCGGTGGCGCGGGGGTGGGCGCGAATCCACAGTGGTATCCGGTCCATCCGCTCACGGTACGGCCGGGCCCGCCCTCGCCGGGTCCACCCGTGGGAGGACCCGGACCGCCCGCCACGACGACGCCCGGCGACAGATCCCGTTCGTACCGTCACCGCATGTCGATCTTCAAGCAGTTCCTGCTGCATCCCCGCTGGACCGGGGCGATCGCCGCGAGCTCGCCGGCGCTGGCCTTCGCGGTCACCGACGGGCTGCGGCTGCACGAGGCGCGTACGGTCGTCGAGCTCGGCCCCGGCACCGGCGCGTTCACCGCGAGCATCCTGGACCAGCTCCCGTCGTACGGCCGTCTCCTCGCCGTCGAGGTGAACCCGCACCTGGCCGCCGGCCTGCGGGACCGGTTCCGGGACCGGCCGCTGGACGTGGCGCACGCCGACGCCGTCCATCTCGCGAGCCTCGTCGACGAGCCGGTCGACGCGGTGGTGTCGGGTCTGCCGTGGACGGTGATGCCGCACGCGGCCCGGACGGCGGTGCTGGACGCGGTCACCGCCGTGCTGGCGCCGTCGGGCCGGTTCGCCACGTTCGCGTACGTGCACGCCGCCTGGACTCCCCCGGCCCTGGGCCTCGCCGGGGAGTTGCGGTCACGCTTCACGTCCGTACGCCGAAGCCCGGTGGTGTGGGGTAACCTGCCGCCCGCCTTCGTGCACCGGGCCGCGGCGGCGCGGAAGGCGGCCCGCCGATGATCAAGGTCGTCGAGCTCACGAAACGGTACCGGGACCGGCTCGCGGTGGACCGGTTGTCGTTCACCGTCCTGCCGGGGCGGGTCACCGGGTTCCTCGGCCCGAACGGCGCCGGCAAGTCGACCACGATGCGCCTGATCCTGGGCCTGGACACGCCCACGGCCGGTTCCGTGACGGTCAACGGCGAGCCGTTCGCCCGGGCCGCGTACCCGTTGCGGGAGGTCGGGGCGCTGCTGGACGCGAAGGCGGTGCACGGGGGCCGTACCGTCGCCCATCATCTGCTCTGCCTGGCCCGTGGCAACGACATCCCGCGGCGGCGGGTCGGTGAGGTCCTCGACATGGTCGGCCTCGGCGAGGTGGCCGGCAAGCGGGCGCACACGCTGTCCCTGGGCATGGGCCAGCGGCTGGGGATCGCGGCGGCGCTGCTCGGCGATCCGCGGGTGCTGATGTTCGACGAGCCGATCAACGGGCTCGATCCGGAGGGCATCCGGTGGATCCGGGATCTGATGCGGCGGCTCGCCGGGCAGGGGCGGACCGTCTTCGTGTCCAGCCATGTCATGTCGGAGATGCAGCACACCGCGGACCACCTGCTGGTGATCGGGCAGGGCCGGCTGGTCGCCGACTGCCGGATGGACGAGTTCATCGACCGGCACAGCCGCGCCGTCGTCCGGGTGCGCACGCCCGGGCCGGCCACCCTGGCGACGATGCTGGCCCGGGCCGGGGCCGAGGTGATCACCGAACCGGACGGCGCGCTGTCGGTCACCGGGCTGCCGGCGGCCCGGATCGGCGAGCTGGCGTGCGCCGGCCGGGTCCCGTTGCACGAGCTGGCGGCGGTGCCGACGTCGCTGGAGGAGGCGTTCATGAACATCACCCGGGACAGTGTGGAGTTCCGGGCCGGGAGCCCGCGATGAGCCGCCGCGCCGGTCTGGTCGCCGCGGTCCGCTCGGAATGGGCCAAGCTTCTGACGGTACGGTCGACGCGCTGGTCGGTCGTCGTGATGGCGGTCATCGCGCTCGGCCTGATGACGGTCATCGCCGCGACGGTGACCCGTGGCTGGGACGAGTTGACCCCGGCCGATCAGGCCTCGCTCGCCGCCCAGCCGCTGGACCTGATCCTGGCCCGCCCGATCGCGGTCGCCCAGATCGTGGTGGCGGTGCTCGGGGTGATGGCCGTCTCCGCCGAGTACACCACCGGCATGATCCGCTCGACGTTGCAGGCGCAGCCCCGGCGGCTGACCGTGCTGGCGGCGAAGATCCTGGTGATGGCCGGTTTCATGCTCGCCGTCGGGGAGGCGCTGAGTCTCGCCGCGTTCCTGGCCGGCGCCCCGATCGTCCGGGACCACATCCCGGTCGCCCTGGACGATCCCGGGGTGGCCCGCGGCGTGGCCGGCGCCGGGCTGTACCTGGCCGTCCTCAGCCTGTTCGCCCTGGCCGCCGGCGTGATCATCCGGCACACCGCGGGCGGGATCACCGCCGTGCTCGGGGTGCTGCTGGTGCTGTCCGAGCTGACCGCGCTGCTGCCGGACGACTGGGGCCGGCGGGTCGACGCGTGGATGCCGACCAACGCCGGCCAGCTGATCCTGTCGGCCCGGCCGGCGCCGGACGCCCTGCTCGGCCCGTGGCAGGGCCTGGCCGTCTTCGCCGGCTGGACGGCCCTGCTGCTGGGCGTCGCCGCCGTCCTCTTCCGGCGGCGCGACGTGTGACCGGGTCAGCCGAACAGCGTGCTCCCCCAGTAGCCGCCGTCGGTGACGCCCGGCGGGCAGGCGAACAGTCCACTCGAGACGTGCCGGACGTACTCGTTCATCTCGTCGCCGGCGGCCAGGCTGCGCTGCACCGGGACGAACGCCGTCCGCGGATCCCGCTGGTAGGCGATGAAGAACAGTCCCGCGTCCAGCCGCCCCAGCCCGTCCGACCCGTCCACGAAGTTGTAGCCGCGGCGCAGCATCCGGGCCCCGTTGTTGTGGTCCGGGTGCGCCAGCCGCACGTGCGCGGTGGCCGGGATCAGGTCCCCGCCGTCCGCGCCCACGGCGGTGAAGTCCGGCTCGTCGAACTCCCCGGCCGCCCCGAGCGGCGCCCCGCTGCCCTTGTGCCGGCCGACGATCGTCTCCTGCTCGGTCAGCGACGACCGGTCCCACGTCTCGATCAGCATCCGGATCTTGCGGGTGACCAGGTACGACCCGCCGGTCATCCAGTCCGGGCCGTCACCGGCCTGCACCCACAGGTGCTCGCGCAGCAGATCCTCCTGCTCCGCCTTGAGGTTGCGGGTGCCGTCCTTGAACCCGAACAGGTTGCGCGGGGTGGCCTGCCCGGTCGCTGTCGACGACGTACGCCCGAACCCGAGCTGTGACCACCGGACGCTGACCGTGCCCATCCCGATCCGCGCCAGGTTCCGGATCGCGTGGACCGCGACCTGCGGATCGTTGGCGCAGGCCTGGATCGCGATGTCGCCGCCGGAGATCGCGTCGTCGAGGGTGTCGCCGGTGAACTTCGGCAGTGGCTCGAGCGCGGCCGGCCGCTTGCCGGCGATCCCGAAGCGGTCCTTGCCGCTGGCGTCCCGGAACAGGGTGGGACCGAACCCGATGGTGATGGTCAGCGCGGAGGCGCCCAGACCGATCGCCTCGCCGGTGTCGTCCGGCGGCGCCTCCGGGATGCCGTTGACCGCGCCGATCTCACCGGCGTCGAGGCCCGCGGTCATCCGGGCCGCGGCCGCCGTCCACTCCCGCAGGGTGCGGACCAGCTTCGCCCGGTCCTTGGTGACCACGTCGAACGCGACGAAGTGCAGCCGGTCCTGCGCGGGGGTGACGATGCCTGCCTGATGCGGTCCCTGGAAAGCGACGGCGTCGGTGGCGGCCTCCGATTCCCCTCGGCTCATCAACAGAGCGCCGGTGAGCCCGGCCGCGCCCACACCACCGAGGGCGAGGGCGCGGCGCCGGCTGATCATGCCTTCTTGGCGACGACCGCCGCCACCCGGCTGATCGGCTCGGCGAGCGCGTTGATCGCGTCCGTGAGCTCCTTGAGGTCGGTCTGCGACAGGTCGGTGTGCAGCTTCCAGCCGTCGCCGGCCCGGTGCTTGCCGAGCGCCGTGTCCACGTTGGCGAACTCGGTGTCCAGGGTCTTCACCAGCTCCGGGTCACGCTCCTCGAGGACCGGCCGCAGCGACGCGATGGCCGCCTTCGAGCCGTCGATGTTGGCGTTGAAGTCCCACAGGTCGGTGTGCGAGTAGCGGTCCTCCTCGCCGGTGATCTTGCCGGAGGCGACCTCGTCGAGCAGCGCCTTCGCGCCGTTCGCGAGCTGCAGCGGGGACAGCTTCTCGGCGTTCGCCTTGGCCACGATCTCCTTGATGTCGGCCATCAACTGGTCGGCGACCGGGCCGGACTTCGCGATGTCGTTCTTCTGCCACAGGTCCTGCTCGATCTTGTGGAAGCCACCGAACTTGAGGCCCTCCTCGGTGACCTCCTCGCGGCCGTCGATCCGCGGGTCGAGGTCGCCGAAGATCTCCGCGACCGGCTCGATCCGCTCCCAGTAGGTGCGCGCCACCGGGTACAGCGCCTTCGCCTTCGCCGCGTCCCCGGCCTTGACCGCCGCGACGAATTCGCCGGTCTTCTCCTCCAGGGCGGCGGTCTGGCTCTTGACGTACCGCGAGTAGCTGTCGGTGGCCGCGAGCAGCGCCGCGTCGTCGGTCAGCGGCGCGGCCGAACCCGAGACGGTGAGCCGGCCGCGGATGCCCTTGCCGATCATGCCGGGCTTGCAGGCGGTCTCGTAGGTGCCGGCCGGCAGCTCGACGTGCAGGTTCCGGGACAGCCCTGGCGCGATGTTCTCGACCTCGGCCATCACCCGGTCGCCGGATGCGTACACGTAGAACTCGGTGACCTTCTGCCCGCCGTTGGTGATGGCGAAGACGCTGGTCCCGGCATCCACCTGGGTCTTGGCGACTTCGCAGCTGCTGTCGGTGGCCTTGACCGCGATCGGTCCGCCGGCGGCCTGCTCGGTGCCGGAGCCACCGGAACTACAGGCGGCGAGCGACCCCAGGGTCAGCAGGACGAGCAGGTTCGTCGGACGCACGGTCTCTCCTTGTGTTGCGGTTGCCATTGTTGAGAAAGAGCAGGAGTACGGGTACGGCGTACGCGCACCACGCGATCGTCTCCAGGACGCTGGCGGTCGGCGTGATGTTGACCATGCCGGTGAGCAGCGCGGTGTACCAGGCGGACGGGTCGAGGGTGCCGCTGACGTCGTACGCCAGGGTGTTCAGACCCGGCAGGACCCCGGACTCCTGCAGGTCGTGGACGCCGTACTTGAGGATTCCGGCGGCCACCAGGATCAGCAGCACGCCGGTCACGGTGAAGAAGACCGTGAGATTGATGCGTACGGCGGTCGCGTACATCAGGAACCCGATGAGGATCGCCGTGACGATGCCGCCCAGCAGCGACCACAGCGGGCCGCCGTTGACCTCGGCGCCCTGGACCGCGGAGTAGAAGATCAGCGACGTCTCCAGGCCCTCCCGGACGACGGCGAGGAACGCCATTCCGGCGACCGCGATCGACCCGACGGTGAGCGCGTCGGCGAGCTTGCCGCGCAGGTCACCGGCGATCGAGCGGGCGGCCTTGCGCATCCAGAAGATCATCGCGGTGACGAAGACGACGGCCAGGATGGAGGTCACCGCCTCGAACAGCTCCCGCTGGTCGTAGTCGCGCAGCAGCGTCGTGGACGTGTAGCTGAGCAGCCACCCGAACCCGACCGACAGCGCGACGGCGGCGCCGACACCGGCCCAGACCTGCGGCAGGCGGTCGGTGCGGCCGGCCTTGACCAGGAAGGCCACCAGGATGCTGACCACCAGGGTGGCCTCGAGCCCCTCCCGGAGGCCGATGAGGTAGGTGGCGAGCATGTTCCCCACTTCATTAGGCTTGCCTAAGCTATCTACTACAGACTGTAGATTAGGCAAGGCTTGCCTGACTGTCCAGGGTCCCCCCTCCCGTGTGGGACACTGCGGGTCCACCCGCGAGGAGCCCGCGATGTTCGACCATTTCCTCTGGGAGATCCTGATCTGCCCAGTTCTGATCGCCCTGGCGATCCGCGTTCTCGCCGACCGGCTGCGCCCCGAGACAGCGGTGGTGTTCCTGGTCACGTCGCTGGCCGGCACGGCGGCCGCGGTCCTGCTCACGCTCGGCGCGTTCGCCCTGAAAGCGGTCGCCGAACTGCCGTTCACCGGCGCGGCGCTGGGCATCTCCGACGCGTACGTGCGCGCCGACACCGCCGCCGAGCCCTGGGTGTCCTGGCTGTCGCTCGCCCTGCTGATCGCCGCCGTGACCGGGATCGCCCATGTCGTGCGCACCCACCGCCGGGACAGCGCCTACGCCCGCCGGTTCACCGCCCTGACCGCCACCGACGGCATCGTCACCGTCGACGACGACCGGGCCGAGGCGTTCGCCGTGCCCGGCGCGGGCGGCCGGATCGTCGTCACCACCGGCATGCGCGCCGCCCTCGACGAGCAGCGGTTCGCGGCGCTGCTCGCCCACGAGCGTGCCCACCTCAGCTCACGCCACCACCTGATGGTTCTGCTGGTGCACCTGTCGGCCGCCGTGCACCCGGCGTTCCGCCTGCTCGTCCGCCCCTTCGACCACCTGGTCGAACGCGCCGCAGACGAACGCGCCGCCACCGAGGTCGCCGACCGCCGCACCGTCGCGCACGCCATCGGCACGGCAGCGCTCGTCTCCGAACACACCCACCGGGCCGGCCGGCTGCGGGTCGCCCCGTCCCGTACCGACCTGAGCCGCGCCGGAACCGTCCCCCGCCGGGTCGCGTCCCTGCTCACCCCACGCCGCGCCGTACCCCTGCCGTTGCTCGCGATCCCCGCCGGCATCGCCGCGTTCGCCCTGGTCTGGACCGCCGAGTGCGTGATCGACCTGGGCGAGCTGCTGGCCGCCGCCGCTTGACCCCGACCGCGTGTGGGGTCAGGGCGCTATGCGCGCCCTAACCCGACACACCGCTGGCGCGTGTGGATTCAGGGCGCATAGCGGCCGAACTCCACACGCTCTAGTTCTGGTCGTCGTTCAGCAACCGGCGCAGCAGTTCCTCGTCGCCGGGCTGCAGCCCGGCCACGAACCGGCGCAGCACCGTCGCCCGATCCGGGACGGTGCCGAGGGCGGCGCTCATCCGCTCGGCCACGACCGACGACTCGTCGGTGAGCGGGGCGTAGCGGAAACTGCGGCCGTCCTTGAACCGGGCCACCATCGACTTGTCGTACATCCTGGTCAGAATCGTGACCACGGTGCTGTACGACAGCGGCGCCGACAGGCGCTCCAGCACGTCACGGGGGTTCAGCGGCTCCGCAGCCGACACGAGCACACGGAGCACCTCGGCTTCCAGCGCACCGGCCGGCCGGCGCCCGTCTTCGTGTGGCACGCCGAGAGCATATCGGCCCCATCGGCCGGGTCTACCGGCCCTTGCGCTGCCAGGCCTGCGGGGCCGTCCAGTGCCGGATCATGGCGATTACCCGGAACGCGACGATGAACGCCGCCGCGGTCGGGGCGGCGGCCGCCATCGGCAGGTCGAGACGGTGCGCGACGGTGACAGCGGCCGCGCCGATCATGGCGGGGATGGCGTACAGATCGGTCTCCACCTGCACCAGCGCCGGGGTCTGCCGGGCGATGATGTCGCGCAGCAGCCCGCCACCGACCCCGGTCGTCACGCCGAGCACCGCCGACTGCACCGGGCCGAGGCCGTGGTCGAGCGCCTTCAGCGTGCCGGTCACCGTGAACAGGCCGAGGCCGGCCGCGTCGAACAGCAGCACCCCGAAGTTCAGCCGCTCCACCACCGGATGCGCGAAGAACGCCACGGTCGCCGCCGCCACCGGCACCAGCAGGTACCCGACCTGCTGGAACGCGGCCGGCGGCGCGTCGATGATCAGATCCCGGACGACCCCGCCGCCGAGCGCGGTCACCTCGGCGAGGATCAGGATCCCGACGGCGTCGAACCCTTTCTGGATGGCGGTCAGCGCCCCGGAGGTGGCGAACACGAACAGACCGACGTACTCCAGGATCACCAGCGCGGTGTGGCTCGACATCCCATCAGTCTCCCGGGCGCGCCTCGACCGCTTCGACCCACTCCGGAACGACCGGGACCGGGTGATAACGGTCGTCGAGGCGTACCTCGGCACCCCTGTCGATGGTCCAGCACTCCAGCTCTCGCAACCACAGATCGTGCAGGTGTGCTTCGGCCGCGGCGGGATCGGTGAACACGTACGCCACTCGCTTGATCGGGCCGTCGAGACGGGCGGCGCAGGCGTCGCGCATCTCGCCCTTCGACACCTCCCGTCCGTGAACGGTCACTCGCAACGTCGCGGTCTCCTCGTCGTACACACCCCGCAGCTCATGGCGCGCGATGTGCTTCTCCCCGATGAAGCCACCGACGGGGCTCTCGTCCGTCAGCAGTCGATGACCGGCCCGCGCCTGCTCCACCGCGGTCCCGAAATCCGCCGCGAGGTCATGGAACTGCACGAACGTCGTGTCGTTCGCCGCACGCAGCACCCGCCAGGGACCGAAGTCCAGCCACCGGCGCGACACCAGCCGCCGGTGCCCGTCGCCCTGGAAAGCGCACATCCACCCGTGCGCATAGTGCAGATCACCGAAACCGCCGGGCTCGTACGGGTACCGCCAGCGGGAGAAGTCGCCGTGGATCGACGCGAAGGAGGCCAGCTCGAACGGCACCTGGCTCAACCTGTCGAGCATCGGCCGGAAGTCCGGCTCCAGCGGGGCGCAGAACCGGACGATCGCCTCCGGGACGTTCACGGTGAAGACGTCCTCGCCCGGCCACACGGCCATGGCGTGCCGGCCACTCGTCAGCATCCGCTCGACCAGGTCCGGGCCCGGGTCGACGTGCTCGCTGTCGATGACGAGTTGAATGGGCGAGCCCTCCGGCATCACCCGTCGCATCACCGCCCGCAACGTGCCGGCCTGATCCGGCCCCGACAAACCGACGTTCATGCTGCTGGCCACTCCGATACTCACCGCTTGTTGATCACCACGCACGATAACCAGCACCGGCAACCGCTTTTACGCGTAACCCATCGCGGCGATGACATCCGCGAGGGCGGCATGGGCGTCCGGGCCGAACCGATGGTCGCGGTGGTGCAGCCGGCGCGCGTCGAAGGTGGCGGCGGTCACGACGTCGTCGACGCCCAGCCGGTGGAACAGGTCGCGGCGCTGCGCGGGCCAGTCGGCGGCCAGATCCTCGGCCTTCACCTCGATGTACCGCCGCCCGGTCAGATCGGCGGTGGCCTTCCACGCCAGCCACCGCTGGTAGACGGGCTGCAGCCAGGCGAGCACGCCCTCGACCGTGGGCGGCGCCCAGGGCTGCTCGACGTGCGAGGCGACCACGGCGAGCGGATGCCGCTTGACGTGCACGATCGTCGCCTCCGGGAAGAGCTCCCAGAGAAAATTCAGATAGAGCAGGTTGTACGGGGTCTTCTCGCACCAGACCGGCTTGCCCGCGTCGGCTGCCGCGCCGGCGAACAGCGTCCCGACGGTGTGCCGCAGGATGGTGATCAGTTCGCTGCGGTCGCTGAAGTGCCCGGCCAGCACCCGCCGCCGGGTCCGGGGCTCGAACAGCCCGGTCGCGGTCACCGGTTCGTCGAACGCGCACGCGACGAGTTGCGGCCACAGGTCGTCCCACGCCGTGCGGTAGCGCTGTTCGCCGAGGACCTCGGGGACGGTACGCCCACGGTCGTCCCGGTGGCTCGCCAGCCGTACCGTCACGAAGTCGTGCAACCGCCGCAGCGCGTCACCGCCCACGAACGGGTCGTAGCGGGACGTGAGCGCGTCCGCCAGGTCCCGGACGCCGCCCGGATCGACGAGGAAACGGGTTTCCATCGGGATCCGGTGGATCAGCGGGTGCTCGCCGATGACGGTGGCGAGCTGCGACGTTCCGGATCGGCCGGTGCCGGCGACGAAGATCGGTGCGGGGGTGGGCATGCGGCTCACTCCGGTACGGTCCGGAACGGGCGGAGGCCGCGGCGCCGGTAGTTGGGCAGGGCGTTCGGGTGGTCCTGGGTCGACGTGTGGAGCCAGATCCGCCGTACGCCGGGCGCCAGGTCCCAGGCCCGTTCGACGGCGAGGGTCAGCGCGTACCCGCCGAGGCGCTTGCCGACGAAGTCCGGCACCAGGCCGAACGTCTCGATCTCCACCTCGTGGCCGGGGTGCCGGTCGTAGGCGACCAGCCCGGCCGGCACGCCCTCGAACGACAACAGCCAGAACAGCCGGTCCGGCCGTTCCGCGAACCAGGTGACCCACTCGCCGACGGTGCGGGTCGCGCATTTCCAGCCGTACGGGGCACCGATCCTGACCTGCAGATCAACCACCAGCGGGGATTCCCGGTCGAGGGGTTCGAGCGCGAGCCCGGGCACCGGATCAACGGGAACAAGTTGATCACGAGCTGTCATTTCGAGATAGGTGACGATCTCGCTCATCCGCCGGAGATTACGCGATCCACGGCGTATGAACCGCCCAATAAACAGGGCCGCCGTTACGAACGGGCCCGCCGCCGATCCCCGATCACGCCGGCCACGAGCGCGATCGCGACGAGGCACCCGAAGGCGATCAGCGTGACCACGTCGAAGACCCGGCTGCGCACGTCGGCGGCGAGCCGCGGCCCGAAGATCCCGCGCGGGTCGGTGATCACCTCCAGGCGCGTGCCGGCCTCGTACCCCACGCTGTCCCGGAAGTCCCCGGCCAGCGCACCCCCGGCGTCGTCGCGCAGCTCGTAGCTGTAGAGGCAGCTACCGTCCTCGTTCTCCACGCACTCGGCGAACGCGACGGTGCCGGCGACCGGCGTGCCCTCGTAGCGCATGTACCAATCGCCGGGCACCGCGAGCGCCGTCATCAGCAGCGCCAGCACCGGCACGAACGCCACCCAGGTCGGCCAGGTCCGCCCGGCGCTGATCCGGTACAGCAGGAACGGCGCCGCCACGAACGCCGTCATCGGCACGGCAGCGATCAGCCACCACAGCCCGGTGCCGAGCGCGCCGGCCACCCCGATCACGATCCAGAGCGCGAGCACCGCGGCGAGCAGCACCGTCACGCGGCGCACGGTCTCCCTTTTCACGATCCCATTGTGGTACGTGGCCCGCGCCCCGGAACACACTGGGGAGAGCCGCGCTGCCCGCGCCGGAAAGGAGTCCCCGGTGACCACCATCCGCGTCCGTTTCGTCGGCGCCGACAAGTACCGCGACTTCCAGGTCGACGCCGCCACCGCCGACCACGTCGTCGCCCAGCTCAGCGACCCGAACGCCGTCCTCACCTTCACCGACCAGTACGGCACCACCCACGTCCCGGTCCGCGGCATCACCTACATCACCGTCCGCACCGTGTGAGGGCCGTCAGCCGTAGTCCGCGTGATCATCCCCGCCGGAGACGAGGAGTCCGATGGGTGCGAAGCTTTCGCACTCGCGGCGATCGGCCGGCGAGGCCCGCGGTAAGAGCCGGGATCGGATCATCATCATCACGACAGGCCGGGCTGTGGCAGTGCGAACCTGGCCCGGAACGCGGCGATCACCGCCGCCCTTTCGCCGGGGATGACCTCCGCCGCTGTCTTCACCGTGTCGACAGCCGCTTCCAGGAGGTTGTCCTCCCTCGCGAAGACGACCGCGTGGATCGCCAGCACCTCGGGTGGAATCCTTGGCCGTTCACGGCGGGCGCCCATGCTCGCAACGGCGTGGTGGGTGATCTCCTCGGGCGTTACACCCTGCCATCGGGCGAACGCGGCGTCGAAGGTGGCGAACGATGCCGGCGGAGGGTCGCCCCGGTCCAGGGCGTCGAGCGCCTCAGCAACCCAGTCCAGCCCGGCCATTCCCGCTCTTCGGCACGTTTCTCTCGCCGCCCACGCCGCCATGGCTCGCTGCGCGGCGGGGTCTGCCGCAGCGATCTCGTCGACCAGATCTCGGTCGATACGCGCCAGGCCGGCGGCGCGCGGCGCGACGGCGCGCAGGCGGTCGTTGTCGGGAGCACGGCCACCCCAATAGCGGGCCTCGTCCGCCCGGCGGAGTTGTTCCTTCTCTTCGCGGCGCCGACGCTCCTTTTCGGCGCGTGCGCGTTGCCGGGCGGCAGCTCGTTCCTCCGCGGTTGGCGGTGCCGGCTTCCGCTGTGCGACCTGATGCCAGTACGCAGCCACACTGCTCGTCTGCCGCACGACAACGTCAGGCGCGGGGAACGCCGGCCAGAACTGGATCGAATAGCGCTCCGGAGGATCGGTGATTCCATCGCCCTCGTTGTCGAAGCCGAGACCGCAGAAGCGCACCCGGTAGTCACCGACCTCCAGGCCGGCCAGCGGCACCGGCGCGTCCGCCCAAATGCCGATGTAGACGCCGGAAGCCCGCGGCCTGAACGAGGCCTCGACGACCTCTTGCCAGACCGGATCGACCTCGGGCTCGCTTTCGTGCACCTCGATACGCACCGGTACGTCGCCGGTGTGCAGGCCGGTGGTGAATCGGAGCACTCCGGGGATCGCCGCGCCGCAGAGGCCGTTCGCCTGACCAGCACGGCTGTCCAGGTCCTCAGGCTCGTCCTCGTCCTCGCTGTCGCCGACATCGCTCTCGAACGAGAAGAGATGGAACGCCACGGCCACTTCGTCATCGAACAGGACCCGCACCCGCCCATCATCCTCCACGACGGGCCTGCCCGGGGGAGGACTCGGCTGATGTTCTATGCCGGCGCTGCCCTTACCGCGAGGGGCGTGGCCAGGCGGCGGCGCGAGCATAGGTCGCGACTTGCGCGCCACCCGCCGTCGCCCGGATCGCGGCAGATGGACGGTCACGACGCAGGCCCCGGCCTGGCGTGGCGGGAACTCCTCCACATCGCCCACACACCGGACCCTGGAGCACCGGGAATCCACGATCCCCACGCCCGAGTCCTGCTCCTGCTGCCGGCACTGGGCGACCAGGACACCCCGGCCGACGCCATCGATGTGGTCGCCGACGCCTTGCAGTGGGCGAAGGTCCCGGCCGGCGAAACGGAGCACCTGGCGAGACAGATGCTGGATCACCCGATGTTCCCGGCCGCCCGATGGGTCATGCCGATTCCCACCAGCGTCAACGGCAGCGACGAAATCTTCGACGGCATTCTGGTGTCCGATGCCGCCTCCAGTCCCCGGTGCGGGATCCGGCTGGCACAAGGAATCACCCGCGAGCAGAACGACCGGCTCGCACGGGCGCTCGGTACCTGGCGGAGCTGACACCCTCGGGCCGGTAGCCCTCGCACGCCAACGGGCATGGGAGCGGAGCCCTGCTCTCGGGCAGAAGCGCGCACGAACACAGCTGGAGAGCCCTGGCTTGCAGCAAGCATCTGAGGCCATCAACGCGGACTATGACTACACCTTGTTGATCACCAGCGACGCCAAGGCGCTCCTCAGCCGGCTCGACCCGACTGCCCACGAACCGCGAACCCCATGCCGCCACCGGAGCGCTGATTAAGTCAGGTGCTTGAATGTCCGGATGACCGCTTCCGGACGCCGGCAGATCCTCGAGGCCCTCACCGGGCTGCTGCTGGCCCTGTTCGTGTCCACGCTGGCCAGCACCGTCGTCTCCACCGCGCTGCCCCGCATGCTCGGTGACCTGGGCGGATCGGCCACGCAGTACACCTGGGTGGTCACCGCGACCCTGCTGGCCGCGACCGCCGCCACCCCGATCTGGGGCAAGCTCGCCGACCTGTACAGCAAGAAGGCGCTGATCCAGATCGCCACGCTGGTGTTCGTCGCCGGGTCGGTCGCCTGCGGGCTCGCCCAGGACGCCGGCCAGCTGATCGCCGCCCGCGCGCTGCAGGGTGTCGGGGTCGGTGGCTTGCAGCCGCTGGTCACGATCGCGATCGCGGCGCTGATCCCGCCCCGGGAGCTCGGCCGGTACTCCGGTTACCTGTCCGGGGTCACGGCGGTCTCCACGATCGGCGGCCCGCTGCTCGGCGGGTTCATCGTGGACACGCCGTGGCTGGGGTGGCGGTGGTGCTTCTTCGTGGGCGTACCGTTCGCGATCCTGGCTCTGATCCTGCTGCAGTCGACGCTGCGGCTGCCGGTGGCCCGCCGGGACGGTGTGAGGATCGACTACTGGGGCGCCACGCTGATCACCGGCGGGGTCAGCCTGCTGCTGATCTGGGTGTCGTTCGCCGGCGGCGCGTTCGCCTGGCCGTCCTGGCAGACCGCGGCGATGGCCGGCAGCGGCCTGGTGCTGCTGGCGCTCGCGACGTGGGTGGAGCTGCGCGCCGCCGAGCCGGTGGTGCCGCCGAGGATCATCCGGCAGCGGATCACCGCGCTGGCGATCCTCGGCAGTCTCGCCGCCGGCACCGCGATGTACGGCGCGACCGTCTTCCTGACCCAGTACTTCCAGGTCAGCCGCGACCACACGGCCACCGAGGCGGGTCTGCTGACGATCCCGATGATGGCCGGCATCCTGGTCTCCTCGACCCTCGGCGGGCACCTGCTCAGCCGCAGCGGCCGGCTGAAACCGTTCCTGGTGACCGGCGCGGTCAGCCTGACCGCCGGGTTCGGCGTCCTGGGCCTGCTCGCCGAGCGCACCTCGCTGACCCTGATCGGCGCGGCGATGGCCCTGGTCGGCATCGGGATCGGCCTGACCCTGCAGAACTTCGTGCTCGCCGTGCAGAACACCGTCGCGCAGGCCGACATCGGCGCGGCCAGCGCCACCGTCTCGTTCTTCCGGTCGATGGGCGGCACGATCGGGGTGGCGGTCCTGGGCGCGATCCTGGCCCGGCAGGTCGCGGCGGGCGCCTCGTACGGCGACGCCACCGGCCACGTCTTCGCCATCTCCGCCGCGATCGCCCTGCTCGGCGTGGTCGCGGCCGTCCTGCTCCCGCCGATCCTGCTGCGCACCAGCCTCGACAGGACCGTCACCGGCGACAGGGTTAAATAGCGGCGTGGAATCGTTGCGCGGCATCGCCCGGATCGGTCTGGGCCTGGCGGCGGTCGGCCGGCCCGGCTACATCACCCTCGGCCGGGACCGGGATCTGCCGGCCTCACGCAGTGCGGACGAGTTGCGGTTGCGGGCCCACACGCTTCTTGACGCGGCGTACGCGGCCGGAGTCCGCTATTTCGACGTGGCACGCTCCTACGGCAGGGCCGAGGAGTTCCTGGCGAGCTGGCTGCCGGGGCACGACGACGCGGTCGTGGGCAGCAAGTGGGGTTACACGTACACAGCGAATTGGCAGGTCACGGCCGACGTGCACGAGGTGAAGGACCACAGCGCCGCCACCTTCGACCGGCAGATCGGCGAGACCCGGGCGCTGCTCGGCGACCGGCTCGCGCTGTACCAGATCCACTCGGTCACCCCGGACAGCCCGGCCCTGACCGACAAGGACCTGCACCGCAGGCTGGCCGACCAGGGCGCCGTCGTCGGGTTCTCGACCAGCGGCCCGGCCCAGGCCGACACGATCCGCGCCGCGTGCGCGATCGAGGTCGGCGGGCAGCCGCTGTTCCGCAGCGTGCAGAGCACCTGGAACCTTCTCGAGCCGAGCGCCGGGCCGGCCCTGGCCGAGGCGCACGCGTCCGGCCGTACCGTGATCGTCAAGGAGGCCCTGGCCAACGGCCGCCTGGCCGCCCGCACCGACCTCGGCCCGGACCCGGACGTCACCGCCCTCGCCGCGGCCCTGCGGCAGCCGTGGGCGTCGATCGTGCTGTCCGGCGCCGCGACCACGGCGCAGCTGGCCTCCAACCTGCGCGCGGCCACGTGCACGCTGCACGCTGGCGATCTTGACCAGCTGGCCGAGCCGAGCGAGCAGTATTGGCGTACCCGGTCAGCTCTTCCCTGGTCCTGACGTCACCCGGTAGATCGCGCCGGCCGCGTCGTCACTGACGTAGATCGCCCCGTCCGGTCCGAGCACCGCCATCACCGGGCGGCCCCAGCGGGAGCCGTCCTCGTCCTGGAAGCCGGTGAGCAGGGTCTGCTGCGGGCCGAGCGTGCCGTTCTTCCAGGCGTAGAAGGAGACCTCCGGGGCGCGCGGCGGCTTGCGGTTCCACGAGCCGTGCACGCCGACCAGCGCGCCGGGGCCGTACCCGGACGGCAGCCCCGGCGCGGCCACGAAGCTCAGGCCGAGCGGCGCCGAGTGCGCGCCCATGCCCTGCTCGACCGGGGGAAGCTTGGCGCAGTCGAGTTTCGAGCCGTCGGCGTTGGTCTGGAAGTCCCGGACGAACGGCCGCTGCGTGTAACTGAGCTTCGAGTCCTGGTCGCCGGGTGACAGGTCGGGTTCGGAGTTGCAGTACGGCCAGCCGAGCTCCCGCCCCTCGGTGAGCCGGGCCAACTGCTCCATCGGGTGGTCGTTGACGTACGACTGCAGCACCTTCCCCTGGTCGCTGTCCCCGTCGCCGTCGTAGTCCCGGTCGTGCGGGTACTCGATGTTGTCCCGGTGGTTGACCGCCGTCCACACCGCCCCGTCCGGGTCGATCGCCAGCCCGGTGCCGTTGCGCACGCCCCGCGCGTACACCGCCGGCTCGCCCCCGCCGGGCGGCGCCTTCAGGATGGTGGCCCGCTGCGGGTCGGCGTCCCGGTCCTCCGCGGAGATGTTGCCGGTGGACCCGACCGAGACGTAGATCGACCCGTCCTCGCCGATCGCCACGCTCTTGAGGGCGTGCGAGTAGGCGCCGCGCAGCTCCGGGCTCTTGTCGTCGGGCAGCCCACCGACCACGACCTTCCGGCCGGAGACGGCCCCGTTCCGGTACGTGTACGCGTTGACCTGATCGCTTTCGGCCACGTACAGCGTGTCGCCCTTGAATGCGAGCCCGTGCGGCTGGTTCAGCCCGGTGAGCAGGGTCCGCTGCCGCGGCGCCGCGTCCGCCGCTCCCGGCGTCAGCTCGATCACGTCGCCGTGTTTGGGCCGGGACACCAGCAGCCGCTTGTCCGGCGTCCAGGCCAGCAGCCGCGCCGTCGGCACCCGCGCCCACACGGTGACCGTCCACCCGGCGGGCGCCCGCAGCCGCCGTTCCCGGTCGAAGGGCTCGTCATCGGTCCCGGCGAGCGCCCGCACGGTGGTGGCGGTGAGATCGGCCGGCGTGGGCTCGGACGTCTGCGCCGCGGCGGGTGAGCCGGGCGCCGACGGGCTCTCCGGCTCCTCCGCCGAACAGGCTGTCAGAGCCAGCACCAGGGTTCCGGCCACCACACCGCGCGCAGTCTTCCTCATTCCGGCATCTCTACCCACCTACCGGGCGAACCGCAACCCGGCGGGCCGGTCAGTCCTCGGACTCCTCCTCGCCCTCGAACACCTCGTCCATGATCTCGCTCGCCACGTACCCGGCGGCGAGACCACCGGCCACCCCCATCAGCATCCCGCCCATCCCGGACCCACCCCGCCCACCGTGGTGATCCTGGTACTGCCCGTGATATTCATGCGGCTGCCCGTATCCCGGGTGGCCGTAGCCGGGCGCCGCCTGCCGGTGCTCGACCGCCTTGCTGACCCAGCCGCTGACCACCATGACCCAGTCCACACCGTCCGCGTCGGCATGTGACACGGTGTGCCGGGCATAGCTGTCGTGCCCACCGCCCCGCTTGTCGAACTCCAGAACCACCTCGACCGCGTGCGGACTCGTCACGAACGTCAGCTCGACCTCGTTGATCGCGTGCCCGAACTGCTGCGCCGGGAAGAACTCGATCTCCTGATAGAACGGCAACGTCTGGTGCACCCCCGCGATCTGCCCGTATTCCAGATCCGCCGACTTGAACACGAATCCCAGCTGCGCGAACGCGTCCAGGATCCGTTGCTGCACCGGCAGCGGATACACCTGCACCGGATCGAGATCGCCCTTGTCGACGGCCCGCGCGATCGACACTTCGGTCCGCACTCCCATCACCATCCCGTGCAGCGGCCGCCCGTGCACCGCCGTGATCGGTGTCTCCCACGGCACCACGATCTGGAACGGCACCGCGAGATGCTGCCCGGCGCCCAGCCGCAGCGGCCCGCTGACGGTCACCCGATGGAACTCCCCAGTGGCGTGGTGCTCCCCGCCGCCGCTCTCCACCTCCATCCGGGTGACGAGGCTGAGCGTGATGTGCTCGATCTCCGCATCGGCACCCCCACCGACCAGGTTGACCTGCCCGGTCAGCGGCGCGCCCGGCTGCACTCCCGGCTGGCTGAGCACGGTGTCGACACTCGGCCCGCCGATGCCGAGAGCCCCCAGCATCTTCTTGAAAACCACATCAAACCCTTTCTTGCGTACGGGTACAGGTACGAGTAACGCCAGGTCACCCCAACAGCGTGTGGAGTTCGGCCGTCCTCCGCGCCCCAACTCCACACGCCGGAGCTTCGCCGGCCCCGGCAGACCGCCACCGGCAGGCGACCCCACGCAGCGTGTGGAGTCCGGCCGTCTATCGCGCCCCAACTCCACACGCTGGAACGGGACCTAGGTGTCAGCGGGGACGGGTGGGCGGACGCGCATCCGCAAACGCGTGATGGCGCGGCCGGTGATCTCGGCTACCTCGGCGGTGTGGCCGTCGATGGCGACGGTCTCGCCGGGCACGGTCGGGATGTGCCCCAGGCGGGCCAGCACCAGCCCGGCGACCGTGGTGTAGTCCCCGGCGTCCAGTTCCTCGATGTCGACGCCGATGTC